>NZ_JBLFFG010000001.1:0-1538435 GCF_051400635.1 Sphingomonas radicis
AGACGCCCAGAAGCCGCCCAGACACCGAGCCGCCGCCCACATGTCCCTTCATCTATTCAACAATTTCAAAGAGCGCAAAAGACCGACGCCCTGTCCTTCCCCTTTTTCTCGGGGCGACCTGGCGCCTAGTTTTTGATGACCGTGTCGCTGGTGGGCCGTTTCAGTGGCCCGCAGCGCCGCGGTGAAGGGGCATATATGTGGGGGGTTCGCAGGCGTCAACAGGCATTTGGAATTTTCTGTCTTTTTCCTGCAACAGACGCCGAAATCCGCAGAAATCCATGGTTTTCACCGTGCCGACGTTCCGGGCCCGTATGAAGGCCGGTGCAGACGAATCAGCGGTGCCGGATCGAATCGGGCGCTCGACTCGCCTCGTGCAGGCCGTGCCTTCACCCACAACGCACGCTCAAACAGTCTGGATATAGGCGCGCATCGCCTCCGCCTCGGACTCGATCCGGTCGATCCGGTATTTGACCAGGTCGCCGATCGAGACGATCCCGATGCACCGGCCGTTCTCGAGCACGGGCAAGTGACGGATCCGCCGCTGCGTCATCAGCGAGAGCGCTCCCAGAACCGAATCGTCCGGCGCAACGGTGATCGCGGGCGACGTCATCACTTCGCGGACCCGCCGATCGAGCGCCACCGCGCCTTCGCGCTCGAGGCAGTAGATCACATCGCGTTCTGAAAAGACCCCGGCCACCCGGGTGCCGTCCATCACCGGCACTGCGCCGATCCGGCGGGACGCGAGCAGCGCGACCGCGTCCGCCACCGAGCGGTCTCCGTCGATCGAGACCACTTCGTGCCCTTTTCCCCCAAGGATTGCCGCGATCGTCATCGCACGTCTCCACGTTCGGGTTCAGGCGGTTGTTTCTCCCACGAATCGCACCCAATTGCAAAACCATGGACGAGGACCGGCGCGATCTGGACGATCCCGAATATGCGGCTTTCGCCTGGGGCCGGTTCCGCCGCATCCTCGGGTGGATGGCACTGGTCTCATTGATCACGGCACTGGTGGCGGAAGCCTTGCTCTACTGGTCGCTCGGCGAGCTCAACTTCGTGACCGCAAGCGCGACCTTCCTGGGCGTGTTTCTGACGATGATGCTCACAGCCGCCCTGATGGGGCTGATGTTCCTGAGTTCGGGGAGCGGCCATGACGAACGCGTCGAGGATAGGCTGCGGGACGAGATCGAGCTCGATTAGCCCCCAAAAGGCCGTCCAACGCAAAGCATCCTCCCCCGGGGCCGTTCCGGAGGAGGATGCTTGCAGTTCAGCGCGAAGGGCTAACCCGACGCGGTTAACCGGAGATCAAGCCGCTGGCGGCGCCTCGACGTCGTCGCTCTTGGCGACGCGACGGCGACGCGGCTTCTTGGGCGCCTCCTCGGCATCGGCATCGGCATTCGCCTCGATCCCGAAAGCAGGCGGGAGGATTGCGGCATCAATGCCCTGCGGGGCTTCGGCCGGGGCCGTCTCGCGACGCGTGCGGGTGCGGCGGCGCGGCTCGCGATCCTGACGCTCTTCGCTCTCTTCGCGACGGGGCTCGGGAGCCGAAGCATCGACGCCCTCGTCCTCGTTCTCGAAACGATGGCCGTTGGCATAGCCATTGCCATTGCCGTTGCCGTTGGCGCGGCCGTTGCGGCGTCCATCGTCGCGCTCACGACTTTCGCGCTCGCGGCGGCCTTCGCGCGGCTCGCGATCCTGACGCGGTTCGCGCTGCTGACGCTCCTCGCGCGGCTCGTCGACGCGGTTGCCCTCGGCTTCGAACTCGAAATCCTCGTCCTCGCCGTCTGCATCGTCGCGCTGGCGACGCTGCGGATTCTGCTCCTCGAAGCGCGAGCGGGTCTCGCTCAGCACGCGGAAATAGTGATCGGCGAACTGGAGATAATATTCGGTGTTGACCCGATCGCCCTGCATCTGCGCGTCACGGGCGAGGTTCTTGTATTTTTCGAGCAGCTGCGCCGCATTGCCGCGCGCGCGATTGTCGATGCGGTTGCCGTTGCCCGGGTTGGGGCTGCCGCCGCCCTGGCGCTGCTGTCCGCCGCGGCCGCGACGGCGGCCGGCTTGACGATTGTTCATCAAGGTTTGTCTGTCCTGTCTGTTTAAGCCGTCCGTCGATCCAATTCGGGGTCCCGGATGCACGTTACAATTGCGGCATGCGCCGGATCCCGGCGCTACCGCCCGCCACGGCCGCCGGACTGCAGCGGCTCGCATGGTTGGAGTGGGCCACAGCCCCAAATTTCAACGACTTGGTTGAAAGTGCCTTGCCCCGGCGCTGTTCTTAGCCCGTGCCGCACCAATCTCCAAGCGGAAATATGGGGTCGTGCGCCCCGCATTCAAGTGAGCCGTATCGCGCGGGGACGCCCGCCCAGATCCTTATAGACGCTGGGCGTTAACCCATGTTGCTGCACCAGCGAAGAAACTGCTCCGGCCTGGGTATGGCCGATCTCGAGCAGCGCGCAGCCACCGGGGGCAATCAGACCGGGAAGCTGGGGGACGATGCGGCGATAATCGTCGAGTCCATCGGCGCCGGCGAAGAGCGCGGAGGCAGGTTCGTGGTCGCGCACCTCGGGAGGAAGCGGCTCGTCGGTCCCGATATAGGGCGGATTGGCGAGGATCAGATCGAACCGTTCGTCCAGCCCCTCGGCCCAGTCACCCAGGCGAAACACGGCGCGCGCGGCCATTCCGAGCCGGTCGGCATTGGCGCGGGCATAGCCGAGCGCGGTTTCAGAGGCGTCGACACCCAGCCCGCGCGCATCGGGCCATTGATCGAGCGCGGCGAGCAGCAGCGTGCCGGGACCGGTGCCGAGGTCGAGGATGGTGGCGGGAGCCCGGTCGCCGAAATAGGCGATCGCAGCTTCGATCAATGTCTCGCTGTCGGGACGGGGGACGAGCGCGCCGGGGCCGACCTGGAGGTCGATCGTCCAGAAGGCGCGGGTGCCGGTGATATAGGCGACAGGCTCGTGCGCGAGGCGGCGGCGGACGAGTGCGTCGAAACTGTCGGGAATGTTGTCGTCGAGGTGGCGGAGCAGCAGTTGCTCGCGGCTAACACCCAGCGCGTGCGCCATCAGCAGCTCGGCATCGAGGCGGGGCGTGTCGGAGGCGGCGCTGAGCTGGCGAGTGGCGGCGGCAAGGGCCGCACGAACTCCCCCTCCCGCTTGCGGGAGGGGGTTGGGGGGTGGGCGCCCGTTCACCACGCGCGGCTCGCCGGCAGGATGGCGGGCGCCCACCCCCGGCCCCTCCCGCAAGCGGGAGGGGAGAAATCACCCATCCAGCTGCGCCAGCCGGTCGGCTTCGTCCTGCGCGACCAGTGCGCCGATCAGCTCGTCCATTTCGCCTTCCATGATCTCGGGCAGGCGGTGGAGAGTCAGGTTGATCCGGTGATCGGTCACGCGGCCCTGCGGGAAATTATAGGTGCGGATGCGCTCGGATCGGTCGCCCGAGCCGACCATCGAGCGGCGCGCGCCGGTGCGTTCGGCGGCGAGCCGCTCGCGCTCGGCCTCATATAGGCGGGTGCGGAGCACCTTCATCGCCTTGGCCTTGTTCTTGATCTGCGAGCGCTCGTCCTGCTGGATGACGATCGTGCCCGTGGGCAAATGGGTGATCCGCACGGCCGAATCGGTGGTGTTGACCCCCTGCCCCCCAGGTCCCGAGGCACGATAGATGTCGATGCGCAGATCCTTGTCGTCGATCCTGATATCGGCTTCCTCCGCCTCGGGAAGCACCGCAACCGTCGCTGCCGACGTATGGATGCGCCCGCCCGCCTCGGTCGCCGGCACGCGCTGGACGCGGTGGACGCCGCTCTCGAACTTGAGCTTGGCGAACACCCCGACGCCGGTGATGCCGAGCACGATTTCCTTGAAACCGCCGGCTTCGGATTCGGAAGCCGAGATCAGCTCGACGCGCCACCCCATGCGATCGGCATATCGCTGGTACATGCGCAGCAGATCGCCGGCGAACAGCGCAGCCTCGTCGCCACCCACACCGGCGCGAATCTCGAGCATCGCGGGGCGCTCGTCGGCGGCGTCGCGCGGCAGCAGCGCGAGCGCGAGCTTGCGTTCGGCCACCTCTAGCGCGTTGCGATTGGCGTGGAGCTCCTCCTCGGCCATCGTACGCAGCTCGGCGTCCGAATCCTGCGTCATGAAGGCCAGCGATTCGGCCTCCTGGCGCAGCCGCCGCACCTCGCCCGCCGCCTCGGCGACCGGCTCGAGCTCGGCATATTCCTTCGAGAGCTGGACGAACTTGTCGCCGGCCAGATCGCCGGTGGCCATCTGCGCCTGAAGCTCATCGCGCCGCGCCTCGATCGCGGCAATGCGGTCGGCGGGAATCGAGATCATGACGAGGAACTCGTCACCCCGGCGGAAGCCGGGGTCTCAGGAGGCAAACCGATCCCGAGCAGCATACTGCACGAGATCCCGGCTTCCGCCGGGATGACGAAGTTGCGCATGACCTATGCCCCCCCGAGCTGGCGCAGGATCGCTTGCACGTGATCGAGCACCTCCGTGGGGGTTGCCGACCGGGCGTTGACGACGGTCTCGCCGTCCCTGCGATTGATCGAGACCAGCACCTTCGCCGAAATCTTCGCGGCTTTGTCGTAGCGCTTCCGCGGCGATCCCGTGGCGATCATATCTGCGGAAAGCCCGTCCGCACGAAGCGCCTTCAACAGCCGCTGCCCGTCACCAATCGCGTGATCGTCCTCAATTGCCAGAATCACGTCAGGGTTCTCGACCGCCGGCTCCGCAATCAACATCGCCAACCGCTCGACGCCCGCCGCCCAGCCCACGCCCGGAGTCTCGGGCCCGCCGAGCGAGCCGATCAGTCCGTCATAACGCCCGCCCGCGAGCACCGTGCCCTGCGCGCCGAGCCGATCGGTGACGAACTCGAATGCCGTGTGGCGATAATAGTCGAGCCCGCGCACCAGCCGGCTGTTGCGCGTCCACTTCACCCCCGCCGCGTCGAGCCCGTCGGTCACTGCCTTGAAGAAGGCCGCAGCCTCCTCGGTCAGATACGCGTCGATGTCGGGTGCGCTGTCGGCGATCGGCCGGTCGCGCGGATCCTTCGAATCGAGGATGCGCATCGGATTCTTGTCGAGCCGCGTCAGGCTGTCCTCGGAAAGGTCGCCGCGGTGCTTCTCGAAATGCGCGACCAGTGCTTCACGCCAGGCGTCGCGCGTTGCAGCGTCACCCAAAGTGTTGAGCTGTAGCGTCACCCCTTCGGCGATGCCGAGCTCGTGGATCAGCTGGTCGGCGAGGACGAGCAGCTCGACGTCGGCGGCGGGCTCCGCCGCACCGATGATCTCGGCATCGATCTGGTGGAACTGGCGGAAACGGCCCTTCTGCGGGCGCTCGTAGCGGAACACGGGGCCCGCGGTCGCGAGCTTGAGCGGCGCGAACTGCTGCCAGCCTTCGGTGATATAGGCCCGCGCGATGCCGGCGGTGAATTCGGGTCGCAGCGTGATCGAATCGCCGCCGCGGTCCTCGAAGGTGTACATCTCCTTCGAGACGACGTCGCTGGTCTCCCCCATCGAGCGCGCGAACACGCCCGTCGCCTCGAAGATCGGGATCTCGAGCCGCTGGAAACAATAGAGCCTGCGGACGCGCTCGAACGTGTCGAGCACCTGCGCGAAGCGCCGCTGCTCCTCGCCGAAAATGTCCTGGGTGCCCCGGATGCGCTTGGGGGTTTCGATACGTGCCATTGCGGGCGGGTTACTAAGGGGTTCGCGGGGGTTTCGCCACTATCTTTAAATCCCCCGCACCCCTCCCATATTCCCGTGATCGTTCAACAAGATGGAAGGAGGTGATCCGATGTCTCATTGTCAGTTGCCGTCTGCGGCGCCCGTTCAGGCCTCGGCTCGCCCCGGCGCAGCCGCCGCCTGAGGCACCAAAAGCTGCCGCTCGCCGCAGCGGCCGGCAATGGAAAGGCCGTCTCCCCCGCGGGAGGCGGCCTTTCGCGCTTTCTGACATATTCTGATACATTTCTTCGATAGAAGCCGCGCGGCCCGCGGCCTATGGCGGGTTTCGGACTGAACGGCGCCCGTTCGGGCGCGCAGAGCGGATCTACGAATTGAAGCTGAAGCTTTCGACGCATTCGAACCGGACGCGCCTCGCCCTGCTGGCGACGGCGCTGATTCTCACTTCCTGCGCCGGCAGCGGCGAGGCCGAGAAGAAGGGCCGCGGACAATCGGGCCCGGTGCAGGTCGGCTATGTGGTGGTGCAGGCCACCGACGTACCCGTGCCCGCCGAACTTTCGGGCCGTGTCACTGCCTTCCAGATGTCCGAGGTGCGGCCCCAGGTCGCCGGCATCATCCAGAAGCGCCTGTTCCGCGAGGGATCGATCGTCCGCGCCGGGCAGACACTCTACCAGATCGACCCGAGCATCTATCAGGCCGCGGCGGCCGAAGCGCAGGCCAATCTGCAGAGCGCGCGCGCCACTGCCGAGGCCGCGCGGATCCGCGCCGATCGCTACCGGCCGCTCGCCGAGATGGAGGCGGTCAGCAAGCAGGATTATACCGACGCTGCGGCGCAGGCGCGCCAAGCGCAAGCCGCGGTCGCGCAGAACAGCGCCCAGCTCCAGAGCGCGCAGATCAACCTGCGCTTCACGCGCGTGCCCGCGCCGATCACCGGCCGCATCGGCCGCACGCTGGTGACCGAAGGCGCGCTGGTCACCACCAACCAGGCCGATCCGCTGGCGGTGATCCAGCGGCTCGACCCGATCTATGTCGATATCCAGCAATCGAGCGCCGATATGCTCGCGCTGCGCAAAGCGCTGGCACAGGGCGGCGTCGCGCCGGCCAGCGCGCAGGTGCGCCTCAAGCTCGAGGACGGCAGCGACTATGGCCATGCCGGCACGGTCGAATTCTCCGAAGTGATGGTCAATGCCAACACTGGCACCGTCACGCTGCGCGCGCGCTTCCCCAATCCCGAGGGACTGCTGCTCCCCGGCATGTTCGCCCGCGCAGTGTTCAATCAGGCGATCAACACGAGCGCGATCCTGGTGCCGCAGGCAGCGGTTTCGCGCGATCCGCGCGGCAACGCGACGGTCTATGTCGTCGGGCCGGGCAACAAGGCCGTGGCGCGTACCGTGATCGCCGAGCGGACCCAGGGCGCAAACTGGGTGGTGACGCAGGGGCTGGCGCCCGGCGACAAGGTGATCGTGCAGGGGACCGGAAGCCTGCGCCCCGACGCCGATATCCGGCCAGTGCCGGCGAGCACGCCGCAGCGCATTCAGGCGCAGCAGCAATCGCAAGGCGGCGCGGCCAAGGCGAAGGGCAACTGAGCTTCCATGTCGCGTATCTTCATCGACCGACCGATCTTCGCCTGGGTCCTTGCAATCATCGTCATGCTGATGGGGATCGGCGCGATCTTCTCGCTCCCGATCGCACAATATCCCGACGTCGCCCCGCCGCAGGTGAACATCCGCGCCTCGTACCCCGGCGCCTCTGCCGAGACGGTGCAGAACAGCGTCACCCAGGTGATCGAGCAGCAGCTCACCGGGATCGACGGGCTGCTCTATTTCAGCTCGACCTCCACCTCGCGCGGGCAGGTGAACATCACCGCCACCTTCGAGAAGGGCACCGATCCGGACATCGCCCAGGTGCAGGTGCAGAACCAGGTGCAGCAGGCGCTGACCCGTCTGCCGCAACAGGTGCAGCAGCAGGGGCTGCGCGTCACCAAGTCGAACCCCGACTTCCTGATGATCGTCGGGGTCTATGACGAGACCGATCGGCGCACCAATCAGGACGTGTCCGACTGGATGGCGTCTAACATGCAGGATTCGCTCGCGCGCATTCGGGGCGTGGGCGACACCAATGTGTTCGGCGCGCCCTATGCGATGCGGATCTGGCTGAACCCCGATCGGCTGGCGAGCTATTCGCTGATGCCGAGCGATATCATCAGCGCGATCCAGGCGCAGAACACCGAAGTCGCGGCGGGCGAGATCGGCGGCCAGCCGCAGCCGAACACCCAGATGCTCAACGCGACCGTGACGGCCCAGTCGCGGCTCCAGACGCCCGCGCAGTTTCGCAACATCATCGTCAAGACAGAGAGGAGCGGCGCCACGGTGCTGCTGAGCGATGTGGCGCGGGTCGAGCTTGGCGCCGAAAGCTACAATGCAGTGAGCCGCGTCAACGGTCATCCGGGCGCAGGGATCGCGATCAGCCTGGCGCCGGGCGCCGACGCGCTCGAGACCGCCGAGCTGGTGAAGGCCGAAGTCACGCGGATCGCCCGCGGTTTCCCCCAGGGTTTCGAATTCGCCTTCGCGAGCGACACCACCACCTTCATCCAGCTCTCGATCGATGAAGTGGTGAAGACGCTGATCGAGGCGATCATCCTGGTGGTGATCGTGATGTTCGTCTTCCTCCAGAGCTGGCGGGCGACGCTGATCCCGACGATCGCAGTCCCGGTGGTGCTGCTCGGCACCTTCGCGGTGTTCTACGTGCTCGGCTTCTCGATCAACACGCTGACGCTGTTCGGGCTCGTGCTCGCGATCGGCCTGCTCGTCGACGACGCGATCGTGGTGGTCGAGAATGTGGAACGTCTGCTCCACGAGAATCCGGAGATGACTCCGCGCGAGGCGACGATCCAGTCGATGGACCAGATCCAGGTCGCGCTGGTCGCGATTGCGCTGGTGCTCTCGGCGGTGTTCCTGCCGATGGCCTTCTTCGGCGGATCGACGGGGGTGATCTATCGCCAGTTCTCGGTGACGATCGTCTCGGCGATGGTGCTCTCGGTATTTGTCGCGCTGATCCTGAGCCCGGCGCTCACCGCGACGCTGCTCAAGCAGAAAAGCCAGGAGCATCAGGGCTGGATCGAACGCCGCTTCCCCAAGGTGGGGCAGTTCTTCGCCCGCGCCCGCGACGGATTCAACAACCGCTTCGATGCGGGGGTTGAGCGCTACGTGGGCGCCGTCACCAAGGTCGTCGATCGCAAGTGGATCTTCCTGCTGATCTTCGCCGCGACCTGCGCGCTGCTGGTGCTGATGTTCATGCGGCTGCCGACCGGCTTCCTGCCTACCGAAGACCAGGGCGCCGCGCGCGTGCAGTTCCGCCTTCCCGCGGGTGCCACCCAGGCCCGCACGACCGAGGTCCAGCAGGCCGTCGAGCGCTATTTCCGCGAGCAGGAGGGCAAGAACGTCTCGACCATGTTCACCGTCGCCGGCGGCGGGGGCGGCGGCGTATCGGGGCAGAACACCGGCCAGGGCTTCCTCAATCTTTCCGACTGGGACGAGCGCAAGGGCAAGGAAAACAGCGCCGACGCGATCATGCAGCGGGCGACCAGCGCGTTCCGCAACTTCCGCGACGCGCAGGTCTTCGCGCTCGTTCCGCCCGCGATCCGCGGCCTCGGCCAGTCGAGCGGCTTCACGATGCAGCTCCAGAATTCGAGCGGCATGTCGCGCGAGCAATTCGCCGCTGCGCGCGACAAGCTGATCGCAGCGGCCAATGCCGATCCGGTGCTTGCCGCCGTGCGCCTCACCGATCTTCCCGACGTGGCGACCCTTAACGTCGACATCGATCAGCAGAAGGTCGCCGCGCTGGGCATCGCGCAGAGCGACGTCAACACGACCCTCTCGACCGCCTGGGGCGGCCGCTACGTCAATGATTTCATCGATCGCGGCCGCGTCAAGCGCGTCTATGTCCAGGGCGATGCCCCATATCGTGCGGCGCCGTCCAACATCGACGAATGGTTCGTCCGCACCGGCGACGGGCAGATGGCCCCCTTCTCCTCCTTCGCACGCACGAGCTGGGCGACCACGCCGACCACCGTCTCGCGCTTCCAGGGCGTGCCGGCGTTCGAGATCGAGGGCCAGCCCGCACCCGGGCAGAGCTCGGGCGAGGCGATGCAGCGGATGGAGGAGCTCGCCGCGCAGATCCCGGGCACCAGCGTTGCGTGGTCGGGTCTCTCCTATCAGGAGCGGCTGTCGTCTGGGCAGGCGCCGTTCCTATACGCGGTGTCGCTGCTCGTCGTCTTCCTCTGCCTGGCTGCGCTCTATGAGAGCTGGACGGTCCCGATCGCCGTGTTGCTCGTTATTCCGCTGGGGCTCGTCGGCGCGGTGTTCGCAGTCACGCTCCGCGGGCTGGAGAACGACGTCTATCTGCAGATCGGGCTGCTCACCACCATGGGGCTCGCGGCCAAGAACGCGATCCTGATGATCGAATTCGCCGAGGCCGCGGAGAAACAGGGCAAGCGCGTGATCGAAGCGGCGCTCGAGGCGGCACGTATCCGCCTCCGTCCGATCCTGATGACCAGCCTCGCCTTCATTTTCGGCGTGCTGCCGCTGGCGATCTCGACCGGCGCGGGCGCGAACAGCCGCATCGCGATCGGCACCGCAGTGATCGGCGGGATGCTGACCGCGACCATACTCGCGATCTTCTACATCCCGCTGTTCTTCGTGCTCGTCCGCCGCGGCGTGCGTGACGGGCTGAAAGCCTTGCGCGAACGGCGGCGAGGCACCGTATCGGAGGCCTCGGCATGAGGCGCGCGGCCCTGATCCTGCTCGCTGCAACGGCGCTCGGCGCCTGCTCGATGGAGCCCAAGTACGTCCAGCCGGCGGCACCCGTCCCGCCGTCCTGGCCGGTGGGCGACGCCTATCTCAAGCAGAGCGAGGCGAGCCTGCCCGCGGTCACCTATCGCGACATCTTCCGCGATCCACGGCTGCAGGCGCTGATCGCGCAGGCGCTGGCGAACAATCGCGATCTGCGCGTTGCCGCCGCGAACGTCCGCGTCGCGCGCGAGCAATATCGCATCCAGCGCGCCGCGCGCCTGCCCGAAGTGACGGGTGGCGTCGGCGCCACGGTGCTCGGCGGCAACCGCAGCAGCACGACCAGCGGCGGCGACACGAGCGCACGCACAAGCTTCACCGCCGATCTGGCGATCACCGGATTCGAGCTCGACCTGTTCGGCCGCGTCGCATCGCTGACGCGCGCCGAGCAGAACCGCTATTTCGCGACCGAGGCCGGCGCGCGCGCAGTGTGGCTGGCGCTGGTGGGGGACATCGCAGAGGCGTGGCTGATGCACGCGGCCGACGCGAGCCTGCTCAGCATCGCCAAGGACACCGTAGCCAACGCAGAATCGAGCGTGCGGCTCACCCGCGCGCGGTTGGAGGGCGGCATCGCGCCGCGCACCGACCTGCGCCAGGCCGAACAAGTTCTCGAAGGCGCGCGCGCCGACGTCGCCGAGCAGACCACCGCGCTGGCACAGGACGTCAACGCACTCGAGCTACTCGTCGGTGGCCCCATAGATCGGACATTGCTGCCGAGCTCAATCGAGCAAGCGGCTCCGACGGTCGCAGAGCTTCCCGCCGGTCTGGACTCGGGCGTGCTGTTGCGCCGGCCCGACGTGGTGCAGGCCGAATATCAGCTCCGCGCCGCCAATGCCGAGATCGGCGCCGCACGCGCAGCGTTGTTCCCGCGGATCTCGCTCACCGGGCTGCTCGGGCTGGCCAGCAACGCTCTCACCGGGCTGTTCGAAGGGGGCGGGTTCAACTGGTCGGCGGGCGCCGACGCGGGTTACTCGATCTTCAGCGGGGGAGCGGCGCGGGCCAATGTCCGGCTGACCGAGGCACAGCGCGAAGCGGCAGTCGCCAGTTACGAGCGCGCGATCCAGACGGCGTTCCGCGATGTTGCCGATGCGCTGGCACGGCGCGGGACGATCACCGAGCAGCTCCGCGCGACCCGTGCGCAGGCCGATGCGGCAACCGATACCCATCGTCTGACCGAAGCGCGTTACCGCGGCGGGATCGAGCCATTCCTGTCGAGCCTCGACGCACAGCGCTCGCTCTATACGGCGCAGCGCACGCTGGTGGGGACGCGGCTGGTGCAGGCAACCAATCTGGTGACGCTCTATCGATCGCTCGGTGGAGATTCGTTGCTCGAGCCGACCGCCCAGGGACCAGTCGCCGCGGGCAGCGGCGAACGCTGAGCTGCTTCTCTCCCAGGGGGAGAGGGGCGTCAGTCAGCCGAGCGCCGCGACGAAGGCGCGGGCGTTGGCGCCGACCTCGGCGGCGGTGAGGCCGGGCTTGTAGAGCGCCGAGCCTAGCCCGAAGCCGGGTGCGCCGGCCTCGCGCCACGGGCCCATGTTATCGGGTGCGATACCGCCCACCGGCAGCACGCGCGTGCCCGAGGGCAGCACTGCGCGCATTGCCTTGAGCACTGCGGGGCTCGCGGCTTCGGCGGGGAAGAGCTTGAGCGCCGTCGCGCCCGCATCGAGAGCGGCGAAGGCCTCAGTCGGCGTCGCTATGCCGGGGAGCGAGACAAGGCCGTCGGCCGCGCTCGCGCGGATCACTTGCGTATTGGCGTTGGGCGAGATGATCATCGTGCCGCCGACATCGCGAACGCCCGCGACATCCTCGACGCGCAGCACCGTGCCTGCACCGATCACAGCCCCGTCACCGAGCCGCTTCGCCAGACGTCCGATGCTGTCGAATGGCTGCGGCGAATTCAAAGGCACTTCGATCAGCGTGAAGCCTGCCTCGACCAGCGCCTCACCGATACCCTCGACCTCGTCGGGCTTCACACCGCGCAGGATCGCGATCAGCGGGCAGCGGGCGAAGGCGGCGTCGAAGGCGGCAACATGACTCATGAGTGGTTCCCGATAGCGATGATTCCCGCGACGAACGCGGCGTGGCTGTCCACGATATGGGCGCGCCGGCCGTGTGCTTCCACTGCCGCCGCGTAGAGACCGCCGAGCACGGGATCGGCAAGGATGTGAACAGCGTCGTGATCAGTGCGTCCGAGCCGTGCTGCGACATCGGCGCCGATCAGCAGGCCCGAGGCGAAGGAGGCGGCATCGGCATCGTCGCGGACCCCGAGCATCTTCGCGGCGCGGATACCGAACAGCGAGGCGGCGAGATCCTGCCGCCGGCCTTCCTCGACGCCGTCGAGGAACGCCTGCCCGAGCGTCACGTCGGCACCGAGCTGCGCGGCGAGGAGCCCGTGCTTGCGAACCAGCGCGAACAACTCGCCGGTCATGGCAGTGGTGAAGTCGGCCACGCGGCCTCCGGCCATCTCGACCCATTTGCAATGCGTGCCGGGCTGGGCGAGCAGCGCGTCGAGCGGCACCAGCTCCGCCTCGACGGCACCGAGCAACTGGACTTCCTCGCCGCGCATCACGTCGGGCCGCCCGCTGACCTGCGTCGAGATACCGGGGACGATCGCGGTGCGTGCGTCGATCCACAGCAGCCCGGCGGCAAGCTCCGGGATGCCGGCCGGCGCAGGCACATAGGGCGCAAGCTGCCAGCCGATGTTCGAGCCGACCATCCCCGCCAGCAGCATCGGCAGATCACCGAAGCGGGCGCGAATCCCCGCAGCCTCGGCGACGAAATCCTGCACTGAAGTCACACCCCTGTCGTCTCGCTCGGTGCGGACGACATCGCCACCCTCGATCAGGAAGACGCGCCGATTGGTGGTCCCCCAATCGATAGCGAGGAACGGGCCTGCCAAGTTCACCACCAGGTCGCGTACAATGCGATGAGGATCAGGATCACGCCGATCCCGGCCACGTTGAACGCGCCCGAGGTGCGGAAGGTCACGCCCTCCATCGTCACCCGATTGGCATCGCCGCGGCCGCGGAACAACAGCGAGACGACCATCGCGAGGAACAGGCTCACCACGAACACGAACATCATGCGGTTCATGAACGGGAAGAGATAATCGTTCAGCGCATCGGGCAGGAACGGCGAAGGGATGCCGATCTTGAGGAGGTACGACAGCAGCACCGAAGTAAGCGCGGCGACGATCGCCCCGGCTTCGGTTGCGGGCTTCCAGAACAGGCCGAGCAGGAAGATCACCGTGATGCCCGGCGTGAAGAAGCCCGAGAATTCCTGGATGAACTGGAAGGCCTGGTCCGACTGGCCGATCAACGGCCGGGCGGCGATGATCGCGATCACCACGGCGATCGCGGCGACGACGCGGCCGACGAGGACGAGGTGCTTCTCCTGCCCCTCAACGCTCGCGACATTATCTTCGCCGCGCGTCTTGATGCCGCGTGCCTTGGCGTAGAGATCGAGCGTGAAGATGGTGGCGATCGAGTTGATCTTGGAGGCGGTCGACGCGATGATCGCTGCGATCAGCGCCGCGAAGACGAGCCCGAGCAGGCCCGGGGGCAGCAGCTTCATCATCGTCGGATAGGCCTCATCCGGCTTGGCCAGCTCGGGGGCGAGCACCACCGCGGCGATGCCCGGGAGCACGATGATCACCGGCATCAGCAGCTTGAGATACGCGGCGAAGACGACGCCCTTCTGCGCCTCGCCGAGGTTCTTCGCGGCCAATGCGCGCTGGATGATATACTGGTTGAAGCCCCAGTAAGACAGGTTGGCGATCCACATGCCGCCGACCAGCACCGCGATGCCGGGCAGATCCTTGTAGAAGGGATTATCCTGCGCGAGGATCATGTCGAAATGTGCCGGCGCACGCTCGGTGAGCACGCCGAAGCCGGCGAGCACGCCCTGATCGCCGCCGATCTGGTTGAGCGTGAGATAGGAGACGACGAGACCGCCCATCACCAGCAGCGTGACCTGGACGATGTCCGTCAGCGCCACTGCCTTGAGGCCGCCGTAGAGCTGATAGAGCAAGGCGAACCCGCCCAATGCGATCAGCGCCGCGGTCTGATCGACGCCCGCGACCTTGTTCACGGCGATCGAGCCGAGCCAGATGATCGAAGTAAGGTTCACGAAGATATACAGCGCGAGCCAGAACACCGCCATCAGCACCGGGAGCACGCGGCCGAACCGCTGCTCGAGGAACTGCGGCATCGTGTAGATCTCGTTCTTCAGGAAGATCGGCAGGAAGTATTTGCCGACGATCAGCAGCGTCAGCGCCGCCATCCACTCATAGGAAGCAATCGCGAGGCCGATCGCATAGCCCGAACCGGCCATGCCGACGATCTGTTCGGCCGAGATGTTCGCCGCGATCAGCGAGGCGCCGATCGCCCACCAGGGCAGCGACTTGGAGGCGAGGAAATAGTCCGACGTGTCCTTGGTATGGCCCGCCTTCTCGCGGCTCACCCATTGGGCGAGGCCGAAGATACCGATCGCATAGGCGATCACCACGATCAGATCGATCTGCGAGAGACTCATCGCTTCCTCCCCTTGCCGGGCGCCTGGATGATTCCCGCCTCCCGCCCGGGCGCGCCCCTGTGGGTGTGCGGCCTTGGGAAGTTCATTTATCGTATTTATTGCCCTTGTCCAGCAGCAGCACTGCGATAACAAGGGAATATAAGCGGCCGGAGCCGGAACTCCGGATGCAACCATGGAGGGGAAGATGGCTGGCGGATATCCCAGGCTCGGTGCGTCAGACGGCAAGCCGCAGCTTGGCCGCAACCTGACCTATGGCCTGCTCGACAGCCTGGGCCGCGCGATCGTCACCGGCCGCTACGAGAGCGAACCCTTCCCCACCGAGGCCGAACTCGCGAAGCTGCACGGCGTGAGCCGATCGGTGACGCGCGAGGCAGTGAAGATGCTCACCGCCAAGGGTCTGCTCAGCGCACGGCCGCGCCAGGGGACGGTGGTGCGCCCCGCCGCCGCGTGGAACCTGTTCGACACCGACGTGCTGAGCTGGTTGCTCGAACGGCAATTCTCGGTCGATCTGCTCAAGCAGTTCAACCAGCTTCGCGTCGCGATCGAGCCCGAAGCGGCGGCGCTCGCGGCGCGCTTTGCGAGCGAGGCGGATCTCCAGCGGATCTCGGCGGGCCTGAAGCGGATGGAAGCCGCCGAGCGGGGCGACGACGATCCGCTGGAGGCGGACATCGCCTTCCACGTCGCGGTGCTGCACGCCTCGCAGAACCCGTTCTACGCCCAGTTCCGCGACATGGTGGCGACTGCGCTCAGGACCTCGATCCGCTTCACCAACCGCATCAAGGGCCGTACCGCGAGCGTCGCCGATCACGCGGCGGTGCGCGACGCGATCGTCGCGCATGATCCCGAGGCAGCGCGCGCGGCGATGCGCGCGCTGATCGCCGATGTGCTGGACCTGATCGACCAGGAAGCGCAGCAGGCCGGCTGAGACGCCCCCGAGCCGCCTCAGCCCCCGCGCATCTTCGCCAGATAGTCCGGATAGGGCGGAACGCGTGCGGGGAGCTGCGCAAGGCCGGCCGCGATCTGCGCCATGCCGTTCGCCGCGGCGGCAGCATTCACGGCCTCGGCTGCGGGCGTCGTGGCGCTCGGGATCACGCCCAGCCCGAAAAGCGCTGAGAGCCAATATTCGCGATCGAGCCAATCCTCGTCATGTTCGGGCAGCCGGCCTCGGCGCTCGAACTGCGCGAGCGTATGGGCGAGGCTGTCGGGCACCGGCGCCCTTGCTGCCTCCTGCCATAGCGGCCCCTGCGTTACGCCGGAGCGGTGATAATGGAGCGCGAGAAAGTCGCGCACGCGCTCGACTTCGAGCCGCGCGCGACGATTGTGCTCGGCGATCTCGACCGGGTGGCAATCGCGCCCCGGCAGCAGTTCGATCATGCGGGCGATGCCCCGATGCGCCAGGTGGAGCGGCATCCAGTGAAGCGGATCGACCGCCGCCGCCGCGTCCCCGATCGCGACCACGTTGCGGACCCAGGGCTCGGGCCGAAACCCCGGCCGGATCGTCATCGGATCGGCATCGATGCCAAAGGCCGTACGTGGATCGGCCAGGTGGCGCGCAGCATAGACGGCCCCCTGCATCGTCCCCTCACCCGCCGGCGCATGCCAGCGCCAGCCGCCGGGCATCGCTTCGATCGTGTCGCAAGGGGCCGGCGCACCGGATGCCGCCGCGCCCAGCAACACCGAATCGCAGGGCAGCCAGCCGCTCCAGTCCTCGAACCGGTCGGCGATGGCAGTGAGCAGGCGCGCAGACGGGCCCGACGCGTCGACGAACAGGTCGGCCTCGATCCGCCGGCCGTCGCGGAGCAGCAGCGCCGCTACACCGCCGTCCTCGCGCTGCTCGATGCCGCCGAATTCACCCCGGCTGCGCGCGACACCCATCTGATCGGCGACTTCGCCGAGGAGCGCACGGTACCGACCGGGATCGAGCCGCAGCGCATAGTCGAAATTCGAAAGCGGCGAGCGCGGATCGGCCTGGGGATGGACGAAGCGGTCGGCTTCGGCGAGCACGCCCGCCCCTGCATAGCGGTGATAGGCCGTCGCCTGCCCGGCGCGGCGCGCGCGCGCCCAGAGCTGGTGGAAGGGGATGGTTCCGGCCGCGTGGCCGTGATCGCCGTGAAGGTGGAACCAGGTCTCGCCGTTCGCCGACCAGCGTTCGAAGCGAAGCGCCACACGGTGCGTCGCGGCGCCCGCACGCACCGGCTGCTGCTCGTCGAGCCCGATCGAAGCGTGGCAGCGGTGGACCGCGGTGGTGCTCCCCGGCAGCCGGTCCGCGAGCGCCGCCGCGTCATCGGGGGTCTCCACCAACTCCACCCGCGCGGCAGGAAACGTGCGAGCGAGCGCAGCGGCCGCCGAAAGCCCCACGATCCCGCCGCCGAGCACGGCAATGCTGCGGATGGTGCGGTCGCTCATGGCACAGGCGCCTTCCGGCCGGCCAGCGCCTCGTTATGGCCGGGCATTGCACGGACGGTGGCGGCGATCCCGTCACGCAGCGCTTCGAGCCCGCCCGCCAGCACGCGCTCCGGCACCGCGTCGGCGCGCGGATCCCAGCCCTGCGGCACTACGCCCTGTCCGATCAGCACCGATATCCAGCTCGGCTCGAAGAAAAGCCCCTGAGTGTAGCGTTCGATCCGCCCCGCCCGCCGGAAAAGCTCGATCTTCGCAGCCAGGCTGTCGGGGATCGGCATGGTGCGAACATGATCCCAGAAGCCCGAATCGGCGCGGCTCGTCGCGTGATAGTGAAGGATCAGGAAGTCGCGGATCCGATCATATTCATAGTCCACCAGCCGGTTGAACTCGTCGCGGTCGGCGGGCTCGACCGGGCCGATCGGGAAAAGCTCGAGCAGCTGCGTGATCGCTGCCTGGACCAGATAGATGCTGGTCGATTCGAGCGGCTCGAGGAAGCCCGAGGCGAGCCCCACCGCGACCACATTGTGCGACCAGCTCCGCCGGCGCCGCCCGGCCCGGAAGCGCAGCACGCGCGGATCGGCGAGCGGCTCCCCCTCGATCGCCGCGAGGATCGCATCGGCGGCCGCATCATCGGAAAGGTGTGCGCTCGAATAGACATAGCCGTTGCCGACGCGGTGCCGGAGCGGGATGCGCCAGCGCCAGCCGGCGGACATGGCAGTCGCGCGCGTGAACGGCTCGATCTCTCCGGGCGGCGAAGCGCAGGGCAGCGCGACCGCACGATCGCACGGCAGCCAGTGCGACCAATCCTCCCATTCCTCGCCGAGCGCGTCGCCGAGCAGCAAGCTGCGGAATCCGGAGCAATCGACGAAGAGATCCCCTTCGATCCGTTCGCCGTTTTCGAGCGCGACCGCAGCGACGTCTCCGCTTTCGGCATCGCGCTCGACTGCGACGATGCGCCCTTCCGTGCGCACCACGCCCATGTGCTCCGATACGGTGCGCAGATACGGCCCGAACAGCGTCGCATCGAACTGATAGGCATAGCCGAAGGCGGCGGCGAGCGCGCCCGGCTCCCCGGTCGGCCTAGCGAAGCGCCGCTCGTGCGCCATTACATCGGCCACCGAGAAAGCGGAGATACCCTCCCCGGTCAGCCGCTCCGCGCGTGCGCGCAGCCAGCATGCGAGGAACGGCACGTCGCCAAGCGGCTGGCCGAAGGCGCCGAAAGGGTGGAGGTAGCGATCGCCGGGCTTGCCGAAGTCCCGGAACTCGATCCCCAGCTTGAACGTGGCGTGGGTGCGGACCATGAACTCGGCCTCGTCGAGCCCCAGCGTCTGCAGGAAGGCGCGCAGATGCGGCAGCGTCGCCTCGCCCACCCCGACGATTCCGATCTCGGCCGATTCCACCAGCCGCACGGTGCAGGCCTGCGGCAGCAGCCGGCCCAGCGCCGCCGCGACCATCCAGCCGGCGGTTCCGCCGCCAACCACTATTACGCGCTTGCGCCCGTCCCCCATTACTCCCCTCCGGACACCAGCTTAGGCCATCCGAACCGACGCTGGCCAGCCCGGATGCGTGGCTTTCGGGGGGCGACCAAACCGGCGCTTGTGGCACCAGTGCAACGGCTCGGCCGCAGAATGCTACCGGTGTCAGCATTTGGTTGACAACGAATGGAGCCGAAGATAGCCCGGGCGCTGACACCGGTTACCAGCAGAGCCGGCGGCGAGACCATCGCAAGAATGGCCGCCTCTACGGGAGGATAAAACAGCTGCTGGATTCGACACCTCCCGCAATTCGGACCCCGCGCACGCCAGTGCGCAGACGAAGGCAATTGTCGCGTTCGCGACGCATGGAGGTAGGGATGCGCACTTCAGTTTCTGTTCGGTTTGAGTCGATTGTCCGCGGGTTGGGCGGCGTATCCGTCGCCGCGCTTGCGCTGGGGCTCGCGATGCCCGCCGCGGCGCAGACCGATCCCGCGGCGGGCGAGCCGGCGGCGGATGCATCCGCACAGGGCGATGCTCCGCCTGCCGAAGAGATCGTCGTCACCGGCTTCCGCCAGTCGCTCGAAGCCGCGCTGAATGTGAAGCGTGAGTCGGTGTCCGCGGTCGATGCGATCGTGGCAGAGGACATCGCCAAATTCCCCGACCAGAACCTGGCTGAATCGCTGCAGCGCATCCCCGGCATCTCGATCCAGCGCGACGGCGGCGAAGGCCGCGCGATCACGGTGCGCGGGCTCGGCTCGCAGTTCACCCGCGTGCGCGTCAACGGGCTCGAGACGATCACCACCAGCAACGACGGCGCCGCATCCAACCGCGACCGCGCGTTCGACTTCAACGTCTTCGCTTCCGAGCTCTTCAGCTCGATCGTCGTCCACAAGACCGCGGAAGCTTCGCTCGACGAAGGCTCGCTCGGCGCCGTGGTCGACCTCAACACCGGCAATCCGCTGGCGGGCAAGGAGGGCTTCACCTTCGTCGGCTCCGCGCAAGCGAGCTACAATGATCTGAGCGAAACCTGGGGACCGCGCTTCGCCGGCCTGATCGGCTGGAAGTCCGCGGACGGCACGCTGGGCGCGTCGATCTCCGCCGCCTATCAGAAGAGCAATACGCTGGAGCTGGGCAACAACAGCGTCCGCTGGGCGCAGGCACGGTTCGATTCGGTCAATGGCACGCCGTGCTGGACCAGCGCGAATAGCGGCGGCACTTATGTTCCCAGCGCCGCCTGCAACGAGGCTGCGCTTTCCTTCCACCCGCGCATCCCGCGCTACGGCGAGATCGCGCATCACCGCGAGCGCCTGGGCCTCACCGGTAGCGTTCAGTGGTCGCCGTCCGACGCAACCAAGATCTCGATCGACGGCCTCTACTCCAAGTTCAAGGCCGACCGTCGCGAGAAATGGGGCGAAGTGCTGCTGCGCTCCAACGAGCGCTCGATCAACGTCGTCGATCCGGTCTACGACGACAACAACAACATGATCGCGGCGACGCTCAACGACGCCTGGGTCCGCACCGAGCATTTCCTGAAGAAGTCCGAGACCGAATTCTACCAGATCGGCGCGACCTGGGATCAGGATCTGGGCGAGGATTTCCGCTTCACGCTGCTCGGCGGCTATTCGAAATCCAATGCGAAGGTGCCGATCGAGACGACCATCGTGTTCGACGATCGCGATGCCCAGGGCTATCGCTACGACTATAGCGACATGATGCACCCGACGCTGACCTTCGGCACCAGCGTCACCGATCCGGCCAGCTTCCAGCTCGCCGAGATCCGCGATCGCCCATCGGACGTGGTCAACCAGTTCCGCACCGCGCAGCTTCGTACCGAATGGGATGCGGCCGAGGGGCTGACCGTCAAGGCCGGCGCGGTCTGGCGGCGCTACGATTATGACATCACTGCCTTCACGCGCGACACTGCGGTGTGCGGCAACGGCGGCCTGGACCGCGTGCTCGGCACGATCACCTGCTCGCCCTCATCCGCGTTCGGACCGTCGGCAGTCTACGGCTTCCCGGTGACGAGCGCGCTTTCGGAGCTGTTCACGCTGCGCCGCGCCGGGGCACCGGAGGGCACGACCACCGAATGGCTGGTCCCGAACCTCGATGCCGCCGCCGCGTTCACTGGCTTGTACGACCGGCCGGCGACGCCCGATGCGGGCAACAACCGCGGCGTGCGGGAAGAGACCGCGGGTGGCTATCTCCAGTTCGACGCCAAGGGCGAGTTCGGCAGCGTGGGTTACGCCTTCAACGCCGGCATGCGCTATGTGCGCACCGACCAGACCTCCTACGCGATCACCAATGTCGCGCCGGTCGAGCGCGACTATGAGGACTGGCTGCCGGCGATGAACCTGGCGATCTATCCGACCGAGGACATCATCATCCGCGGCGCGATCGCCAAGGTGATGACGCGGCCGTCGCTGGGCAATCTCACTCCGGGCGGCTCGGCGGACGGGTTCAACTACCGCATCACGCGCGGCAATCCCTATCTCGAGCCGTTCCGGGCCACCAACTACGACGTTGCGGTCGAATGGTATTTCGCGCCGCAATCGGCCTTGTCGGTGGCGTGGTTCAAGAAGGACGTGGCGAGCTTCCCGGTCGCGATTTCCGAGGAAGGCAGCTTCACCGAGACGGGGCTTTCGCCCTCGGTGCTGAGCCCCTCGTCGCCGGCTGCGCTCAATCCTGCCCTGCAGTCGCAGCGGATCTGGACGATCTCGACCACGGGCAACGGCACCGGCGCCACGCTGGAGGGTATCGAAATCGCTCTCCAGGCGCCGTTCCGCTTCCTGCCGGGCTTTCTGTCGAACTTCGGGGGCATTGTGAATGCCACCTTCGTCGACTCCTCGGCAGTCTACACCCAGCAGGGTCCGGTCACGACTCCCGGCGGTTCCTTCCCCACCGTCACCCGGGAGGACACGCTCTATGGCCTGTCCAAGGAGCAGTTCAACGCGACCCTCTATTATGAGGACAGCCGCTTCAGCGCCCGCGCCTCGGTCAGCTACCGCGGCCCCTTCAACGATCAGGGTTCGGCGACGGGCAACATCTTCGAAGGCTATGAGGCGATCACCAACGTCGATGCCTCGCTCCGCTACAAGCTGACCGACTGGGTCGAACTCTCGGTCGAAGGCACCAACCTCACCGATGCCTATCGCGAGCGCTGGGTGGATGTGGACACCCGCCGCAACTACGAGAACAACCACTACGGCCGCACCTTCCTGGTCGGCGCACGCTTCAAGATGTAGTCCCGCCGCCGCGGGCAAGCAGAGGGCGCCTTCCTTCGGGAACGGCGCCCTTTTCTTTCAGCCTCAGGGCTCAGGGCTCGAGCGCCACATCGTCGCCGTCGTCGAGCTCCTCGTCCAGATCTTCCTCCTCAATCTCCTCGTCGTCGAAATCGTCCTGGACGTCATCCTCGCGGATATCTTCCTCGTCGAGGCCGACGTCGCTGTCCTCCTCGCCGATCTCGTCGTCGACCATCGTCAGCTCGTCGGTATCATCCTCATCGTCGTCGCCGAGATCGACCGGGATGTCGGTGAGGATCGTCCCGTCGCTAGGGCCGTCCTGCGTCGCCTCGATGATCTCGGCGCGCTGGCTCTCGTCATAGCCGTCCTCGTCCCAGCCGTCGTCATTGGGTCCCGTCGCGGGTATCTGATGGCCGCCCATCGTCTGCCTCTCGTTGGTCCGGGAGCAGCCGATGCCCCCGCGATGCGTAACGAAACGGCGATGCCGGGCCTTGCGTTCCCTCAGCTCGGCTTGAAAAGCCGCCCGTGCTCCGCGATCGCGACGACGATGAAGGCCAGCACCCCCACCGCCACGAAGCCGGCGTAGAGCGGCACGGTGGTCCCGTCGAACATCTGGCCGATCGCCGCGCCGATCAGCGCGCCGCCCAGCGTGGTGACGAAGCCCTGGAGGCTCGACGCGGTGCCTGCGATCGCGCCCATCTTCTCCATCGCCATCGCTGAGAAGTTGGACGTGGCGAGTCCGAAACAGGCCATCATCAGCGCCTGGAGGATCGCGAAGGTCCACAGCGATTCGCCCCCCAATTCGGCGACGAGCAGATGGATGCCCGCAAAGCCGACGACGCCCACCAGCGCCGAATGCGAGATGCGCCGGGTGCCCAGACGCATCACGATCCGCGAATTGAGGAACGATCCTAGCGCCATCGTGCTCGCCACCGCCGCGAAGACGAGCGTCAGCAGCTCGGGCCGGTGGAACACATCCTCCATGATCTGCTGCACCGATCCGATGAAGCCGAACAGCCCGCCCGACAGGAAGGCGCTCGCGAGCGTATAGCCCACCGCATAGCGATCGCGCAGGACCAGCGCATAGTCGCGCGCGATCCGCGCCGGGTGCAGCGACTGGCGCGCATCGGCGGCCAGCGTCTCGGGCATGCGCAGCCAGAACCATGCCGCCACCGCCGCCGAGACGATCCCGACGCCCCAGAAGATCATCCGCCACGATCCCCCGGCCGAGAGGATCCCCTGGCCGAAGGCGGGCGCGAGGATCGGCGCGGCCATGAACACCATGAAGGCGAGGCTCATCACCCGCGCCATCGCCCGCCCGGCGAAACAGTCGCGGACCAGCGCCACGGTCACCACGCGCGCGCCGGCGGCGGCGGCGCCCATCGCCGCGCGCGCGATCAGCAGCAGCACGAAGCTGCCCGAGACCGCCGCCACCGCGCTCGTCACCACATAGGCGGCGAGTGCGAAGCCGAGCACCGGGCGCCGGCCGAACCGATCCGAGAGCGGCCCGTAGATCAGCTGCGCGAAGGCGAAGCCGATCAGATAGGAAGTCACCACGAACTGGCGGTGATTGGCCTGGGCCACGTCGAGGCTGTCGCCGATCGCGGGCAGCGCCGGGAGCATCGAATCGATCCCCAGCGCGGTGAGGGCCATCATCGCGGCGATCAGCGCGACGAACTCGCCGAAGCGGAGCGGCGCGCGATTCGCGCTTTCGGTCGCAAGGTTTCCGGCGGGCTGATCCATGGCGCGGCCAATGCCGCATCGGCGCGGGCGCGTCACCCCCTTTGCGCGCCGCCGCTGCTTGACCCCCGGCACCGCACCGCCTAGTGATGTAGCTATCTAATACACACAAGGAGCGCCGATGCGCCTCGCCACCCTGCTGCCGCTCGCCTGCCTTTCGCTCGCCGCCTGCGACGGATCGGGCACCAGCATCTCGATCAACGCCAATTCCGAAGACGGCAATGCCGTGGTCAGCACCGACGCCAACGGCCAGATGGCGATCAGGGCGCCCGGCTTCGAAGGCGCGATCAAGCTGCCCAAGATCGACATCGACGCCGAGGATTTCGACATCAACGGAGTCAATCTCTACCCCGGCTCGAAGATCACCAACCTGAACGTCGAGGCGCAGGAGCAGGCGGGCACGCAGGACAAGGGGGAGGTGCAAGTCGCCTTCACCAGCCCCGCCGCCCCGGCCGCGGTGCAGACGTGGTTCCGCGACAAGATGACGGCCAAGGGCTTCAAGGTGGAGGCCGACGGAACCGGGCTCAAGGGAACCACCGACGAGGGCGATCCCTTCACGCTCGCGCTTGCCCCCGACGGCGATGGCAAGGCCAAGGGGCAGCTGCGACTGAGCAACTAGAGCCCCGGCGGCGCCGATCCGATATTCAACCGGGCGGTTGAACGATCTGGCAGCATCCAACCTTTTGGTTGGATTGAAAAACCGCGGATTTCTGCGGGTTTGGCGTCGTTGGAGAGCATCGCCGATTGACTCGTGCTTGACTCGAATCGCGTATACGCGAGGCGATTGACTCGCCCGGTGCAAGGATGTGGAGTCAAGATCAGGCCGGTCGCTCACCGACGAACGAAAGCAGAACAAATCCTACTTTGCCAGCGGATTTGCGATCTCGGCTTCCGCCCCAGTTGTTGCCGTTCGATCACGATCGTAGCGCGCCTCAAAGCAGACGCTGGAGAGATCATCTGGACCGGCATCCGCACCTACGAGACGAAGACCGTTCAACGGCTTCTCACCAGAAAGTCGACTCGTAGATCCTGTCAGGTCTCTCGATTATAGACGAGCTTATAGCTAATTGGTGTAGAGAGCAGTGGACTGATGATAGTAGTATCCTCCACCAACTGCTGCCCAGCGCTACGATACACTGTGGTCCGCTCGCTGTCTTCCCCACGGAAGGTTAGCGAAATGGCTTCACCATTCGCTTTTGCCGACACATCGAAAACAAGATCTTCCACGAGCTTCCACTTGATCGGCTCTCCGCCGATCCAAAGGATAATAGGTGTTTTGTCATCGTACTTGATCGAGAATCGACCTCCTGAACTCGAGAGTCTAAATCTACTTGTAGCAATGGACTTGCGCAGCCTCATGCGAGCGAGAGGGCGCTTGGCGTTGGAAAGGCCGGCAATAGCGCTCTCGATCGCTTGAAAGGCGGCGTCGCTCCGTTCCGGGTCGCGGACATAGCTGCCTGAAACAACACCTTGCGCCGGGCTGGCTGAGCCTGAGCTAGAGATCAAGATCGCAGATCCGATCGCCGCCGACAAAGTCCAATGACGCATCACGCTCTCCTCAAATTCCGCTGCTCGCCGTGACGGGTGTAGTGACGATCCGGCTTAGCGCATAGGTGAGGCCTTGGTTGTCAAATCGAGGGACTTCCTCCCGTTTGTAGACGCACGTACTGCGGAGGGCTGGCTGTATCAGAGGGCCGAGCCTCGCGGCCGCTAACTCGATCCGCAAATTCGAAAGCGGACCAGCCGCTTACCACCCGATCTCGGACATTGGGAAACGGACGCCGGACGCAGTCGGGCCATTATGCATAAAGCCCTCTCCCGCTTGCGGGAGAGGGTTGGGCGAGGGTGAGACGTAGAAGTCAGCCCCTGCGGCTATCACACACCCTCACCCTTCCGCCGGCTGCGCCGGCTCCCTCCTCTCCCGCAAGCGGGAGAGGGACAAAGAACGGCGGGTATCGCGTGCACCGTTAGCGCGTCCTTTCCGTCACCCTGAGCTGTTTCAGGGTCCAATTCTCCATTCGCGGTTCGTCGCTTGTGGCGCGGTGGATGCTGAAACAAGTTCAGCATGACGGACCGTTGCCGCGGTTCGTTCAGCTCCGCATCTCGCGGTAGTAATTCCCATTCACGGACACGTCCCCTGCGATCCGCGGTCCCTGCCGAGATGTCAGCGTATATTCGACATGCGGGGGCCGTCTCGCTCCAGCTTGTTCGCGAGGGGGCTGCGGGTCTAACGGGGAAGCATTCTTCGGAGACTCGCAATGCTCGATACTCTCGCCGAAATTCCGGTGCTCTCGCTGGCGGACCAGCGGGGCGATCCGGACGGCTTCGCCCAGGCGTTCGGCCGCTCGTTCCAGCGCTTCGGCTTCGCGGTGGTGCGGGATCATGGCGTGCCCCAGCCGCTGATCGACCGGGCCTGGTCGTGCACCCGCGCCTTCTTCGACCTGCCCGAGGAGGAGAAGCGCAGCTATCATATCCCCGGCCAGGGCGGCGCGCGCGGCTACACCCCGTTCAAGACCGAGATCGCCAAGGGCGCGACCCACGTCGACCTCAAGGAATTCTGGCACGTCGGGCGCGAGCTGCCTGCGGGGCACCGCTTCGCCGACGGCATGCCGCCCAACGTCTGGCCGGCCCGGCCCGACGGTTTCAAGGAGACCTTCCTCGAGCTGTTCGCAGCGTTCGACACTGCCGGCGACAAGCTGCTCTCGGCGATCGCGCGCTATCTGGGGCTGGCGCCCGACTGGTTCGATCCGGCGGTGAAGGACGGCAATTCGGTGCTGCGGCTGCTCCACTATCCGCCGGTGCCCGCCGATGCGCCCGAAGTGCGCGCCGGTGCGCACGAGGACATCAACCTGATCACGCTGCTGCTCGGCGCCGAGGAAGCCGGGCTCGAGCTGCTCGACCGCGACGGCAAGTGGCTGGCGGTCAAGCCTCCGGAGGGCGCGATGGTGGTGAACGTGGGCGACATGCTCCAGCGGCTGACCAACCATGTGCTGCCCTCCACCACCCACCGCGTGGTCAACCCCCCGCCCGAGCGGCGCGGCAACTCGCGCTATTCGATGCCCTTCTTCCTGCATCCGGCGCCGGATTTCCTGATCAAGTCTCTGCCGCAGTGCGTGACCGCCGAGAACCCCGAGCGCGAGCCGCCGATCACCGCCCACGACTATCTCGCCCAGCGGCTGCGCGAGATCGGGCTGATCAAGAAGTAGAAATTGTGTCTCCCCTCCCTGCAAGGGAGGGGTTAGGGGGTGGGTCGCAGCGGCTCGGGCTCGATGCCCGGGCCGCTGCGTTGTCCGCGCGCCGCTTCGCGACGCGCACCCACCCCCAGCCCCTCCCTTGCAGGGAGGGGAGCGAGAGAGACATGACCGAACCGCTGCGCGTTGCACTTGCTGGACTGGGGACTGTCGGCGCGGGCGTGATCCGCCTGCTCGACGCGAACGGCGCGCTGATCGCGCGGCGCGCGGGGCGGCCGATCGAGATCGTCGCAGTCTCGGCACGCGATCGCAGCAAGGATCGCGGCGTCGACATTTCGCGCTTCGACTGGGTGGACGATCCCGCCGAGCTGGCGCGCCACGCCGCGGCCGATGTGGTCGTCGAGCTGGTCGGCGGATCGGATGGGCCCGCGCTGGCGCTGGCGCGCGCGACGCTGGGCGCGGGCAAGAGCTTCGTCACTGCCAACAAGGCGATGATCGCGCATCACGGGCTGGAGCTGGCGCAGGCCGCGGAGAGCGCCAACCTCGCGCTCAAGTTCGAAGCCGCGGTGGCCGGCGGCGTGCCGGTGATCAAGGGGCTGCGCGAAGGCGCTGCGGCGAACGAGATCGCGCGCGTCTATGGCATCCTCAACGGCACCTGCAATTTCATCCTCTCCAAGATGGAAGCCGAAGGCCGCGACTTCGCCGACATCCTCGAGGAAGCGCAACGGCTGGGCTATGCCGAGGCCGATCCGAGCTTCGACATCGACGGGGTGGACGCCGCGCACAAGCTCTCGATCCTGGCGAGCCTGGCGTTCGGCACCCAGCCGGCGTTCGATCAGGTCGCGGTCACCGGTGTGCGTCATGTGATCGCCGCCGACATCGCCGAGGCCGCCGCGCTCGGCTATCGCGTGCGGCTGCTCGGCGTGGCCGACGCCGGGCCGCACGGGCTGTTCCAGCGCGTGCACCCGCATCTCGTGCCCGTCAGCCATCCGCTCGCGCACGTCACCGGATCGACCAACGCCGTGGTCGCCGAGGGCAATTTCGTCGGCCGGCTGCTGTTCCAGGGCGCCGGCGCGGGCGACGGACCGACCGCGAGCGCCGTGGTCGCCGACCTGATCGACATCGCCCGCGGCGAATTCGGCCCGCCCTATGCTATGCCGGCGGGCGCGCTGGCGGCGCAGGCGGCGGCGGACAGCGGCGAGCGGGTGGGCCGCGCCTATGTGCGCTTCACCGTGGTCGACAAGGTGGGCGTGCTCGCCGAGATCGCCGCGGCGATGCGCGACGCGGGCGTATCGATCGAGAGCCTGATCCAGCGCGGCACCAGCGCCGACGGCCATGTGCTCGTCGCGATCGTGACGCACGAGGGCCCCGAGCGCGCGGTGGCGCAGGCACTGGAGAAGCTGCGCGGATCGCAGAGCCTGGCCGGCGAGCCGATGTGGATGCACATATTGGGCGAATGAGCTCCTTTTCAGCTTCGCTGAATCGGCACCGGCCCGCTCCCCCACCCTGCCACCCATATGATACTGCCGTTGGGTGGCCGGGTGGGGGAGCGGGCCGGTGCCGCAACCGTTTCAGCTCTGCTGAAACAAACCCGAGACGGGGCTTCCCCGCAGCCTGCCGCCGTACTGTCGCAAGCGGGTGGCAGAAACCGCGCGGGGCCGACAACGTTAGCAGCCTCGACATGCCATCGCGCCGCTCCTATCGCCGCGGCAAATCATCAGGAGATATCCCCAAGATGCAGACCGCCAGCCACGTCCTCGACCGCGTTCTGGTGCTCGAGATGGTGCGCGTCACCGAAGCCGCCGCGATCGCCGCCTCCAAGATGGTCGGCCGCGGCGACGAGAAGGCGGCCGATCATGAAGCGGTGGAAGCGATGCGCGATGCGCTCAACAAGCTCTACCTCGACGGCACCGTGGTGATCGGCGAAGGCGAGCGCGACGAAGCGCCGATGCTCTACATCGGCGAGAAGGTTGGCGCCGCGCAGGGCAAGGGACCCAAGATCGACATCGCGCTCGATCCGCTCGAAGGCACCACGATCTGCGCCAAGGCCGGACCCAATGCGCTGGCGGTGCTCGCGGTGGCCGAGGAAGGCGGGCTGCTCAACGCCCCCGACGTCTATATGGACAAGATCGCGGTCGGCCCCGGCTATCCCGAGGGCGTGATCGACCTCGCCAAGTCGCCGACCGAGAACGTCAAGGCGATCGCCGCCGCCAAGGGCGTCGAGCCGCATGAAGTGATCGCCTGCGTGCTCGACCGCCCGCGCCACGAGAAGCTGATCGCCGAGTTGCGCTCGATCGGCTGCGGCGTGGTGCTGATCGGCGACGGCGACGTGGCCGGCGTGATCGCGACCACCGATCCCGACACGACGATCGATGTCTACATGGGCCAGGGCGGCGCCCCCGAAGGCGTGCTCGCCTGCGCGGCGCTGCGCTGCGTCGGCGGCCAGTTCAAGGGCCGGCTCCTGTTCCGCAACGACGACGAGCGCGCCCGCGCGCGCAAATGGGGGATCGAGGATCTCGACAAGATCTACGACCTGACCGAACTCGCCAAGGGCGACTGCATCTTCGCCGCGACCGGCGTGACCGACGGATCGCTGCTCGAAGGCGTCAAGCGCTTCCCGACCAAGATGACCACCGAGAGCGTGGTGATGCGCGCGGCCTCGGGAACGGTGCGCTGGGTAAGGGGCGAGCACCGGATCTGATCCGAGGCTCCTATCCCCGCAGTTCGTCACCCCGGCCCTGTGCCGGGGTCTACTCAGCCTCACCGGCTGCCGTTGAGCCTCTTGTCCAACCCTTGTCTCCCGGTGGACCCCGGCACAAGGCCGGGGTGACGAAGGGTGGACTGCCGGCCCAAATTCCCTTGCGCAATTGACAGCCGCCCGGCTGCCGCCGAAACCCTGCCGGCATTCAATCGGGAGGGTTTCGATGCGCAAACTGGGCGGTTTCCTGTTGGCTACGGCAGCGCTGGGGCTGCCGCTGGCGGCGGCGCACGCGCAGACCGCGCCTGCGCCCCGGCCGGCAGCCGCGCCCGCACAGCAGCCCGCCTTCACCTATCAGGAGGTGATGGTGCCGATGCGCGACGGTGCGCGGCTCCAGACGGTGATCCTCCGGCCGGCCAACAAGCCCGGCAAGCTGCCGATCCTGCTCCAGCGCACCCCGTATGGCGTCCCCGATGCGGCGCCAACCAGCGTTCCCGCCTCGATGCGCTTCCTGATGGAGGACGGCTATGTGCTGGTCTTCCAGAACATGCGCGGCCAGTTCAAGTCGGACGGCGACTTCACCATGTCGATGGCGCTCAACCCCAAGGGCTCGAAGGCCGTCGACGAAGCGACCGACGCATGGGACACGGTCGACTGGCTGGTCAGGAACGTCGCCGACAACAACGGCAAGGTGGGCATGTGGGGAGTCTCCTACCCCGGCTACGCCGCGGCGGTGGCGCTCGCCAAACCGCACCCGGCGCTCAAGGCCGTGAGCCCGCAGGCCGCGTGGAACGACTGGTGGATCAACGACGACCTCCACCGCTACGGCGCCTTCCGCCTGTCCTATGCCACCGACTGGCTGTTCAGCCTGCAGAACAACGACGAGGGACGCGACTTCGATTACGGCGGCAAGGCGCCGGTCGACACCTATGACTGGTTCCTCAAGCTCGGCCCCGTGGAGAATCTCGACAAGCTGCACTTCAAGGGCAGCGTGCCGATGCTCACCAACATCATCGCGCATCCCGATTACGACGATTTCTGGAAGCGCCAGCGCTGGACCGAGCATCTCGGCCGCACGACGGTGCCGACGCTCCATGTCGCCGGCTTCTGGGACCAGGAGGATCCGCTGGGCACCTGGAGCATCTACGAGAAGATGGAGAGCCAGGACCCGAACGGGCTCAACATGATCGTCGGCGGGCCCTGGGCGCACGGCACCTGGCACACGAACAACGACAAGGTAGGCAACGTGCCGATCGGGCGCGACGCCGGGCTCGAATTCATTCGCGACATCGAGGCGCCGTTCTTCGCACATTGGCTGCACGGCAAGGGCAGCCAGCCGAAGTTCGAAGCCAGAATGTTCCAGAGTGGTTCGTGGGAATGGAAAAACTATCCCAAATGGCCCGCTCCCAATGCCACTGCGACCAACCTCTATCTCCAGGCCGACGGGAGCCTTTCCTTCACTGCGCCAGCGGACGGGGGATGCCGCGAATATGTCTCCGATCCCGCCAATCCGGTGCCGTTCCGCGAGCGGCCGATCTCGCGCACCTATCCGTCGCTGGAATGGCGCTGGTGGGAAGCGGCCGACCAGCGCTTCGCCGACCATCGTCCCGACGTGCTCAGCTATGTGAGCGCGCCGTTGACCGAGGACCTGACGGTGACCGGCGACATCAATGCGAAGCTGATGGCGTCGACCTCGGGCACCGACAGCGACATGGTGGTGAAGCTGATCGACGTGCTCCCCGACGATTTCGAGCCGATGAAACGCGGTGAGCTGGGCGACTACGCCCACACGCTCAACGGCTATCAGTTCCCGATCGCGATGGAGGTCCGCCGCGGCCGCTATCTCGCGAGCAACGAGCGCGCGACGCCGCTCACCCCGGACCAGGTGATCGCGTGGGACGTGCCGCTCAGGAGCCACGACCATGTCTTCAAGAAGGGCCACCGGATCATGGTGCAGGTCCAGTCGAGCTGGTTCCCGGTGATCGACCGCAATCCGCAGAAGTTCGTGCCCAACATCTACAAGGCCAAGCCCGACGATTTCGTGAAAGCCACTCAGCGCGTGTGCGCAGGATCGATGGTGACGCTGCCGGTGGTGAGGTAGTCTGCAGACTTGGCTCCCCTCCCTGTGAATCCTGACTATCCTCCCCCGCCAGGGGGAGGTGGCGCCGAAGGCGTCGGAGGGGGCGGATGCCAGAACATGAGCGGCGTGCTTCCTCCCCCTCCGTCAGGCTGCGCCTGCCACCTCCCCTGGCGGGGGAGGATCAGAAGCGTTCTGTCTCTCTAGAACGAAGCCGATACGCTTTAGGCTGCGAACGGTGAGGGTTCAGCTCGACGAGGACTGCCTTAGCTGTCCGCCAGAAACGGCTCCGCCACTTCCGCCGGCACGCGCAGCAGCCGGCCCGTGGCGCGGTCGAGCAATGCCCAGGTGGTCTTGGCCTCGACGCGGACTTTCCCGTCGGCGCCGGTGAAGCGCATGTAGCGATCGAAGCGTGCGCCGCGCGGCGGGTCGCTCACCCAGGTTTCGGCCGTGACGGTCTCGCCTTCGGAGACGTTGCCGCGATAGTCGATCTCGTGGCGCGTCACGACCCAGATATAGGCGTCGCGGTGCTCGGGCGGCGCAACGGCATCCCAATGCGCGACCGCCACGTCCTGAATCCACTTCACCCAGACGGCATTGTTGACGTGCCCCAGCACGTCGATGTCGTCCGGACCCGCGGTGATGCTGGTGGTGTAGCGCGACATGGCGCGAGCCTACGGCTATCTCGCCGAGATGAAAATGCCGCCGTTCGCCCTGAGCCTGTCGAAGGGCGTTTACCAACCCTCATTCGCTCGCGAACGGCCGCCCTTCGACAAGCTCAGGGCGAACGGCGGCAGAATCGGGCAGAGCCTCACGCAGCGCGGAGCTGAGCGCCGTGCAGCCAGGCGCGCGCCGCCTTCTGCGCGGCGATGATCTCGCGTGCGGTCATGTCTTCGGCGATTTCAGCGCGGCACTGCTGCGCCTCCTCGCTGCCCGAGGCGGCGGCGATGTTGAACCATTTGTGCGCCTCGATCAGATCGACTGCCACGCCGTCCGCGCCGCTCGAAAAGACCACGCCAAGGTCGAAACATGCCATGGCATTGCCGCGCGCCGCATCGCGCAGCCGGCGTTCGATCAGAAAAGGTACATTGTTGAGACTGTTGCCCATTGCCGCGACCCCATTGCCGATCCCTCGGCTGCAAGGATTGGCAGGTAAGCGGCAAACAAATGGTTAACGGTGTTAACCGTGATCATTCGTATTGACGGGGATGTTGTCGATCAGCCGCGTGCCGCCGATTCGCGCCGCCGCGAGCAGGCGAAGCGGATAGCCCGGCCGAGGCTCGCCCAGCGTCTCGGCATCGGCGAGCGCGACATAATCGACTTCGAAGCCGGCGGCCGCGAGCATCTCGCGCGCCTGGTCGAGCGCGGCATCGGCATCGCCGCCCTTGGCGATCGCGCGTTCGGCGACGCCCAGCGCGCGCGGCAGTGCCACTGCGCGGGCGCGATCCTCGGGCGCGAGGTAGATGTTGCGCGAGGAGAGCGCGAGCCCGTCGTCCTCGCGCTGGGTGAGCACGCCCAGGATCTCGATCCCCATGTCGAGGTCGGCCACCATCCGGCGGATCACGGCGAGCTGCTGCCAGTCTTTCTCGCCGAACACCGCGACGTCGGGCCGGACCTGGTTGAACAGCTTGGCGACCACCGTCGCCACGCCGTCGAAATGGCCCGGCCGGTGCGCCCCGTCGAGCACTTCGCTGACGCCCCCGACCGAGACATTGGTGACAAAGCCGTCGGGGTACATCACCTCCACCGGGGGCAGCCACAGCAGGTCCACGCCGGCGCTGGTGAGCAGGCGGGAATCGGCCTGCTCCCTGCGCGGATATTTCTCGAGGTCCTCGCTCGGCGCGAACTGGAGCGGATTGACGAAGATCGAGACGACGACCCGGTCGCCCGCGCGCCTGGCGGCTTCGACCAGCGCCATATGGCCGTCATGGAGCGCGCCCATGGTGGGCACCAGCACGACGCGCTCGCCGGCTGCGCGAAAGGCGGAGAGCGCTTCGCGGAGGTCTTCGAGGCGACGGACGGTTTGCACGCTGAGACACTTTCTATAAGACGGAAAGGGCGGCCTTCTATGTGGGCCGTGCGTCGCGATCAATAAAGGAAGTTGGGGGCTTGAGCGAAGAAGCGAAGCGGCTGCACGTCATCGTTTTCGCAAACGAGAAGGGGGGCACCGGCAAGTCCACGACGGCAGTTCACACCGCGATCGCGCTGGCCTTCCGGGGCTCGCGGGTGGCGTGTTTCGACCTGGACCATCGCCAGCGCACGCTGGGCCGCTATCTCGACAACCGGGCGCAGACGATGAAGCGCACCGGCCGCCCGCTGCCGATGCCCGCTTATGAGACGCACGACGGCGAGAGCATGGATTTCTTCGCCGAGACGCTCGACCGGCTCGGCGCCGATACCGACTATCTGGTGATCGACACGCCGGGGCGCGACGACAAGTTCGCCCGGCTGGCGGTCACCAACGCCGATACGCTGGTCACGCCGATGAACGACAGCTTCGTCGACTTCGACCTGATCGGCCATGTCGACCCCGAGACCTTCAAGGTTTCGCGCCCGAGCTTCTATTCGGAGCTGATCTGGGAATCGCGCAAGCGCCGCGCCAAGGCCGATGGCGAGACGATCGACTGGGTGGTGCTGCGCAACCGCATGCAGCACATCGAGGCGCGCAACATGCGCCGCGTGTCGGAGGCGATCGATCAGCTCTCGAAGCGCGTCGGCTTCCGGGTGATCTCCGGGCTTTCGGAGCGCGTGATCTACCGCGAGCTCTTCCCCCAGGGGCTGACGATGCTCGATTCGCGCGAGTTCGGCGAAATGGGACTCAGCCATGTCGCGGCGCGGCAGGAGCTGCGCGAGATGATGGCCGGGCTCGCGCTGCCCGAGCCCGCCCTGCCGATGTTCGCCTGAGACCGCAATGGCCAAGGCGATCCTTGCCGCGCTGATCCTGTTCGCGATCTATCAGCTTTTTCTGAAGCCAAAGCCCAAGACCAGGCCGCGGGTGCCGCGCATGCCCGAGGACGAGGCGCGCGCAGTGCTGGGCGTGAGTGCCGACGCCGATGCCGAGGCGATCCGCGCCGCGCACCGCCGGCTCGTCTCGGTGATGCACCCCGACAAGGGCGGATCGGAAGAGCTCACCCGCCGGATCAACGCCGCGCGCGACACGCTGCTCAAATAGCGGCCGCTTTCGTCCGGGCGCCCCAGGCGTGCGACGACGGGACGCATCTTGTTGCGCCGCCGCAATTGAACTTTCACACGGCGTGGGGAATTACGCGGTGCAACATTTCCCCGGAGGCATCATGACGCATCGTTTCAACCCCACTTCCTTGCGCGAGTACGACATCCGCGGAATCGTGGGGAAGACGCTGGGCCCCGACGACGCGCGCGCGATCGGCCGCGGCTTCGCCACGCTGCTGCGCCGCGCGGGCGGCACGCGCGTGGCGGTGGGCCGCGACGGCCGTGTCTCCTCGGTCGAGCTCGAGGCGGCGCTGGTCGAGGGGCTCACTGCCTCGGGCTGCGACGTGGTCCGCATCGGCATGGGGCCGACGCCGATGCTCTATTATGCCGAAGCGACGCTCGAGGTGGACGGCGGCGTCCAGATCACCGGCAGCCACAATCCGGGCGACTACAACGGGTTCAAGATGGTGTTCCAGCACCGTCCGTTCTTCGGCGAGGACATCCAGACGCTCGGGCGCATGGCGGCCGAGGGCGACTGGGAGGAAGCGGAAACTCGGGGCGCCGTCTCCGACTATGACATCATGGACGCCTATGTCGGCCGGCTGGTTGCAGGCTATGCGGGCGGCGCGTACCGGATCGGCTGGGACACCGGCAACGGCGCGGCCGGGCCGGTAGTCGAGCGGCTCGTCGCGCAGCTGCCGGGCGAGCATCATGTGCTGTTCGCCGAAGTGGATGGCAATTTCCCCAACCATCACCCCGATCCCACCGAGGAAAAGAACCTCGCCGACCTCAAGAAACTCGTTTCCGAGAAGCAGCTAGATTTCGGCCTAGCCTTTGATGGTGACGGCGATCGGCTGGGCGCGGTCGACGGCCAGGGCCGCGTGGTGTGGGGCGACCAGATCCTCTCGATCCTGGCCGAGCCGCTGCTCAGGGCCGAGCCGGGCGCGACCGTGATCGCCGACGTCAAGGCGAGCCAGGCGCTCTACGACCGCGTCGCCGAGCTGGGCGGCAAGCCGGTGATGTGGAAGACCGGCCACAGCCTGATCAAGACCAAGATGAAGGAGACGCACGCCCCGCTCGCCGGCGAGATGAGCGGCCACATCTTCTTCGCCGACACCTTCTACGGCTATTACGGCTATGACGACGCGCAGTTCGCCGCGGTCCAGCTGATCCGCGCCGTGCATTCGACCGGCAAGTCGCTGACCCAGCTCAAGGACGAGATGCCGGCGATGATCAACACGCCCGAGATGCGCTTCCAGGTCGACGAGACCCGCAAGTTCGCAGTGATCGACGAAGTGCTCGACCGGCTGGAGGCCGAGGGTGCCGACGTCAATCGCACCGACGGCGCACGGGTGAACACCCCGGACGGCTGGTGGCTGCTGCGTGCCTCCAACACCCAGGACGTGCTCGTCGCGCGTGCCGAGGCCAAGAGCCAGGAAGGGCTCGACCGGCTGATGGCGCAGATCGACGCCCAGCTCGCCGCGAGCGGGCTCGAGCGCGGTCCCCAGGCGGGACATTAAATCGCTGTAAGCGCGTTGCCCCCGCGGCAGCGCGCGGCTTAACCTCCCTTCGCCGGCCGACGGCGCCGGTCGAAGGGGGAAGCCATGATCCTGACCGCGATTGCGCTGACGCTCGCCGCGCCGGCCTGCCAGAAATACGACGCCGATCTGCCGCGCCCGCTCGCCGGGTGGACGCGTGCGGGCGCTGATTCGATACCGGCCATGCCGTGACGCTGCCGGCCCGCACCGGATCGGCGAGCACCAGCGTCCGCATTCGCAAGGCAGGCACCTATGGGATCGCGATCGACCAGGCGGGCTGGGTGGACGTGACGCCGGGGCGGGGCAAGCCGATCAAATCGGTCGCGGATGGACGCGGCCCCACTTGCTCGACGATCCGCAAGATCGTCCGCTACCGGCTGCAACCGGGGACCTATCGCATCGCAGTGAGTCGGCTTAAGGGGAACCGCGCGCGCATGATGCTGGTGCGCTACTGATTCTCCCAAGGGGCCGACATGAAGTTCTTCGCCGACACCGCCGACACCAAGGATATCCGCGACCTCGCCGATGCGGGGCTGCTCGACGGCGTGACTACCAATCCGTCGCTGATCCACAAGGCGGGCCGCGACTTCCTGGAAGTCGTCGCCGAGATCTGCGGTATCGTCCCCGGCAAGCCGGTCTCGGCCGAAGTCGTCGCGCTCGACTTCGAGACGATGATGAAGGAAGCCGAAGTCGTGCGGAAGATCGCCGACAATGTCGCGGTGAAGGTGCCGCTGACGATCGACGGGTTGAAGGCGTGCAAGGCGCTGACCGACGACGGCACGATGGTCAACGTCACGCTCTGCTTCTCGGCCAACCAGGCGCTGCTGGCGGCCAAGGCCGGCGCGACCTTCATCTCGCCGTTCGTCGGCCGCCACGACGACATCGGCTATCCGGGCATGGAGCTGATCGCCGACATCCGCACGATCTACGACAATTACGATTTCGACACCGAGATCCTTGTCGCGTCGGTCCGCAACCCGATCCATGTGCTCGAGGCCGCCAAGATCGGCGCCGATGTGATGACCGCTCCGCCCGCGGTGATCAAGCAGCTGGTCAAGCACCCGCTCACCGACAGTGGCATCAAGGCGTTCCTGGCGGACTGGGAAAAGACCGGACAGAAGATCGGGTGATTCCTATTCCCTCTCCCCATCGGGGAGAGGGAGGGAGCCGACGAAGTCGGCGGAAGGGTGAGGGGGATCGGGTGAAGGGATTAACGATCCCCCTCACCCTTCCCACCGCCTGCGGCGGCGGGCCCCTTCCCTCTCCCACAAGGGGAGAGGGAGCGTTATGCTGCTCCCATGTCCGAACGCCCGCTCCCGCTCCTTTACGCCGAGCATCTCGCCCGCGATCGGCGGCGTTCGGTGCATACGGTGCGCGCCTATGAGGCGACTGCCATTCGGCTCATGGCATTCCTCCAGTCGCACTGGGGCGGGCCGGTAACGCTCGAGGCGCTGAGCGGCGTAACCGCCGCCGACCTGCGCGCCTTCCTCGCGCACCGCCGCAACGAAGGGCTGGGCAACGCATCGGCCGCACGTGAGCTCTCCGCGATGCGCGGCTTTCTCAAGTTCGCGGCCGGTGCGGGCGCGGAGCTGCCGCGGCTCAGGGGCCCGCGCGTCAAGAAGGGCGTGCCGCGCCCGATCTCGCCGCAAGAGGCAGTGGCGCTCGCCGAGACCGTGTCCGAGGAAGCGAGCGAGCCGTGGATCGCGGCGCGCGACTGGGCAGTGCTGCTGCTGCTCTACGGCGCGGGGCTGCGCATCGGTGAGGCAGTCGCGCTCACCGGCGCAGTGCTGCCACTGGGCGAAACGATGCGCGTCACCGGCAAGCGCGACAAGACGCGCACGGTGCCTCTGCTCCCTCAGGTGCGCGAAGCGATCGACGAATACGCGCGGCTCTGCCCCTATGGCGTATCCCGCGAGGCGCCGCTGTTCCGCGGAGCCAAAGGCGGGCCGCTGCCGCCGGGGGTGATCCGCAAATCGGTGCGCACCGCCCGCGCCGCGCTGGGCCTGTCCGACCGGACCACCCCGCACGCGCTGCGCCACAGCTTCGCGACGCATCTGCTCGGCCGCGGCGCCGATCTGCGTGCGCTTCAGGAGCTTCTCGGCCACGCGAGCCTCAGCTCGACCCAGATCTACACCGCCGTCGACGCAGCGCACCTGCTCGACGTCTATCGCAACGCGCACCCGCGGGCCTAGGATCTATCTCGCTGGAAACACCCGTTCGCCCTGAGCTTGTCGAAGGGCGCTTCCCAACCGCCCTTCGACAAGCTCAGGGCGAACGGTGGAGTTCAACTTGACGAGCACAGATTCCCGTAGCCGTGATCAGCGCTGCTCGCGCGGCTTCCAGGTGAGGACGCGCCAGACATAGAAGATCAGCCCCATCACAACCGTCACGACGATCGCCGTCGTCATCCAGCGCTCGATCTCGTCGAACCAAGTGCCGAGACCCAGTCCGACGGCAACCAGCAGTGTGTTCCAGATCATGCTGCCCGCGGCGGTGTAGAGCAGGAAGCGGCCGAGCGGCATGTGCATCAGCCCGGCGGGTATCGAGATCACGGTACGGCCGAAGGGCAGGAAGCGGAACACGAACACGGTGATCCCGCCCCAGCGATCGAAATAGCGCCGCAGCCGCTCGACATCCTCCCACTCGATCGTGAGCCAGCGGCCCCAGCGATCGACCATCGGGCGCAGCCGCTCGTAGCCGAGCCGACGGCCGATCTCCCACCAGAAGAGATTGCCGAGCACGGTGCCGGCGGTTCCCACCAGCACGACCGGCACGAATGCCATCCGCCCCTGCGCGACCGCGATTCCGGCCATTCCCATGATCGCCTCGGAAGGGACCGGGGGGACGATATTTTCGAGCATCATCAGGAAGAAGACGCTCAAATAGCCCCAGTCGAGCCAGCCGGTCATGGCCGCCGCCTCAGCCGCGCGCCGCCACCCGCGCCTCGATCGCTTCCCATATGCGGGCTGCGGTGTCGGTGCCGTTGAACCGGTCGATCGCCACGATGCCGGTGGGCGAGGTCACGTTGATCTCGGTGAGCCATTCGCCTCCGATAACGTCGATCCCGACAAAAAGGAGCCCGCGGCGCTTGAGCTCGGGGCCCAGTGCGGCGCAGATTTCCTTCTCCTTGTCGGTAAGCTCGGTCTGCGCCGCCGATCCGCCGACCGCGAGGTTCGAACGAATCTCGCCCTCGCCGGGGATGCGGTTGACTGCCCCCGCGATTTCACCGTCGACCAGCACGATCCGCTTGTCGCCCTGCGCTACCGAGGGAAGGAACGCCTGCACCATGTGCGGCTCGCGATAGGCGGTGTTGAACACTTCGATCAGCGACGCGAGGTTCGCCCCGTCGGCTCCGACCTTGAAGATCGCCTTGCCGCCGTTGCCGTGGAGCGGCTTGACCACGATCTCGCCATGCTCGGCCAGGAAGGCGCGTGCCTCCTCCAGGCTGCGCGTCACCAGCGTCGGCGGCATGAAGCGCGCATAGTCGAGGACGAAGATCTTCTCGGGCGCGTTGCGCACGCTGGCGGGATCGTTGACCACCAAGGTGCGGTCGGCGATCCGCTCGAGCAGGTGGGTGGCGGTGATGTAACCGAGGTCGAACGGCGGGTCCTGGCGCATCAGCACCACGTCGGCGTGTTCGCCGAGATCGAGCTTCACCGGATCGCCGAAGGCGAAGTGATTGCCCTCCACTCGCTGGACCGTCACCGGATGCGCGCGGGTCCAGACGCGGCCGCCGGCATAGTTCAGGTCCTCGGGCGCATAATGATAGAGCATGTGCCCGCGCGCCTGCGCAGAGAGCATCAGCGCGAAGGTCGAATCGCCGGCGATGTTGATCTGGTCGAGCGGGTCCATCTGCACGGCGACGGTGAGGTTCGGCACGCTAATCTTCTCCTCCGTTCGCCCTGAGCCTGTCGAAGGGCGGCTCCCGATCGCGGGAAGCGGGCTTCGACAAGCTCAGCCCGGACGGGGCTGGGGCCCGGGCGATGTAGGAGGCGCGTTGCCGCTTGTCATCCGATCCACGCATTCTCGATGTGGCGCGGCGGCGTGCGCGGGGCGATCAGCACCACATCGATGCGGATGTCGTCGCCGGGGCCGGCGAAGCGCGGCATCAGATATTCCGCGGCCGCGGCGACGCGCGCGAGGCGGCGCTCGTCGATCGCGAAGTCGAGCTCGGCGCCGGTGGCGCGCGTCTTCACTTCCACGAAGGCGATCAGATTGCCGCGGCGCACGACCAGATCGACTTCGCCCACCGGCGTGCGCACCCGTCGTTCGAGGATGCGCCAGCCCTTGAGCCGCAGCCACCAGCCCGCCAACCGCTCGCCGCGCCGGCCCGAAGCCTCGGCAGCGCGGCGGTCTCTCACGCTTTCATTTCCATCGCCCGCGCGTAGAGTGCCTTGCGATCGAGCCCGAGGCGCTTCGCCACTTCGCCCGCGGCCTTGGAGGCCGGCAGGCGGGTGAGCGCCTCGGCAAGGGCCGCATCCGCATCCTCGGCGCTGGCAGGCGGCGCCTCGCCCGGCGGAGCAACCACCACGACGATCTCGCCCTTGGGCGGCGCATCGGCATAGCGCGCGGCGAGCGTGGAGAGGGTGCCGGTCACGCATTCCTCGAAGCGCTTGGTGATCTCGCGCGCCACCGCTGCCTCGCGGTCGCCCAGTCCCTCGGCGAGTGCGGCGAGACAGGCAGCGAGCCGCGGCCCCGATTCATAGAGCACCAGCGTCGCCCGGATCGATGCGACTTCGGCGATCGCCTCGGCGCGTGCCTGGGCTTTGGAAGGGAGGAAGCCGAGAAAGAAGAAGCGATCGGTGGGGAGCCCCGCCAGCGTCAGTGCCGCAATCGCGGCGCAGGGGCCGGGGATCGTCGTGACTGCATGACCCGCGGCGCGGGCGTCGCGCACCAGCTTGAAGCCGGGATCGGAAATCAGCGGCGTGCCTGCGTCCGAAACCAGCGCCACCACTTCGCTTCCCATCCGCGCGATCAGCCCGGGCCGCACCGAATCGGCATTGTGATCGTGATAGGGCGTCATCCGCCCCTTTGCGCCGAGATGCCGGAAAAGTCCGGCCGTCACACGCGAGTCCTCGACCGCAACGATATCGGCGTTCATCAGTACTTCAGCCGCGCGCGGGCTTAGGTCGCCGAGATTGCCGATCGGTGTCGCGACGATGTAGAGGCCGGGCGCAAGAATAGAGTCCATCGGGGAGTGTCATGGCAGAGGCTATAGGGAAACCGCAACCAGGGCTTTGGGCGATGCTCCGCCGCGCAGCGATCGGCGCGACAATGTTGCTCGCCGCCTGCTCGACCGGCCCGCGCGTCGTTCCGAAGGCCGAGCGCCCGCCCACGGCCGACCGGCCCGTCGCTCCCCCGCCGATCGAGCCGGGCCTGCCGCAGGACGTCCAGCGCCATCGCATCGCGCTGCTGGTGCCGCTCACCGGCGAGAATGCCGGAGTGGGCAAGTCACTCCAGAACGCCACCCAGCTCGCGATCCTCGACACGCGCAGCGACGCGATCCGGATCACCACCTATGACACCGCGGCGGCGGGCGGCGCGGCCGCGGCGGCGCAGCAGGCGATCGCCGATGGCAACCGGCTGATCCTGGGGCCGCTGCTCGCCGACGATGCGCGCGCCGTCGCCCCGATCGCGCGCCGTGCCCGCGTGCCGGTACTGAGCTTCTCGAACGACGTGAGCGCCGCCGGCAACGGCACCTATCTGCTCGGCTATGCGCCGACCCAGTCGATCGAGCGCGTCGTGCGCTACGCCAAGGGGACCGGCGTGACCGATTTCGTCGGACTGATCCCGTCGAGCCTGTACGGCGAGCGGGCCTCCACTGCCTTCCTGCGTTCGGTCGAGCAGGCCGGCGGCAAGGTGCTCGCGCTGGAAACCTTCGACGCGCGGCCGGGATCGCTCACCGGCGCCATCGGCCGGATCAATCGTTCGCCCTATCAGGCGGTGCTGATCGCAGGCAGCGCGCAAAGCGCAGTCACCGCGGTCCCGGCGATCCGCCGCGCCCCTGCCGGCAAGGCGGCGCGCGTGCTCGGCACCGAGCTGTGGAACACCGATTCGGCGATCGGATCGAAGACGGCGCTCAACGGCGCCTGGTTCGCGAGCGTGCCCGACAATTATTATCGCCAATATGCGACCAAATACCGCGCCCGCTTCGGCGCAGCGCCCTTCCGGCTCTCCACGCTCGGCTATGACGCGGTCCTGCTCACCGTCCGCATCGCGCGGGACTGGCGGCCCGGCACCGAGTTCCCCGAGCGGCGGCTGACCGACGCCGACGGTTTCGCCGGGCTCGACGGCGCCTTCCGCTTCGGCCGCGACGGCATGGCTGAACGCGCGCTGGAGGTGCAGGAAATCCGCGGCGGCACGACGGTCACCGTCTCGCCCGCACCGGCCAATTTCGCGGGGAATTGAGACGCCGGGATTCGGGTAACCGGCAGGGGCTCCGTTTGCCCTGAGCCTGTCGAAGGCGATCTTAACGAGCGAACGGATCGTGGCGCTGTGCCCTTCGACAGGCTCAGGGCGAACGGGGGTCCCTGGCTTATGCGATCACCAGCTCGCGCAGGATCGCTTCCAGCACGGGCATACCGGCATCGGTCACCCACAGCCGTGCTCGGTCGCGCGTGACGAGCCCCTGCGCTTCCAGCCTGTCCAGCGCGCGCGCGTCGATCGGCGCCGCGCCGCCCGCCAGCGCTTCGATCCGTGTCATGTCGATCCCCTCGCCCAGCCGCAGCCCCATCAGCAGCGCTTCCACCGCCTGCTCCTGCGGCGCGAGCGGATCCTCGCGCTCGATGCCGTGGCGGTTGCGCTCGATCGCGTCGATCCAGTTCTCGGGCTTCTTGCGGCGAAGCGTCGCCATGCCGCCGCGGCGCCCGTGTGCACCGGGGCCCACGCCGGCATAGTCGCCGTAACGCCAATAGGTCAGGTTGTGCCGGCTCTCGGCGCCGGGACGGGCGTGATTGGAGATTTCATAGGCGGGCAACCCGGCAGCGGCGGTGATCGCGCGAGTCGCCTCGAACAGGTCGGCGGCGGCATCCGGGTCGTAGGCCGCGAGCTCGCCCTTTTCGAACAGCGTGGCGAAGCGCGTGCCGGGCTCGATCGTCAGCTGATAGAGCGAGAGATGCTCGGTGCCGAAGCCGATCGCGCGTTCGAGCTCGGCGGTCCAGCCGGCCAGCGTCTGCTCGGGGCGCGCGTAGATGAGGTCGAAGCTGACACGGCCGAACGCGGCCTGCGCAGTCTCCAGCGCCCCCAGCCCCTCGCGAACCCCGTGCGCGCGGCCAAGAAAGGCCAGCGCTTCGTCATCGAGCGCCTGCAGCCCGAGCGACACCCGGTTGACCCCCGCGGCGGCGAGATCGGCGAAGCGCGCCGCCTCCACCGAGGAGGGATTGGCCTCCAGGGTGATCTCGACGCCGGGCTCGAAACCCCAGTGGCGCTCGGCCGCGGCGATCACGGCCTCCACCGTCTCGGGCGGCATCAGCGAAGGCGTGCCCCCGCCGAAGAATATCGAGCCGAGCCGCCGGCCGGGCAGCGCGGCAGCCTCGTGCGCCATGTCCGCGAGCAGCGCCTCGCGCCACAGCTCTTGGTCCACAGATGCGCGGACGTGGCTGTTGAAGTCGCAATAGGGGCATTTCGAGACGCAGAAGGGCCAGTGCACATAGAGTGCGAGGGGAGTTGCGTCTGTCATGGACCAGCGGCTGGGGCGAGTGGAGCGGGTAACGGGAATCGAACCCGTGTATTCAGCTTGGAAGGCTGCTGCACTACCATTGTGCTATACCCGCCCAACCGCGCGCCGAGTGCCACAAGCACCCGGGTGCGGTCAACATAATGCGGCACCGGGGAGTTGCAATTGGCGGTGTTCCCTTCTCCGCTTCGGCCATCGCCCGCTCGACGATTCAGGAACGTGCATCGGGGCCTCGCGTTTGTTACGTTCGCCGAACGGATCATGAGGACCCCGATGCGCCTGACTTCCGCCTTAGCCGCCGCCGGACTGCTCGCAGCCTGTTCCCAGCAGCCTGCCGAGAACGCGGCCATCGATAACGTGGCGAACACGGCAGACCCGGCGGAGGCCAACGTCCTCGACGAGACGGTGCCGGGCGAACCTTCCCCTGCGCCCGCACCGCTGAACCCGCCTGCTCCTGGCGAGCCCGGCGGGCTCGACAATGATACGACGCCGATTGCCGAAGGGCCGATCGCCGAAGAGAGCGCGCAGGGCGCCGCGCAGGTGGTCCAGAGCTATTATGCGCTGATCGAATCGGGCCGCTATCGCCAGGCCTGGGATCTATGGGACAATGGCGGCCGTGCTTCGGGGATGACGCCGCAGGCGTTCGCCGCCAGCTTCAACCGCTATGCCGAATATCACGCCAACATCGGCGCGCCGGGGCGGATCGAGGCCGGTGCCGGGCAGCGCTATGTCACGGTGCCGGTGCAGGTCTATGGCCGGCTCAAGGACCGCAACCGCCCGTTCACGATGTCCGGCAGCGTGACGCTCCACCGTGCGGGCAACATCGACGGCGCCACGCCCGAGCAGCGCCGCTGGCGGATCAGCAGCACCGACGTCGAGCCGCGGCCAGGGGAACCCACTCCCCGGCCAACCGAGGACAATCGCTCGACCGCCAATTATCGCTGCATGGACGGAACCCGGCTGGTCGCTCGCTTCGATCCCGACAACAACCGCGTGACCGTCTCCCGCGGCGGCACCGCGCTGGCGACGCTGCGCGGCCAGCCGACCGGATCGGGCATTCACTATGCGGGTGGCGGTTACGATCTGCGCGGCAAGGGCACCAGCATGACGTGGACCGCGCCCAACCAGCCGCCGATCGCCTGCACCGCAATCGTGCGGTGAACGCCTAGCCGGCAGCCTCGCGCACCAGCAGCTTGTCGATCTTGCGGCCGTCCATGTCGACGATCTCGAAGCGCCAGCCCTGCTCGACGAAGTCCTCGCCTTCGTTGGGCAGGTGCTTGAGCACCGCGAGCGCCAGCCCCGCGACCGTGGCATAATCGCGGTCCTCGGGCAGATCGATTCCCAGCCGCTCGGCGAGCGCGTCGGCGGGCATCTGGCCCGAGACGAGCAGCGATCCGTCTTCGCGCACCACCACCTTCGGATGATCGCCCGGTTCGGTGTCCGAAGCAAAGTCGCCCGCGATCGCCGCCAGCAAGTTGGCGGGCGTCACGATCCCTTCGAAATGGCCATATTCGTCATGGACCAGCCCCATCGGCACTTCCGCGCGGCGCAATGCCCCGAGCGCGTCCATCGCGTCGACCTGATCGGGAAGCACCGGCGCGGCGCGCATCAGCTTGCGCAGGTCGAGCGGCTCGCCGCGGAACAGCGCCGCGGCGATGTCGCGCGACTGGACCACGCCGATCACCGAATCGACCGAGCCTTCCGCTACCGGCAGCCGCGTGTGCGGCGTTTCGAGCAATGCCGCGCGGATGCCGGCATCGTCGAGGTCGACGTCGAGCCAATCGACATCGGTGCGCGGCGTCATCACTTCGCGCACCGGCCGGTCGGCGAGCCGCACCACGCCCGAGATGATCGAGCGCTCATGCTCCTCGATCACGCCCGATCGCGACGCCTCGGCGACGATCAGGTGCAGTTCCTCGGCCGTCACGCGATTTTCCGATTCGCGGTTGAGCCCCAGGAGGCGGAAGATCAGCGCACTCGTCGAATCGAGCAGCCACACGATCGGCGCGGTGATCTTGCTGAGCCAGAACATCGGGATCGCCATCGCAGCGGCGATCGGCTCGGGCGAGCGCAGCGCGAACTGCTTGGGCACCAGCTCGCCTATCACCAGGCTGGCATAGGTGGTGACGCCGATCACGAGCGTGAGCCCCAGCGTGTAAGCCAGCTCGGCACCGATCCCCAGCCCAGCCAGCCGCTGCGCGACCGGTTCGCCCAGGCTCGCGCCCGAATAGGCACCCGACACGATGCCGATCAGCGTGATACCGATCTGCACGGTGGAAAGGAACTTGCCGGGGTCCGACGCCAGCCGGATCGCCATCGCGGCGCCACGGTTGGTCCGCGCCATCCCCTCCAGCCGAGCAGGCCGCGCCGAAACGATCGCGAGCTCGGACATCGAGAAAAGGCCGTTGATGGCGATCAGCACGAGGATGATCGCGACGTCGATCCAGGGGAAAGGGTCGTCCATGGTGAGGGGGCACCTCATAGCCGCACCGGCCCGCACCGCACAATGGCCGTAGCGCGCGGCAGCACTCAATCAGTCATTGCAGGTTCAGTGCGTAAGCGGAACAATGGCTGCAGGCGGCGTGTTCCTCCGCCGTAGGGGTAATGTTCTAGGAGAAGTTCAGTCATGAACAGGGCAGGAAAAACTCTGATCATCGCCGCGCTGGCGGCAACCACGATCACTGCGGGGTGCGTGACCGATCCGGTCACCGGTGAGAAGCGGATCTCGAAGACCGCGCTCGGCGGCATCGGCGGTGCGTTCGGCGGCTATTTGCTGGGCGACATCATCGGCGGCCGCAACGATCGCACAGCCAAGATCATCGGCGCGGGAATCGGCGGCCTCGCAGGCGCGGGCGTCGGCAACTACATGGACCGTCAGGAGCGCGAGCTGCGCGAGAAGACGGCCGGCACCGATGTGGACGTGATCCGCCAGGGCGACGATTTGCTGCTGCGTATGCCGTCCGGCATCACCTTCGCGACCAACGAAGCGATCATCCAGCCGCAGTTCCGCCCCACGCTCGATCAGGTCGCCAGCGTGCTCCAGCAATATAACCAGACCTATATCGACGTGTACGGCCACACCGATTCGACCGGCAGCGACGCCTATAACCAGGCGCTGTCTGAGCGCCGGGCGCAATCGGTGGCCGGCTATCTGTCGTCGCACGGCGTCCAGAGCGCGCGGATCGGCACTCGCGGCTTCGGCGAAACCCAGCCGATCGCGAGCAACGACACCGAGGAAGGCAAGGCCGCCAACCGCCGCGTCGAGATCAAGGTCGTGCCCGTCCGGCAGGGCGACCTGTAAATCGAACGTTCCGTGCCTACTATCCTCCCCCGCCAGGGGGAGGTGGCAGGCGCAGCCTGACGGAGGGGGAGGAATCACCGCGCTCCATTCGAGGTCGCATCGCTCGCCGCCCCCTCCGTCGCCTTCGGCGCCACCTCCCCCTGGCGGGGGAGGATGAAGGTCCGCTGGGATCGCGGATCCCTCGCCTAACCTCGCCGTTCACGGAAGAAATCGCGAAGGAGCGCGGCCGCCTCCGCCTCGCCGATCCCGGAGTATATCTCCGGCCGGTGATGGCACGTCGGCTGCGCGAAGAAGCGCGGGCCGTGCTCCACCGCACCCCCCTTGGGATCGCTTGCGCCGTAATAGAGCCGGGCGATCCGCGCATGGGCAATCGCGCCCGCGCACATCGCGCAGGGCTCCAGCGTCACCCACAGGTCGCAATCCTCCAGCCGTTCGCGCCCCAGCAGCCGTGCGCCCTCGCGAATCACACGCATCTCGGCATGCGCAGTCGGATCGCTGAGCGTGCGCGGGGCATTGGCCGCAGCGGCGATCACTTCGCCACCACGCACCAGCACCGCGCCCACCGGCACTTCGCCGGCACGCGCCGCAGCCTCGGCAGCATCGAGCGCAGCACGCATCGGGGCAGGGAGCGGAAACATCGCGAGCGGCTTAGCGCCTCGCCCGCGGCGCGTCACCTTCAGGCAGGGGCAGGCTCCGGCACAGGCTCGGCGCGGAGCACGATCCACAGCGCATAGATCATGCCCGGCACGAACCCCAGGACGGTGAGCCCGCAGGCGATCAGGAATTCGGCGCCGGGCCCGCGCGCCAGATATACGCCGAGCGGCGGCAGCAGCGCCGCAGCGGCGATTCGGCCCGGGCTCGCGCTCATCGCGCCGCCGGCGTGGGCGAAGCGCCCGCCTGCCGCACCTCGATCGTGGGAACCGACACGGTCTTGTTGGTCATTTCCACCACCGGCACCTGGACAGTCTCGTTCTCTGTCCCGATTCCGACGCTTCCGGTCTCCGCCTTGAACTTGGGCAGCTGGCCGCCATCGACGCGCACGCTGGGAAGGGTGGCGCCCTGCTGCTGCCGTATGCTGATCATGCCCAGTGACATGAGCACCACCACCGCCAGCAGGACGAGGCCGATCAGAACCAATAATATGCGCATCGCGTTGCCGTCCCTTTTCGAATCGCTTGCGCAACCAACGCCTCATGCGCCATTGGAGTTGCAGCGCCCGGCGCGCCGCCAGCGGGGAATCGGTTGACGTATCCTCGCAATGGGGGTATCGGCGCGGCCTTTCCGGCTCCAAGGCGTTCTTGGGCCAAACTCAGGATTTGAAGCGATGTCGCGCATTTGCGAGCTGACCGGCAAGGGCCGGCAGGTGGGACACAACGTCTCCCACGCCAACAACAAGACCAAGCGGACCTTTCTGCCCAACCTGCAGAACGTGACGCTGATCTCGGACGCGCTCGGCAAGAGCGTGCGCCTGCGCGTCTCGACGCACGGCCTGCGTTCGGTCGAGCATGTCGGCGGTCTCGACAACTGGCTGCTCAAGACCAGCGACGACGATCTGTCGCTGCGTGCGCGCCGCCTGAAGCGCGAAGTGCGCAAGGCAGCTGCCGGCGCCCCGGCCGCGGCCTAATTCCCTTTCTCCGGCTCGCTCGGAAGCGCGAGCCGGAACTTCAGCAGAAGCGACTTCTCCCAGAATTGGGAATTGTCGTCGGAGACGATCCACACGATCGTCTCCGTTTTTTCGCGTGTCACCGCGATGCCCTCGAAATTATCGTGCAGCAGCGGTGCCGCCAGCGTCGCGATTTCGCGCCCGTGCAGCGTGGCGCCCTCCGAGAGCCCGTTCAGATCCACGATCGTCAGCTTGGCGGTGAACAGCGTGCGCGGGGAAAAATCGCGGTTGAGCATGAGCAGCCGGCCATCAGGCAGCTCGGCGACGTCGACGGGATTGTAGCCGGCCGGCGGCACATAGGCGAAGCGCATCGGCGACGGACCCGGCTCGGTGGGGTCGCCCGCGAATCGCAGCGCCACGCGCGCATTGCGCTGCTCCATGGGCCAGCGCAGCTCGGAAAACACCAGGAACGCCCCGTCGCGCAGCCGCACCATCGCCTCGGCACCGCCGGCGACCTGCCATTTCCGTATCGCTTTGGGTCGTGCCCCGCGCTCGACGCGCCCCAGCGTCGAATCATAGCGCCAGATCGCGTTGACGCCCTCGAACCCCACCCACATCCGCCCGCTGGCCGGATCGTGCGTGAGCGATTCCGAATCGCGGTCCAGCTTGCGCCAGCCGGTGCCCGGGCCCGGCAGATCGCCATAGGCGAGCGCGAACGGGCGAAAGTCTTCGCCCATGCGGAAGCGGACGATGTTGCCGGCATCGCTGAGCAAGGTGAATTGGTCACCCTCGACTGCGATCGCCGAGAAACCGCCGAAGGCGCGGTCGTCGCTTTCGAGCTGCACGCCGCCCAGATAGACGAGCGCGCCCACACGGGTCCGCGTCGGATCGGAGGGGCTCAACGCCACCGGCGTCACCCGCATCGGCGCATCGGCGCGGAAGACGCGACGGATCAGCTCGTCGGAACTCGACAGCGGCAGAAGGGCAATCGCGGAAAGCAGGAACGGGAAGCGCATCGCCGCTCCTAATAGCGGGTAGCGGAGCTTCGGCCATGGCGGAAAGATGAACGCCAGATGACGGGTTCGTTCAGCGAGAGATCAAGAAATGTAAACTATTCGTTAACGCCTAGTTTGCGTACCCCCCGCCCTCCTGTCGTGTATCGAGGGCCAGGGCCGGTTCCCTGACGGGAGCCGGCCCTTCGCATTTCAATACATATGCTGGCCGCCGTTGATCGACAGCGTCGATCCCGTGACGAAGCCCGCATCCTCCGAGCACAGGAACGCCACGCCGCGCGCGATCTCGCTCGCCTGACCCAGCCGGCCGACGGGTATCTTGGCGACGATCTTCTCCAGCACGTCGGTGGGCACCGCGGCGACCATGTCGGTATCGATATAGCCCGGCGCGATCGCATTGACGGTCACGCCTGCGCGTGCGCCCTCCTGCGCCAGCGCCTTGGTGAAGCCGTGGATGCCCGATTTGGCGGCCGCATAGTTGACCTGGCCATATTGCCCGGCCTGGCCATTGATCGAGCCGATGTTGACGATGCGGCCCCATTTGCGGCTGCGCATGCCGGGAAACACCGCATGCGCCATGTTGAAGCAGCCGCCCAGGTTGACGCGGATCACTTCCTCCCACATCGCAGGGGTCATCTTCAGGATCGTGCCGTCGCGTGTGATGCCCGCGTTGTTGACGAGCACGTCGACCGGGCCGAGTTCGGCCTCCACCTGGGCAACGCCCTCGGCACAGGCCGCGTGATCGCCGACATCCCATTTGAACGCGCGGATTCCGGTGCGCTCGGTGAAGGCGCGCGCCTTCTCCTCATTGCCGGCATAATTCGCCGCGACCGTCATCCCGGCATCCTTGAGCGCAAGGCTGATCGCCTCGCCGATGCCGCGGGTTCCGCCCGTCACGATCGCCACGCGTGCCATGCCGTTTCCTCTCCTTGCTCATTTCGTCTGACGCTAGGGCAGACCGGGATAAATACTCAATAGCCCCTAGAGCCAACCCGCCAGTTCGCGTCCCAAGATTGTCTTGAGCATGGCGATGCCGGGCTCGCTTGCATTGAGGCACGGCAGATAGGCGAAATGCGTGCCGCCCGCCGCGACGAAGGTCTCGCGTCCGCGGATAGTCAGCTCCTCGAGCGTCTCGACGCAGTCGGCCGAGAAGCCCGGTGCGACGATCGCCACCTTCTTCACGCCGCGCCCGGGCAGATCGCCGAGCACCGCATCGGTCGCAGGTTCGAGCCACTTCGCGCGGCCGAAGCGCGACTGGAAGGTGATGGTGAGCTCACGCCCAAGCGCCTCGGCCAGCAACCGCGCGGTCTTCTGGCAGTGGCAGTGATAGGGATCGCCCAGGTGCAGCGTCCGCTCGGGCATGCCGTGGAAACTTGCCAGGATCGTGTCGGGCACGAAATCGAGCGCGGCGAGCGACGCCTCCACGCTCGTCCTGAGCGCGTCGATATAGGCCGGATCATCGTGATAGGGCGGCAGCGTGCGCACCGCCGGCTGCCAGCGCATCGCGGTGAGCGCAGCGAAGGCACGGTCGTTGGCGGTCGCGGTCGTCGCCGCGCAATATTGCGGATAGAGCGGCGCGATCAGAATGCGCTCGCACCCCGCTGCCTTGAGCGCACGCACCCAGTCCGTGATCGCAGGCCGGCCGTAGCGCATCGCATAATCGACGACGACATTCTCGCCGAACGCACCCTGAAGCGCCTGCGCCTGCTCGCGCGTGATCGCCGCGAGCGGGGACCCGTCCTCGCGCCACACCTGCTTATAGGCGTGCGCCGATTTGGCCGGCCGCGTGCGCAGGATCACTCCGCGCAGGATCGGCTGCCAGGCGATCGCCGGAATCTCGATCACGCGCGGATCGGAGAGGAACTCCGCGAGATAGCGCTTCACCGCGCGCGGCTCGGGCGCGTCGGGGGTGCCGAGGTTGATCAGCAGCACGCCGATGCGCGGGCTCGGGATCGGCGGATGGTCGGAAGGGCGAATCATTCGGCGTCGGATAGCAGCGGCAACCGGCGGAAACGAATGCCGGTTGCCGCCTGAAGTGCATTGGCGACCGCAGGCGCCACCGCCGGCACCGCCAGTTCGCTCGCGCCGCCGGGCTCGGCGGTGCTGGCGATGATCTCCACCGTAATGTCCGGGCAGTCGGCAAGCGTCGGCAGCATCAGCTCGCCCAATTGGCGCACGTCGGCGACATTTTCCGTGAATTCCGTCGAACAGCCCGTCGCCGCGGCCATGCCGAAGATCAGCCCGCCCTCGATCTGCTGGCGCACCAGATCGGGGTTCACCACGCGCCCGCAATCGACAGCGGCGACCAGCCGCTCGACCTTGACGCGACGGTCCCCCGTCAGGCTCGCCTCTGCGAGCACCGCGATGTGCGATCCGCGGAAGCTGTGGCACGCGATCCCCTGCCCGCTTCCCGGCACGCCCCCCTGCCAGCCGCCGAGCTGCGCCGCCATCTGCAGGCAGCGCGCCAGCCGCGGCTGCTGTCCCAGCATCGCCATTCGGAACGACACCGCCTCCTGCTGCGCGACATGCGCGAGCTCGTCGATGAAGCTTTCGGTGAAGAAGCAAGTATAGCTGTGTGCGCCCGATCGCCAATAGCCGGTCGGAATGCCGATGTCGGCGGGATGGTGATCGATCGCCAGGTTCGGAATCGCGTAAGGCGGCAGCGCCCCCTCCACCGCCGAAGCATCGCCGCTTCCCGCAACGGCCACCGCAGCCCCGGCAAGCGCGTCGCCGCCGAGCAGCCGTTCGGCGAGCTCATGCCCCGTCGCGGGCGCGGCGATCTTGGCGAGCCAGCCGGTGATCCGGCCCTGTTCGTTGAGCTTCGCGGTGAGCCGTCCCGCCGCCGCGGGGCGATAGCGGTCGTGCCGGAACTCCTCGCCGCGCGGCCACACCAGCTGCACCGGGCGGCCGATTCGCCTGGCGAGCAGCGCCGCCTGCCCCGCTGCATCCTGCTCGAGCCGCGCGCCGAACGATCCGCCCGCAAGCGTCGGGTTCACGATCACGTCGCTTTCGCCGAGCCCCGCCGCGCGCGCCGCCGCAGCGCGCGCAAGCCCCGGCGCCTGCGTGGGGAGCCACAGCCGCAGCCGCCCGTCCGAAAATTGCGCGGTGCAGGTCATCGGCTCGAGCGGAGCGTGGAGCGCGAGCCCGACGCGATATTCGGCCGCCACCACGCGCGCGCCGCGGAAATCGGCGGCCAGATTGCCTGCCTGCTCGATCCGCGCACCTTCCGATTCAAAGGCCGCGCTCAGCGCTGCCTCGATCGAATCGCTGTTGATCACATTCTCAGGCGTGCGGAAGCGCGGGCGCATCGCGTCGAGCGCGCGGTCGGCCGCCCACCAGTTGCGCGCCACCGTCGCGACCCATTGGTCGGTGGTAACCACCGCGAGCATGCCGGGCACCTTGTCGGCCTCGGCACGGTCGATCCGGGCCAGCTGGGTCTCGCCGGACGGGCCCTGGCGGATCGAGGCATAGACCATGTCGGGCAGCCGCACGTCGCCGGCGAAAACCGCGGTGCCGTCCACCTTCGCCGGCGCATCGAGCCGCGGCAGCGGCTTGCCGTAGAGCCGGGCACCCTCCCCGCTGCGCAGCGGCACCTCGTCGGGCAGGCTCTCGTCGGCCGCCTCCGCCGCGAGTTCACCGAAGCCCAGCCGCTGGCTGCCATGCGTCACCACGCCGCCGGCGGCCGCGCACGCCTCCCAGTCGACGTTCCAGCGCCGCGCCGCAGCCCTACACAACAGCACCCGCGCCGCGGCACCCGCGCGCTTGAGCTCGACCTCGAAATTGCGGATCGAAGTCGAGCCGCCGGTGAGCATCAGCCCCGTGCGCCGCGCATGGCCGGCGCGCATTCCCTTGGGCAGCTGACCGAACGCGGCCGCGAACAGAGTCTCGGCAGCCAGCGTATTGGCATAGAGCGGGTTGAGCGGCGCCGGCTCGACTCCCACCAGCTTCCAGTCGGCGCCGAGCTCGTCGGCCACGATCTGCGGCATGGCGGTGTACACGCCCTGCCCCTCCTCGCACTGCGGCACCGCGACGGTGACATGTCCGTCGGTCCCGATCTTGATCCACGCACCGAACAGGCTCTCGCCCGGATCGGCGGTGAGATTGGGCGGATAGGTGCGCGGCCACGTCGCCCACGCCACCAGCAGCCCCAGCCCGGCCCCGCCGCCGATCAGCAACGTCCGCCGGTCGATCTTCGTTCTCGGGTGCAGCGCCATCGCCTCGCTCTATCGCGCACCGCCCGCGCACGCCAGCGGCCAGAAATCCAGCTTTCGTCTTGGGCCAGCTTTCGTCTTGGGTTTGTCCCGGACCTGCTCTATCGCGGCGATACACCGACGAGGACCGAACCGACGTGCTTACCCATTTCCTCGCTGCAGCCAGCGACCATATCCGCTTTCAGGACCTGGGGCTGAACCCGGTCGCGCTGTCGCTCGGCTTCTTCGACATAAAATGGTATTCGCTGGCCTATATCGCCGGCATCCTGATCGGCTGGTGGTATCTGCTCAAGCTGCTCGCCCGTCCAGGCGCGCCGATGAGCCGCCGCCACGCCGACGACCTCGTCTTCTACGCGACGCTCGGCATCATCCTCGGCGGCCGTCTGGGCTATGTGATCTTCTACGCGCCCGACATGCTGCTCAAGCCGCTCCGGCTGATCCAGCTGTGGGAAGGCGGCATGTCGTTCCACGGCGGGGTGATCGGCGTCACGCTCGCGATCATCCTGCTCGCGCGGCGCCAGGGGCTCAACTGGCTGCGTATCCACGATTATGTCGCCTGCTGCGTGCCCTTCGGCCTGTTCTTCGGCCGCCTCGCCAATTTCGTGAATGGCGAGCTGTGGGGCAAGCCGGCCGATGTTCCCTGGGCGATCGTCTTCCGCGGCACCGTCGCGGCAGGCCCCGAGCCGGCGCGCCACCCGAGCCAGCTCTACGAAGCGGGGCTCGAGGGTATCGTGCTCTTCGCGATCCTCTGGTTCTTCTTCTGGAAGACCGACTCGCGCTACCAGCCCGGCAAGCTCGTCGGCATCTTCCTGCTCGGCTATGGCGCCTTCCGCTTCTTCGTCGAGTTCTTCCGCGAGCCCGACCAGCAGTTCGCGGGCACCTTCCTCGAAAGCACGATCCACATGGGGCAGATCCTCTGCCTGCCGATGATCGCGGGCGGCATCTACCTGATCGTCACCGCCAAGGGCCGCCGCCAGCGCGTCGAGCCGATCGCAGGTTCGGAGAGCGTGGCGTGACGGCATAGCTGTCATCCCGGCGAAAGCCGGGATCTCATGCGAGAATGAAATGACCGACGCCGACAATCCTCTTGCCGCCACGCCCGGGCAGCGCAGCGAAAACGCCGCCGAACCCCTGCTCGCCGAGCGTCTCGCCCGCGCGATCACGCTTGCCGGGCCGATTCCGCTCTCGCAGTTCATGGGCGCCGCCAACACGCATTATTACGCCACGCGCGATCCGCTGGGCGCCCGCGGCGACTTCACCACCGCGCCCGAGATCAGCCAGATGTTCGGCGAGTTGATCGGCTTGTGGCTCGCCGACCTGTGGGACCGAGCCGGGCGCCCCGCCGCACGGTACGTCGAGCTCGGCCCGGGCCGCGGCACGCTCGCCGCCGATGCGCTGCGCGCCATGGCCAAGGCCGGGTTCGCGCCCCCCGTCGACCTGGTTGAGACCAGCCCCACGCTTCGCGCCGCCCAGGCCGAGCGCGTGCGCCGGGCCGAATGGCACCTCGACCTCGTCGGCTTGCCCGACGACGCGCCCCTACTCGTCGTCGCCAACGAGTTCTTCGACGCGCTGCCGATCCGCCAACTCGTCGCCACGGCCGGCGGCTGGCGCGAGCGCCTCGTCGCCTGCCAGGACACCTTGTTCCTGCCGATCGCGGGAGACCGCAGCTTCGACATGATCATTCCACCGCACCTGAAGGACGCGCCGCCCGGATCGATCATCGAGACTTCGCCCGCCAGCGTCGCGGTGCTGCGCGCGCTCGCGGCGCGGCTGCTCGCCCAGGGCGGTGCCGCGCTGATCGTCGACTATGGCTATGCAGGTCCTGCGATCGGCGACACGCTCCAGGCGGTGCGCGGCCACCAATATGCCAATCCGTTCGATACGCCGGGTGAGGCGGACCTCACCGCGCACGTCGATTTCGCCACGCTCAGGGAGGCAGCCGAAGCCGAAGGGCTCGCCGTCCACGGCCCGGTGACGCAGGGCGAGTTTCTGACCCGCCTCGGCATCGCCGAGCGCACCGCGAGCCTGTCGCTCGCCGCGCCCGAGCGCGCGGGCCAGCTCGCTATCGATCGCGACCGGCTCGTCTCCGCCGAGCAGATGGGCGATCTCTTCAAGGTGATCGCTCTCACCGCCCCCGGCTGGCCGGTGCCCGCAGGATTTCAGCCATGACCATTGACTCCGATCACCCTCACCCTTCCGGCGCTTCGCGCTTCCCTCCCTCTCCCGATGGGAGAGGGAAGGGGCCCGCCGCCGAAGGCGGTGGGAAGGGTGAGGGTGATCAGACCCGCCCCGCCACCGCCGCCGATCTGCCCGCGATCGACGCAATCTTCCGCGAGAGCTTCGTCGCGACGTTCGGCCATCTCTACGCGCCCGCCGATCTCGAAACCTTCCTAGCGCGCTTCACGCCCGAGGCATGGGCAGCCGAGTTCGCGGCCGAAGGATTGGCCTTCCGCGTCGCAGAGGACGACCAGGGGCCGTTCGGCTATTGCAAGGTCGGCCCGCTCGCGCTTCCCGCCACTCCCGAAGGCCCGGCGATGGAGCTGCGCCAGCTCTACCTCCTCGAACGCGGCAAGGGGACTGGCGCGGCACAGGCGCTGATGGAATGGGCGATAGCCGTTGCCCGCGGGCGCGGCGCCGCCGAGCTCTGGCTCACGGTCTATATCGACAACCACCGCGCCAAGCGCTTCTACGAACGCTATGGTTTCGAGGATCGCGGCCCCTATCTCTTCATGGTGGGCGATCATGAGGACGAGGACCGGCTGATGCGGCTCGCGCTGTGAGCGACGTCGAAGCGCTGCGCGCCCGCGCGCTCGAAGGCGTGCCGCACGGCTTCCTCGGCCGCCGCGGCGGCGTCTCGACCGGGGTTGTCGCGGGGCTCAACACCGGCACCGGATCGGCCGACGATCCCGCGCTGATCGCCGAGAACCGCCGCCTCGCGGTCGAGGTGGTGCTGCCCGACGCGCGGCTCGTCACCGTCTACCAGGTCCATTCGCCCGATGCCGTTACGGTGATCGAGCCCTATGACGAGGCGCTGCGCCCGCACGCCGATGCGCTCGTCACCGATCGGCCCGGACTCGCGCTCGGCATCCTCACTGCCGATTGCGCGCCTGTGCTGCTGGCGGACCGCGAAGCCGGCGTAGTCGGCGCAGCGCATGCCGGCTGGAAGGGCGCGATCGGCGGCGTCACCGATTCGACGATCGCCGCAATGGAGACGCTCGGCGCCCGCCGCGAGCGCATCGCCGCCGCGGTGGGGCCCTGCATCGCCCGCGCGAGCTACGAAGTCGACGACAGCTTCTTCCGCCGATTCGCCGAAGCCGATCCCGCCAACGAGCGCTTCTTCGCCGACGGCCGCGCCGGCCACCACCAGTTCGACCTCGAAGCCTATGTCGCACACCGGCTCGCCGCGGCCGGCGTGCGGACGATCGAGATGCTGGGGCAGGACACCTATTCGCAGCCCGACCGTTTCTTCAGCTTCCGCCGCGCAACGCACCGCGGCGAGCCCGATTACGGCCGGCAGATCAGCATCATCGGGCTTTAGGGCGCACGGGTCCGGCCGCGCCTCCCAACAACCCACCGTCACTCCGACTCGCTCCGGGGTCCACGCAGCCTCACCGGCTACCATAGAGCCTCTTGGCCAACCCTCGTTCCCCGGTGCACCCCGGAACAGGTCCGGGGTGACGTTGAATGGGGCGGCCGCGGCCCAACGCGCCCCTTCCAATGTAGGGTTTCGTCTGCTTAGCTCGCATCCTGCGAGACGGCCTCCTCGCCACCTCGCTGGGTAAGGGGCCTCCGACCCGCGCGACAGTGTCAACTTCGTGTCAACTTCGGCCCGCGTCGGGGATGCATCGGCCCGCGCAGTTCGTTACAGACGTTACCAACTGACGCATGGAGAGAGCCCGAATGACCGACGAGACCGAAGCCGAGCTGACCGGCGGCACCCCGCGGCGGCGCCCCAAGCCCGCGATCGACAAGGTCGGCGGGCGCAAGCTCAAGCCGAGCACGCTGATGATGGGGCACGGCTATGATCCGGTGCTGTCCGAAGGCTCGCTCAAGCCGCCGATCTTCCTCACCTCGACCTTCGTCTTTCCCAATGCCGCGGCGGGCAAGCGCCATTTCGAAGGCGTTACCGGCAAGCGCCCCGGCGGCGCCGAGGGGCTGGTCTATTCGCGCTTCAACGGCCCCAATCAGGAAATCCTCGAAGACCGGCTGAGCGTCTGGGAAGAGGCCGAGGACGCGCTCGCCTTCTCGAGCGGCATGTCGGCGATCGCCACGCTGTTCCTCTCGATGGTCAAGCCGGGCGACACGATCGTCCATTCGGGCCCGCTCTATGCCGCGACCGAGACGCTGATCGCGCGCATCCTCGGCCGCTTCGGCGTCCATTGGCTCGATTTCCCCGCGGGTGCGACGCGCGAGGAAATCGATGCGGTGCTGTCGAAAGCCGCGAGCGGAAACGTCGCGCTGATCTACCTCGAATCTCCCGCCAACCCGACCAACGCTCTGGTCGACGTCGAAGCCGTCGCCGCCAGCCGCGACGCGATCTTCACCGGGGCCAACAAGCCGCCGATCGCGATCGACAACACCTTTCTCGGTCCGCTCTGGGCCAAGCCGCTCAAGCAGGGCGCCGACATCGTCGTCTACAGCCTCACCAAATACGCCGGCGGTCATTCGGATCTCGTCGCGGGCGGTGTGCTCGGCTCGAAGGAGCACATCAACACGATCCGGCTGATGCGCAACACGATCGGTACGATCTGCGATCCCAACACCGCCTGGATGCTGCTGCGCTCGCTGGAAACGCTCGAACTGCGCATGAGCCGCGCGGGCGAGAATGCCGCCAAGGTGTGCGAATTCCTCGCGAGCCATGAGAAGGTCGAGAAAGTCGGTTATCTCGGCTTCCTCGAACGCGGCGAGGACAAGCGCCAGGCCGACATCTACCGCCGCCACTGCACCGGGGCGGGATCGACCTTCTCGCTCTACCTCAAGGGCGGCGAGAAGGAGGCGTTCGCCTTTCTCGACAGCCTCAAGATCGCCAAGCTCGCGGTGTCGCTCGGCGGCACCGAGACGCTGGCGAGCCATCCCGCCGGCATGACGCACCTCTCGGTCCCCGACGCGCGCAAAGCGGCGCTCGGCATCACCGACAATCTCGTCCGCATCTCGATTGGAGTCGAGGACGCCGACGATCTGATCGCCGACTTCGAGGAAGCGCTGAAAGCGGTGTAGGCGTGGTCCGCGCTCCCCTCTCTGCGCTCCCCTCCCGCTTGCGGGAGGGGAAAGCCTACCGCAGCGTCAGATCCCGCACCCGATCCGTCTTCGGTGGCACCACCGCCTCCGGCCTCGCGAGATAGGCTTCGAGCGCTTCGAGGTCCGTCACGCCCGTCACCGGATCGCTCCCCGCAGCGAAGCTGGTGAACCCGTCGCCACCGTTCGCCAGGAAGTTGCTCACGCTCACGCGATAGACACGGTCGTCCTCGATCGCCGCGCCGTTCAGCCGCGGGTCGATCACCCGCTGCCCCACCGGCCGTCCCAGGTCGAAACCATAGGAAAAGCCCCGCGAGACGAGCAGCAGCGTCCGCCCGCCTACCTTGCTCTCGTCGAACTGCTGCTCGAGGATCGCGCGCAGCTGCCGCCCGGTGAAGCGCATCACGGTGAGCACATTGCCGAAGGGCTGGACGGCGTAGATGTCGCCGAAGGTCACGCTGCCGTCGGGCCGCGGGTTGAGATCGGCGCGCACGCCGCCCGGATTCATGAATGCGATCTCGGCGCCATCGACACGCGCAGCTGCAAGCTGGGCATCCGCAATCAGATTGCCCAGCACCTGCTCGCGCATACCATTGGGGCCGCGCGGCGCCGGGCCGGCCAGCCGCCCCACCGGCCGCTCGGCATAGTGCTTCGCCGCCGCCGAATAGCGCGCCACCAGCGCCGCCACCGTGGGCTCGGGTGCGAAACGCGGATAGAGATCGGTCGCCTCGGCAGTGACCCGCGGCGTGGTGAAGCCGTCACTCTGGACGATGACATTGTCCGCACGCTTGGCGATCACGCGCCCCGCGCGCGGATCGATGTCGAGCGTGATGTCGGTGAGCATCGTCCCGCCATAGCCGGCGCTGGTGAGGAGGAACGGCCGCCCCGCGTCCACCTTGCCGAAGTCGCAGACATAGGCCCGGTGCGTATGCCCCGAGACGACGAGGTCGACGCGCGGATCCAGCCGCTCGAGGATCGGCACGATCGGGCCGCGCAGCCCCCCGCACGTCTTGTCGTTGTAGCCCACATCGGTCTCGCCGCCCTGGTGGACCAGCACCACGATCGCGTCGGCACCTTCCGCCTTGAGCCTGGGCACCAGCGCGTTGACGGTATCGGCTTCGTCCTCGAAGCGCAGCCCTGCGATCCCCGATGCCATCACCAGGCTGGGCGTTCCCTTCAGCGTCATGCCGATGAAGGCGACGCGCACCGCGTTCGCGCCGCTGCCGAAGCTGCGGATGCCATACGCCGGAAACAGCGTGCCGCCGCCCGCCTTCGCCACATTGGCGGCGAGATAGCGGAACTTCGCACCTTCAAACTTGTCGAGCGCGCACGGATCGCGCTGCGCAAGTTTCTCGCACCCGCCGTTCTGCAGCCGCTGCAGCTCGCGCCAGCCGCGATCGAACTCGTGGTTGCCGACGGCATTGAAGTCGACACCTGCAAGGTTCATCGTCGCGATCGTCGGCTCGTCGAGAAACAGCGAGGAGACGAGCGGGCTCGCGCTGGTCATGTCGCCTGCCGAGACGACTACCGTATTGGGGCTCGCCCCGCGCAGCTTGCCGATCGCAGCGGCGAACCAGGCCGCGCCGCCCGCGGGCACCTGCACGTCCTTTCCGTCCGCGCCCGGCGCCGGAACCGCGATCCTGGGCGGTTCGAGGTTGCCGTGGAAATCGTTGAAGGCGATGATCTTGACCCGCACCGGCGCGGCAGCGGGCGCAACAGTTTCGGCGTCCGGCGTGCGGGCGCATCCCGAAAGCAGGGCAAGCCCCGCCACCGCAGCCAACATCGTCCGCATCGCCGAGTCCCCCGCATTTGGAATGCCAGGGCTTTACGCGGGCAGGTGCGCCCGCCTCAAGCCCGGAGATCGCGTCAGCCGACCAGCGGCTCGTCCATAGCCTCGTCGAGCTGACGCAGGTCGCCGCCGCGCGTCTCCCGCCCGAACCACGCGACCAGCCCCAGCGCTGCCACCGTCGGCATCAGGATGATCGCGGCGGCGATCCCCATCGGCGGCACCAGCGCCATGATCGACAGCGCCTGGGCGAGCACGCCGCCGCCCTTGGTGCACGCCGCGACGAACCCCGTCGCGCGCCCGCGGACCTTCAGCGGGAAGCTCTCGGCGGCATAGGGAAGCACCATCGCGATGATCCCGTTCGAGCCGACGATCAGCAGCGCCACCGGCAGCACCGGGCTGCCGCTGCCGCTCAGCTCCAGCCACATCACGCCGATCAGTCCGAGCAGGGTCACACCGATCATCGCGACCAGCGACCATTTGGTGCTCCACCGGCTGTAGAGAAACGCCGCCAGGAACACGGTGGGAAAGGCGATCAGCGCCGAAGCCGCGAGCAGCTTGCTCGAAACCTCGACCGAATAGCCCTTGCTCACCAGATCGGCCGGCAGCCACAAAAGCAGCCCGAAGTTGATCAGTCCCCACGCGATCGCAGCGGTCGACAGCGCGGCAAGCTTGCCGATCAGCTTCGCTCCCGTGAGCGGCACATGCGCGGGGCGCGCGGCGGCCAGGACGGGCGCCCCGATGCGCTTCACGCTCGATCCGAACGCCGCCATCACCCGCGCCGCTTCCTCACGCCGTCCGCGCGCGAGCAGGAACTTGGCCGATTCGGGGATGAAGGCGCCGAGCAGCACCAGCATCAGCCCGGAGGGCAGGTTGAGCAGCCACAGGATCCGCCAGCCATATTCGGGCTGGAGCAGCGCCGAAAAACCGCTCGCGGCGAAATAGCCCCCCACCGCGCCCAGCCCGCCGACCAGCACCAGGCTCCAGCCCCGGTGCTTGCTCGGCATCATCTCGGCAAGCAGCGCATAGGTGACCGGCAGCATGCCCCCGGCGGCTGCGCCCATCATGAAGCACATGCCGATGTTCCAGGCGAGGCTGGGCATCGCGCCGCAGATCGAAGTGCCCACGAACATCACTGCCGAAAGCAGGATCGATGCCTTGCGCCCATAAATGTCGGCGATCACGCCCCAGAGCACCGATCCTACCACGGTGCCGATCAGCGCGAAGAAGGGGACCAGCGAGACCGTCGCCTTGTCCACTCCATATTCCGTCACCATGCCCGGCACGGTGAAACCCAGCGAAGCGGGCTTCATCACGTCGATCACCAGCGCGATCACGAGCACGATCATCAGCCGCCAGTGCGCCCAGCTCAGATGCGCGTCCTCGGGGGCGGCGATCTCGATCCCCGCAGTGACGGTGCGGTGTGCGCCCACGCCGCGCGGCAGCAGCCCATAGGCGGCGACGCCGACACCGGCGACGATCAGCCCCATGCCGGCGACCATGTCCCAGCCCATCTCCATGCCCGCGAGCATGAAGTGCATGTGCTCGCCCATCATGAACATCGGGATGTGCATCAGCACCCCCGCGGTCACCGCCGCGCAGCCCAGCACGAAGGCCCAGATCGCCTGCCGTCCCGCCAGCACGCTGCTCTGATTCACGATGGATCCCCCATTGGGCTTCCCCAGCCCCATTTGCTTGTGTTAGCGCTAACTTCCGTAAGCGCAGGAGCAACCTGCCACAAGGGAGAGCGATGTGAAGGGCAAAATGGCGCGGCGCCTGCTGGGCGCATCGATGCTGACGACTGCAATGTTGGGAGCGCCCGCGGCGGCGCAGGAAGAGCAGCGGCAGATCGCACTCGGGGAAGCCGGGTATTTCGAAGCGCGGGGCGTCAACGTCCTCGTCTTCTCCAACTGGTACGATGGGCTGTTCGCCGACGCCAAGCATAGCGGCGTCGAGCTGATCCAGCAGGGCGAGCGCATCGCCACCAACGGCGATGTCCGCTTGTCCCCCACCCCCGGCCAATGGGACCCGATCGGCCGGCTGGTCGATTGCACGGTCGATCCCGCCACCGGCACGATCGAGGCGCTGCTCGAATATCCCGAGCACAAGTTCCGCTACCGCATCCGCGCCGAGCGCGCGGGGGAAGCAGTGAAGCTGGCGATCGTCCTCGATCAGCCGCTTCCCGCCGCGCTCGCGGGCAAGGCCGGGTTCAACCTCGAGTTTCTGCCCTCGGCCTATTTCCGCAAGAGCTTCCTCGCCGACGGCAAGGGCGGCGCCTTCCCGCTCTATCCGTCGAGCGATATGGTCGCGGGCGGCGAGCGCAACGCTGCCAGCGGGCGCGACATCGGTGCCGGCGCCGAGCCGCTGCCGCTTGCGAAAGGCAAGACGTTGGTCCTTGCGCCCGAGGATCCCGCGCGCCGCGTCCGGATCGAGACGGCGGGGGGCGAACTCGGTCTCTATGACGGGCGCGACCAGGCGCAGAACGGCTGGTTCGTCGTGCGCAGCCTGATCCCCGCCGGCAAGACCGGGCGAGTGATCGAATGGACGCTCGCGCCCAACAGCGTCCCCGGCTGGCTGCGCGCGCCGGTGATCGGCCATTCGCAGCTCGGCTATGCGCCGCAGCAGGCCAAGGTGGCAGTGCTCGAGCTCGACGCCAACGACACGCCCAAGGGCGAGGTGCGGCTGCTCCGCGTGAACGAACGCGGCGAAGTGGCTCAGGCCGCAGCCGGCGCGGCCAGGCCATGGGGCAAATATCTGCGCTACAATTACGCCACCTTCGATTTCAGCCAGGTCCGCGAGCCCGGGCTCTACCAGCTCGACTATGCCGGCCAGCGCACCGCCACCTTCCGGATTGGCGCCGATGTGTACGACCGGGCGTGGCACCCCAGCCTCGACATCTACTTGCCCGTCCAGATGGACCATATGAGCGTCAACGAGGCTTATCGCGTCTGGCACGGCGACAGCCACCGCGACGATGCGCGCCAGGCGCCGGTCAACCACGAGCATGTCGACCTCTATCGCCAAGGCCCGACCACCGACACGCGCTTCCAACCCGGCGAGCACGTTCCGGGGCTCGACGTCGGCGGCTGGCTCGATGCGGGCGATTTCGATATCCGCACCCAGACCCAATATGCCGTGGTCCGCACGCTCGTCGGCATCTGGGAGGACCACAAGCCGGCGCGCGACCAGACCTTGGTCGACCAGCAGCTCCGCCACGTCGAGATGCACGTCCCTGACGGCAAGCCCGACCTGCTCCAGCAGATAGAGCACGGCGTGCGCTATCTTGCCTCGATGTACGATGCGCTCGGCTATGCGGTGCACGGCGTGGTCGAGCCCGATGTCGCGCAATACACCCATCTCGGCGATGCAGCGTCCAAGACCGACGGGCTCGTCTACGATCCGAGCCTGAAGCGCGGCGAGCGCAAGGGCGGCCGCAGCGGCACGCCCGACGACCGCTGGGTGTTCACCAGCAAGTCGAGCGCGCTCAACTATGGCTCGGCCGCGGCGCTCGCCGCCGCCAGCCGCGCGCTCAAGGGCTATGACGACGCGCTCGCCACCAAGGCGCTCGGCATCGCGAAGAAGGTCTGGGCCGAGGAGCACAGCCACGCCCCCAACACCTTCAGCCACGGCAACACCACCGGTGGCTGGCTGCCCGGCGAGGAGTTCACCGCCGCCGTCGAGCTGCTCGCCAGCACAAAGGACAGGCAATACGCCGATCGGATCGAGGCTTTATGGCCCGAGATCGCCCAGCGCTTCCCGCAATATGCCGAGACTGCGATCCAGGCGCTGCCCTTCATGGATGCCCCGTATCGCAGCAAGGTCGAGGCTGCGGCGCGCGCGCTCAAGGCCAATGCCGCGCCCTTCACCGGCCCCAATCCCTATGGCGTGCCGATCACCACCGGCGGCTGGGCCGGCAATGGCGCGGTGCTCCAGACCGGGCTCACCGATTACGCGATTCACAAGGCCTTCCCGGCGCTGAGCGACGGACAGGCGGTGTTCCGCGCGCTGGACTATCTCCACGGCACCCATCCGGGATCGAACCTGTCGTTCGTATCGGGCGTCGGCACGCGATCGAAGGAAGTCGCTTACGGCATGAATCGCGCCGACTTCTCGTTCATCGCCGGCGGCGTGGTGCCCGGGGTGCTCGTGCTCAAGCCCGACTTCCCCGAGAACAAGGAGGACTGGCCCTTCTTCTGGGGCCAGAACGAATATGTCGTGAACATGAGTCCCAGCTACATCGCGCTCGTCCAGGCCGCGATCGAGCTGACGAGGGCGAAACGTTAGTGGGGCCGCGTCGGCGGCGCTCAGCCGTCGCCGACGCGCTCGATGTCGGCGCCCACCGCCTGGAGCTTCTCTTCCAGCCGCTCATAGCCGCGATCGAGGTGGTAGACGCGGTTGACCTGCGTCTCGCCCTCGGCGGCAAGCCCTGCGAGGATCAGGCTCATCGAAGCGCGCAGGTCGGTCGCCATCACTGGCGCGCCCACCAGCTTCGCCGGGCCCTTCACCACCGCGGTGCGGCCGCGCACCTGGATGTCGGCGCCCATCCGCGTGAGCTCGGGCACGTGCATGTAGCGGTTCTCGAAGATCGTCTCGGTGAGCACGCTCGCGCCGTCGGCCTTGCACAGCATCGCCATGAACTGCGCCTGCATGTCGGTGGCGAAGCCCGGGAACGGCGCGGTCGAGAGCGTGAGCGGCTTCAGGCCGTTGTCGGCTGCGACGCGGATCGAATCGCGCTTCTCCTCGATCGTCACGCCTGCCTCGGCCAGCGCATCGAGCGTGGCGCGCATGTCGCCCGCGGCGGCGCCGACCAGCTCCAAGTCGCCGCCGGTGATCGCCGCGGCACAGGCATAGCTGCCCGCTTCGATCCTATCGGGCATCACCGAATAGGTCGCGCCGTGCAGCCGGTCGCGGCCTTCGATCTCTAGTGTCTCGGTGCCGATGCCGTCGATCGATGCGCCCATCGCGACGAGCAGCCTGCACAGGTCGACGATCTCGGGCTCGCGCGCGGCGTTGTGGAGGATCGTGCTGCCCTTGGCCGTGACCGCCGCCATCAGCGCATTCTCGGTTGCGCCGACCGATACCACGGGGAAGCGGAAGCGCCCGCCCGGCAGCCGTCCGCCTGGAGCGCTCGCCTTCACATAGCCGGCGGTGACTTCGATCTCGGCGCCCATCGCCTCGAGCGCCTTCAGGTGCAGGTCGATCGGGCGATTGCCGATCGCGCAGCCGCCGGGGAGCGACACGGTCGCTTCGCCCGCGCGGCCGAGCACCGGCCCCAGCACCAGGATCGATGCCCGCATTTTCCGCACGATGTCATAGGGCGCGACCGTCGAAGTCAGCCGGCCGGCGCGCACCGTCATCACCCGCCCGAAATCCTGCGGCCGCGTGCCCTCGATCGAAGTCGAGGCGCCGAGTTCGTTGAGCAGATGGCCGAACCCGTCGACGTCGGCGAGGCGCGGCAGGTTCCGGAGCGTCAGCGGCTCGTCGGTCAGCAGCGCGCAGGGCATCAGCGTCAGCGCCGAATTCTTCGCGCCCGAAATGGTGATTTTGCCCGCCAGGCGATTGCCGCCGCGGATGAGTATGCGATCCATGGCAGGGCTTCTAGGGTCCGTGCTCGCTGCCCGCAATGGCCCGAGCAGCATGAACGACTATGTCGTGCCGCCCGCACGATACACCGGTCCGCGCCGCATGCATGCGCGCCAGACCGACACACCGGCTTGATCGATTTTAATGCATTGATTCTACAGCACTGCTTTGCATGGACACGTGGGGGGATGAGCGTGTCTGCCAGTTGTTTCGCTGACCTGTTGAATGAGCTGATCGATCTGACTCCGGGCGAGTGCGGCGCCCTGGAGAAGCTCGAGGAGCGCCAGCGGCACGTGCGCCGCGGGGCGGTGCTCCAGCGCGAGAACGAGCAAGCCGGCGAGCTCTTCATCCTGCGCAAGGGCCTGATGATGAGCTATGTGCTGCTCGACGACGGCAGCCGCCAAATCCTGCGCTTCCTCTTCCCCGGCGACATGCTGGGCATATCGAGCGCGATCTACCGCGAGGCCCCCGAGACGCTGGCGGCGCTTTCCGACTGCGTCGTCTGCCCGTTCGACCGCGGAGCGCTGTCCAAGATCATGATCGCGCATCCCCGGCTCGCGGCGATGATCCTGGTCTATTCGCAGATCGAGCGCGTGGCGCTCACCGATCGGCTCGCCGCGCTCGGCCGTACCAGCGCCAAGGCCCGCATCGCCGCGCTGCTGCTCGAGCTGCGCAATCGGCTGCGCGCTACAGACAAGGAAGTCGCCAAGGTTTTCGCCCTCGGCCTCACCCAGGAGGAGATCGGCGACGCGACCGGCCTCACCGCGGTGCACGTCAACCGGATGCTCCGCCAGCTCGAAGAGGATGGCCTGATCGCACGCGAGGCAGGCAAGGTGACACTGCGCGACGAGCCCGCGCTCGCCCGGGTGGCCAATTACGTCAATCGCTACGAGGGGCTCGATCTGAGCTGGCTTCCCCCGCCGACGCGCTGATCACCCCTTTATCCTCCCCCGCCAGGGGGAGGGGGACCAGCGAAGCTGGTGGAGGGGGAGGATGCCAGAACGCCGGAAGGGGTTCCTCCCCCTCCGTCACGCTCTCGCGTGTCACCTCCCCCTGGCGGGGGGAGGATAGATGCTCAAGCCCGGGACCGCGCCTTTGCGCTCACGCCTTCTCTAGCGTGCACTGGAGCGGGTGCTGGTTCTGCCGTGCGAAGTCGATCACCTGCGCGACCTTGGTCTCGGCCACTTCGTAGCTGAACACGCCGCACACGCCCACGCCGCGCTGGTGGACGTGGAGCATCACCTGCGTCGCCTCCTCCATGCTCATTCGGAAGAAACGCTGGAGCACCAGCACGACGAATTCCATCGGCGTGTAATCGTCGTTGAGCATCAGCACGCGATACGGCGTCGGCTTCTTGGTGCGCGTGCGGGTGCGCGTCGCCAGACCCACGGAGGGGTCGCGCCCGCCGGTGTCGTCGTCGCCGTCCTCGGCCATTCGGATGTCGTAACGCGTGAGCTCTTGCATCGCAGTCCGGAAAATATGGCTTAGACCCTGACAGGGCAAGGCCAGGAACGCGCAAAACGGCGCGGAGGTGCCCCGTTCGAAACGAAAAGGGCGGCCGCCCGAAGGCAGCCGCCCCAAATTACGCTATCTACTGCGCGAAGGCGCCTCAGGCGACGACCTTCACCTTTTCGGCTGCAACCGCGAGGCGGTTCGACAGCGGCTGCGCGGCGTCGCCGGCGAGCTTGAGCACCGCTTCGGTGGTCTTCGATGCCTCGGCGACATATGAGTCGAACGCAGTGCGGACATAGTCGCTCTGCAGCTTGAAGAACTCGGTCGGCGACTTGACCGCAGCGAGCGTCTTCAGCGTGGCAGTCGCGTTCTCGAACGACTTGCGGCTGTATTCGGCGGCTTCCTGGCCGAGCGCCTCGAGGCCCTTGGCAGTGATGCGGCTCGACTCGACGACCGCTTCCAGATTGCCCTTGGCGAACTCATTGGCTTCCTCGACCAGCTTGGTCGACTTCTCGACCGCAGCCTTGGTGCGCTCGTTGATGTCGGCGAAGAAGGCCTGGGCCTTGGCGGTGTTGTTCTCGATCGTGGTATCCATGGTGCTGACTTCCTTGACGAGGGCCTTCGCGGCGACTGGCTCTGCGGCCGCGACGGCTTCGTTGATGATGTCCGCGGCGGCTTCGGCCGGCTCTGCCACGGTCTCGGCAAAATGCGTGACTTCCTGCGACGCTGCTTCGACGGCCGGGACCGGCTCGGGCACAGGAGCCGGGACGATCGTCGCGGCTTCGGCAACCGGCGCGGGCTTCTCAGCCGCTGCGGCAACAACTCCAGCCTTGGGCGCGGCCTGCTTCGTGGCGCGCGCCGCGGGCTTGCGAGCGGTGACGGGCTTGGCCGTTCCGGTCTTCGGTCCCTTGGTGGCCATTTGAGTCGATCCCCTAGCTAATTGCTGCATTGCAACATTTAAGGGATTCGGCGCGCATTTTCAAGCTTCGATTGTGCAGCGCAGCAAAGCAGATGCACGCTACGGAACCGTCGCTTTCAGCGCATCTTCACATAAGTGCCCGGGGCGTCGCACAGCGGCTCGAGCTTGCCTTTCCCGGGAATGCGCGCGCCTTTGGCGGGCACCTTGGCCGCATCCACGCCCTCGATCCAGCCGATCCAGTCGGGCCACCAGCTGCCCTTGGTCTCCCTGGCGCCGGCAACGAACTCGGCGAGCGTCTCCGCCTTCGCCTCGTTGGTCCAATATTGGTATTTGCCTGCGGACGGCGGGTTCACCACCCCCGCGATATGCCCCGATCCCGCGAGCACGAAGCGGAGCGGTCCCGTGAAATACTGGGTGATCTTCCACACGCTCTGCGCCGGGGCGATATGGTCCTCGCGGCCGGCCTGGACATAGGCGGGCGTCGTCACCCTGGTGAGGTCGACCGGCGTCCCGGCGATCGAAAGCGCGGCGGGCACCACCAGCTTGTTGTCGCGATACAGGTCGGTCAGGTAGCTCAGGTGCCACGCGGCCGGCAGGTTGGTGACGTCCGAGTTCCAGTGGAGCAGGTCGAACGGCGCATAGTCCTGCCCCATCAGATAATTGTTGGTCACATAGTTCCAGATCAGGTCGCGCCCGCGCAGCAGGTTGAAGGTCGCCGCCATGTAGCGCCCGTCGAGGAAGCCCTCGGCACCCAGCGAGCGGATCAGCGCGAGCTGGTCGTCGTCGACGAACATGCTCAGGTCGCCCGCTTCGCTGAAATCGACCTGCGCCGTGAAGAAGGTGGCGCTCTTCACCTTCTCCGATTCGCCTCGCGCGGCGAGCACCGCCAGCGTCGCCGCCAGCGTGGTGCCGGCCACGCAATAGCCGATCGCATGGACGCTCGTTACGTCCAGCAGCTCGCGGATCGTGTCGATCGCGTCGATCTGGCCGCGCTCGACATAATCGTCCCACACCACGTCCTTCATCGTCGCGTCGGCCGAGCGCCACGAGACGACGAACACCGTCAGCCCCTGCTCCACCGCCCAGCGGATGAAGCTTTTCTCGGGGTTGAGGTCGAGGATGTAGAAGCGGTTGATCCACGGCGGGAAGATCACGAGCGGCGTCTCGTACACTTCCTCGGTGACAGGCGAATACTGGATCAGCTCGTAGAGCGGCGTCCGCTTGACCACCTTTCCGGGCGTCGTCGCCATGTTGCGCCCGACTTCGAAGGCAGCGGGATCGGCCTGGGTGATCTGTCCCTTGGCGAGATCGCCCAGCATGTTCTGGAGCCCCTTGAGCAGGCTCTCGCCCTTGGTCTCGACGATCTTCTCGATCACCTGGGGGTTGGTCGCGGGGAAATTGGTGGGGCTCACCGCGTCGATGAAGCCCTTGGTGGCGAAGCGGATCTGCTCCTTCTGCCGCGGATCGACGCCTTCGATCGCGTCGACTCCCTTCAGCAGATGGTCGGCGATCACGAAATAGCTCTGGCGCAGGAAATCGAACACCGGCTCCTCGCGCCACTGCGGCGCCTTGAAGCGCTTGTCCTTCGCCTGCTCGGGGGTTTCCTCGAAGGGGCGGGCGTGCTCCGGGTCCAGGAAGCGCTGCCACAGCTGCATCGTATCCGCCCAAAAGCCGGCGCCCGCGCGCGCCGCCGCGGTCGGATCGAACATCCCGCCGAACGGCGATGCGGCGGGCAGGTGCTCCATCAGGTCGAAGCCGTGCTCGAGCATCATCTGCTGCGCGCGCCCGAGCACCCAGGTCCAGTGCTGGAGGTCCTCCAGGCTGGGAAGCGGGGTCGTGGTCTCGGCCATTGGTGCCCTCCAAGCAGCGCTTTACCGCTTCATGTGCATTGCCGCATTTCCGCAGCCGCGCATATGGCGTACAACTCTATACACGGCACATCGGGTGCCGCCTTCCAACCATCAAGCGAGAACCGGAATGTCCGAAGAGTTCTACCGCATCAAGCGCCTGCCTCCCTATGTCATCGCCGAAGTGAACGCGATGCGGGCAGCGGCGCGTGCGGCGGGCGAGGACATCATCGATCTCGGCATGGGCAACCCCGATCTGCCGCCGCCGCCGCACGTGATCGAAAAGCTGTGCGAAGTCGCGCAGAAGCCCGACGCGCACGGCTATTCGCAGTCGAAGGGCATCCCCGGCCTGCGCCGCGCCCAGGCGAACTATTACGGCCGCCGCTTCGGCGTCGATCTCGATCCCGAGACCGAGGTGGTCGTGACCATGGGCTCCAAGGAAGGGCTCGCCAGCCTCGCCACTGCGATCACTGCGCCGGGCGACGTGATCCTCGCCCCCAACCCCAGCTATCCGATCCACACCTTCGGCTTCATCATCGCCGGGGCGACGATCCGTGCGGTGCCGACCGCGCCCGACGAAGCCTATTTCGAGAGCCTCGAGCGCGCAGTGAACTTCACCGTGCCGCGCCCCTCGGTGCTCGTCGTCAACTATCCGTCGAACCCCACGGCCGAGACGGTGGACCTCGCCTTCTACGAACGGCTGGTCGCCTGGGCGAAGGAGAACAAGGTCTGGATCATCTCCGACCTCGCCTATTCGGAGCTCTATTACGACGGCAAGCCGACGCCTTCGATCCTTCAGGTCAAGGGCGCGAAGGACGTTGCCGTCGAGTTCACTTCGCTCAGCAAGACCTTCTCGATGGCGGGCTGGCGGATCGGCTTCGCGGTGGGCAACAAGCAGCTCATCGCTGCGATGACGCGGGTCAAATCCTACCTCGATTATGGCGCCTTCACGCCGGTTCAGGCCGCCGCCTGCGCCGCGCTCAACGGCCCCCAGGACATCGTCGAGAAAAACCGCGAGCTCTATCACAAGCGCCGCGACGTGCTGGTGGAGAGCTTCGCCCGCGCCGGCTGGGACATCCCGAGCCCGCGTGCGTCGATGTTCGCCTGGGCACCGCTGCCGCCTGCGCTCGCGCATCTCGGCAGCCTCGAATTCTCCAAGCAGCTGCTGAGCCACGCCAAGGTCGCAGTCGCGCCAGGCGTTGGCTATGGCGAGAACGGCGAGGGCTTCGTGCGCATCGCGATGGTCGAGAACGAACAGCGCCTCCGCCAGGCCGCACGCAACGTGAAGCGCTATCTCCAGTCGATGGGCGTTAACACCGGCGCCAAGGCGGGGTGAGCACAGATTGATTTTTCGGCCCTGCTCGCCTATGTAGAGCGCGCAAAGGTCATAGGTTCTCCTATGGTACGACAGCCCCCGCTGCTGCAACGGCGGGGGCTTCTTCGTTTGGGGAACGCGCTGCAACGCGTCCCCCTCCCGTCGTGCTACTTGTGGCGCGCCACTTCGATCACCTTGAGAATCAAGGTGGCGAAAGCAAACAGCACGCCAAGCAAGATGCACAGATTTGCAAAGGTCATAGTGCACTCCTCTTAGTACGACGGCGGGATTGCCGCCGCCGTCAGCCTAGGGAGGCGCACACGTGCTGCCATGCCGGCGCCGTCGTGCATGGTCCGAAATGGAGCAGATTGTCCGAAACCGGCGCTTTGCGCATAGGACGCACATGACTCGCCTCGACTTCCCCTTCTCCACCCGCTTCCGCGTCCGCTATTCCGAGATCGACGGGCAGAAGATCGTCTTCAACTCGCGCTATCTCGAATATGCCGACGTCACGCTCAGCGAGTTCTGGCGCTGGGCCGCGCTCGACGACGTCGGGCCGGACTGGCAGGACGCCGAATTCAACTATGTCCGCGCGACGATCGACTACAAGCAGCCTTTCCGCCTCGACGACATGGTCGAGGGGTTCGCGCGGATCGAGCGGATCGGCACGTCGAGCATGACGCACCGCATCGAGCTCTGCCACGCCGAGACCGGCGAGCTCCACGCCGTGGTCGAGATGGTGAGCGTCCATGTCGACCTGGAGACGCGCAAGTCGAAGCCGATTCCGGAGAACGTCCGCGCGCGGCTGGAAGCGCTCAGGACCGACCCGGCTGTCTGAAGGTCTGTTCGTTTTCGGCGCAGTAGCGGACAGTGGCTGAGTTTGTTATCGTACAACATGTTTTTCGCCGTTTTACTGTTGGCTTCCGCGGTCCAGGAGACGGTGACCAATCGTGTCACGCAAGTTGACTTTGAACGGCAGGCTGCTGCCTGCGGCATTGATCGTCGGTATGGTGGGCGCGCTGAGGCTGGATACGCTGCCAAGCTGGTCAACGATGGGCGAATGCTCTTATTGAGGAGCAATCAACAACCTGAAGGGCGCAGCTGCTTGGAAAAATGGGCTAGAGAGCGCGGACTTCAGCTTATCATCTGGTCGGACTGATACTCACGCGAATTTCCGCTAACAGCCCATAAGCGTTAATGGCGTGCTCCTGCGGGAGCAGGAACCCCAAGGTGTTGGGTACTGCGCTATCCTGGTTTCGAGCACGAACGAGCCATCGACCGCTTTCCACCACCAGCAGCCACCTCGCGGCCCGACCAGCCTATTCCGCCGCCTTCGCCTCGGGCTCGTCCTCGGCGATGTCCTCGGGCAGCGCCCACAGCAGGTCGCCCTTCCCCAGCACGCGGCCGTCGTGCGACTGGACCGTCACCGGCGCGATCGGCTTGCGGTCGCGCGCGTCGACCAGCACCGGCGTCGCGCGCACGCCCGTCTCCCAGCGCTCGCCCCATTGGCGCAGCGCCACCATCGTCGGGAGCAGCGCATAGCCTTTGTCGGTGAGGCGGTATTCGATCTTGCGGCGGTCGCCGGGGCACGGCTGGCGCGCGAGGATGCCATGCTCGACCAGCCGCGCGAGCCGGTTCGCCAGAATGTTGCGGGCGATGCCCAGCTCGGACTGGAATTCCTCGAAATGATGGAGGCCGTTGAACGAGCCGCGCAGGATCAGGAACGACCAGCGCTCGCCCATCGCCTCCAGCGCCGCGGGCAGGCTGCATTCGGCCAGCTCACGAAGCGATTCCCTAAGTCCTGCGCCCATCCAGCCTCCTTATCGCATTTCCGGTACAAGCGGAACGTCATAACATCTTGCGCCGCAGCAATAGTTTCCTCTTGCAACTGATCTTGTACTAATTTAAGTAGCTATTCGCAACTTGTTTGCGCCGTAAAGCTCCCCAGGAGGATGTCATGACTCGATTTCTTGCCGTCGCGGCAGCGGCCGCGGCAACGGTTGCGCTCGCCCCCGCGGGCTTTGCCCAGACCGCCCGCGGCTATTACTCCGCCACACCGGTGACTGCGCCCGAGAAGGCCAGCCTCGTCACGCGCTCGACGATCTGGAAATGCGGCGAGGGCGTGTGCGTCGCCAGCAAGGCGAACGCGCGCGACAACATCATGTGCGAGCTCGTCGCCCGCGAACTGGGTCAGCTCTCCGCCTTCCGTGCCAACGGCAGCGAGTTCGATGCCGAAGCGCTCGCCAAGTGCAACACCAAGGCGCGATGATCTTCGCACAACTACTGAAAATCATTGCATTGCAGCAGCACGGAGCCCCATCTTAGCTCCGTGCTGCGACAATATGAACTTGTAGACCGGGTCCTTTCCTACGACCCCCAGGCCGACGAGGCCCTGCTCAACCGCGCCTATGTCTTCTCGGTCAATGCGCATGGCACCCAGAAGCGCGCCTCGGGCGATCCCTATTTCAGCCATCCGATCGAAGTCGCGGGCATCCTGACCGACCTGCATCTCGATGCGGAGACGATCGCCACGGCGATCCTCCACGACACGATCGAGGATACCGTCGCCACGCCCGAGGAGATCCAGCGGCTGTTCGGCGATAATGTCGCGCGGATGGTCGACGGCGTCACCAAGCTCTCCAAGATCGAGGCGCAGACCGAGAGCGAGCGCGCCGCCGAGAACCTGCGGAAATTCCTGCTGGCGATGTCCGACGACATCCGCGTGCTGCTGGTCAAGCTCGCGGACCGGCTGCACAACATGCGCACGCTCCACCACATCAAGAACGAGGAGAAGCGCCGCCGCATCGCGCGCGAGACGATGGACATCTATGCCCCGCTCGCCGAGCGGATCGGCATGTACGAGTTCATGAAGGAGATGCAGACGCTCGCCTTCCGCGAGCTCGAGCCCGAAGCCTATGAATCGATCACCAAGCGGCTCGACGCGCTCAAGATCGAGGGTGAGGACCGCATCGCCAAGATCGCATCGGGGCTCAAGCTGCTGCTCGGGCGCAACGGCATCGAAGCAGAAGTGACCGGGCGCGAGAAGCACCCCTATTCGATCTGGAAGAAGATGTCCGAGCGCCATGTGAGCCTCGAGCAGCTCTCGGACCTGATGGCCTTCCGCGCGATCGTCGATACCGAAGAGGAATGCTATCGTGCGCTAGGCGTGATCCACCGCCGCTGGCCGATGGTGCCGGGGCGGTTCAAGGATTACATCTCCACGCCCAAGCGCAACGGCTATCGCTCGCTCCACACCAGCGTGATCCACGCCGAGAACATGCGCATCGAAGTGCAGATTCGCACCCGCGACATGCACGCCCAGGCCGAATTCGGCCTCGCCGCGCACTGGGCCTACAAGCAGGATGCGGTCCGGCCCGACACCCAGGTGAGCTGGATCCGCGACCTGATCGAGATCCTCGAACACGCCGAAAGCCCCGAGGAGCTGCTCGAGCATACCCGGATGGCGATGTACCAGGACCGGATCTTCGCCTTCACGCCGAAAGGCGAGCTGATCCAGCTTCCCAAGGGTGCGACCCCGGTCGACTTCGCCTATGCGGTCCACACCGATCTCGGCGATCAGGCGGTGGGCGCCAAGATCAACGGCCGCGTCGTGCCGCTTCGTACCGAGATCACCCAGGGCGATCAGGTCCAGATTCTGCGCTCCAAGGCGCAGGAGCCGCAGGCCAACTGGCTCAACTTCGCGATCACCGGCAAGGCGCGCGCGGCGATCCGCCGCCACATCCGCCACAAGGAGCGCGACGAGACCGTCCGGCTCGGCCGCAAGCTCTATGACGACATCCTCCAGCGCCTGCCCACGCCCGCGGGCGAGAGCGCGCTGGAGGATGCGCTCAAGCGCCTCAAGCTCGCCGACGAGGAAGCGCTGATGGAAGCGATCGCGCGCCGCAAGCTCACCGACGTTCAGGTGATGGAAGCGGTGATGCCGGGCTCGGCCGAGGGCGCCGAAAGCGCGCCGCCCACCCAGAGCCAGGCGATCGACATCAAGGGGCTCACCCCCGGCGTCGCGTTCGACTTCGCCGAGGATTGCCGCCCGGTTCCCGGCGACCGGATCGTCGGGCTGCGCCGCGCCGGCGAGCCGATCGTCGTCCACCGCATTGACTGCGCCGGGCTCGCCTACACCGACGAGGACGACTGGGTGGACCTCACCTGGGGTGACAAGGCCGAGGGCGGCATCGCCCGCATCGCGGTTACCCTGAAGAACGAGCCCGGCGCGCTCGGCGCGATCGCGACGCTGATCGGCCAGCACAAGGCCAACATCCTCGGCCTGCGCCTCGACAACCGCGACACCACCTTCCACACCAACACGATCGACCTTGAGGTACGCAACGCCGCGCACCTGATGCGCCTCCTCGCCGCGCTCCGCGCCGCCGATGCAGTGAGCTCCGCCGAGCGGATGTGACTTCTTCCCAGGCCCGTTCTCCTCAGACTCGTTCGCCCTGAGCTTGTCGAAGGGCGACCTTCCACGAGCGAACGGCAAGTGGAAAAACACCCTTCGACAAGCTCAGGGCAAACGGGTTTGAGAACCTATCCCATCACTCTCCGCAGCCACGCCTCCACTGCCTCGGCGTGCGTCACAGGCAGCATGTGCCCGCCCTCGATCAGCTCCAGCGTCGCGCCCGGGATCTCGGCCGCGGTCTTCGTCCCGTTGAGCTCGGGATCGAGCACATTGTCCTGCCGTCCGTAGAGGATCGCCACCGGAAGCCGCACCTCGCCATATCGCGCCACGAGCTTCGTCAAGTCGCCCGGCGCATGCTCGAGCTCGAACGACCCCGCCAGATAACTCTTGGGCCTAAGCGCGAGCGCGCCGCCGCCGCGCGTCGGGAAGTCGGCGGGCACCGGATCGGGTGCGAACACCGCCACCGCGGTCTCCTTTGCCCTGGCCATCCCGAGCGGCACCGCGAGCAGCCAGGCGATCAGTGGCCGGAGCAGCGGCGGCGCCACCAGCCCGGCGAAGGGCCTTGGCACTTGGGTCACCACCTGGCTGAGCGGGGCGATCAGCGCGAGCCCGCGCACCAGCTCGGGCCGGTCGAGCCCCAGCGCCAGCGACACCGCACCGCCCATCGAATGGCCGACGAGCAGCGGCTTCTGCAGCTCGAGCCGCTCGATCAGCGCAGCGATGATCGCCCCCTGCGCGGCGATCCCAGGCCGCGGACCCGAGAGCGCCGAATGGCCCCAGCCGGGCCGGTCGACGAGGATCACCCGGTGGTCCGTCGCCAGCCGCTCCGCCAGCGAATGCGAGAAGTTGCGCATCTGGCCCATCAGCCCGTGGACCATCACGATCGCCGGCGCGTCCGCGGGCCCCATGTCGAGATAATGGATCCGCGCACCCGGCAGGTCGGCGCATTGGCCGTCGAACGGCACCATCTCCTCGGCCTTGCGCCCGATATAGGCGGACCAGCCCGCCAGCCCCACGGCGATCACGGCTACCAGCATCACTGCGATCAGCATCGCCCCCTCCCTTCTCAACCCGCGCCGGAGCTTATAGCGTTCGCCGCGCTTGCCAACCGCGGCGCCGCCGCAACACCGGAGTCCCGATGAGCGAAATCCGCGACAATATCGAACGCCATCGCTTCGAGCTGGAGGAGCAGGGCCACATCGCCTTCGCAGCCTATGAACTGGAGGGCGATGTGATCACCTTCACCCACACGGTCGTGCCATCGTCGATGCAGGGCAACGGCGTCGGCAGCCGCCTCGTCGCCGGCGCGCTGGAACAGGTTCGCGCCCGCGGGCTACGGGTGATCCCGCAATGCCCGTTCGTCGCGGCCTATATCGCCCGGCACCTGGAGTGGAAGGATCTGCTCGCCTGATCGGCGCTGTCGATCACTGAGGCCGCAACTCGCCGTTACAGATCGATTTTGCCTTCGCTTATATCGCGGGCTGATCGTTCGACTGCGAGAGAAGCCCCGATGCCCCGCGACCTGATGAAGACCCTCACCTACCTCGCGATCCACCTGACGGTGGGCTTCACGGTCGCCTATGCCTTCACGGGATCCCTGACTCTCGCGGGCGGAATCGCGCTGATCGAGCCGTGCATCAACGCCGTCGCGTTCTTCTTCCACGAACAGGCGTGGAAGCGCGTCGACCGGCGCGCGGCAGCCCCGATGGACGCGGAGAGCTTCGTCCGCGGCGGCGTAGCGCACGTCTAGAAGGGATTTCTCGAAGAGATCTCGACCGAACGAAGGAATGCGGCCTCCGCTGGCGGCCCTACTCCGCCGCGACTTCCTCGCCTTCCTCGCGCTCCTGCGCCTGGCGCATCCACATCTCGGCGTAGAGCCCGTTCTTCCGCAGCAGCTCGGCATGCGTGCCCTGCTCGGCGACGCGCCCGGCCTCCAGCACCACGATCCGGTCCGCGTGCACCACCGTGGAGAGCCGGTGCGCGATCACGATCGTCGTCCGCCCCTGCTCGATCGCCTCCAGCGTAGCCTGGATGTCGGCCTCCGTGCGGCTGTCGAGCGCGCTGGTCGCTTCGTCGAGGATCAGGATCGGCGGGTTCTTGACCAGGGTCCGCGCGATCGCCACGCGCTGCTTCTCGCCGCCCGAGAGCTTCAGGCCGCGCTCGCCCACCCGCGTGTCGAAACCCTCGGGCAGCGACTGGATGAACCCCGCGATCGCCGCGCCGCGCGCCGCGTTGGCGATCTCGTCCTGCGTCGCGCCCTCGCGGCCATAGGCGATGTTGTAGCCGATCGTGTCGTTGAACAGCACCGTGTCCTGCGGGACGATCCCGATGCTCGCTCGCAGGCTCGCCTGGGTCACTTCGCGGATGTCCTGTCCGTCGATCGTGATCCGTCCGCCGGTGACATCGTAGAAGCGGTAGATCAGCCGCGCGAGCGTCGACTTGCCCGCGCCCGAGGGCCCTACCACCGCCACGGTGGCGCCCGCCGGAATGTCGAGGTCGATCCCCTTCAATATCTCGCGGCCCGGGTCGTAGCCGAAGTGCACGCCCTCGAAGCGGACGCGGCCGCGCGCGACTTCGAGCGGGCGGGCGTCGGGCGCGTCCTTCACTTCGGCATTGGTGTCGAGCAGGTCGAACATGCTGCCCATGTCGATCACGCCCTGACGGATCGTGCGATAGACCCAGCCGAGCATGTCGAGCGGGCGGAACAGCTGGCTGAGCAGAGTCGAGACCAGCACCACGTCGCCGGCCGAGAAGCGCCCGGTCGACCAGCCGAACACCACCAGCGCCATGCCCGCGCCGAGCATGACGTTGGTGATCACCGCCTGGCCGATGTTGAGCCAGGCGAGCGAATTCTCGCTGGTCACCGCCGCCTTCATATAGGACGACATCGCTCGATCGTAGCGCTCGCTCTCGCGCGCCTCGGCGTTGAAATATTTCACCGTCTCGAAGTTGAGCAGCGAATCGACCGCATGCGCCACCGCGCCGGTGTCGAGGTCGTTCATCCGCTCGCGCAGCTTCGATCGCCAGTCGGTCACCCAGCGCGTGAAGGCGATGTACGCCACCACCATCACTAGCGTGCCCGCGACCAGCCAGGCGCCGTAGCGCGTCCAGAAGATCCCCAGCACCAGCGCCAGCTCCAGGATCGTCGGTGCGATGTTGAACAGCAGGAAATAGAGCATCGTATCGATGCTCTTGGTGCCGCGCTCGACCACCTTTGTGATCGCCCCGGTGCGGCGCTCCAGATGGAAGCGCAGGCTCAGCCGATGGAGGTGGCGGAACACGTCGGAAGCGAGCCGCCGCGTCGCATCCTGTCCCACTTTCTCGAACACCGCGTTGCGCAGATTGTCGAAAAGCACGCTGCCCAGCCGGGCCGCGGCATAGCCGGTCACCAGCGCCACCACGAGCCACACCGCGTCGCGCGAGCCCGACGCCATCCGGTCGATCGCGCCCTGCAGCGCGAAGGGCGCACCATAGACCTGCACCAGCTTCGAGATCACCACCAGGACCAGCGCGACCACGATCCGCGCGCGCAGCCCCGGCGAATGTTTCGGCCAGAGGTACGGCAGGAACCGTTTCATCGTTCCGAGCAGCGGACGCTCGGCGGAGGACTCAGAAGTTTCGGGAGGCATCAAGCCCCGATTTGGTACGCCGGGCGCGCGGATGCAACCGTTCGGCAGGAACGGCGGCCGCGCCCGTTCGTTCTTTCTCGAGGAAGGACGGATAATGGACCAGGTGCTCTACGTGCTCGCGATCATGGGCTGCAGCGACGATGGCGCGCAGTGCCAGCAGGCGCGGCTCGAACCGCCCCGCTACACTTCGATCGCCGCGTGCCAGCAGGCGATGCCGTCCGCGCTCCAGCGCAATTCCGACCTGCTCTTCCCCGTGATCAGCGCCGCCTGCCAGCGCCAGGGCGAGCAAGCCGCGCAAGTCGAGCCGAAGGACAAGCGGACCGAGGGATAGGTTTCCCAATCCTCCCCCGCCAGGGGGAGGTGGCGCGCGAAGCGCGACGGAGGGGGCGGAAGCACGCCGGCTGGTACGTTCTGGCATCCGCCCCCTCCGTCAGCCTGCGGCTGACACCTCCCCCTGGCGGGGGAGGATCGCCACCTTACAGATCCTCGCGCTTCATGTGGATGATCGGCACCGCGGGCTGATGCGCGTCCATCAGCGTCAGCAGCACGTCCAGGTCATCCGCCACCAGCAGCATCTTCCGGTGCTGCGGCCGCACGAAGCCCACCGTCCCCATATGCTCCCAGAAATCGACGAGCTTGTCGTAATAGCCCGCCACGTTGAGCAGCCCGATCGGATCGCTGTGATAGCCGAGCTGCGCCCAGCTCATCGCTTCCCACAGCTCGTCCATCGTGCCGGTGCCGCCGGGCAGGTTGAGGAAGCCGTCGGCGAGTTCGGTGAAGCGCGCCTTGCGCTCGTGCATCGTGTCGACGACGTGGAGCTCGGTCAGGTCGCGGTGCGCCACTTCGGCGTTGACCAGCGCCTGGGGGATCACGCCGATCACTTCGCCGCCCGCCGCGAGCGCGCTGTCGGCGACGGCGCCCATCAGCCCCAGCCGGCCGCCGCCATAGACCAGCCCGATCCCGCGCTCGGCGAGCCCGCGGCCAACGTTGCGCGCAGCTTCGATATACACCGGATCGGCAGGCGAGGCCGATCCGCAATAGACTGCGATGCGCTTCACCGGGTCTCCCCCAGCATCAGCGCCGCGGTCGCCCGCGCGCCCGCCACCACGCCGGGGATGCCCGCGCCCGGATGGGTTCCGGCCCCGACGAAGAACAGGTTGGAGATCGCCCGGTCGCAATTGCGCACACGGAACCAGCCGCTCTGCGGCAGCGTCGGCTCCAGGCTGAAGCACGCGCCCTGATAGGCGTGCAGGTCGCGTGCGAAATCGGGCGGCGCATAGGAGAATTTGGTCACGATACGGTCCTTGAGGTCGGGAATCAGCCGCCGGGCGACTTCGGAGAGGATCCGCTCCTCGAGCACCGGCCCCACCTGCGTCCAGTCGGCCGGGAACTTGCTCAGGTTCGGCACCGGCGCGAGCGCGTAGAAGGTCGAATGCCCCTCCGGCGCCACCGAAGGGTCGGTCGCGCTCGGATGATGGAGATAGATCGCCGTGTCCTCGCTCAGCACGCCGTGATCGTAGATATCCTCGATCAGCCCCTCGTAGCGCGGGCCGAACAGCATCGAATGATGCGGGATGTCGGGGAAGGTCCCGCGCACGCCGAAATGCACCAGGAAGGCCGACGGCGAGAAGTGCTTGTGCTCCAGCCGCGTCGCGGTGCGCTGCGCGCTGCGCGAGGTCTTGAGCAGCGTGCGATAGCTGTGCACTACATCGGCGTTGCTCGCCACTGCGTCGACTTCGAGCGCGAACCCGCCTTCGGTCCGTACCCCGGTCACGCGATCGCCCAGCGTGTCGATCGCGGCGACCGGATCGCCCAGCCGCACCACGCCGCCCAGCCGCTCGAAATGCCGCACCATCCCCGCCACCAGCCGGTTGGCGCCGCCCTGGGGGAACCAGATGCCGCTGTCGCGCTCCAGCTTGTGGATCAGCGCATAGAGCGCGCTCGTCCGCATCGGATTGCCGCCCGCCAGCAGCGTGCCGAACGACAGCGCCTGCCGCAGCTTGTCGCTCTTCACATAGCGCGACACGATCGAATAGACCGATCGCCAGGCGCGGGTCCGCGCCAGGCTCGGCGCGGCGCGCAACATCTGCACCGCGTCCTGCATGACGACGGCGCCCAGCTTCTCATAGCCTTCGCGATAGGCCGCTTCCGAATAGGCGAGGAATCGGTGATAGCCGTCCACGTCCTCGGGATCGATCCGGGCGATCTCGGCGCCCAGCGCCAAGTCGTCGTTCGAATAATCGAGCTGTGTCCCGTCGAGCCAGGAGAGGCGATAGAAGGGCATCACCGGCAGCAGCGTCACGTCCTCGGCCATGTCGTGGCCGGAGATGCGCCACAGTGATCGGAACGCCTCGGGAGCCGTGATCATCGTCGGCCCGCCGTCGAAGACGAAGCCGTCGCGCTCCCAGAAATAGGCGCAGCCGCCGGGCTTGTCGCGCGCCTCGATGATGGTGGTGTCGACCCCTGCCGACTGCAGCCGGATCGCGAGCGCGAGCCCGCCCATCCCTGCGCCTATCACTACTGCGCGCTTCACTTCTTCCCCCTTGGCGACCCGCTGCCCGTTGTCGGGCATGCGGTGTGGAAGCACTCGATCGGCCGGTAATCGAAACGGTGTAGCCTGCCGCCGGCGGTGGCGGCGCCGCAGTTGATCGTGGCCGACATGGAGCGGACCTAGCGGAACGCTTCGCTGCGATACAACAAAAACCCTCCCGCAGCGCACGCCGCGGGAGGGCAGGGGTGGTGGGAGAGGACCGCAAGCGGCCTTCTCCCGGGAAATCTCGCTTGAAAGCCCCTCCCCTTCAGGGGAGGGGTTGGGGTGGGGCATGTCTCTCACCGAGACCGGCGCCCTTATTGACAGTCCCCACCCCAAACCCCTCCCCTGAAAGGGGGGGCTTCAGGTCGGTCCTATGCCGCCTTGAGCAGCGGCATCTCCTCGGCCATCGCGCGCGCTACCGATGGGCGCTGGCGCAGCCGGGTGCGATAACCGAGCACCGCGGGCCAGTCCGCGATCGGCACGCCGACGTGCTCGCACCAGTTGAGCACCGCGAGCAGATAGGCGTCGGCGACGGTGAAGCGGTCCTGCAGGAACTCGCGGTCCTTCAGATGCTCTTCCAGCAATCCGAACGGCTTGGCCGCTCGCGCCAGCGCGGCGGCGCGCTCCTCCGGCCCGGTCGTGCGGTTGAACAGCGGCGCGAATACGGCCTTGTGCAGCTCGGTGCTCGTGAAGTTGAGCCACGCTAGCATCCGGTAATGCGCGTCGGAGAAGCCTGTGAAGGACAGTGAATCCTCCGGCGCCAGCTCGGCGATGTAGCTCAGCACCGCGGGCCCTTCGCTCAGCACCAGTCCGCCGCGCGTTTCGAGCGCGGGCACATAGCCCATCGGGCTCAGCTCGGTGAAATGCCGCCCGTCGGCGAGCCGCTTGTCGTCGGGCACCAGCACATATTCGGCGTCGAGCTCCGCTTCCTCGATCGCGATCCGCGCGGCGAGCGAGCAGGCGAGCGGCCGGAAATAGATCTTCATCACGAACCTCCCTCACTTGATTTTCTTACGATCCCGCACAAAAATGAGTCGGTCAAGGAATTTTATGCAAGATCGCACAAAAATACCCCCGCGTCCGCGCGGCCGCCCGCGCAAGTTCGACGAGGCCGCCGTGCTGCGCGCAGCGTTCGAGCGCTTCCGCACCCAGGGTTTCTCGAACACGTCGCTCGACGATCTGGCCGAGGCGACCGGCGTCAACCGCCCCAGCCTCTACGCCGCCTTCGGGGACAAGAAGGCGCTCTACCTCGCCGCGGTGGCGCGCACGCGCGACGCGGCCGCACGCCGCTTCGACGCGCTGATCGCCGCGGATTACCCGATCGAGCAGATGCTCAAGGCGCTCTTCCTCAATACGATCGAAGGCTATCTCACCGGCGAGGACGGGCCCGCGGGCTGCATCATGATCAACACCGCCGCGACCGAAGCCGTCACCGATCCCGACATCCGGGCCGCGCTCCGAAGCTTCCTCGCGATGGAGGATGAAAAGGTCGAGACGCTCCTCCGCCAGGCCGGCAGCCCTGCCCCCGCCGCGCACGCCCGGATCGTCGCCTCGCTCCTCCATTCGCTCAGCGTGCGCGCCCGCGCCGGCGAACCCCGCGACGCGCTGATCCGCCTCGCCAAGGACACGACCGCACTGATCGTCGGCGCGCGGTGAGGGCTGCCTGAATTATGTGATCGCCATTCAACTCTCCGAACGGGAAAGGCGATCTGATGCGGTACTTGGCTAATCCTCCCCCGCCAGGGGGAGGTGGCAGGCGTAGCCTGACGGAGGGGGAGGAATCACGACGGCGGGGTATGTCGCTTACCTCCCCCTCCGGCACCTTCGGCGCCACCTCCCCCGGGGGGGAGGATTAAGGAGCGCCCAGCTTCGCTTCAGGTGCCTAACGCCGGCACGCCCTCAGAACCGCCGGCGCAGCGTCAGGTCGATCTGGCGCGGCGCGACCGGATAGCCGATCGTCCCCACGCTGCCGCCGTTGTAGCGCCGGTCGGTGAGGTTGGTCGCCGATAGCGTCAGCCCCCAGGCCCCGTCCCCGCTCTCGAACCCCAGCGCGGCGCTGACTGCCTCCTCATTGTCCACCCGATGCTGCGGCTCGTTGCACAGCGCGATGAAATAGGGGCTGGCCCCGCTCCATTCGCCCCCGATCCGCACCCGCCCGCCGAACAGCCCCTGCTCCAGGCTGGCGCGCGCCGAATAGCGCAGATCGGGCGTGAAGCGCAGGTCGAGGTCGCGTTCGTCGGGCACGAATGCGGTGCATCCCGGGCTCGCCGCCAGCCGCGTCAGCCGGTCGTCGAGCGTTCCCAGCGTTCCGCCCAGCTCGAAGCCCGCCAGCGGCCGCGCCGTCACTTCCAGCTCGAGCCCCTGGATGCGCGCATCGCCGACATTCTGGCGGAAGATCTCGGGCGGAGTCGTGTTCGCGCGCGCGGCCGAGAAGGCGATGTTGGTATAGTCGTTGACGAAATAGGTCGCGTTGACGCGCAGCCGCCGCCCGAACCATTCCGACTTCACGCCCGCCTCGCTGCTCCACACGCGCTCGGGCGCGATCGGCCCCTGGCGGTTGAGCACGAAATCCACGTTGCGCGCGCGCCCGTCGAAGCTGCCGCTGCGGAACCCCTTGGCGAGGCTGGCATAGAGCATCGCGCTCCAGCCCGCGCCCTCCAGCTGATAATCGGCGCCGATCCGCGGCGAGAGATCGTCCCAGCTCGCCTCGATCGTGCGTGCCGCCACGGTCCCGTCGGGCAACACGTAAGTGACGTCCGGCGCCGACAGGAAGCGCACCGAATAGCTTTTGCGCTCGTGCGTCCAGCGCAGCCCGGCGGTGAGCGAAAGCGCGTCCGTCGCCGCGAAGCGCAGCGTCCCGAACGCCGAGACGCTGCGCGTGTCGAGCGCCGGCAGATAGGGCGACCAGTTGCCCGTCCCCGAAGCCGCGCGCGACGGCGCCACGAAGAAATCGTCGGTGCGGAAGCGCGCCTCGGGGCTCCCCGCAGGCACCGCACCGCTCACCGCGGTGAGCTGGTCGTTGTGCTCACCGAACAGATAGAGGCCGGCCACGAACTCCAGCCGTCCGCGAAGCGCGTCCCCGCTCGCCTGCACCTCCTGGCTCCAGCTGTGCTGGCGCTGGTCCTGGAGCAGGATCACGTTGGCGCCTTCGCCGGGCGGGTTGGCGGTCTGGTCGAAGCCGATCCGCGATCGCAGCGCGCGATAGGCGCTGATCGACGCGAGCTGCACGCCCCCGGCGTCATAGTCGACTCGCAGCGATGCCCCGCCGCTGCGCGTGACGTTGAGCGGATCGGTGTCGGCCGAGCGGAAATTGTCGATGTCGTCCTCCGGCTCGACGAAGCGGTTGAGGAAGCGCCCGGGGTTCGCCGGATCGGGCGCGAACCGTTGCGGGAAGCGCGGCGTCGAATCCTCGTCGCTGTAGTCGATCGTCGCGAGCAGCCGCAGCCCGGCGCCCGCCTGCCACAGCAGCTTGGCGCGCCCGCCCTGCACGTCCTGGTCGTTGACGCGCGCGCCGTCGGTTAGATTGCGTCCCCAGCCGGCCTGGGTGCGCGAGAGCGCCGAGACGCGCAGCGCCACATCCTCGCCCAGCGGCGCATTGAGCGTCCCGCGCACGTCGAAGCGCCCGTAGCTCCCGACCGTGGCGTCCGCCGCGCCCTCGACGCGGCCCAGCACCGGATCGCGCGTCACCAGCCGGATCGCGCCGCCGCTGGTGTTCCGCCCGTAGAGCGTTCCCTGCGGCCCGCGCAGCACTTCGATCCGCTCGACGTCGAGCAGGTCGAACATCGATCCGGTCGAGCGCGCGAACAGCACGTCGTCGACATAGACTCCCACCGGCGGATCGTTGGTGAAGATCGAATCCCCCTCGCCCACCCCGCGCAGGAACACGAGCGCGCCCGAGCTCGTCCCGAAGTTGCGCGTCAGCGTCAGATTGGGAACGCCCGGCCCGATCCGGTCGAGGTTGAGCGCATTGTCGCGCGCCAGCCGCTCGCCCGAGATCGCAGTCAGCGCGATCGGCACCTGCTGCGGATCATTCGGCCGCCGCTCGGCGGTGACGACGATCTGCTCCACCGTTTCCGCCGGCTCGGTCCCAACCGTCTGCGCGGTCGCCCCTGCGGGCAGCCAGAGCATCGCCCCGGCCGATAGCATCGCGGCGCCCCGCATGTCATTCCTCCCTCGGCCGACCCCCGCCGGCAGTTCGCGAGCGCGGCGCTTATCGCCTTCACGCATGATTTGCCACCGGCCGCGCAACGCCCTAAGACTCGCCCATCCCCGGGGGAGCGCCGATCCGCGCTTGAGAGGAGGGCAGGAGCCCTCGACCCGCCGAACCTGATCCGGCTGACACCGGCGTAGGGAGTGGAGCGGCCACACCCAAGGACCGTCCCCGCTCCCGCATGAGGAGTAGAGACGAATGGCCGATATCCCTGCGAAAACCGAACTCCAGGTCACCACCGGCCCGATCCGCGGCAGCCGCAAGATCCACGTCGGCCCGCTGAAGGTCGCGATGCGCGAGATCGATCTCGAGCCCTCCTCGGGCGAGCCCCCGGTCCGCGTCTACGACACCTCGGGCCCATACACCGACCCCAACGCCCGCATCGACATCATGGCCGGCCTTCCCGAGCTCCGCTCGACCTGGATTCGCGCCCGCGGCGACGTCGAGGAAGTCGCCCAGCGCGAGGTCCGCCCCGAGGACAACGGCCAGCTCGGGCCCGACCGTTCGGGCGGCGTCCAGCCCTTCCCCAACGTCCGCAAGCGCGTCCTCCGCGCCAGGCCCGGCGCCAACGTCAGCCAGATGCACTATGCCCGCCGCGGCATCGTCACGCCCGAGATGGAATATGTCGCCGAGCGCGAGAATCTCGGCCGCGCCCGTCTCGCCGAGTATGTTCGCGACGGCGAGTCCTTCGGCGCCTCGATTCCCGATTACGTCACGCCCGAATTCGTCCGTGATGAAGTCGCCCGCGGCCGCGCGATCATCCCCAGCAACATCAACCACCCCGAATCCGAGCCGATGGCGATCGGCCGCAACTTCCTGGTCAAGATCAACGCCAACATCGGCAACAGCGCCGTCGCTTCCAACGTCGCGCAGGAAGTCGACAAGCTCGTCTGGTCGATCCGCTGGGGCGCCGACACGGTGATGGACCTCTCGACGGGCCGCAACATCCACGACACCCGCGAATGGATCCTGCGCAACTCGCCCGTCCCGATCGGCACCGTCCCCATCTATCAGGCGCTCGAAAAGGTCGGCGGCGTCGCCGAGGACCTGACCTGGGAGATCTTCCGCGACACGCTGATCGAGCAGGCCGAGCAGGGCGTCGACTATTTCACCATCCACGCCGGCGTCCGCCTCGGCTACATCCCGATGGCGGCGAAGCGCGTCACCGGCATCGTCAGCCGCGGCGGATCGATCATGGCGAAATGGTGCCTCGCCCACCACAAGGAGAGCTTCCTCTACGAGCGCTTCGACGAGATCACCGAGATCATGAAGGCCTACGACATCGCCTATTCATTGGGCGACGGCCTGCGCCCCGGCAGCATCGCCGACGCAAACGACGAAGCCCAGTTCAGCGAGCTCTACACGCTCGGCGAGCTCACCCACCGCGCGTGGAAGCAGGACGTCCAGGTGATGATCGAAGGCCCCGGCCATGTGCCGATGCACAAGATCAAGGAGAATATGGACAAGCAGCTCGAGGTCTGCGGCGAGGCGCCCTTCTACACATTGGGGCCGCTCACCACCGATATCGCGCCGGGTTACGACCATATCACCAGCGGCATCGGCGCCGCGATGATCGGCTGGTACGGCACCGCGATGCTCTGTTACGTCACCCCCAAGGAGCACCTTGGGTTGCCGGATCGCGACGACGTGAAGGTCGGCGTGGTGACCTACAAGCTCGCCGCCCACGCCGCCGATCTCGCCAAGGGGCACCCCGCCGCGCAGGTCCGCGACAACGCCCTGTCAAAGGCGCGTTTCGAGTTCCGCTGGCGCGACCAGTTCAACCTGTCGCTCGATCCCGACACCGCCGAGGAATATCACGACCAGACCCTCCCCGCGGAAGGCGCCAAGACCGCCCATTTCTGCTCGATGTGCGGCCCCAAATTCTGCTCGATGCAAATCAGCCAGGAAGTCCGCGCCTTCGCGTCGAAGCAAAATCAGGGGGTGGAAGGCTTCCTAGCCACCGGCCCCACCGGCGCGGAAACCGCCGCCGCCAGCAAGGCCGCCGCGCTCAAGGGCATGGAAGAGATGAGCAAGGTGTTCAAGGAAACGGGGAGCGAGCTGTATATGGGGGCTGGGGGTAGGGAGCACGACTGACCGATCATCCCGGGGGTGGTTCAGATGCGCCAGTTGGTTGATGAGAAGTGCGGGGAGATTTCCCGGTCGGTGGCAGCGTGAGCTGGTTCCGGCGCCGGAAGTCGCCCGCCGAGCGGCTGACCGGCACATGGCGTTGCGCGACTTGCGACGAACTCCATGTCGGGCTCATGAACCTTGCCGCATTCGCACCAAATCCCTGGCCGCATGCCGAAGAGCGCGAGCCTAATGATGCCATCCGCCTTGACGGCGATTTCCTATCCGAGGATTTCTGCGTGCTCGGCAGCGAGCATTTCCTAGTGCGCGCCGTGCTGGAGATTCCGGTCCACGGCCTAAGCAAGAAGTTCGGCTTCGGTTGCTGGTCCACGCTCTCGCGAGAGAATTTCGACAAATATCTCGAGGGCTTCGACGACGGCGCCTATCCCGACTGGGGCCCGTGGACCGGCTGGCTCTGCAATACACTGGAGACCTATATCGGCACCGAGCCGCAGAGCGTGTACGTCTATCCCCAGCCGGATCGGCAGCGCCCCACGCTCCGGATCATGGACGAAGCCCATCCACTGGCGATCGATCAGGAAGAAGGCATCGATATCGATCGCCTAATCGAAATCCTGCGCTTTTACGGGCATGCTCCGGTGGAATAACGGCGCGGAAACCGCCGCCAGCAAGGCCGCCGCGCTCAAAGGCATGGAAGAGATCAGCAAGGTGTTCAAGGAGACGGGGAGCGAGCTGTATATGGGGACGGGGGGTAGTGAGCATGATTGAGAGGTCAGCTCCCCCTCTCCGCCACGCCCTGCGCGACCAGCTCGGCGATATTGTTCGCCGCGCCACAGGTTACCCCCAGCACCTCGGCGAAATCCGTGATCGAGCGCACCGGTCGCTCGAACGCCAGGTCGATGATCCGCGGCATCAGCCGGCACTTCATCACACCATCGCTATCCGCGCCCGGGGTCGGAAAACAGCCGCACGTAAGGCGCATATTGATACACCCGATACCGCTCCTGCCCGGTGACCTCCACCAGCAGGTCTTCATCCACGAAGCGGCGAATGAGACTGCTGGCCGCTTGAAAGGTAATTCCCAGCCGCTCAGCTGCCTGGGTGACGCTGATGAACGGTGTCCGATAAAGCGATTCCAATATCCGCAATCCGCTGCCGGCGCTTCGCCCGAAGCCGTCCGTAATCAGCTTGCGGTCTCGCTCCCGCCGCGCCACGATCGCCCGCGCGGTCTCGGTGGCCTCCAGGCTCACCGCCGCGACGCCTTCCAGAAAGAACTTGATCCATTCTTCCCACTCGCCCCGGTCGCGCACGGCCTGCAGCAGCTCATAATAGCGTGCGCGGTGGAGCTTGAAATAATGGGACAGATAGAGAACCGGCTTGATCAGGATTTCCGCCTCGCACAGCAGGAAGGTGATCAGCAGCCGCCCGACACGCCCATTGCCGTCCAGGAACGGATGGATCGTCTCGAACTGCGCATGGATCAGTCCGATCTTCACCAGGGGCGGAATCCGGTCGGCCGCATGGATGAATTTCTCCATGTCGGAAAGCAGTCGTTCCACCTCCTGCGGAGGCGGCGGGACGAAGGTCGCTTCGTTCAGGGTTGAACCGCCCGGCCCGATCCAGTTCTGGCTCCGCCGGAGCTCTCCCGGATTCGCCTGATTGCCGCGCACGCCGTTCAGCAGGCGGTGGTGAATTTCCCGGATCAGCCGCACGGACACCGGCAGTTCGCCAAGCCGCGCCAATCCATGGTTCATCGCATCGACATAGTTCAGCACCTCATCGACATCGCTTGGATGGCGCGCGTCGTTGATTGCAGCCTCGGCTTCCAGCACGTCGTTAAGCGAGGATTGGGTGCCTTCGATCTGACTCGAAAGCACCGCTTCCTTGCGGACATACATGAAGACGAACAGATCGGCGTCCGGCAGCGTCTGGATCGATCCATCAAGCCGTCCTAGGGCGCGGTCCGCGCGGGAGAGGAGCGTGTGGAGTTCATCGTCCCACACGATCGGCGGCTCTGGCGGCAGCGGTTCCGGGATAAACGCGGCATAGTGCGCCGGCTGTCGCACATATTGCCCTGCTCGCTGGCTTTTCTCGGTCATGCCGTGTCTGATCCGCTTAAGGCTGAGCTGAACTAGCCGTCCCATCGCACATTAACGCAATGCTGGCTTTGGTTAGAGGACCGCGTGGCGGTTAAGTCAACTCTGAGTTCAATTAACGGCGCATTCGTGGACTAATTCAAGACCCTCTTGAATAAGAGGACGGCACGATGCGCGGATGGGCCAAATCGGAATCATCAAAGAACAAACAAAGTACAAATCCCCTTCCAATGTAGGATTTCGTCTGCTCCAAGCTCGTAGATGAGCAAGCGATCAGACCCCGCAGCCTTCGCGCGCGCCGCTGGTGCCGCCGATCCCTTCCCCCTTGCCGATCCGGCGCCCGCACCCGATCGCGCGCCCCGGCCCGATCCGCCGCCCGAAAGCGCCAATGCGCTCGCGGTGCCGCCCGCGCCCGGCGATGACGGCGCGCCACTCGAACCCTATGATCCCGCCGACTATCGCTGGGTCCCGGTCCGCCGCCGCCCGCGGCTCGACGGCTGGACCGAGGAGAAGCAGCGCCGCTTCATCGAGACGCTCGCCGATACCGGCTTGGTCAATGTCGCGGCGAGAACGGTCGGTATGTCGCGGGCGAGCGCCTATCAGCTGCGCCGCAGCCCGCATGGCGCGGCATTCGCGCGCGCCTGGGATGCGGCGCGCCACCATGCCGGCGGCCTGATCGAGGATCTCACCTTCGAACGCGCGATCGAGGGCACCGAGCAGGAAGTGCTCAACGCGGAGGGCGACGTGATCGCCACCCGGCTGGTCCACGATAATGGCCTGTTGAAATGGCTGCTCAGCCACTTGAAGCCCGAACGCTATGGCGGCGCCCGATCGCCCGGCGCCGGGCCGCAGGGGCCGGCCGAGCGCCAGCCGGCGGGCGCGCCTGTTCTGGAAGACCGTCTCCGCGCGATGGAACCCGCTCTGCCCGCGCCGCCCGAACAGCTGCTCGATCCCGAGACCCTGGCGCATGAGCTGCTTCTCGCCGATGTGGCCGATGGCGTCCTGCCGCGCTTTCTCGGCGAACAGCGTGCCCCCAGGTCCGATGCCCAGCGCGCGGCGGAGGAAGCCGCGGTGCGCGATGCGCGCGGTGCCGCCGCGCTGAAGAAGCAGGAGGCCGGCGGCGACCTGACCGAGGAGGAGTTCGCGGACCTGTGCTATCATCTCGATCCGGCGAGCAACGCATGCCCGCGCACCCGCCGCCGGCAAGGCACGTGACAGTGTCAAGCCAGTGTCAACTTTGGCCCGGCATCGCCTCCTCTATTTCCCGTCGGTCTCCAGCCCATAGAGCTCGCGCAGCTCGGCAAGGTCCTCCTGCGTGTCCACGTCCACTAGTTCCGCCGGGCTGGTGACGACATGCTTGCCGCCGAGGATCAGCGCACGTGCACCTTCGTCGCCTTCGAGGGCGAGCAGTGCGTCGAAGCGGCCGCGGCCGAACAATGCAGGCGGAGTCGGGTGCTTGCCGTTGCTCGACGCCACGACCGCCGCCGCCCCGTCCGCCGCCTCGAACATCCGGTAGATGTGCGCCGCCGTCACTCGCGGCATGTCTGCCAAGGCCACCAGCACGGCATCTGCGCCGTGTTCTCGCGCGGCTTCCACGCCGTAGCAGAGCGACCGTGCCTGGCCGAGCGACGGGTCCGGATTGCGCACCACCTCATAGCCGAGCGCAGCGAAGTCGAGCGCGGTATCGGAGACGACGGCGATCCGCGCGAGGAAAGGAATCTTCTCCAGCGCCGTCACGACATGGAACGCCAGCGGCTTGTCCAGGAACGGCTCGGCGAGCTTGTCGCCGTCGTTGAAGCGGCGCGAGCGGCCTGCCGCCAGCAGGATCAGCGCAACGCGTTCAGGCTCGATCATGAAAGCTCCTCACCATCGATGCTGCGATCGACAGGGCGATCTCGGCAGGGCCGATCGCGCCGATGTCGAGCCCGGCGGGTCCCTCGATCCGCGCCAGCGCGTCGGCTGAAACGCCCGCCGCGGCAAGCCGCTCCAGCCGCGCGGCATGGCTCCGGCGCGAGCCGAGCGCCGCGACATAGCCTGTCGGGTGCGCGAGCGCGGCGATCAGCGCGGGATCGTCGATCTTGGGATCGTGGCTGAGCGTCACCACCGCGGTCGCCCGATCGGGTCGCAGCGCTCCGATTGCTTCGTCGGGCCAGCGGTCGTCGAGCGCCACATCGGGGAAGCGTTCCTTGGTGAGGAAACGGCCGCGCGGGTCGACCACATGGGTGCGGATACCCATCTCGCGCGCAAGCCCCGCCAGCGCCTGGGCGATCTGCACCGCACCCACGATCACCAGCCGGCGCGGCGGATCGTAGCGGTTGACGAAATCGCCTTCGCTTCCCGGCGCGCTGCGCCCGCTCGCCAGATCGGTCGCCACGTCGAACGGCGTGCCTGCCTCCCGCGCGGCGGCGATCGCTTCGAACAGCTGCGGGTGGAAGCCCTCGGCCGAGACCGGCTGGACGAGCACGGCGATCTCCCCGCCGCACGGCAGCCCGACTTCCCAGGCGGCGGCATCGGCGACGCCGTAGCGCTTCACCACAGCGGGCGCGCCGGCGATCACCTCGGCGGCGGTCGCCAATATGTCGGTCTCGACACAGCCGCCCGAGACCGAGCCCTCGAACCGCCCGTCCTGATGCACGAGCAAATGGCTCCCGCGCGGCCGCGGCGCCGAGCCCCAGGTCGAGACCACCGTCGCGAGCGCCATCGGCGCCCCCTTCCAGGCGCGCGCCGCCACCAACACTGCATCATTGTCCGACATCGCGTCTCGTTTCCGTCACATGTGGTGCATAGACGCCTGCATCATGGCGGGTTTTGCGACAAGATCATTGCTGTTTGCCGTGCTGGTGCTGGCGCAGGGCTGCGCGCCCGTGCGAGAACGCGCCATGCCTGCCAGCGCTTCCTCGCCCGTGATCGTCATCGCGCACCGCGGCGCCAGCGGCGAGCGGCCCGAGCACACTTTGCTCGCCTACAGCCTCGCGATCGAGCAGGGCGCCGACTTCATCGAGCCCGATCTGGTGCCCACCAAGGACGGCATGCTCGTGGCGCGGCACGAGAACGAGATCTCGGGCACCACCGACGTCGCCGCGCACCCTGAGTTCGCGGATCGCAAGACCACCAAGAAGATCGACGGCGAGAAAGTCACCGGCTGGTTCACCGAGGATTTCACGCTTGCCGAGCTCAAGACGCTGCGCGCCCGCGAGCGGCTGCCGCAGTTCCGCCCCGGCAACACCCGCTACGACGGCCAGGCGGAGATTCCGACGCTCGAAGAAGTGATCGCACTGGCCAAGCGCGCGTCGAAGGAAACCGGCCGCACGATCGGGATCTATCCCGAGACCAAGCACCCGAGCTATTTCGCGTCGATCGGTCTGCCGATCGAGGAGCGGTTGGTCGCGGCACTAAGGAAGGCAGGCTGGGACCGCGCCGACGCACCTGTCTTCATCCAGTCGTTCGAAGTCGCGAACCTCAGGAAGCTGAAGGGAATGACGCGCGTGCCGCTGATCCAGCTCATGGCCGCGAAGGGTGGCCCCGCCGACGGCGCGGCGCCCAGCTATGCGGCGATGGCGACGCCCAAGGGGCTGAGGACGGTCGCGGAATATGCCCATGGCGTCGGCCCCGAGAAGGCGATGATCCTCCCGGCATCAGGCACGCCGACCAGCCTGATCGCCGATGCGCATGCAGCGGGGCTCGCGGTCCACCCCTGGACCTTCCGCGCCGAGAATTTCTTCCTCTCGCCTGCCTATCGGAGCGGCGCCAGTCCGGCCGAACACGGCCGTCTGGCCGAAGAAATTCGCTACTTCATTGACTTGGGCGTAAATGGCGTATTCAGCGACTTTCCTTATATTGCTGTCTCCGCGCGCGCCCCTGCTTCCCCCGCGCCCGCCGACTGAAGGTGTTATCGATGCGCAAGCTGCTGATTCCGTTCGTCGCCGCGCTGCCGCTGCTCGCGGGCGGCTGCATCGCCAAGACGGCGTGGGACGTCGCGACGCTCCCGGTGAAGGCGGGCAGCCAGGCGGTCGACTGGAGCACGACCAGCCAGGACGAGGCCGACCGCAACTACGGTCGCGAGATGCGCAAGAAGGAAGCGCGCGAGGGCGAGGAGCGCAAGAAGCACGAGGAGGCGTGCCGCAAGGACCCCGAGAATTGCGGCCCCTACACCGGCTATAAGGCCTCCGATCCCGATCCGAGCTGACCGCCCAGCACCTCCGCCACCGCGCGGAGCGTCTCGGGCTTCATCTGCACGAACAAATGGCTGCTGCTGATCTCGATGTCGCGGCACGCCGAACCCTCGGCTTCCCGGCAGATCAGCCCGTTGACCAGCCCGTCGCTGCGGCTCCAGATCGCGGTCGCCGGCACCGGTAGCGGCCGCGCCGCCTCCTCCAGCCGCGCCGCCACCGCGGGGTCGGTGATCTTCTCGCCGGTCAGCCATTCGAACTGGCGCCAGACGTTGGTGGCAGTCGGCGGGCCCGCGAAGGGCGAACTCACCGTGATCACTTCGCGCACCAGATCGGGGCGGCGGTGCGTGGCGATCCGCGCCATGATGCCGCCCAGCGATACGCCGATCAGCGTCACCTTCTCGCGCGTCTCGGCATGGATCTCGGCGATCCGCTCGATCAGCCGCTCGCCTTCCTTCCCGATCGCGCGCGCCCCGAAGTTGCGCCCGAGCCCCCAGCCATAGGTGCGATAGCCGAGCCGCCGCAGATAAGCGCGCAGCACCACGTTCGAGCGATCCGAATTGAACAGGCCGGGCAGCAGCAGCACCGGCCGCCCCTCACCCATTGGAGCACGCGGCAGGCCCCGCCACTCCGCCGCGAGCCGCGCCAGCCCCCATGCCGCCCGGGGCCATTCGGCGAGCAGCGCACCCCGGGGCGGCGGATCACCTGCCGAGGCGGGAACCGGCAGCCTCACAGCCATCGCATCACTCCCGACGGGAAAGGTGTCCAGGCACCCATCCGCACGCCCGCGCTGCGCAGCGCGGCGCCGGTCCAGTTGTTGCAGGTGTTGAACAGGCTGTAGCGGCCCAGCCCGTCGTAGAAGACATCGGCGTTGCCATAGCCCCGCACCGGCGCACGCGCCGTGCCGAAGCTCGCCCGGATGAAAGTCGCCAGCCGCTGATACTCCTCGGGACGCAGCACGATCGCGCGCACGTCCGGCCCCAGGTGCGGCTCGGCGATTCGCTCGACATGCATCACCGTCGCTCCCACTCCGGTCGCCGCCTTGCCGATGCGCAGCGGGTTCACGTCCCACCAGGTCGGCGTGTTGAGGTAGAAGTCGCGGTCGCCCCAGCCGAAGGCGACGTGCGTAGCGCTTGCGCTGGCCGGATCGGCGAAATGCTCGGGCCGTACCAGATCCGCCCACCAATTGCCTGCCGCGGAGACCGGCAGCACCAGATCGGTGTGGATGCCGTTGTCGATCACATAGATGCGCACCCCCGCCTGCGCCTGGCGCCAGTCGCGGTTGACCGGAATCATGCTGCCCACGGCTCCCGCGATCGCACAGAGCCCGGCGAGCACGATGGCCCACAGCGCCAGCGTCTTGAAAAAGCGGATCAATCCCTGCTCCCGTTTCGGGCCATCGCGCATCATGCTATGCCATAAACATGGCTCAGGAAACGCATGTGCTGGAGCGTCCGCCGGAGGGCGCCGCACCCGATTGGACGATACCGCAGAACTGGAGCGCCTATACGCCCGAGGAGCATGCCACCTGGGATCTGCTCTTCGAGCGCCAGGCCAAGCTGCTCCCCGGCCGCGCGTCGCAGGCCTATCTCAAGGGGCTCGATGCACTGCGCCTCTCCGAATCGGGCATCCCCAATTTCGAGGAGCTGAGCGCGCGGCTGATGAAGCTCACCGGCTGGCAGGTGGTGGCGGTGCCGGGGCTGGTCCCCGACGACGTGTTCTTCGATCACATGGCCAATCGCCGCTTCGTCGCGGGCAACTTCATCCGCCGGCGCGACCAGCTCGACTATATCCAGGAGCCGGACGTCTTCCACGACGTGTTCGGTCATGTACCGATGCTGGCCGATCCGGTGTTCGCAGACTATCTCGAAGCCTATGGCCGCGGCGGAGTGCGCGCTATGGAGCTGGGCGCGTTGAAGCAGCTCGGCCGGCTCTACTGGTACACGGTCGAGTTCGGGCTGGTGCAGGAGCCGGAGGGGCTGCGCATCTATGGCGCGGGCATCGTCTCGAGTTCGGCCGAGAGCCGCTTCGCGCTCGAGAGCGACAGCCCGAACCGCATTGCCTTCGACATGAAGCGGGTGATGCGCACCGAATATCGGATCGACGATTTCCAGCAGAATTATTTCGTGATCCCCAGCTTCGACGAACTGCTGCGCGTGACGGTCGAGACCGATTTCGCGCCGCTCTACGCGGAGCTGCTCCAGCTGCCCGACGTGCCCGTGGCGGCGATCCTGCGGGACGACGAACTGATCACGCGCGGCACGCAGGAATATGCCAACAGCAAGGGCTAGTTCCCCTCCCTTGCAGGGAGGGAAGTGGATTTACCAGCTTCCGAACCCCGGCGCCTCGCCCCGCCCGCGGCTCGGCCGGCGGACGCGCGGGGCGCCGTAGCGATAGCGCTTGATCAGCGTCAGCGTCGGCCAGTGGCCGCGGTCGATGCGCGCCACCGGGCGCAGGCCTTCCCGGCGATAGGCACGCAGCACCGCCTCGGCCTGCCCCTCCAGCAGGCCGGCGAGGATCAGCGTCCCGCCCTCGGAGAGCGACGCACACACGCTCGGCGCCAGTTCGATCAGCGGGCCGGCAAGGATGTTGGCGATGATCAGGTCATAGGGCCCGCGCCCGGGCAGCAGCGGATGATCCATCCCCGCCGCCACCGCCAGCGTCAGCTCGCCGGCGCCGTCACCCAGCGGCACGCCGTTCACCTGCGCATTGGCAGCGGTCACTTCGATCGACTGGGGATCGATGTCCGACGCAGTCGCATAGGCGCGCGGCCACAGATGGAGCGCCGCGAAGGCGAGCAGCCCGGTGCCCGTTCCCAGATCGAGCAGGTTGCGCACCACTGCGCCGCCCTGCTTGTGCCGGTCGAGCGCTAGCAGGCAGCCCGAGGTGGTCTCGTGCGTGCCCGTGCCGAACGCCACGCTGGCATCGATCTGGAAGGCTTTCGCCCCGGCGGGCACCACGCCCTTGTTGGTGCTGGTATGGACGTAGAAGCGCCCGGCGTGCACCGGCTCGATCCCCGCCTGGCTCAGCGTCACCCAATCGGCGTCGCGGATGCGCTCGGCCGCGAGCTTGGCCCCCGCCGCGCTCGGCACCAGCTCCGCCACCGCCTGGAGCGCCGCGCTGTTGGGCTTCGAATCGAAATAGGCGTCGAGTTGCCAGCTCTCGGGATCGTCCTCGATCCGCTCACTCGTCATCAGCACGGGCGTGGGCTCGATCCCCAGCAGCCCCAGCGCATCGGCTTCGATCGCCTCCGCCTCGGCGCGCGTGCACGGCAAAGTCAGCTTCCAGCTCGCCATCTCAATCCCCCTTATCGGACATAGCTGGCTCCGTTGATGTCGAGCACCGCGCCGGTCATCGATGGCGGCGCTTCGAGTGCGCAGAAGCGGGCGAGGACGGCGACCTCCTCGGGATCGGCGACGCGGCCGAGCGGGATGTCCGCCAGCAGCTTCTCGCCGCCGCGGCTCGCCAGATAATCGTCGGCCATCCCGGTCATCGTGAAGCCGGGGCAGATCGCGAAGGCGAGAATGCCCTGCGCCGCATAGCCGCGCCCGATGCTCTTGGTCATGCCGACCATGCCTGCCTTGGATGCGGCATAATGCCAGTGCGCCGGGCTGTCGCCGCGATAGGCGGCGCGGCTCGCGACGTTGACGATGCGGCCCGGGCGCCCTTCCGCCTGCCAGTGCCGCACCGCGAGCCGGCAGAGCTCGGCGGATGCGGTGAGATTGACGCGCATCGTGCGCTCCCAAGCCTCGACCCAGTCGTCATGGTCGAGGTCGAGCGGCGCAGCTTCGAAGATGCCGGCATTGTTGATCAGCACGTCGATGCGGCCGTCGAGCGCAGCCAGCGCCTTCTCCCACAGTTGAGCGGGTGCGGCCGGATCGGTGAAATCGGCGGCGATGCCGCTGCGGGTAGCCTGGCCGACCAGCCGAACTCCCGGCCGGTCGAGCGCGCGCGCGATCGCCGCGCCGATCCCGCGGCTGCTGCCGGTGAGGAGGATGTGAGTCTGGCTCATTCCCGCTCCCTAAGGCAAGCCGCGCAGTTCGTCATCCCGGCGAAAGCCGGGATCTCAGGACGCCGGCGCACGGCTCGTGGAACGAGATCCCGGCTTTCGCCGGGATGACGTCTGGAACTCAGGCCGCCACCGAAGCCGAGAAATTGTCCGCCGCTTCGCGCAGCTGGTGGAGCCGGTCGTCGACCTCGGCAACATCGCGCTGGAGCGTGTCGATCTCGCTCGTCACCATCTTGGTATCCTCGCGGATCGCACCGATCGTGGCGGACATCGAATCGGCTGCAAGCGCCGTCTCGTCCACCGCCGCGGTGATGGCCGTCACCGTCTGCGCCTGGACCTCCATCGCGCTGCGGATGCGGTCGGCGCTTTCCTGCACTTCAGTCACCGTCGAGCGGATCGAGGCGTTGGTCTCCACCGTCGACTTGGTCGCCGACTGGATCGCCGCGATCTGCGCCGCGATGTCGTCGGTCGCCCGCGCGGTCTGATTGGCCAGGCTCTTCACTTCCTGCGCCACCACCGCGAAGCCGCGCCCGGCATCGCCTGCACGCGCCGCCTCGATCGTCGCGTTGAGCGCCAGCAAATTGGTCTGGCCGGCAATGTCGCGGATCAGGCTCAGGATCGATTCGATCGACTTGGCGTGGTCGCTGAGCATTTCGCTCATCCCCACTGCCGCACCTGCCTGGCTCGACGCGCGCGTCGCGATGTCGGCCGCGGCCTCCACCTCGGTGCGCGCTTCCTCGATCGCCCGGATCAGCCCCGCCGCGGTCTGCGCCGCCTCGCGCATCGCCACTGCCGATTGCTCCGCCGCCGCCGCGACTTCGCTCGCCTTGCCCAGCATCCCCCGCGCCGAGCTCGACGCACCCTGCGCCTGGACGCGGATGCGATTGCCCGCTTCGGTCGCGGTCTGGATCGACTGGGCGATGCTCGCCTGGAACTGCACCGATTGCTGCTGCCGCACCGCGCCTGCCTCGGCCAGGTCGCGCGCGCCGAGGTGCGTCGCCATCAGATCGGCCTCGATCATCGACAGCCGCTGCACCACGTCGGCGAGCCGCGCGAACCGCGCCGTGTCGCCCGCCAGCTTCTCGGCGAGCAGCCGGGTCGTCGCCGAATGCGCATGCGCCAGCGCCGCGAAGGTGGCGGTCAGCGGGATGTGGACGCGATCGGCATTGGCGGCGTGCTCGAACGCCATGCGCACCCATTCCTCGCCCAGCGGATCGGCGTATTTGGCGCGCGCATAGCGCTCGCTGCTGGCGAGCTGCTCGGCGAACTGGCGCGCGTCGGCGAGCAGCGATTTCAGCCGTTCGGTCGCCGGGAGCGTCAGATAATGATCCCAGAAGGCACGGGCTATCGCCTCGTGATGCCCCTCGATCAGCGCGGCGATCTCGGCACAGGCCGGGCCGATCTGCCCGTCCCAGTCATATTCGGCGATATGCTCGGCGAAGGAACGGGAGTTCCCCGTCCAGCGCCCCGGTTCGCGGTCGGATGCCATTTGCCCCTCTCCTATGCGGCCACTTTGGCAATGAAGTCGCCGGCGCTGCCCTTGAGCGCGCCGAGCTGACTGTCGAGTGCCGCAAAACCCTGGCCGACGCGGTCGATCTCGCTCGCCACCGTCTCGGTATCCTCGCGGATCGCACCGATCGTGGCGGACATCGAATCGGCTGCAAGCGCCGTCTCGTCCACCGCCGCGGTGATGGCCGTCACCGTCTGCGCCTGGACCTCCATCGCGCTGCGGATGCGGTCGGCGCTTTCCTGCACTTCAGTCACCGTCGAGCGGATCGAGGCGTTGGTCTCCACCGTCGACTTGGTCGCCGACTGGATCGCCGCGATCTGCGCCGCGATGTCGTCGGTCGCCCGCGCGGTCTGATTGGCCAGGCTCTTCACTTCCTGCGCCACCACCGCGAAGCCGCGCCCGGCATCGCCTGCACGCGCCGCCTCGATCGTCGCGTTGAGCGCCAGCAAATTGGTCTGGCCGGCAATGTCGCGGATCAGGCTCAGGATCGATTCGATCGACTTGGCGTGGTCGCTGAGCATTTCGCTCATCCCCACTGCCGCACCTGCCTGGCTCGACGCGCGCGTCGCGATGTCGGCCGCGGCCTCCACCTCGGTGCGCGCTTCCTCGATCGCCCGGATCAGCCCCGCCGCGGTCTGCGCCGCCTCGCGCATCGCCACTGCCGATTGCTCCGCCGCCGCCGCGACTTCGCTCGCCTTGCCCAGCATCCCCCGCGCCGAAGCCGAGGTGTGGACCGCCTGGACGCGTAGCTGGTCGCCCTCGCGCGATGCGCGCTCGATCGTCGCGCCGATCGAATCGTGGAAGTCGGCCGCGAGCCGGTCGCGCGCCGCCTGGGCGCTGTGCTCGCGGTACATGCCATATATCTCGACCGTGATATCGCCTTCGAGCGCCGACAGCCGCATGAGCGTGTCGATCAGTCCGGTAAGCCGCGGATCGTCGCGCTCGACACGGCTGGTCAGCACCTTCAGCGCCGCGCGGTCGCTGGCGCTGATCATCGACAGCAGCGCCATCGGCGGCACATCTGCCGCATAGGCCGCCGCGACCGAGCGCTCGACCGATTCGATCCAGGCGCGCCCCGAGGTGTCCATGAAGCGGTTGCGCAGGAATACGACCCCGACCTCGATCATCTTGCCGGTGTCTTCGGGCGCCCAATTGTGCTCGTTCGAGAAGCAGCGCTGCCACTGCTGCCAATAGGCTTCGGAAACCGCGCGCGCCTCGGGCTCGAGCACCGCCCACACCTCGCGGCTCGATCGAAGTAGCGTCCCGTCGAAATCGAATACCCGCAGCCGTGCGGCCACGTCGATCCGCGCGCTCATCGCGCCCGCAGCCGGCAGGTCCCTGGTCGAAGCCACAATCGTCACTAAGGAATCCCCCTTGTGCCGCCGCGCATCAGACGCGGCATTTCTCAACTTCCTATGCGCGCAACTGGTTAAGGGGGGGTTAGCCAGCGCAGACTCCGCGTTGTGCTTGCATCCCGCGGCGCGCTGACTAAGGAAGCGGCGTCGACCCGAAAGGAAGTTTCTTGGCCAACGTCCGCAACCCCGCGCGACCGCTGTCGCCGCATCTCTCGATCTGGAAATGGGGACCCGCCATGACGGTCTCGATCGTCCACCGCGCCACCGGCAGCGGCATGGCGACCGTCGGCACCATCCTGTTCGTCTGGTGGCTCTCGGCGCTGGCGTCCGGCCCCGCCGCCTATACAGCGTTCCTCGACCTGTTCACGCTCAAGTCCGGCGCGCTCAACATCGCCGGCTGGATCGTCGGTGTGGGCCTCACGCTCAGCTTCTTCCAGCACATGGCCTCGGGCGTGCGCCACCTGTTCCTGGATGCAGGCGCGAACTTCGAGCTCCGCGGCAACAAGCGCACCGCGCTCACGACCTTCCTTTTCTCGGTCGTCGCCACCGCGGCCTTCTGGGTCTATCTTCTGGAGAAGAGCAATGGGTGAAGGCACCAGCATCGGCCGCGTGCGCGGCCTCGGCTCGGCGCACGAAGGCGCGCATGGCTGGTGGCACCACAAGATCAGCGCGGGATCGAACCTGATCCTCGTCCTGTGGTTCCTGCTCTCGCTCGCGCTGCTGCCGGCCTATGACCATGCGACTCTGGTCGGCTGGATCGAGCAGCCGCTGGTCGCAGTGCCGCTGATCCTGCTCGTCGTCAGCGTCTTCTACCACTTCCATCACGGCCTGACGGTCGTGATCGAGGATTATCAGCACGACGAGACGCGCTTCGTGCTCGTGCTCCTCCTCAAATATTTCACGATCGCGGCCGCGACGTTCGCGATCTTCTCGATCCTCAAGATCGCCTTCACGGCCGGAGCCGCCGCCTGATGCCTGCCGCCTACAAGATCATCGACCACACTTACGACGCCGTCGTCGTCGGCGCCGGCGGATCGGGCCTGCGCGCAACGATGGGCTGCGCCGAGGCCGGCCTCAAGACCGCGTGCATCACCAAGGTGTTCCCGACGCGCTCGCACACCGTCGCCGCGCAGGGCGGCATCGCCGCGAGCCTGGGCAACAACAGCCCCGACCATTGGTCGTGGCACATGTTCGACACCGTCAAGGGATCGGACTGGCTCGGCGACCAGGACGCGATCGAGTATATGGTGCGTGAGGCACCGCAGGCGGTCTATGAGCTCGAGCACGCCGGCGTGCCGTTCAGCCGCAACGAGAACGGCACGATCTATCAGCGCCCGTTCGGCGGCCACATGCAGAACATGGGCGAAGGCCCGCCCGTGCAGCGCACCTGCGCCGCGGCCGACCGCACCGGTCACGCGATGCTCCACGCGCTCTACCAGCAGAGCCTGAAGTACGACGCCGACTTCTACGTCGAATATTTCGCCCTCGACCTGATCATGGAGAACGGCGCTTGCCGCGGGGTGATCGCGCTGTGCATGGAAGACGGCTCGATCCACCGCTTCCGCAGCCACGCCGTGGTGCTCGCCACCGGCGGCGGCGGCCGCGTCTACCAGTCCGCCACTTCGGCGCACACCTGCACCGGCGACGGCAACGGCATGGCACTCCGAGCCGGAATCGCACTGCAGGACATGGAATTCGTCCAGTTCCACCCGACCGGCATCTATGGCGCCGGCGTGCTGATCACCGAAGGTGCGCGCGGCGAAGGCGGCTATCTCACCAACTCCGAGGGCGAGCGCTTCATGGAGCGCTATGCCCCCTCGGCCAAGGACCTCGCCAGCCGCGACGTCGTCGCGCGCTCGATGGCGATGGAGATCCGCGAGGGACGCGGCGTGGGCAAGGAGAAGGATCACATCTTCCTTCACCTCAACCACATCGATCCCAAGATCCTGCACGAGCGGCTTCCGGGCATCACCGAGACCGGCAAGATCTTCGCGGGCGTCGACCTGACCCGCCAGCCGCTGCCGGTGGTCCCGACCGTGCACTACAACATGGGCGGTATCCCGACGAACTATCACGGCGAAGTCGTCCACATTAAGGACGGCAACCCGGACAGCGTCGTCCCCGGCCTATTCGCGGTCGGCGAGGCCGCCTGCGTTTCGGTCCACGGCGCCAACCGCCTCGGCTCCAATAGCCTCATCGACCTCGTCGTGTTCGGCCGCGCCACCGGCCTGCGCCTCAAGGAGCTGCTCAAGCCAGGCACGCCGCACAACGCGCTGCCCAAGGGATCGGAGGAGCAGGCGCTCACCCGGCTCGACCATTTCCGCAACGCCAAGGGCGAAAGGCCCACCGCGCAGATCCGCGCCGACATGCAGAAGACGATGCAGCGCCACTGCGCCGTGTTCCGCGACAGCGCGCTGCTCGCCGAGGGCGTCACGCACATGGACGCAGTCTATCAGGGCTTCCAGGACGTCGGCATCACCGATCGCTCGCTGATCTGGAACACCGATCTGGTCGAGACGCTCGAGCTCGACAATCTGATCGGCCAGGCCGTGGTGACGATCCAGTGCGCCGCCAACCGCAAGGAAAGCCGCGGCGCGCACATGCACGAGGACTTCCCCGAGCGCGACGACGCCAACTGGATGAAGCACACCGTCGCCACCTTCGATGGCTGGGGCGGCAAGGGCGGCGGCGTGGCGATCGACTACCGCCCGGTACACGACTATACGCTCACCGACGAGATCGAATACATCAAGCCGAAGAAGCGGGTGTATTGAATTGCCGGGGGGCTGCATATGGGGACACTGCGCTACGAGTATAAACCCAAGGCATGGGTAATGGCGCTGGCAGGCCTGTTTTTCGCCGGATGCGCAGCGACGCTCGGTAACACCGCTTCGGGCAACGATCGCGGGCTTATCCTAAACGGCGTCATCACGTTAAGCCCTGATAATGCGACTACCTTCTACTGGGTTCTAACCGGAATCTCGGGGCTGTTCGTGCTCGCCGCGCTGATCGGTCTTGTGCGTGCGTTCGGAGCAATGCAGGAGGTGGTGCTCGACGCGCACGCAATCACCGCACCAAAGAGCGCGTTCGGCAACGCACTCTCCATTGTGCCACTGTCGACCATCACCGATCTCCAAATCATGCAGATCAAATCGCAGCGACTTCTGATTATCCGTCACAATGCCGGCAAACTGACAATCAACCGCTCGATGCTGCCCAGTCACGACGATTTCGACACGTTGGTGACCGCCATCGACGAGCGCCGCCGGGCTCCCGAGAGTCGTTAATCGGCCGCTTCAAGTCGGTTCGCCGCCCGCTTGACTTCATTCCCATCGAAGAGACGGTGCACCATGCGTTTCGCACTCGCGCTCCTTGCCCTCGAGGCCTGCACCCCGGTGCCGCTACGGACACCGCCCGCGCCCCCACCGCCGCCTGCGCTCCGCCTCGACCCCTTCTATACCCGCTATCTCGACGCCGATGGTATCCCGATCGTCTCATCGCGCTGGGTCCAGCCCGACGCGCTGGTCCGCGCGCGCGACATCGTGAACGCGATGCTCGAGCATCGGCCCGACCTCCGCGCCCAGCTCGTCGTCGAGGGCACCCGCGTCGCAGTGATGGCCGAGGACGAGGGCACGCTCGACCTGCCCGAGCAGCGCCACTGGAAGAAGCCCGCGCGCGACGATCCCCGGCTCTCGCCCTGCGAGCGCAAACATTATGACGAACGCATCGGCCGTCTCAGCGACCGCGACTATTGGAACGCGCGCGCCCGCGGGATGGGAGGCACGCTCACCAGCGTCGGCGCGGAGAATCTGCTCGGCATCCCCGGCACGCGCTATTTCGGCCAGAACGTCCTCGTCCATGAATTCGCGCATGCGATCCTCCGCGCGGCAGCGAAGCGCGATCCGGAGCTGTTCGGAGAGGTCGAGCGCGCGTATCGCGACGCGCTCGCCGCCGGGCGCTGGCGCGGCGAATATGCCGCGGTCTCGGCGGAGGAGTACTGGGCGATCGGTACCCAGCTCTGGTTCGAGACCGGCGTGCTGGTCCGCGTAGACGGGCGCTCGATCCTCTCCGCCGCCGATCTCGCGGCTTATGATCCCGCGCTCTACGCCGCGCTCGCCAGGGTCCATGGCAACCGCCACCGCATCGAGGCCGACGCGTTCCACCGCCACCCCGCGCGCGTGCCGCCCGGCCCGCTCCCGGAAAGCACCGCCGAGGTGTGCTGAAGTCGCGCTTGACTTCGCTTCTGCAGCATTGAGACTGGCCCGCGAACAGCGGGGGGCAGTCGATGCGTTTTCCGTTCCATTGGTTCGTCCCGACCTGCGTCGCGCTCGCGCTCGCAGTGCCCGCCGCCGCCCAGTCGGACGCCGCTCCCCAGCACAGCAAGGACTGGCCCCGGCTCTTCGCCGAAGCCGACCCGCGCGCCGCCGAGACGCTCGCGCTCGGCCCTCAGCTCGAGCAGGGCCGCTCGGCCCGATGGCTGCTCGCCGATCGACAGCGGCTCGCCCGCGCGCTCGATGCGATCGCGCCGCAGCGGGCCAAGCTGGTCGATGCCTATGTCGTGTCGGTCGCGCTCGACAGCGATCCTGTCTTCGCCCGCGAAGCGCGCGAGGCGGGTAACATCCTCGCGCGCCGCTACGATGCCACAGGACGCACACTGGTCCTCGCCGGCAGCACCGGCCGGGGTGCACCGCCGCTTGCCAACGGCAGCCTCGAATCGCTCACGCTCGCGCTCGCCCGCGTCGCCGAGCGGATGGACCGTGAGCAGGATGTGCTCGTTCTCTACGCCACCAGCCACGGCGCGCAGGTGGGGCTCGCCTATCACGACGGCGATCAGGGCTATGGCCTGCTCTCGCCCGCGCGCCTCGCCGCGATCCTCGACGAGCTCGGCATCCGCAACCGGCTGCTGATCCTGTCGGCCTGCTATTCGGGGGTCTTCGTGCCGGTGCTCGCCGACGCGCGCACCGCATTGGTCACCGCCGCGGCGTCCGACCGCCCCTCGTTCGGCTGCCGCGCCGAGAACGACTGGACCTTCTTCGGCGACGCGCTGATCAATCACGCATTGCGCAAGCCCCAGCCGCTCGAAGCCGCAGCAAGCGAGGCGCGCGACCGGATCACCGGCTGGGAAACGGAAAACGGCCTCACCCCCTCCAACCCCCAGCTGGCGATCGGCGCCGAAGCCGCCACCTGGCTCGCCCCGCTCGAAGCGCGCATCCCCAAAGTGGCGACGGCCCCGGTGGGCGCGCCCGCTACCGACGCACTCAAGCGCTGATCGGGACGCGCGCCGATGCCGAGCGTCAGACGAAGATTCCGCCGCCAACGTCGATCGTTGCGCCGGTGATGTACGACGCATCGTCGCTCGCCAGGAACGATGCGACGCCGGCAATCTCTTCGGGGCGACCATAGCGCTTCAGCACGGTCAGCGCCCGGATCTGGTCGGCGAACTCGCCATCGTCGGGGTTCATGTCGGTGCCGACCGGCCCGGGCTGGATCGCATTCACCAGGATGCCGCGCGGGGCCAGGTCATGCGCCCAGGCCTTGGCGAACATCGACGCCGCGGCCTTGCTCGCGCCATAGACGCTGTTCCCGGCAAAGCCCGCCGTGAAGCCGCTCACCGAACTGACGAGGATCACGCGCGCGCCGTCGCTCAGATGCGGCAACGCGGCGACCGTTCCCGCCAGCACCCCTTCGACATTGACTCCGAAGACGCGACGATAGCTTTCGAGCGATTCGGGTCCTAACGGCGCGAGTTCGGCAACGCCGGCGTTGTGGACGAGGATGTCGATCCCGCCCAGCGCAGCCGCGGCCTGGTCCACCGCTGCTTTCACGGCCGCAGGGTCGGCCGCGTCGGCCTGGATCGCCTGGCCCTTCACGCCTTCCGCCTCGATCGCAGCGACGCTGGCCTTCGCTCCGTCGTGATTGCCGGCATAGGTAATGACGACATCGGCACCGTCTGCGGCCAGCCGCCGGGCGATCGCCGCGCCGATACCGCGCGATCCACCCGTCACCAGCGCACGCTTGCCTGCCAATTTCTTTGACATGTTCCGATTCTCCGGTCCCCAGCCGGTCGCTTCGCCGGCTGCCGGGACGAACGCAGATCTGGGAGGTCGCAAAGATAGTTCAAGATTTCCGAACTATGGAAATGGCGAACTATTCTTATATCGGTACCATGGATCGATTGGTGCACCCGGACCTGAAGGACGTGAGCCTGGCCGCGGCGCTGCACGCGCTGGCCGATCCCGCGCGCCTCGACATCGTGGCGCGCTTGGTCGAGTGCCCGTGCCTCAACGCCAGCACCGCCTGCGCGCAAGGCATCCCCAAGAGCACGATCTCCAACCATCTGAACGTGCTGCGTGCCGCGGGGCTTGTCGAAACCTCCGTGGAGGGGCGCGAGCGTATCAATAGCCTCCGCCGTGCCGATTTCGACGCGCGCTTTCCCGGTCTTCTCGATTCGGTGCTCGCCAACAAAGCCTGACGCTTGCGCATCGTACGGGGTTGCACTGCGTTTGCGAAAGGCATAGCCCGCGCAGCGAACACCGTGTCTCGAGGACTCTCAGGAATGGCCGAATTTCGCCTGCCCAAGAACAGCCGCATCACCAAGGGCAAGGAACACAAGGCGGATCCGGGCGCCACGCGCGTCAAGAAGTTCAAGATCTATCGCTACGATCCGGATTCGGGCGAGAACCCGCGCTACGATAGCTTCGAGATCGATCTCGACGAATGCGGTCCGATGGTCCTCGACGCGCTGATCAAGATCAAGTCCGAGCAGGATTCGACGCTCACCTTCCGCCGCTCATGCCGCGAGGGCATCTGCGGCTCCTGCTCGATGAACATGGACGGGCGCAACGGCCTCGCCTGCACCACGGCGATCGAGGACATCAAGGGCGACATCCGCATCACGCCGCTGCCGCACATGGACGTGATCAAGGACCTAGTCCCCGACTTCACGCACTTCTACGCGCAATATTCGTCGATCAAGCCTTGGCTCCAGACCGTCTCCACCACGCCCTCGGGCAAGGAACGGCTGCAGAGCCCCGAGCAGCGCGAGAAGCTCGATGGCCTCTACGAGTGCATTCTGTGCGCCTGCTGCTCGACGTCGTGCCCGAGCTACTGGTGGAACTCCGATCGCTTTCTCGGCCCGGCGATCCTGCTCCAAGCCTATCGCTGGCTCGCCGACAGCCGTGACGAGATGACTGGCGAGCGGCTCGACCAGCTCGAAGATCCGTTCCGCCTCTATCGCTGCCACACGATCATGAACTGCGCGAACGTGTGCCCCAAGGGTCTCAACCCCGCCAAGGCGATCGCCGAGATCAAGAAGATGGAAGCCGAGCGCACGCTTTGAGCGAGCCGGCCGAGGCGCATTTCCGTTACGAGGACGACCCCGAGCTTCCGGGCTGGAAACGCTGGGAGCTCAGGGACGCCGCGCACCGCTTCAACGGCTTCCTCGGCCCGATCCGCGTCCGTCCCGAGGGCGAGATCGTCCGGGTCCGCATGGGGCCGGAGGTGCGGCACTCGAACCTGCGCGAACAGGTCCATGGCGGCGCGCTGCTCGGCTTCATTGACGTGGTCCTGTTCGCCGCAGCGCGCGGCTTCGGCGTGCTGACCGCCGGGCCCGCCTCCACCGTCGATTTGTCGGTCCAGTTCATCGCCGGCGGCGCCCTGGGCGAACCGCTCGAGGCCAAGGTCGAGTTGCTGCGCGAGACCGGGCGGATGCTGTTCCTGCGCGGCCTGATCGTCCAGTCGCACGGCACGGTTGCCAGCTTCGCGGGCACGGTGCGGAAACCGGGCGCGAGATGACGCCCCTTTCCGTTCGCCCTGAGCCTGTCGAAGGGCGCCTCCCCTCGATCGCGTCGCCAGACAGGGTGCTTCGACAAGCTCAGCACAAACGGTGGGGGGGATGAGCAAGGTCCTCGCCAGTTACGAGGCGCTGGTCGCCGGGGGCGAGCTTCGTCCGGACGCAGAACAGCGCGCCGCCGCCGAACGGCTCGACCGCCTCGCCGCCGAACTCGAAGTGGTACCCAGGAAGGGCAGCATCCTCTGGCGCGCACTCGGCCGCGCTCCCGAGCCGCCGCGCGGCATCTATCTCTGGGGCGACGTCGGCCGCGGCAAGTCGATGCTGATGGACCTGCTGTTCGAATGCGTCGACATCCGCCGCAAGCGCCGCGTCCATTTCCACGAGTTCATGCTCGAAGTGCACGAGCGGCTGAACGTCGAGCGGCAGAAGGACACCGCCGATCCCGTGGTCGCCGTCGCCGAGGCGATGGTCGAGGATATTCGCCTGCTCGCCTTCGACGAGATGGTGGTCAACAACCCCGCCGATGCCATGATCCTCTCGCGGCTGTTCACCGAGATGATGGGCCACGGCCTCACCGTCGTCGCCACTTCGAACCGCCCGCCGAAAGACCTCTACAAGGACGGGCTCAACCGCCAGCTCTTCCTCCCCTTCATCGCCCTGATCGAGGAGCGGATGGACGTGGTCGCGCTCAACGGCCCGGTCGATTATCGGCTCGACCGGCTGGGAAGCATGGATACCTGGCTGGTGCCCAACGGGCCCGAGGCGACCGCAGCGCTTTCCGCCGCCTTCTTCCGCCTCACCGACTATCCCGTAGAGGACCGCACCAAGGTCCCCTCTTGCGACTTGCCCGTCAAGGGCGGGCGAGAAGTCCATGTCCCCAAATGCCTCAAAGGTGTGGCGGTCTTCTCGTTCAAGCGGCTGTGCGGCGAAGCCCGCGGCGCCTCCGACTATCTGGCGATCGCGCACCGTTTCCACACGGTGATCCTTGTCGGCATCCCGCGCCTCGGCCCCGATAATCGCAACGAGGCGGCGCGCTTCGTGACCCTGATCGACGCGCTCTACGAGAACCGCGTCAAGCTCCTCGCCGCCGCCGACGCGGTGCCGGACGAGCTCTACACCGCCGGCGACGGCGCCTTCGAGTTCCAGCGCACCGTGTCGCGCCTCCATGAAATGGCCTCCGACGAGTATCTGGCAGAGGGCCACGGCGAACGTTAGGCTGGAGCTGAAGAGGGAGAGACCATGATCCGGATATGTCGCGGGCTGGTGCTCGCATTGCTCGCGCTGCTCGTTTCGTCCCCCGCCGCCGCCCAGGCGGTGCTCACTGCCGCCGACCTGCGTGACCACCAGAGCCTCGACGGTGGCTGGCACTGGTCGGTCGACCCCTTCCGCGACGGCGTCTCCGGCTTCCACGGCGGACCGCCGAACCCGAGCACCCAGCGCTGGCAGGATACCGTCCAGGCCGAAGTCGCAGCCAAGGACCCGCGCGCGCTGTTCGAGTTCGACATGCAGCGTTCGCCGATGGTCCAGCTGCCCGGCTCGTGGATCGGCCATGCCCCGGAGATGCGCTATTATCAGGGCCTCGTCTGGTACCAGCGGACCTTCCTCACCCCTGCTCCCGATGCGGGCAAGCGCGTCTTCCTGCGCTTCGGTAGCGCCGACCATGCCGCCGAAGTCTATCTCAACGGCAAACACGTCGGCCGCCACACGGGCGGCTTCACACCCTTCGCCTTCGACGTGACCAAGCTGCTCCGCCCCGGTAGCAATCAGATCACCGTCGGTGTCGATTCGGCGCGCACCGACGCCGATGTGCCTCCGCCGGTCACGGACTGGGAGACCTATGGCGGGATCACCCGCTCGGTGACGCTCGTCACCGTTCCCGAGACCTTCGTCGACGACACCTGGATCCGCCTCGGCAAGGACGGCCGTATCTATGCCGATGTCCGGCTCGACGGCCTCAACGCCGCCGGCCGCGACGTGCGCGTGCGGATCGAGGGCGTCGGTCATATCGACGGCGTCACCGATGCCAAGGGTATCTGGCGGGGCAGCATGGCACCCACGCACGAGCTCGAACGCTGGTCGCCCGAGAGCCCGACACTCTACGATATTCGCGTCGAAGCGGGGAGCGACGTGTTGCGCGACCGGGTCGGCTTCCGCACCGTCGAAGTGCGGGGCACGCAGATCCTGCTCAACGGTCAGCCCGTCTTCCTGCGCGGCATCTCGATGCACGAGGAAGAGATCGGCAAGAATCCGGTCCGCAAGATCACCCCCGCCGCCGCCCGCGCGCTGCTCACCGAGGTCAAGTACGGCCTGAACGGCAATTTCGTCCGTCTGGCGCACTACCCCCACAGCGAAGTCACCACACGGCTCGCCGACGAACTGGGCCTGCTCGTGTGGAGCGAAGTGCCGGTCTATTGGCGTGTCGCCTGGGACAATCCCGCCACGCTTATGCAGGCGCGCCAGATGCTGCGCGAGAACATCGTCCGCGATCGGAACCGGGCGTCGATCATCCTGTGGAGCGTCGCCAACGAGACTCCCGTGTCGGACTCCCGCAACAGCTTTCTGCGCACGCTGATCGCAGACGTTCGCGCGCTCGACGACAGCCGCCTCGTCACCGCTGCGCTGCTCAGCAAGCGCAAGGGGAAGGTCAACACGATCGACGATCCGCTGGTGATCGACCTCGATGTCATGGCCGTGAACACCTATAGCGGCTGGTATTCGGACGATCCGCTCGCCAGCCTGCCCTCGCTCGAATGGCGCTCGCCGGTCGCCAAGCCGCTGATCTTCTCCGAGTTCGGCGCGGGCGCGCTGGCAGGCTATCGCGACGCCGTGGCCGACCCGCACAAGTTCAGCGAGGAATATCAGGCCGAATATTATCGCCGGACGCTGGCGATGGCTGCGAAGGTGCCTTTCCTCGCGGGAATGTCCCCTTGGGTCCTCAAGGACTTCCGCTCGCCGCGACGCCAGCACCCGGTGTTCCAGCAAGGGTGGAACCGCAAGGGGCTGATCTCCGAAACCGGAGCGCGCAAGCAGGCGTTCTTCGTTCTGGCAGAGGAATATCGCCGCCGCGCTGCGCCCGAAAGGTGAGGCGGCCGCGGCGCTGCATATCTTATTGCAGTTGCGAATTAGTTGCAAAGATAATGTGTGACTACAGCGATTCCCGGGTTGCGACCCTCCTATCATGGGTCTAAGCCGCCCCGGATTTCACGGCGCCACAGCTGCGTCTGCGGCGGTTTGACTACGCTAAGGAGATTCCATGGCCCGCAAGAAGATCGCGCTGATCGGCGCCGGCAACATCGGCGGCACGCTCGCACACCTCGCAGCACTCAAGGGCCTGGGCGACATTGTCCTGTTCGACGTGGTCGAAGGCGTGCCCCAGGGCAAGGCACTCGACCTCAGCCAGTGCGGCCCGGTCGAGGGCTTCGATGCCAGGATCACCGGCTCGAACGACTATGCCGACATCGCGGGCGCCGATGTGATCATCGTCACCGCCGGCGTCGCCCGCAAGCCGGGCATGAGCCGCGACGACCTGCTCGGCATCAACCTCAAGGTGATGAAGGCAGTCGGCGAAGGCATCGCCGCCAACGCGCCCGACGCGTTCGTGATCTGCATCACCAACCCGCTCGACGCGATGGTGTGGGCACTGCGCGAATTCTCGGGGCTACCGCACCAGAAGGTCGTCGGCATGGCCGGCGTGCTCGACTCGGCACGCTTCAGCCACTTCCTCGCCGACGAGTTCCAGGTCTCGGTCAAGGAAGTGAACAGCTTCGTGCTCGGCGGCCACGGCGACACGATGGTCCCCGTCGTGCAGTATTCGACCGTCGCCGGCATCCCGATCCCCGACCTCATCAAGCAGGGGCGCTCGACCAAGGAGCGCATCGACGCGATCGTCCAGCGCACCCGTTCGGGCGGCGGCGAGATCGTCGGTCTGCTCAAGACCGGCTCGGCCTTCTATGCTCCCGCCACCTCGGCGATCGCGATGGCCGAGAGCTATCTCTACGACCAGAAGCGCCTGCTGCCCTGCGCCGCGCACCTGACCGGCCAATATGGCGTCGACGACCTGTACGTCGGCGTGCCGGTGATCATCGGCGCGAGCGGCGTCGAGCAGATCGTCGAGATCGAGCTCGACGACGAGGCCAAGGCCAACCTCCAGGTCTCGGTCGACGCGGTCAAGGAACTGCTCGTCGCCTGCAAGGGCATCGATTCTTCGCTGAACTAATCCCGCGCTTCCCGCGCGTCGCAACACAGGAGCAGGTGCCCGCATGAGCATCCTCGTCGACAAGAACACCAAGGTCATCACTCAGGGCATGACGGGCGAGACCGGCACGTTCCATACCCAGCAGGCGCTGGCCTATGGCACGCAGATGGTCGGCGGCGTCACGCCGGGCAAGGGCGGCACCGAGCATATCGGCCTGCCCGTGTTCGACACCGTCGCCGAAGCGAAGTCGAAGACCGGCGCCGACGCGAGCGTGATCTACGTGCCGCCGCCCTTCGCCGCCGACTCGATCCTCGAGGCGATCGACGCCGAGATCCCGCTGGTGGTGTGCATCACCGAGGGCATTCCGGTGCTCGACATGGTCAAGGTCAAGCGCGCGCTCTCGGGCTCCAAGACTCGCCTGATCGGCCCGAACTGTCCCGGTGTGCTCACTCCCGGCGAGTGCAAGATCGGCATCATGCCGGGCTCGATCTTCTCCAAGGGTTCGGTCGGTGTCGTGTCGCGTTCGGGCACCCTCACTTATGAGGCGGTGTTCCAGACCACCAACGCGGGCCTCGGCCAGACCACTGCGGTCGGCATCGGCGGCGATCCGGTCAACGGCACCAACTTCATCGACGTGCTCGAGCTGTTCCTGGCGGACGAGGCGACCCAGTCGATCATCATGATCGGCGAGATCGGCGGTTCGGCCGAGGAAGAGGCGGCGCAGTTCCTCAAGGACGAGGCCAAGCGCGGTCGCAAGAAGCCGATGGCCGGCTTCATCGCGGGCCGCACCGCGCCTCCGGGCCGCCGCATGGGCCATGCCGGCGCGATCGTCTCGGGTGGCCAGGGCGGCGCCGAGGACAAGATCGCGGCGATGGAAGCGGCGGGCATCAAGGTCGCCGCGAGCCCGTCCGAGCTCGGCTCGACGCTCGTCGAAGTGCTCAAGGGGTAATCTGCTGGGTTCGCGCGCCTATATGGGAATATGGGAGCGCTAACAGGAACGGAACTGATCATGGGCCATGAGAGCCTGGACTTCGACGACATCGCCGGCGGCGTGAGCCCCGCCTTCGTCGAGACTTTGTACCGCCGCTACAAGAACGACCCCGGCTCGATCGAGCCGGGCTGGCGGACTTGGTTCGAGGGGCTGGAGAACAGCGCCTCGGGTCCGAGCTGGGCCAATCCGCGCTGGCCGCTGACCGAGACCGATGCGCTCACCGCGGCGCTCGACCCGACGCAGATGGAGCCAGCGCCCAAGCCCGCCAAGGGCGGCGCACCTGCTCCCAAGGCGGCGGCTCCGGCGGCGTCCGAAGCGGACATCGCCAAGGCCGCGGGCGATTCGATCCGCGCGATGCTGCTCATCCGCACCTACCGCGTGCGCGGGCACCTCGCCGCCAACCTCGATCCGCTCGGCCTCTCGCGTCACGAGCTGCCCGCCGACCTCACGCCCGAATATCACGGCTTCACCGGCGCCGATCTCGATCGCCCGATCTATCTCGGCGGCACGCTGGGGCTGGAGAAGGCGAGCGTGCGCGAGCTCGTCGAGATCCTGCGCGCCAATTACTGCGGCAACGTCGGCCTCGAATATATGCACATCGCCGATGTCGAGGAGCGCCGCTTCCTCCAGGAGCGGATGGAGGGCAAGGACAAGGCGATCACCTTCACGCCCGACGGCAAGAAGGCGATCCTCTCCAAGGTGATCGAAGCCGAGCAGTGGGAAAAGTTCCTCGGCAAGAAATACGTCGGCACCAAGCGCTTCGGGCTGGACGGCGGCGAGGCGATGATCCCCGCGCTCGAGGCGGTGATCAAGTACGGCGGCCAGTTGGGCGTGCGCGAGATCGTATACGGCATGGCCCACCGCGGCCGCCTCAACGTGCTCGCCAATGTGATGGCCAAGCCGTTCCGCGTGATCTTCCACGAGTTCGCCGGCGGCACCGCCAACCCCGAGGATGTCGGCGGTTCGGGCGACGTGAAATACCACCTCGGCACCAGCACCGACCGCGAGTTCGACGGGATCAGCGTCCATATGTCGCTGGTCGCCAACCCCTCGCACCTCGAAGCCGTCGATCCGGTCGTGCTCGGCAAGGTCCGCGCGCTCCAGACGATCCGCGGCGATCTCGCGGAGCATGAGCAGGCACTACCCGTGCTCATCCACGGCGACGCCGCCTTCGCGGGCCAGGGCATCGTCTGGGAATGCCTCGGCTTCTCGGGCATCCGCGGCTACAATACCGGCGGCTGCATCCACTTCGTCATCAACAACCAGATCGGCTTCACGACCAGCCCGCAGTTCGCGCGCTCGTCGCCCTATCCGTCGGACGTCGCCAAGGGTGTCCAGGCGCCGATCCTCCACGTCAATGGCGACGATCCCGAGGCGGTGACCTTCGCGTGCAAGGTCGCGATCGAGTTCCGTCAGAAGTTCAAGCGCGACGTCGTGATCGACATGTGGTGCTATCGCCGCTTCGGCCACAACGAAGGCGACGAGCCCTCGTTCACCCAGCCGCTGATGTACGCCAAGATCAAGCAGCACCCGCCGGTGAGCGAAGTCTATGGCGCGCGGCTCAAGGCCGAGGGCGTGATCGACGACGGATTCGTCGGCGAGAAGACCAGCCAGTTCACCACGCTGCTCGAAGGCGAGTTCGAGGCGGGCAAGTCGTATCTGCCCAACAAGGCGGACTGGTTCGCCGGTCGCTGGTCGGGCCTCTCCGCCCCCGCCGACGCGGAGACTGCCCGGCGCAGCGTCGACACCGGCATCGAACAGAAGCTGTTCGACAGCCTCGGCCGCACGCTGACCGAGGTTCCAGAGGGGCATGAGATCCACAAGACGCTCGCGCGCGTGCTCGACGCCAAGCGCGAGATGTTCAAGTCGGGCGCGAATTTCGACTGGGCGACCGGGGAGGCGCTGGCGTTCGGCTCGCTGCTCTCCGAAGGCTTCGGCGTTCGCCTCTCGGGCCAGGATTCAGGCCGCGGCACCTTCTCGCAGCGCCACGCCGTCTGGGTCGACCAGAAGACCGAGGCAAAGTACGTGCCGCTGTCGACGATCCCGCACGGCAATTTCGAAGTGCTCGATTCGCCGCTCTCCGAATATGGCGTGCTCGGTTTCGAATATGGCTATGCGCTGGCCGATCCCAAGGCGCTGGTGCTCTGGGAGGCGCAGTTCGGCGACTTCGTCAATGGCGCGCAGATCATGATCGACCAGTTCATCGCCGCGGGCGAGGCCAAGTGGCTGCGCGCCAACGGTCTGGTGATGCTGCTGCCGCACGGCTATGAAGGCCAGGGCCCCGAGCACAGCTCGGCACGCCCCGAGCGTTTCCTCCAGCTCTGCGCGCAGGACAATATGCAGGTCGCCAACGTCACTACGCCGGCGAACTATTTCCACCTGCTGCGCCGCCAGATGCACCGCAACTTCCGCAAGCCGCTGGTGCTGATGACGCCCAAGTCGCTGCTGCGCCACAAGATGGCAGTGTCGAAGGCCGAGGATTTCCTGGGCGAAAGCCACTTCATGCGGATCCTCTCGGATCCCGGCGCGCCCGCGGATGCCGACGTGAAGCGTCTCGTGCTGTGCACCGGCAAGGTCGCCTATGACCTGATCGAGGCACGCGATGCGGCAGGCGACAAGAACACCGCGATCGTGCGGATCGAGCAGCTCTATCCCTTCCCGGGCGAGCCGCTCACCGCGCGCCTCAAGCGCATGGCCAATGTCGAGGAAGTGGTCTGGGCGCAGGAAGAGCCGAAGAACAACGGCTATTGGTTCTTCGTCGAACCCTTCATCGAGGCGTGCATGGTCGAGGCCGGCATCAAGCCGCAGCGCCCGCGCTACGCAGGCCGCGCCGCGGCGGCATCGCCCGCCACCGGCCTGATGAAGCGCCACACCACCGAACAGGGGGCACTCGTCGCCGATGCGCTCGGCCACAATGTCCGCGAAGAAATCCGTCGTACCCGGAAGGCTTGATATGACCGACGTGAAGGTGCCCGTGCTGGGCGAATCGATCACCGAAGCGACCGTTGGCGAGTGGCTCAAGAAGCCGGGCGACGCTGTCGCGCTCGACGAGCCCATTGCCAGCCTCGAGACCGACAAGGTCTCGGTCGAAGTCCCCAGCCCTGTCGCCGGCGTGATGGGCGAGCAGCTCGCCAAGGTGGGCGACACCGTCGAGGTCGGCGCAGTGATCGCGACGATCGGTGAGGGCGGCGCAGCCGCCGCGGCTCCTGCTCCGGCATCGGCCCCTGCCGCCCCGGCGCCCGTCGCCACCGGCGCGCAGACCGGCCCCGGCGAGCAGGTCCGCGAGCGCAGCGGTGACGTGGATGCCGCGGCGCTCTCGCCGTCGGTGCGCCGCGCCGTGCTCGAAACCGGCGTCGATCCCTCGACCGTCCAGGGCACCGGCAAGGACGGCCGCCTGACCAAGGACGACGTGATCGCCGCCGCGAGCAGCAAGCCGGCCGCCGCACCTGCGGTTGCTCCCGCGCCCGCTCCGGCCGCCGCGCCGGCGACCTCGGGGGGCCGCAAGGAAGAGCGCGTCCGCATGACGCGCCTGCGCCAGACGGTCGCGAAACGCCTAAAGGAAGCTCAGAACACCGCCGCGATGCTCACGACGTTCAACGACGTCGACATGACCGAAGTCATTGCCGCGCGGACCAAGTACAAGGATCTGTTCGAGAAGAAGCACGGCGTCCGCTTGGGCTTCATGGGCTTCTTCGTGAAGGCCGCGGTGCAGGCGCTGCGCGACATCCCGTCGGTCAACGCTTCGATCGAAGGCGACGAGATCGTCTATCACGATTATGCCGACATCTCGGTGGCGGTCTCCGCGCCGCAGGGCCTGGTCGTTCCGGTGATCCGCGACGCGCAGGACATGTCGGTCGCCACGATCGAGCGCACGATCGGCGACTTCGGCAAGCGCGCCAAGGAAGGCACGCTCAAGATGGAGGAGATGAAGGGCGGCACCTTCACCATCTCCAACGGCGGCGTGTTCGGCTCGCTGATGTCGACGCCGATCATCAACCCGCCGCAGTCGGCAGTGCTGGGCCTCCACCGCATCGAGGACCGCCCCGTGGTCCGCGACGGCCAGGTTGTCATCCGCCCGATGATGTATCTGGCGCTCAGCTACGACCACCGCCTGATCGACGGCCGCGAGGCTGTGACGTTCCTCGTCGCGCTCAAGAACGCGATCGAGGACCCGACCCGCCTGCTGATCGACCTGTAAGGTACCGGAACGGAACCCCACATCCGTTCGGGCTGAGCTTGTCGAAGCCCGCAATCCCGGACGGAGGAAAGCGCCCCGCGACAAGCACAGGGCGAACGGAGTGCAAGATGGCAGAGTATGATTTCGACGTCCTCGTGATCGGTGCCGGCCCCGGCGGCTATGTCGCGGCGATCCGCGCCGCGCAGCTGGGCCTCAAGACCGCCTGCGCCGAGAGCCGCGAGACGCTGGGCGGCACCTGCCTCAACGTCGGCTGCATTCCCTCAAAGGCGCTGCTCCACGCCTCCGAGCTGTTCGACGAAGCCGCATCGGGCGTGCTCGCCAAGTTCGGCGTCAAGCTCGGCTCGGTCGACCTCGACCTGCCCGCGATGATGGGCGAGAAGGAAAAGGCCGTGAAGGGCCTGACCGGCGGCATCGAGTTCCTGTTCAAGAAGAACAAGATCGAGTGGGTGAAGGGCCTCGCCACTTTCCAGGACGCGCACACCGTCAAGGTCGGCGACCGCACCGTCACCGCGAAGAACATCGTCATCGCCACCGGCTCGTCGGTCACCCCGCTCCCGGGCATCGAGATCGACCAGAAGGTCGTGGTCGATTCGACCGGCGCCATTGCGCTGGAGAAGGTGCCTGAGCACCTCGTCGTGATCGGCGGCGGCGTGATCGGGCTCGAGCTCGGCTCGGTGTGGAAGCGCCTCGGCGCCAAGGTCACCGTGGTCGAATATCTCGACCAGCTCCTCCCCGGCATGGACGGCGAGGTCCGCAAGGAAGCTGCCAAGATCTTCAAGAAGCAGGGCATGGAGCTCAAGCTCTCGACCAAGGTCACCGGCGTGCAGGTGAACGGCGGCAAGGCTACCGTGACGATCGAGCCCGCCGCGGGCGGCGCTGCCGAAACGCTCGAGGCTGACGCCGTGCTCGTCTCGATCGGCCGCCGGCCCAACACCGAGGGTCTGGGCCTCGAGAAGATCGGCCTCGCCACCAACCAGCGCGGCCAGATCGAGACCGACCACAGCTTCCGCACCGCCGTCGAGGGCGTCTGGGCGATCGGGGACGTCATCCCCGGCCCGATGCTCGCGCACAAGGCCGAGGACGAAGGCATCGCGGTCGCCGAGAACATCGCCGGCCTCGCCGGCATCGTGAACCACGACGTGATCCCCTCCGTGGTCTACACCCATCCCGAGATCGCCGGCGTCGGTCTCACCGAAGAGGCGGCGCGCGAGAAGGGCGAGGTCAAGGTCGGCAAGTTCCCCATGGCCGGTAACAGCCGCGCCAAGGCGATCGACGACACCACCGGCTTCGTGAAGGTCATCGCCGACGCCAAGACCGATCGCGTGCTCGGCGTGTGGATCGTCACTTCGGTCGCCGGCACGATGATCGCCCAGGCCGCGCAGGCGATGGAGTTCGGCGCGACCAGCGAGGACATCGCCTACACCTGCCACGCCCATCCGACGCACAGCGAGGCGATCAAGGAGGCCGCGATGGGCGTCCTCGGCAAGCCGATCCACGTCTAAGGCCGTCTACCCTCTCAGCCTGCATTCCCCTCCCGCAATCGGGAGGGGAACTCACGCCGCTTCCCCCACCGGCAGCACTTTCACCCGCCCCAGCCGCGTAATCGCCGCAGTCAGCACCGCCGCCACGAACGCCGCGAGCCACAGCGCGCCCCAGCCCCAGCGCAACTGCGCCGCCGCGCCCGATACTGCCCCGGCCAGGAACCCGATCCACAGCGCGAGATAGGGCACCCAGCCCCAGCGGTCACGGTCGCCCATCAGCGCGCCGGCGAGCTTCTGCCCGATCCGCACCAGCGATCCGGTCATGTAGGTCAGCCCGATCGTCACTTCGCCTTCGCGGTTGAACACGCCGTTCTCGGTGCCCATCGCCGCCGCGAGCAGCAGCAGCACGAGCGGCCCCGGCGCGAAGCTGGCGAGACCGGCGGCGAGCAGCAGCAGCGCCGTGACCGCCCCCATCACCACCGGCTTGTGCCCCTCTCCCCGCGCGCGAACGATCACGCTCGCCAGGATCACGCCGCTCAAGAAGCTCAGGATCAGCGCGCCGGCCATGGCCGCGTCTCCGGCGACGCCGGTGCCCAACCCCACGGCGAGCCGCGTCGAATTGCCGCTCATGAACGAGGCGAAGAACCCGCCCAGGCTGGTGAAGGCCAATGCGTCTACGAAACCGGCAAGCGCGGCGAGACAGACGGCTACCGCGATCAGCGGTGACTCGGTGCGATGCATGGCCCCCTAATGCCGCAGCCGGGCGCCGCTCGCCAGCCCGAGTTTGACGCGGCCGGCCGGGAAGGAGAGAAAGCGGCGATGCAAGCTCAAGTCGCCACCCAGATTGGCCCCATCCTCCCCTGGCTCGACTTGTTCGGAATCGCCGTCTTCGCCGCCACCGGTGCGCTCGCCGCCACGCGCCACCGGCAGACCTTCGTCACGGCCGTGTTCTTCGCGCTGATCACCGGGGTCGGCGGCGGAACGGTGCGCGACTTGCTGATCGGCGCCCCGGTGTTCTGGATCCACGATTCGCGTTTCGCCGCGCTGTGCCTCGGCGTCGCCCTGCTGGTGTGGATCACGCCCGCGCGCTGGTGGAACGACCGGACCTTCGACTGGCTCGATGCCTTCGGGCTCGCCGCCTATGCCGCGTTCGGTGCCGCCAAGTCGCTGGGCTATGGCATCCCGCCGGTGCCCGCGGCACTGATGGGAGTGATGACGGCGTGCGTCGGCGGCATCATCCGCGACGTGCTCGCGGGCGAGCCTTCGATCCTGATGCGCCCCGAGCTCTACGTCACCGCCGCCGCGCTCGCCTCGTCGCTCTACGTCGGCCTCACGCTCGCGGGCCTCGCTCCCTTCCCCGCCGGCGCCATCGCCGCCACCTCGGGCTTCGGGCTGCGCGCCGCAGCGATCGTGTGGAAGCTCGGCCTGCCGGCGTATCGGGGGCGGCAGTGACGCAAGATTGGCTCACGCGAAGCCGCCCCTAGTCCCGCACCACGCCCACATCGGCGAACTTCCTCGGCTCCACTGGCGGCACGCGCGGCTCGTTGAGCTCGCATTGCCAGATGCCCACGTCCATCCACTGGCCGTGCTTGAAGCCGACTTCGCGGAACACGCCCGTCCGCCGGAAGCCCACCGATTCGTGCAGCCGGATCGATGCGTCGTTGGGCAGCGCGATCGTGCCGATCGCATGGACGAAGCCCTGCGCCCGCAGCGTGTCGATCAGTGCGTCGTAGAGCAGCCGTCCCGCGCCCTGGCCGTGCGCAACATCGGCCATGTAGATCGCGCTCTCAACCACATAGCGATAGGCAGGCCGCTCGCGGAACCGCCGGGCATAGGCATAGCCGATCACCCCGCCGTCGGGATCGCCGTTGGTCGCGACCAGCCAGGGATAGAGCCCGTCGCTCTCGGCCATCCGGCTGCGCATCGCGCGCGTGTCGGGCGGCTCGATCTCGAACGAAGCGGTGCCGGTCAGCACATGGGGCGCATAGATGGCGGCGATCGACGCGGCGTCCTCCGGCGTGGCTGCCCTTATTGCGATCAAAGTCCGATCCTCCCCAGCACCATTTCCAGCAATGCCCTGTCCTCCGGCCGCGCGAGCGCCGGCCCCATTCCCATGCATTCCAGGCACCGCGCCTGCAACGATCCGCCCGTCGCCAGCCGGCGCGCGTCGCCCAGCGCCTGTGCCATCAGCGCGCGCCGCTCGGCAGCGATGCGGGCCCAGATATCCGCGCCCGCGGGCTGGTCCGCCCAGTCGTCCTCGCTGTCGTCATCCTTGGTGAAGCCCTCGAGGAACTTGATCCATTCGCTGGGCTCCTTCTCGAGGTACACTGGGCGGACCTTGGCGGGATCGAGCTTGGCGCGCCGCGCCGCTTCCTCCACCGCCGCCTGCAGCCCACCGAACCGGTCGACCAGCTTGAGCTGGTGCGCGAGGCCGCCCACCCACACGCGGCCCTGCCCGATCTCGTCCACGCGCTGCGGCGTCAGCTTGCGCGATTGCGCCACCAGGCCGATGAAGCGGTTATAGCCGTTCTCGATCGCCGACTGCAGGATCCGGTCGGTCACCGGGTTGATCCCGCCCAGCACATCGGGCTGTCCCGAGAGCGGCGTCGAACGCACGCCGTCAGTCGTCACGCCGATCTTGGCCAGGCTGTTCTCGAAGCTTGGCAGCACGCCGAAGATGCCGATCGATCCGGTGATCGTGTTGGGCTCGGCGAAGATCGCGTCGCCTGCAGTCGACACCCAGTATCCGCCGCTCGCGGCCAGGCTCCCCATCGAGACCACCACCGGCAGCCCCTGCGCCTTGGCTTGCAGGATCGCCTGGCGGATCTGCTCGGATGCCATCGCCGATCCGCCCGGCGAATCGACGCGCACCACCAGCGCCTTGAGGTTCTTCTCGGCAAGTCCCTTGAGCAGCAGGCTGCTCACCGTGTCGCCGCCCGCGGTGCCGGGGCCCGCCTTGCCGTCGACGATCTCGCCCGCGACCGTGATCACGCCGATCGCGTCGCCCGTGCCCGGCGCCGGGTGCGCGGCGATCCAGTTGGCGAGCTTGATCGACTTGAAGTTGCCCGCGGGCTTGCCCGAAGGCGCGCCGGCAATCTCCGCGACGCGCTTTCCGAATTCCAGCCGCCCGCCGGTCTTGTCGACCAGCCCATAGGCCAGGTTCGAGGCCGCGATGTCACCGCGCGAGGCAGCGATCACTTCGTCCGGTTTGGTGAGATAATCGGCGATCCGCGCCTTTGGTCGCGCCTTGGTCACGGCCTCGCGCCACTGGGCGAACAGCGCACCCTGGAGCGCCTCGTTCGCCTCGCGCGCCTCGGGCGACATGTCGCTGCGCGTGAAAGGCTCGACCGCCGACTTGAACTTGCCGACCTTGTAGACGTGCGTCGTCACCCCAAGCTTGTCGAGCAGCCCCTTGTAATAGAGCTGGGTGCCGCCGGGACCGGCGAACACCGTGCCGCCCTGCGGGTTGACCCAGATTTCGCTGGCATTGGCCGCGATCGCATAGCCGTCGTCCGAATAGCCGGTTGCATAGGCGAGCACCGGCTTGCCGCTCGCGCGTACCCGGCCCACCGCCGCGGCGACTTCGCTCACCGCCACCGGATAGCCGCCCAGGAACCGGTCGAGATCGAGCACCACTGCCTTCACCCGGCCGTCGGTCCGCGCCGAATCGAGAGCGCGCACCACGTCGCGCACGCGGTGCTGCTTCATCACCTCGCCGCCGCCGAACTGGGCGAAGGGATCGGCCTCTTCGGGCTGCTCGACGATCGTCCCGTCGAGCGCCACCACCAGCGCCCCCTCGCGGATGGCGGCCGCGTTCGGCTTGTACGAAAGCGCGGCGAACAGCCCCGCGAAGAACAATAGCATGAAGACCAGGACGAGAAAGTCCTTGATCCCGACGAGAATCTTCCAGGCGCCCCGAACCAGCTTCACAGCCACGCTCCTTCGCTATGCGGCCTCTCGTGCCTAACGAATGCGGACGGCTGCGTAAACGCCCCGTCTTATTTCACCAATACAGGTCCGCAACGATGCAGCCGAAACGGTGCACAAATCGCAGCCGGACCCGTTGACGAATCCCCGACGGCTACGCATATCCCAGCCCGTTAGCACTCGGGGGGACTGAGTGCTAAGAAACGTTCAACCCTAAAGAGGAACAGGCGCAATGAACTTCCGTCCGTTGCACGACCGCGTGCTCGTCCGCCGCGTCGAAGCCGAGGCAAAGACCGCCGGCGGCATCATCATTCCCGATACCGCCCAGGAAAAGCCGCAGGAAGGCGAAGTCGTCGCTGTAGGCAGCGGCGCCAAGGCCGAAGATGGCAAGGTGACTCCGCTCGACGTCAAGGCCGGCGACCGCATCCTGTTCGGCAAATGGTCGGGCACCGAGGTCAAGGTCAATGGTGAGGACCTCCTCATCATGAAGGAATCCGACATCCTCGGGATCGTCGGCTAACTTTTCCCCGTTCGCCCTGAGCTTGTCGAAGGGCGCGCTGCCGCGAGCGTATCGCGGGTGGAGGGTTGGGCTTCGACAAGCTCAGCCCGAACGGAAATCCCATCAAAGGAGCCAAGCAAATGGCAGCCAAGGACGTTAAGTTTTCCCGCGACGCGCGCGAGCGCATCCTGCGCGGCGTCGACATCCTCGCCGATGCCGTCAAGGTCACGCTGGGGCCGAAGGGCCGCAACGTCGTGATCGACAAGTCGTTCGGTGCCCCGCGCATCACCAAGGACGGCGTCACCGTCGCCAAGGAAATCGAACTCAAGGACAAGTTCGAGAACATGGGCGCCCAGATGATCCGCGAAGTCGCGTCGAAGACGAACGACCTCGCTGGTGACGGCACTACCACCGCCACCGTTCTGGCGCAGGCGATCGTCCGCGAGGGCATGAAGTCGGTCGCGGCCGGCATGAACCCGATGGATCTCAAGCGCGGCATCGATCTCGCAGTTACCAAGGTCGTCGAGGACATCAAGTCGCGCTCGAAGCCGGTCGCCGGTTCGAACGAGATCGCCCAGGTCGGCATCATTTCGGCCAACGGTGACACCGTGGTCGGCGAGAAGATCGCCGAGGCGATGGACAAGGTCGGCAAGGAAGGCGTGATCACCGTCGAAGAGGCGAAGGGTCTCGAGTTCGAGCTCGACGTCGTCGAGGGCATGCAGTTCGACCGCGGCTATCTGTCGCCCTATTTCATCACCAATCCGGAAAAGATGACGGTCGAGCTCAACGATCCGTACATCCTGATCCACGAGAAGAAGCTGTCGAACCTGCAGGCGATGCTCCCGATCCTGGAAGCCGTCGTCCAGTCGGGCCGTCCGCTGCTGATCATCGCCGAGGACATCGAGGGCGAGGCTCTGGCCACGCTCGTCGTCAACAAGCTCCGCGGCGGCCTCAAGGTCGCAGCCGTCAAGGCGCCGGGCTTCGGCGATCGCCGCAAGGCGATGCTCGAGGACATCGCGATCCTCACCAAGGGCGAAGTCATCTCGGAAGATCTCGGCATCAAGCTCGAGAGCGTCACGCTCGGCATGCTCGGCACCGCCAAGCGCGTCTCGATCGACAAGGACAACACCACCATCGTCGACGGTGCGGGTGAAGCCGATGCGATCAAGGGCCGCACCGACGCGATCCGTCAGCAGATCGAGAACACCACCAGCGACTACGACCGTGAGAAGCTCCAGGAGCGTCTCGCCAAGCTCGCCGGCGGCGTTGCCGTGATCAAGGTCGGCGGTGCTTCGGAAGTCGAGGTCAAGGAGCGCAAGGACCGCGTCGACGACGCGCTGCACGCGACCCGCGCTGCGGTCGAAGAGGGCATCGTCCCCGGCGGCGGCACCGCGCTGCTCTATGCGACCAAGGCGATCGAAGGCCTCAAGGGCGCCAACGACGACCAGACCCGCGGTGTCGATATCGTCCGCAAGGCGCTCTACGCGCCGGTCCGCCAGATCGCGCAGAACGCCGGTCACGACGGTGCGGTGATCTCGGGCAAGCTGCTCGACGGCAACGACCCCAATCTGGGCTTCAACGCCCAGACCGAGGTCTATGAGAACCTGGTCGCGGCCGGCGTGATCGACCCGACCAAGGTCGTCCGCACTGCACTCCAGGACGCGGCCTCGGTCGCCGGCCTGCTCATCACCACCGAAGCGGCGGTGAGCGAGCTGCCGGAAGACAAGCCTGCGATGCCGATGGGCGGCGCCGGCGGCATGGGCGGCATGGGCGGCATGGACTTCTGATCGCGAACGGCCTGAACCAGCCTCGCTGATTCAGGACTCGTTCCGATCCGGACGGCGGGCGGCGGCAAGCCGCCGACCCGACCGACGGCGCGAATTCACTTCGCGCCGGCCCCGCTGAACAGAGAAAGGAAGGGCCGGGGAGCAATCCCCGGCCCTTCTGCTATTCTGGACATGCGCGCACCTAACACAGCATTTACCATGGCTTAGCACTTGCCCGATATGCCCCCACTGATGACCGCGGCGCGCGCCCATCACCTGCTGATCGCGCTGATCCTGCTGCTCGCCGTGGTGCTGCGGGTGGCCGCCCTCTCCCCTTACGCAATTCATCACCCCGACGAGGCGCTGCAATATCTCGAGCAGGCACACCGGCTCACGACCGGAACCGGGCTCGTCCCCTGGGAATACCGCCTTGGCATGCGGAGCTGGCTCGTGCCGTTGCTGCTCGCGGGGCCGATGTGGCTGGGCGACGCTATCGCACCAGGTTCGCTGCTCTATGTGATTCTGGCACGCCTCACCGCCGCCATTTTCGCTTTCGCTGCGGTAATGGCCGCTTATTGGGTCGGCCGCCGTATCTCGCCCGCGCATGGATTGATGGCGATGCTCGTCGCCGCGATCTGGTACGAGAACGTCTATTTCTCGGTCCATGTCCTGACCGAAATCCTCTCGGCCGCAGCCTTTCTTTCGGCCGTTGCGGTGCTCACTCCCGGGGCATCACGCCGCCGTCTGGTGGCCGGCGGCGCTTTGCTCGCGCTGAGCGCGATCATTCGCTTCCACTATACGCCCGCCATCTTGGCATTTGCGCTGATATCGTTCGGCTTCCGCTGGCGCGATTGGCTTTGGCTTGCGCTTGGCGGACTCGGCGCAGCGCTCATCAGCAGCGCCGTGGACCTTGCGATGGGGCAATGGCCGTTCGCCTGGGTCTATCAGAACTTCCACCAGAATGTGATCGCCGACAAGGCATCCGAGTTCGGGCGCCTCGGCGCGGAAGCCTATGGACAGATGCTCTGGCTGCACTGGAGCGTGGCGATCGTACCGATCCTGTGGCTGGCAGCACTGGCGGCAAGGCGCTTTCCGGCGCTGGCGGCCGCGGCTCTGGTCAATCTGGTCGTGCACCTTGCCATAGGGCACAAGGAATATCGCTTCATCTTCCTGACCGTGGAGATCGTTGTCCTTCTCGCCGCGATCGGCTCGGTCGATCTGGTGGACAGGCTACGGCGCGACCTGAGCGGCCGGGCGCCAGGCCGCAACTTGATGCTGGCAGGCGCGGTAGGTTTGTGGGCGCTGGCTTCGGGTATCCTCGCCTTTTCGGACCTATCCAATCCTGGCTGGCGCCGGTTCGAAGGCGGGTTCCGGCTCGCCCGGCAGGCAGCGGAGCATCGCGCGTGCGGCGTCGCTCTGATGGGCGACAATTATTGGGCGACCGGCGGGCACCTCTATCTGGGCGGCCTTCCGCTTCACTATATTTTCCCGGCAGATGCAGCCGTTGAATCTAATGAGATCGCCGCGACCCGGCACGCCTATGATGCGATCATCGCGCCCGAAAACCGCATGACGCCGCAAGGCTTCCGGCGTATCGATTGCCAAGGCGAAGGCCGCGAGCATCTCTGCCTTGCGATCCGCACGGGCGGTTGCCGGCGCGACGCTGCTTCGGACGCCAGATTGTTGCAGCGGGTGATGGAAGCGCACGACCGGTGAAGCCGAAAAAGTGGCGAAGAGCAAAGACAGGGTTGACCTGGTCGCATGAATTCTCAACTGCATCGACCAAATAGGAGGGTCGCTAGTGTTTCAATGGATTGCCGGTCGTGTGCGTTGTTTCTCGGGTAAGCATGAGCGGTCGGAAAAGCACATCGAACGGGGTGCGGAATCGGATCGCTTCGTGAGCAAGTGCCGCTTCTGCGGGGTGCCGATGAAGCGGCGTGCGAAGCGCGATTGGGTGGTGATCTCCCGCGCGCAATATCGCGACGAGCGCTCCACCGCCTGACCGCCGGAGTGCATTGGCACTCTAACACACAAAAGGCTTTCCTTCCCCGCCGCGGCGCGACAGACTGCGGGTTCAACTGCGCGCTGTGCCTACCGGCGCCTCTTTCGGGGAAAGCCAGAAGAATGACCGAATTGTCCCGCCGCGAGGCGCTCGCCGCTGCCGCGCTCGCCAGCCTTGCGGCCGCCGCGCCCGCCTGGGCACAAGGCGCTGCCGCCAGCACCGGCGCACTCTGGGACCTCACCGAAATCTATCCCAGTGATTCCGCCTGGGATGCCGCGCGCAAGCAGGCGCTCGCGGCGCTCGGCGGCATCGCCAAATACAAGGGCCGGCTCGGCGAGAGCGCCGACGTGCTCGCCGAAGCGCTGGTCCTCCAGTCCGATCTCGGCCGCACCGTCGCGCGGGTCTACACCTATGCCAGCCTCAAGGCCGACGAAGACGTCCGGGCCGCGACGTGGCAGGAGCGGCAGGCCCAGGCGATCGATCTCTACACCGCGTTCGGCGAGGCGACGGCGTGGTTCTCGCCCGAGATCCTTGCCATCGGGAAGCCGAAGATCGACAGCTTCGTCGCCGCCAACCGCACGCTCGGCTCGCGCTTCGACTTCTACCTCGCCAACATCGTCCGCCAGGCCGCGCACACGCTTTCCCCCGAAGGCGAGGCGATCCTGGCGAGCGCCTCCGCGCCGCTCCAGGCGCCCGACGACATCTCGGGCCAGCTCCGCTCGTCGGACATCCCGTGGCCGACGATCAAGCTTTCGACCGGCAAGGAAGTGCGGCTCGACAGCCAGGGCTATACGCTCAATCGCGACGCGCCCAACCGCGCCGATCGCAAGGCAGTGTTCGATGCCTTCTGGGGCGCGCACGGCAAGTTCCAGAACTCGTTCGGCGCCACGTACAACGCGCAGGTCAAGAGCGACATCTTCATCGCCAAGGCGCGCAAATATCCCACTTCGCTGGCAGCGGCACTGTCCGGTGCCAACGTGCCCGAGACAGTCTATCGCACGCTGGTCGCCGAGACCAACAAGGGCCTGCCCCAGCTCCACCGCTATTTCGAACTCCGTCGCCGGATGCTCGGGCTTCCCGACATCCATTATTACGACATCTATCCGCCGCTGGTGTTGCTCGAGCGCAACTTCAGCCTCGACGAGATGCGCCGCCTGACGCTGGAAGCAGTCACGCCGCTGGGTCCCGACTATCAGGCGCGCATCGCCAAGGCGACGGCGGCGAAATGGATGGATCCCTGGCCCCGCCCCGGCAAGCGCCCGGGCGCGTACATGCAGCCCGGCGCCTATGACGTGCACCCCTATCTGCTGCTCAACCTTTCCGAGAAATACGACGGGATGAGCACCTATGCGCACGAATGGGGCCATGCGCTCCATTCGCTGCTCGCCAACTCGGCCCAGCCCTATGAGAAGGCCGATTACTCGATCTTCCTCGCCGAGATCGCCTCGACGCTCAACGAGCAGCTGCTGGTCGCGCGCATGCTCGGCCAGGCGAAGACCAAAGAGGAGAAGCTCTTCTACCTCGGCCAGCAGATGGAGAATTTCCGCGGCACCTTCTTCCGCCAGACCATGTTCGCCGAATTCGAGCTCAAGGCGCACGACATGGCCGAAGCGGGCGAAGGCCTGTCAGGCAAGAAGTTCACCGACGTCTATTTCGACCTGCTGCGGCGCTATCATGGTCCGAAGATGGGGCTCGATCCCGCATATGGGAACGAATGGGCGTTCATCCCGCACTTCTACAACAGCTTCTACGTCTATCAGTACGCCACCTGCATCGCGGCAGCGACCTACTTCGCCCAGGCGATCCAGAAGGGCGGCGCGAAGGAGCGCGACAATTATCTCTCGGTGCTGAAGGCCGGCGGATCGGACTATCCGGTCGAAATCCTGAAGCGCGCCGGCCTCGATATGGCCAGTCCCGCTCCCTATCAGGCGCTGGTCGCGACCTTCAAGGACACGCTCGACCAAGCCGAGGTGCTGCTAGCTTAGGGCCTCCTTATCGGTGATGGGGCGCGGCCTCGCGCCGCGCGCGACGTCACCGGTTCATCGCCTCCATGATCTTCTTGACCTCCTGGCTGCGTCCGCGCGGGAGCACCAGCACATCGTCGCCTGCAGCAACCACGATCAGGTCGCTGACGCCCACCACCGCCACCCGGCGCCCGGGCTCGGCCTGGACGAGGCAATTGCTCGCCTCGATCGTCACCACATGGCCGCGCACGACGTTGCCGCCGGCATCGGGATCGCTGATCGCGTGGAGCGCGTCCCAGCTACCCACGTCGCTCCAGCCCATCGAGACAGGAACGACTGCAACCCGCGGCGCTTTTTCCATCACGGCATAGTCGATCGAATCGGCCGGCGAGGCGGCGAAGGCATCGGCATCGGGGAAGATCCGCCTATCCTGGCGCACCGCCTTGTCCATCGCGTTTCGCGCCGCAACGAGCATCTCCGGCGCGTGGACGCTCAGCGCACCCAGATACATGTCCGCCCGGAAGAGGAAGATGCCGCCGTTCCACACATGATCGCCCGCCGAGAGCATCGCCTCGGCCTTCTCGCGCGGCGGCTTCTCCACGAACTGCTCGACCCGATGCACCCCGGGCTGCAGCGCTTCGCCGATCTGAATCCATCCATAGCCGGTCTCAGGCGTCTCGGGCGCAATCCCGAAGGTGATCAGCCAGCCTTGCTCGACCAGCGGCAGCGCGGCCTTGATCGCCGCGTGAAAGGCGTCGACGTCGGCGATGACATGGTCCGACGGCATCACCAGGATCGGGTCGGAGCCGCCGCCCGCGGCAATCGCCGCCAGCGCGATCGCCGGCGCAGTGTTGCGTCCCGTCGGTTCGAGCACGAGCGCCTGCGGGACCACTCCCACCAGCGCCAGCTGCTCTTCGACCAGATCGGCGTGGAAAGCATTGGCGACGACGATCGGTGGCGCAAACTCCTCACCCGACGTCCGCTTCACCGTAAGCTGCAGCATCGTCTGCTCTGCAGTGAGCGACAGCAGCTGCTTGGGTTTTTCCGGCCGCGACATCGGCCAGAGCCGCGTCCCCGATCCGCCAGACAGGATGACAGGAATGATCGGCTTCGAATCCGGCATGCGAACTGGTTCCCTGTTGATCGGAAGAGGCGAGACTGGGTGCAAGTGTCTGCCCCACAATAGGGTTCAACTATGCGAACGCGAAACGGTTTCCGAAGATCAGGGGGTTTTCAACGCCATCCCGGATTTCGCTTGTGTCGGATTTGTTTACACTTTCCCGCTAATCCGGTCGGGACATGACTCGCCCGCTCCAGCATGATGTGCCGAACGCCGCGCTGCGCTCCGGGCCGCTCGAAAGCGGGCGCTGATGGTTTCGACGCTCCTTCTCTGGTCGCATGCGATCGCGGCGCTGCTGTTCGGCGGGCTGGCCTTCCGGACGCTCCGGAATGCAGAGCCCGGCGTCCCGCGCCGCCCGCTCGCCGCAGCACTCGCACTCACGGCATTCTGGGCGCTTGCGGTCGCGGGGCTCGGCATGACCGACGCGGGCACGCGGCTGGCAGAGGCCCTGCGCAACCTCGCCTGGATCGGCTTCATGATCGTGCTCCAGCGCAACGATCGCAACGCGCGCCCGCCGCTCGCGCTCGGCACCGTCTACGGAGTCGTGGTGCTGGTCGCGCTTGCCTCGCTCGTTGCCGATCTGAGCGGAGGCACGCGATCGGCGGGCACTGCAGTCGCAGCGGAGACCGCCCTGCTCCTCCACATGCTGCTGGCGGTGGCCACGCTCGTGCTGGTGCAGGCACTATACTCTGGCTTTCCCCGCGCGGTGGGCGGGGGTCTCCGCTGGGTGGTATTCGCGCTCGCGGGGTTCTGGGCGACCGACTTCCTGCTTTCGGCGGATGCCTATATCGAGGGGCATTACCGGCCCGAGTCAGCCGTCATCCGCGGCCTGGCCATGATGGCAGTCGCGCTCGCGATCGGCATGGGGCTGCACCGCAAGGGCGAATGGAAGGTGCAGGTCTCGCGCACGGTGACCTTCCAGTCGCTCTCGCTGGTCGCCATCGCCGCCTATTTTGCCCTGCTCGGGCTCGCCACCAGCGCCATCGCCACGATCGGCGGAAGCAACACGCGGCTCTTCCAGACCGCGTTCGTATTCGGCTCGACCGTCGCGATCCTCACGCTCGTGTCCAACAGCTGGCTCCGCGCGTGGCTGAAGGTGAAGCTCGCCAAGCATTTCTTCCGCCACCGCTACGACTATCGCGCCGAATGGATGCGGTTCACCGACACGCTCGGCGCGGCCGAAGGCGGCGGGCCGCTCGACGAACGCATCCTGAAGGCGATCGCGGACCTGACTCTGTCGCCCGCCGCAGTGCTGCTGGTGCCCGAAGGCGCGGGCCTCGGGCCGGGCGCCAGCTGGAACTGGGACCGCAGCACGTTGCCAGCCGTCCCCGCGCAGGAACTCGCCGGCCATCTCGAAGCCACCGGCCGGATCGTCGAGCTCGACGCGATCCGCCGCGATGGCGCCGCGAGCCCTGATGCGTCCGCCGTCCCGCAGTGGATGCTCGATCTGCCCGAGGCTTGGGCAGTGGTGCCGATGCCGCACCTGAATACCCTCGCAGGCGCGATCCTGCTCGCGCGCCCGCCGCTCGACCGCGCGCTCGACTGGGAGGATTTCGACCTGCTCAAGGTCGCCGGCCGCCAGGTCGCCTCGTACCTTGCCGAAGCGCGCGCGCAGGAGGCGCTCGCCGAAGCCCAGCGTTTCGACGAATTCAACCGCCGCTTCGCCTTCATCCTCCACGACATCAAGAATCTGGTGAGCCAGCTCACGCTCACCGCGCGCAACGCCGAGCGCCATGCCGACAATCCCGCATTCCGCGCCGACATGATCGCGACGCTCCAGGATTCGGCCGGGCGGATGAACGCGCTGCTCGCGCGCCTTTCGCAGCACCACCGCTCCCGCGCCGAAGCCCCGCGCGCGATCGAAGTGATGCCGCTGATCGAACGTCTGGCAGCCAGCCGCAGCGTGCAGCACCCGGTCGTCACACTCGGCGCGCCCACCGCGGTCGCGCTCGCCGATCCGACCGCGCTCGAGCAGCTCCTCGATCACCTGATTCAGAACGCGATCGAGGCGAGCCCGCCCAACGAACCCGTCACGCTGGCAGTGGGCGTCGAAGCGGACAGCGTGACGATCAACATCGTCGATCGCGGCTGCGGCATGTCGCCCGCCTTCGTCCGCGACCGGCTGTTCAAGCCCTTCGTCTCGTCCAAGCCCGACGGGTTCGGCATCGGCGCCTTCGAGGCGCGCCAGCTCGCCGAAGGGATGGGCGGGCGCATCGAAGTCAATTCGCGCGAAGGCAAGGGCACGCGCTTCCAGGTTATCCTGAAGGCTGCGCATGCGGCCGATTTCGCCGTGGGGAGAGCGGCATGACCGATATGAACGACAAACCCAAGCTGCTGATCGTCGAGGACGATGCCGGGCTTCAGCGCCAGCTGCGCTGGGCCTATGACGGCTATGAGATAGTCACCGCCGCGAACCGCGAGGAAGCGATTGCCGCGGTACGCGCCGAGGAGCCCGCGGTGGTGACGCTCGATCTCGGCCTGCCGCCCGATCCCGACGGCACCAGCGAAGGCTTCGCCACGCTCGAGACGATCCTGACGCTGCGCCCGGACACCAAGGTGATCGTCGCCTCGGGCCATGGCGCGCGCGAATCGATGCTCCGGGCGATCGCGCTCGGCGCCTGGGACTTCTACCAGAAGCCGATCGACATCGACGCGCTGGGGCTGATCGTCGCGCGCGCCTTCCACGTCCATGCGCTGGAGGCCGAGAACCGCCGCCTCGCCGACCGCGCGGAGGCCGGTGCGGTGCTCGGCGGAATGATCACCGGCGCGCCCGAGATGCTCAAGGTCACCCGCACGATCGAGCGGGTGGCCGGCGCCGACGTATCGGTGATGCTGCTCGGCGCGAGCGGCACCGGCAAGGAGCTGCTCGCGCGCGGCCTTCACGAGGCGAGCCCGCGCCGCAAGGGCGCCTTCATTGCGATCAACTGCGCCGCGATTCCCGAGACATTGCTCGAAAGCGAGCTGTTCGGCCATGAAAAGGGCGCCTTCACCGGCGCGGTCAAGACTACCGAGGGCAAGATCGAGCTCGCGCATGGCGGCACGCTCTTCCTCGACGAAGTCGGCGACATCCCGCTTCCGCTCCAGGTCAAGCTGCTGCGCTTCCTTCAGGAGCGCGTGATCGAGCGGATCGGCGGCCGGAAGCCGATTCCGGTCGACACGCGGGTAGTCTGCGCCACGCATCAGGACCTCGACGCGATGGTGGCCGACGGCCGCTTCCGCGAGGATCTCTATTATCGCCTCGCCGAGATCGTGGTGCGGATCCCCTCGCTCGCCGAACGGCCGGGGGACGCCGGGCTGCTCGCGCGGCACTTCCTCAAGAAATATGCCGCCGCGATGAACCCGGCGGTGCGCAGCTTCGCCCCCGACGCACTCGCCGCGATCGACGGCTGGGGCTGGCCCGGCAACGTCCGCGAGCTCGAGAACCGCGTGAAGCGCGCGGTGATCATGGCCGACGGCAAGTCGGTCACCGCTGCCGACCTCGACCTCGACGGTGCCGCCGATTCGACGCCGATCAACCTCAAGGCAGTGCGCGAGATCGCCGATCGCAAGGCCATCCGTCACGCGCTCGCCCGTGCCGAGGGCAATATCTCGGGCACCGCGCGGCTGCTCGGCATCAGCAGGCCGACGCTCTACGACCTGATGAAATCCTACGATCTGCAACCCTAGCGTCTCGGCGCCGCCTGCCTCTATAGCGGCGCCGATGACCACCGATCCTCTCCTCCGCATCGCCGAGGCGCTCGAGCGGCTGGCGCCCCCGCCGGCACCGCCTGCCGACCCGCTCGCCCATCCCGCCTATGTGTGGCGCGGGCACAGCCTCGCCGCCGCGCGCGCCTTCGCTCCGCTTCCGCTCGACATGCTCCGCGGAATGGACGCGCAGCGTGACGTGCTGCTCGCCAATTTCGAGCGGCTGGCGAACGGCCATGCCGCGCAGGACGCGCTGCTCTGGGGCGCGCGCGGCACCGGCAAGTCGGCGCTGGTCAAGAGCGCAGTCGCGGCGGTTCAGGCCAAGGGCGGCAAGCTCGCGCTGGTCGAAGCCGCCACCCAGCACCTCGAATCGCTCCCCGAGCTGTTCGCGCTGCTCGCCCGGGCCGAGCGTCCCTTCGCGATCTTCCTCGACGATCTGGGCTTCGATGCCGCGGGAGACGCGCGCGCGCTGCGCTCGCTGCTCGAAGGCGGCGCCGAGGCGCGCCCGGCCAACGCCCGGCTGATCGTCACTTCGAACCGCCGCCATCTGGTGCCGCGCGACATCGCCGAACAGTCGAGCGCGATCAACCCGCGCGATTCGGTCGACGACAATCTCGCGCTCGCCGACCGCTTCGGGCTCAGCCTCGGCTTCCACGCGATCGATCAGGATACTTATGTCGACATCGTCCGCGGCTATGCCGAAGCCCATGGCCTGACCTTCGACCCCGCCGAAGCCGTCAACTGGGCGACCCGCCGCGGCAGCCGCTCGGGCCGCGTCGCGTGGCAATATGTCGTCGATCTGGCGGGACGCTCGGGCGTGACGCTCTAGCCGCATCGCAGCAAGGCAATCCGGAATACAGCCGCCCTAGCCCAGCGCCTCGACCTGCTCGGCCAACTCGAGCCAGCGCATCTCGGCCGCATCCTTCTCGTCGCGCAGCTGCGCAATCCCCTCGCTCAGCTTCGCGAACTTGCCCGGATCGCGCGCATAGAGTTCAGGATCGGCGAGCGCCGCCTCGTCCCTCGCGATCTGCGCCTCTATCTCCTCGATCCGCTTGGGGAGCAGATCATAGTCACGCTGGTCCTTGTAGCTGAGCTTGGTCTGCTTCTTCGGGGCCTCCGGCGCCGCGGCAGGCTTGGCGACAGCAGCCTTCCTCGCCTCCGCCCGCGGGCGGCGCCTGGCCTCCCAGTCCGCATAGCCGCCCGCCACGATGTCCACGCTGCCCGAACCGTCGAGCCCCAGCGTCACCGTCACCGTGCGGTCGAGGAAGTCGCGATCGTGGCTGACGATCAGCACCGTGCCTTCATAGTCGGCGATCACTTCCTGCAGCAGGTCGAGCGTCTCTAGATCGAGGTCGTTGGTCGGCTCGTCGAGCACCAGCAGGTTGCTGTGCCGCGCGAACTCGCGCGCGAGCAGCAGCCGCGAGCGCTCGCCGCCCGAAAGCGAGCCGATCTTGGCATCGACGAGGCTGGGATCGAACAGGAACTCCTTCAGATAGCCGTGGATGTGCTTCTTGGCGCCGAGCACCTCGATCCATTCGCCGCCGTCGGCGAGCACGTCGCGCACCGTCTTGTCGGGTGCCATCAGGCTGCGCTGCTGGTCGATGATCACTCCGTCGAGCGTCTTGGCGAGCCGCACCGATCCCTCGTCGGGCGCGAGCTCGCCGGTGAGCAGCTTGAGCAGCGTCGATTTGCCCGCGCCGTTCGCGCCGACGATGCCGATCCGGTCGCCCTTGGTGACGCGGAAGGTCAGATCCTTGATGATCGTGCGGTCTCCGAACCGCTTGGTGACGTGCTTGGCGTCGATCACCACCTTGGTGTTGGTGTCGTCGGCCGCGGTCACCAGCTTCGCCGCGCCCTGCGGGCCCAGCATCGCGGCCCGCGTCGCGCGCATCTCCTTGAGCTTCTCGAGCCGCCCCTGGTTGCGCCGCCGCCGCCCGGTCACGCCGCGCTGGAGCCAATGCTCCTCGAGCTTCAATTTGGCGTCGAGCCGCTGGGCGTTGCGCTCCTCCTCGGCATAGACCTGCTCGGTCCACGCCTCGAACCCGCCGAAGCCGATCTCGGCGCGGCGGATCGTCCCGCGGTCGAGCCACAGGGTCTGGCGCGTCAGCCGGGTGAGGAAGGTGCGGTCGTGGCTGATGACGATGAACGCGCCCTTGTAGCGATTGAGCCATTCCTCCAGCCATTCGATCGCGCCCAGATCGAGATGGTTGGTCGGCTCGTCGAGCAGCAGCACGTCAGGATTTTGCGCCAGCGCGCGCGCGATCGCGGCGCGGCGGCGCTCGCCCCCGCTCGCGGTCTTGGCGTCGCGCGCCAGGTCGATGCCGAGCTGGTCGGCGATCGCCTCCGCCTCGTACTGCGCCGGCGCGTCGTCGCCCGAAAGGACATAGTCTAGCAGGGTCGCGCAGCCGGTCATCCGCGGCTCCTGCTCCAGCATCACCACGCGCGTGCCGGGCACGATCGTGCGCCGCCCCTCGTCAGCATCGATCGCGCCCGCGATGAGCTTGAGCAAGGTGGTCTTGCCCGCGCCGTTGCGCCCGATCAGGGCCAGCCGGTCGCGCTCGCCGACATAGATATCGAGCCCGCGGAACAGCCAGCCGGAGCCCTGGTTCACGCCGAGATTTTCATATGCGAGGACGGGAGCTGCCATAATGCCTTTTGATCTGGGAGGCGGGCCGGGCCGCGCGTCGAACGATCTGCGCCACCTAGGGGCCGCGACTGTTGCCTGCAAGTTGCGCGCCGCTGACAAGAATGTTCAGGGGCTATTCAATGCCCCATCCCTATGCGATGCCGATGCGAATGCTGGTGAAACTCGTAATGTGCGCGTGCCTGGCAGCGGCAACGCTTGCCGAGCCTGCGGCAGCGCGCCCTGTGCTCGACCAGGATTCGGGGCAGGACGCGGCCAGCCAGCGCCGCCAGCGCGGGCAGATCCTGCCGGTTCGCGAAATCGAGCGGCGCGTCGTGCCGCGCATGCCCGGTGCCCAGTATCTCGGCTTCGACTTCGATCCGGGGTCGGACATTTACACGCTCAAATTCCTGCGCAATGGATCGGTGATCTGGTTGGATGTGGACGGCCGCACCGGCCGCATCCTTCGAAAGACCGGTAACTAGGCGCGCGGGGCCCACACCAAATTCGGGGACGAATATGCGACTATTGATCGTCGAGGACGAGCCCAACCTGGGCCAGCAGCTCAAGAGCGCGCTCGAAGGCGCCGGCTATGCCGTCGACCTCGCCACGGACGGCGAGGAAGGCCATTTCCTCGGTTCGACCGAGCAATATGACGCGATCATCCTCGATCTCGGGCTTCCCGAGATCGACGGACTGACCGTGCTCGATCGCTGGCGCAAGGAAGGCAAGACCACCCCCGTGCTGGTGCTCACTGCGCGCGACAGCTGGTCGGACAAGGTCGCCGGGCTCGATGCGGGCGCCGACGATTATGTCGCCAAGCCTTTCCAGACCGAGGAGCTGATCGCCCGCCTGCGCGCGCTCATTCGCCGCGCTTCGGGCAATGCCTCGGCCGAGCTGATCGCAGGCGACATCCGCCTCGACACCCGCTCGGGCAAGGTCACCAAGGCCGGCGAGCCGGTGAAGCTCACTGCGCAGGAATACAAGCTCCTCTCCTATCTGCTCCACCACAAGGGCAAGGTGGTGAGCCGCACCGAGCTGATCGAGCACATCTACGATCAGGACTTCGATCGCGATTCGAACACGATCGAAGTGTTCGTCACCCGCATCCGCAAGAAGCTGGGGCCCGACGTGATCACCACCATCCGGGGCCTGGGCTACAGCCTCGAGGAACCCGCTGGGGCGGCCTGATCGCATGTGGCCGTTCGGCCCTCGACGCACTCAGGACCCCGCTCCGCCGCCCGCTCCCGGCGAACCGCGTCCGCGCCCCTATGTGCGCGTGACCGGCTCGGTCAGCCGGCGCATGATCCTGATCGCCACCGCCTGGATCATGATCCTGCTGCTGGGCGGCGGCTATGCGCTCGATCGCGTGCTCACCGACGCGATGACGCGCAATTTCGACGATCAGCTCGATTATCTGCTCAATTCGATGATCGTCTCGGCCGAGCTCGGCCCCAATGGCGAAGTGATGCTCAACCGGGAGCTCGCCGACCAGCGCTTCCTCGAGCCCGCATCGGGCGCCTATTGGCAGATCAGCGGCCAGGGGTTCGAGACTTTCCCGTCGCGTTCGCTGTGGGACCGGCGGCTGCGCGTCAACCAGGTCCACGCCGACATGGACCTCCACATCTACGACAGCCGCGAATTCCCCGAGGAGCCGCTGCGCATCGCCGAACGTGATCTGAAGCTCCCCGGATCGCCAGTGCGCTGGCGCTTCCAGGTCGCGCAGAGCCGGATCACGCTCGATGCCGAGATCGCTGCGGTCCGGCGCACGCTGATCCGCAGCTTCGCGCTGCTCGGGCTCGGGCTGGTCGTGATGGTGGCGCTGCAGACCTGGTTCGGGCTGATGCCGCTCCGCCGCGTCCGATCGGAGATCGCGCGGCTGCGCGCGGGCCAGTCGACACGGATCGAGGACGCGATGCCCTCCGAAGTCGCGCCGATGGTCGAGGAGCTCAACGCGCTGGTCGAGCACAACGACCGTCAGGCCGAAGAGGCACGCCGCCATGCCGGCAACCTCGCCCATGCGCTCAAGACTCCGCTCAGCGTGATCATGAACGCCGCCGCCGCGGGCCAGGCCGACCTGCCTGCCACCGTGATCCGCGAAGCGCGGACGATGCGCCGCCAGATCGACCATCACCTCGCCCGCGCTCGCGCGGTCGGCCGCCGCGGCAGCGCACACAGCCGCGCCGAAATCTGGCCCTCGATCGAGGCCGTCGAGCGCGCGGTGGCGCGGCTCTATCCGGCGGTGCGGATCGACGTCGACGGGCCGAAGAACCTGGTCGCGCACATCGAGCGGCAGGATCTGGACGAGATCCTCGGCAATCTCGTCGAGAACGCCGCCAAATATGGCGGGGGGAGCGTGTTCGTGACCGCGCGCGCCGAGGCGGGGTTCGTCGAGATACTGGTGGAGGACGACGGCCGCGGCATCCCCGAGTCCGAGCGCATCCGCATCTTCGATCGCGGCGTGCGGCTCGACACCGGCAAGCCCGGCACCGGGCTGGGCCTGGCGATCGTGCGCGACGTAGCCGAGATCTACGGCGGCACGGTCAGCCTCGAGGAAAGCGAGGACCTCGGCGGGTTGCTCGTCCGGCTGCGGTTGCCTGCCGCGGGCTGATTCAGCCGTTGCGAAGCTGAAACGGTGCTGTCAAGCTCGCCGCGTCACCATTGCGGGGAGACGACGATGAACACCGATCGGCTTGGCGCCTATGCGCCCACGGTACACAGCGTTCTCAGGATCATGTCGGGGCTGCTGTTCCTGGCGCACGGCACGCAGAAGTTCCTCTCCTTCCCGCCTGGCGAGCATGCCGGCTTCGGGTGGACCTTCGCGGGGCCCGGGGCCTATGCCGGGGTTATCGAGCTGGTCTGCGGCGCGCTGATCGCGCTCGGGCTGTTCACGCGCCCCGCCGCCTTCCTCGCCTCGGGCACGATGGCGGTCGCCTATTTCCTCGGCCACGCACCGCAGAACTTCTGGCCGGTCAACAACATGGGCGACGCAGCGATCCTCTACTGCTTCGTCTTTCTCTATTTCGTGTTCGCCGGCCCAGGCCCGATCAGCCTCGACGCTGCGCGCCGCAAACCGAACGCTGGCTGAAACCCTAAAGCCCCTCCCCTTCGGGGGAGGGTCGGGGTGGTGCCTGCCCACACAGGGGAGGCCAACAGGATGCGAGCGCGGGACGCTTGCAATGTAGGATTTCGTTTGCTTCGCTCGGCCCGTGGCGTCGCGCGCCACGCGCTCTTTGACATCGATAGATACGCGCGCCTCGCGAAATAATATTACGAGATGAATCGCGTTTCCATGAAAAGAGTCAAAACTGCGCGCTCCACCGGAGCGCGAGTGCCCCTCTAATCCTCCCCCGCCAGGGGGAGGTGGCAGGCGCAGCCTGACGGAGGGGGAGGAAGCACGCCGCCGGTGTTCGGGCATCCGCCCCCTCCGACGCCTTTGGCGCCACCTCCCCCTGGCGGGGGAGGATTAGAGGGGCACCGCTTCGTTTCAGGGGGAAGCCGATACCGCCTACAACCCCCGCATCGCCTCGGCGGCGATCGCCAAGCTCCGCTTGCGCGCCTGATGGTCGAACATCGCGCTGGTGAGCATCAGTTCGTCTGCTCCGGTGCGCGCCACGAAGGCGGCAAGCTGCTCGCGGACCTTCTCAGGCCCGCCGATCGCCGAGGCCGAGAGGACATGGTCGAGCACCGCATTACCCTGCGCGCCCAGACTCTCGCGATACCCCGCCACCGGCGGCGGGAGCTGGATGCCTCGCCCGGTGCTGCGGATCGCGACGAAGGCCTGCTGCTGCGAGCTGGCGAGCAGCTCCGCCTCCTCGTCGCTGTCCGCGGCGAACACGTTGAAGCCCAGCATCAGCCACGGCTTGTCGAGCGCCGCCGAGGGCCGGAAGTTGCGGCGATAGACGTCGGCCGCTTCGTCGAGCATCGCCGGGGCGAAGTGCGAGGCGAAGGCATAGGGCAGCCCCAGCATCGCCGCGAGCTGCGCGCCGAACAGGCTCGACCCCAGAATCCACAGCTTCACGTCCGCGCCCGCGCCGGGCGTCGCCTGGATGCCGGTGCGGCCCCCGTTCGGATCATCGTCGGCGAAATAGCTCTGCAGCTCGGCCACGTCCTGGGGGAAGGCATTGGGATCGCTGTCCAGCGTCCGGCGCAGCGCCCGGGCGACCCGCTGGTCCGATCCCGGCGCGCGGCCGAGCCCCAGGTCGATGCGCCCCGGGAACAGCGCATCGAGCGTCCCGAACGCCTCGGCCACCTGGAGCGGCGAATGGTTGGGAAGCATGATCCCGCCCGCGCCGATCCGGATGCGGCTGGTCGCATGGCCGACATGCGCGATCACCACCGCAGTCGCCGCGCTGGCGATCCCTTCCATGCCGTGGTGCTCGGCAACCCAGTAGCGAGTGTAACCGAGACCTTCGACATGCGCGGCGAGATCGGCGGCGTTGGCGAGCGCCTGGCGGGCATCCCCGCCCTGGACGATGGGGACGAGGTCGAGCAGCGAATAAGCAGTCATGGCGCGGAGATGGGGCGTGCGCTCCCGCTCCGCTACCCCAGCTTTGCTGTGCGGCGGCAAAGCAAATCCGCATCCGCCGCGGCCATTGCGGATATCGCCCACGGACCCTAGAGGCCCGGGCGATGCTTCCGCAGCTCTCGCACGTCCGCAACTGGATCTTCGATCTGGACAATACGCTCTATCCGGTGAGCGCGAACCTGTTCGCGCTGATCGACGCGCGGATCGGCGAATATGTGCGCGAGCTGCTCCAGTGCGACGCCGAGGAAGCGCACCGCATCCAGAAGGGTTATTTCCACGCGCATGGCACCACCCTGTCCGGGCTGATGGCCGAGCACGGCGTCGAACCGCGCCACTATCTCGATTTCGTCCACGACGTGGACATGAGCGTGCTCGAGGCCAACGAAGCGCTGATCGAGGCGCTGGCGCGGCTGCCCGGGCGCAAGCTCGTCTTCACCAATGGCGACGCGCCCTACGCCGCCAAGGTGCTTGACCGGCTGGGGCTCGGCGCGACCTTTGAGGCGATCCACGACATCCACGCGACCGATTATCGCCCCAAGCCGGATCCGGCGGCCTATCAGGGGCTGTGCGACGCCTATGGTCTGGAACCCACTGAGTCATTGTTCGTCGAAGACATGGCGCGGAACCTCAAGCCCGCCAAGGCGATCGGCATGACCACGGTGTGGATCGACAACGGCTCCGAGCAGACGCCGGACCAGGACCGCAGCTTCATCGACTATACCGTCAGCGACCTCGGGCGCTGGCTGCACGAGATTTTGGAGGATTGAGATGACCGACCTCGCTTCGACGATCGACGCCGCCTGGGAAGACCGCGCCAGCCTGGGCTTCCATACCGAGGGCACGGTGCGCGAGGCGGTGGCCGAGGCATTGAACCTGCTCGATCGCGGCGAGGCGCGCGTCGCGGAGCCGGTCGCCGGGGGCGGCTGGCAGGTCAACCAGTGGCTCAAGAAGGCGGTGCTGCTCTCGTTCAAGCTCAACGACAATGTCGTGATGCCCGGCCCCGGAGGCGCCAACTGGTTCGACAAGGTGCCGTCCAAGTTCGCGAACTGGGGCGAGGCCGCCTTCCGCGAGGCGGGCTTTCGCGCAGTGCCCGGCGCGGTCGTCCGCCACGGCGCGCATGTCGCCAAGGGCGCGGTGCTGATGCCGAGCTTCGTCAACATCGGCGCCTATGTCGGCGAAGGGACGATGGTCGACACCTGGGCGACCGTGGGCAGCTGCGCGCAGATCGGCCGCAACGTCCACCTCTCCGGCGGCGCAGGGATCGGCGGGGTGCTCGAGCCGCTCCAGGCCGATCCGGTGATCATCGGCGACGGCGCCTTCATCGGCGCCCGTGCCGAAGTCGCGGAGGGCGTGCGCGTCGGCGAAGGCGCGGTGCTCTCGATGGGCGTCTACCTCGGCGCCTCGACCAAGATCGTCGACCGCGCCACCGGGCAGGTGTTCCGCGGCGAAGTCCCGCCCTATGCCGTGGTGGTGCCCGGATCGCTCCCCGATCCCAAGGGCGGCCCGTCGCTCTATTGCGCCGTGATCGTGAAGACGGTGGACGCGCAGACTCGCTCCAAGACCGGGATCAACGAGCTGTTGCGGGATTGAGATAGTTTCCACCGTTACGGCTTTCGCCGAGGCGACGGGATGGCGTAGGGTCGCGGCATGACCGAAGGCATGACCTACGGGCGCTATCTCGCGCTCGACCAGCTCCTCACCGCCCAGCATCCGCTGTCGGACCGCCACGACGAGCTGCTGTTCATCATCATCCACCAGACCAAGGAGCTCTGGCTCAAGCAGGCGATCGCCGAGATCCGTCTGGCGATCGAGCTGGTCCGCGCCGACAAGCCGGTCGAGGCGTACAAGAGCCTGGCCCGCGTCAGTCGCATCCAGGCAGTGATGACGCTCAGCTGGGAAGTGCTCACCACGATGACGCCCAGCGACTATTCGCGATTCCGCGACGTGCTCGGCACCAGCTCGGGGTTCCAGTCGGACCAGTTCCGGGCGGTCGAGACGCTGCTCGGCGTCCGCGGCGGCGGCGTGCCGGGCCCGCTCACCGACGAATTCGGCAAGCTGCCGAGCCTGTGGGACGAAGCCAACGCCGCGCTGGCCCGCGCCGGCTTCGACCTGCCGCCCGAAGCGCTGAAGCGCGACTGGCCGAAGCCCTATGCGCCGAGCAAGCAAGTCGAGGACGCCTGGGCCCAGGTCTATCGTGACACCGGCCGCTGGTGGGAGCTCTACCAGCTCGCCGAGAAGCTGGTCGACATCGACGACGCCCTCGCCACCTGGCGGCACAAGCATGTGCTGACCGTCAGCCGCGTCATCGGAATGAAACCCGGCACGGGCGGCACTCCCGGCGTGCCCTATCTCGCCTCGACGCTTTCCAAGCGCGCCTTTCCCGAGCTGTGGACGCTCAGGACCCAGCTATGAGCTGGAAGCGCCTGTTCCAGCGTGCGCTCGCCGCGGCGCCCGAGCGGCTGCATTTCGCCGCGCACAGCCATCATTTGTGGCCCGACGCGAGCTATGTCGGCCAGCTCGCCGCCTGGGAGGATGCCGCCCGGCTCGCCGATCGCAAATGGGAGCGGGTGATGGGCGAGATCTGGCCCGCCGCGCAGCAGCATGTGGCGGCCGAGCTGGGGCTTCCCGACCCCGCCACGATCGTCTTCGCACCCAACACCCATACCCTGCTGCTCGGCATCGCCTCGGCGCTGCCCCGTCGGCCGCTGCACATCCTGACGACCGACGGCGAGTTCCACAGCTTCCGCCGCCAGAGCGCGCGCTGGGAGGAATCGGGCGCCGCGGTGGTCGAGCGCGTGCCGCTGGAGCGACTGGTGGAGCGCGCCGCAAGCGGCGCGCACGACCTGATCTTCGCCAGCCATGTCCAGTTCGGCACCGGCCGTGTGCTCACCGGACTCGAAGAACTTGCAGCGCTTGCCCGCCCGGAAGGCCCCTGGGTGGTGATCGATGGCTACCACGGCTTCATGGGGCTGGAGACCGATCTTTCGGCCATCGCCGATCGCGTCTTCTACCTTGCCGGCGGGTACAAATATGCGATGGCAGGCGAAGGCTGCGCCTTCCTCCACGCGCCGCCCGGCTTCGGCCCGCGGCCAGAGGTCACCGGCTGGTACGCGGAGTTCGACGATCTCTCGCTCCCATCCGGCAGCATCGGTTACGCTCCCGATGCGCGCCGCTTCCTCGGATCGACCTTCGATCCCTCGGGCCTCTACCGCTTCGTTGCCGTGCGAGACATGCTCGCGGACGAAGGGATCACCACCGCGACGATGGCCGCGCACGCCGCGGCCCTGCGGAGCCGACTATTCGCCGATCTGCCGATCGAGGCCGAGCTGCTCAACCCGAGGTCACCGGCCCGTTTCGTCGCGCTCCGCGCACCGGAAGCGCAACGCTGGAAAGCCGAGCTCGAAGCCGAGGAAGTCATCGTCGACGTGCGCGGCGACGTGCTGCGGATCGGCTTCGGGCTGTACCAGGACACGCGGGACGTCGATCGGCTGGTGGAGGCGTTGGAGCGGCTCTGACGCGTCCAACCGCTCCACCGTTCGTGCTGAGCCTGTCGAAGCACGGCCGCAGGCGATCCGCTCGCGAATAAAGCGCCCTTCGACAGGCTCAGGGCGAACTGTAGAGAGTGCGCGCGTATCTCAATGCGCCCCGCCCACCCGCGGCACGCCGAGCCGCGGGATCTCGATCGCGGGACAGCGGTCCATCACTACCTTGAGCCCGGCCGCCTCGGCGCGTGCCGCGGCTTCCTCGTTGATCACGCCGATCTGGAGCCACACCGATTTGGCACCCGCGGCAATCGCCTCGTCCACCGCCTCGCCCGCCGCTATCGATCGGCGGAAGATATCGACCATGTCGATCGGCTCCCCGATCTGCGAAAGCTCGCGGAACACATATTCGCCGTGGACATGCTCGCCGGTGATCTGCGGATTGACCGGGATCACGCGGTAACCGCGGCTCTGGAGATACTCCATCACGCGGTAGCTCGGCCGGTCGGGCCGGTCCGACGCGCCGATCATCGCGATCGTCCGCGTCTCCTCGAGCAATTCCCTTATGTCTTCGTCGCGCGTGAGCGGCATGTTCTAGCCTCCGTTGGCGGCGAGCCAGTCGTCGAGACCGGCCGCCAGAGCGGCGAACGTCTCCGCCGCGGGGCCGTTCCCCGCCGCCGGCGGTTCGCCTGCGTCGGAAGCGGTCCGGATCGCTAATTCGAGCGGTACGCGCCCGAGGAAAGGCAGCCCCAACCGTGCCGCTGCCGCCTCGGCGCCGCCGCGCCCGAACGGATCCGAGATCTCGCCGCAATGCGGGCAGGCATAGCCGGCCATATTCTCGATCAGCCCCACCACCGGAACGCCCACCTTGCCGAACAGATCGATCGCGCGCGTAGCGTCGATCAGCGCAAGGTCCTGCGGTGTCGAGACGATCACCGCGCCTGCCGGTTTGTATTTCTGGACCATGGTGAGCTGGAGGTCGCCGGTGCCCGGCGGCAAGTCGAGGATCAGCACCTCGGCCTCGCCCCAGTCGCCGTCGATCAACTGGCCGAGCGCCTGCCCGGCCATCGATCCGCGCCACGCGATCGCCTGCCCCTCGGCGACCAGCCCGCCCATCGAGAGCAGAGGCACGCCGTAAGGCGTCTCGACCGGGATCAGCTTCTTCTCGCGCGCCTCGGGCCGCACGCCCTCTACGCCGAGCAGCTTGGGCTGCGAGGGGCCGTAGATGTCGGCATCGACCAGCCCCACCTTGCGTCCGCGCCTCGCCAGCGCGATCGCGAGGTTGGCCGCGACGGTGGACTTGCCCACGCCGCCCTTGCCGCTCGCCACTGCGATCAGCCGGCGCTGGCGCCGCTCGCTCGTCTGGAGCACGCGGACTTCGCTGACTCCGGGCAATCGCTCCGCCGCGGCACGAACGTCGGCCTCGAGTTCATCGCGCGCCGCCGCACCGAGTCCCGTCACGTCGAGCACGATGCTCGCGCGGCCGCCCTCGATCCGAGTCGTCGCGCGGCCGGCGGCGATGGGCGCAAGCGCCGCCTTCAGCTGTTCGATATCGCTCATTCGGGGGCACATAGGCGCACAATCGCGCGCCGCCACTGTAAATCCGCGGGCGCGCACTTATAAAGGCAGGATGGCAAAACTCATTCGCTGGCTCGCAGGCGCCGGCATTTTTCACAACGAGGCTCCCAAGAGCCCCTGGGGCAGCGGCGGAAGCGGCGGCCAGGGCGGCGGCTCCGGCGATGGCGGCAACGGCGGCGGCCCGCGCAATCCCTGGTCCTTCCCCCCCGAGGGCCGGCGCCCGCGCGGCAGCACCAGCAGCACGCTCGACGAGCTGCTCAAGCGCGCGCGCAGCGGAGGCGGAGGCGGTATCCCCGGCTTTCCCAGCGGCGGCCGGATGTGGCTGATGGTCGTGGGCGCGCTGTTGGCGGTCTGGATACTCTACACCAGCACCCATTCGATCGGCCCGCGCGAACGCGGCGTCGTCACCACGCTGGGAAAATATTCGCGCACGCTTAATCCCGGCAGCTTCCAGTTCACCTTGCCCGCGCCGATCCAGCTCGTCGATGTGGTCGACGTCGCCAATATCCGCACCGAGAATTTCCCCGCGAGCGGTGAGAATCTGATGCTCACCGGCGGCCAGAACATCGTCGACCTCGCATATTCGGTGCGCTGGGACATCAGCAGCGCGGTCGACTATAAATTTCAGATCGCGCGGCCCGAGGACACGGTGCGCGCGACCGCGGAGAGCGCGATGCGCGCGGTCGTCGCCACCACCCCGCTCAACGAAGCGATCGGCGAAGGCCGTGCGCGGATCGAGGGCCAGGTCCAGACGCTGATGCAGCAGATCCTCGACGAATATCGCTCGGGCATCCGCATCCAGGGCGTCGCGATCCAGAAGGCCACTGCGCCCCAGGCTGTGGACGAGGACTTCAAGCAAGTCACCGCTGCGCAGCAGGAGGCGCAGGCCAACAAGAACAACGCCAACGCCTATGCCCAGCAGGTTATCGCCGCGGCGCAGGGCGAGGCGGCCGAGTTCGACAAGATCTACGAGCAGTACAAGCTCGCTCCCGAGGTGACTCGCCGCCGCATGTATTACGAGACGATGGAACAGATTCTCGCGCGCACGGACAAGACCGTGGTCGAGGCACCCGGCGTCACCCCCTATCTGCCGCTCCCGGCACTACGCTCCAGACCCCCGGCCGTGGACGAAGTGCAGGCGGCCCAGCCAAAGGGAGGCACCGCACGATGACCCGCAACTGGCTCCGCAGCCCCGTCGCGATCGCTGTCGTTGCGGTTCTCGCGCTCGTCGTCGTGCTCAGCACGATCACGATCGTCCCCGAGACCAAGCAGGCAGTAATCCTCCGGCTCGAGCAGCCGCGCGGCAATCCGATCAACGCCTATCAGCCGGGCGAGCAATATGGCCGCACCGGCGCCGGCGTGATCTTCCGCATTCCCTTCATCGATCGCGTCGTCTGGGTCGACAAGCGCGTGCTCGACATCGACCTGCCCAACCAGCCGGTGCTCTCGACCGATCAGCTCCGGCTCGAAGTCGACGCCTATGCGCGCTTCCGCGTCGTCGATCCGCTCCGTATGGTGGTGACCGTCGGCAACGAGGAGCGCGTCCGCGACCAGCTCCAGCCGCTGTTCGGTTCGTCGCTCCGCAACGAGCTCGGCAAACAGCCTGCTTCGGTGCTGCTCAGCCCCGAGCGCGGGCAGGTGATGGAGAACATCCAATCCTCGCTCCAGAAGCTGGCGAGCCAGTACGGCGTCGAGATCGTCGATGTCCGCATCAAGCAGACCGAGCTGCCTTCGGGCTCGCCGCTGCAGAGTGCGCTCGACCGCATGGCGACCGCGCGCCGCCAGGAAGCCGCGACGATCAAGGCGCAGGGTCTCAAGGAAGCCCAGATCATCCGCGCGACCGCCCAGGCACAGGCCGCGCAGATCTATGCGCAGGCGTTCAACAAGGACCCGGCGTTCTACGATTTCTATCGCGCGATGCAGTCGTATCGGAATACCTTCCTCGCTCAGGGCGAGGGCAAGGGCGAGACGCAGATCATCCTTTCCCCGCAGAACTCCTATCTGCGCGAGTTCATGGGGCAACGATGAGCCTGTCACTTCGTTCATATTCAAACGGCGTTCAGCAATCCGGCGCAAGAAGTTGCGCCGAACGCTTCTCCTTCCTTTGAGAGGACTCACACACGTGCGTTACGCTTACGCTCTCACTACTGCCCTTGCCCTCAGCGGCGCCGCCATCGCGATGACGCTCGAGCACCCGGCCGGTGCGCAGACCGCGCAGAACGAGCCGGGCGCGATCCAGGCGGAGGTGCCTCGCTCCGGAGCGCCGATGAGCTTCGCCGACATGGTCGCCAAGCTGCAGCCCGCGGTGGTCAACATCTCCACCACGCAGCGCATCACCGGCAACGCCAATCCGTTCGCGGGCACGCCGTTCGAGATGTTCGGCGGCCCCAGCCAGCCGGTGACCCGCCAGGCAGAATCGCTCGGCTCGGGCTTCCTCATCTCGGCCGACGGCTACATCGTCACCAACAATCACGTCGTGACCGCGGGCACCCGCGGCGCGGTGGTCGAATCGATCAACGTCACGCTTTCTGATCGTCGCGAGTTCAAGGCGCGGCTGGTCGGCCGCGACGTCGCCTCTGACCTCGCCGTGCTAAAGATCGAAGGCAGCAACCTGCCCTTCGTCCGCTTCGGCGATTCGCGCCAGGCGCGCGTCGGCGATTGGGTGGTGGCGATCGGCAGCCCGTTCGGGCTCGGCGGATCGGTCACCGCGGGCATCATCTCGGCGACGCACCGCGTCACCGGCCAGGGCGGCGCCTATGACCGCTTCATCCAGACCGACGCTTCGATCAACCGCGGCAATTCGGGCGGCCCGATGTTCGATCTTCAGGGCAATGTGATCGGCGTCAATTCGCAGATCCTTTCGCCCACTGGCGGCAACGTGGGCATCGGCTTCGCCATCCCTGCGGAGCAGGCCAAGCCGATCGTCGACACGCTGATGAAGGGAGGCGCGGTGCAGCGCGGCTATCTGGGCATCCAGATGCAGGACGTGACTCGCGACATCGCCGAGGCGCTCGGCATCCCCAGCGGCCGCGGCACGCTGGTTGCACGCGTCGAGCCGGGCGAAGCCGCTGAAAAGGCCGGCATCCGGCAGGGCGACGTGATCGTCCGCGTCAACAATCAGGAAGTGACGCCCGATCAGACGCTGAGCTTCCTGATCGCCAATGTGCCGCCGGGCACCCGCGTTCCGATCGAGCTCATGCGCGACGGCAAGCGCCAGACGGTGACGGTCACCGTCGGCACGCGCCCGCCCGAGGACCAGCTCGCCGGCTTCGACCCCGAGGCGGCCGAGGACGGCATCCCGGGGCAGGACGGCGAAGAGAGCGCGCCGGCCTCGGCGTCGCTCGGCATCGCAGTCACGCCGCTCACCCCGCAGATCGCGCGCAGCATCGGCGTCGATCCGCAGGTCAAGGGCGTGGTCGTGCTTGGCGCCAGCCCGACCAGCGATGCCGCTGCCAAGGGCATCCGCCGCGGCGACGTGATCGTCAATATCAACCGCACGCCGGTCGCGACCGCTGCGGACGTGTCGCGCATCGTCGCAGAGGCGAAGCGCGCGGGCCGCAACCAGGTGCTGCTCTACGTCCAGCGCCGCAACATCGGCAATTTCGTCGCCGTCCAGATCGGCGAGTAAAATCTGCCCGATTCGGGCTGCCAAATGCCCGTTTCTCCCCTAAGCTCCTTCCCTCGACGGGAGGAGGCACGATGGGAGAGACGGGCATTTTCGTGGGCGCCGCTAGCGGCAAGCCCCAGGAACTGGTGCTTCGGCGCGCCAACCGCCACGGGCTGATCGCGGGCGCGACCGGCACGGGCAAGACGGTGACGCTCCAGGGCCTGGCCGAGGGCTTTTCGGCGCGCGGCGTCCCGGTGTTCGTCGCCGATGTGAAGGGCGATCTCGCCGGGCTCGGCATGGCCGGATCACCCACCGCCAAGGTGCATGCGAGCTTCGCCGCCCGCGCGCAGGAGATCGGCGATACCGAGTGGCGCTATGCGGAGACGCCGGTGCAGCTCTGGGACCTGTTCGGCGAGCAGGGTCACCCGATCCGCACCACCGTTTCCGAAATGGGCCCGCTGCTGCTCGCACGGCTGATGGGGCTCAACGAAGTCCAGGAAGGCGTGCTGACGATCGCCTTCACAGTCGCCGACAAGGACGGGCTGCTGCTCCTCGACCTCGACGACCTTCAGTCGATGCTCACGCACTGCGCTGACCGTGCCGACGAGCTTACCGCCACCTATGGCAATGTCTCGAAGCAGAGCGTCGGCGCAATCCAGCGTTCACTGCTCCAGCTCCGCTCGCAGGGAGCCGCCAATTTCTTCGGGGAGCCAGCGCTCGACATCGCCGATTTCATCCGCACCGACGACAGCGGCCGCGGCGTGGTCAACGTCCTAGCTGCCGACAAGCTGATGGCCAGCCCGCGGCTCTACGCCAGCTTCCTGCTCTGGCTGCTCTCGGAACTTTTCGAGACGCTCCCCGAGGTCGGCGATCCCGACAAGCCCAAGCTCGTCTTCTTCTTCGACGAAGCGCATCTGCTGTTCGAGGACGCGCCCAAGGCGCTGCTCGACAAGATCGAACAGGTCGTCCGCCTCATCCGCTCGAAGGGCGTCGGCGTCTATTTCGTCACGCAGAACCCGATCGACATCCCGGAGGACGTCGCCGGCCAGCTCGGGAACCGCATCCAGCACGCGCTCCGCGCCTTCACCCCGCGCGAGGAGAAGGCGATCCGCGCGGCGGCCGACACGTTCCGCGCCAATCCGGGGGTCGACGTCGCAACCGTCATCACCGAATTGAAGGTCGGCGAGGCGCTGGTTTCGCTGCTCCAGGAGGACGGCGCGCCGAGCCCGGTCCAGCGCACGCTGATCAAGCCGGCCGCCTCGCGCGTCGGCCCGCTTACGCCCGAAGAACGGAAGGTGCTGATCGAGACCGACGCGATCGGTGCCAAGTATAACGAAGCGATCGATCGCGAATCGGCCGAGGAGCTGCTCGGCGCCAAGGCGCAGGAGGCCGCCGCCGCCGCCGCCGAAGCCAAGGCCGCGACCGAGGCCGAAAAGGCCGCCGCTGCCCAGGCCAAGGAAGATGCACGGCTCGCCAAGGAAGCCGCTCGCGCCCAGCGCGAGGCCGAACGCGCCGCAGCCAATTCGCCGTGGAACCGCGCCGTCAAGTCGGCGACGCGCTCGGCGAGCTCGGCAGTGGGCCGTACCGTCGCCGGCGAAGTCTCCAAGGCCGTGTTCGGCAGCAAGAGCGGCGGCGGCGTGATCGGCGGGCTTGTCCGGGGCGTGCTCGGCGGGCTGTTCCGGGGGTAGGTGCCCAAAAAACCCTCTCCCGCTTGCGGGAGAGGGTCAGCACCTCAAAACCGCAGCCGCGCGTCCACTACCGCCCGATCGTCCTGATACAGGGCCCGGCCGATCCGCCGCTCGATGCCCAGCCCGAAGTCCACCGGACCGTTGGCCAGCCGCACCCCTCCGCGCAGCTCGCCCCATTGTGCGCCCCCGTTGACCAGCGGCAGCAGCATCGCTGCGTCGGGCGCCGCGACGAAGCGCACCAGCATCGATCCGCGGTCGCCCGCCACCACCTGCACATAATCGGCGGTGAACTGGGGCAAGAGCGTCCACGCCCCTATGCGCGCCGAACCGGCGAACTGCATGCCGGCGCGCCCTTCGATCGTCGAGGAGCTCAGCCGGTCGACCTGCAGCGCCACTTCGCCCCCGCCCTCGCGGAACGGCCGATAGGCATAGGCCGAATAGCCGATCGAGACCCGGGGCGTCGCCGTGATCGCCTGCGCGAGCGGCAGGTTCACGCCCAGCTCCGCGCGCGCCGCATAGTGATCGACGTTGGCGCTCGCGCCGAGCGCATAGCCCATCTCGCCCGTGCTCGCGTAGCGGCGCAGCCCGGTCTCGGTCCGCTCCGCCATGCCCAGCCCGGCGACATAGACGCCCCCGCCCAGCCGGTGCGAACCATAGACGGTGAGCTGGGTCACCCGCGTATCCGCCTCCGCCTGGTCGAGCCCGGGCCGGCTCGTCCCCTGCGAGAAGCCCATCGCGGTGCCCAGCGTGGTGAACGGCGCCACTTCCATCTCGAGCCCCATGCCCATGTACCAGCTCTGCTGGCCATTCGCCTGGCCCGCTACACCATAGCTGCTGCGTCCGCTGACGAAGCCGCCCGAGACGAAGCCCGAGACATTTTCAGGGAGCGCGCCCACGCTCGCCTCGCTCGGCAGCATGCCCCTGAGATTGCTCGACCGCGCGATCGACTCACCCCGGTCGAGGCTCGCCAGCCCGGTCAGCGCACCGGGCGTGCCGACGATGCTCAGCCGTCCGCCGAGCCTGCCGGTGCCAAGCATCGACAGACGGTCGGTGACGGCATTGAGCATCACCGTCGACTGGCGTTCCTGGAGCGATCGTGATTCGCCGATGATGCTCGGGTTGAGGCCGTTGAGCGTGGCGGAGAGTCGGGCCGGCTCCATCAGGTCTATCGATCCGTAGAGGTTCGAAAGGTTCGAATAGCTGCCGTCGCGCAGGCTATCGAGCGCCTGTGCGAAGATGCCCGCCAGACCCTTCGCATTGCCCAGATAGTCGAAGATCGATCCAGCCTTCAGCGTCACATGCGCGGCATTGGGATCATAGGTTACCTTGGCCGTGAGCAGTCCCAGCGTGCTCAGCACCTGGGAGAACTCGCCGTCCACGCCGCCCGTGGCGGTGAGGAAAGTGAAGCTCTGCCCGTGCCGCGGCGTCGAGAAGGGGCTGCCGCGGTTGAAGATCACCGTCCCGTCGAGCGCGGCAATCCCCGGATTGAGCGCGTCGCCGGCCACGACGAGCTTGTCCGTTGCCGTGCGCGACAGATCGATGCTGAGCAGCGCGCCCGAGGAAAGGATGACATCACCCTGCACCGTCAGCGTTCCGATCCCGCTGCCGCCCGGCGCGACCAGAGCGCGCCCGATGGTGAGATAGGTCGGATCGAGCGTGCCCGAGCCGGAGAGGATGCCGGTCGCCACCAGCGCCTCGCGCGTGCGGAGCAGCCCGTCGACGTTGGTCCAGCCGGACCACTGCGTGAAATCGGTGAGCACGCCCAGCTGCCCGCCGGTCCGCACGTCGAGCACCGTCGCGCCATCCACCGTCAGCCGATCGATCGTCACGTCGCTGCCCAGGCTGGTGATCCCCGGCGCGGCGAGCGTCACGTCATAGTATCGCGCCCGCACACCCGCAGCCGGATCGGCAACTACGTTGTCGGGCACGAAGTTGCGCGTGCCCGGGCCGCCGGGAACATAGACCGGCGCGCCGTCGCCCTCGGGCACCGGCGTCGCCTCGGGATCATCGGCCAGGTCGATGCAATCGGCGAGGAAGCACACCGAACCGAATTTGGGAGTGTTGCCCGAGACACCAAGCGCAGGCGTGTCGGGAAGCCCGTTCACCAGCTCGCCATCGCGGACGATCGCATAATTGGGGTCCATCGCCTGGACCCAGTGCTTCGGATCGGTCCAGTCGCGGATGCCGGCGCGATTGGTGGCATAGACGTAGCTGTTGTTGGCGACGATCGCATCCCAGAACAGGAACAGCGGCTGGTAGAAACTATGCGTGCCGTAGCTTGAATCGGGCTGCGCTGTGAAGAAGCGCGAGCCGCCCGAGAGCACGCCCGCGACCACCGGCCGGTCGAACGCCTCGTCCACGATCAGCGGTCCGCCCGAATCCCCGCCCGCGGTACCGCCCTCGCGGGGAAGCGCTTCGCCGTCGAAGATATCGAAGTCATAGCGGCCGGTCGCCGGGTTGAACGCCCCCTCGCCCGCCGGGCTGTCGAGATCGAGCATGTAGAGGCTCTGCGGATTCTCCGCCGGTGCGGGGCCGAACAGCCAGTCGTTGCGATCGTCGAGCGAGCCGAGCACTGAGAGCATGTTCTCCGCCACGCGGCGGCGGAAATCGATGCCGATCGCGCCGCTGGTGCCGGTCCCGCGGCTGCCATAGCCGGTGACGACTGCGTGGGTCTGCTCGGTCAACGGCGAGAAGAGCAAGGTCCAACTCGGGATGTCGGTCGCGGGCGTATCGAGCGTCGCGAGCGCAATGTCGGCCTCCAGAAATCCTTCGGAGCTCGGCGCGAGTGATCGCTGGTCGTACCAGACCTGCTCGACGTTATAGAGCGCGTTGGCGGTATTGGTGGCGTAGCCGGAATTGAGCCATTGGATCAGCGGGGGGCGATTGTCGGCTTTGAAACCGACGCTGATCGCCGTGCCGCCGCTCGCCGAGCCATAGCTCTGGGCCGGAACGTCGTTCACGCAATGGGCTGCGAAGATCACCGTGCGCGGATTGATCAGCGTGCCGGTGCAAAGGCCGACGAAGCCACCGCCCTGATCCGTCACTACCTGCCCAACGCCGGTGATGTCGACCGGATCGAGCACGCCGCCGGGCGGAGGCGCGTTGGGGTTGAGATCGTCGCGGACCACGATCTGCGGCTCCTCGGTGGGTGCCACCGATACGATATCCTGCGCGAATGCCGAGCCGGACCAGACGATTGCCGAAAGTGCCGCGGATCCCGCGAGCATGCGCCGCAGCGCCGTACGAGCCGGTGTCGATAACATGGCCTTGACTCCCCTGTTCGGGAGCGGCGCCCATATCCGCGAGCCGCCGCCGCTCCCGGGAAGTGGGACCGACGAACCCCCGCTCGGGATTCGACAATCCCGGCGACTCGCATCGACCAGCCTATCAGCGGTTGCGCGTCATGGAAGCGAAACAATCTCAACGGATCGAGTATTGACCTGAAAAGAAAGTCAATTTCGGGTTTACCAGAAACCCTCTCCCCACCCGGGAGAGGATTGGCTTAGCTAAGCCCCCTCCACCCAGGCGGTCAGTAGCGTGTGGGCGATCGCATAGGGCGGGGGTGCGCCGAAGGTGGCCGCCGGATCGCGGGCCAGCGCGAGGCGAACCTCGTCGCGACTGAACCAGCGTGCGTCCTCCAGCTCGTGGACATCGATCGCGATCCGCTCGTCGAGCGCCTCGGCGATGCAGGCAATCATCAGCGAGGAGGAGAACGGCCACGGCTGGCTAGCGACATAGCGGACTGCGCCGGTCGGCACGCCGGCTTCTTCGGCAATCTCGCGCCGGACTGCTTCCTCGATCGATTCGCCGACCTCGAGGAAGCCCGCCAGCGCCGAATAGCGGCCGGCCGGCCAGGGCGGCTGGCGGCCGAGCAGCACCTTGTCGCCGCGCTCGGCGAGCATGATCACCACCGGATCGACGCGCGGGAAATGCTCGGCGGCGCAGCTCGGGCATTTGCGCGCCCAGCCCGCACGAAATGCCTCGGTCGCGGTGCCGCAGACCGCGCAGAAGCCGTGCCTGCCGTGCCAGTCGACCAGGCTGCGGGCAGCGGCATAGAGCGCCGCGTCGGCGGCGTGGAACCGGTCGAGCATCGCGAACAGCGCGGGCGAGCGCCCGCCGGGCAAGGGCTGGCCGTGCGGCGGCGCAGCGGCGAACAGCGGCACGCCTTCGTCATAGCCCAGGAACAGCCGCTCGCCCGGTGCTGCGTCGAGCGCCGTCCAGACCAGCCGTCCTGCCTCGTCGAGCTGCGGATCGAGCCCGTCGAGCACGAGCAGCCGCGCGCGCGGATCGGCCTCGGCCGCCACGAGCAGCGCGGGCTCGTGGCGGACACGGTCGGCGCGGTCGATCGTGCCGCCGGTAAAGCCGGGTGCAATCACTTACTTTGTCCGAATCACTTCGCCATGTCGGCGTAGACGGCCTGCGAAAGCTCGCGCTTGAAGGGAATGTCGCCGAACAAGTTGATCATGCCGGTAGCGCGCACCTTATTGGCGGGGTCCGCCCAGCCGATCGACCCGGCCGCGCCCGCCCAGCCGAATGTGCCCTTGCCGGGTCCGCCGGGCCTGTCCGCGAGATAGACCGATCCGCCCGCGCCGAACCCCATCGGCACGCCGCTGTCCTTGGCCATCTCCATCAGCGCCGACTTGTCCACGCCAGCCGGCAGCAGATCGGACATGGCCAGCCGTACCGTTTCGGGCTTGAGGATACGCGCGCCGCCAAGCTCGCCGCCGTTGACCAGCATGTGGAGGAACCGATCATAGTCGCGCGCCGACATCACCAGCCCCGCGCCGCCATAGGCGAAACTCGGCGGCTGGAGCCACACCGAGGTCGCGCCCGGGTCCATCGGGATACGGTTCGCGCCCATCTGGGCATAGTTGGTCGCCAGAATACCTGCCTTGCCGGCGGGCACGGTCCAGTAGCTCGACGTCATCCCGAGCGGCGCGAAGATGCGCGTGTTCACGAACTGGTCGAAGGGCATGCCGCTCGCGACTTCGATCACGCGGCCGAGCACGTCGAGCCCAATCGAATAGCTGAACTTCGCCCCCGGATCGGCGATCAGGGGCAGTGTCGCCACGCGGTTGGCGAATTCCGCGAGGCTCTTGGGCCGCGCGGTGCGCATGCCCGGCTCCATCGCCTGGCTCACCTGCGCGGGGTTGATGCCCAGCCGGTTGTATTCGTCGAGCAGCGGCCCCTTGGTGATGATGTTGTAGCCGAGCCCGGCGGTGTGGGTGAGCAAGTGGCGCACGGTGATCGGCCGCGCCGCCGGGCGGCTGGTGAGGTCCTTCGCCGGATCGACGAGCACCTTCATGTCCTTGAATGCCGGGATGAAGTCGCTGATCGGCTGGTCGAGCCGCAGCTTGCCTTCCTCGACCAGGATCATCGCGGCGATGCCGGTGATCGGCTTGGTCATCGAATAGACGCGCCACAGGCTGTCGATGTCGGCCTTGGGTGCGCTCGGTTCGTTGGCGATCCGGCCCGCGGCGATCACGGTGGGCGCGGCGTCGCCCCTGGCGAAGACCGCCACGGCGCCGGGCACGCGCCCTTCGGCGACATAACGGTCGACGAGCGCCTGCGTCTGGCTCGCCGCGGCAGAGGCGTGATGCCCCGCGTGCTGCGCCAAAGCCCCCGGCGTGGCCAGCGCCAGCGCGGCCGCGAAACTCAGTCCCAATGCCTTATGCATATTCCCTCCCGAACACCCGCGCCGCCTTGGCGAAAACCGTGGGCAGCCCCGCCGATTCGATCGCCTCGACCGGCCACCATTCGCCTTGGCTGCCCTCTGCTTGCGACGGGATTGTGGCAGCCGCAAGCGCGACGTCGAGGTTGAAATGGGTGAAGCCATGGCTGACGCGCGCATCGAGCAGACGCCATTCTGCCGCGAAAGGCGCGCCCTCCAGGCCCGGCGGTGATGCTTCCCATGGCCCGGTGGGGAGCGCGCGCATACCCCCCAGCAGCCCCTTGCCCGGACGACGGACGAGCAGCACATGCCCGTCACGCTCGGCCCAGAACATCGTCCCGAAGCGCTGCGGCTTGGGAGTCTTCTTCGCCTTGACCGGAAAGGCTTCGGGCGTGCCAGTCGCGAAGCCTGTGCATTCGCTGCGCAGCGGGCAGAGCAGGCAGCGGGGGTTTCGCGCGGTGCAGATGCCCGAGCCCAGGTCCATCATCGCCTGGGCGAAATCGCCCGCGCGTGCGTCAGGCGTGATCGAATCGGTCAGTTCGCGGATGCGCGGCCTGGCGCCCGGCAGCGGGTCGGCCAGCGCGAAGAGGCGTGCCACGACGCGCTCGACATTGGCGTCGACCACCACGGCGCGCCGCCCGAACGCGATCGCGGCGATCGCGGCCGCCGTATAGCCGCCTATCCCGGGAAGCATGCGGAGCGCCTCTTCGGAGTCGGGAAGTCCGCCCCGCGCTGCGACTTCGCGCGCGCAGGCGAGCAGATTGCGCGCCCGGGCATAATAGCCGAGCCCGGCCCAGGCGGCCATCAGTTCGGCATCGTCGGCTGCCGCCAGCGCCTCGAAGCTCGGCCAGCGCGCAGTGAACTTCTCGAAATAGGGGATGACGCTCGCGACCTGGGTCTGCTGGAGCATCACTTCGGAAAGCCACACGCGATAGGGTTCGGGGGCGTTGGCGCCCGGCCGCGCGCGCCACGGCAAGTCGCGGGCGTGGGCGTCGTACCAGGAGAGCAGCGCGGCGGCGATTGCGCGAGGGACGTTGTCGGGCACAGGCCCCTATGGCATGGGTTGGCGGAAATGACGAAGCCCCCCAAGCCACGCGCCACGACGCGCCAGCCCAAGCTCGAGCCGCAACGGTCCAACCGTGCCCGCCCGGTCTCCGAGCTGCTGCCCGACGTGGGACGCGCGGCGTTCCGCAAGTTCGGCTTCGTCCAGCACAGCGTGGTGAGCCGCTGGGGCGAAATCGTCGGCGAGCGCTACGCGCGGGTCTCGATTCCCGAATCGATCCGCTTCCCGCAGGGCAAGCGCGCAGAGGGCGTGCTGAGCCTGGTCGTCTCCGGCGCGCACGCCCCGATGATGCAGCATATCGCGCCCGAGATCGTCGAGCGGGTGAACCGCTTCTTCGGCTATCCCGCGGTCGCGCGGCTCGCGATCCGCCACGGCGAGGTCAAGCGCGCCGAGCGGGCCACGCCGCCGCCGAGCCTCAAGCCCTTGTCCGAGGCGATGGGGGACAGCCTGCGCGGGATCGCCGATCCCGAGCTCAAGGCCGTGCTCGAATCGCTCGCAGCGGGGGTGGTGGCAAACGAAGAGATGCCCAAGCTGGGGCGGATCGACTGATGCGCGCGTTCCGGCTCCTCGCGGCGACACTGCTACTGCTCATCGGCCTGGGTCCCGCGGTCGCGGGCCAGGGCAAGCCCGCCAACTGGGTGAACACCGTCGTGCGCACGGCTGAGGGCGGCTATCGCCAGGGCAATCCCAACGCTCCGATCAAGCTGATCGAATATGGCTCGCGCACCTGCCCCGCCTGCGGCCGCTTCGCTGCCGATGGTATGGAGCCGCTGCGCCGCGAGTGGATCGCGAGCGGCAAGCTCAGCTACGAATTCCGCGACTATCTGGTCCATGGCGCGCCCGACCTCGCGCTCGCGCTGCTCAACCAGTGCGTGCCGGTGCAGCGCTTCTTCCCGGTGCTCGACGCGATATTCGCCAACCAGAAGGCGTTCGACGCGCATGCGCTGACAGAGAAGTCGCCGCAGCAGGTGCAGGGCTGGCAGCAGCTTCCGCCCGCGCAATCGGCGACGAAGTTCGCCGAGGCGCTGGGAATGATCGCCTTCATGCAGAAGCAGGGCGTGCCCGCGGCGCAGGCGCGCCGCTGCCTAGCCGACACTGCGGCGATCGGGCGTATCGCCAAGACCAACGCCGACGCCGTCAACGTCCATGGCGTGCGCGGAACGCCGAGCTTCTTCATCAACGGGCGCCGCGTGGGCGCCTATAGCTGGGACCAGCTCCAGCCCGAGCTGCGCGCCGCCGACAGCTGATCCTCTTCCCTCAGGAGACCACAAGACATGCGCTCTGCCCTCACCCTGATCCCGCTCCTCGCACTCGCCGCCTGCGGCGGTGGAGCCGGTGGTGATAATGCGACGCCTGCCGCATCCGAAAGCCCGGTCGCGACGGTCGCGCCGCCGGCTGGCACCAACTGGGTCGATACAGTCACCAAGACCGCCGAAGGCTGGGTACTCGGCAATCCGAACGCGCCGATCAAGCTGGTCGAATATGGCTCGCGTACCTGCCCCACTTGCGGCCGCTTCTCGACCGACGCGATGGAACCGCTCAAGCAGAAATACATCTCCACTGGCCGGGTGAGCTATGAGTGGCGCGACTTCCCGCTGCACGGCGCACCCGATCTCGCGCTGGGTCTGCTCAACCAGTGCATGCCGACGCCGTCGTTCTTCGCGATGCTCGAGCAGATGTTCGCCAACCAGCAGCAGTTCCTCGAGCGGCAGCAACAGCTTCCGCCGGCGGCGATCCAGCAGCTCCAGACGATGACTCCGCCGCAGGCTGCGGTGGCGATGGCCGACGGCCTGGGGATCGTCGATTTCGTCAAGCAGCGCGGGCTTCCCGAAGCGCAGGCGCGCGAGTGCCTGAACGATCAGGCGGCGATCCAGCGCATGGCCGACGGCATGGCCAAGGCGACCAACGAAATGGGCGTGAACGGCACCCCGACGTTCCTCATTAACGGCGAAAAGCTCGAGGCGGCGATGTGGTCGCAGGTCGAACCGGCGCTTCGGGCGGCCGGCGCGCGATGACCGCCTAGGGGCCGCGGGGGGCGGCGATGCAGATCAAGCGGCTGCGGCTGACAGGCTTCAAGAGCTTCGTCGACCCGGCCGACCTGCGCATCGAGCCGGGACTCACCGGCATCGTCGGCCCCAACGGCTGCGGCAAATCCAACCTGCTCGAAGCGCTGCGCTGGGCGATGGGCGAGAACAGCGCCAAATCGATGCGTGGCGCGGGGATGGAGGACGTGATCTTCGCGGGCACGGCGACGCGACCCGCGCGCGACTTCGCCGAAGTCTCGATCCTCGCCGAGCAGGCGGGGGGCGACGACGACGGCGAGCTCGAAGTCGTCCGCCGGATCGAGCGCGGGGCTGGCTCCGCCTACCGGATCAACGGCCGCGACGTGCGGGCGAAGGACGTCGCGCTGGTTTTCGCCGATTCGGCGACCGGTGCACACTCGCCTGCGCTGGTCAGCCAGGGCCGGATCGGCGCGATCATCCAGGCCAAGCCCGGCGAACGGCGCGCGATGCTGGAAGAAGCGGCGGGCATCGCCGGGCTCCACGTCCGCCGCAAGGACGCCGAGCAGAAGCTGCGCGCGACGGAGGCCAATCTCGCGCGGCTGGACGAGGTTATCGGCGACCAGGAAAATCGCGCCGCGCAGCTCAAGCGTCAGGCGCGCCAGGCCGAACGCTACCGCGAGCTCTCCGATCGTATCCGCGTTGCCGAGGCGCGGATGATCTTTTCGCGCTGGCGCGAGGCTGCCGAGGCTGCGGACATCGCCAAGAAGGAGGCCCAGGCCGCCGAAGCGGTCGTCGCCGAGCGCACCGCAGCGAACGAGGCCGCGATCGCGAAGCAGCAGGCAGCGGCCGAAACGCTGGCAGGCGCCCGCGCGGCGGCGCTCACCGTCCGCGACCGCGCCACCGACGCGATGCACCGGCTCGCGACGCTGCGCAGCGAGCGCGCCGCGGTCGAGCGCCGGATCAACGAGCTCAAGGACGCCGAGGCACGCCTGACCGACGACCGCTCGCGCGAAGGTGCACTCGCGCGCGACGCCACCGACGCGCTCGCGCGGCTGGCCGGAGAGGCCAAGGCGCTCGAGGCGCGCATCGCCGAATCGACCGCGCGCATGCCGACGCTCGACGCCGCGCTCGCCGATGCCGAGCGCGCCGCGCGCGATGCCGAAGTGGCGCTGGCGCAGGCACTCGCCGCCCAGGCAAGCGAAGCCGCGGAGGCGCGCGTCGCTGAAGCAGCGCTGGCCGCCGCGCGCACCCGTGCCGAACGTGCCGCGCGCGACAAGGCGCGCGTCGATGCCGAGCTTCACGCGCTCGCCGATCCCGAACCACTCAAGGCCGAGAAGCTGCGTGCTGCCGACGCCCGCGCCGAATCGCTCCGCCAGGCCGAGACGGCGCGCGCCGGCCTTGCGCGTGCCGATGCCGCCGAACGCACGGCGATCGAGAGCCGGGACCGCGCCCAGGCCGCACGCTCCGCCGCGCACGCCGAACTTACCCAGCTCGACAGCGAGGCTGCCGCCCTCGCCAAGGCGACGCGCCCCTCCGACAAGGACAGGCTGCTCGACAAGCTCCGCGTCGACGCCGGCTACGAACGCGCGCTTGCCGCGGCGCTGGGCGACGACCTCGAAGCCGGACTCGACGCGGCCGCCGAGCGCCACTGGGCGGGTGCCGAACCCCAGCCCGGCGATCCCGCCGCGCCTGCTGGCACCACGCCGCTCGCGCAGCACGTCACGGCACCCGCCGCACTCGCCCGCCGGCTCGCGCAGGTGCTCGTCGCCGAGAAGGATTCGGGCCAGCAGCTTGCGGCCGGCCAGCGGCTGGTGACGCTCGCCGGCGTGCTCCGCCGCTGGGACGGCTATGTCGCGCGCTCGGGCGGCGCCGCCGCGGCCGAACGGCTCGAACGCGTCAACCGGCTCGCCGCGATCGAGAAGGAACGTCCGGCCGCGGTGCGCACCGTCGACGCCGCCGACGCCGAGCTCGCGCGGATCGACGAAGCGATCGCCGAGGCGCGCCGCGCCGCTGCCGACAGCCGCCGCCTGCTCGACCATGCCGAGAATGCCGGGCGCGAAGCGGGCCGTGCCGAGGACCGCGCCACTGCGCAGCTCGAACGGCTCGAATCGCAGCGTGCCGATCTCGAAAGCCGCGTCCGCCGCGTCGCCGCCGAGCAGGAGGAAGCTGCCGCCGAGCTCGCGCGCGCCGACGCCGCCAAGGCCGCGCTCCCCGACGGCAGCGCCACGCGCGCCAAGGTCGCCGCGCTTTCGGGCGATGCCGAGCGCCGCCGCGCCGCCGCCGCCACGGTGCGTGCCGAGCGCGGCGGGCTCGAGCGCGAGATCGCGAGCGCGCGCGAGCGGCTCGCCGCCGCCGAGGCCGAGAGTCGCAGCTGGAAGTCACGCGCGGGTGAGGCGGCGCGCCGCACTGCCGAGATGGACAAGCGCGCAGTCCAGCTCGCCGACGAAAGCGCCGCGCTCGCCGAACGTCCGGCGAAGCTCGATGCACAGGTTGCCGAAGCCGAAGCGGCCACCGAGAGCGCGCGCGCTCAATCGTCCGAGGCGATGGCCGCGGAGCAACAGGCCGAGGGCGCGCTTCGCGCCACCGAAGCCGATGTCCGCACGGCCAACGAGGCGCTGGCAGTGGCCCGCGAAACCCGCGCCGGCGCGGTTGCGCGCGCCGAGAACCAGGAAGCGCGCCGGATCGAGATGGGGCACCTCTCGGGCGAGCGCTTCGAATGCCCGCCGCCGCTGCTTCCCGAAAAAGCGGGCTTCGATTCGGACACGGTGCGCACCCCGCAGGACGAGTCCGCGGCGCACGAGCGGCTCAGCGCCGAACGCGAGCGGATCGGGCCGGTCAACCTCGTCGCCGAAGCCGAGCTCGCCGAGCTGGAGGCCGCCTTCACTACCAACGCCAGGGAGCGCGACGAGCTCGCCCAGGCGGTGAACCGGCTACGCGGCTCGATCGGCACGCTCAATCGCGAGGGGCGCCAGCGGCTGCTCGCCGCCTTCGAAGCCGTCGACCAGCATTTCCGCCGGCTCTTCACCACGCTGTTCAACGGCGGACAGGCGCATCTTGCGCTGATCGATTCGGACGATCCGCTCGAGGCCGGGCTCGAGATCATGGCGCAGCCGCCCGGCAAGAAGCTCCAGTCGCTGACCCTGCTCTCGGGCGGCGAGCAGGCCCTGACCGCAGTCGCGCTGATCTTTGCGCTGTTCCTCACCAATCCCGCGCCGATCTGCGTGCTCGACGAAGTCGACGCCCCGCTCGACGACGCCAACATCGAGCGTTTCTGCGACCTGCTCGAAGCGATGACCCGCGAGACGGCGACGCGCTACCTGATCGTCACGCACAACGCCGCGACGATGAGCCGCATGCACCGGCTGTTCGGCGTGACGATGGTCGAGCGCGGAGTGAGCCGGCTGGTGTCGGTCGATCTTGGCGGGGCAGAGAGCTTATTGGCGGCGGAGTAGCCGCAGGCGCCCCCTCCCCCCGGGAGAGGGAAGGGCCAGCACTCGCTCGTACAGCGCGACATACTTCTCCGCCATCGCCTCGACCGAGAACCGTGCTTCGACCGCAGCGCGGCACGCAGCCCGGTCGATCGCCTCGATCTGCGCGAGTGCGGTAACTGCCTCGCCTACCGAACCGACGAGGAACCCCGTGCGTCCGTGGTCGATCAGCTCGGGCATCGAGCCGCGATTGATCGCGATCACCGGCGTGCCGCATGCCATGGCCTCGATCACCGACAGCCCGAACGGCTCGTCGAAGTTGATCAGGTGGAGCAGCGCCTTGGCGCCGCCCAGCGCACGCACCCGCGCCTCGCCGCCCACCGGACCGTGGTAGCGGATCTGCATCCCGTCGACGTGCGGCGCCACTTCGCGGTCGAAATAGCCCTGATCCTGGATGATGCCGTATAGATCCAAGTCGCGGCCGGTCGCCTTGGCCACCTGGATCGCCTCGGCAGCACCCTTGTCGGGGTGCATACGGCCGAAGAACAGCAGGTCCTCGCCGCCCAGCGGATCGAACGGGAATTCGTCCAGCCGGATGCCGTGGTGGATCGTCGCCGCGTAACGCAGGCTCGGATGCCGATCGGCATCCGAGATCGCAACATAATGGATGCGGTCCTCGTACGGCTTGTACATCGGCAGGATCCGCTCGGACGAGAAGCCGTGGATCGTCGTGACTATCGGGGTGTCGACCAGGTTCGCGAACGCATGCGCCGGAAAATCGGCCTGGTTGTGGATCAGGTCGAACTCGCCCGCGCGCTCGAAGACATGCGCGAGATGGGCGTATTCCCACACCTTGGCGTCGATCGCGCCGTCTTCCTCATATCCGCGCGGCACCACCCCTGCGAGCCTGCTCGCGGTGATCGAATCCTGCGTCGCGAACAAGGTCACGTCGATCCCGCGAGCGACCAACGCTTCGGTGAGCAGGCTGGTCACCAGCTCCCAGGGGCCATAGTGGCGGGGCGGCGTGCGCCACGCGATCGGCGCCAGCATTGCGATCTTCATCCGAGGATATAGCCTTCGTCGGGCCCGAGGACCGCGGGATCGCGCCCGCCCTGCGCGGCGAGCAGCACCGAGAGCCCCTCAGCCCATTCGGGGATGGCGAAGGCCTGCGGCCGGTCGGTCAGGTTTAGCACCACCAGCAACCGCTCGTTGCCGCGACGCCGCTCATAGGCGAGCAGCCCGTCCGAACATTCGACCGGCAGCCAGTCGCCGATCGACAGGGCCGGGCGCGACCGCCGCAGCGCCAGCAGGTCGCGGTAGAGCCGCCACATCGATCCCGGTACTTCGCGCTGCGCGGCGACGTTGCGCTCCTGCCAGTCGGGGTGGAGCGGCAGCCACGGCCGTCCGCCGGTGAAACCCGCGCCGGGGCTCGCGTCCCATGCCATCGGGGTGCGCACCGGATCGCGGCCGAGCCCCAGCCCGGGCTCGTTCAGTTCGCGCGGGTCCTGCACCTGGTCGGCCGGCACCGCGACGTCCATCATCCCGATCTCGTCGCCGTAATAGATCGTCGGCGTGCCGCGTAGCGTGAGCAGCAGCATCGCCGCGACACGCGCCTGGGCGGGGCCGAAACGCGTCGCGGCGCGCGGGCGATCGTGGTTGCCCAGCACCCAATTGGGCCAACCGCCCGCAGGCAGCGCCGCCTCATAGTCGGCGATGAGCTGCGCGAGCGCACGTGCTTCCCACGGCGCTTCGATCAGCTGGAAGTTGAAGGGCAAATGCACCCCCGCCTCGCCCCGCCCGTAATAATGCATCAGCCGCTCGACCGGCAGGTAGATCTCCCCCACGAGCACGCGGCCGGGATAGGAATCGGCGACGCGGCGCATGTCGGTGGCGATGCCGTGCACTTCGGGCTGGTCGGTGGAATGGAGTTGGAGCAGCTGGTGCATCTCGCCCATCGCCGGAGTGTAGGCCGGGTTGGGCGGATTGTCGGGGAAGTCGGCGTGCTTGATCATGTGCCACAGCACGTCGATCCGAAAGCCATCGACGCCGCGATCGAACCAGAAGCGCAGCACGTCCATCATCGCCTGGCGCACTTCCAGGTTGCGCCAGTTGAGGTCGGGCTGGTCCTTAAGGAAGGCGTGGTAATAATATTGGCCGGTGGCTTCGTCCCACTCCCAGGCCGATCCGCCGAAGTCACTGATCCAGTTGTTGGGCGGGCGCCGCTCGCCATCCGGCCCGATCACCGGATCGCGCCAGATGTACCAATCGCGCTTCGGATTGTCGCGCGAGGAGCGGCTTTCCTTGAACCAGAGGTGCTCGCTCGAGCTGTGGTTGGGCACGAAATCGAGCAGCAGCTTGAGCCCGCGCTCATGGCAAGCCGCGAGCAGCGAATCGAAGTCCGCCAGCGTCCCGAAGCGCGGATCGATGCTGCAGTAATCGGCGACGTCATAGCCGAAATCGGCCATCGGCGAGGGATAGATCGGCGAAATCCAGATCGCGTCGACGCCGAGCTCGACCAGCGCATCGAGCCGCGATTCGATTCCCTTGAGGTCGCCGATCCCGTCGCCATTCGAATCCTGGAAGGAGCGCGGGTAGATCTGATAGATCGCCCCCTTCTGCCACCAGAGCGGTTCGGTCATCGGGCAAATCCTTCGTGTTTTCCCCGTGCTCCTGCGAAAGCAGGAGCCCAGGGTAACGAAACGAATCGCGTGCGACTCCTGGGCTCCTGCTTTCGCAGGAGCACATGTCCGGCGGAGAGCGTCGCGTGGCTCACCGGAACCGCTCCTTGGGCAGATGGGTGATCCGGCACGCCAGATCGGCCTCGCCGCCCGCCACGACATAATTGTCCCCCGCATCCGCCACGCCGGTGGTGAAGACGACCGGGGTCGGCAGATACATCTGGTGTGCGACGTCGGCGGTGAGCGCGGGGTTCGCCTCGAGCAGCGGTTCCTCGTCCTCCAGCCGCAGGATCTTCGACGGATCGTCCCTGTCGAGCAGCGCCCAGAAGCTGCGATAGATCCCCACCGCGTCTTTTTTCTCGACACCGTGGTAGATCAGCATCCAGCCTTCGGGCGTGAGCACCGGCTGGCTCCCGCCGCCGATCCGCTGCGTGCTGGTAGTTCCCTTGCGCGCGCGGATCCCCGGCTGGTCGAGCGGCTTCCAGTGAAGCCCGTCGGGCGATTGCGCGAGGTTTATCGAAGGGCCGCCAAGCCAGGGGCTATCCTCGGGATAGGCGAAATAGACTTCGCCGAGCGGCCGGGTGAGCGCCATGAACTTGCCGCCGATCTTGCCCTCGAACAGGATCATGTCCTTGTTCTGGTGATCGAGCACCACGCCGAGCAGCTTGTAGTCGAGCCCGTTCACCGAATGGTATATCGCTGTGCAGTGGCGCTCGGCAGAGACGCCGCACACCGTCATCCACCAGCTGCCGCCGACCAGGCTGATCCGCGCGTCCTCGACGCCATATTCGAGGAAGCTGGCCGAAGGGGCGATCGCCTTGTCGTAGTGGATCCTGACGATCTCACGGGCGTCGCGGCTCACTTCCACCGGCAGCAGCCATGAGAGCGACGTGAGCCCCAGGAGCCGCGGGTTGCGCTCCTTGAGCGCGAATTGGCGCGGATCGTCCATGTGGATGCCGTGGAGCGGGTGGCGGTCGAGGACATAGCCTTCGGGCGTCCAGCGGATCGCGCGGGCGCAATCGCCCTGTACCGGTTCGGATAGCGCCTCGGCCACGCGCACCATCAGCAGCAGGTTGCCGTTGGGCAGCCGCGCGAACCCCGGATTGAACGCGCCGAGCACATGCGTGGGCTCGTGCACCGATCCGCGCAGCGGAGACTGGCGCAGGTCCACGTCGTCGGGGCGGAAGATCAGATAGTCGTCGTTCACCTGGGCCCCCCTTTTCGCTTGCTCCGGGCCCGTCGAACGGCGGGCTCAGCCCGAACGGGGCTAGATCGTTTCGGTTCCGCCTTGCAACCGCTCGTGGTGGCGGATCACCTCGTCGATGATGAAGCGCAGGAACTTCTCCGAGAATTCGGGATCGAGGTCCGCATCCTTGGCGAGACCGCGAAGCCGCGCGATCTGGGCTTCCTCGCGCGAAGGATCTGCGGGCGGCAAGCCATGCTCGGCCTTGTAAGCGCCCACCGCCTGGGTGACCTTGAAGCGCTCGGCGAGCATATGGATCAGCGCGGCATCGATATTGTCGATGCTCTGGCGATAGCGAAGCAGCGTCTCGTCGGGCATGGCGCCCTCTTTTGCCCGGGCGCGGACGCTACGCAAGCCTTGCCTTTGCGGCCGTCCCGCGCCAGAGCCGCCGCCATGAGCGCCACCATCCATCGCTTGGGGCAACGGCCCGAGCCTTCGCTGGAACCGATGCTTGCGCTGGTGGCGCACGATCTCAACCTAGTGAACCAGGTGATCCTCGATCGGATGCAGTCCGACATTCCGCTGATTCCCGAGCTAGCCGGCCATCTGATCGCGGGCGGCGGCAAGCGGATGCGGCCGATGCTCACGCTCGCGAGCGCCAAGCTGCTCGGCTATTCGGGAACGCGCCACCACCGGCTCGCCGCCGCGGTAGAGTTCATCCACACCGCGACCTTGCTCCATGACGATGTGGTCGACAATTCGGACCTGCGCCGCGGCAAGCGCACTGCCAACATCATCTGGGGCAATCCGGCGAGCGTGCTCGTCGGCGATTTCCTGTTCTCGCGCAGCTTCGAGCTGATGGTCGAGGACGGCAGCCTGAAAGTGCTCAAGATCCTGTCGAACGCCTCGGCCGTGATCGCGGAGGGCGAAGTCAACCAGCTCACCGCCGTGCGCCGGATCGACCTTTCCGAGGAACGCTATCTCGACATCATCGGCGCCAAGACTGCCGCGCTGTTCGCCGCCGCCTGCCGCATCGCCGCGGTGATCGCCGAGCGCTCCGAAGCAGAGGAGTCCGCGCTCGACGCTTATGGCCGCAATCTCGGCATCGCCTTCCAGCTCGTCGACGATGCGATCGATTATGTCTCGGACGCCTCGACGATGGGCAAGGACGCCGGGGACGATTTCCGCGAAGGCAAGATGACGTTGCCGGTCATCCTCGCTTATGCCCGCGGCGACGATGCGGCGCGCGCATTCTGGAAGGAAGCCATTTCGGGCCGCCGCATCGCCGACGAGGATTTCGCCGAGGCGATCCGCCTGGTCCGCGACAGCCGCGCGGTCGATGACACTCTGGCGCGGGCGCGCCATTATGGCCAGCGCGCGATCGACGCGCTCGGCGGCTTCGCACCCGGCGCAGCCAAGGATGCGATGATCGAAGCAGTCGAGTTCGCGGTCGCCCGAGGTTACTAGCCCCGACGTTTCCCCCGAACCACCGTTCGCCCTGAGCCTGTCGAAGGGCGGCTCCACGCGCGGTAAGCGCCCTTCGACAAGCTCAGGGCGAACGGAGTTCCTTTCGACGGCGCCCGCCGCTATTCGTCCTCGACGATGTCCTCATCGTCTTCGTCGACGCCGAGGATGTCCTCTTCGTCGGAATCGAGCTGCTCCTCGATCGCCTCGACGATCAGATCGAGCTGCTCGTAGCTGGCGGCGAACTCCAGCGTCTCGCCGTCCTCATCCTCGAGGTGCAGGGTGTAGTCGCCGTTGGTATCGGGCGTGATGGTGAACTGTGCCAGGGTCTTCGCCATGTCCTCATGCTCCTTGCCTCGATTGCGCCCAACACGGACTTGGGGAATTGGTTGCGCGCGATGAGTGAGAGCCTGCCGATCCACGCTGTATTGCCCCAGTTGCTCGCCGCACTGCGCGAGAGCAGCAACGCCGTGCTCGTGGCGCCGCCCGGCGCAGGCAAGACCACGGCGGTCGCCCCGGCGCTACTCGGCGAGGGCTGGTGCACCGGCGAGGTGTTGCTGCTCTCGCCCCGCCGCCTCGCCGCGCGCGCCGCCGCCGAGCGGATGGCCGCGCTGGCAGGCGAGCCGGTGGGCCGCACCTTCGGCTATGCCGCGCGGATGGACAGCAGGCGCTCGGCCGAAACCCGGGTTACCGTCGTGACCGAAGGCATTTTCGTCAACCGCGTCCAGGCCGATCCCGAGCTCGCCGGCGTCTCCGCAGTGCTGTTCGACGAAGTCCATGAGCGCAGCCTCGACAGCGATTTCGGGCTCGCGCTCGCGCTCGACGCCCAGGCAGCGCTCCGCCCCGATCTGCGCCTCGTCGCCATGTCCGCCACGCTCGACGGCGCGCGCTTCTCGGGCCTGATGGGAAACGCCCCGGTGATCGAGAGCGAGGGCCGCAGCCACCCGCTCGAACTGCGCTACCTCGGGCGCGCGGCCGAAGCGCGGATCGAGGATTCGATCGCCGCCGCGGTGCGCACCGCACTTCGCGAGGCGGAGGGCGGAGTGCTCGCGTTCCTGCCTGGCGTCGCCGAGATCGAGCGAACCGCCGAGCGGCTGGGCGACATTGCCGGCGTCGCGCTCCACCGCCTCCACGGCAGCCTCGATCCCGCCGCCCAGCGTGCAGCGATCGCGCCCGACCCTGAGGGTCGCCGCAAGATCGTTCTCGCCACGTCGATCGCCGAGACCTCTCTGACGCTCGACGGCATCCGCATCGTGGTCGACTCCGGGCTCGCCCGCCGCCCGCGCTACGATCGCGCCGCCGGGATGACTCGGCTCGTCACCGAGCGCGCCAGCCAGGCATCGGTCACGCAGCGCGCCGGCCGCGCCGCCCGCCAGGGTTCCGGCATCGCCTATCGCCTGTGGGAGGAAGCCGCCACCGCCGGCCTGCCGCGCTTCGACCCGCCCGAGATCCTCGAAGCCGATCTTTCCGCGCTGCTGCTCGACTGCGCGCTGTGGGGCGTCGCCGATCCGCGCAACCTGCAGTGGCTCGATCCGCCGCCCGAAGCGGCGATTTCCGAGGCCCGCCGCCGCCTCGGGAGTCTCGAAGCGCTCGATGCCGACGGCCGCCCGACGCCGCATGGCAAGGCGATCGCGCGCCTGCCGCTCCCGCCGCGCCTCGGCCATATGTTGGTACGCGCGGGCGAGATGGGGCTGGCGCGTACCGCGGCGCAGGTGGCGGTACTCCTCGGCGAGCGAGGGCTGGGGGGTAACGATCCAGACCTCGAGCTGCGGCTGCGGCGCTGGCGGAGCGAGCGGGGACAGCGGGCCGAAGGCGCAAGGAAGCTGGCCGAACGCTGGGCGAGGCTTCTCCCTCTTCCCTCTGGGGAGAGGGCCGGAGAGAGGGGAAGTGCGACGCATTCTCCCCTCGTGCCCCTCTCCCAACCCTCTCCCCAGAGGGGAGAGGGCTTTGAAGCGGCAATCTGCGTCGCCCTCGCCTTCCCCGATCGCATCGCCCGCCGCCGCGACGCCAGCGGCGAGACCTGGGCATCCGCCGGCGGCCGCGGATTCAGGCTCGATCCTGCCTCCAGCCTGGCCCGCGCCGAATGGCTCGCGGTCGCCGAGACGCAGGGCATGGCATCGGGCGCGCGCATCCTTTCCGCCGCGCAGATGGACGCCGCCACGGTCGAATCGCTTTTCGCCGATCGGATCGAGACGCGCCGCACCGTCAGCTTCGATCCCGCCACCGGCCGCATCGAAGCGCTGCGCGAGCGGCGCCTCGGCGCGATTCGCCTGTCGAGCGGCAGCGATTCGGCCGCCTCGCCCGCCGAAATCGAAGCTGCGCTGCTCGAGGGCGTGCGCGCCCACGGCCTGGCACTTCTCCCCTGGTCCGAAACTGCCCGGGCGCTCCGCACCCGCGCCGCCTATGCCGGCAATGACGCACTCTCGGGCGAAGCGTTGCTCACTGCGCTCGACGACTGGCTGCCGCCGCTGCTCGCAGGCAAGCGACGCCTTGACGCCATCGCGCCCGAAGGCCTCACGCAGGCGCTCCAGAACCTGCTCGGCTGGGATGGGCAGAAGACGCTCGACCGGCTCGCTCCCGCGCGCTTCGAGACGCCCGCCGGCTCGACTCACCCGATCGATTACGAAGCCGAGGGCGGCCCCACGGCCGAAGTCCGCGTCCAGGCGCTGTTCGGGCTCGACCGGCACCCGCTGCTCGGCGACGGCACCCCGCTGGTGCTCAGCCTCACCTCGCCTGCGGGCCGCCCGATCCAGACGACGCGCGACCTGCCGGGCTTCTGGAAGGGCAGCTGGACCGCGGTCGCCAAGGAGATGCGCGGCCGCTACCCCAAGCATCCCTGGCCCGACGATCCCGCCGCCGCCTCGGCGACGCTGCGTACCAAAAAGGCTGATGCAAGAAACGCGTCCGCGCGTTAGAGGCGGCAGCAATCGATTGGAGGCACAAGTTGAAGACCGCGCGTATCTTTCAGCGTCCCAAGAACGCGATGCAGTCGGGCCGCGCCCGCACCGATCTATGGATGCTCGAGTTCGAGCCCGCGACTCCGCAGCGCGCCGACCCGCTCACCGGCTGGAACGGCAGCGGCGACACGTCGAACCAGATCCGCATCGCTTTCCCCACGCTCGACGCCGCCAAGGCCCACGCCGAGCGCGAAGGCTATGCCTATCACGTCGTCCCTGCGCCGGAACGCAAGCTCAAGCTCCAGGCTTACGCCGACAATTTCCGGTGATCCCGGCCGGCGGCAGGGATTGACTTGCCTGTCCCCGTGCGATGCTATCGGTACGGGTGGGTCAGCAAAGGAGCATGTCATGGCTGTCGCCAAGACCATCGAGATCATCACCGCTTCGTCCAAGGGAATCGAAGACGCCGTTCAGACGGGCGTCGCCAAGGTATCCGAGACCATCAAGAACATCGAGGGCGCCTGGGTGAAGGACACCAAGGCCGTGATTCGCGACGGCAGGGTAATCGAGTGGCGCGTGACGCTGGCCGTGACCTTCGTCGTCGAGTAATCATTTAGCCGACATCTCTGGTCGTCATTCTGCGAAAATGGAATGACGGCAAAGAGTAGCTCAACCCAGCAGCGATTGACCGAGCAGGAGCAGCAGCTTCACGTCGACGCCAAAGCCCTCGGCGCGCTTCTGCGCCACGAAGGCCGGCACCTCGCTCAGCGCCACCCGGTGGACGTTGATGTCCTCGTCGTGCGTGCCGCCGCCTTCGCCGATCTTCTCCAGTCCCGCCGCGCGCACTAGCGTGAAGCCTTCGCTCACCATGCCGGGCGAGGAGTGGAAATAGCCGAGCTCCTCCACTTCGGCGCAGCGATAGCCGGTCTCCTCCTCCAGCTCGCGCCGCGCAGTCGCGGCGGCGGTGTCGCCGTCGTGCTCGTCGCCGATCAGCCCCGCCGGAAGTTCGAGGCAGCGCCGGCCGAGCGGCACGCGATACTGGTCGACGAGCAGCACATGGCCGGTGTCGTCCACCGCCAGAATGACCGCCGCCTGCATGCCACGCGCGCGCGAGACATATTCCCATTTGCCCTGTCGCTTGGCGGTGATCCACTTGCCCTGCCAGGCGATCTCGACCGGTTCGTCCGTCATGGCCGCGGCCTTAGGGGGAGACGCCGCGAATGGAAATGGCCGGAAGGGGTCGCTGGCGTTTATTTCGTCCGTGTATAGGGAACGAAGTCCCCCAGTATCGCGAAGCCGCGGGGGAAGCCGCCTGCCCGATCGACGAACCGCACCGAATCGACGCTGCACAGCTGCGAGCCGAACGGCCGGGTGACCATGATGTCGTCGTCGCGCAGGCTGTCCGCGCCGGAGCGAGGCACGTTGACCCAGATCGTCTTGCCGGTGCCGTAGACGATCGCCTTGCCCTCGACGATCTGACTGTTGCGCGTCTCGGTGAGGTTCAGGCAGTTGACCGGCTTGCCGGCCACGCGGCCCTCGAGCAGCTTCCGCAGCTCGGCATCGGAATCGGACTTCTGCGAGGCGACAGCCGGCGCCGCGGCCAGCAGCGCGCCGAGGATGAGGATGGGGGTTAGGTTTCGCATGGTCCCGCGTATAGCACATCCCACCTGAATTTACGCTGACGATCCCGCGGAACCCTTCGCTGCACCCTCAGGCGCGGGCGCCCATCGGATTATCGGCGCCTGCTTCATAGGTTCCGTGCCCCGCGATCACCTTGCCGCTTCGGAACTGGAGGACCTCGCTCACGCGCGCACCGGTCTGGTTGCGGTACTGGATGACCAGCGTTTCGACGCCGCCGAACACATGCTCGACGGTGAAGTGCAGGTCAGGGATCCGGCGAAGACCCTCCTCCCAATAGGCCCGCAGCGCGACCTTACCCACGATCCGCCCGCCGGTCTGCGGGAGCAAGCGCGCGGCGAACGGCGACGTGAAGACCACTTCGTCGTCGAAATGGTCCAGCACCCGATCCAGGTCGTGCGCGTTCCAGTCCTCGCACCATTGGCGCGCAAAGCCGTTCCAGTCCATGAGCGCTCTCCAGCCGAAAGGACATCAGCCTAGCGCCGATCCTCGCGGCCGCAATCGGGCGGGCCAGCTGAAAAGCGCGCGTTAACCGCCGAGCAATCTGCATGCTGCTTATGCAATGGCGAGCCGTGCGGTCCGGACAGCAATCTCCGCACGGCTCATCCCTGCCATCGAGCGCGGAGGTCCTGAGATCGAAAACCTCGCCCGCTTACTCGACCCAACTCGCTCGAAATGGGATCGCGGTCGCCGCGCTCGAGAGCTATTGCTGCGCCTTGTCGTCCTTCTTTTTCGCACCCTTCACGAAATAGCCGCCGCATACGCGCTCGCCGAACAGCGTCGATCCCGTTCCGAATTTTGCTGGACTATATTCGGCCGCTTCCACAGGCGCCGTAACGGCGGGCGCCTGTCGGCCCAGCATGTCGCGGACGGCGGCCAATTGGTCCGTATCGACAGGCCTGAAGCGCGGACCCTCGGGAAGGTCGAAGAAATCTGCGAAGCCATAGCCGCTGATCGACACCTTTCCCGATCGTAGCGCCTCTTCGGTGAGACGCTCGCGGTGCCAGGGAGAGTCGAATTCGCCCAGATAGACAACCCGCCCGGGTTTGACTTCAAATTGCCACGAGCCAGCATTGAAGCACAATGCCCATTTGTCCTGCTGCGAATAGCTCTGGAAAACCCAGCGGCCAGGCTTGACGCGCATCACTAGATAATCACCTAGGAATTTCTTCTTCTGCGCTGCGAACTCTGCACTTCCGCCGAACGGCTTTCCCAGAAGTTTCTCCGCAATCGGATCATAGCTGGTGAGAGTAAGTCTGAACGCAGACTTCATCGATGGGGCCGGCTGCCACCATTCGGTCTTCATGACGACAAGTGCCGATTCCGAATTCGAGTCGAGCGCCAATTCTTTCCTCGGCGTGGCGTCAACCGAGGCTGGCAGCACGCAGGCGCCAAGCGCCGGCACGATTGAGAACGCCCGCATTACCATCAGCTTCATTATGCCCCCCTTAGTTCCCCGCTCGGTTTAAGGCACAACATTCCGGCAATTGCCAGAGCATGTGTTCCGATCCAGGCAACCGCCTTGGGCCCGAACCTCAAGGACCCAGGCAATCCCGAAGCGCAGATCCTAAATCTCGATCAGCCGATCCGGCAGCTCGTTGGTGTCGCCGTCGCTGCGTGGGAAATGTTCGGCGAGCACCTTGCCGATCCGCGTCACCGCTTCGGCCATGCCGTCGCCTGGCCGACGGTCCTTCACCGCCGCGATCAGCGCTGCCATCGCTTCGCCCCAAACTTCGGGTGCGACTTTCGAGTGGATCGATTCGTCGGCGATGATCTCGGCGCGGTGCTCGGCGAGGCTCAGGTAGAGCAGCACGCCGGTCGAGGCCTTGGTGCGCTTCTCGGCCGCGGTGCGGAACAGCGCGAGCGCGCGCCGGCCCACGCGGCGCGTCTTGGTAGCCCCGGGCGTCGCCAGCATCCTCAGCGCATCCCAGGCAAAGGCGAAGCGCACCGCCAGAAACACCACCACCATCAGCAGCAGCGCAAAGGCCAGATACCAGCCTGGCAGCGTTTCAGACCAGCCGTCGACCAGCTGCGCGTGCAGCCATTCGACCGGCCCGGGCTGCCACGCGAGCAGCGCCAGCACCAGCAGCATCGCCAGCACCGCCCAGTGCAGCGCCACGTCGTGATAGGCATCCGAGCTGCGCGCGACGACGGTAACGATCTCGCCGTCGGTATGCGCCTCGGCTTCAGTGACGGCCGCAGTCACCCGCGCATGGTCTTCGGAGCTCAACCGCATCTCACCAGCTCCCCGAGGCGCCGCCGCCCCCGAACGATCCGCCACCGCCCGAGAAGCCGCCACCGCCTCCCCAGCCGCCGCCGCCACCCCAGCCGCCGCCACCGCTCGAATGGCGGCCCATCTCATTGGCGATCGTCCACAGCACGATCGGCAAGGCGCCGCCGTCGCCGCCACGATAGCGCCGTCCGCGCCGCTTTCCGCCGCGGCCGGCGATCATCGGCAGGACCACGAACAGCAGGACCGCCCCCCAGAAGATCAGCCCCCACGGCACATTGCCGCCGTTGCTCCGGGCCTTGCGCGGCTGCGTGGCGGCCTTTTGACTCGCCTCCAGCGCGCGGGCCTCGGCGGCTTCGAGCGGCAGCTTCATCTGCTCGCCGATCGCCTGCGCGCCGGCCATGATCCCGCCCGGCATGTCGCCCGCCTTGAACCGCGGGATGATCGTGTCGTTGACGATCTGGCTCGACAGTGCGTCGGTCATGATCGGCTCGAGCCCGTAGCCGACTTCGATCCGAACCTTGCGGTCGTTGGGCGCGACGATCAGCACGATGCCGTTGTTGGCCTCCTTCTGTCCGATCCCCCAGGCGCGGCCGAGCTGGTAGCCGTAGTCTGCGATGTCATAGCCCTGCAGATCGGGGATGGTCGTGACCACGAACTGGCGCGAGGATGCCTGCTCGACCTCGGCGGAAAGCTGAGTGAGCTGCGCTTCCTGCTCCGGCGAGAGCAGGTTCGCGGCATCGACCACCCGGCCTTCGAGCTTGGGAAAGCTCGGCTGCGCATTCGCCGCCAAAGGGATCAGCGCGAGGAGCAGCGCCAGGAGGAAACGCAACGGGTTCATCATGTTATCTCACGAATGATGGAGCGGCTTCCGGCTTCGATGCCTTCCACCATCTGGCCCTTGCCGAAACGCGGCAGGACCTCTGTGTCGAGGATGGCCTTGGCCTCGTCGTCGGTGAGCGCGGCCTCAAGGCCGCAGCCGACCTCGATCCGCACCTTCTGCTCGTTGGGCGCGACGACGAGCAGCACCCCGTCGTCGGCCTCCTTGCGACCGATGCCCCAGCCGTTGCCGAGGGCAAGGCCGACCTCCTCGATCGAGCGTCCATCGAGGCTGGGCAAGGTGACGATGACGAACTGATGGCCCGTAGCGCTTTCGAGAGCGGCAGACTTGTCGGCCAGCGCCGCCTCTTCGGCAGGCGCGAGCAGATCGGCATTGTCGACCACACGCCCGGTGAGCGCCGGCGGCGCGAACGGTGGCGCCGCCGCTTTGCCGACAGTCGTCGATTTGGCGAGAATCGCCGTCGGAGCTGTACCGCAGCCGGCCAACGCGTCAGTTGGCCGGGTGACGTTCTGCACCGGCGCGGCACCGCAAGCGGTGAGCGCGCCGGCGAGAAGGAGGAGAAACACCCGCTGGATCAGCTGCCGTTCCCGAAATCAACCGTCGGGGCGGTATCGGCGCCTTCCTTGGCCTGGAAGGGCGTCAGCGGCTTGGCGCCATAGAAGATCTTGGCGCCGATTGCGTCGGGGAAGGTGCGGATGCGCGTGTTATACGCCTGCACCGCGGCGTTATAGTCGCGGATCGAGATCGCGATGCGGTTCTCGGTGCCTTCCAGCTGGCTCATCAGCGTGGCGAAGTTCGCCTGGCTCTTGAGGTCGGGATAGGCCTCCTGCAGCCGCTGCAAGGGCACGATGGCCGCAGACAGCCGGTTCTGCGCCTCGGCGAAGCGCTGCATCGCAGCGGGATCGCTGAGTTGCTCGCCGCTCAGAGTGATCCGCGTCGCATTGGCGCGGGCGTTTGTGACATCGGCCAGAATCTTGCCCTCCGACGCGGCGGCGCCCTTGGCCGTCGCGACCAGATTGGGGATCAGGTCGGCGCGGCGCTGATAATTGGTCTGCACGTCCGCCCAGCGCGCCTTGGCGGTTTCCTCGGCGGTGGGGATGCTGTTGAGCCCGCAGGCCGAGAGCAGCGCGGCGCAGACGAGCGCGAGACCGGCACGAAACTTCATCGGGAATGATCCTCCATACCCATGACCATGGTGTCTTATACGGCAATCACACTGGAGCCCGAAAGCGAAATCGGACACAAGGTGCAACGATCCAACCGAACAGGGAGACTGATGGCATGTGGAAGGAGTTCCGGACGTTCATCGCGCGCGGCAACGTGATCGACCTTGCCGTGGGCGTGATCATCGGTGCCGCATTCGGCACGATCACCAAATCGCTGACCGACGATCTGATCATGCCTCTAGTCGGCGCGATCTTCGGGGGCTTAGATTTCTCGAGCTATTTCCTCCGCCTGGGGCCGGTGCCTGCGGGCTACACCGGCTCGCTCACCAACTATGCCGCACTGAAGGAAGCGGGCGTCCCGCTGCTCGGCTTCGGCCAGTTCGTGACGGTCGTGATCAACTTCCTGATCCTCGCCTTCATCATCTTCCTGTTGGTGCGTTTCGTGAACCGCGCGATCGCGGTCGTCGAGCGCGAGAAGGCGGCCGACGAGGCAGCCCCCGAACCGGAGCCCCAGGATGTGGTGCTGCTGCGCGAGATCCGCGACGAATTGAAGCGCTCCAACAGCCCCGCCTAGGCGGCTGCCAGGTCCTCCGCGACGGCATCGGCCAGGCTGGTGCCGTCGAGGATCCGAGCAGTCTCGTCGCGCACGCGCGCCATCGCCTGGCGGATGGCGCAGGTCGCCTCGTCCTTGCAGTCCTTGCACGGGCGATAGGCGGTGCGGCTCACGCACGGCACTAGCGCCAGCGGTCCTTCGATCACACGGATCACTTCGCCCAGGGAGATCAGGTGCGATGGGCGCGCGAGCCGATATCCGCCCATCTTGCCGCGTGTCGAGAGGAGGAAGCCCGCCTCGCGCAGGTCGGCCAGGATCAGCTCGAGGAACTTGCGCGGCACGTTCGCCTCGACCGCGATCCGGTTCATCGGCACGGGAGTACCGCTCGCCGGTTGCGCGGCGAGGAACAGCATAGCGCGGAGTGCGTATCGGGAACGCTGCGTCAGCATGATGCACCTCCCATGCCAATTGATTGCGGCGCTGTGAAGACTTCCGGAAAAAATTCCGCCGCCGCGGTGGCATCGACGGCGCAGTTGCTAGCTGCCTTCACCTGACCTTTTCATTAATCGCCCGAGCCCCTATATGGGTTCTGCCGGCTTCGGCCGGCTATGGGGATAAACGACGGCGTGCAATAGACGCAGCGGACCCGGGGGCAGTACCCGGCGGCTCCACCATAACCGGTGGTGTATCTGGACACCGTTTCTGACGGGGCCGAACCAGGATCGACGTGTGTTGAAAAGCGCCGACTATCTCTCAGCGTGGGCCACTGTGACGGTCCATCACACAAGTGCCAACGATAACGAAGCACTCGCTATTGCGGCGTAACCCCACGGCCTAACGGCCTAAGGTTATTCCAAAATGCGCGGTCGGACCACACCGGGCAACAGAAGTGGATTCCAGCGGCCGCCAGGGGGGCCGGGCAACAGAACCCCCTGGACCTTCCTTTCCGCATTGCGTTCGTCCGGAGGCTGTCGAGAGAGACGCTCCGCGCTCCATCTCCCGCAGCCCGCTCCCAGGAATCGTTTTCGGATCGCAGCTCCCAACAAAAAAGGGCCCCGGTTTCCCGGAGCCCTTCTTCGTTTCAGCTTGCGCCGCCGGCGATCAGATCAATCGTCACCGCCGGTGAGGAACGCAGGCAGGCCGATGTTCTCGCCGCCTTCGTCCTTGCCGCCTTCCGAGCGCTCGCGGCGCGGGCCGCGGTCACTGCGCTCGCCGCCACGGCCTTCGCCGCGCGGGCCGCGGTCGCGATCGCCGCCGCCTTCGCGACGCGGACCACGATCGCCACCGCGGCCACCTTCGCGACGACGGTCGCCGCGATCGCCGCCACGGCCGCCTTCACCGCGCGGACCACGGTCCTCACGCGGCTCGCGTGCCGGGCGGGTGTCTTCCAGCTCTTCGCCGGTCTCCTGATCGACGACGCGCATCGACAGGCGGACCTTGCCGCGCGGATCGATCTCGAGAACCTTGACCTTGACTTCCTGGCCTTCGCTCAGGACGTCCGAGACCTTCTCGACGCGCTCGTTGCGGATCTCGGAGACGTGGACGAGACCGTCCTTGCCGCCCATGAAGTTCACGAACGCGCCGAAATCGACGAGGTTGACGACCTTGCCGTTGTAGACCTTGCCGACCTCGGCCTCTTCGACCAGGCCCTTGATCCACTTGATGGCGGCTTCGATCTGCGACGGATCCGAGGACGAGACCTTGATCACGCCTTCGTCGTCGATGTCGACCTTGGCGCCGGTGGTGGCGACGATCTCGCGGATCACCTTGCCGCCGGTGCCGATCACTTCGCGGATCTTCGACTTGTCGATCGTGAAGGTCTCGATGCGCGGCGCGTGTGCCGACAGCTCCTCACGGGTGTGATCGAGCGCCTTGGCCATCTCGCCCAGGATGTGTGCGCGGCCTTCCTTGGCCTGCATCAGCGCGGTCTTGAAGATCTCCTCGGTGATGCCGGCGATCTTGATGTCCATCTGCATCGTGGTGATGCCTTCGGACGTGCCCGCCACCTTGAAGTCCATGTCGCCGAGGTGATCCTCGTCGCCCAGGATGTCGCTGAGAACCGCGAACTCCTTGCCTTCCAGGATCAGGCCCATCGCGATGCCCGACACCGGGCGCTTGATCGGCACGCCGGCGTCCATGAGCGAGAGCGAGCCACCGCACACCGACGCCATCGACGACGAGCCGTTGGACTCGGTGATGTCGCTGGTCAGGCGGATCGTGTAGGGGAACTCCTCCTTGGTAGGCAGCACCGGGTGCAGCGCGCGCCACGCCAGCTTGCCGTGGCCGACTTCGCGGCGGCCCGGGGCGCCGAAGCGGCCCACTTCGCCGACCGAATAGGGCGGGAAGTTATAGTGCAGCATGAAATGCTGGTAGCTGAGGCCACCCAGACCGTCGATCATCTGCTCGGCGTCGCGGGTGCCGAGCGTGCAGGTCGCGATCGTCTGGGTCTCGCCGCGAGTGAACAGCGCCGAGCCGTGCGCGCGCGGCAGGAAGTGGACTTCCGCCTCGATCGGACGGATCTGCGTGGTCGAGCGGCCGTCGATGCGCTTGCCGGTCTTGAGGATCGCGGTGCGGACGATGTCCGCCTCGAGCTTCTTGACCTGCTTGGCGGCGACGAGCTGCTCCTGCGGAGTCTTCTCTGCCATCGCGGCCTTCGCCTTGGCGCGGGCGTCGTTGAGCAGCGCCGAACGCTCGGACTTGAGCGTGGTCTTGTAGGCCGCCTCGATGTCCTTGCCGATCAGCTTCTTGAGCTCGGCCTTGACGCCAGCGGCGCTGTCGTCGGTCTTGAGCTCCCACGGATCCTTCGCGGCCTTCTCGGCCAGGCTGATGATCGCCTTGACGACCTGCTGGCACGCCTTGTGCGCGAACAGCACCGCGCCCAGCATGATCTCTTCCGAAAGCTCCTTGGCTTCGGATTCGACCATCATCACGGCATCGTGGGTGGCAGCGACGACCAGGTCGAGTTCGCCTGCGGCAACCTGCTCGTCGGTCGGGTTGAGGACGTACTCGCCGTCGACATAGCCGACGCGCGCGGCGCCGATCGGGCCCATGAAGGGCACGCCCGAGATGGTCAGCGCAGCCGAAGCAGCGACCATCGCGAGGATGTCGGGCTCGTTCTCGCCGTCATAGCTCAGCACCTGAGCAATGGCGTTGATCTCGTTGTAGAAGCCCTCGGGGAACAGCGGGCGGATCGGGCGGTCGATGAGGCGGGAGACGAGCGTCTCCTTCTCGGTCGCGCCGCGCTCACGCTTGAAGAAGCCACCCGGGATACGGCCGGCGGCGCTGAACTTTTCCTGATAGTGGACGGTGAGCGGGAAGAAGTCCTGCCCTTCCTTCACGGTCTTCGCGGCGGTGACGGCGCACAGTACCACGGTTTCGCCGAGGGTCGCGATCACCGCGCCGTCGGCCTGGCGGGCAACCTTGCCCGTTTCGAGAGTCAGCGTCTTGCCGCCCCACTCGATCGATACAGTCTTCTTGTCGAACATTTCATTTCCTTCACTCCGCCGGCCGGATGCCAGCGGGGCCTATGAGTCGGACCGGTTTGGTCCGTGGAGATCGGCCGAATTGCCGCTCTCCATTGTGCTCCTGCGAAAGCAGGAGCCCAGGGTCACAAGCACCTCGCCCGGAGCCCTGGATCCCCGCCTGCGCGGGGATGACGCAATACGTAAACGGCCCGCCGAAGCGGGCCGAACGATTGCGTCACTTGCGAAGGCCGAGCTTCGCGATGAGTTCTGCGTACCGTCCCTCGTCCTTCTTGCGGAGGTAGTCGAGGAGCGAACGGCGCTTGTTGACCAGCATCAGCAGGCCGCGGCGCGAATGGTTGTCCTTGGCATGGCTCTTGAAGTGCTCGGTGAGGTTCTGGATCCGCTCGGTGAGGATCGCAACCTGGACTTCGGGGCTGCCGGTGTCGCCGCTCTCGCGGCCGTGTTCCTTGATGAGCGCTTCCTTGCGCTCCTGCGTGATCGACATGCGTTTTCCTTCGACATCGCTTTACAAGTTGAACCCGCGGACGACCCGGACAAGTCCGGACTGAGCCTCCACCAGCGCGATCGGCACATCGTCCAGCATCGCGAAATATTGACCATCCCTAAGATCAGGGTCTTCAGCAGTGGTCCCGGCCAGAACCTGCCCCCTGCGGAGCAGCCCTGCCTGGTCGGGAGTGAGGGATAGAGCCGGGATGTCGTCCAGCCCCGCCCTCAGCGGCAGGAGAAGTTGTTCAAGCGCGCGGTCCTTAGCGGCCTCAGCCAATTTGTCCAGCGAAATCGCGGATTCAAGGGTGAACGGGCCCGCCTTGGTGCGACGGAGCATCGTGACATGCCCCACCGTGCCCAGCGCATGCGCGATGTCGCGCGCGAGGCTGCGGATATAGGTGCCCTTCGACACATGCGCAGTGAGGGTGACGGCGTCCAGCCCATCCTCCCCCGCGGGCGTGGATAGCGTGAGCGAATGGATCGTCACGCTGCGGGTCGCGAGCACCACTTCCTCCCCGGCGCGGGCGAGATCATAGGCGCGCGCGCCATCGACCTTGAGCGCCGAATAGGCGGGCGGGACCTGCTCGATCGGTCCGGTAAAACGCGGCAGCACTGCCTCCACCGCCGCCAGCACCGGGCGGACATCGGATGCCGCGATCTCGCGCCCCTCCGCGTCGAGCGTATCCGTCTCGACGCCGAAGAGGATCGTGAAGTCATAGACTTTGTCGCTGTCGAGCATCCGCCCGGCGAGCTTGGTCGCCTCTCCCACCGCCACCGGCAGCACGCCGGTTGCGAGCGGATCGAGCGTACCGCCATGGCCGACCTTGAACTTGCCATAGCCGCCGGTACGCAGCGCGCGCTTGACCGCGCTCACCGCCTGAGTCGAGCCGAGGCCCAGAGGTTTGTCGAGAATGATCCAGCCGTGCATGGCTATTCGCCCGCCGCCGTGCGCTGCATGAAGTGGCGGCGGCACAGCGCGACATAGCGTTCGTTACCCCCGATCTCGCGCTGGGCACCTTCGCGCACCGCATTCCCCGCGGCATCGACACGCAGATTCATTGTCGCCTTGCGTCCGCACTCGCACACCGACTTGATCTCGACCAGCGCATCGGCGAGCGCGAGCAGCTCCGCCGATCCGGGGAAGAGCTTGCCCTGGAAATCGGTCCGCAGGCCATAACAGAGCACGGGGATTCTCACTTCATCGGCGAGATGCGCGAGCTGGCGGACCTGCCGCGCGGAAAGGAACTGCGCCTCGTCGACAAGGATGCACGCGAGCGGCGCCCTGAAATGCTCGTCCTCGGCGATCAGCCGGAGATCGGTATCGGCGTCGAACGGAATGGCAGCCACGCTGATGCCCAGGCGCGAGTCGATCACGCCGCGTCCGCCGCGATCGTGCGCGCCGGCGGTGAAGAGCAGGGTGCGCATGCCGCGCTCGCGATAGTTGAAGTCCGCCTGGAGCAGCGTCGTCGACTTCCCCGCGTTCATCGAGGCGTAGTAGAAATAGAGCTTGGCCATGAAGCTGCGCTAGCCCAGCTCACAGCGCCGCGTAAGGGCCGTCGGAGGGAAGCGGCTGGCGCGCGCGATGCGGGCGGATCGAAGCCGGCTCAATACGGCCGGTGACGACATCGCCGATCATCCACAGTCGGCGCCAGATACCGCTCCCGCCGCAAGCTTCCCGACTGCCATAGGCGAGGAGCACGACACGCCGCCCATCGGCGCTCCAGCGCACGCCGGAGACCATCACCTCGTCAGGATCGAGGCAGGCGCGCGCGGCCCGCAGCACTTCGCTTGCCGCATCGGCAAGCGCTGGTATCTCGAAAACCCGATCACCCCGGAGCTCGAACAGGCGCACGCGCTCCATTCCCGCGTCGCGCTGCTGGTTGGCGAAGAAACGATAGTTCACCGGGGACCAGAAGAGGACGAACGGCGCGCCGTCGTCGAGCACCCCCAGATCGTCGAGCGACTCCCCGCTCCCGCCGCGCACCAGCCCCACACCCCTGACGCGGCCCGCGTTCTTGACCACCAGGTAAGCGCCGTCGAACGAAGGCGCATGGCCGTAGCAGGCGGGAAGGAAGCGATAGCCGCCGTGGATCACCCGGCGCTCCTCGCGGCAGCCCGGGCCCGAAGTCGGCGGGGCGCGGCGCGGCACGCCGGCCTGCGACCCATCACCGCTGCGCATCACGCCCAGGCCGGAAATTGCCGGCTGCCAGCGCAGAACCGCGAGCGCGCCCGTGGCGACGATCACCGCCGAAAGAAGAAGTGCAGCGAAGTTGGGGCGCCGCGGCATGATGGCACCCCGCGCCGGCTCAGGCCTTTTCGCCGTCGAGATCGCGCGCGACCGCGGGATCGCGCAGCAGCCGATCGATATGGCTGCCCTCGTCGAAACTCTCGTCGGCGAGGAACTTGAGCTTGGCCGCGTATTTCATCTTCACCCGCGCCGCCACTTCGCGCTGGAGATAGGCGGTGTTGGTGCGCAGCGCCTTGAGCACCGCCTCCTCGTCCTTGCCGAGCAGCGGCTTCACGAAAACGGTGGCATGCCGCAGATCGGGCGACATGCGCACTTCGGTGATCGACACCATGTGCTTGGCGAGCAGATCATCATGCACGTCGCCGCGCTGCAGGATTTCGCTCAGCACGTGGCGCACCTGTTCGCCCACGCGTAGCAGGCGGACGGAACGGTCTTCGGTTTGATTACTGTGCTTCATTTCAACCTCGGCGCGCCATCGCGCCTTCCATGACGCGGCCCGTGAACGTACCGCGGGCGACCAGAGGGCATCGGGAAATCGAAGATCGAATCATCGGTTGCCGCCTCAAGCTCCCTCTCCCCTTGTGGGAGAGGGAGGGAGCCGACGAAGTCGGCGGAAAGGTGAGGGGGAATGGGTGAACAGGCTATCTCCCCCTCACCCTTCCCACGCCTTCGGCGCGGGCCCCTTCCCTCTCCCACAAGGGGAGAGGGAAATTTACAGCGTGCGTTCGCGCAGCTCGACTTCGAACGTCTCGAGATAGTCGCCGGCCTTGATGTCGGTGAAGTTCTGCGTGAACGTGACACCGCATTCGAGGCCTGCGCGCACTTCCGGAACGTCGTCCTTGAAGCGCCGCAGCGATGCGATCTCGCCCTGGTAGATGATGACATCGTCCCGGGTGATGCGCGCCTTGAGCGCCTTGCGGATCGCGCCTTCGGTGACGAGCAGACCCGCCGCCTTGCCGTGCTTGCCTGCCGAGAAGACTTCCTTGATCTCGGCGCGGCCCACGACGGTTTCGAACGCTTCCGGCCCGAGCTGGCCCGCCATGCCCGCACGGATCTCGTCCGTGAGGTCATAGATCACGTCATAATATTTGAACGCGACCTTGTTGCGCTCGGCGATCTCGCGCGCCTTGGCGTTCGGGCGGACGTTGAAGCCGATGATCGGCGCACCGGCAGCGCCGGCAAGCGTCACGTCGCTCTCGGTGATGCCGCCGACCCCGGCGTGCAGCACGCGTGCCTTGATGTCCTCGGTGCTGATCTTGTTGATCGCCGCGACGATCGCCTCGACCGTGCCCTGGGTATCCGCCTTGACGACCAGCGGATATTCCATCGCCTGCTTTTCCTTGAGCGCGGAGAACATGCTCTCCAAGCTGGCAGGAGCGTTGGTCGTGCGCTTCTGCAGCGCCACGCCCTGGCGATATTCGGCGACTTCGCGTGCCCGCGCCTCGTTCTCGACGACCTGCAGCGGATCGCCCGCCATCGGCACGCCCGAGAGGCCGAGTATCTCGACCGGCATCGCCGGTCCGGCTTCCTTGACCTGGCGGCCCTTGTCGTCGACCAGTGCGCGGACCTTGCCGCTTTCCGCGCCGACGACGAACACGTCGCCCACGCGCAGCGTGCCGCGGCTAACGAGGACCGTCGCGACCGGGCCGCGGCCCTTGTCGAGCTTGGCCTCGATCACCGTGCCTTCGGCATCGCGATCGGGGTTGGCCCTCAGTTCGAGCAGCTCGGCCTGGAGCTGGATCTTCTCGATCAGCTGGTCGAGGCCGGTCTTCTTCAGCGCCGAGACTTCGACGTCTTGGACGTCGCCGCCCATTTCTTCGACAACAACCTCATGCTCGAGCAGGCGCTCGCGCACGCGCTGCGGATTCGCGCTGTCGAGGTCGACCTTGTTGATCGCCACGATCAACGGCACGCCGGCCGCCTTTGTGTGATTGATCGCCTCGATCGTCTGCGGCATCAGCCCGTCGTTCGCGGCCACCACTAGCACGACGATGTCGGTGACGTTGGCACCGCGCGCGCGCATCTCGGTGAAGGCTTCGTGGCCCGGCGTGTCCAGGAAGGTGACCTTCGACTTGTCCTTCAGCGTCACCTGATAGGCGCCGATATGCTGGGTGATGCCGCCGGCCTCGCCCTTGACAACATCGGTGCCGCGGAGCGCATCGAGCAGCGAGGTCTTGCCGTGGTCGACATGACCCATGATCGTCACCACCGGCGGACGCGGCTGGAGCTGCTCCTCCGGATCCTCACTCGTGTCGAGCTGGATGTCGACGTCGCTCTCGCTGACGCGGGTGATGTTGTGGCCGAACTCGGTGACCAGCAGCTCGGCGGTATCCTGGTCGATCGTCTGGTTGACGGTGACCATCATGCCCATCTTGAATAGCGCCTTCACCAGGTCGGCGCCCTTCTCGGCCATGCGGTTGGCGAGCTCCTGGACGGTGATCGCCTCGGGCACCACTACGTCGCGGACCTGCTTGGCCTGCGGCTCGCGCGGGCCGCCGAACGCACGACGATGCTCCTTCTCACGCGCACGCTTGAGCGCGGCGAGGCTGCGGGCGCGGGCGCCCTCGTCGCCGCCGAGCGCACGCGTGACGGTGAGCTTGCCCGACTGGCGCCGGTCGTCACCACCCTTGCGATCACGCGACGGACGCGCGGGCTCCGGCCCACGACGCGGCGCGACGGGGGCGGGTGCGCCGGGGCGCGCGGCCGCAGAAGCGGAAGGCGCAGCGGCGGCCTCGCGCTCGGGGCGCTGCTGCGGCTGTGCCTGCGGCTCGGGCTTCGGCTGCGGCTTGGGGATTTCCGGACGCTGCACCGGCGTGAACCGGCGCGGCGCAGGGCGGCTCGGATCGAGCTGCACGCTGATCGGCTGCGGCGCAGGCTGGGGCGCGGGGGCCGCCGGCTCGGGTGCCGCGGCGGGCGCAGGTGCAGGTTCGGCCGCCTTGGGTGCAGACTCGGGGGGCGCAGGCTCGGGCGCCTTGGCTGCCTCCGCCTCGGCACGCGCACGCTCTTCGGCGCGACGCGCTTCGGCCTCTGCGGCCTCGGCACGCTCGCGCTCCTCGCGGCGGCGAGCCTCTTCGAGCGCCTGCATCCGCTGTTCCTCGGCCTCGCGCAGCAGACGCGCCTGGCGCTCCTGCGGAGTCTCGTTCGAGGCAGCGGGGCGCGGTGCCGGTGCGGCGGGCCGCGGAGCGGGCGCAGGTGCGGGCGGCGGAGGCGGCGCAGCCTCGGCCTGCTGCGGCTGGGCTTCGCCGGACTGCGGCCCGAGCACGCGGCGGCGCTTGACCTCCACGACCACGGTGTTCGAGCGGCCGTGGCTGAAGCTCTGCTTCACCTTGCCCGTCTCGACCGTGCGCTTCAGTCCCAGCGGCGCGCGCATGCCCAGTTTCGGCTTATCGTTGTCCGTGTCGCTCATGCGGCTCTTCAAAGTCCTTCGGTATGTTCTTCGTCTTGATCGCTCGGTCGCGCGTCGTTCCCGTGTGCCGATGCGCCCTGCGAGCGGGTTTCGCAAGGCTCGTGGCCAGGATCGGGTCCGATGAAATGCAGCCAGCGGTCGAGCGCATCGCTCACCCGCTTCGCCGCCCGGGCGTCGGTCAGTCCGGCGTGTACCACATTTTCGCGGCCAAGCGCCAAGGACAATATGGTGCGCGGAACCGGCAATGTTAACCCCTTGAGGTCCGTGCCTTCCCGATCGGAGCCGACGCGCCACGCCTGCGCGAGCTTGCGCGCGCCGTCGTCGCTCGCGTCGGACGCATGGAGCAGCAGGTGGAGCTGGCCCGAACGCGCGGCGTTCTGGATACGATCGCCGCCGATCGCGACATGGCCCGCCTTGAACTCGAGGCCGAGCCGATCGAGCAGGTTGCGCTGAAGCTGCACCGCGATCCGCTCGCCCAGATCGGCGGGCACGCGGATGTCGCCGGTCTTGAAGGCGCGTGAGAGCGCGCCCTTGAGCCGGCCCTTCGCCTGCGCCGCATCGAGCTCGGCACGGTCCACCCCGATCCACGCGCCGCGGCCGGGAGCCTTGGCGCGCACATCGGGAAGCACCTCGCCATCGGGCGCGATCGCCAGCCGGATCAATCCTTCGCGCGGCGCTTCCTCACGGCTGAGGATGCAGGTGCGCACCGCCCCCTCTCCCGCTTGCGCGGGAGGGCGGGCGTCGGTCGTTACCGCCGGGGTATCATTGCTCGGAGTCCGCAATTGCGTCCTCCCCACCGGCGTCGACCGCCGGCTCTTCGTCCGCGAACCAGTGTGCGCGGGCGGCCATGATGATCTCGTTGCCCTGCTCTTCGCTCAGGCCGTACTCGGCGAGGATCCCGCCCTTGTCTTCTTGGCGCTCCGAACGCGGCGCGTCGTTGCCGCGGCGGCGCGGCTCGGCGCGCTTGCGGGCGACGAGCTCGTCGGTGGCGAGGTCGGCCAGATCGTCGAGCGTCTTGATCCCTGCCTTGCCGAGCGTGACCAGCATCGCTTCGGTCATATAGGGCATGGTCGCGAGATCGTCCTCGACGCCCAGCGCGCGACGTTCGGTGCGGTTGGCCTCCTCGCGGCGCTCGAGCGCTTCCTGCGCGCGGCTCTGCAGCTCCTGCCCGAGCTCTTCGTCGAAACCTTCGATCGAAGCGAGCTCGTCGAGCTCGACATAGGCGACTTCCTCGAGCGCGCTGAAGCCCTCGGCTACCAGCAGCTGCGCGAGCGTCTCGTCGACGTCGAGCTCGTTCTGGAACATCTCCGAACGCTCGACGAACTCCTGCTGGCGCTTCTCGCTCGCATCGGTCTCGGTGAGGATGTCGATCGCCTTGGCGGTGAGCTGCGAGGCGAGGCGGACGTTCTGGCCACGGCGGCCGATCGCCAGGCTCAGCTGGTCGTCGGGGACGACCACTTCGATCCGGTCCTCTTCCTCGTCGATCACCACGCGGCTGACGTTGGCCGGCTGGAGCGCGTTGACGACGAAGGTCGCGGTATCGGGCGACCAGGGGATGATGTCGATCTTCTCGCCCTGCATCTCCTGCACCACCGCCTGGACGCGGCTGCCCTTCATGCCGACGCAGGCGCCGACCGGATCGATCGAGCTGTCGTGGCTGATGACGCCGATCTTGGCGCGGCTGCCCGGATCGCGGGCCGCGGCCTTGATCTCGATGATGCCGTCGTAGATCTCGGGGACTTCCTGCGCGAACAGCTTCTTCATGAAGTCGGGATGCGCGCGGCTGAGGAAGATCTGCGGGCCGCGGTTCTCGCGGCGGACGTTGAGGATGATCGAGCGAACGCGATCGCCGACGCGGACCACTTCGCGCGGGATCTGCTGGTCGCGGCGGATCACGCCCTCGGCGCGGCCGAGATCGACCACGACATGGCCGAACTCGACGCGCTTGACCACGCCGGTGATGATCTCACCCATGCGGTCCTTGAATTCCTCGAACTGGCGCTCGCGTTCGGCGTCGCGGACCTTCTGGAAGATGATCTGCTTCGAAGCCTGTGCCTGGATGCGGCCGAACTCGATCGGCGGCAGCGGATCGACGATATAGTCGCCGACGACCGCGCCCGGCTGAAGCTTCTGCGCATCCTTGACCGAGACCTGCTTGAAATAGTCGTCGACCGCCTCGACCACTTCCACCACGCGCCACAGGCGCAGGTCGCCCGAAACCGGATCGAGTTTGGCGCGGATGTCGTTCTCGACGCCGTAGCGGTTCTTGGCGGCGCGCTGGATCGCGTCCTCCATCGCCTCGATGACGATGGCGCGGTCGATCAGCTTCTCCTTGGCGACCGAATCGGCGATCGCGATCAGCTCGGCCTTGTTCGCGGAAATGGCAGTGGCCATCAGTCTTGTTCCTCTGTCTCGAACTCTTCGGCGCCCTCGGTCGAAAGGGGCGCGGTTGCTGCGATCAATGCGTCGGTCATCAGCAGCTTGGCGTCGGCGATCGCGCCGAACGGCACCGTGACTTCGCGGTATTTGCGGACGTCGATGGTGACCTGATCGCCATCCACGCTCTTCAGGATTCCCGTGAGCTGCTTGCGGCCGTCCTCGGTGGGCGCAACCAGGTTGAGCCGCGCTTCATGGCCCTTCCAGTCCGCATAATCCTGGAGCCGGGTAAGCGGACGGTCGATCCCCGGAGAGCTGACCTCCAGCCGATAGGCATGCTCGATCGGATCCCGCCCCGCGGCCTCGAGCTCGTCGAGCCGATCGGAGATACGGCGCGAGAGATCGGCGCAGTCGTCGATGCTGAGCTGGCGTGTGTCGGGGCGCTCGGCCATCACCTGGAGCGTCGGATCGCTGGTGCCGCCAAACATCTTGACGCGCACGAGCGCGAGCCCGAGCGCCTTGGCTTCGGGTTCGATCAGCTTCGTCAGTTCGGCGATATCCGCCACGCGTCAACTCCGGGAATCAGATAAGCAGCTTCGGCGCCGGAGCCCTGCGGGCCCCGACCTCGGCATGTTTGACGATGTCGAGAAAGCACAGGCCATATATCCCCTTGCCGCCCAGTCGGCAAGGGGGGTCTCGAACGTCTCGTCAGCCCGGATTGTGCGTGTCGAGGAACTTGCCGACGCGGGTCAGAAAATCGGTGGCGTTGATCGGGTTCGCAAAGCCGTGCCCCTCGCCCTCGTAGACCACATATTCATGGCGCCTCCCGGCCTTGCCGAGCGCCTCGTGCAGGCGGCGCGACTGATAGAGCGGCACATTGTCGTCATCCTCGCCGTGGGCGATCAGGATCGGGACGGTGAGCTTGTCGACCATCTTGATCGGGGAAATCTGGTCGAGCCCGAAATCCTTGTCGCCCTGGACGCGCGACTGCCAGTCGCGGGCGTAGCGCGGCGCCGAAAAGCTCTTGCGATCGAATCGCAGCATAGACGCCACGTCCGAAATCCCAGCGAAGCTGATCGCGCAGCGATAGAGCTCCGGATTTCGAACCGCGGCCCACATCGCCGCATAGCCGCCGAACGACGCACCCATTATGCACACGCGCTTGGGATCGGCGGTGCCGCGGCCGGTGAGCCACTTCACGCCATCATCGATATCGTCCTGCATCCCGCGGCCCCAGGCACCATAGCCCTTTTCCACGAAGCCGCTGCCGAAGCCGGTGGACCCGCGGAAATTGGGCTGGAGCACGGCATAGCCTTTGCTCGCGAGATACTGGACCCAGGCATCATAGCCCCAGACATCGCGTGCGAAGGGGCCGCCGTGCGGCATCACGACCAGCGGCAGGTTCTTGTCGCCCTTGCCCGGAGGGAGCGTGAGATAGCCGCGTATCTCGAGCCCGTCGCGCGCCTTGTACCGAACCGGCTCCATCGTCGCGAGCCGCTTGCCGTGCAGCCCCTCATACGGGACGGCGAAGGGGGCCATCCGGCGAACCTTGCGATCGTAGAAATAATAGGCGCCGGGATCATCCGAACTGCTGCTCCAGACGAGAAGGCGCTGCTTGTCGCGGCTTGTGGAGACCACGCGATTGACCTTGCCCGGCAGCGCCCGGTCGATTCGGCCCTGGAGCGCTTTGAGCTCGGGATCAAACCAGGCGACCTCGGGTTTGTCGTCGGTGTAATAGACTCCGACCACCGCCCCATCGGGGGAGAGGTCGAAATCGTCGATGTCCACCGCGGGATTCTCGTAGAGCTGCTCGCCCAGCCGATCCGCCGTGAAATCGTAGCGATAGAGCCCGAAGCGGCCGCTCTCGCCCGCCGCGATCGCGAAGCCCTTGTCGCTGCCGTCGAGCGGAATGAACTTGTCGACCTCGGTACCGTCGTCGTCGACGGTGCGCTTGATGCGCTGGAAGTCCTGATCGGCGGCGGCGCGATAGAGAAGCCACCATTTCTTGCCGCTGGCGCCGATCCCGGCGCGCACCACGCCGTTGTTGTCGGCGAACCAGCTCCAGACATGGTCCTGCGCGCGCACGATACGGTTGGACTTCCCCGTCGCGAGATCGACGCGATAGACGGCGGGATATTCGTAGATGCTCGGCTGAGTCGAAAGCAGCACGAACTTGCCCTCGCGGTCGACGTGGATCACGTCGTCGCCCATCAGCCCCTGGTCGCGCGGGCCCACCAGGCTGATCTTGCCGGTCGTGAAATCCATCAGCGCGACACGCGTCATGCGCATCTCCTCGCCGAACAAATTGGTGGTCGTCCCGAGGCTTACGAGCAGCAGGCGCGGCCCTGCCCAACGCAGCCAATTCACCTGATGCTTGTTGGGAATCGGGAAGGTCCTGACCGCAGTCGGCTCGAGCGACGCTTCCGTCACACGCACCACGGGCTTGCCGTCCTTCACTCCCCGCGCGGCGATCAGCACACCGTCGGGAGAGAGAATCGGCGCCCGAAGCGACGCGATCGCACCGAAATCCGCGGCAGTAGGCACCGCGGCCGCGACGGGATCCTCCTTGCCCGCCGACGACGCCACCGGCACGACGGCCCCCACGAGCGCGAGCGCGCTCAACAACTTCCAATACATCGACTTGCCCCCAAGTCTTTTCCCCACCCGGTACGATGACTTGGCAGGTGGTGCGGATGCAAGCGAAATGCGCTTGGGCAATGACGGGAGCGCAACGGTCGGCTAAGCGTTGCTCCCCCGATCAATAAAATGAGGTTTGCCCGATGCTCTCGCAGGTCAGCTTCCTGGCGTCGGCCGCACTGCTCGCGGCCTGCAACGTTCCGTCCGATTCCGGCACTTCGGACAATGCAACGGCTCCTGGAAATGCCGCCGCCCAATCGGCAGCCGATGGCCGGCCGTTCACCGTCACTCCGGTCGCGGACTTCGATTCGCCCTGGGCGATGACGTTCCTTCCCGACGGGCGGATGCTCGTGACCGAGAAAAGCGGCACGCTCTTCCTCGTCTCGGCAGACGGCAAGCAGCGCAGCGCCGTCAGCGGCATCCCGACGGTGATGAGCGACGGCCAGGGCGGGCTGATGGATGTGGTGCTCCACCCGAAATTCGCCGACAACAAGCTGGTCTATTTCAGCTTCTCGGAGACCAACGCCGAAGGGCTGAAGGGCGTCGCGCTCGCGCGCGGCACGCTGGCCGAGGGTGCCGCTCCTGCGCTTCAGAACGTCAAGGTGATCTTCCGCGCGACTCCCTATGTCTCGGGCAACGGCCATTTCTCCGGCCGCATCGCCTTCGCACCCGACGGCAAGCTCTTCTTCACCAACGGCGAGCGCCAGAAGTTCGACCCGGCACAGGACCCCAAGGCGACGCTCGGCAAGGTGCTGCGCCTCAACGACGACGGCACGCCCGCTGCCGGCAATCCGCTGGCCGCCAAGGGCTTCCACCCGGCAGTCTGGTCCTACGGCCACCGCAATCTGCTCGGCATCGCCTTCGATTCGGCGGGCAATTTGTGGGAGCAGGAGATGGGTCCCAAGGGCGGCGACGAGGTCAATCTGATCCTGCCGGGCCGCAACTACGGCTATCCGATCGTCTCCGACGGCAGCCATTATGACGGGCGCGACATCCCCGACCACGACACCCGTCCCGAATTCGAGAAGTACAAGGTCAACTGGACCCCGGTGATCTCGCCGGGCGGCCTCATCGTCTATTCGGGCAAGATGTTCCCGCAGTGGAAGGGCGATCTGTTCATCGGCGGGCTCTCCAGCCAGTCGCTGGTGCGCGTCGACGTGGACGGCACCAACGCGAAGAAGGGTGACCAATGGCCGATGGGCGCGCGCATCCGCGAAGTCGAGGAAGGACCGGACGGCGCGCTGTGGCTGCTCGAAGATGGTGCCCAGGGCTCTCAAGGCCGTTTGCTGCGTTTGACTCCCGCGGGCTGAGTTCCCGCCCAGGGAGTAGAGGCGATGCGTGGACTTGCGTGGGTGGCGGGCGCGGCGCTGATGGCGCTCGCGGCATGCGGTGACGGCGGCGATGGCGGCGTGATCACACCCACGCCCACACCCAGCCCAAGTCCCACGCCGTCCCCCACCCCCTCGCCCACGCCAACACCGATCGGTGGCGTCAGCGCTACGCCCGTCGCTACGCTCGCTTCGCCCTGGGCGATGGTGTTCCTCCCCGACGGGCGGATGCTCGTCACCGAGAAGGGCGGCGCGCTCCGCATCGTGACGCAGGCCGGAGACAAGTCGGCGGCGCTCGGGGGCGTTCCGGCGGTGGCGGCCGGCGGACAGGGCGGATTGCTCGACGTTGCGCTGCATCCGGATTTCGCCGGCAATCGCATCGTCTACCTGAGCTTTGCCGAGGCGGGCACCGGCGGTGCGGGGCTCGCGGTGGCGCGCGGCACGCTGGTGGAGGACGGGTCCGGCGCTAGGCTCAGTGGGACCGAAGTCATCTGGCGGCAGGCGCCCAAGGTGAGCGGCAACCAGCATTTCGGCGGCCGCATGGCCTTCGCGCCGACCGGGCATCTGTTCGTCACGGCGGGCGAGCGGAACCTGCAGACACCGGCACAGGACATGGCCCAGACATTGGGCAAGATCGTCCGCCTCAACGCCGACGGCAGCGTTCCCGCCGACAATCCGTTCGTCGGCACCGCCGGGGCACGCACCGAGATCTGGAGCCTGGGGCACCGCAATCCCTATGGCCTCGCCTTCGATTCCGCCGGCCGCCTGTGGGAGCAGGAGATGGGCCCCGAAGGCGGCGACGAGTTCAACCTGATCGTCCGCGGCGGCAACTATGGCTGGCCGAACGTCTCCAACGGCAGCCACTATGGCGGCGGCAACATTCCCGACCATGCCCCGGGCGACGGCTATGTCGCGCCGCTCACCTGGTGGACCCCCGTCATCGCTCCCGGAGGCATGATCCTCTACACCGGCAACCTCTTCGCCGACTGGCGGGGCGATGCGATCATCGCCGGCCTGGTCAGCCAGGGACTGGTCCGCGTCCGCTTCACCGAAACCAGCGCCGCCGAGGTCCAGCGGATCGGGCTCGGCCAGCGCATCCGCGAAGTCGAGCAAGGCCCCGACGGCGCGATCTGGGTGCTCGAGGACGCCGCCAGCGGCCGGCTGCTCAAGCTCGTCCCCGGCTGAGGACTACTACTCCGCCGCTTCCACCCGCGGCCCGAAATCGAGCTCGGCCTGCGCCACGCGCCAGAAGCTGCGGCGATGGTGCGGCGTGGGCCCGAGCGTGCGGAGCGCCTCCTGGTGGACCTTGGCCGAATAGCCCTTGTTCGAGCGCCAGCCATAGCCGGGGTGAAGCGCGTCGAGCTCGTCCATTATGCAGTCACGCTTGTGCTTGGCGACGATCGAGGCCGCGGCGATCGACAGGCAGAGCGCATCGCCGCCCACCACCGCATGGCTCTGGTGATCCCAGTCGGGGCAGCGATTGCCGTCGACGAGCACGAACGCGGGGCGGAAGCCCAGCGCCTCGACTGCGCGCGACATCGCCAGCATCGATGCCCAGAAGATGTTGAGCGTGTCGATCTCCTCGACGCTTGCCATCCCCACGCCCACCTGTGCGCAGGCGAGCAGCTCGGCGCAGAGCCGCTCGCGCTTGGCGGCGGTCAGCACCTTCGAATCGTCGATGCCCTGGGGGATGCAGCGCGGATCGAGCACCACCGCCGCGGCGACCACCGGCCCGGCAAGCGGCCCGCGCCCCGCCTCGTCGACGCCCGCCACCGGCCCCTTGTGCAGCCGCTTGTATTTCCGCTCGAACTTGAGGTCGGGCCCGGACAGCTTAGTCATCGTCGAGCCGCCATGGCGGAAAGCGGCGCATCTCGCCAGCCTGGTAGAGACGGATCGCATTGCCCGCCGGATCGCGCAGCCGCGCCTCGCGCCAGCCCCAGCGTTCGTCCCTGGGCTCCTGATCGAACTTGATACCCTGCTGCTGGAGATAGGCGACGGTGACGTCGAGATCGCCGCATTCGAAATAGGCCACCGGCGCAGTATAGCCCTCGTCAGTGGCGATCGAGAAGGTCGCGCCGCCCTCGGTCTCGAAGCGGGCGTAGCGCGGGGCGGCGCGTACGATCTGGCGAAGCCCGAGCAGGCGGTAGAAGCGCTCGCTCGCCGCGAGGTCCTTCGCGGGCACGGTCACCTGGTTGAGCATCGGCTCGAAGAAGCTCATGTTCAGATCGAGCCGCACCGTCTGCTGGCCCATGGGACCGTGACCGCGGCCGAGCCCCGGCGCCTCGCGCATCGCGATCCGCACGAAACGGCGGGCGCGCGTCACCGCCGCGGGCAGGTCCCATTCCTGGGCGAGCCCGCATGCAATCGCCGAGGAAAGCGTGCAGCCGGTACCGTGATCGGCATCGCTTTCGATCCGCGGATCGCTCCACTCGATCTGGGGTGGGTCCTCCGGGTCGGCCGAATAGAGCCGGTCGATCACCTGCGGACCCGTACGATGCCCGCCCTTCACCAGCACCGCGCAGCCGTGCGCGGCGACCAGCTCCTGCGGATCGCGGCCGAGCGCTTCGAGCTCGGGCAGATTGGGCGTGGTGATCGTGGCGCGATCCATCAGCCGCTCGAACGCAGCGACCGTCGCTTCGTCGGCCAGCGTCGCGCCGCTGGTCGCGACCATCACCGGATCGAACACCACCGGCACGCCCGGCAGATCGCCGAGCCGATCGGCGACGGCGAGCGCCGTGCGGGCGGAGCCGATCATCCCGATCTTGACCGCATCGACCCCGAGATCGCGCACCACCGCGTCGATCTGCGCCAGCACCATGTCGGTGGGGACAGGGTGGACCGAAGTGACGCCGAGCGTGTTCTGCGCAGTGATCGCTGTGATCGCAGTCATCGCATGGCCGCCGAGCATCGTGACGGTCTTGATGTCCGCCTGAATGCCGGCGCCGCCGCCGGAGTCCGATCCGGCGATGATGAGGATGCGCGGAGTCATGCGGGCACGCAAGTCACGCTGGCGGTCGACTCGATTCGCAGTTTCGCGGGCGCATCCAACCGAACGGTTGAATATAATACCACAGAAATCCAAGGTCTTGGGCGAAAAGCTGAGTCAACCGACCGGTTGACTTGCTTGACTCGATTCGCGCTTTTTAGGGCACATTCAACCATATGGTTGGATGTTGCTTGACCCTGCGGCGGATGGCCCGGGCGGACGAATCGAGCAGCGGAGCGCATGGCGCTGCCCTGCCATAAAAACAGGGCTGTAGGACAGCGCCGATTAGGGCCTGATTTGCCTCCCGCTCGGGGGTAGTTCAACTTGACGGGACAGACCTTAGCCGCGAAAGCGCCGCTCGGTCGAGGCCGGATGGCGCTTCAGCGCGTCGCCGACACGCGCCGGGCGATCGAGCAGCTCGCCGCCGCAATTGGGACAGATCTCATCGGCCTCGTCAGCGCATTCGGCGCAGAAGGTGCATTCGAACGAGCAGATGAAGGCGCCAGCCTGATCAGCGGGAAGGTCGGTGCCGCAGCGTTCGCAGTCGGGGCGCATTTCGAGCATGACCCCGGATAGCGCGGAAAGCACCGCCTGCGAATCCCTTATCCTCCCCCGCCAGGGCAGGGCAGGGCTATCGCATACGGAAATTCCGTTTGCCCTGAGCTTGTCGAAGGGCCCTTTCCCTCGCTGCCGGCGCCCGGCCGGAAGCGAAGGAGGTCCTTCGACAAGCTCAGGACGAACGGAGATTTTGCCAAACCCCGTCCCCGCACCGGCAACATATTCCATATGCGATAGCCCTACCCTGGCGGGGGAGGTGGCAGCCGAAGGCTGTCGGAGGGGCGGAAGCACGACGGGGAGTGAGACGCTTACCTCCCCCTCCGTCGCGCTTCGCGCGCCACCTCCCCCTGGCGGGGAAGGATTGAAGTTAGGCCGCGGCCGCGCGGACGGCGTCGCAGACGCGGTCGACCAGCGCTTCTACCTGGCCGCGGTCGTCGCCTTCGGCCATGACGCGGATCACCGGCTCGGTGCCCGAGGGGCGGATCACCAGCCTGCCCTTGCCGTCGAGCTCGGCTTCGGCGGCGGCGATCACTTCCTGCACCGCGGGCGCGTCGAGCGGCTTGCCGCCCTTGAACCGCACGTTCTTGAGGATCTGGGGCAGCGGCTCGAAGCGGCGAAGCACTTCGCTGGCGGGCGCGCCGGCGCGGACGATCTCGGCGAGCACCTGGAGCGCGGCGACCAGCCCGTCGCCGGTGGTGGCATAATCGGAGAGGATGATGTGGCCGCTCTGCTCGCCGCCGACATTGTAGCCCGAGGCGCGCATCTTCTCGAGCACATAGCGGTCGCCGACCTTGGTGCGCACCAGCCCGAGGCCCTGCGCGGCGAGATGCCGCTCGAGCCCGAGGTTGGACATGACGGTGGAGACCAGCCCGCCGCCCGCGAGCCGCCCCTGGCGCGCCCAGCCGGTGGCGATCAGCGCCATCAGCTGGTCGCCGTCGACGACATGGCCGGTCTCGTCGACGACGATCAGCCGATCGGCATCGCCGTCGAGCGCGATGCCGATGTGCGCGCCCGAGGCGACCACCGTCTCGCTCAGCGTATCGGGCGCGGTGGAGCCGACGCCGTCGTTGATGTTCTTGCCGTTAGGGGTGACGCCGATCGCGATCACCTGCGCGCCCAGCTCCCAAAGCGCGGCGGGGGCGACCTGATAGGCGGCGCCGTTCGCGCAATCGATCACCACCTTTAGCCCGTCGAGCGTCAGCTCCTCGGGGAAAGTGGCCTTGGCGAAGTGGATGTAGCGCCCGCGCGCGTCCTCGACGCGGCGCGCGCGGCCGATGTCGCCCGAGGAGGCGAGCGCCACGTCGCCGTCGATCAGCGCCTCGATCGCCAGCTCATCCTCGTCGGAAAGCTTGTAGCCGTCGGGCCCGAACAGCTTGATGCCATTGTCGGCGAAGGGATTGTGACTGGCGGAGATCATCACGCCCAGATCGGCGCGCATCGAATGGGTGAGCATCGCCACCGCCGGGGTGGGCATCGGCCCGACCAGCACCACATCCATGCCGACGCTGGTGAAGCCCGCGACCATCGCATTTTCGAGCATATAGCCCGACAGGCGCGTATCCTTGCCGATCACCACGCGGTGGCGGTGACTGCCGCGGCGGAAGTGCGCGCCCGCCGCCATTCCCACCTTCATCGCCATCGCCGCGGTCATCGCACCGAGGTTGGTCGTGCCCCGGATTCCGTCGGTGCCGAAATATTTTCTTGCCATGCCTTGCCTGTTCGCGCCCTTGTGGCGTTTCGAACCCGCACTGATAGCGGCCAAAACTACAAAGGGCGAGCATGTCGCAACCTACCCGCATCCTGTTGTCGCTAGTCGTCGGCCTTGCCATCGGCGCACTGCTCGCCGCCTATGCGCCCGCCGCCGCCCTTGCCGCGGCGGATGTCGCGCAGCCGATCGGCCAGGCATGGCTCAACGGCCTGCAGATGACGATCGTGCCGCTGGTCGTCGCCCTGCTGATCACCGGGGTTGCCGCGACGACCGAGGCCGCGCAGGCCGGCCGTCTCGCGGGGCGCGCGATTGCGCTCTACAGCGTGCTGATGTTCCTGTCGGCGGTAGCGGCGGCGCTGCTGACGCCGCTGTTCCTCCAGCTGTTTCCGCTGCCGCAGGAATCGGCGGCGAACCTGCGCGCGGCGCTCACCGGTGCCGGGCAGATCGGCCCGATGCCGCCGATGGGCGAATTCCTGGCGGCGATCATTCCGGCCAACATCGTCAAGGCCGCTGCGGACAATGCATTCCTGTCGCTCATCATCTTCGCGCTGATCTTCGCCTTTGCGCTCACCCGCGTCGACGATGCCATGCGCAAGACGATGACCGGCTTCTTCATAGCGCTGCGCGACGTGATGCTGGTGGTGATCGACTGGGTATTGTGGGTCGGCCCGGTAGGCGTGTTCGCGCTCGCCTTTGTCGTAGGCGCCAAGGCGGGCACCGGAGCGTTCGGCGCGCTGTTTCACTATATCCTCATCGTCTCCGCGGTGGGGCTTGCGGTGTCGCTGTTCGCCTATCCCGCCGCGGTGATCGGCGGCCGGCTGCGCTTCCTGCGTTTCGCGCGCGCCGTGCTCCCCAGCCAGGCGGTTGCGATCAGCACCCAGTCTTCGCTCGCGACGTTGCCGGTGATGGTCGAGGGGTCGAGCAAGATCGGCGTGCCGGTGGCCGTCTCGGGCGTCACGCTGCCCCTGGCCGTGGCGATCCTGCGCGCGACCGGACCAGCGATGAATTTCGCGGTCGCGATCTACATCGCCGCATGGTTCGACGTGCCTCTCACGCCGGCAACGCTGGCGCTGGGCACGATCGTGGCAATGCTGACCTCCCTCGGATCGGTCAGCCTGCCGGGGACGGTGAGCTATATCAGCGCGATCGCGCCAGTCGCCTCGACGCTCGGCGCGCCGGTGGCACCCCTGGGCCTGCTCGTCGCGGTCGAGACTCTCCCCGACATCATGCGCACCGTGGGCAACGTGACCTGGGACGTTGCCGCCACCGCCTGGCTCTCGCGACGCACCGGCAAAGTGCCGTTGGACGAGGCGGACGCGATGCTCGCCGAGCGCGAATAGGCGCCCTCACCCATTACTTCAGCAGCACCAGCTCCTCGGCCATGCTGGGGTGGAGCGCGACGGTACGGTCGAAATCGTCCTTGGTGAGCCCGGCCTTGACCGCGATTGCCGCGGCCTGGAGGATCTCGGGCGCGTCGGGGCCGATCATGTGAAGGCCCACCACGCGGCCGGTCACGCCGTCGCAGATCATCTTGTAGAGCGCGCGCTCGTTGCGGCCGGCGAGGACGTTCTTCATCGCGCGGAAATCCGAAGTGTAGACCTTGATCGAGCCGAGCTTGTTGCGCGCCTCGCCCTCGGTCATGCCCACGCCCGCCATCGGCGGGTGGCTGAACACCGCGCTCGGCACGCAGCTGTAATCGACCTGGTGCGGCTTGCCGCCGAACACCGTGTCGGCGAAGGCCTGGCCCTCGCGGATCGCGACGGGGGTGAGCTGGATGCGGTTGGTGACGTCGCCCACGGCGTAGATGCTGTCGACTGCGGTACGGTTGTCGGCATCGACCTGCACTGCGCCCTTGGCATCGAGCGCCACACCCACTTCCTCCAGCCCCAGCCCACTGGAATTGGGCACGCGGCCGGTGGCGAAGATCAGGCAGTCGACGTCCATCGGGTCCTGCCCGGTCAGGTGGACGCGGAGCGTGCCGTCGTCCTGCTTCTCGACCTTCTCGAAGCTCGCGTGGAAGCGAAAGTCGATACCCTTGGTCATCGAGATCTGGAGCAGCCGGTCGCGGATCGACTGGTCATAGCCGCGCAGGATCACGTCGGTGCGGTTGACCAGGGTGACCTTCGAGCCGAACTCGTTGAAGATGCCGGCGAACTCGTTGGCGATATAGCCGCCGCCCGCGATCATCACGCGGCGGGGCAAGGCTTCGAGGTGGAAGACCTCGTTCGAAGTGATGCCGTGCTCGCACCCCGGGGATTCGGGAATGTGAGGGTGGGCGCCGGTGGCGATCAATATGTATTTGGCGGTGATCTTGCGACCGCTGGCGAGCGTGACTTCGTTGGGGCCGCTCACCGTCGCGCGTTCGAGGATGATCTCGGCGCCGGCGTTCTGGAGTCCCTGGGTGTAGAGGCCGTTGAGGCGATCGACGTCGGCGAGGACGTTGTCGCGCAGCGTCGCCCAGTCGAAGCTGCAATCGGGCACGTTCCAGCCGAAGCGGCGCGCGTCCTTGAGGTCCTCGGCGAAATGCGCGCCGTAGACGAGCAGCTTCTTGGGCACGCAGCCGCGGATCACGCAGGTGCCGCCGACGCGATATTCCTCGGCGATCGCCACCCTGGCGCCATAGCCGGCGGAGACGCGCGCGGCGCGCACCCCGCCCGATCCGGCGCCGATGACGAAGAGGTCGTAGTCGAAATCGGCCAAGTCTATTCTCCGAAAGCCCTGCGGATCAGATCGGTGGTGGAAGCATCGAAGTCCAGCCCACCAGTATCCGCGGCCTTGGCCATTTCCTTGCCGAGCTCGACGCCGAACTGGTCGAACGGGTTGATGCCGAGCAGCACCGCATTCACGAAGGTCCGCTGCTCGTAGAAGGCGAGCAGCGCGCCGAGCGTGCGGGGATCGAGCCTGTCGAGCAGTAGAGTCGAGGACGGGCGGTCGCCGGGATAGGCGCGCGCCTTGTCGTCGGCATCGCGTCCGGCCATCAGCGCGGCGCCCTGCGCGAGCATGTTGAGCAGCAGCTGGCGGTGATGCAGATCGACCTGGCCGTCGCCGGCCTCGATCACGCCGACGAACTCGACCGGAACGAGCCGCGTGCCCTGGTGGAGGAGCTGGAACACCGCGTGCTGCGCATCGGTGCCGACGCCGCCCCAGGTGATCGGCGCAGTCGGCCAGTCGACCAGCTGCCCCTCGGCAGTCACGCGCTTGCCGTTCGATTCCATCTCGAGCTGCTGGAGGTAGCTCGGCAGCAGGCGGAGCCGCTCGTCATAAGCGAAGGTAGCGCGGGTCTCGCAGCCGAGCGCCTGGCTGTAATAGAGGTCGGCGAAGGCGGCGAGCACGGGCGCGTTCTGCGCGAGCGGGGCGAGGCGGAAGTGGCGGTCCATCTCGGCGGCGCCTTCGAGCAGCTCCTCGAACGCCTGCCAGCCGAGCGCCAGCGCCGCGGGGAAGCCGATCGACGACCAGAGCGAATAACGGCCGCCGACGGATTCCGCGAACGGCAGCACGCGCGTCTCGTCGACGCCCCATTCGATGGCCTTTTCGGGCGCCGCGGTGAGCGCGACCACGCGGCCATAGGGATCGGCGACGCCGCCCGCGGCCATCCAGGCGAGCGCGCTCTCGGCGTTGAGCATCGTCTCGGTGGTGGTGAAGGTCTTGGACGCGACGGCGATCAGCGTGGTCTGCGGATCGAACCGGTCGAGCGCCTCGTCGAGCGCGGCGCCGTCGACGTTGGAGACGATCGCCACGTCGTAGCGATCGGCGTCGCGGCCCAGCGCGTCGACCAGCACGTCCGGCCCCAGTGCCGAACCGCCGATGCCGATGTGGAGCACGTGGCGCACCGGCCCCAGCGCCTCGGCCTCGATCGCGTCGATCAGCGCGCGCATCCGGGCATGGAAGCCGCGTGCACGCGCCACGCTCTCGGGTGAACCTTCGCCGCGCTCGGCACTGTGCTCGGCGGCGCGGCCCTCGGTGACGTTGATCGCCTCGCCTGCGAACAGCGCGTCGCGCTTGGCAGCGAGCCCCATCGAATCGGCCAGCGCGGCGAAGGCCGACACGGCATCGGCCGTCAGATGCGTCTTGGACCAGTCGAAATGGATTCCCGCGACATCCACCGAGAGCGAAGCGACGCGATCGGCGCCTTCGAAGAGCTGCTTGAGCGGGGTGCGCGGAAGCGCGCGGATCGGGGTCCAGTCGGGCAGGGCCATTGTTGATCTCCGTTACGGGCAGGCGTGTGCGCACAGCCCCTATCGCCCCAAGGGGAAGCCTGCCACCCGGATTCATCGGCTTGACGCCACCTCTCGGCCCAAGCAGAGCAGGCGCCATGGATAACGTGCCCCACGCCGAGCCCGAAAAGCCCGCCGACGCTCCCAAGCCCTATTCGGTAGGAACCAAGGCCGAGAAGCCCAAGTCGGAATGGCGCGACCTCGCCTCCTTCCTGGTCAAGCTCGCGCTGATCGTGTTCGTGGTGCGCAGCTTCATCTTCTCGCCCTTCAGCATCCCGTCGGAATCGATGCTGCCGCGGCTGCTGATCGGCGACTATCTGTTCATCACCAAGTGGAACTACGGCTATTCGAAGCATTCGCTTCCGTTCAGCCTGCCGCTGATCCCCGGCCGCATCTTCCCCGGCACGCCCGATCGCGGCGACGTGGTGGTGTTCAAGGCGCCCCCCAGCGACGATACCGACTGGATCAAGCGCGTGATCGGCCTGCCCGGCGACACGCTGCAGATGGTGAGCGGCCAGTTGGTGCTGAACGGCAAGCCGGTGCCGAAGCAGCAGATCGCCAATTTCACGCTGCCGATGAGCCCCAACTTCACGCGCTGCCAGCCGAACTTCCAGAGCATCGATGCGCAGGGCAACATGGTGTGCAGCATCCCGCGCTTCCGCGAGACGCTGCCGGGCGGCAAGAGCTATGAAGTGCTCGACCAGGGCCTGTTCCCGCGGGACAATACCGGTATCTACACCGTGCCCGCGGGCCATGTGTTCCTGATGGGCGACAACCGCGACAATTCGACCGACAGCCGCTTCAGCCACGCCGAGGGCGGGATCGAGTTCGTGCCGCTGGAGAATCTGGAGGGCAAGGCCGTGGTCACCTTCTGGTCGACCGACGGCAGCGCCAACTGGTTCCTGCCCTGGACCTGGTTCACCGCGGCGCGCTGGAGCCGGCTGGGAGAAGGCTTCTGAGCGCCCGCGATCTGGGGGGCTGGATCACTGACACCTTCGGCCGCGCGCCCGCGGACCTTGCCCCCTATCAACGCGCGCTGACGCATGGCAGCCAGGCTGCCGCCAATTACGAACGGCTGGAATTCCTGGGCGATCGGGTGCTGGGTCTCGCGATCGCCGAATGGCTGTTCGAGCGCTTCGCCGAGGAGCCGGAGGGTGCTCTCTCGCGCCGGCTCAACGCGCTGGTGACCGGGCCGGTGTGCGCGGGCGTGGCGCGCGAAATCGGGCTTGCGGTGCACCTGAAGCTCGGCAAGCAGGCGCGCGAGGACGGCGCGGCGGACAGCGACAATGTGCTGGGCGACGCGATGGAGGCGCTGATCGGCGCCTTCTATCTGGAGTTCGGGCTGGAGGCGGTGCGCGGCTTCATCCGCAAGGCCTGGGCCACGCGGATCGAGGCGCATGCGGTGGCGCCGCGGCACCCCAAGTCCGCACTCCAGGAATGGGCGGCGGCGAACAACCGGCGGCCGCCCGAATATGAAGTGATCGACCGTTCGGGGCCCAACCATGCGCCGCGCTTCACGGTGAAGGTCAGCATCGGCAAGCTCGCCGACGCCACCGCCGAAGGCGCGAACAAGCAGGAAGCCGAAACCGCGGCGGCTGCGGCGCTGCTGGGGAAACTGGCGAAGTAACCCGCCGTGGGGCTCCGCCCTTCGACAGGCTCAGGGCGAACGGGTTCTAGCGGGAAATTGCCGGCCGCGGGAATGCGCCCTTCGATAAGCTCAGGGCGAGCGGTGATGATGCGAGGCCCTCTCTCCGTTCGCGCTGAGCTTGTCGAAGCGCCGCTTCTGCATCAGGCTGAAAGGCCAAACGAAGGTGAGACGGAGGCCGAACCATGAGCTTCTATGCCTATATCCTCCAATGCCGCGATGGCAGCTACTACACCGGGCACACCGAGGACATGGAGGTCCGGCTCGCCCAGCACCAGCGAGGAAGCTTTCCGACCTGCCACACCTACAAGCGACTCCCGGTCGCGCTCAAATGGTGCGATATGTTCGGCACCCGCGACGAGGCACTGGCTGCGGAATGGCGCATCAAGGGTTGGAGTCGCGCCAAAAAAGAGGCACTGATCGCGGGCGATTGGGAACGGCTCTCGATTCTCGCGCGCAATCGCCAAGATCGACACCGCCCTTCGACAAGCTCAGGGCGAACGGATTTGGTGGCGCCGGTGCCAATCCCGAATTCCGTTCGCCCTGAGCTTGTCGAAGGGCGCTCTACCGAACCCAAGGACCTATGACCGAACCCCTTCCCACCCCACACTGCGGCCTGGTTGCCGTGGTCGGCGCGCCCAATGCGGGCAAGTCGACGCTCGTCAATGCGCTCGTCGGCCAGAAAGTCGCGATCGTCAGCCCCAAGGCGCAGACCACGCGCGCGCGGCTGATGGGGATCGCGATCGAGGGCGGCACGCAGCTGCTGCTGGTCGACACGCCCGGCATCTTCACGCCGGAACGCCGGCTCGACCGCGCGATGGTCGCCGCGGCCTGGGAAGGCGCCGAGGGCGCCGATCTGATCGCGCTGGTGGTCGACGGCAAGGGCGGGATCGGCCCCAAGGTCCAGCAGATCATCGAGAGCCTGGCCGGGCGGCCCGAGCCCAAGATCCTGATCCTCAACAAGGTGGACGTGGCGGACAAGCCGCGGCTGCTAAGCCACGCCGCCAAGCTCAACGAGGCGCTGCGCTTCGACGAGACCTATTTCGTCTCGGCGCAGACCGGCGACGGGGTTCCCGAGCTCAAGGCCGCGCTCGCCGCGCGCATGCCCGCGGGGCCGTGGCACTTCCCCGAGGACCAAGTTTCCGATGCGACCGAGCGGATGATCGCCGCCGAAGTGACGCGCGAGCAGCTCTACCTCCAGCTCCACGCCGAGCTGCCTTATGCGAGCGCAGTCGATACCGAGAAATATTCGGAGCGTGCGGACGGCTCTGTCGAGATCCACCAGCAGATACTGGTGGCGCGCGAGACGCAGCGCGCGATCGTGCTGGGCAAGGGCGGCAGCCGGATCAAGGAGATCGGCGCCCGCGCCCGCGCCGAATTGTCCCGGATCATGGGGGTGCCCGTGCACCTGTATCTGCACGTCAAGGTCAATCCCAAATGGGAGGAGGACCGGTCGCTCTACCGCGAGATCGGGCTGGACTGGGTGGACTGAGGGGAAGTGGCCGCTCTCTCTCCGTTCGCCCTGAGCCAAGCTCAGGGCGAACGGAGGTTTGGTTCGAGCCCGAGGCTCTCTAGCTCCCCAGCATTTCCTCCACCCATGCCGGCACGAGCTCGCCCGCCGGGCCCATCCGGCTCTCGCCGAACCACAGGCTGCCTTCGGAAGGGTCGAGATTGAGCTCGAGCGTCGTCGCGCCATGGTAGCGCGCAGTGCGGACGAAGCCTGCGGCCGGATAGACCGCGCCCGAGGTGCCGATCGAGACGAACAGATCCGCCTCGGCCAGCGCCTGCTCGATCGCCTCCATATGGTACGGCATCTCGCCGAAGAACACGATGTCGGGCCGCAGCGCCGGGGTGCCGCAATTGGGGCATTCGGTGGCGGGCGGCAGCGGCGCATCCCAGCGCTCGCGGACGCCGCATGCGGCGCACAGCGCGGACTTCAGCTCGCCGTGCATATGGACGAGCCGCGTCGATCCGGCGCGATCATGCAGATCATCCACATTCTGGGTGACGAGTAGCAGCTGGCCCGGCCATTCGGCGTCGAGCCGCGCGAGCGCGAGGTGTGCCGCGTTGGGCTGGACGGTCGCGAGCTTGGCACGGCGCTCGTCATAGAAGCGGTGGACCAGCTCGGGGTCGCGCGCGAGCGCCCGGGGCGTGCAGACATCCTCGACGCGGTGCCCCTCCCACAGTCCGCCGGGGCCGCGGAAGGTGGCGACGCCGCTCTCGGCCGAGACGCCCGCGCCGGTGAGGATCACGATGTTGCGGATGTCGTGCATGGGGAGAGTTTAGGCGCTGTACCGTTCAGCCGCCAAGGACGGAAAGCGGTCTTTATCCTCCCCCGCCAGGGGGAGGTGGCAGCAGCGTGCTTCCTCCCCCTCCGTCACCTTCGGCGCCACCTCCCCCTGGCGGGGGAGGATTGCGAGAGCCGTCACCGCGGATCTGCTCCGCTGCCTCGCCGCTGCCGCAAATCCCTGCTTGGATGTGCGGGGACAGGAGATCTGCCGATGATCGCCCTCGCGCTGCTCGCCGCTACGGCGTTTCAGGATCATGCCCATGCGTTTCCCGGCGGCGACGAAGCTGGGCAAGCGACGCAGGCGCGCGGCTGCGGCCAACAGGGCGAGGAGATCGTTGTTTGCGGCGACCGGGAGCAATCGGCCTTTCGCGTCCGCCCGCTGCCCGATCGCTATCAGGAAAAGCCGCTGCGGCCCGAGGTTGCGCTGCCCGGCGGCGGCACTGCGAAGGCCGAGGCGGTGCAGCGCGGCGTCGGCGGCGTCAGCGTGCCTTCGGCGATGGTGACGCTCCGGATTCCGCTCGGCACGAAGCGCAAGGACACCGGCCCGGCGCCCGAGGCCAAATAGACGGTTCCGGCGCGGCGCGGCTTGTGCCAGAGCGGGCGCCATGACGAGCATCGGCATCTTCGGAAGCATGGGCCGCATGGGCCAGGCGATCGCGGGCGTGGCGCCCAGCCTCGACGCGCAGGTGGCGGGGGGATGCGACGTGGGGGACGATCCCGCGGTGCTTGCCGGCAAGGCCGATGTGCTGGTCGATTTCTCTGCCCCCGCGGCGCTGGAGGCGCACCTTGCTGCCGCGCGTGGCGCGGGCAAGCCGATCGTGGTCGGCACCACCGGGATCAGCGCCCGGCATCATGCGATGATCGACGAGGCGGCTGCCGAGATCGCCGTGCTCCAGACCGGCAACACCTCGCTCGGCGTGGGGCTGCTCGCGCGGCTGGTGCGCGAGGCTGCCGCGCGGCTCGGCGCCGAATGGGACATCGAGATCGTCGAGATGCATCACCGCAACAAGGCCGATGCGCCCTCGGGCACCGCGCTGATGCTGGGGGATGCGGCTGCGCGCGGCATCGGCACCACGCTCGCCGAAGCCGGGGTCGAGGGTCGCGCCGGGCTCACCGGGCCGCGCGCCGCCGGGACGATCGGCCTCGCCAGCCTGCGCGGCGGATCGGTGGTGGGCGATCATACCGTGGTGTTCGCGACCGAAGGCGAACGGATCGAACTCACCCACCGCGCCGACGACCGTGCGATCTTCGCCCGCGGGGCGGTCCTCGCGGCACTGTGGCTCGCCGGCCAGAAGCCGGGGCGGTACACGATGGACCAGGTGCTCGGCATTTGAGGAAGAACGACGTCGTCGAGTTTTTCGCGCGGCTCGCGGCGGACAATCCGCACCCCGAGACCGAGCTCGAATACAGCAATGCCTTCACGCTGCTGGTCGCGGTGGTGCTTTCGGCGCAGATGACCGACGCGGGGGTGAACAAGGCGACCCGCCGGCTGTTCGCCGAGGCCGACACGCCCGAGAAGATGGTCGCGCTGGGCGAGGAGACGCTGCGCGAGCGGCTGCGGACGATCAATTTCTACAACACCAAGGCGCGCAACGTGATCGCGCTCGCCCAGGCGCTGATCGACGAGCACGGCGGCGAGGTGCCCGCGGATCGCGAGGCACTGGAGAAGCTTCCGGGCGTTGGCCGCAAGACTGCGAACGTCGTCCTCAATTCCGCGTTCGGGCGCGAGACCTTCGCAGTGGACACGCACATCTTCCGCGTCTGCAACCGCACCGGGCTGGCGCGGGGCAAGACGCCGCTGGAAGTGGAGCTGAAGCTGGAGAAGGCCGTGCCCCAGCCCTTCCGGCTCCACGCGCATCACTGGCTGATCCTGCACGGGCGGTATACGTGCAAGGCGCGGACCCCCGAGTGCTGGCGATGCATCGTCGCCGATCTTTGTGCGTTCAAGCCCAAGACCCCGCCGCCCGGCACGCCCAAGCCGCCGCGCGGCGCCCGCTCGGAAGGATGAAGCCATGCGCATGCTGCTAGCCGCTTCCGCCCTGCTCTTCGCCGCCGCGCCCAGCACCGCGATCGAGCAGGACAAGCGCAACCAGGTTCCCGCCGCGACGCCCGCGGGCGAGCCCATCGACTGCCTCCGGCTGCGCGACATCCGCCGGAGCGAGGTGCGCAACGATTCGACGATCGATTTCTACACGATCGGCGGCAAGGTCTATCGCAACACGCTCGACGGATCGTGCCCGCTGCTCGGATCGGAGAAGCGCTTCGCGCACAAGACGAGCGGCGCCGAGCTCTGCTCGATCGACCTCATCACCGTGCTCCAGGAACCGAACCTGTCGCGCGGCGCGAGCTGCGGGCTGGGCAAGTTCCAGCCGGTGACGCTGGCCAAGCAGTAAGCCGGACGCGACAAACGCTCTGGCGCGCGCGCTCCGGCTTTGCTAGGCGCCTGCCTCCAGGCACCCGTAGCTCAGCTGGATAGAGCGCTGCCCTCCGAAGGCAGAGGCCACAGGTTCGAATCCTGTCGGGTGCGCCATGTTTTCAATGGCTTAGGTACCAACGCCGAGCGAAAAATCGTTCTCACCAGATTCTCACTGTGCCGTGACACGAGCGACGATGGACGTCTGCAAGCAGGTTGCGCCGCGAATCGCCCGTTAAGTCCGAAAAGTAGCGCAAGGGCTGAATTCTCTATCGGTCCAGGTTCCTGTCGGCGCTCAATTGCCGCTTGGGTCGCTTCCCGGCTGTAGCACATTCCAATATTCGCGAAGCGCGCGCACCCGCTCCCCCTGGACCTCGAAGATGATCGCTTCGAAATTCCGGTACCCGCCCGGCGGCAAGCTCTCCGCGGTCGTCTCGAACACGGCGGTGTTGCCGGCAATGGTGATATGCGTTGCGGCGCTGCGCAGCCTGTTGCCCGCCTTGCGATGATAGGCAGCCCAGGCGAGCAGCTGCGCCTTCCCGGCTCGTCCTTCGTGGAGCCCCGCGAACGCACCTTGCGGGAAATAGAACTGGAAGTCGTCGGTGGTCATGTCGAGAAAGGGCTGCCAATCGCCCTCCTCCCAGGCCTTGCGGAACAATGTCCAGGCGCGCGTGGCGACGGCGCGGGTCTGCGCGTTCGCGGTCACGTTCCATACGGGGCGTTCGGCCTCGGGCATCGGCGGGAAGCTGCGCGCAGCGGCCGACTGTGCGCTCGCGATTCCGGGCGCGAGAGCCAGCGCGCCGATCGCGATCGCTGCGCGGAATGAGTGCAATTGCCTGACGTTCATGGGCTGCTCCCTAGGTGGACCGACCACATTTAGCCCGGCTGCTTGATCAACGCTTTCATGAGTTTGGTGTCGTTCTGATCAGTTCTGCTAATAAGGCTCCATGGAGCTTCGCCATTTGCGAACCTTTGTCGCGCTTGCCGAGGAGCAGCATTTCGGGCGTGCGGCATCACGGCTCCGCGCGACCCAGTCCGCCGTCAGCCAGCAGCTCAAGCGCCTCGAGGACATCGTCGGAGTCGAACTGATATCGCGCAGCCGTGCTCATGTTGCGCTGACCGCCGCCGGTGAGGCGTTTCTTGAAGAGGCCCGCAGCACGCTCGCCCAGGCCGATCAGGCGGTCGATGCGGCGCGCCGCGCGGCGGCAGGCCAGCTTGGCAGGCTGTCGCTGGCGCTCAGCACGCCGGCGCTTCGCAGCTCTGTCCCTGGCTGGATCCGGCGATTTCATGCCGATCACCGTGATATCGCGCTCGCGGTGCAGGTGCGGGCGAGCGACGAGCAGGAGGACCTGCTGCGATCGGGCGGCATCGATATCGGTTTCACCAGTCTCGCGCCAATCGATCCCGCGCTGGAGGCGATCGAGATCGGAAGAGAGCGGTTCGCGATCGCGCTGCCCGATGATCACCGGCTCGCGACCCGTACCTCCCTCGCGCTCGCCGCGCTTCGCGGGGAGCCGGTGATCATGGTCCGCCGCGCGGCGGGGCCTGCGATCTTCGACGATATCGCCGCGCACTGTCGGAGGGCCGGTTTCGACCTGCGCGTGGCGCAGGAAGTGGTGGCGTTTCCAAGCATCATTGGGCTCGTGAGCGCAGGGATCGGTATCGCCTTCGTACCGCCCTCGCTCGCGTCGCTGGGCAGCGGCATGACTCTCGTGCCGATCGAAGGGGACGCACCCACGCTACTGCTCTATATGACCCACCGGCGCGATCGCCTCTCCCCTCCGGTCCGCCGGATGCTCTCCTTCGTGGCGGATGCCGTCCCGAACGCGGCCGCGGAAGGCACCTCGCGCTAGCCAATCTCAAGGCGGCAATCGTACGCTCCTCTCCCGTCTGACACGTGTCGCCGTGCCGGTCGAATGCCGCCAGATCCTCTGCGCGAACGGGGCTCCAGCGCCGCCTTCTCTGAGGTTGACAATGTACACCGCCAACCCGTAGGTTGACATTGTCAACTCAAATGTCGGGGACCGATACGATGTTCTCAACGCTTGGACGATTCGCGTTTCGCTTCCGATGGTCGGTGCTTCTCGCCTCCGGTTTGTTCCTCGCATTCGCGATCCTTTGGGGAAGCGGCGTGTTCGGCAGGCTGACCACGGGCGGGCTCGCACCCCAGGCCGCCGAAGTCACCAGGGCGAACGATCTGCTGGATTCGCATTTTGGCCATCGTCCCGGCGATCCCGATGTCATCGCGGTCTTCGACGACGAATCCGGCGCGCGCACGCTCGACGATCCGGCTTTCGCGGGTCCCGTCCAGAGGACGCTGGGCGCGCTCCCTGCTGCGCAGGTCATGTCGGTTGTCAGCTATTGGACCCCCGGCCTTACGCCCGAACAACGCGCCAAGCTGGTCAGCCCGGACCGGCACGCGACCTATGCCGTGCTCACCCTGCATGGGGCCGACGAGACCGCGCGAATGCGGGCCTATGGCGAGATCCAGCACCTCATCCGGGCTGACGACGGCATCGCGACCTACCTGGGCGGCGGGCTGACCAGCGTATTCGAGCTCCAGCGGGAGGCGACCGCGAACCTCGCCACGGCACAGGCAATCTCCCTGCCGATCCTGCTGGTGCTTCTCATCCTGTTCTATCGCGGCCTCGTGGCAGCACTGATCCCGGTGACGCTCGGGGTATTCGTGATCGTCGGGTCGCTGGTCGTGCTGCGCCTGCTCACCGGCTTTACCGAAATCTCGATCTTCGCGCTGGAGATCGTCGTGCTGATCGGGCTGGGGCTGGCCGTGGACTATGGGCTATTCATCGTCAGCAGGTTCCGCGAGGAACTCGAGCGCCGCGCCGGCGACCTTGCAGAGGCAGTCGTCGCGACCACGGCCACCGCCGGGCGTACCGTCGCCATTTCGGGCCTGACCGTCATCAGCGGGTTGAGCGCGCTCTTCCTGTTCCCGCAGCCCATTTCCCATTCCTTCGCTTTCGGTGGCATCAGCGTGGTCCTGCTCAACATCGTTGCGGCAGTCGTGGTGCTTCCCGCCCTGCTCGCCGTGCTCGGACGCCGGGTGAATGCCGGGCGGATTCCATTGCCGCGGTTCGGCAACTCCGGCGGCGATCCGGCGAATGGCGGCTGGGCGCGGCTGGCCCGGCTCGTCGGCCGGCGCCCCGCCATCTCGCTGGTGCTTGGCGTCCTCGCGCTGCTGGTCGCTGCGGCGCCGCTTCTGGAACTGCGGCCGGGGCTGACCAACCATCGCTACCTGCCCGCCGACAGCGACAGCCAGATCGTCGCGGGCTATACGGGCGGCGTGTTCCCCAAGCACGGTCCCGCCGGAATGGTGCTCGATGTCGCCGTGCAGGGGACGCTTGATCGGCAGGGCCTGGATTCCTACCTCGCGCGCCTGCGCGGTCTGCCAGGGGCGGCCGGTGCGCGCGTGCACCTGGCCGATCCGGCGCTCACCTGGATCAAGGTCGACTATCGCGGCGAGGCCGACGACCCGGGGCCCTTGCAACTGGTGCGTGACGTCCGTGCGGTGACGCCCCCTGCCGGGACCAGCGTGCTCGTGGGCGGTCATGGCGGTGCCGCGATCAGTCTGGACAACAGCGCGGCCACGCTTGCCGCATTGCCGCTTGCGCTTGGGTTCATCGCCGCCGTGACGCTCATCTTGCTCGCCCTTGCGTTCCGTTCGGTCTGGGTCCCGGTCAAGGCGGTGCTGTGCGCGTTTCTCTCGCTTGCGGCCTCGCTTGGCATCGTCGTCTGGGCCTTTCAGCTCGGTGGGCTTGCCGGCCTGCTCGATTTCCAGGTGGTCGGTACCACCGACCTCTGGACGTTGGGGCTGATCGTCACGATCGCGTTCGGACTGGTCACCGACTATGAGATGTTCCTCGTCAGCCGGATCCGCGAGGCCTATCTGGCGACCGGCGACAACCGGCAGGCCATCGCTATCGGCCTGCAGCAGACCGGCTCCATCATCACGCGCGCCGCTGTCCTGATGATTGTCGTGCTCGCGACCATGGGGATCACCGCAGGGTCGCTTTTCCTCATCACCTTCGGCATCGGCATGACGCTTTCGGTGGTGATCGACGCTACGCTCGTGCGGTCGATCATCGTCCCCGCGGCGATGCAGCTGCTCGGGACGGCGAACTGGTGGGCGCCCCGTCCCCTGGCCTGGCTCAGCGATCGGCTCGGCCTCAGCGAAGGGGATGGCGAGGGCGAAGCGGCGCGCGATGCCATTGCCGTCTGACTCTCGATGCTTGCGCAAGAGCGCTCGCTGGTGACTGCCGTTGGGGCGGCCCGATGCCGAATTTCGGCAGGGCCGCCGAGCTGGTGCGCGGCCCTGGCCGTGTCCAGCGCGGTTGACATTGGGTGCCATAGCGAATCTCAGACAAGCATGGAGACGACACGCGATACCATCCTGGCTGCCGCCGCCGAGCTTCTGGACCGGTCGGGACCGGGGGGCGTGACCTTGCGCGGCGTTGCGCAGATCGCCGGCCTGTCGCACAATGCGCCCTACAAGCACTTCCTGGACAAGGAAGCGCTGCTTGCCGGTGTTGCGGCGCGGGAATTGCGAGCAAGAACCACGGCGATGACTGGGACCATCGGAGCTTCGAGCGATCCGCTGATGGCTTTGCGCGAACTGGCATATGACCACATTCGCTGGGGTCTGCGGTATCCCAACCGCTTTCGGCTGATCTTTGGGCGATGGGAACGTCACGACGATGACTTGGCGGAGGCCGCCAGCGAAACCTTGCATCTGTTTATCGAAGCCGTAGCGGCGGTTCGCACAGCCGGGAAAATAAGGCCGGGCGACAATGAGCGCACGGCGGCCTTGCTCATGTCGCTCATCCATGGCGCGATGGACATGACTCTGGGCGAGCACCTGTCGGCGGAAGGGAAAGGTCGCTCGGATCCACAGGGATTGATCGATGACCTGATCGAGATGCTTCAGGTGTGACCTTTGGCCGCGATCCCGGCCGCAGCGATCTCCGCCTTGAGCGCCCTAGGTCAGACAGCGACAGATACCGCTCGTCTGCCGGCCGCGAGAACCATTCGGACGAGACGCGGCCGACATCGACCTTGTAGCCACCATTGGCTTCGCGTCGCGCATCGAGAACTGAAACCTGGGTCATGGGACCAATCTCCATGACGGGCGCCTGAGACCTTTTCTCCAGCCCTCAACCCGTCACGGAAAAATCCCTCCGCACTTTCACTCTCAGGGGGCGTTGCGGGGTCTCCCCGCAGAGGGGGTCGGCCAAGACCGTGGGCGGCAGCAGGGGAAAGCTTTCCCATAACCGAGGTGGATATGGCAAGCGGCGGCGGGCCGATACTCCTACCTATTGCAAACGATCCGTTGAAGATAAATCAATTGATTTGCCGCTTATTGTGAAGCGGTATCCCGTCCATCTTCAGGGTGCGGCGCCAACATCGATCGCATGATGATCGGCGAACATCGCCATGGCAGCGCGCACGTCGCGCAAACACTGAAGAAGGAATATTCGATGACTGAGCTGACTGGAAACGCGCACTTGTGACCGGAGCGTCACGCGGGATTGGTGCGGCTATCGCAGTTGCGCTGGCGGAAAAAGGCGCAGACGTTGCCATCACCTACGCGCATTCCGCCGATCGTGCGGCAAAGGTGGTGGAATTGATAAAGAGCAAGGGCCGTGCCGCCGTTGCAATTCAGGCCGATAGCGCAGATCCGATTGCAATTGAGCGCTCGGTGGACGAGGCAGTGAAAGTCCTCGGGGGGCTTGATATCCTCGTCAACAACGCCGCGATCGCTACCTACAAGGACGTCGCGGACTTCACTGTCGACGAGATCGACGCGCTCTTTGCGGTCAATGCGCGGTCTCCGATCCTGGCATCTCAGGCGGCCATGCCCCACCTCACTGCCGGGGGCCGGATTATCACGATCGGGTCCGCCGGCGCCGAGCGAATTGTAGGGCCGTCGACGGTTTACTCGATGACGAAATCCGCCCTCCAATCATTTACGCGAGGTTTGGCGCGGGAACTGGGTCCTCGTGATATCACCGTCAATCTGGTGCAGCCTGGTTCAACGAATACGGAAATGAACCCGGCCGAAGGCGAGTTCGGTGATTTTCAGCGGGCGTTGATCCCACTGGGGCGGTATGGCGAGCCGGAGGACGTGGCAGCTGCGGTCGCATTTCTCGCGTCGAATGCCGCGCGCCAGATTACGGGCACCATCCTGACGGTTGATGGAGGTACGCTCACCTAAGACCTAGCGCTTTACAGGGAGGGGCTGCGATCGTTCTATCGCGAAACGGGTGAGATCCCGACGCTCGCAGCCCCCTCGGTCAAATCTCCTGTGGTTCGGCCAAAGGCTGATGCCAAGGTATGATCAAGGGCACCCTAAGAGCTGTGGGCTAACAGAACCCGCGCACGTGCCCCTAAGGGGCACCTCGCTCCGCCCCAGTAGCATCGGACCATTCGGCGCATGTTTGGAAGGAGGCAATGGAGGTGGCCCATCATTTTTTCTGAGACAATCATCAGGGCAATGGATTGGGGAGGTGGACGCGCTGGAGCGTCCTGTTGACGTGGATGAAGAAAAGCTTCGAACTATATTTATAAATGAGAGAGGCAAACTTTAGCGATTCTGCGCTGGCTTATTTGAGGCTTCCGGCGAACCGTGCGCTGATGCGCTCTCGACGAAAATGCTCCGTGTAGAAGTCGATGAATGCTCTAGTTTTGAGCGGTTGTAAGGCGCGACCTGAGTAGTAGAGCGATATTGATCCCGCATCCGCATACCATTTGGGGAGAATGCGTATCAGCGCGCCGCTCTCCAAATGCGGAAGCGCGTCCGGCATAGCGACCATTGCGATACCAAGCCCCGCAAGGGCCGCTTGGATCATCGGGGCGGAATCGCTCATAACGATTGTCTCCTTCAACAGCGCGCGCTCCTCATCACCGTGAGCATTCCGCATCATCCATTGTCGGATACGACCCGATGTCGAGAAGCGCATGAGAATCCCATCGTATTCAGCGAGATCGGCCGGGCTCGTCGGTAGAGCTTTTCTGCCGAAATAGTTTGGCGCGCAGACAGCGACGACGTGAACGGGCGCCAGTGCCTTGGCAACAATTCCGGGATTTAGATCAAAGCCGCCGCCGATCGCGACGTCGAAGCCTTCCGCAACCAAGTCGACTTGGCGGCTATCGAAATGCCAATCGGGCCGGATGCCCGGATACCTGCTGAGAAATTCTGGCAGCGCGGGAAGGACGTAGCCCATGGCGAAGGAGAGGCTCATGCTCACTTTCAGGACGCCGACTGGCTCGCCCTTGATCTGCGAGGCGCCGTCGATTGCGCTCTGGAGATCGGCAAGGCTGTCGCCGATGCTCTGCAAGAAGGCTTCACCCTCTTCCGTCAGGGCCAACTTGCGTGTCGAGCGATGGAATAGCCGCACGCCCAGGTTTCGTTCGAGCATGCCGACGTTCCGGCTGACTGCCGCCGGCGTGAGGGAGAGTCGGCGAGCCGCGCCCGAGAAGCTGTTTGCCTCCGCGCTACGGACAAACGCTTCCAGGTTGGCGAGTGTCTCCATGTGAATCAACCTTCAAGCGAGAATTGAAACTCAAACAATCCATCTACGGCTATTGATGTGCCTATGCAGGGTCCATTCTCTGGTCAACGGAACCACGTGATTGAAGGACTGGCTCATGACGGTTGGTATTATCGGCGCAGGCAACATCGGCGGTGCGTTCGCGAAGGCGTTAGGCAAGGCAGGCATTGAGGCCGTCATCGCGAACAGCCGCGGACCTGACAGCATTGCGGAGCTCGTCTCCACGTTCGGAGGGTCAATTCGGGCTGGAACGGTCAAGGAAGCGGCAGCACAGGACATCGTCCTGGTGGCTGTCCAGTGGTCGAAAATTCCCGGCGCGCTTGCGGGTCTGGATTTCGGCGGCAAGGTCGTGATCGATGCCAATAACCCCATTGAGGCGCCGCTCTATCGCCCGGTGGACCTGGGTGGCCGCATCTCGTCGGATGTATTCGCGGACATCGTGCCCGGTGCGCGGGTCGTGAAGGCGTTCAACCATCTCACCCCGGCCCAATTGTCGGGCGATCCCCAATCGGAAGGCGGCAAGCGCGTCCTCTTTTATTCGGGTGACGATCAGCGGGCCAAGGCTGAAGTGGCCACCATCATCGACAGGATCGGCTTTTTCGGCATCGATCTCGGCTCGCTTTCAATTGGCGGTCAACTCGTACAATTTCCCGGTGGGCCCCTGCCGGCGCTGAACCTCGTCAAGTTCGGCTGACTCGTCTTCTGACCAAGACCTTCCTCAAGAATGCGCAGTAGCTCGATCTGCGCAATTTGCGTTGCGCACTTGCCGCTGCCGAAACCGGCAGCTTTCGCCAGGCTGCTGCCGCGCTTGATCTCCCGCAATCGTCGGTCAGCAGGCGCGCAGATGGGCGACGGCGGCGCGGATCAGGGCGCTTCCTGGGTTTGAGAGATCGGAGTTGACTCCGCTGAGGGGGACAGATGCTGGCGATGCCCCGTTTCAGCGGCCTCTGTGATCGCCTCGAGCACCCGGTGACGATCGAGCGCGACCGCGAAGTCCGGCGCATCTGCGGTTCCGTCGCGGAGGTCGGCGGCGAGCTGGGCATAGAGGCGGGCGACACCCGCCGCGGGCGCGTCGAGTTGCAGGTCGGGAGCCGCATATGCGGGTGGGACCTGTAGCTGCTGGACAGGCTCGCTGCCGCTGCGCAACGTGATGGTCATGTCGCCGAAGTGGATGTAGCCCGACGCCGTCTCGACCCGCAGACTGCCTTCGGTGCCTTGGATCTCCCACACTAGGCCGGCGGACTGCCCGGCACTGTAGTGCAGCGAAGTGACGATCCCGCCTTCGAGAACGCCAGCGACGATGATCTCGTCCGGCGCGTCCTTCGGGAGGGACGTGCCATCCGAGAGACGGACGCCGTCGCCGCGCTGATTGGCGACGATGGCGGACAGGCTCTCGAATGCGCCGAGTACGTGCGCGAGCGGTTGGAGCGCGTGGCCGAGCATGATGCTTTGAAGCGTGGCGCCATTCTCTGCGCGAGCCATGTATTCGAACGGCGGGTCATATCGGCCGACCCACATGCCTTCGTTCAGATGTGCTCGGATGCTCGTGCTGAGCGGCATGCCGATCACGCCCTGCCGGACGAGGTCGTGAAGGTAGCGGATCGGCGGGTGCAGGCCGCCCTGCAACCCAATGACCGTGCGCAGCCGCCGTTCGCGGGCAAGCCTCTCCAGCGCTTCGGCTTCCGACAGGTTTCGCGCGAGCGGCCATTCACAATAGACCATCTTGCCCGCGGCGAGCGCGTCGGAAACGATCTGCTCGTGCTCCGGCACCTTAACCGCAACCACCACCAGGTCGACCTCCGGCCGCAGGACCAGCGCCTGATGTGTGTCAAAGGCGAGGTCGGCGCCCAGTCGGCTGGCGGTCGCGGTTGCGCTCTCCATACGAGTCGTGCTGACGGCGCGGATCTGGAACGCATCGAGCGCCCGCAGCGCCGGGACGTGAGCAATTCCGCCCCAGCCTCGATCGGCACTGGCGCCGACGATGCCGACGCCGATCCGGGTGTTTGCTGAATTGGTCATGTAGGCGCGCTCCTGTCTGGTGCAGCCCGGGCAATGCTCGCCGTGTTGCTTCACCATGGTTTCGTTTCCGGACAAATGCTTGGGCGCATAGCGACTGACCAAGCATTGCCGTTCACGTTGCGGCTGCATGGGTTTGAGCCCAAGTGACGCAAGCGCAGGGAGTTAAACGTGAGTCCAATGGGCCTCGAGTTCGCGCGCGACATCGGCCGGACGCTCTATCATCGGCCAATGCGAGGCGCGCAACTTCACGACGGCGCGTGCGTGTGTGGCATTGCCAAGCTCGTCGGCGAAGCGGTGCGGCAGAAACGGATCGTCCAGGCCCCAGATCACCAGCGCTGGCGCGGTTATGCTGCTCAACCCCGGTTTCCACTCCGCCCCGACCTCGATTGCGGAACGATAAAGGGCGAGGATGCTTGCCCGCATGGTGGCATCCATATGCCGAACCGCTTCATCCGCCGCATCTTTCGGCATCTGCGCCTCGACGAGGTTGGCCGCAAATTCCTCAAGGGCGAGGTCCTGCATCCATTGCTCGCCCTCGCCTGGCGTCTGCCAAATCTTGGCGAGATAGTGCCACGGATATTCCGGATCGATCGGCCCGCTGATGCCGGTCCAGGTCCGCACCAGATCCGGTCGGGTCGACGTGAGGCGACCTGTCAGCAGGCATCCCCAGTCATGACCGACCAGATCTACGGGTTCGCCGATCTCAGCGATCCGGTTGATCAGCCAGTCGAGATACTCTTCCTTTGTTGACCTGAAGTCCGACGGCAACGGATTGCCAAAGCCGGGGAGATCGACCGTGATGATGTCGTTGCGCTCAAGATGAGAGCGGACGGTGTCCCAGAGCCGGTGGGTGTCGGGTACGCCGTGGACGAGGACTGCAGGCATGTCGCGATCTCCTGAGGATTGTTATCCAGGAGAATAGGGAGGTGGAGGCGTTGCGGAAGCCGGCGTTGGAGAAACCCGGCGTTGCCGTTAGCGGAACCCTCGCCGTCGTGCGCAATGTGCGAACGCTGGCGACATAGATCACATATCTTGCTCCGCCGTCCGGTTCAGCAGCCAGCCCGGATACTCTAACGGAAGGCGGCTGGTTGCGCCCAGGCGGCGCATGTCGTCCGAATCGAGTTCGACCTCCGCTGCCTGTAGATTCTCGTGCAACTGCTCGACGCGCTTTGCGCCTATGATGACGGTGGACACCACGGGCTGTTTCAGCAGCCATGCTATAGCGATCTGCGCGGGCCGGCGCCCATGCTTGATCGCGACTTCCTTCAACACGCCGATCAGCGGTTCTCCACGGACGCGATCGATCGGTGGAAAGTCGAGCTCGGTCTGCCGCGCCCCTTCAAGATTGCCACCGTCGGCATATTTGCCGCTGAGATAGCCACCGGCAAGCGGGCTCCAGACCATCATGCCGACCTGTTCGGCGGTGAGCAGCGGCACGATCTCCCGCTCCACGTCCCGGCCGACGAGCGTGTAATAGGCCTGCAGCGAGGTGATCGGCGCCAGGTTACGCGCCCGCGCGATGCCGACCGCCTTCATGATCTGCCAGGCGGCCCAGTTCGAAAGCCCGATGTATCGAACGTCACCGGCGCGGACGAGCGTGTCGAGCGCCTCCAGCGTCTCCTCGATCGGAGTCGAGGGGTCAAAGGCGTGAACCTGGTAGAGGTCGATATGGTCGAGCGCTAGCCGGCGCAGGCTGGCATGGCATTCGCTCAGGATGTGGCGACGCGACGCGCCGCCCCGGTTCGGCCCGTCACCAATCGACGAGGCCACCTTCGTTGCCACGATCACGTCGTCCCGGGCGACGCCAATGTTTCTCAGCGAGCGGCCGAGAATCTCTTCGCTCCGGCCGTGCGCGTAGACATTCGCCGTGTCGAACAGGTTCACGCCCGCGTCGAGCGCAGCGCCGACCAGCGCATCGGCATCCTCCTGTCCCAATTTGCCGACCTGTCCCCACAGGCCGTCCGTGCCGCCGAAGGTCATCGCGCCAAAGCAAAGTTCGGACACGAACAATCCACTGCTGCCAAGTTTGCGCAAGCGCATGACATGTCTCCCTCGATCAGATCGACTGCCGCTCGCCCGACTGCGCCGCACGCTCGACGGCAGCGACGAGGCGGCTGTTATGGAGCGCGTGGTCGAAGCCGGGCGTGTGGTAAGTACCTGCCACCAGATCGCGCGCGAGCGAGGCATAGACCTCGCCGACATTGATCGCCGCGCCGGCCCAGAAGGCGGCCGCGGTAGGGCCGACGCCGGTTGCGATCGGCGCGTCGGGAGCGGCAAAATCGACGGAGGCCGTCAGGCGGAGATCGCCGACCTGCACGCCTGCGAGGTGGTCGCCGGTCAGCGTCAGGCGTCCTTCCGTGCCGCGGATGTCCAAGCGGAACCGCGCTTCGTCGGCGGGCACGCCGGCCAGCACCTGAACCGATACCGGTGTGCCGGTCGCCGTCGCAGCGATCAGGTCCAGATGGTCCGGGATCTCGCGAGTGGAAATTTCGCCGGTGTCGACCACCTCGATCTGCGGCCAGTGCAAAGCGGTGCGCGCATCCACCTGCGTGATGTCGCCAAGCACGGTTTCGATCACGTCGAGGACGTGGCCGACGGTGATCGTCATGAAGCTGGCGCCGGACGCGGCCTTGTTGAAATAGTCGTAGTTGCTCGTCACTTGCGGCCCATAGCCGAACGTCGTCGCATCGACGCGCGCCGACAACAGGCGGCCGAGCTTGCCCGAAGCGACCAGTTCGGCTGCGCGGCGGACGGCGGGATTGTGCCGGCCTTGCAACCCGATCGCGGTGTGAAGAGATCTGCCCGCTGCCGCCATCGCCTCGGTTTCTGCGAGCGTCGCGCCCAGGGGAGACTCTGCGTAGACCGCCTTGCCCGCGGCCAGCGCAGCCATCACCAGATCATGGTGCGCCGGCACCTTCACAGCGACGGTGACGACGTCAATCCCCTCGTCCTCGATGAGCTTGAAAGGGTCGGCATACCAGCGTTCGGCGCCGAACGCCTCGGCGGCCGCCCTGGCGCTTTCCTCGCGACGTGTGGCAACGCCAGCGAGGACCAGCGAAGGTTGCGCTGCGAGGGCGGGAATATGGGATGCGCCCGCCCAGCTTGCCTGCGTGTCCGCGCCGATAATGCCGACACGAAACTTACCGTTCGTCATGATGATGCTCCAGCTGTAGGCGCACGATGTCGCGCCGTTGCCGGACATTTAGGTGACGGGAATAATCAATCTAAATCGATATCCAGTATGCATCATCATCCACCGCATGGATGATAACTTTGCTTGCGCCGGCTTAGTAATATTGCTGCCGGAGATCCGCACAGACCTGCTCCGACCTCTGCCAAATTCGGGGAAAAGCACCGGACAGGCAGGCGCGGAACCAACGCTGGGCGGGGTGTTGATCGTTCCGGCGGTGCCAGTTAAGGACGAAAGGCACGGGGTTCAGGCGCAGCGGGAAGTCGCTGACATTCAGCTGCTCCGCGCAGCCCGACCGCTGTACGACACTTTCAAGAACCGTAGCGACCATGTCGGAGGCGGCGACCAGTGCGGGCGCGCTCGCCATATGCTGTATGGTCAGCGCCACCCGACGCTTCAAACCCTTGCTGGCGAGCGCCGCGTCGGCCACGTCCAGCCCTTCGTTCTCCGGCGAGACGAGGATGTGCGGGAGCGACAGGAAACGTTCGAGGTCGAGTGCCCGGTTCGCGGCGGGATGGTCCCTCCGCAGGATGCAGACGAACCGTTCCTGAAACAGGGGGGCGGACAAGATGCGCCCACGATCGACGGGCGGCAGGCCGATCGCCACGTCGACTTCGCCGGCATCGAGCATCCGCGTTGCCTCGTCCCGCGTAGCGTAGTCGCGGACGCGGAGGTCGATAAGCGGCGCGCGGGCCGCGAGGATCTGCAACAGCGGCGGCAACACGACGCTTTCGGCATGGCCCGACAAGGCGAGCGAGAAAGTCATCGACGCAGCGCTCGGTTCGAACGTCTGCGTGAAGACCAGCGTGTGCTGGATATCGCGCAACGCGCGCGAAATCGGTTCCGCCAGCTCGAGCGCACGCGGCGTAGGCTGCAGGCCTTTGGGTCCCCGGACGAACAGTTCGTCCCGGAGCAGATCGCGCAGGCGGCCCAACGCCGCGCTCATCGCCGGCTGGGTGCGGCCAATTCGCAGGCCGGCGCGGGTGACGTTTCGTTCTGCGATCAAGGCGTCAAATGCCACCAGCAAGTTCAGGTCGATGCCATGCAAGTCCATCATGCGACCCTATCTTCGCTGAAGCCTACTTCGGCAAGCGACCGCCGCACCGCGCGCGGTCTTCTCCAGAGTGCAAACCACGCCTGGGAGTCTGATGGCGGTACATCTACGTGGGCGCCGCTCGGGGATAGCAAAGCCGCCCCAAGACCCAGAGTGAAATCGCGGCGGCCGAGCGTAAGATTCAACATGCGTTTATCTCCATATCTCCGTCAGGCGTCCGCGCATCCGGACCGATCGACTGCACCGCTTTCGCTACCCCCGTATCGAGCGGGCGGCTGCGGGAGGCGCAAGCTGATTGGAGCGTGTCGCTCGGGGTCAGGCTCACGCAACGTTTGGCAGGAAGAGAGTCGCTGCCAGGACGGCAGCAGGGCTGCTTCCGGATCAGACTGGAGAAAACGATGGTGTCCATCAGCCCGCCGCGGCCGGCATGGCCAGAGGTCCTCACCGGCCTTTCGACGTTCGCCGTGCTCATGCTTGTCTTTGCGCTTGGATTCAGCTTGCTGCCGGCCGATCAACCAGTTCTCCAGGGTGTCGTTGGATCCACCGCGGGGGGCATCGCCGGCACCGGGGCCTTTGCGGCAGCGGCCGCCATCCGAATACGCACGCTGCGCCCGTTTGGCTTTCGGCCGGTGCCGCCACGATGGCTGTTGATCGCTGCGATGCTGGGCGTAGCTTGCTACGGTATCACCTACCTCATCCAGACCATCCACGGAATGTGGTTCGGGCATGGCGACCCGCAGAGCATCCTCCATGCAGCCGCCCGTGGCGGTCTGATTCCCTTCCTGGCATCGCTCGCCGGCGGGGCGGTTCTCACGCCGTTCGGAGAGGAGGTGCTCTTCCGCGGCGTTGTCGCCAACGCATGGTACCGTTACGGTGCTTGGGCATCGGTCGGCGCCAGCTCCTTGGTGTTCGGCATCGCACACGGCATTAGCGTCATCCTGCCGATCGCGATCATGGTAGGCATCTTCAGCGCGGTCATGTTCCATCGCGCTGGGTCCATCTGGCCCTGCGTCGTCCTTCATGGCGTCTACAACGGCGCCAACAGCGTCGCATCCGCTCTCCATGTAACGCCGATGTGACGGCGCGCCGGCCATCACTGCCCGTTGGATCGGGCAGTGATGGGTGATCGCCGTCCGCAGTTCGCCTGAGCACAAAGACAGGGCGGCGGCGACCAATGACGTACTCCCGTGTTGAGACTCAACGTCCACACTCCCGGCGATCCGGGTTCCGCTCGCAACGTTGCCGGCGAGCGCGCTCCGCCATGATCTGGCCGTCCCTCGCGATCTGCGAGGTAAGCGCCATCTCCTCTAGGGTGTCGCGTTCCTTGAAGTCGCGCCTGCGTTGCTGGTCGAGCATGCACTTGCTGTAGGCAGGCGTGCCGTAGCGGTTGCCGAAGTCGGCGCAGGTGCGTGCGTCATCGCGTTGCTGTCGGCGGCTTTGCGCGCTTGCTTCAGTACTGGCGATGCCGGTTGTGACGACGGCGGCCGCACAGACCGAAAGCAGCGCTTGGCGTATGCGGGCAGAATTGCAGCGGATCATATCGATTACTCCTTTCCCCCAATCAGGGGTTCACCGGCGGGCTTACAAATCGCCTGAGCCCACGCAGCGCAAAATCACTGGCGAAGATTGCGCGAACATGGCCACGGCAGCGGCAACGCACTTCGTCCGAGCATTCAGCAGCCGCACAATTCGACCCGGGCGATGGTGCCACGGTGATCCCCGGCTAGGATGGTGGCGCGACCCCCGTGCCGTTCCACAACCTGTTGGACCAGATTGAGACCCAGCCCGCTTCCCGTCGAGCGTGGACGCAGGCGGTGGAATGGCTCGAATACCCGCTCGCGTTCTTCCGGTGGTATGCCGGGACCGTCATCCTCCACTTCGAACGCCGCACTTGAAACCCGCACGATAATGTGGCGCCCGCCATGTTCGACCGCGTTCTGGATGAGGTTCGTCAGCACCCGCTCGAGTGCGGCGGCATCACCGCGGCAACACGCGCCTTGCTGCGCCTCCACCTCGATCGTTCGCCCGGCGGCGATCAGCAGCGGCACGAGTTCGGCGACGACCCGTCGCACCAGCGCGCCGAGATCCACTTTCTCATCGTGCCGGTCAGTGTCGAGCCGCTGGATGTCGAGGAGCTGCTCTGCCAGCGTTGCCAACCGCTGCACATCGCCGGCCAGGTTGCGTACCGCTGAGCTGGAATCGACTTCGACCTTGGCTGCCAGGATGGCGATCGGCGTCCTCAATTCGTGCGCCGCAGACGCGATGAAACGGCGCTGCCGCTCATAGCCTTCGTCCAGGCGGCGCAGCGCATCGTTGACGGCGCTCACCAGCGGTACGATCTCCTTAGGAACGTGCGTCTCGTTCAGCCGCCGCCCGCGCCGATGAGCGTCGATTTGCTCAGCTTCCTGGGCGATGCGGGAAACGCCGGCCAGCGACCGGCGGACAATCCACGGCGTCACGATCAGCGAGGTCAGCACCAGGAGCAGGAAGGTGGGCGCTACCATGAGGTTGGAGCCCATCAGGACGATGAAGCTCAGCTCCGTCAGCTTGCCGTGTGCCAGGATGGTGAGCGGTCCTGCCGGGCTGGTCTCGCGCCGGACGACGGCCGCAAGGTCATAGGGCGCACGCCGGTCGCGAAGTTGCGCGTAGGACAGGTCCGCAAGCCGGCCCGCGAACGCGCGATAGGGTTCGGGCACCTGCCCGAAGGATACGCTGCGCCCGGCATCGTCCTCGACGATGAACCACAGATCGGCTGTCTCGGCGCGCAACGCCATAAGCTGCGGCGTGTGTCGGATCGTCAGGCTGCCATCGTCGTGGCGGACGACGGCGGCTGCGATGATGCGCGTGATTTGCTCGTCCGCATACGGGCCGCCGCTGTCGACGCGCACCGCCACCGATATCAGCACGGTGAACGCCACGAGCAGCATCAATAGATTGAACAGCAACGGAAAGACGATCAGCGGCCGTTTGAGCGAGCGGTATCGGCTCACGGTGCCTCGCGCAGCAGGTAGCCGATGCCCCGAATCGAATGGATTTCGACGCCCGCATCCGCCTCGGCCAACTTCCGGCGCAGGCGGGATACATGCGAGTCCAGCGCGTTGGACTGCACCTCGTCGTCGAAGCCGTAGACCGCCTGTTCCAAAGTCTCCCGTAGCACCGTCCGCCCCCGCCGCCGGATCAGCGTCTCCAGCACGCGCAGTTCGCGGCGCGGCAGGTCGAGCCGCAGGTCACCGACCGATATGTTGTCGTTGGAGACGTCATAGATCAGAGAGCCGGCGTGGATCTGCTCGTCGGCCAGCTCGACGGGACGTCGGCGCACCGCACGGATGCGCGCCAGCATCTCGTCGATCGAGAACGGCTTGATGAGGTAGTCGTCAGCGCCTTCGTCCAGTCCGGCGATCCGGTCGGCGATTTCGCCGCGCGCACTTAGCACGATGATCGAGAGGCCGGGTCGGACGGCGCGCAATTTCGGCACGATCGAAAGTCCGTCGCCATCGGGCAAGGTCCGGTCCAGAAGCACCAGGTCGAAAGCGTTCATCCGCGCTCCCTCCACCGCATCTGCCAGCCGGTCGAGATGATCCACGACGAACCGCTCCCGCTCGAGCGCGGTGCGAAGAGCCCCGGCAAGTTCCAGCTCGTCCTCAATCAGAAGTATTCTCATAATGGCTTGGTCCTCTGCATGCCGTCACCTGCGTCACCGAGGACGAAGACAGACTTGTTCTGAAAACCGGGCACGATTGTTCCTTTACCAAGTCGAGAGATGTCAAAGGGCGTTGTCCTTGCGGGGCTGGCGCGTCTCGAGCGCCCGACCGTTTACGACCATGAAGGTGCCACCGATGAGCGTAGCGGCGGCCGCCAAGGCAATCGGACCCTCCGGTCCGACGCTATCGATCAAAATGCCGCCGACAAGCGCGCCGCCGGCGATCGCGATCTGAAAAGCGCTCGCGAGCAGGGCGCCTGCCGGCTCCGCGATGTCGGGTGCGATGCGGGCATTCCAGATCGACGCTGCGACGGATACGCCACCAAAGGCGAAGCCCCACAACGCCGTCGCCGCGAAGGCGCCGCCGGTGGACCGGCCGAACATGATCAGAATGGTCGCGGCAAGGGTGATGAAGAGGGCGGATGCCGCGAACGCTGATGCAGGACTGCGAGCGGCCATCGCCCCTGCGGCCATGTTACCGGCAATGCCTGCGATGCCAAAGGCAAAGAGTGCCATCGACAAGCTCCCGAAGGGCAGGCGAAGGTGAAGCCGGCGAAATGGCCGGAAACGATGATGATCGAGGCAACGATGCCAACCAGAACCCCGCGGCGTGACAGCGCCGTGCGGAAGGCCGCTACGTCGGTGCCGGCGCTCGCGGGAAGGCGGGGTAGCGCCAGCAGTTGAACTGGCAGGGCAACTGCGCCGATGCATGCGACGGACAGGAAGGTCGCGCGCCAACCCAGTATCTCTCCGATCGCGACGGCGAGGGGAGCGGCGAGGACGATCGACAGCGAGACGCCCATCGCTACCATCGAGATCGCGCGCGGAACCTCGGCCGGGGGCACGATGCGTAGCGCGACTGCCGTCGTCAGACCATAGAGCCCGCCCAGGGCCACGCCGAGCATTGCACGCGCGAGCAACAGGACCGTGACGCTGGTCGCGATTGCCGCGAGGATGCAGGAGCCGATCATCAGCAGCATCAATCCGATAATGATGGTGTGGCGGTCGAGCGTGCCCATACCGGTCACAACGATCGGACCCGAAATGGCCGCGACGAGCCCCGTCGTCGTGACCGCCTGTCCGACTGCCCCGGTGGACGCGCCCAAATCGTTCGCCATGGGCGTCAGGATGCTCACAGGCAGCAGTTCCGCCGTCACCAGTCCGAAGACGCCGAAGGCGAGCGAGAAGATCGCCAGCCAAGCTGCGTTCGGCTGCTGCTGACGGAGCGCCGGGTGAGCTCCCGTGTCACACGCGAGGGGAGGTTCGCCGGTCAACGTGCGTACTCCCCACCGAGGACTGTTTGCGCACGCCAAATGGAGGACAGTGTAGTGGCCTGGACCGATCGCAGCGGGGTCGTTCGTACGCGATGGCGCGAACAGGCTGGCGAGCGGTTGCTTTGATCAAGGCAGCGGATCGCAATGTCGATAACGTCCGCCGCATCCGCCGGTGTCATCCCGTCGTTCACGAGCGCCGACAGACCGAGCCTGAGAGTGTCCTCCCACAAGGCGAGTCCTGCGACATCTGCAAGCCCGGGCAATTCTTGCGCGGGCATCGCATCCCGCAACCGGGCCTCCAGCCGCGTCCGAGCGGGAAGACCATCTGCGGACGCCGGCCCGCTGTGGTCATCGGTTAGATCGAGGAGGAAGGTCCTGACATAATCCCGGACCTGCACCGGCGTCGCTGCCCGGCAACCGCGGGATGTCATTGGTCGGCTCCGGTCATGGCTGTTTGCCCGGGGCGCAGCGCGATATGCTTGTACTCGACAAAATCCTCGATCGCCGCGACGCCGTTCAGCCTGCCGAGGCCCGAAAGCTTGAACCCGCCTTCTTCCGTGCTGTCATAGACCTTGGCCCAGTCGTTGACGAAAACGCTGCCCACCTCCAGCGCCTGCGCGACGCGCAGCGCACGGTCGAGGTCGCGAGTCCAGACGCTGGCGGACAACCCGAATTCGCTGTCGTTGGCGAGTGCGACCGCCTGTGCTTCGTCGCTGAAGCGCTGGATGGTGATGACCGGTCCGAACGTTTCCTCCTGCACGATCACGAGCCGGTTGTCGTCGACCTCGAGCATCGCGGGTCGGAAGAACGCCCCCGCGGCGAGTGGGCCGTCCATTACGGGGCCGCCGCGCACGATCGCCGTTGCGCCGGCCGCGATCGCGTCTGTCACGACCTTGTCGACCCGTGCGACATTGGCCTTGTCGATCAGCGGTCCCATGTCGCTCGCAGGATCGGCTGCCGGACCGACCCTGACGTTGCGCAGCCGATCGGCAAGGCGGTCGCGCACGACCTCGTAGAGGTTGTCCTGCACCAGGAGGCGCGATCCGGTCATGCAGAACTGACCGGCGAACACCGTCAGCGCCTTTTCGAGGACTGGGATCATGGATGCGACATCGGCGTCGTCGAACACGATCATCGGCGCCTTGCCGCCGAGTTCGAGGCCGAAGCGCTTCATTCGCCGCGCCCCGACCGCGCCGATCGCCGCGCCAGTCCTCGTGCTGCCGGTGAAGCTGATCGTTGGCACGCCCTCGCTCTCGACGAGGTGCGCTGCGCCCTCCGAGCCGCTCTCGGCGAAGATGTTGACGACGCCTGCGGGCAGGTCGGGCGCTTCGGCAAGCATCTTGGACAGCATAGAGGCGACCTGCGCCGCCTGACCCGGCATCTTGACGACCACCGTGCAACCGGCGGCCAGCGCCGGTGCGAACGACCGGACTGCGAGGATGACCGGGGAGTTCCAAGGTACGATGACTCCCGCCACCCCTATCGGTTGGCGGAGCACAATTGAGATGCTTCCCGGCCGTGGCTGCAGGGCGCGCCCGGCCTCGGTACGAGCCATTGCCGCCCAGTAGCGCAGCTTGCTTGGCGAACCGTCGGCTTCGAGCGCTGCCTCGCTCCCGATCTTGCCGTTCTCAAGCGAGAGGATGGCGATCAGCCGCTCGCGATGGCGTTCCATCGCGTCCGCCATCTGGTCGAGCACTCGGGCGCGCAGCTCGGCATCATGCGCCCATGGCGTCCGGCGGAACGCCGTCGCGGCGGCGTTGACCGCATCGCGGGCGGCGATAGCCCCGTCGTCGGCATAGCTGCCGATCGTCTCGTAGGTCGCCGGGTTGATCGACGGAGAGAGCGCCATCGGCGCGGCGAAGGCGCCGTTGATCCAGTTCCGGGCCGGAGAGTTCGTCATCGCATCGTCCTTTGCGAAGGGGAGCCGGCGTGCCGATCCGTGGTACGCGCGCCATGGCGCGTGTCCGGAAGGAGACGGCCTGCGGTAGTTTCGGCTGCCGCGAGGCTGCGGGGGATCAGGTCAGGAAGGGCGGCGCGTTCTCGCCGCGCAGGCGATAGTTCGGCCGCGGGCGCTCGAGCCTGATCGACTCCAGCACCGTGTAGGCGTGATATTTCGTCTGGGTGGTCACCCCGGCCAGCCGTTCCGACCACAGCTGCCCGTTGCTGCTGCGCTTCTCGAGCACATACTTCGTGGCGTAGTTCGCCATCGAGTTGATCCAGTTCTCTGTTCCGACGAATACTTTGTCCCAGCCCGCACCGTCGAGGATGCCGATCAGCGCGTCGGAGCGGGAGAAGCGGTCGACCGCGGCCTGTGCGCCGTCGAGGACATCGGCGAAGTATTCGATCGAGGCCTTCACCGTCTCTGGTGTGCCGTAAGACATGTGGTGACCGGCGACCAGGAAGTCGAAGTCGAACTCCGTCAACTGCTGTTGCGCCTGATACCAGCCCATGATGTTCTGCGACGCATCGCAATGCATGAAGGTGGCGCTGCCGGGGCTGATAATGTCGATGACGGTCAGCACTCGTTGGGCCGGCGCATAGATGAAGATGTTGCCGGGGCAATGGTTCTCGCCCTTGTACGACAACTCCAGAGTCACGCCGCCGACGTTCAGCGTGTAATCCTTGTCGAACGTCAAAGTCGGAATCGGGCGGTTCGGGTCGGGAAAGCGTTCGAGCAATTCCTTGGTGATCGCGTGCGCGACGATCTCCACGCCGGAGCCGAACACCGATGCGGCGCCGATATGGTCGGTGTGCCAATGGCTGTAGATGACGTGCGTGACAGGCTTGTCGGTGACCTCCTCGATCGCCGCCAGCATGTTTTCGCCGATCGTCGGGGGTGCGTCGATTGCGATTACGCCGTCGTTCGTCACGACGAAGGCCGCGTCGTACCCGCCGCTGGTCACCCAGTAGAAGCCGTCGCGAAGCTCCTCGACATGGTAGCCGAGGGTCCGAAATTTCTCGCTGCTGAAATAGGGTGGATAGTAGTGCGGCGGATCGGCCGGATGCTCGCCGGCTTCGGGGAAGCCGTAATTGTCGATCGCGAAGAATGCCGGCGTATCGCTGGCGGTGATGTGCTTTTGATGATTGTTGCACATGGGTCTGTTTCCTTTCTGCTGAGTGGTTCAGGCGTGCGCGGCATCGAACCGCAGAACCGCCTTGATGACGCGGCCGGCGGCTACGTCGTCGAATGCCCGGTTGATGTCCGCGAAGTCGTAGAAGGTGATGAGCCGGTCGAACGGGAAGCGACCGGTGCGGTAGAGGCCGATCAGCTCGGGGATCATCAGCGCGGAAATTGCGTCGCCCTGGATGATGCCCTGCAGCGTCTGCCCGATGGTCAGGCGCGATGCGTCGACGAACGCGCCCGAATGTGCGTTGAAGGCGACGAAGCCGAAATGCCCCATCGGCGCCAGCGCGCCGATACCGGCATCGAGGTTGGCGGCCCGCCCGCTGGTATCGAGGAGGAATTCGACCCCGCGTGGCGAGATCGCGCGGATCGCGGCCGTCACATCCGGCTCGTCGGAGACGTTCACGATGTGTGTCGCGCCGAGTTCTCTTGCGAGCTCGAGTCGTTCGGCATTCACGTCGATAGCGATGACGGTCGCAGCATCCGCGACCTTCGCCGCCATGATGGCGGCAAGGCCGACCGCGCCGACGCCGAAGACCGCGACGCTCGCGCCCACCGGCACCTTCATCGCCTTGAGGATCGCGCCCGCGCCCGTCTGGAAGCCGCAGCCTAGCGGCCCCAAAATCTCCAGCGGAACATCATCCGGCACTTTGACGGTGTTGCGCTGGTGAGCCAGCGCATAGGTCGCGAAGGACGACTGTCCGAAGAAATGCGCGTGGAGGTCGTCGGCGCCGTGTCGCTCGACGCCGATGGTGCCGTCCAGCCGTGCCCCCGCGAAATTCGCCTCCCAGACCTTCTCGCAATAGGCGGCGTGAGAGGACAGGCATGGCTTGCACTGCCCGCAGGAATGATAGGACAGCACGACATGGTCGCCCGGCTTTAGATGGGTGACCGACGCGCCGGTCCGCATGACGACGCCGGCGCCTTCGTGACCGAGAATGGCGGGCAACGGCGACGGCATCAATTGTTGGCGGACATGCGAGTCGGTTGCGCAGATGCCGGTCGCGACCATGCGAATTAGAACTTCGTCGGCTCGCGGCGCTTCGAGAGCGATGTCCTGCATGATGAACGGTCCATCCTTTTGCTCGACCACGGCCGCGCGGGCATGGGTGATCGTGGCTTGTTGCTGTGCGGCACTGGAGAGTGCTGGCTGGTTCATCGGGTCCTCCATGAGGTTCGTAAGCGGTCTTCCGCTGCGTCGCCGTCTGGTTTACCCCTCGTGCCCTGTTGCAATAGCCGCCAAGGCAGGAACCTGGAGTTGCGCATGCCGGAACCCGCGCCGGTCGATCTGCTCGATGTCATTGCGTTCGTCCGCGTGGTGGAGACGGGGAGCATCGCCAATGCCGCGACGCGCCTGGGCATCGCCAAGTCGATCGTCAGCCGCCGCGTGAGCCGCCTGGAGGGGGTGCTCGGTGCCCAGTTGCTGACGCGCACCCCGCGCGGCACGACGCTGACCGATATCGGCCGCGAGTATCACGAGCGGGCCGCCGCCGGCCTGTTGGAACTGGAGTCGGCGCGCGAGGTCGTCACCAAGTCAACCAGCGAGATCTTCGGGCAGCTTCGCATCCAGGTGCCCGCCGCCTTCGGCGAGTTCCTGCTGGCACCGATCCTTGCCGAGTTCGCGGCGCGCTATCCGCGCATCGAGTTCGACGTCCGGTTCACCGATCGTCAGGTGGACATGATCGCGGAGGCCTATGATCTGGCGATCTGGCCGGGTGCCGTGCCGGACTCGATCCTCATCACGCGCAAACTGGCCAAGGTGCGATGGGCGATGGTGGCGAGCCCGGCCTATCTCGATGCGCGGGGGCGTCCCGCCCGGCCGGCGGACCTGGCTGACCACGATACCATCCTGTATGCGCTCGATCCCGGCCGCTGGCGACTACAGGGACCAGACGGCTGGGAGCACGTGCGGATAAACTCGCGCTTCTGCACCGACAACGGGCGGATGCTGCTGGCCGCGGCGCGCGCGGGTCTCGGCATCGTGCTCGTCCCCATGTTCATGGTTGAAGAGCCGCTGGCACGCGGCGAGTTCGAGGCGGTGCTGCCGGACTTCCCGCACGAGGGCGGCGACCTGCAGATTTTCATGCCGCCGGCACGCGCCGGTATCGCACGGGTGCGGGCACTCGTCGCCTTTCTTTACGAAAAGTTCGACCGCGAAGTCTGAGGTGCGCATCAGACCCGTCCGAATGCTGCCAAAATCAACATGACGCCCCAGATCGCCACCGCCGCCATGATCGCTCCGATCGCGGGAACGACGCGCGGCTGTGTCCATCCCGAACCGGCGGTAGGCGGTTCTTCCTTACTTGTCGCACCGGCGCTCACTTCGGTCCGTAACTCGGCAAGGCGCCGCCGTACGCGCAACAAGAGGAGTCCCGCCAGGTACAGGGTCGTGGCAAGACCAAGCACCGCTGCGAGCTGCATCGTGTCGGATCGAGCCGCCTGCTCGGCCGCGCCCGCCGCGAGCCTCCAATCCATGTAACTGCCGAGCAGCGCCTGGCCGGCAAGCGCGCCCAGCGCATTGACGACCCCGAACAGGACGATGAAGCTGATGAGTGCGCCGCTGCCATGCCGCAAGGCGCTGGTGATACCGAGCAGCAGCGCCGGCCCGAGGAAGAAGGTCCCAGCGAACGCGATCGCGCTTTGAGATACGTAAAGACTTGCCGTCGGGAGCGGTCCCGTACCGATGCCGTCGACCAGCGCTGCGACGGTGACGATGCCGATGGCCAGCATCATAGGTCGTGCGATCTTCTCGACGTTTACGCACATCGTGCTGGCGAGAACGCCCGTGACCGCACTTGCGAGCATCACCGCCGCCAGCGATTCTAATTCGTGCGGACGTGCGCCCAGCGCCATCTCCTGTTTGGCCAGCACCAGCCGGATCAGAAACACCGCCGCAGCGAAGCGCCAGACGTCTCCGTGTGCCAGCCAGCGCAGGTCGATCAGCGGTGTCGCGCGGCGCAGCTCGATGACGCCGGCCGCCAGCAGCGCTGGCGGAGCGGCAAGCAGCGTCACGACGATCCATTGGGTGTTGAGCCACCCTTCAAAACGCCCCAAGCCCAACACGGCGGCGATCGCGGCCAGAGCGCCACCTAGTAGGACGAATGTCAAGAGATCCAGCGGCTCGAACACGCGCGCTCGCTCGGCGGGTGGAAGGCGCAGCGCGCCAACTGCTGCGAGAGACAGCAGCGCAAGGCCGGCTTCGAGCAGGAACAGCGAACGCCACCCGTCGACGCCAAGCAGCGAGGGAGACAGGAGCCGCGCCAACGGCACGCCGCATTGCGTTATGCCGATTCCCAGCACCAGCCCCCGAAGGCGCCACTTTGTCGGAAACGCCTGCATCGTGTGGAACAGACACAGCGGGATCAACGTCACGGAAACGAAGCCGGCGATCGCACGCAACAGCAGCATCGCCGCGATGTCGGTCACCCAAGTCTGCGCGAGCGCCGCGGCGGCGTAGAGGCCGAGGGCCACCAGCGCGAAGCGTCGCAGGCCGTATTGCTGCCGAACCTTGATCAGCAGAAGGTTCGCCGGGACAGCAGCCGCGACATAGCTGGTCGACAGCCATGCCGCCTGGGTCGGGCTCAAGCCCAGCACCTGTCGCACCTGCACCAGGTCGGCGCTCACCAGCGCTCCGCCGAGACCTGCCGTCGTTCCGACCAGTATGCCCACCGACATGTGAGCCAATCGGGTCCCCGCCTTGTGCGATGGGGACGCGGGTGAACCGACGGCGGCTGGCCGCTCGTGCGCCGGAAAGTCGTGGGCTTCGTCATCGAAGAACGCACGCAGCGACGTCATGGCTTTGCTCCTGCTGCGCCAGCCAAGTGTTCCGGCATCGCTCCTCAGTAGAGGATCGATGGCGAAACTTCTTCCCTGTTTGGGTTGCGCGTCCAGCAACGCTGAGTTCTTCGATCCCCGTCTTGATTGTGGCGAGGGCATTTCGAGATGATGGGGCACAAATCGACACGATGACTGTGTCGACGATAGTCGGGCCTCACCCCGAAGGGATGGAACATGCTTCACAGATCGATCGATCGCGTCACCGTCATACCGCCGCTCGGACCCGGCTTCGATGGCGAGCGTCACAAGGCGGCGCTGGTGGTGGCTCCGGGAGAGTTCCACGCCACCGACCCGTTCTTCCTGATGGCGGACGACCACATCACGCTGGAAGGGCGCTTCGGTGAGGCGCATCCCCATGCCGGGCTGGAAACCGTAACCTTCATGCTGAACGGCACGATGGAGGATACCGGCGGCCGACTGGCGGAAGGCGACGTCGAATGGATGACGGCGGGCAGCGGCATCGTCCACTCGGAGGATGCGATGGTGTCGACCGGTATGCGATTGTTCCAGCTGTGGCTGGTCCTGCCTGAGGAACAGCGAAACATGCCACCGCGGGTGCAGATCCTGCAGCGCGCGGCGATGCCGGTCCATGTCGAACCGGGGGTCGAGGCGACGGTCTACAGCGGCCGGTTGGGTGACGCGGCGGCGCCGACGAAGAATGCGGTGCCCGTCACGCTGGCGGACATCCGGCTGGAACCGGGTGCTACCTTCGCGCCGGAACTGCCCGCCGCCTACAACGCCTTCATGGTGGTGATCGATGGTGAGGCGGAGGCCGGTGCCGGTGACGAACCGCTGTCGGAGAACATGGTCGGCTGGACCGGTCCCGCCGGCGGCGGTTCCAGCACGCTTGCACTACGAGCCGGCGCGAAAGGCGCCCGGATATTGCTGTACGCCGGACAGCCCCAAGACATTGAGGTCGTGGCGCAGGGGCCGTTCATCGCCGGCTCCCGCGACGAGCTGGCGGGATATTACGCCGCTTATCGCCACGGCAGGTTCCCGCATGCCGGCACGATGCGGCCGGTCGCCCTCGCATGACCCGGTCAAATCCGAAGGAGCCGAGCATGGCCAGGAAAATCGAGATACGGACGACCGGCACGCCTGCCGTCCTGAGAGTGGTGGGGACGGAGGTCGGATTGCCCGGCGCCGGGCAGGTACGGCTGGTGCAAACAGCGATCGGCATCAACTATGTCGATGTCATGGTCCGCAAGGGCCTATACCCGATGCGGCTTCCCGCCACGCCGGGCTTCGAGGCGGCGGGTGTGGTCGACGCCGTCGGTCCAGGGGTGATCGGCTTTGCACCGGGAGGCCGCGTCGCCTATTTCTTCGTCGAGGGAGCATATGCCACCGCCTCGCTCGTCCCCGCCGAGGCGCTCGTTCGCCTGCCGGACGACATTTCCAACGAGGTGGCGGCGACCTTCCTTGCGAAGGGACTGACGGCCTGGATGGGATTGTACGCCCTGCACCCGTTGAAGGCGGGTGAGGTCGCCCTCGTGCTCGGGGCATCGGGTAGCGTCGGGTCGATCCTGTCGCGCTGGGCGCGGTCGCTTGGGGCAACGGTGATCGGTGTGGCAGGATCGGCCGGCAAACTGACGACGGTCGCGGCCGGTGCCGACCATGCATTCGTAGCCGACGATCCGGCGCTTTCTGACAGGGTTCGCGCGATCGCACCGGCCGGCGTGGACGTGGTCTACGACTTCGTCGGACGCGCGACCTTTCCGTTGGCGGTCGCTTCCGTGCGGGATGGCGGCATGATTGCCACGATTGGCGCCGCGTCGGGACAGGCGCTCTCCACCGGTGATCGGCTGGAGACCCGCGCCGTCCAACTCCGGGGCGGCGGCACGCCGCAATATGTTCGGGGCGAAACCGTTGCGGTTGCCACGGCCCAGCTTTGGGACGCGATCCGGGCCGGCCTGTTCGGCGACCTTCCCGTCGCCCGCTATGCGTTCAACCGGATCGCCGCGGCGCATGAGGACATGGAGGCACGGCGGCTCACCGGCCTTCCCGTCCTGACCGTGTGACAATCCATGCCGGGATCCGCGCTTCGTGCGCACCCGCCCAGGCACCGGCCGACGGAAGTCGCTCGACGCACCGAACTCGGCCGCGATCCGCTCCCTTGGTGACGGCGTGACGCAGATGAAAGGCCTGCCGCTATTTCGGCGGACACCCGCACGCTGCGTGGCGCTGGCGACGAGGAGCGAGAGGTTGACCCCTCGCCATTTCACGGGCCTTCCCGGTACCCATGGTCGGACCTGTCCCCAAGCCTCTCGTAACCACCATCGGCGACACTCGCGCGCATGCATTTTCATCTCATTATCTTATTAATGTGCTATAAGCGCATGCGTCGCGACCTGACGGAAAGTAGGGCAGCGGCACTCGTTTGAGTCGGGAAGCTGGATGACGAAGCGTCGAGAGGCCCTTGCCAAGTGGGTGCGAGCAGAGATCCTTCCTCATGAACATGATCTGCGCATGTGGCTGCAGAGACGCTTCGTGGCTGCCGCGGAGGTGGAGGATATCGTGCAGGAATGCTATTGCCGGCTCGCGCGACTAAGCGATGTCGCGCACATAGTCGAGCCTCGTGGCTACCTCTTCACCATCGCGCGAAACATCGCAGTGGAGCATCGCAAGCGGGCCGCGATCGTGCGGCTGGAGCCCTTGTCAGACATGAGCGATGAGGACGGTATCGACTTCCTTTCTCCCGAGCGCATCGCCGAGGCCAGACAAGATCTCGGCAGGCTTCAAGCGGCGCTCGACGAGCTTTCCGATCGCGCCCGCCGGATATTCATCATGCGCAAGGTGGAAGGCCTCAGCCAGAAAGAGGTCGCGAGGGCGCTCGGAGTGACGGAAGCCGTCGTGGAAAACGATGCCAGCCGGAGCCTGCGAGCGGTGCTGCGCCGCATGACGGAACCGGAAGCGGCGGAAGTCACGCCGCATCGCGTGGGAGGCTCGCGTGCGGGATCGCATTGAGCAGGAGGCCGCCGAATGGGCGGTGCGGCATCCCCTGAATGCCCGCGAGGAGGCACGACTCGAGGAATGGCTCTCTCTGGACGAACGTCACGAGGGCGCGTTGCTGAGGGCTCTGGCCGGGCTCGACGCTATCGAAATTGGCTTGTCTCCCACTGCGGTAATGGCAGCCGATCGCGAGGCCGCACCCCTGCCGACCCGGAGGTGGTTGCTTGGTGGCGGCCTGGGCCTGGCGGCGGCCGCTGCCAGTGCCATCCTCGCATGGCCGCGTCCCAGGCGCGAGCACATCACCACGGCGCGGGGAGAAATCCGCCGGATCCCGCTTGCCGACGGCTCCGTCGCGACGATCAACTCCGACAGCGACCTCGCAGTTCTGCTGGCCAGCGATAGTCGTCGAATCGATTTGGAGCGTGGCCAGGCCTGGTTCGAGGTCGCCAAGGATCGGACGCGTCCTTTCCTCGTCGACGCGGGCATTGCGCAGGCGCGCGCGGTGGGCACGGCGTTTTCGGTCGTGCGGGGCAGCGATGGTGTGCAAGTTGCCGTCACGAAAGGCGTCGTGGCGGTGTGGCCCTCCGATGCCTCGGGAATGATGACGATCCTGGAGGCCGGGCAGTTCGCGACCTTCCGGACCGCGGGCGCAGCGCCGACGGTCGGCACGGCTCCAGGTGAGATCGAGCGCGCACTGGCTTGGCGTAACGGCGAGGTTGCGCTCGAGAATGACAGCCTCGCCGAGGCGGTCGCTTCGTTCAACCGCTACAACCGGAAGCAGATCGTACTCGCCGACCCGAGCCTCAGCCGGGAGAAGCTGGTCGGCCTGTTCAAGCTCGACAAGCCGGAGAACTTCGCATCGATGGTCGGCGAATCGCTGGACATCGAGGTGTCCGTCACGCCCGATGAAATACGGCTGGGACCCAGAAACCCGACAAGGGGTGACGGAAAACCGTGAGGCTCCACTCGTGTGAAGAGAGAGCGCCAGAAAGGCGTCATCGTATATGGGGAGGGAAACTTGCGCGCGCACCATCATCTGTTGGCCACGTCGGCGATAATCTGCTGCTCGGCGACCGCATCGTTCGCGACCGCGCAGATCCGCCAGTTCGACATCGCCCAGCAACCTGCCAGTTCCGCAATCCCGATCTTCGCGCGCCAGGCCGGCGTCGAAATTCTGGCATCCGGACCCGCCGTCGAGGGCGTTCTCGTCAACCGGGTGCGCGGCAACATGGAAGTTTCGAAGGCTCTGACCCTGCTGCTCGCCGGGACAGAGCTTGTTCCGGTCGTCAACGGCTCGAGGATCGTCCTGAAGCGCACCGAGGCACTGAAGCGGGTTGTCGCTTCGGTGCCTCCGGTGCGCAGGCCGCCTTCGCCTGTCCAGGAGGCTTCGCCGGTCGCGGCGGTGGATGCGCAGGTGGAGGAAGCGGCAGCGCCCGAGCAGGATATCGTCGTCACCGGCGTCCGCCAGTCGCTCGAGCGTGCCGCGAAGATCAAGGAAGACGCGGTGCAAGTCGTCGACGCGATTGTCGCGCAGGACATCGGCAAGTTTCCCGATCCCACCACCGCCGCCGCGCTCCAGCGCGTGCCGGGCATCCAGGTCCAGAACGACAGCAACAACGAGCTTTCGGGCGTTCGCATCCGCGGCCTCGCCGACATCATGACCACGGTGGATGGGCGCGAGGTGTTCACCACCACCGGCCGCGGCTTCAGCCTCGTCGACATGCCCGCCGAGGCGCTTGCCCGGGTCGAGGTGTTCAAGTCGCAGACCGCCGACCAGATCGAGGGCGGCGTCGCGGGCGGCATCGATCTCAAGCTCAACAAGCCGTTCAACTTCAGGGAGCCGGCGCTGGTCGGGAGCGCGCGGCAGACCTATGCGACGCGTGTCGGCAAGGCGAACCCCGCGCTCAGCCTGCTCGCGACCGACCGGTTCGACACCGGGATCGGCGAGATCGGCGTGCTGGTCAACGGCACCTGGTCGCATGCGGATTCGATGCGGACCACGGCGTTCATGGACATGCGTCGCAGCTCGGGTGTCGCACCGCTCAACACGCCGGGCTATCTGATCCCGCAGGTCATCCAGAACATGCCCGATGTCGGCGAGGTGACCCGGAAGCAGGTCAATGGCGCGATCCAGTGGCAGGTCAGCCCGTCGGTTCAGGCCTATGTCGATGGCTTCTACACCTATTTCCAGACGACTGCGGGCTTCACCGGGTTCAACCCGCAGCCCTTCACCAACGGCACGTCGATGACCAACGTCGTCGCCAGCGACAATTGCTTCGACGCACGCGTCAACGCCGCAGGCACCAACCCGACGATCAGCGTGGATGCGCAGGGCAGGTCCGTTCTCCAGCCCTTTACCGTCCAGCGCATGTGCGACGTGAAGAGCGTCCAGTTCAACAACATCGTCGTCAACCAGAACTCCTCCTCTCTGCGCTTTACGCAGGAGGCAAAGCAGATCGCCGGCGGTTTGCGCTGGGAGCAGGACCGCGCGCATGCGGTGCTCGATTTCGGTTATCAGACGTCGAATAGCCTGCGCGAGAATGTGAACCTCGAGGCCGGACAGCGGGTAGCGACGATGCTGCTCGAAACCGATGTCGATGGCGGCCCACGCATCACCATGCCGGCGGGCGTGCCGATGAGCAGCGCCAATCTGTCGCTGCGCAACGCGTTCAACCAGAATTTCACCGACGCGGACGGCTCGTTGTTGCAGGCACGCGCGGACGGCGATTACGAGCTCGGCGGGCTGCTCAGGAAGGTCGAAGTCGGCATACGCTTCGCCCGGCGCGAGGCGGTGCAGCGCGACGTACAGTCCACCACACCGATTCCTTACGGCAATATCGGCACCGGGACCGAAGCGACGGCGCGGCTGATCTCGTCGCTGCCGCTGTCGCCGAACATCATCGGCATCATCGGCGAGCTGCCGCGGGTCAATGGCGGGACGAGCTTCGTCGGCATCGCGCCGTCCTATCTTCGTTCGAAATCCGGGCGGAATGAGTTGCGCAGGCTGCTGAACCTGCCGCTGCGCCAGCCCGACTGGAACCCTACGCGCCAGTTCGACGCGAAGGAGACCACGCTCGCCTCGTACGTCCAGGGCACTTACGAAGTGCCGCTCGGGAACGTCACGCTGGACGGTGTGGTTGGCGTGCGCGTGATCAAGACCGATCGCGACATCAGCACGTTCCGGAGCGTGGCTGGCGCGTTTGTGCCCGTCGACGTCAGCACCTCCGACACCGACGTGCTACCGACGGCGACTGCGCGTCTCAAGTTTCCCGGAGGCTTCCAGACCCGGCTCGCTTATTCGCGCAGCATCCGGCGGCCCGAGTTCGGCGACCTCAATCCAACCCAGTCGCTCGCGATCACGGTCAATCCGTTTCAGCTCAGCACCGGCTCGGCGGGCAATGCCGAGCTGCGCCCGCAGCGTTCGGACAGCGTCGACGCGACGCTCGAATATTATTTCAGGAGCGGCTTCGTCGCGATCACAGGCTATTATCGCCGGATCAAGGACCGTGTCGTCACTGCGTCGAGCCAGGAGACGATCGACGGGATCAACTTCCTGATCTCGCGCCCGCGCAACGTCGGCGAGGCAGAGCTCAAGGGCATCGAGACCAGCGCCCAATATTTCTTCGATTTCCTGCCCGGCGATCTCGCCGGGCTCGGCATTCTCGGCGCCTTCACCATCGCCGACTCGAAAATCGGCGGCGACGATCTGCTCGCCGGCAACGCGCTCCAGGGCGTCTCGAAGTATAATTTCACCATCGGCGGACTCTACGATCGCGGTAAATTGAGCGCGCGCGTCGTCTACACCTACCGTTCAAAATATTGGAACGAGGACAATAGCGGCGGCGTCCAGCTGCGCCCCTATGATCCAGATCGCCCGGTGACGGATCCGTATCTGCCGACCCTGCTCAGCTGGATCCGTCCGGCGGGCCGGCTCGACTTCAGCGTCGGGCTGGACGTGACCGATGCGCTGCGCTTCGACATCGGAGGGACCAACGTGCTGCGCAACGAGACCAAGCAATATCGCGGCGCGTCGTGGCTGAACAGCAAGGTCTATGGCGACGAGACTACCTACACGCTCGGCGCGCGGGTGCGGTTCTGATCGATAGCTGCCGCGCGCGCCGGCTGTTGGCGGCGCGCGCGGCAGCCAAAGTTGCGTGAGGAGAGTTGAATGAAGCGCGCTTATGTTATGCGGTCCGTCGTAGCCGCTGCGTCCCTGATGACCATCGCCCAGACCGGTGCGATGACGCAGCAGGCCGAGGCGCAGGTACGGCCCAATCTGGTGGTGTTTCTCGCCGACGATCTCGGCAACGACCTGACACCATGGGGCGACAAGAACGTGCGCGCGCCGAATCTCGCCAAGCTGGCGCGAGACGGGATGGTGTTCGATCGCGCCTTCGTCGCCTCGCCGGCATGCGCGCCGAGTCGCGCGGCCTTGCTCACTGGGCTGATGCCCGCGCGTAATGGCGCCGAGGCCAACCAGAAACGGCCGCGCGCAGACGTCCGCAAGCTGCCTTCGTATCTGCAGGCGCTCGGCTATGAGGTCGTCGCGTTCGGCAAGGTTTCGCACTACCAGCAGACCGGCATGTACGGGTTCGATCATTTCGAGCACGATACCTTCCACGATCCCGATGGCGTCGCCTCGGCGATCAGCTGGCTCAAGGCGCGCAAGGATAAGCGTCCGCTGGCGATCTTCGTCGGCAGCAACTGGCCGCACGTACCGTGGCCGGAAACCACCGAGGGCTATGATCCGGCGGCAATCTCGCTGCCACCCAAGACCGTCGACACCAGAGCGACCCGTGATGCCCGCGCGCGCTATTATGCTGCGGTCTCAAGGCTCGACAAGGAAGTGGGCGACACGCTCGATGCCGTCGATCAGGTCCTGGGCAAGGACACGTTCGTGCTGTTCTCGTCCGATCACGGCGCGCAATGGCCGTTCGGCAAATGGAACCTCTACGACACCGGCACGCGCGTGCCGACGATCGTGCGGTGGGGCGGCCATATCCGGCCTGGCACGCGTACGAGCGCGATGGTCAGCTGGGTCGACATCCTGCCGACACTGGTCGACGTGGCCGGGGGCAAGGCGCCCGCCGGAATCGACGGCCAGACGTTCGCGCCCGTGCTCCGCGGCGAGACGGACAAGGGTCGCAGCGAGATCTACACGACGCACAACAACGACGGCAGCATCAACGTCTATCCGATGCGCAGCGTGCGGACCGATCGCTGGAAGTATATCAGCAACCTGCACCCCGAATATGTCTACACCACGCATATCGATCAGTGGGTGAAGCGCGTGGATTCGGGGAAATATTTCCCGTCGTGGCGCGAGGCCGCGAAGGACGGCCCGGCGGCAAAGGCGATCGTCGACGCCTACTATCATCGCCCCAAGGAAGAACTCTACGACCTCTCGGTGGATCCCGACGAGAAGCACAATCTGGCCGCCGGCCCCCGTCAGGCGGGGGTGCTGAAGTCGCTCCGCTCGAGGCTCGCGGCGTGGCGCGCCGAGCAAGGTGACAACCATCCGGTGGAGGGCACGCCGCATCTTCAGGAAGGCCCGCTTTACGGCGAACCGGATCCGGGCACGAAACCATAAGCGGGCAATTGCACGTGGCGCCGGCATCCCGCCGTGCGACATCATTGCGAACCACCACGTCGGTCCGGTGCTCGGCCTGCTCGCTTTGCCGGTCGTGCCCTCCTGCCATGACACTTGAATGGACAACGCGTTGAAACCCGGCTTTTCCGACCAGGTCCGGTTTGCCGGTATGCGCCGCGTCCCGGGCGGCCGCTTCCGGATGGGGTCCGAGAGCTTCTACCCCGAAGAAGCGCCGGTTCGCGCCGTGCGGGTCGATCCCTTTTGGATCGGCGAGACACCGGTGACCAACAGACAGTTCGCGCGTTTCGTCGAGGCGGCTGGCCACGTCACACTGGCGGAGGTCGAGCCGGATCCGGCCGACTATCCCGGGCTGGACCCAGACTTCGCATTGGCGGGCTCGCTGGCCTTCCAGAAGACTGCTGGGCCGGTCGACATGGCTGATTTTTCCCCGTGGTGGACGTTCCGCCCCGGTGCCGACCGGCGTCGCCCTTCGGGGCCTGACTCCTCAATCGAGGGGTTAGAGGACCATCCGGTGGTGCATGTCGCCTATTCCGATGCCCATGCCTTTGCCCGATGGGCCGGCAAGGCGCTTCCGACCGAGGCGGAATGGGAGTTCGCGGCGCGCGGGGGGACGGACACAGAATATGCATGGGGGGACGAACTCGCGCCCGGCGGCGCCATGCTGGCCAATTACTGGCAGGGCCTCTTCCCCTTCGCGAATACTATGCTGGACGGGTTCGAGGGGATTTCGCCGGTGCGACAGTTCCCGCCCAACGGCTTTGCGCTCTACGACATGATCGGGAACGTCTGGGAATGGACGTCAGACTGGTTCTCCGTACCTGGGGCCGGCGACCGAAAGGTGGTGAAGAAGAAGTCGGGCGCGTGCTGCGCCATCCCTAGTCCGAGGGGAGGGCGTGAGCGCAAGAGCTACGATCCCAGCACGCCCCAGGCGCGCATTCCGCGAAAGGTGTTGAAAGGCGGCTCACATCTATGCGCGGAAAATTACTGCCAGCGTTACCGGCCGGCAGCCTGCCACCCCCAACCCGTGGATTCGGCCACCACCCATATTGGCTTCCGCTGCGTTAGCCGCGACTAAGCCGCGACTAGCCGCGGCGCGTTCGAGCCGCCACGGACGTCACAAGGCATTACGTTCGCACTCGGATGACCGATGGCGTCCATCGCCTCAAGCGCGCGGATCCATGATGCGGACACCGGCGCGATGCGTGTCGAGCTCGGCGGCTGAGGGCCTCGATATCGACGTGCGAGATTGCATCCAGGGACGTTCGATCACGCAGTCCGATTGTAAAATTGCTTCGCATGCCAAAGCAAATGCCGGAAAAGGGGGGAAGCCATTTGCTTGAGGAGCGGCGCTCTAGGCCAGTAAATGGCGGCTGCTATCACCCTCTCGACGTTCCAAAGCCGCCAGTCTGCATTCGGCCCACGAGCGGCCGTTTCTCCTTGCGCGGTCGAACGGCGGAAGCGGGCTGTTTGCCGACCGTCGGCTTTTCGACCGAAACGTTCCAGTTGCAGTCACCCGGGCCCCGCCCGCCCCCCAGACCGGCCATTCATTCACGTGAAATCCACAATACCCGAGCGGCGCCGTTTCAAAGAATTCACAGCAGCTTATCCAGCGTGATCGGGAGGTCGCGCACCCGCTTGCCGGTCGCATTGAACACAGCGTTCGCCACGGCTGCGGCCACGCCCGTAATGCCGATTTCTCCTATTCCTCGCGCGCCCAGCGGGGACCGCGGATCAGGGATGCCAGTCCAGATCACGTCAATATCGGGCACATCCATGTGAACCGGGACATGATAGTCGGCAAGAGTCGGGTTCATGATCCGACCGCTACGCTCGTCGAACAGCGTCTCCTCCGTCAGTGCAAGGCCCAGTCCCATGATCATGCCGCCGCGAAACTGACTGGCCGCGGTGCGCGGATTGAGGATCGCGCCGCAATCGAACGAGCCGAGCAGCCGATCGACACGGATTTCGCCCGTCACCTCGCTGACGCGCAGCTCGCAGAACATCGCCGCCGTGCTGTGCATGGCGAACTTCAGCATCTCGAGCGGCGGCGTGCCGGAGGCGGTGACGCTCACTTCGTCGCGGCTCGCGCGCGACAGGATCGACCGGAAGCTCTCGTGCCGGTCCGGCTCCCCGGCACTGACGAGCCCCTCCTGCGCCAGGCGGATCTCGCCCGGCCGAAGACCCGCAAGCGGGCTGTCGTTGCCGGCCAGGCGAAGCAGCTCCGTCGGCAGCTTCTCCGCAGCGGCGAGAACCGCCCCGGCGAGCGACACGGTCTGCCCTGATCCGCCTGCCATCGGCGCGGCGGGGAGCGCGGAGTCGCCGATTTCGACGGACACGGCGGCGAGCGGCAGACCGAGCCGGTCTGCGACCTGCTGTGCCAGCACCGTCGCTGTTCCCATGCCCATTTCCTGACCCGAGCAGGCGAGGCTGGCGGTTCCATCACGCCGGACGGTAAGGCGAACGGCGGCGCCCGGCATGCGCACATAGGGAAAGCTGCCACTGCCGCAGCCCATGCCGATCCGCCACTCCCCCTCGCGGCGTGCGCCCGGGACCGGCGAGCGGCGGTCCCAGCCGAACCGGGCGGCACCATCGGACCATGACTTTGCCGGCGCATGCTGGGAGAAGGGTGCACCGGTGATCGGATGCTTGTCCGGCAGGTTGCGCAGGCGCAATTCGACCGGGTCGAGCGCCAGCGCATGCGCCAGTTCGTCGACCGCGCTCTCCAGGGCGAAGGTGCCGATCGCCTCGCCGGGCGCGCGCATGAAGGTGTTGGGAACCACGGCGAGATCGATATGGCGCTGAAGGATCTCGAAGCTCTTCGCGCGATAGGCGGCGCGCGTGCCCAGCGTATAGGCTTCGGGGCAGGCGCCATAGGGCGGCATCACCGACCAGCCATCGTGCAGCAATGCGGTGAAGCGCCCCTCTTCGTCAGCGCCGATGGCGACGCGCTGCTCGGTCGGGCTGCGGCCACCGACGATGCGATACACGCCCTCGCGGCTGAGCTGGAGACGGAGGGGCCGGCCGACCATCCGTGCCGCAGCCACGGCCACGACCTGATGGTCCCAGAGCCCTTTGCCCCCGAACCCGCCGCCGACATAGGGCGAGAGAACGCGGACCTGCTCGCGCTTGAGCCCGAACAATTTCGCCAGCGTCGCCGCCTCGGGAGCGATCATCTGGGTCGTGTCGTGGACGGTCAGACCGTCCTGCGCCCAGGCAACGGTCAGCGCGTGGAGCTCGATCGCATTGTGGTTCTGCCACTGGGTTCGATACAGATTGTCCACCTTGTGCGAAGCGCGCGCCAGCTCGCGCTCGGCGCGTCCGAGCGACAAATGGTTGCGCTCGATCAGCAGCGACGGGATCACGCGAGCGCCTGCCTTGGCATCCTCGAAACGCGTCTCGGCGGGTACGGCGGCATAGTCGATCGCGATCAGCGCTGCGGCGTGATCGGCCTGCTCCTGCGTCTCGGCGACCACCGCCGCAACCACCTGGCCGTTATAATGCACCTGATCGTCCTGCAGGATGGGCAAGCTGCTGTTCCCCGTGGCGGTCAGGTCGGTCATCGAGATTAGCGACGGGCTGGCGACCCGCGGCATGTTGCGGTGCGTGACGACAAGCAGCACGCCCGGCGCCGCTTCGGCCGCACTTGTGTCCAGATGGGCGATGCGGCCGCGGGTAATGGTGCTGTGCACGAGCGCGGCGTAGCAGAGGCCCTCCATCGCCACCTCGGCCGAGAAGCGCGCCCGCCCGCGCACCTTCGCCTCGCCGTCGATGCGCGGCGCCTGCCGGCCCACCTCGCCGCGCCGACCGATCAGCGGGTCGGGCGTGCCGCCGGGGAGCCACTGGGCCGGGACCCAGCCCAGCGCCGTGCGCACCGAGCCGACCAAGACGTTCTGCACCCTGCTCATGCCAGCTCTCCGCTCAGTTCGGTGAGGACCGCTGCAAGCGTCCGCTGGGCCAGCGGCACCTTGAAGGCGTTGCCGGGTAGCGGGGCCGCTTCCTGCAGTTCCGCCGCCGCGGCCCCGGCGAATGCCTCGGCGGTCGCCAGTTGTCCGCGCAGCATCGCCTCCGCTCGCAACGCCCGCCAGGGCTTGGCCGCAACGCCGCCAAGCGCGAGGCGCACATCTACGATCCGGTCGCCGTCCAATGCCAGCCCGGCCGCAACCGAGACGAGTGCAAAGGCATAGCTCGCCCGGTCACGCACCTTGCGATAGGTGGAGCGCGCCGCGACGCCGGACGGCGGGAGTTCGACGGCGACGATCATCTCGCCCGGGGCGAGCAGCGTCTCCACATCGGGCCGTTCGCCCGGTAGCCGGTAGAAGTCGAGCAGCGATACCCTGCGCACCCCGCCTGCACTTGCGAGATGCACCTGTGCGTCGAGCGCCGCCAACGCGACCGCCATGTCGGAAGGGTGCGTTGCGATGCAGGCCGGCGATGCGCCCAGTATCGCATGGTAGCGCGTGAACCCGCCCTGGGCGTCGCACCCGCTGCCGGGTGCCCGCTTGTTGCAGCGCGAGCCGGCGGCATCGGCGAAATACAGGCAGCGGGTACGCTGCAGCAAATTGCCGCCGACAGTCGCCATGTTGCGGATCTGCGCGGAAGCGCCGGCGAGGATCGCGCGCGACAGCATGGGATAGCGCGTCCGCACTAGGGGGTGGGCGGCGACGCTGCTGTTGCGGGCGGCCGCACCGATCACGACGCTGCCGTCCGCCGCCTCTTCGATGATCGTCGAGAGGCCGGATACGTCAACCAGCACTGCGGGCTGCTCGACGCCCTTGCGCATAAGGTCCACCAGATTGGTCCCGCCGCCAAGGAGCCGGTGCCCCTCTGCCGCACCCAGCCGGATCGCATCGGCAGTGCTGTTCGCGCGAAGATAGGAAACGGGGGTCATGCCGCCCGCTCCGCGGCGGCTGCCATGATTGCCTCGATGATCCCGTTATGCGCGCCGCAACGGCACAGATTGCCGCTCATCCGTTCACGGACTTCGTCGCGCGACAGAGTGACAGGGCCGGAGAGATCGTGGGTGACATAGCTGGGCACACCGGCCTCCACCTCCGCCAGCATCCCCGACGCCGCACAGATCTGGCCGGGCGTGCAATAGCCGCACTGGAGACCGTCATGCTCGAGAAAGGCCGCTTGGAGCGGATGAAGGCCGTCGGCGCCGAGCCCCTCGATCGTGGTGACGCTGCGGCCGTCCGCCTGGACGGCAAGCGTCAGGCAGGAGAGTACCCGGTTCCCGTCGATCAGGACCGTGCATGCGCCGCACGCGCCCTGATTGCAGCCGACCTTGGTGCCGGTTAGGTGCAGCCGCTCACGTAGCAGATCGAGCAACGACACCCGAGCCTCATCCGGCGGTGCGACATCGGTTCCGTTTATGCTGATTGCCATGAGCCACTCCCGGCGCTGTGCGATGTGCGCACCGGGAAGATTACTGCGACAATCGTATTATTCAACTATCGTATGAGATGATCTTCGCCATCATCGCGATGAGTTGCCGCCGCTCCGCCACCGACAGCGGTTCCAGCATACGCCGATGCAGCTCGCCGTACATTGCGGACAAGGCGTTCACGCGCTGCTGCCCCGCTTCGGTCAGGCGCAGCGCAACGGAGCGGCGATCCGCTTCCGGACGATGGCGCTCGAGGAGGTCGCGCTTGGCGAGGCGGTCGGTCGCCGACGAAATCGTCGTGTTGGCGACGCCGATGTGGCGTGCTGCATCGGTCGGCCCGCAGTTCGGATGTGCGGCCACGTAGAACAGCACTTGCTTGTCCAGCTCGTTGAGCGGCGTTTCGGGCGATAGCGCCTCCGCGAGCTTGTAGCGCCGCGTGAACAGGTCGAACGCCTCGCCGAGCGCCGCGAGTTCTTCGTCTGTGGGCATCGTCATGGCGACGGCATAGCCGGTCGCCGTCCGTACATACCAGTCGATTTGCGAGCCGGGTCAGCCATGGAGAGGCAAGAGCTCGGGCCGCGCCCGGCGCCAAGGTTCCTGCCTTTGCGCCTGACCCGATCCAGTCAGGCGGCGGGATTAAGTGGAGAAGGGAGTGGCCCGGTCAAAGCCTCACCTGCACCTCGATTGCCGCCTTGTCGATACCTCGACGCCCTGCGCACGATGGAGTCGCGGCAGAATCGAACGCGGCCTCGTGACCGGGCTACACCGCCGAAAAAGGGAGATCAGAAGTTCGCGCGCAATCCAATGCCAAAGGTCTGGTCGCTCAGGAAGAAGGAACGCGGCCTTTCAGGCACGGTGAAGACCTCTGTCCCGCGCTGGTTGGTGATGTTCGACACGTCGACGAAGACCGACAGGTTCTTCCGCAATTCGTAGGTTGCGCTCGCATCCCAGATGCCGAACGAACGCCGCGTTTGCGGCAAATTCAGCGCGCCGCCGGGATTGAGATTTACCGGATAGCTCTCGCGCCAGTTATAGGCGAGCCGGGCGCGGAACCCGCCCATCTCATAGGTGAGTGTCGCATTGTAGGTGCTGGGCGAAAGACCCGATAGAGGCTCGTTGCGCCGCAGCGTCGAATTGTACCGGTTCGAGTTGATCTTCGTATAGCTGAACCGCCCGCCGAACCCGCGCAGCAGCCCGGGAAGGAAATCATACTGTTGCTGATATCCGAACTCCCAACCGTCAAGCTTCGCCTGATCGGCATTGACGAGCTGGTCGATCAGGAAAGTCTGGCCATCGATGACTTCGGGAAGCGAGACCCGCTGATAATAGCCATCAATGTCCTTCTTGAAGTAGCCAACATAGATGAAACCCGGCCGTCCGAAATACCACTCCACTGTGCCGTCATATTGATGTGCCTTGTAAGGCATCAGGTTGGGATTGCCCCCCGAGCCGCGGTTCTCGTCATAGTCGAGCGTCCGGGTCGGGGAGAGGTCGAGAAAGCTCGGCTTCGACATCACCTGCGAATAGGCTGCGCGAACCACGAGGTTCGGCGTGATCCGCAAGGCAAGGTTCACGCTGGGTAGTGCAGCGCTGTAGCGGCGATCGATATCGACCGGCTCGAACGCGCCGGTCGATGGCGCCGTGCGGAAGCCATTGGCGTCCTGCCTGGTGCCAATGAAGCGTACACCCACATTGCCGGTCAGCCGCATGCCTGCGACCTCCTGCCGGATCTTCGCCATCACATAGGCCGCACGCGTGGATTCGTCGAAGGAATAGGCCAGCAGCGGCTCGATAGCGGGGAAATCTGCCGGAATCCCATAGGCCTGGAGCAGGCCGCTGAACTCGCGAACCGAGGCGGGCGTGGGCCGGAGCCACACCGTGTCGGTCAGCTCGAACCGGTTCGCGAAAAGGTCGTCCGGGGTCGGATCAAGGATGTCCGCCAGGGGAGTGCTCGGGGTGCGGCCGATCAGGTTGACGCCTTCGTCGAAGCCGATGCGGTCCGCCGTGCGGCTGGTGAAGCGGACGCCCCATTGCAGCGCCTGGACGATCGGCAGGTCGACGTCCCAGGTGATATCCAGCCGTGCCGCCTTCTCGACGCCTTCGTTCGGATAGTTGTAGGTCGAGATGCGGTCGGGGCGATAGGCCGCCGGGTCGAGCAGGTCCATGCCCTGATAGTCGTAGAAGGGCGTGTCCGGCCGCAGATCCATGAGATAGAGCGGCGCGATGCCCCCCACGGTGAAGTCGCGCCGCATCTCGTTCTTGGTGCTGCGCAGATAGCTCAGATCGAGCGCGGCCTGCATCTTGCCGCGGCGCAGCTTGAAGCCGGCCGCCGCCTGCCACACCGAGTTCTTCTCGTCCTGGATGTAGCTCGTCACCTGGAACGGCACGTTCCGGAACGTGCCGGATTCGAACGTCAGATTGTCCGGCCGCACCGTATAGCCCGGCTGGAGCGCGGCGCGCGCGCCATAACGGGTTTCGTTGAGCCGGGCCGCGATAAACGAATGGTCCTGCGTGCCCGAATAGCTGTTGTAGATGCCGTCGATGTAAAGCTCGATGCCCGGCTCCTTGTACTGGATCCGGCCGCCGACCGCCCAGCGCTCGAACTCGCCCAGCGAGTAGCGCGTGGTCAGCGTGGTGGGGACATAGATGCTGTCGGCAGGATTGTTGTTGTTGGTCAGGCCGTCGCCGCTGCGATCGACAAGGTTTCGCCGGTCCGCGAACGCGTCCACCGCCAGCCGGTCGGTGCGGAAATTGCGGCGGTCATAGAGGCCCGAGACCAGCACGCCGAGCTTGCCGTTGCCGACCGACCAGTTGTTCCCGACCAGGCCCGAAACGCTGGGATTCACGCTGTCGCTGAGGCGCCGATAGATACCGCGCACCGTGGCCGACGCGGTCGGGCCCTTGAGGTCCGCGGGGCTGCGCAGCCGCACGTCCACCGTTCCGCCGAGCCCCGCCTCGATCTGGTCCGCCTGCGGGCTCTTGTAGACGTCGACCCGGCCGACCAGGCCGGCGGGGATTTCCCCAAGGTTCAGCGAGCGGCCGACACCGCTGAAGATGGATCGCCCGGCCAGCGAGGTCGTGATCTGATTGAGGCCCCGCACGCTGACGCCGGATCCCTCCCCGGTGAACTCGTTGCGATCGAGCGCGATCCCTGGCACGCGCTGCAGCGCCTCGGCGACGTTGAAGTCGGGGAGTGCGCCAATGTCCTCGGCCACGACGGAATCGACGATCTGGTCGGATTCGCGCTTGGTGTCCTGTGCCGACCGCTCGCTCGCACGTGCTCCTACGACGATAATCTCCTCGCCGGGCGCAGGCGACGGCACGTCTTGCTCGGTGGCTGGCGTTTGCGCCCCGGCGGGCGTGGCATGAATAATCGCCAGCAAGGCCCCTGAACACAGCAGCCACTTCTCGCCTCGCATCGCACTCTCCCTTGTGAGGCGCACCTGATCTTTTGATCATCGCTACATCGCCTTTAGCGGATTGGTATGATCAATCATTTTATTGGTCAAGCCTCTTGGGCTGTAAGAGGAGCCAGCTGTCTGACGCAGTAACATTTTTTGGTCTGGCCAAATGGTCCACGCAGTGCGGCGATCTGCGGCGCGGTGCCATTGCGCAGGTGTCCTTCGATGGACGAGTGGCCGTCTCAACCGGTGCGCCCGACGAAAGCGAACGACTTTCTGGAATCCGCCGCCAAATTGCGCTCTCGGGCGCAACCGCTTGTGAACCTCGCAGCGCCGGGCCGTCATCGATCGACAGGATGGCGCCGCTACCTGATGCCCTCGATCGGCGGCGATGGACCGCGGCGACCCGACACGGCCTAGGAAGGGAGCGGGAGAGCGTTCCGCATTACGCGACAGAGCTAATCGCTGCGTGGAGCTACTGGCGCATCGACGGGATTGCTACCCGATTCGAAGGACGGTTCGACGGCGTATGCGATGGATCTGCTCGCACCGCGATCGAACGAGCAAGCCCTTGTCGGAACAGTGTCAGGAATCCCATGCAACGCCTTGTCGCCGGTAAACGCACCGCTCTCCTAGCTATGGGCATCGTCACCATGCTCGGTATGGGCCTCACAGGAGGTGAGGTCAGCGCTCAGCGCTGGAACGCGAAGCAACGCGAGGACGCGCGCACCTGCGAGAGCTTCGGCAACAAATATGGAACACGGGCCTTCAGCGACTGCATGCTTGCCCAGCAGCACAGGCGCGATACCCGGCAACTGAGGTCGCTTGAGGAGAGTGAAAGGCTCTCGCAGCTCGCGAAGGACGGCCAGATCATGGCCGACCGGGCCCGCCGGCAGCGTTGCGAACGCAACCCGAACCGCCGGGAGTGTCGGCGCAGATACTTGTCCGAGTGACCACAGAAGACCCGCAGGCGGATCGGCGCCCGGGCGCCCAATCAAGAAAATCACCGCGCTGGCGTAGCGGGATCACCCTGATCGGCAAGTCGCCAGCGCAATCCGCCCCTTCGAAAACCTCAACGGAGCGAGAGTAAAATGATCAGGAAAGTAATCATCTCGTTGGTGACCATCGCTTCGTTCTCCGCGGTTCAGGCGCAACCGACACAGGAAAGCCCCGGTGCTGATCTGATCGTCTTCAACGCGAAGATCTTCACCGGCAACCGTGCCCAGCCAGAAGCGACGGCGTTGGCCGTCAAGAACGGCCGGATATATTCGGTCGGCCCCGATGCAGCCATTCTCGGGCTGAAGAACGCCACCACCAGGGTCATCGATGCGCATAGCCGCCAGCTGATCCCAGGCATCATCGATGCCCATATCCACGTCCTCAACGACCTGGCCTACAACTACAATGTGCGCTGGGATGGCGTGCCCACGCTACGGGAGGCATTGACGATGCTTCGCGAGCAGGCCGAGCGCACGCCGGAGGGCCAATGGGTCAAGGTGATCGGCGGCTGGTCTCCCTATCAGTTCAAGGAGAACCGCTTCCCAACTCTGGACGAGCTGCGCAAGGCCGGGCCCGACCGTCCAATGATCGTGCAATATGCCTACAACCAAGCCTTCCTGAACAAGCGGGCCATGGAGGCACTCGGGGTCGGCACCGATCGGTTTCCGAAGCTGCCGGACGTCGAATTCGAAAAGGACAGCCGCGGCAACCCCACCGGTGTCGTCCACGGCTACACATGGTTGTTTCTCGCCCTCGAGACCATGGTTCCGCAGCCAAGTTTCGAGGAGCAGGTGAGTTCGGTGGTCTCGAGCGTGCACGGTCTAAACCGGTTCGGCGTGACCACGATCATCGATAACGGCGGCAGATGGGCATATCCTGAGGGTCAGAAGGTCGTGAGCGTGCTGGCACGCGACAGCCGTCTCAATGTGCGTATGCCGTTCGTGGACCTGCAGCTCGGTGCGGGCGGGCAGGTGAACATGGTGGATCTGGAGCTCGAGGCGATCACGAGGACGGCGCCGATCAGCCCGGGACAGAATCTCTATCCCGACCTGGCGCATGGCCTGGAATATCGAGGGGCCGGCGAGGTTCTGAACGGCGACGTGCACGATCATGAGAATTTCGACCGGCCGGCGGTCATCATCGCGCCTGACAAGATGCGGCGCTTCGTCGAGGAGGATGTGAAAAAGCTGGTACGGCATCGCGTCCCGTTCCGCATGCACATCACCTACAACGAGAACATCTCTCCCTTTCTCGACGCCCTCGAGAAGCTGAACGAGACGGTTCCGCTCGATGGACTCCGGTGGAGTCTCGAACATGCCGAGACCATCTCCCCGGAGAACACCGCCCGGCTAAAGAAGCTGGGCGGCGGCGTCGCTCTGGATGGAAAGATGGCCCTGCACGCCGACGGGTTCATCAAGACCTATGGCCGCGAGAAGGCGCTCCAGACGCCGCGTCTGCGCTTGCTCGTGGACAGCGGCATTCCGCTTGCCATGACTACCGACGCCTTCCGGGCGGCGACGTACAATCCGTGGGTCGCTGTGAGCTGGATGGTAACGGGCAAGTCGGTGTCGGGCTCCGAAGCGCTCGCGGCGGACAACCGTCTGACCCGGGCCGAGGCGCTGACGCTGTTCACCAGGGGGGCGGCGTGGTTCGCAAATGCAGAATCCGAGATGGGCGCCATCGCCCCGGGAAATCTGGCGGACTTCGCGCTTCTCGACAGGGACTATTTCTCCGTGCCGGACGACCAGATCAAGTCGGTCACCTCCGTGCTGACGATCATGAACGGGAAGGTCGTCTTCGGCGCACAGGACTATCAGGATCTGTCGCCGGGATTGCCCGCGCCCCTCCCGGCCTGGTCGCCCGTGAAATACTTCGGAACCTATTACGGCGAGAAGTGAAAAGAGGAGGCAGACGCAGCGTCGATCACCGCCGAGCGTTGCAGTCGCAGTCCAGCAAGATCCTCCACCAGCCGAAAGGATTCGTATGAAAGTGCACAAGTTCTCCATGGCCGATGCAGTGTTCGAGCGTTCACCGGGGCAACAAGGCGAGGTCTACGCGGGCAACGTGATCGACCAGCGCCAAGGTGGTCCGATCACGATCGGCTACGGGCGATACGGCGCCGACGAGAGCATCGATGAATCCATCGCCGTCGATGATGTGATGATCATCCTGGAGGGGCGGATTTCCGTGCGTAGCGACGCGGGTACTGTCACGGCTGGTCCCGGTGAGGTCATCTATATGCCCAAAGGTTCGAGCGTGACGATCCGTGCTCACGAAGCCGGAGCAGTCACCGCGTACGTCACTTACCCGCACTGGCAGGAAGCGTGACCCTGTGAAGTGATTCGCTGATCGTCCCTGAAAGGCTGTAGAAGCTGGGCGATGGTGATCAGCCACGTGTGGCTCAGCTTTGCACCGCCGGTCGACTGCGATGGCGGCAGTCTCATGTCCGGATCGCTTCCGCTCCGTCGGTGGAACGTCCGAAGCACTCGATCAGCATCTCGGTGAGCACCCGGACCTTGCGCGACGGGTGTTGCCCGGGAGGCCGGACGACGAAGATGCCGTGCTCGGGGATGGGATAGCGCGGCATCACCGGCACCAAAGCACCCGAGTCCAAATGCTCCTGGATCAGGTCCGTCGGGAGAGCCGCGATCCCGATGCCGGCCAGCGCCGCGGCAACGAGAGCGACGCCATTGTCAGCCTTGAACCGGCCTTGCGGCCGCATCGCTATGACCTTGTCACCATCCAGTGCGGGCCATGTCTCGGTACCCTGCATCAGCGCCTGATGGGTGACGAGCTCCTCAGGCGTTTCGGGTGACCCGTACTTCTCGATATAGGCCGGCGACGCGACATAACTCGCATTGATCGGGCCGATCCTCCTTGCGATCAGGTTGGAATCGGGCAGCTTGCCGACGCGGATCGCGCAGTCATACCCCTCGGCGATCAGGTCGACGAACCGATCCGTGTAACAGGAGTGGATGTGCAGGTCCGGATGGCGCTCCGCCATTTCGGCGAGGACAGGCGCGAAGTGCGTCGGTCCGAATGACAGCGGCGCTGCGACGCGCAGGCGTCCCCGCAACTCCCCGGCCGGGAGGACCGTCTCCTTGGCGAGGTCGATCTCGCCGACAACCCGCGCGGCGTATTCCCGGAACGTCGCGCCGGCCTCCGTCAGCGCGGCGCCCCTCGTGGTGCGGGCGAGAAGCTGGACGCTCAACTCCGCCTCGAGGCGGACGAGCCGCCGGCTGACCATCGACTTGGATATGCCGAGCCGGCGCGAGGCGGGCGTTACGCCTCCCGCATCGGCGACTTCAACGAACGTCCGTAAATCCTCAATATCCATCCAGCGTTCCCCGGGATGCGACACAGCATGTCATCCGGCGATGCTACCGCGCCGGAAATCGGAATGGCAACACCTTGGCGGGACATCGCAAGGATCGGTGCCCCAACGCCCTACCGAACCATTTTTCAGAAGAGACAACCGTCATGACACTCCGCAACGGCCTCGACTCGCTTCTCCGTCCCGAAGATTCAGTGCTCCTCCTGATCGACCATCAGCCCTTTCAGCTTTCCAACGTGAACAGTCACGACCCGCAGGCGGTCGTCAACAACACGACCGCGCTGGCGAAGATGGCGAAGGCGTTCAATGTCCCCACGATCCTCACCAGCGTCATCGCCGAGCGTGGCGGCCTGCTGTTCAAGCAGCTGACCGACCTTTTCCCCGATCAGGAGGTGATCGACCGCACCCTCATCAATACCTGGGAGGACAAGCCGACCGTCGACGCGGTCAAGGCGACTGGCCGCAAGCAGCTCATCATTGCCGGCCTGTGGACTGAGGTTTGCGTCGCGATGCCGGCGATCCACGCGGCCGGCGAAGGCTGGGACGTGACGGTCGTCACCGACGCCAGCGGCGGCGTCTCGGTCGAGGCCCATCAGGTCGCGATCCAGCGCATGGTCGCGGCGGGCGTGAACATGATGACCTGGATGGCGGTGGGCTCGGAGTGGCAGCGCGATTGGGCGCGCACCGACTCCGCGGCGTTGCTGCCGGACATCCTGATCCAGCATGCCGGGGGTTCGGGCATTGCGTATCTGTGGGAGCAGCAGCTCCTCAAGACTCCCGTCGAAACCGTCGCGGGCTGATTGCGGTGAGTGGCGAGTATCGGTCAGGCGGCCTGCGACAGACCCGCCGCATGTCGATGCTCGCCATCATCTTGCGGACCGCGAACACAAGGCGTCTGCGGTCCGGCGACCACGGTCCACGCGACGCTTCCAGTCTGACGCATGGCGGGAGGCGCGTGATCTTCGTTACGGCCGCCTCAGCGATGCCTTTCGCGGCAAGTGCGCAGGTATCGACCAATCTGGAGCGGGCCCCGACGCTGACCATCGAGCGCTATTCGGAGGACTGGTCCGGGCTCGCCGATCCGGGGAACCGCAAAGGGGATTGGGCAGAGCCGCTCAAATATCTCCCGTTGAGCGACGACGGCGCGATTTACCTGACGACAGGCCTCGAGGCGCGTTCACGCTACGAAGGCTATGAGAATGTGAACTGGGGAGCATCGCCGAACGACAGCTATGTCTGGAATCGCGTGATGCCCTACGCCGACCTTCACGTCGGCAAGGTCCGGCTTTTCGCAATGCCGATCCTTTCGGCGATCTCCGGAACGGACAGGCCGAAGCGCGCGGCGGACGCCACCGGCATCGACATGCTGCAGGCGTTCGTCGATGTCGACATCGCGATTTCGGGTAGCGACTCGCTCCGGCTGTCCACCGGGCGGAAGCTCGTCTCGCTTGGATCGGGGCGGTTCATCGACAGGCGCTACGGCACAGGCGTTCCACTGCCCTTTGACGGATTTGAGGCCATCCTCACCGGCAAGACGCGCCGGTTTACCGGCTTCTACCTGCAACCCGTCGACACGAGGCTGCGGGACTTCAACGACCGACGCTCACGCGACAAGGCGGTGTGGGGTCTCTACGCTACACAGTGGCTCGACGCGAAGCATCTGAACGGCTTCGATGCCTATTATATCGGCTTGCGGGATCGAAAGGCGGTCTTCGACCAAGGGTCTGGCCGGCAGCTGACCCACACCTTGGGCGCAAGGATCTTCGGCGACAACGGTGCCTTTTACTGGAATCTCGAGGCCGCGTACCAGCGCGGCAGCTTCGCAGGCCACCGATCCGAGGCGTGGGGCGCGGGGTTCGAGACCGGCTATCGCTTCCGCGACACGCTGCTGCGGCCGGAGCTGGCGCTCACGGCAGACATCGTCTCGGGCGACGCAGACCCGGACGATCCGAAACTCGGAACACTCAATCCACTATTTCCCAACGGCAAGTATTTCGGGGCGCTGTCGCCGATCGGTCCGCGAAACCTTATCCACGTCCGGCCATCGACCACGATCCACCCGCACAAGGACGTAGCCGTATCGCTGACCGGCGTCGGTTATTGGCGCGAGAGCATTCACGACGGGATCTACGCCATTCCCGGGTTGCTGGTGCGCAGCGGCAAGGACAGCGATGCGCGCTTCATCGGAAAGGCGATCGAATTCGCCATAAGCTGGCAGGCGTCACCAAAACTGAACCTCACAGCTTCGCTCAGTGCGTTCGATCCGGGTCCATTCATTCGCGATACCGGGCAGGCCCGGACCATCAAGATGCTCGGGGCCCAGACGACGTTCAGGTTCTGAAGGTGCCGCGCCCCGTTTCACCGACCGCAGCCGCCGAGCCGGCCGGCAACAGAAGTCGAAAGGAACAGTTCAATGGAAATAGGTATCGACAGCTTCGCCGCGATCCTGCCCGATCCCGCGACCGGCACGCTGCCGTCGGCGACCGATCGCATGGCCGATCTGCTTGACGAGGTCGAGGCCGCCGACCGGGTCGGGCTCGACGTCTTCGGCATAGGGGAGCACCACCGCGCCGAATTTCTGGATTCGGCGCCATCGATCATTCTCGCGGCGGCGGCGGCCCGCACCACCCAGATCAGGCTGACCAGCGCAGTGACGGTGCTGAGCGCGGCGGATCCCGTGCGCGTCTTCCAGGAATTCGCCACGATCGATCTCATATCCAAAGGGCGCGCCGAACTCGTCGTCGGACGCGGGTCGTTCGGCGAAGCCTTTCCCCTCTTCGGTCTCGACCCGCGCGCCTATGACGACCTGTTCGCAGAGAATCTCGACCTTTTTCTGAAGCTCGGAGAGACGAGCCACCCGACGTGGCAGGGCCGGTTTCGGCCCGCGCTCAGCGGTCAGGGCGTCTTCCCTCGGCCGCATCAGCGGCGCCTCCCCGTCTGGCTCGGTGTCGGCGGTACGCCGCAATCGTTCGCGCGTGCCGGCACGCTCGGCCTTCCCCTGATGGTGGCCATCATCGGCGGAACCTTCGACCGGTTCAGGCCGGCCGTCGACTATTACCGGGAGGCATATGCTGCGGCAGGGCATGATCCTGCCGGGCTCCGGGTCGGAGTCCATGCGATGGGCTTCGTCGGGGAGACCGATGCCGCGGCGGGCGACGCCTTCTTTCCCGGCTGGTCCCATCTTACCGGCAAGGTCGGACGCGAGCGCGGCTGGTCACCCCCGACGCGCACGCAGTTCGATGAGATGGCCGGTCCCGAGGGCGCGTTCTTGGTCGGCAGCCCGGAAACGGTGGCGGAAAAGATGCTGCGCGCCAGCGAGACGCTCGGCGGCATCTCGCGCATCACCTTCCAGATGAGCACCGCATCGCTCGAGACGGCTGCGATGAAAAGGTCGATCGAGCTCCTGGGGACCAAGGTCGCGCCGATCGTGCGGGAACGCCTGCGGACGGGATGAGCCTTTCGAGCAAGGGACGCCTGAAATGCCAACCCGCTTTAGAAGACGTGGTCGATCCGTCGTGGTCAGGGATGCAGGCGGGGGTCTCGGACGCGAGATCGCGCTTGGCCTTGCCGCCAGGCGCTACATCGTCTTCGGCACCGCCGATTCCGCCCAGGAGGCCGAAAATCTCCGGGGTGCATCCAGCGGACGTGTCAGCCTGGCGGTCTGCGATCTGAGGAATGCGGAGGCAGTCAATGCCTGGGCAGCAGGCATATCCGAGGCGATCGGCGCCTCCGGGCTCGATATTCTCATCAACAACTCGATACACCCGTCGCCAGGTCCCCTCGAACTTGTGACCCTGGACGAGGTCCGGCGGGGATTTGAAGTGCATGTGTTCGGCGGACTGGCGGTGATCAACGCCTTCCTTCCGGCGCTGCGGATGGCGCACGGACGCATCGTGCAGATCAGTTCGTGGGCGGAAGACAGGCCTCGTCATTTCGACGGGGTCCGGGCCGCCTCGCAGGCAGCCATGGAGGCCTTCTCGGCCGCCTGGCGCGCGGAGCTGAAGCCCTTCGGCATCGACGTCATCGTCGCGGCGATTAGTAATCTCGAAGCCGACGGTTCGCGTGCGACCGCGGCATTGGCGCAGATCGACCTGCGCATGACCGCGGTTCAGCGCAAGCTCTATGGTGAGCGCCTGCGCGTCTGTATGGAGGAACTCGCCGGCTCCGCGGCGCGCGGCGAACCAGCCACTGTTGCGGCGCAGGTGGTCGAGCTATCGATCCGGAGACATGTGGCGGCAAGGTCGTCGATCGATCGTGACGCATAACAGGTGATGCGCACCATCCTTCGGGCCCGCGGGCCGGGCCCACGTGCCTCGCACCCGTGACCGCCCGTCAGGGGCGAGCGAGCAGCGCGCGCCCGGAGGCAAGGATCGCCGCCAGAGTTCCCGATTCTGCGACACAGCATCTCGCCTGGCGGTGCTACTGAGCCGGTTGGCGGAATGGTACGCCGCGCTTCACCAATGGAAGGGAAGCGCCGCGTGGACCATATTCTCGTGATCAATAGCAGCACCTCGGGGGAAGGGTCGGTCTCGCGCGCCCTGGTCGAGGACGCCGTGCAGCTGCTGCTGGCGTCCGAACCCGATGCCGTGGTAGCCCGCCGTGACCTAGGCGACGATCCGATCCCGCACCTCAGGCCCGAGACCGTCGCCGGTGTTCGCGCGGTCGCTGCAACCGAGGACGAACTCGTCACCAGGTCGCTGTCGGACGATCTGATCGCCGAGCTCCGGCAAGCGACCGTCCTTGTGATCGGCGCGCCGATGTACAACTTCAGCATCCCGTCGTCGCTGCGCGCCTGGTTCGATCATGTGCTGCGTCCGCGCGTCACGTTCGCCTATAGCGAGTCCGGACCGGAGGGGTTGCTCAAGGGCATCCGCGCCATCGTGATCCAGTCGCGCGGCGGCCTGTACACCGAGGGACCGGCCCAGGTCATCGACTTCCAGGAACCTTACCTGAGGCAATTGCTCGGATTTGTCGGGATCACCGACGTCGCGTTCGTCCATGCCGAGAAGATCGGGTTTGGTCCGGAAGCGCGTGACGCGGCGATCGCGCATGCGCGGTCTCAAATCTCGGCCGCGGTCGCGCGGATTGCTGCCGGCGGGACCGCCGCCCCGGTCCCGCCCGAGGCGGTGCCCGCGGACGAGGCCGTCGACTACGAGGGGCTCCTTGGCGCCAACCTCCAGAGGGTGTTCGGCGAGCGAGACCCATCGCGCCGGCTCAAGGCGATCCGCGAAATCTATGCCGACGACGCTCTCCTCCACGAGCCCGATCGCTCGGTGCAGGGACATGCGGCGATCGCGGGTGCAGTATCCGAACTCCTCGACGGCATGCCGGCCGACTTCACGTTCAGCGTGGTCCGCCCGGGGCTCGGCCACCATAATCTGGGTCGCCTCCAGTGGCGCCTCGGCCCCGCCGATGGGCCCGCCGCGGCGACCGGAACGGACGTGGTCCATATCCGGAATGGCCGTATCCAGACGATCCACGTCTTCCTCGATCGGCCGGAGGGCTGAGCGGTGCCGACGCCGGGTTGACGCTGCGTGTCGTCGGTCAGGCGGCGGCCACCAGGCCGGATGCGTCGTGATTGCAGCTGACCTGCCTCGGCAAAACTTCCCCCAGGAATAAGAAGGATCGACCAGAAGATGGCCACACTGACGACACGGGACGGTACCCGCCTGTTTTACAAGGATTGGGGTTCCCGTGACGCCCAACCAATCGTGTTCCACCACGGCTGGCCGCTGAGTTCGGACGACTGGGACAACCAGATGCTGTTCTTCCTCGGCAACGGCTACCGCGTCGTCGCGCATGACCGTCGTGGTCACGGGCGCTCCGACCAGACCGATGCCGGCCATGAGATGGACACCTACGCCGCCGATGTCGCCGAGCTGGCCGAAGCGCTCGATCTCGAGAATGCGGTGCATATCGGCCATTCGACCGGGGGCGGCGAGGTCAGCGAGGGCCTGATCCGCAACTGGTGGCGGCAAGGCATGATGGGCGGCGCGAAGGCCCCTTACGACTGTATCGTCGCCTTCTCCGAAACCGACTTCACAGAGGATCTGCAGGCAGTCTCGCTGCCCGTCCTGGTGATGCACGGCGAAGACGATCAGGTCGTGCCAATAGAGGCCTCCGCCCGCACCGCGATCAAGCTTCTCCCGAACGGAACCCTGAAGACATATCCCGGCCTGTCGCACGGCATATTCGCGACGCATCCGGACATCATCAATGCCGACCTGCTGGCTTTCATCAAAGGGGAGACCGTCGCGTGAGCACTGTCGAGGACAATCCTGTCGAGCACCGCTTCGAGCTGCCGATTGACGGCACCCACGAAGTGGCCGCAGCCTATTACCGGAGCGATGGCGACAAGGTCGTGTTGACCCACACGATCGTGCCGGAACGCTTCTCCGGCCAGGGCCTCGGCTCGAAGCTCGCCCACGGCACCTTCGAGGCCATCCGCTCGTCAGGGCGCACGGCGGTTCTGCTCTGCCCCTTCATGGCCGCTTATTATGCGCGTCACCCCGAATATGCCGACATCGTGGCATCGGAGAATCCTCGTGATTGAACTGGTTATCGATCAGCGCCGGCGCGACCTTGGCGGCGGCTTCGAGGTCGGCCGCGTCCTGCCCTTCGCCAGGCGGCGCATGGTCGGCCCTTTCATCTTCTTCGACCATATGGGGCCGATCGATCTGCCTCCCGGTCTCGACCGCAAGTTCGATGTCCGGGCGCACCCCCATGTGGGCCTTTCGACTGTAAGCTACCTGTTCTCGGGCGAGATCATGCACCGCGACAGCCTGGGCTATGAGCAGCCGATCCGGCCGCGGGAAGTGAACTGGATGACCGCGGGCAGCGGAATAACGCATAGCGAGCGCTTCGAGCATGCCCGCGCGGTCGGAGACCAACTGCACGGCATCCAGGCTTGGGTCGCGCTGCCCGTGGAGTACGAGGAGACCGCGCCGTCCTTCTCCCATCATTCGGGTACGGACCTGCCGGAGTGGAACGCCAGCGGCGTCGCCGGTCACCTCATTGCCGGCAGCGCCTGGGGTCTCACCGCGGGAGCGAAGACGCACTCGCCCCTCTTCTACGCGCACCTCGAGATGGAGCCTAGTGCGGTCGCCGAGGTGCCCGACAACTACGAGGAACGCGCGCTGTACATTGCGGCGGGCGCGATCGAAATGGGCGGCGCGCGATACGAGGCCGGCCAGATGCTGGTGCTGGGCGCGGGTTCCTCGCACTTCAGGGCCAAGAAGCATTCGACCGTCATGGTCCTCGGCGGCGAGCCGATCGGTGAACGCCATATCTTCTGGAACTTCGTGTCGTCGTCCAAAGATCGGCTCGCCCAGGCGGCGTCCGACTGGAAGGCGGGGCGCATGAAGCTGCCGGATGCCGACGATGCGGAGTTCATACCGTTGCCCGACGAGCCGGCGCCGCCGGTGCGGGGCGCGCCATGAACGGTGCGGGATCGGCCAGTGCCGCGCTTGTCGTCGCGCTCTCCCTTGCCGTCAGCGGTCAGACGGACTCGCCCGCACCGGCGCAGGACGCAGCTGCACCCGCGACCCGCGAAACGGCCCCACAAGCGACTTCCGAGGTCATGGTCATACCATTCGAACTGGCGGACAATCTGGTCCGCATATCGGTGGACGTGAACGGACAGCGACGAAGCGGGGTTCTCGATAGCGGGGCGGGTGCGGTACTCGTCGACCGGCAGGTCAGCCAGGAGCTTGGCCTTGAAGAGGGTACCTCGCCCGGAGAGGCCGCAGGTGGCGGCAACGAAGCGAAGACGCTCGTGCCTGTCACCCTGTCCCGACTGTCAGCGGGGCCGTTCCGGTTCGAGAATCTTGCTGCATACGCTGTGGACCTCCGCAACCTGTCCTCCTCGGCCGGGTTTCCGGTCGATGTGATTCTCGGTGCGCCGGCCTTCCGGAACGGAACCGTCAGCGTCGACTATGTGCGCCGGGAGGTCATTGTCGACAGATCGGGAGCCACGGTAACATGCGAGTCTCCCATCCCGCTGGAGATCGTCCACGAAGGTCCGGTCATCGAGATCGATGTCCGTCCGACTGGCAGCGAACGACCGGTTCGTCTCAAAGTGCTGGTCGACCTGGGCACCCGGCATAGTTCGCTGCTTCTCGGCGGACCCTTCGTCCGTAGCGAGGCGGGCAGGAAGCTGTTCCGGAAAGGGGTCGCGAGGGAAGTCGGGCACGGCGTCGGCGGTGCGGTGAAGGGTGCAACTGTCCGCGTGGCAGAGGTCCGTTCGGGCGCCTTGAACTTCGGTCCGCTCGAGGCCAGCCTTACGTCGGACGTTCCAGCCTTTGAGGGCACCGGAATCGACGGCACGTTGGGCGTCCCGATCTGGAAGGGCGGTGTGATCGCCTTTGACTATGCCGGTCGGCGCCTGTGCATCACGCGACCTGAGGCCACAGGCTCCGCCACTGCCGATGCACGGCGTCGCCATGCAGCCCGGCGCTGAGAAACGGGAAAATATCCAATGGCGGCACTGCGTACCCGGGTCACGGTTTCGGAAACGGGTGAGAGCCCCTTTTCGGTCCAGATCGATATGGGCGCTCACAACATGGTGGGAGATGAACCGGTCGGCGCTGGCGGCGGGGGGCTTGGCCCGAACCCCTTCGAGCTGATGACCGCCGCCTTGGCCGAATGCACTGCGATCACCGTGCGCTGGTTCGCCCGTCAGCAAGACTGGCCGCTCGAGCAGGTCGAGGTGGTGGTCGATCACGCCAAAAAGCTGATCGCGGGCGCGTCGGTCCCCGTCGATGTCTTCGAGAAGACCGTCTTCATCCGTGGCGCCCGGCTCGACGATACCCAGCGCGCGCGCTTGATCGACGTCGCGGGCAAGTGCCCCATTCAACGTGTCCTGGAGGGCATGCCCGTCATCAACACGAAGCTCGGACGGTCGCTTGATGAAGCCTTTGACACATGACCCTCCCTTCACTGGTGACCTGCCGAATTCCATCCGCCGCCAGATAGCCCTCGCGCGCGGCGTCAGCATGGCCCTGACCGGCAGTGTTCCGCCTTTGGCAACACAGCTGCGCAATTCCCAAGCCTAAACAAAGCCGGCACCGCATCCCAGAATATGTCCGAGACATCGTCGCGATTCCGTCGCGACCAGGGAAGGACAAGACAATGATCGATCTGAGTGGAAAGCGTGCGCTGGTTGCCGGTGGATCGCGCGGAATCGGTGCGGCGATCGCGCTGGCGCTCGCCGAGAACGGCGCCGACGTTGCCTTCACGTATCAAAGCTCGGCCGGGAAAGCCGAGACGGTCGCCAGATCGATCGAGGCGGTCGGACGCCGCGCCGTGGCCATTCAGGCCGACAGCGCCGATCCCGAGGCGATCACGCGCGCCGTCGGCGAGGCGGTAGCCGCGCTCGGCGGGCTCGACATCCTCATCAACAGCGCGGCGATCGGCTATTACGGCGCGATCGCCGAACTGGACCTTGGCGAATATCAAAAGCTGATGGACGTCAACGTGCGGGCGCCAATGCTGTTCGCCAAGGCCGCCATCCCCCATCTGCCGACCGGCGGGCGCATCGTCTCCATCGGTTCGGGTCTGGGCGAGCGGGTCCCATTTCCAGGCGTGACGGCCTACGCGGTCTCGAAGGCGGCACTGACGTCGTTCACCCGCGGCCTGTCGCGCGAACTCGGACCCCGGGGCATCACCGTCAATCTCGTGCAGCCCGGCTCGACCGATACGGACGCGAACCCCTCCGACGGCGACGCCGCCGACTTCCAGCGGAGCATGACGTCGCTCGGACGCTATGCCGAGCCGCGCGAGATCGCCAATGCCGTGGTGTTCCTGGCGAGCCCGGCCGCGAGCGTGATCACCGGCGCCGTCCTCAACGCCGACGCGGGCGCGCTCGCCTAGAGCTGCGTCGCGTCCGCCAGCGGGGCAACATCGCCCTGCTGGCGCTCCCATCGAAAAGAGAAGTCCCTGGCTCGGCACCATCTGTCCGATCAGGGGAAAGGAAAGATCATGACGGACACCATGAAGGCAATCGTCCTCCACAAGTTCGGCGGCGTCGACGCATTCGAAATGCGCGACGTCTCCGTGCCGGTTGTCGGACCTCGGCAGGTCCGGGTGCGCGTCCATGCCACCGCCCTCAACCCCCTCGACTATCAGATCCGCCGGGGCGACTATGCCGACCACGTTCCGCTCCCCGCCATCATCGGTCACGACGTCTCCGGGGTTGTGGAAGAGAAAGGCGCGGACGTCAGCGAGTTCGAGATCGGCGACGAAGTCTACTACACGCCCAGGATCTTCGGCGGCCCCGGCTCCTATGCGGAGCAGCACGTCGCCGATGTCGATCTGGTCGCGCGCAAGCCGCACAACATCAGCCATCTGGAGGCCGCCAGCCTGACGCTCGTCGGCGGGACGGTATGGGAAGCGCTGGTGAGCCGTGCCCAGCTTGCGGTTCACGAGACCATCCTGATCCACGGCGGCGCGGGCGGTGTCGGCACGGTGGCGATCCAGCTAGCCAAGGCGATGGGCGCGCGGGTCATCACCACGGCGCGGCGCGGCAACCATGATTTCGTGCGTTCGCTCGGAGCGGACGAGGTGATCGACCACAGCTCCGACGACTATGTCTCGGCAGTGGGAGAACTGACCCGGGGGCAAGGCGTGAACGTCGTGTTCGACACGATTGGCGGCGACACCCTGACGAGGAGTGCGCTCGTCCTCGCGGATGCCGGGCGGGTGGTCAGCATCGTCGACATCGCCCAGCCGCAGAACCTGCTCGAGGCCTGGGGAAAGAACGCCGCCTATCATTTCGTGTTCACCCGTCAGAACCGGGGCAAGCTCGACGCGCTGACCAACCTTGTCGAACGCGGCCTGATCAAGCCGGTGGTTGGCGCGGTGCTTCCTCTGGCTCGCCTGGGCGAAGCGCATGAACTGCTCGAAAGCGGAGGCTCGCGCGGACTTCGCGGCAAGGTGGCGATCGACGTCGCGGGCGGCACTGTCAGGCTTCCGACAGCGCCGCAGGTTGATCGATAGCGACGTCCGTCTCGGGGCCGCCGCGCCACCGTAGCCCGGCAGCTAGGCACGACGAGCTTCGGCCAAGGGCAAGAGTCGTCTGGAGAGCCTTCCACGAAGCGCGAGTGAAGGCGGCGGAGGCAGGGGGAGTGGAGCCGGAGACCGTCGAGCGGATGCCGCATTGGACGATCCATGAGCTGCGCACGATCTTCAACACCCACGCCTGCGAAATCCTGGACGTTCCGCCCCATGTGGCCGATCGCATCCTCAATCACGTCGCCACTGCCGCCCGATCGAAGGTCATGAGAATCTACAACCGGTCGGAGCTGTTCGAGCAGAGGCGCAAGGCGCTCTGCGACTGGGCGCAGCTGCTTACAGACAGTGTGATCGAGCATAAGTCCGAAGGTACAGCGGACGCGGTGCCGACCGCGTGCGTTCCGCTGGCAGCATGAGTTCGTCCGTCAACATAGTCCAGATTCCGCGGATTGCCTGGCTTGCGGCGAGGACCTTCCAATACCGTCGCCTGCTGATAGCTTTGTCAATTTGCAACTGTTTACAATTTTCTGCGGAGCGTGGCGTGGAACTATTCTTGACAGATGTATCGTAACAATTTGATAAAATAAGACGTGTATAAAGTCCGACGGATCGTCGAATCCGTGCGCAACTGACCGTTCGGGCTCGCGCGAGTGGTCCGGGGTGCCGGCCAGAACGTGGCGTATCGATCCGCTGAAGGGGCAAACTGCCGGCGACGGCAGGACGCAAAGCCTCCGGGCTCATGAGCTAGCGGGGCTGCCAGTGAGGGGGCGTATGAGCGGCTGACATAGCGTTTTAGTTGCAGGGGCCGATTGCCATCACGTTCCTGGAGCGGCCGCCCCGAAAATCCCAAAGAGAAAGACTGACGGCAAGCATTGTCGCGGCGCGGTCGCATGCGTCGTCCAAAACAGGGGGGTTATCAGATGAGCAACAGGGGTCGGACAAACGGACGCGGAGCCCGCTCCGGGGTGCTCTCCCTGCGGCTTTTGTGCACGAGCTCGCTTTCCGCCGTGGCGCTTCTGACGCTGCCGTCAATTGCGTATGCGCAGGACGCGAATCGGAACTGGGATGCGAACAGCTCGACGCCCGGCAATGGCGGCACCGGCACTTGGGACACCAGCGGCCTCAACTGGAGTCCGAACACCGATGGCACGAGCGGACCCTATGATAGGCCGTGGGAAAATTCTCCTGTCGACAACGCCATTTTCGGCGGCACCGCCGGCACGGTAACGCTGGGCGTGCCGATCACCGCGCACAATCTCACCTTCAACATTGCCGGGTATACGCTCACCGGCAACACTCTCACGCTTTCCGGAACGACGACACCGACGATCTCCGTTAACACCGCCGTGACCGGCACGGCGACGATCAGTTCCGTTCTTGCCGGCACGAACGGTCTCACCAAGACCGGTGGGGGCGTGTTATTCCTGAATGGCGCGAACACGTTCAGCGGCGGCATAACGCTGAGCGGCGGCACATTGCGCGCCAGCAACAATGCGGCGCTGGGCGCGGCTGGCCCCGGTGGCAATGTCATCACGACCGACGCCAACGCAACGCTGACCATCGATGCGGGCACGGCGGCGGACCGAACCGTGTCGATCGGGGCAGGCACGACGCTCAGCATAACTGCCGGCGGCGCGGGATCGGCGCTGTACACGGGTTCAGGCAACCTCAGCGTGGGTGCCGGGACCATACTCAACAACGACAACAACGACTTCACCGGGACGGTGACGCTCAACGGTATTTTTGGTGTTGCCGGGAACGTCACCTTCACCTCCGTTCGCAATGTTGGACAAGCAAGCTCGCTCGGCGCTGGCGGGACAATTACATTCGAGAGGGGAGACCAGCAGCCCGACAACATCACCTATTCCGGCGTCGGCAACACCTCGAACCGCGATTGGGTGTTCAACGGCGGATCGCTCCGCCGGTTCAACAACTCGGGCAGCGGAGCCCTGACGCTCAGCGGCGGCATGTCTTTGTTGCAAGCCACGGAATTCAACGCCGACACCGGCGACTTCAACCTGCAGGGAGTGATCAGCGGCACCGGCGCAGCTAGCTTCACCGCCGGTTCGGGCCGCACAATCACTCTGGGCACCGCCAACAGCTTCACAGGAAATGCGACCATAAGCGGGGCTGGCGTCGTCGTCGCCACGGCGCTCTCCGACTCGGGAGTGAACAGTTCCCTGGGCGCAGGATCGAACGTCGCTCTTGCAGGCACCTTATCCTATACCGGGTCCGGTGCGAGCAGCAACCGGACCTGGACCAGCAACGGCCTGACCGCAATCCTCAACAACGGCCTGGGCAGCCTCAATCTTACTAACAACCTCTCGTTCGTCGCCGGTGGGACCGATACGCTTACGCTTGGCGGCAGCTCCACCGGAACCAGCACCTTTTCCGGCGAGATTTCCGGTGTCGGCGGCTTGACCCGCGAGGGTTCGGGCGTCTGGGAGCTGACCGGCGCCAACACCTATTCCGGTGCGACGACGGTGAGCAGCGGCACGTTGCGGGCCGGCAGCGCCGGCGCGTTCGGGGCGACAACCGGAATCACGGTCAACGGCGGCACTCTCGATCTCAATGGCTTTGCTCTAGCGACGCCCACGCTCAATGGTACGGGCGGCACGGTTGCGCTCGGAAGCGCCGTACTCACCGTCAGCAGCGCCACGAACAGCTCCTATGCCGGCAGCATCGTCGGCACAGGCGGACTGACCAAGCTCGGCGCCGGCACACTGACGCTCACCGGCGCCAGCACTTACACCGGAGGGACCACGGTCGGCGGCGGGACGCTGGCCCTTGATTTCTCGCCGGCCAGCGGACCGGCCAGCGATCTCCTTTCGAGCGCATCGGCGCTCACCATGGGCGGGGGTACGCTCGCCATCATGGGCGCGGCTGGCGAAGCCAACAGCCAGACCTTCAATGGCCTGACGATCACCGGCGGCAATAACACGATCAGGACCACTTCGGGAGCCGCGGGCAGCCTGACGCTGAACCTCGGGACAATCACCCGCACCGGCGGCCTAGCGAACTTCGTGCTTCCGGGAACGGGCGCCATCACGACCGCGAATGTCGATGGAGCACTCGGCGGCTGGGCGACGGTCAACGGCGCCGACTATGCCAAGGTGGTGGGCGGCAACATCGTCGCCTTCACCGATGCCGATTATACAGACCAGGACGACGCATCGCTCTGGGCGAACGGCCAATTCATCTCCGACAGCGATGGCGATGCCGACAGCTTTTTCGGTACGGTCGGGAGTTCGGTTCAGCTCGGCGGCCTGCAGTTCACGACCCCCGACGCCACGACAACGGTGACGATTGCGGGCGGCCAGACTTTGGGCGTGGACGGATCGATCATCGTCGCGCCATCCGTTTTGACGGACAACCAGACGATCACCGGTGGCAACCTGACCGGCACGGCTGGCGGCGGCGTGCTCGGCGTCCAGCAGAACGGCGCCGGCACCCTGACCATCGCCTCGCAGATCGTCGACAACACCGGCACGGTCGGCTTCACCAAGTCCGGTACGGGCAGAGTCGTCGTCAGCGGCAGCAACAGCTACACCGGCGCGACGACCGTCGCTCAAGGCACGCTTTCGGTCAATTCGATCGGCAATGGCAACACCACGAGTGCCGTCGGTGCGTCGACAGCCGACGCCTCGAACCTGGTGATCCAGGGTGCGGCGCTGGAATATACCGGTGGAACGACAATTTCCGATCGCGGATTCACACTGACGCGCTCGGGCGCGACCACCGCAGGCACGATCTCCATCACGGGCGCGGCGGCGAACCTGACCTTCAGTGGACAAGTCACCAGCCCCGACGCTGCCGGGCTCACCAAGATCGGCGACGGTACGCTGACACTTACCAATGCCGGCAGCGACTATACTGGCATCACCACGATCAGCGACGGCACGCTGGCGATTTCGTCGATCGGCAACGGCGGCGGGGCCAGCACGCTCGGCGCCTCCTCGGCCGCCTCGACCAACCTCGTGCTCCAGACGGGCGGCGAGCTCGAGTATACCGGCGGCACCGCAAGCACCAATCGCGGCTTCACGCTTGGAACCGGCGGGGGCGCGATCGACGTCTCTCAAGGCAGCACGACGCTGACCGTGAGCGGTGTTGCTGCCGGTACGGGGACGCTAAGCAAAAACGGCGCCGGAACGCTCATACTCTCCGGCGTCAACACCTATTCCGGCGGAACCATCGTCGATGCCGGGATCTTGCGCGCCGGATCGACTCAAGCCTTTGGCACCGGCACGATGACGGTGAATGCCGGCGGCACGCTCGACGTGAACAACCAGAGTCTCACGGTCGGGTCGCTCGCGGGCTCCGGGACGGTGACCAATCTCGGAACAAGCGCCCTGACGCTGAGTGGCGGCACGAGCACGTTCAGCGGCGTGATCGGCGGTAGCGGTGCCTTGATCCGCACCGGCGCTGGATTTCAGACATTCTCGGGGTGCAACAACACTTATACCGGTGCCACCACCATCAACAGCGGCACGATCTCTACCAATTGCCTGGCCGACGGCAGCTTCGCCAGCGGCATCGGCGCATCGGGCAACGCTTCCTCGAACCTCGTCTTTATTGGCGGCCGGCTCACGTACACGGGCGCCAACGTCAGCATCGACCGCGGCTTCACCCTGGAGAGCGGGAACAATTTCCTCAACGTGAACGATGCCGCGGCGTCGCTGGAGTTCGAAGGCGTCGTCACCGGCGCCGGAACCCTGAACAAGGAGGGTGCCGGCACGCTCGTGCTTTCGGGGGCCAACACCCATACCGGCAACATCCGGGTCTTCGGCGGCGTGCTGCGCGCGGGGGCTGACAATGCATTCGGTCCGCAGGGTTATATGACGCTGGATAACACCGCCGGCGTACTGTTGGACCTGAACGACAACGATGCCGTGGTGACCGCGTTGATCGGCGGCGGTGCCAATGGCGGCAATATCGACCTTGGCAGTGGTACGTTGACGATCGCCGCCGTCGACGTCCGCTCCTATGCCGGCGCCATCAGCGGGACCGGCGATCTTGTCATGACCGCAAACGTAAACAATGCCGGCAGGGTCCAGGAGCTGACCAGCTGCAGCAGCACCTATGACGGCACTACGACCGTCAGCAGCGGTGTGCTCGCCGTCAGCTGCTTGAACATTGGTGGTGCAGCCAGCTCGATCGGCGATTCAGCCGCGGTGGCGAGCAATCTGGTCATCGATGGCGGCACCTTGCGCTACATCGGCGCCGGCGGAAGTACCGATCGCCTGTTCACGCTCGGTGCCTCGTCGGACAGCAAGATCGAGGCGTCGGGAACCGGGGCGCTCGCCTTCACCAATACGGGCGCCATCGCGTTCGCCAGCCCCGGCACCGCTCAGACCATCAGGCTCGGCGGCACGAACACGGGCAACAACAGCTTCGCGCTTCAGATTACCAATAATGCGGGCGGTGTCACCTCGTTCACCAAGGAAGACGCCGGCACCTGGCGGCTCAGTAACGCGGGCAGCACCTACACCGGCGTCACCTCCATCCTTGGCGGCGTGTTGAGCGTCGACAAACTTGCGAACGGTGGCTTTGCCAGCAGCATCGGCCAATCTGCCTTAGACGCGACCAACCTCGTGATCGGTTCGGGTTCGACCTTACGCTATACGGGCGCGGGAGATTCGACCAACCGCCTGTTCACGCTTCAGACCGGCGTGACCTTCATCGAATCCTCCGGCACCGGGGCGATCGCCTTCACCAATACCGGGATCATGGGCTTCCAGGGGTCGGGCACGCGCATCTTCGCGCTCGGCGGCACCAATACCGGCATCAATATCATGGGCGTCAGCATCACCGACGGTACGGGTGGCTCGACGACGGTTGCGAAGAACGATAGTGGCAACTGGTATCTCACCGGCAACAGCACCTACACCGGGCCGACCAACGTCAACGCCGGCACATTGTTCATCGGCAACGGCGGCACCACCGGCTCGATCACCAGCAGCATCGTCAACGTGACCGGCTTCGGTGCGCTCGGCTTCAACCGCTCGGACACGGTGACCTATGCCGGCACCATCCAGGGTTCCGGCGGTGTGACCCAGGCGGGCACCGGCACGACGATCCTCACTGGTAACAGCACCTATACCGGCGGCACCACGATCAGCGCGGGCACGCTCCAACTCGGCAACGGCGGCACGGCCGGTTCCATCGTCGGCAACGTGACGAACAACGGCGCGCTGGCGTTCAACCGCAACAATGCCTATACGTTCGGCGGAACGATCTCCGGCACCGGTGTCGTTCGGCAGTCGGCGGGCACGCTCTCCCTCACCGGCAACAACAGCTACACCGGCGCGACCGACGTCACCGGCGGCACGCTGCTGGTCAATGGCGACCAGTCGGCGGCGACGGGAGCGACCGCGGTCGCGTTCGGCGCGACGCTCGGCGGCACCGGCATCATCGGCGGCAATGTCACGCTTGCCGACGGCGCAACGCTAGCAGCGGGCAGCAATGGTGTCGGCACGCTCACCATCAACGGCAATCTGGCGCTCAGCGCCGGTTCGGTGCTCGACTTCGAGTTCGGCGAGGCCAACGTCGCGGGCGGCAGCCTCAACGATCTCGTCGAAGTCGGCGGCGATCTGGCGCTCGACGGCACGATCAACGTCACCGTGCCCGCGGGCGGCAGCTTCGGCCCCGGCATCTACCGCGTGTTCAACTATGGTGGTGCGCTCACCGACAATGGCCTCACCCTCGGCACGATGCCCGGCGGCATCGCCGTCTCGGTGCAGACTGCGATCGCGGGACAGGTCAACCTGGTCAACACCGCGGGTCTCACGCTGAGCTTCTGGGACGGCAATGCCGGGCCGAAGAACGACGGCACGGTAAATGGCGGCGACGGCGTGTGGCGCATTGGCGGCGGCTCTAGGAACTGGACCGACCAGAACGGCGCGATCAACGCCGACTATGCCCAGGACAGCTTCGCGATCTTCTCGGCCGCGCCGGGAACCGTGGCCATCGACGATGTCGGCGGGAATGTTCAGGCGTCGGGCCTGCAGTTCGCGAGTGGCGGCTACACGATCACCGGCGATGCGCTGACGCTGACCGGTGGCCAGGCGATCGTGCAGGTCGGCGACGGCAGCGCCGCGAGCGCGGGCTATACCGCGACCATCGCCTCCGAGCTCACGGGGACGGCGGGCCTGGTCAAGATCGATGCCGGCACGCTCGTGCTGACGGCGGCCAACAGCTATGCCGGCGGCACCACGATCAACGGCGGCACGCTGCAGATCGGCAATGGCGGTGCGACCGGCAGCATCACCGGCGATATCGACAACAACGGCGCGCTGGTGGTGAACCGCTCGGGCGCTCTCACGCTCGACGGCACGATCTCGGGCAGCGGCTCGCTGACCAAGACCGGGAGCAGTGTCCTGACGCTGACCGGTACCAACAGCTATAGTGGCGGCACGCTCGTGGACAGCGGCACGGTGCAGATCTCGAGCGACGCCAATCTCGGCGACGTGGCGGGCACGCTCTCGCTCCAGGGCGGCACGCTGCAGGCCGGCGCTTCGTTCACCTCGGCGCGCAACATCCTGCTGGGCAGCCCGGACTCCAACAGCATCGACTCCCAAGGGTTCGACGTCACCCTGACCGGCACGATCGGGGACGGCCCCAACAATTCTGCCGGGAATTTCGTCAACAAGCTCGGCTCGGGCACGCTGACCCTGACGGGCACCAACACCTACAACAACCGGACCGTCATTGCCGGCGGCACATTGGCGCTGGCGGGTGCCGGCACGATCGGTTCCGGCAACCTCGTGGTCGCGTCGGGAACGGTCTTCGACATCTCCCAGACCGACGTCGGCGCGCGGATCATCCAGCTCAACAGCGGCTCCGCCGGCACGATTGCCTTGGGCTCCAAGACGCTGACGCTGGGCTTCGGCAACTCATTCAGCGACTGGTCGGGAACGATCACCGACGGCGGCATTGGCGGCGGCACCGGCGGCAGCGTCGTGATCGCGGCGCCGAACGGCGCGGTGCGCTTCTTTGAAGCCAACAGCTACACCGGCGGCACCACGGTCGCCGCAGGGACGCTCGCGCTCGACTTCGACGGCTCGCTCTACGCCGGCGGCGCGGTGACCGTGAACGCCGGTGCCGCGTTCGCCATCTCGGGCCTCGCCGGAACCGGCACGACGATCGGCGACCTTGCCGGCGCGGGCACGGTCGCGCTCGGTGGCAAGACGCTGACCTTCGGCACCGCCAACGACACGGTCTTCTCGGGGGCGATCACCGGCACCGGCGGCGCGCTGGTGAAGAACGGCACGGGCATTTTCACGCTCAGCGGCACCAATAGCTATACCGGTGCGACCGACGTCACCGCCGGCACGCTGCTGGTCAACGGCAACCAGTCGGCCGCGACTGGGCTCACCAGCGTCGCCTCGGGCGCAACGCTGGGCGGCACCGGCACGATCGGCGGCGATGTCATCGTGGCGGACGGCGCCACGCTGGCGCCGGGCGCCGGCAGGGCCGGGGCGCTCACCATCAACGGCGACCTGTCGCTCGGCTCGGGCTCGAGCCTTGCGTTCGAGTTCGGTCGGGCGAACGCGCCGGGTGATCCGCTCAACGACGTGGTCAATGTCGGCGGCGATCTGACGCTCGATGGCACGCTCAACGTCGCGGTCACGCCGGGCGGCACGTTCGACATCGGCCTCTACCGGATCGCCAACTACAATGGCACGCTCACCGACAACGGCCTCGCGCTCGGCACGCTGCCGGCCGGCGCCGACGTGTTCGTGCAGACCGCGGTCGCCAATCAGGTCAACCTGATCAATGTCGGCGGCGCGACGCTCAACTTCTGGGATGGCGCGGCCGGGCCCAAGTTCAACGGCGCGGTCGATGGCGGCAGCGGCGTGTGGCAGAATGGCTCCAGTAACGACAATTGGGCCGATGCGACCGGTGCGGTCAACGCCGGCTATGACGACGGCGCGTTCGCCATCTTCACCGGCGCTGCCGGAACGGTCACGGTCGACAACGGCCTGGGCGCGGTCACCGCGTCGGGCCTGCAGTTCGCGGTCGATGGCTATACCATTGCCGGCGACGCGCTGACTTTGACCGGCCCGCAGTCGGTGGTCCGGGTCGGCGACGGCACCGTGGGTGGGGCGGGCTACACCGCCACCATCGGCGCCGAGCTCACCGGCGCCGCGCAATTGGTCAAGACCGATCTCGGCACGCTCGTGCTGACCGGGACCAACAGCTACACCGGCGGCACCGCGATCAACGGCGGCACGGTGCGGATCTCGGTCGACGCCAATCTCGGCGCGGCCGCGGGCGGCCTCAGCCTCAACGGCGGCACGCTCAATACCACTGCTGACCTGAGTTCAGGCCGTGCGGTCGAGCTTGCCGGGGCAGGGACCTTCCTGACCGACGCAGGTACGACGTTGACTCTCGGCGGCGCCGTCACTGGCGCAGGCAGCTTGACCAAGAGCGGCGCCGGCACCCTCGCCCTCACCGGAACCGGCACCTATGCTGGCGCGACCAGCGTCACCGCCGGCACGCTGCTGGTCAACGGCAACTACGCGGGCGCGACCGGTGCGACCAGCGTCGCCTCGGGCGCGAGCCTCGGCGGCACCGGCACGATCGGCAGCGACGTGACGCTCGCCGATGGCGCGACGCTGACGCCGGGCGCCGGCGGGGCAGGGACGCTCACCGTCAATGGCGACCTGTTGCTGGCGGCAGGCACGACGCTCGCCTACGAGTTCGGCGCGGCCAATGTTGCCGGCGGCGCGCTCAACGATCTCGTCAGTGTCGGCGGCGACCTTGTCCTCGACGGCACGATCAACGTCACCGTGCCGGCCGGCGGCGCGTTCGATGTCGGCGTGTACCGCGTGTTCAACTATGGCGGCACGCTCACCAACAACGGCCTGACGCTCGGCACGCTGCCCGGCGGCAGCAACGTCGAGGTGCAGACCTCGATCGCCGGCCAGGTCAACCTGGTGAACTCGGCGGGCCTCACGATCAACTTCTGGGACGGCGCGGCCGGACCCAAGAACAACGGCGTGATCAACGGCGGCACCGGCACCTGGCAGGCGAGCGGCGGCAACGACAACTGGACGGACGCCAGCGGAAACGTGAACACCGCTTATAGCGACGGGGCGTTCGCGGTGTTCGGCGGCACCGGCGGCACGGTCACGGTCGACAACGGCCTCGGCCAGGTGACCACGGCGGGCATGCAGTTCGCGGCGAACGGCTATACGATCACCGGAGGCGGCGTGGCGCTGACGGGGCCGCAATCGACCATCCGGGTCGGCGACGGCAGCACCGCAGGCGCCGGATTTACCGCGACCGTCAACGCGGTGCTCTCGGGCGACACCCAGCTGGTCAAGGCCGATGCCGGCACGCTCATCCTCGGCGGCACCAACAGCTATACCGGCGGCACCGCAATCAACGGCGGCACGGTGCAGATCTCGGCCGACGCCAATCTCGGCGCGGCGAGCGGCAATGTTACGCTCGACGGGGGCACGCTGGCGACCAGCGCCAATGTCACCAGCGCGCGCGACATCGTCATGGCGGGTGCCGGCACGATCTCGACCGCAAGCGGGACGACGTTCACCTTCAACGGCCTGCTATCGGGCACCGGCGCGCTCACCAACCGGGGTGGGGGCACGCTGCTGCTGACCGGCAACAGCTCGGGCTTTGCTGGGAGCACACGGGTCGAGGGCACGATGATCGTCAACGGCAGCCTGTGCGGCGACGTGAACGTCGCCGCAGGCGGCCGCCTCGGCGGCACCGGGACCGTCTGCACCACCGTCAATGCCGGCACGGTCGCGCCGGGCAACTCGATCGGGACGCTGACGGTCGCCGGCACCTATACCGGCTCGGACAGCGTGCTCGAGATCGAGACCGAGCTGGGGGGCGATGCCTCACCGACCGACCGGCTCGTGGTGACCAACGGCACGGCGGGATCGACCACAGTGGAGGTCATCAACGTCGGTGGCCTCGGCGCGCAGACGGTCGAAGGCATCAAGATCGTCGACGTAACCGGCGGCAGCTCGGCGGGCACGTTCACCTTGCGCGGGGACTACAGTTTCGAAGGCAGCCCGGCGGTGATCGCCGGCGCGTTCGGCTACCGCCTGTACCACGGGGGCGCCGCCACCCCGACCGATGGCGACTGGTACCTGCGCTCGGCGCTGCTCGATGCGCCGAACGCGCCGCAGGCACCGCTCTACCAGCCGGGCGTGCCGCTGTACGAGAGCTATGCCGGCAGCTTGCAGACGCTCAACCGCCTGGGAACCCTGCAGGAGCGGGTCGGCAACCGCCAGTGGTCGGGCTTCACCCAGGGCGGCGTCGGCATGTGGGGCCGCATCGAGGGCACCCGTCATCGGCCGGAAGCGGCATTCTCGACCAGCGGCACCGACGTCGACACCAACAGCTGGCAGATGCAGGTCGGGTTCGACAAGGCGCTGCTCGATGGCTCCGCCGGCACGCTGATCGGGGGCATCAACGGCCGCTACGGCACCGCCGATGCGCATGTCCGCTCGCGGTTCGGCAATGGCGAGATCGACACCAAGGGCTATGGCGTCGGCGCGACGGTGACCTGGTACGACAGCACCGGCTTCTATGCCGATGCCCAGGCGCAGGTCAGCTGGTATCGCAGCGACCTCGACTCGACCGTGCTCGGCGAGCTTATCGACGACAACCACGGCTCGGGCGAGGCGTTCAGCCTTGAGGTGGGCAAGCGTGCGCCCCTGGGCGGGGGCTTGAGCGTCACCCCGCAGATCCAGATGGCCTATTCGAACGTGCGGTTCGATAGTTTCGCCGACCCGAACGGCGCCGCGGTCTCGTCCGACCGGGCCGACAGCCTGCGCAGCCGCTGGGGCATCTCGGTGGACCATCAGCAGACCTGGGACGGCGCCAGCGGCGCGCGGCAGAGTCACCTCTATGGCATCGTCAACCTGAACTACGAGTGGCTCGACGGCGCAGTTGCCGACGTCTCCGGCACGCCGATTGCGCGCCGCGACGACCGCTTGTGGGGCGAGGTCGGGATCGGCGGCAGCTACAGCTGGTCGGGCGGCCGGTTCACGATCTTCTCCGAGGTCTCGGCCGAAACCGCGATCAACAACTTCGGCGACAGCAACAGCCTGCGTGGCAATGCCGGCTTCCGGATGCGGTTCTAGGCCGCATTCGGAACGCTTGCCGCATCAACCGACGTCAAACCACAAGAGCATATCCGGAGAGAATAGATGGTCACCGCGCCGAAACCCGATCTGCCGCTGCTCTACAAGGAGCTCGTGCCGCTCAACACCCACAGCACGCTGCATGGCGCAGCCGCACGACCGACAAGGCGACATGGCTCGCGAGGGCATCACTTCCGCCACAATGATCTCTACGTCTTATATTGGGCCGCTAGCTGCCTGTCTGCTTCTGGGCGGTAAAATCGTGAACGCGGACATGCCGCTCGCCAGATACCGTCGAATACCACTGCGGCCGCCTGTTGTTCAGGTCAGTATCGTCCATATCGCCAAATGATTGATGATCCATACCGTCCTCCGGAGGCATTCGCATTGTTCGGAACGACCGACAGAATTGTGAGAGACGCGAAATTCAAACATTGAAACAATTTAGCATTTTGTAGCAGGAGGGAGCTGGACGTCAGCGTCTTCGCTAATCTGGGCAAAGCGGCAGCCGGGGGGCTGGCCAAAGGGGGGTTATCGTGTTTCATCTTGCGCCATCGCTGCGCCGTCGTCGTCTGTCGCTTGCGATCGGGACGAGCACGCTCGCCTGGGCCCTCGCCTGCCCTGCAGACGCGAACGCGCAATGCGCACCGGAGCCGACTCAAACCGACGGCACCACCACTTGCGCCGGTATCGATGCCGACGGGCTGCGCGTCACCACCGGCGGCACCAAGGTCGTCGTCGGATCGGGAGCGACGGTGCAGGGTGCTGGCGGCGTAGCAGCGATCACCTTGGCGATGCCCATTGTTCCTTATTTCGCGCCGGTGACGATCAATGTGGCGGGACGGGTCGACGGGGGCGCGCAGGCTGCGGTCAGCGTGGTCCCACCCGCCTTTTATTACCAGAGCTATCCGGCACTCACGCTCACCGTGGCTTCCGGTGGAACGGTCACCGGGGTGAACGGGCTGGTAATTCCCCAGACCGCTCTCAACCAGGTCAATGTCGCCATTGACAACGCGGGAACGATCACCGGCTCCAGCGGCATCGCGCTGCTTGCCGCCGCCGCCGACTACAACACTTTGTCGGGCATCTCTTCGATAACCAACCGCGCGGGCGGGTTCATCGGCGCGATCAGCGGCTCGGTCGGAAGAATCAACAATGCCGGCACGATCGACGGCGGCAGCCGCAGCGCGATCGATCCAGGCGGTCTGGTGGGCGCTTCCGAAACCCTCATCAACAGCGGAACGATCACTGCCGCGACCAGCGGCGCGACTATTGCAAACAGAAATGCCAGCCGTGCGGTCGAGAATAGCGGCCTCATCGCTAATACCGGCGCTGGCGCAGCAATCGCGGGCACCGGCATGACGATCACCAACAAGGCGGGAGGCCGCATCTCGACCGCGGGCGCCGTCGCTTTGTCCGCAGGCTCCCTTAACCTTACCAATGCGGGCATCATCGACGGTAATGTCGTGGTGGGATCGACACCGGTGGGCCAATATGGCTCGGCGTTCATCGACTCGTCGGCCGGAACCATCAACGGCGACGTTCTGCTCGGTGGAACCGAAGATACGCTGGTCGCCGGCTGGGGAGCCGCCGGGCTCGTTACGGGCATCACGGGCGCGGTCGACGGGGGCGGGGGCGTTGACACGCTGCGCGTGGTGATCGCCGGAGACCGGACGCTGAGCACCGGGATCGCCGTTCCCATCAACTTCGAACAGGTCACGCTCGCGCCTGCTTCAAACGTCACGGTCACTCTCGGCGACGGCTTCGCCGCCCCCGCTCCCCTGCGCCTCGGCGGTGCCGGCACTATCGTCAACGAGACCACGCTGAGCAGTGCGGGCCAACTGATGAGCTACGAGCTTGGAGTCGGAACGCCCACCTTCATCAACAAGGGCGCTCTCATCAGCGGCGTGACCCCGGCAGGCACCTACGGCATCACTTTGTGGAGCGTAGCGCGTTTCGAGAATAGCGGCAGCATCACTGCTGCAGGTGACGGCGTTTCCTATTCGGCCGGAAGCGCGTTCGTGAACAGCGGCACGATTACCGCGGCGGGCACTGCGCTCTCGTTCTTCGGCTCCGACTTCAGCAATTCGGGAACGATCCGATCGACAGGGGGAACGGGCGCGGTCATGTCCGGCTCATTCGGAAGCAACTGGGTCAATACCGGACGGATCGAAGGCGCGGCGGCCGGCGCGCGGCTTTCGAGCACGCTGACGAACCGCGGGCTGATTACATCACCCGGCACTGCGGTGGTGCTCGACTTCTACGGCGTGCTCGACAATAAGGCCGGTGGCGTCGTGACCGGCGGTACCCGGGCCATTGCCCACGCCTACCCGAACTCTTCGTCGGGGGCGATCGTAGCCAACGCCGGCACGATCAATGGTGACGTGCTTTTGCAGACACCGGCGTTTACCTATCCGAATGCCAATCGCTTCTTCGCCCTTCCGGGGGGTGTTCTGAACGGCAACCTTACGCTCGGCTGGGGCGACACGTTGATCGCCGAGCTGCCTGAGGGCGGCGTTGGCTCCGGTGCGGGCGCTTTTGCGGGGATTACGGGGATGGTATCAGGCGCCGGTGCGGCGCTGCGCTACCGGGTGCGAAGCGACGCGAGCGCAACGATCGCGCTTGCAGCGCCGTTCACCAGCGTCGGCTACGAACTCTATGACGGCGCGAACCTCACGCTCACGTCGGCCGGTGCGGTGCAACAGCTTTCCTTCGCAGGCAAGGGCAGTGTCGACGTCACTGCCGACGTTACAGTCGGCGGCAGCCCCGCGATCATCACAACGAGCCTGATGCTCGCGCCCGGGGAGACCAGCTTCGCCAATGCACTGGCGATTACCAGCCGCGGCGCGATCACACTCGATCACACCGACGGCGCAGCCTACCCCTGGACCGCCGTCGCGGTCGGCACCGGTGACAGCTTCACCAACGCAGGAACGGTCACCGTCGCCGATCGCGCCGCCACGATCTACAGCCCGATCTCGGCGATCAGCGGCGGCAAGCAGGTCACCAATAGCGGCACCATCCTGCTGGGAGCGGCGACGGGAATCCAGTCCGCTACCGAGATCGTCAATTCGGGCTCGATCGCCCAGATCGCCGGTACGCGACCGGCCACGGGCATCACCAGCTTCACCAAGCTCACCAACAGCGGCAGCATCGACGTGGCGGGAATCGCCGTGAACGCCGGCTACGGCGCCGCTATCTCCAATTCGGGCCGGATCGGCAGCACCGGCGCAGCAGCCATCAGCGCCAACTACGCCACCGTCGACATCACCAACCTTGCGGGGGGTGTGATCACCGGCGGCTCGGCGGCACCGCTCGCGATCGCCGTGGGCGGCGGTACGCTTTCGAACGCAGGAACGATCAACGGCTCGGTCGATCTCGGCTATACTGGCTACAGTTTCCGTTCGCAGACCGGCGCAACCTATGTCGCGGACGGCGGCACGATCAGCGGCGACCTGCGCTTCGGCGACGGGTACGACATTTTCATCGACACGGGTGCCGGCACCGGCGTCAGCGGAGCGATCGACGGCGGCGCCGGACAGGACACTTTTGTTCAGGCGCGCAAGACCAGCGGCACCGTTACGCTTGGCGCAGTGCCGCTCACCAATTTCGAGCTGCTGGGGGTCCAGGCGATCGGCTCGGATACCGTGCTGACGGTCCGTGCCGATCCGCCGTTCGATGCGACCTTGTACGTTTCCGGCAACGGAGCGATCGTGAACACCGCGACCCTCAACAAGGATGTGCAGGTTCTATATCCCACCGGGTTCCCCCCCTCCCCGGCACAGGTCCTCGCCTCTTTCACCAACCAGGGCACACTTCTCGACGGTTTCGTCGGACCGACGCGCGCCTTCAGCAACAGCGGCAGCATCGCGACGACTGGCGGCACTGCGGTCATGATCGACGCGATAGGCCCGACGCGGTTCGACAATACGGGCTCGATTGTCGGCAGCATGGCGTACGACGCGGTGAGCATTTCCGCGTACGCTGGCGGGTCGATTGCGTCCACCAACAGCGGGACGATCACCAACAGCTTCAGCGCGAACATCAGCGGGTACGTCTGGCCGATCGAGCCTGGGCCTGCCGCTTCGATCTCGCTGGCGAACAGCGGCGACATCACCAGCGCCGGCTACGAGGCCGCAGCAGTCTGGCTCGGCGGGGGCAGCTATGACGGCACCGACGTCTCGGTGACACTGAACAATAGCGGGACGATCGACGCCAGCGGTCAGTCCGCCGTCGGGGCGTTGCTGACTGCCTACGGCGTGGATACCGGTCTCGGTCTTGGGGTGGCGACGGTCTCGGTCATCAACTCCGGGACGATTCGCGCGAATGGCGGCGGCGTCGAAGAGACTTATTTCGCCTTCCCGAGCGGCCCGCCCTGGGTCAGCGTCGAGGTGCCGTACACGAATCCTGCGATCGCGCTCGCGGCGACCGCCAATCCGGGCGCGACGGTCACGGTGCGCAATACCGCAACCGGGACCATCGAGGCGACGGGCGCGCGCTCGACTGCGATCCTCGGCCGCGATGCCGCGCTCGACCTGACCAATGACGGTACCATCCGCGGGGGTGCAGGGGCCGCTCTGGCCGCCGACGACCTGCTCATCGGCGACCTCGGGCGTCCCTATCTGGCCGGCGCGATCCAGACGATGGGCGACGGCAACGACCGGATCGTCAACAACGGCACGATTATCGGCTCGATCGACCTCGGCCTTGGCGACGACCGGATCGAGAATTACGGGCAAATCGAAGGCGATGTGTTCCTCGGCCTGGGCGACGACACCTTCCTCCAGCGCGCGAGTGCGACGCTGATCGGCACCGTCGATGCGGGGGACGGAATCGACAGCTTCATCGTCGACGCGACCGGCGGCGGCACGGTCAACGGCGATCAGTTCGTCAATTTCGAGCGCTTCAGCCAGATCGGCGACGGGAACGTCACCTATGCCGGCAACTTCCGCATCGACACGATCGGCGTCAGCGGCGGCAGCCTGAGCGTCGCCGCGGGGCAGACGCTGAGCAGCGATGGTGCAACCACGATCACCGGGAGCGGCAGCAGCGAGACCGTGACCAACTACGGCACGGTCGCCGGGTCCGCCGATCTGGGCGGCGGCAACGACGTGTTCGTCAATGGCGGCAGCGTGCTGGGTTCGGTTGCGCTCGGCGGCGGCGACGACCGCTTCGCGGAAGGCGCCGGCAGCAGCGTCGCAGGTGTGGTCGACGGCGGTGCGGGCAACGATATTTACGCGATACTGCTTTCGGGCGACCGCAGCGGCATCCGCGGGCGAACGGGTTTCGAGCGTCTCGCCGTCGAGGGAAGCGGCACGCTTGCACTCACCCTCGACCAGAGCTTCGACTCGGTGTCGTTGGGCGGGGCCGGGCTCAACCTCCAGCTCGCCGGGTTCACGATCGGCGCGGTATCCGGCTCGGACACCGCGGAAAGCCTCACGATCGACGGCGACATCGCCAATATCGCGCTGGGCGGCGGGAACGACCTGCTGGTCCTCGGCGGTGACCGTTCGGCCGGCTTCTATCTCGGCCAGGGCGGAACCGATCAGCTGCGTTTCGCGGCGGCAGGACCGGTAACCTTGACCGGCACTGTGACCGGATTCGAGCAGATCCTGCTGTCGGGCGGCGCGCTGACCGTCACCGGGACGCTCGGGGCCGCGAGCGATGCGATCGGTTTCGGCGAAGGCGACCAGCGACTGGCGATCGCGAACGGCGGGAAGCTCGCCGGCGTGGTCGATCTTGGCGCCGGTAATGACAGCTTCCGCCTGATCTCTGGCGGCACCCTGAACGGCTCGATCTCCGGCGGGGCGGGCAGCGACACGGCCGTGCTGGACGTTACGGGGGGCTTCACGCTCGGCGGAAACGCACTCCGTGATTTCGAAGTGCTGACCACCGAAGGCAGCGGCGCGTTCACCATCGCGAGCGCGGTCGGGTTCGAGCGCGTGTCGACGGCGGGGAACTTCACGATCGCCGGAACCGGGGTGCTGACCACCGGCCAACTCGCCCTCGGCGGGGGAGATGACCGCATGACGATCGCAGGGCGTTTCACCGGATCGGTGGACGGCGGCTCCGGCACCGACCTGATCGCGGTCTCCGGTGGAAGCCTCGATGCCCCGATCGGCTTCACCAACGTCGCCAACATCGAGAGCTTCGCGATGTCGGGCGGCTATGCGACGCTTTCGGGTTCGGGGGTGTTCGGCAGCATGGCATTGACCGGGGGCCGCTTCATCGGCCTCGCCGGCTCGAGCATCGGGGCGACGCAGATCAATGTTGGGCAGGGCGCCACGTTCGGTTCGGCGGGCAACGTGACCGGGAATCTGGCTGTCGCCGGCACGCTGAGCCCCGGCGCCTCGCCGGGCACGATGACTGTGACGGGCAATGTCGCGCTCGCCGGGACCTCGCTATCGGTGTTCGAACTGACGCCGACGGTGTACGATAAGCTGATCGTCAACGGCGCGCTTTCGATCGCGCCTGGCGCAACGCTGCAGCTGGTGACGAGCGGCACGTTGCGCCCCGGTGCGAGCTATGATCTGATCACCGCCTCGGGCGGGATCACCGGCAGCTATTCCACCGTGCTGAAGCCCGACTCGCTGTTCGGCTTTATCGTGCAGAACAGCAACAGCATCCGGCTGCTCGGCCAGTTCCTCAGCGGCGCCGGCTTCACGCAGCAGGTTCGCAACAGCATCGACTACGCCAATGCGACGCTGGCGGTGCAGCCAGCGAATAGCGATCTGTTCGCCGCGGTGCCGGCGCTCCTGTTGAACGGTTCGGCTTCGAACCCGCAAGCCTTCGCGCAGCTGACGCCTGAACCCTATGCGGCTGCCACGCAGATGGGCGTCGACAACGCCCTGACGTTGACCGATGTCGCCCGCGGACCCGCTTTTGCCACCGGGCGGGAGGAAGCAGGTTTCTTCACTTTTGGGCAGACGCTGGCCCAGTGGCGTCGCTTCGGCGCAGATGCGCAGACGGGGAGCTCCGCGACCAAGGGCCGCAACTACGGCTTCCTGGGCGGCGTCGGCTTCGGCAGCAAAACGGCGATGGTGGGGGCCTTTGCCGGCTATCTGAACGACCGCCAGCAGATCGGAGCCTTGGGCGCGCGAAACAAGACCGACGGGTTCGTCGCCGGCGTTCACGGACGCTGGACCGCGCCAGGCGGCCTGGGCGTCGCCGCATCGATCCTTTACGATGGCGCCGATGCGCGGACCGACCGGGCATTGCCAGGGGCGTTCTCCGCGGCCGGGCGGTACGGGCTGCACAGCTGGGCGGGCGATCTTTCCGTCAGCTACGCAGTTCCGGTCGGAGGCGAATGGTCGGTGCGGCCCAAGCTGGGTCTGACCTATGTCGAGACGCGGCGCGAGGGGGGGACGGAGACAGGCGGCAGCCCGTTTGCGCTGACCGTCGCGCGTGACCGGCACGTGGCGGGCTTCGGAGATGCGGCGCTGTCCTTCGGCCGCAGCGATGCCTCGCAAGCGCCGTTCCGGCCTTTCGTCAGCATCGGCGCGCGTTACCAGCTTCGAGGAATGCGGGCGGATGCGGTTGCCGGCTATGCAGGCGGCCGCCTCGGCCTCACCGCCTTCGGTCCAAGCCGTGCGCGCCTGACCGGCACCGCGGCAAGCGGCTTTGCGTATAGCCTTGACCATGGACTGGATCTGTTTGCCACGGCTTCGTCGCAGGTCGGGACGGACGATCACCAGGAGACGCTCTCCGCGGGCATCCGTCTGCAATTTTGACGCAATCCGTCAAGCCGGAGGATGAGCCGGCTTGACGGATGGCTCGAGTAGCAGTCGCTGCTAATCTCGTGTCCGTTATCGGGCAGAGCCGCGGCGGGATCCAATGGCCGGATTTGAAGGCGCATAACGGCCGTCGGCCTGGAACCATCGAACGTCCGTTTCCTATGCGGCGGCTTGCGAAAGTCATATCCGCGATAGCTTTCGCGCCAAATAGTCAGGCCGCAATCATTATATCCGTCCCGCTTGCGAAGCGGTGCCGATACTCGCCGGGCGTGAGCCCGAGAATGCGGCCGAACACCCGGCGAAATGCTGCCGGATCCTCATAGCCAACGCTCCAGGCAATCTGGTCGATGGAACGGCGGGTGAATTCGAGCAGCTCACGAGCCTTTCCAATGCGCAGGTGCTGGACATATTCGATGGGCTTCATTCCCGTCGCCGCCTTGAAGCGTCGCAGGAACGTCCGCTCTTCCAGGCCCGCGATTTCCGCCATCTCGCCTACGCCGGCGACGCGCCCGGTCTTCGCCTGGAGCCAGTGTTGGACCTTGAGGATCGCTTCGTCGCCATGCGTGAGGCGTGGCGCGAAGCTCGAATAATGCCGCTGCTCGCGTCCCGACGGATCGACGAGGAAGAACTTGCCGGTCTCGATCATCACCGTCGGACCAAGCAGCCGATCGACGATGCGCAGGCCCAGATCGGTCCAGGCCATCAGCCCGCCGGCGGTGATGATGTCGCCGTCCTCGATCACGATCTTGTCGGGCTCGAGCCTGACGTCCGGAAATCGTTCCCGGAACATGTCGGCACAGCTCCAGTGCGTGGTTGCGGCCCGGCCCGCCAAAAGCCCGGTGGCCGCGAGGATGAACGCGCCGCCACAGTTCGACGCGAGGGTGGTCCCCTGGGCATGGCGATCGAGCAACCAGCGCGCATAGGGCGTCGCCTCCTCGACGCTTGCGGGACCGCCGACCAGCCGCCCCGGGACGATCAGCAGCGTCGGTGCCGGGGAGACGGCAGCGGGATGGGTATCGAAGGTCCGTGCAAAGCCGCCGTCGGCCTCTCGCGACCAATGGCTGATGCGAAGTCCCCGGCCGCCGCGATCCTCGGAGAACTGCGAGGCAACCGCGAACAGATCCGAGATGCCATGCACCATCGCGCTTTGGCAGCCGGTATAGAGCATGATGCCAACTTCGGTTCTCGGCTGCGCGTGCTCCGTCATGCCCGACCCCTTTGTCAGTTTCGGCCCGTCTAATGTCGGAACCGCCAATCCTGCCGGGTCCGCAACGAGCCTATCCCCAAAACCACAGGGCGCAACTGCCCCCGGACATTCGAAGGGAGACAGGACATGAGCACGATCACCACCAAGGACGGAACCCGCATCTTCTACAAGGACTGGGGCAGCAAGGACGCCCAGCCCATCGTCTTCTCGCATGGTTGGCCTCTCTCGGCCGATGCGTGGGACGCGCAGATGGTCTACTTCGCCAACCAGGGTTTCCGCACCATCGCGCATGACCGTCGCAGCCACGGCCGCTCGGACCAGGTCTGGGACAACAACAGTATGGACCAATATGCCGACGATCTCGCCGAGCTGATCGAGGCGCTGGATCTGCACGATGCGATCCTGGTGGGTCACTCAACCGGCGGCGGCGAAGTGACGCGCTACATCGGCCGGCACGGAACGGCACGGGTCGCCAAGATCGCGCTGATCGGCGCGGTCCCGCCGCTGATGCTCAAGACCGAAGCCAATCCCGGCGGTCTTCCGATCGACGTGTTCGACGGCATCCGCAAGGGCACGTTCGACAACCGCAGCCAGTTCTTCAAGGATCTGAGCATCCCCTTTTACGGCTACAACCGCGAGGGTGCGACGATCTCGGAAGGGATCCGGGAAGAGTTCTGGCGCCAGGGTATGATGGGTGGCCTCAAGGGGCAGCTCGACAGCATCCGGGCCTTCTCAGAGAGCAATTTTCACGCGGACCTTGCCCGCTTCGACCGGCCAACGCTCGTTCTGCACGGCGATGACGATCAGATCGTGCCGATCGGCGCCTCGGCGCTGGAAACGGCGAAGATCGTCAAGGACGCGGTCCTCAAGATCTATGCCGGCGCCGACCACGGCCTCACCCAGACGCAGCAGGACCGGTTCAACGCCGATCTGCTCGACTTCATCCGCAATTGAAAGGGGGCAGGCGGCGCGCTGCGCCGCCTGCTTCTCCCGGGAGAAATGTCATGACCATCAAGACTCCGACCAAGACCATCGTTCTCATCCACGGCGCGTGGCTCAACGCCAAGAGCTGGGAAGACTTCAAGGCACGCTACGAAGCCAAGGGCTACAATGTCGTCGCGCCGAGCTGGCCCGGTGACGAGCGGGATCCCGCCGAGCTTCGCGCCGCCCCGCTGCCGGAGCTGACCAAGCTGAGCCAGCGTGCGATCGTCGATCACTACGAAGCGATCATCCGCGTGCTTCCGGAAGCACCGATCCTGATCGGTCACTCGCTCGGCGGCGTGCTCGTCCAGCACTTGCTCGACCGTGGTCTGGGCGTCGCCGGAGTTGCCATCGATCCCGCGCCGACGCCGGGCGTGCCCCTCTATCCCCATGCCATCCGCTCGGCGCTGCCGGTGTTCCTCGACCTGCTCAGCTGGCGCAAGGTCAAGCATATGTCCCGCAGCTTCTTCCGTACCCGCTTTGCCCAGACGGTCGCTGTGGAACAGGCCGATGCACTTTACGACCGCTACATCGCGCCAACCCCAGGGCGGGTCTACTGGAACGGGGTGGTCAACCCGATGAAGATCAACTGGGCCAATCCCGACCGCGCGCCCCTTCTCTTGATCGGCGGCGGCAAAGATCTCATCGCCGATGCCGCGATGACGCGAGCGATCTACGCGAAGCAGCGCAGGGCGCCCTCGCTGACCGAATATCGCGAGTTCGCCGATCGTTCACACTGGACGGCGATCGATCCCGGCTGGGAGGAGGTGGCCGACCTCGCTCTGAGTTGGGCGGAACAACACCAGCGTTGAAAAGTCGACGAAGCAATGAGGCCCCTGTTCCAGCCTCGGTCCGTCTTTGATCCTAGGTTCGCGCGGTCAGCTCCGGACAACGCTCAAGAAACCGAAACACGGATAGTTATCGCGACTATGCGTGATTCTGTTTGGACACGAGCTTGTCGAGCGTCACCGGCGCCGCGCGCACCCGCACGCCGGTCGCGTTGAACACCGCGTTGGCGATTGCAGCCGATACCCCGACGATGCCGATCTCGCCCAATCCTTTGGTGCCCAAGGGATTCAGCACCTCCTCGCGCTCGGGGATGAACAGCACGTCAAGGTTCCGGATGTCGGCATGGACGGGTATGTGATACTCGGCCAGATCACGATTGACGAACTGGCCGTGGCGCGGATCGACCACCGATTCCTCGTGCAGTCCCGATCCGATCCCCATGATCATCCCGCCGAGCAGCTGCGAACGCGCGAGCCGCTCATTGATGATCCGTCCCGCAGCGAACGCGCCTAGCGCGCGACGAATGCGCAGCTCGAAGGTGACGCGGTGCACGCCGATCTCGACGAACTGCGCGCCATAGCTATGCGCCGAAACCGGCAGCTTCTCGGGCGGCGGCAACCCGCCCTGCCCTCCATGCGCCGAAAGGCCCTTCGGTGCGTATCGCCGCATGAATTCAGCCAGCGGCTGCGACTGGCCGTCCCAGTGCACGCGCCCCTCCGCCAGCCGCACCGCTCCGCTGGCGCCGGCGCGTTTCCCCATTTCCGCACGCAGGTTCTCGCACGCGCGGTGGACACCGGCACCGGCGCTGGTCATGCCGAACGATCCGCCCGAGCCGGCAGTGCGGGGAAAGCGCGAGTCGCCGATCTCGAACTTGACCCGGCTGACCGGCAACCCCGTTTCCTGCGCCAGGATCTGCGCCATGCTGGTCCAGCTGCCCGTGCCTAAATCGGTGAAGTCCGCCCGTCCAATCGCGGTGCCGTCTGGCGTCAGCTCGACCATGGCCGATGCGGGGCGCACAAAGGCCGGGAAGGTCGCCGCCGCCATGCCGAAGCCGACCAGCCAGTCGCCTTGCCGCAGCGATCCGGGCGTGCTCGGCCGCTCTGCCCAGCCGAACTTGGCTGCGCCCTCCTTCAGGCACGCCACTAGGCTGCGGCTCGAAAAAGGCTTGTCGCCCTCGGGATCGCGCGCCGGCTCGTTGATCAGGCGCAGCTCTACCGGATCCATTTTCAGCGCATGCGCCAGCTCGTCCATCGCGCTCTCGAGCGCGAAGCTGCCTGGCTGCTCGCCCGGCGCGCGCATGATGTCGCCGCTCGGCATGTCGAGCATCACCCCGCGGCTGGTCGTCAGCCGGTTGGCCGCCTGATACATGCCGCGCCCGAAGGTCGCGGTCTGCTCGATGAACTCGTCATAGGGCGTCGTCTGCTGGATCACGTCGTGCGCGAAGGCGGTCAGCCGCCCATCGCGCTCCGCGCCGAGCCGAACCCGCTGATGATTTAGCGGGCGATGGGCGGTGTTGGCGAACATCTGCTGGCGGGTTTGCGCGATCTTGACCGGCCGGCCGAGCCGTTTCGCGGCCATCGCCGTCAGGATCGCATTGGGGGTGACCGGCACCTTCGAGCCGAAACCGCCGCCGATGAATGGGCTCAGTACGCGGATATTCTCGGGCGGGATTAGCAGCGTCTTGGCGATCGTGCCGACGGCGGTGCCCAGATTCTGCTGCGCCGACCAGAGCGTCAGCCGATCGCCCTGCCACTCGGCGATCGCCGCATGCGGCTCCATCGGCATGTTGTGCTCGTACGAGGTCACATAGGTCGCATCGATCTTGACCGGAGCAGCCGCGAATGCGCCCGCGAAGTCGCCCTCGCTGGTGTCGGGTTGCGCAAAGGCATTGATGCGGTTGGCGGGCTTATAGGCTTTGTCCCGATTTCGCTCGAAATCGACCGTGGCCCGGTCGGGAGCATAGCGGACCGCGACCAGCGCCGCTGCGGCGCGCGCCGCCTCGAGCGTCTCGGCGACCACCAGCGCCACCGGCTCGCCATGATAGCGCACCGCGGGCTGGAACAGCACCGGCATCGGCCGGTCGAAGCGGTTGGGCTGGGTCGGGCGCGGAGGCGGGCCGCCCTGCTGCGGCGCATTGGCATGGGTCATCACCATGAGCACGCCGGGGGCGCTTTCGGCGGCCTTCGTGTCGATCGCGACGATCTGGCCCTTGGCGATCGTGGCTTCGACGATCCAGCCATAGGCAGCCTCACCGGCGCCGCGATATTCATAGGCATATTTCGCCTGGCCGCGCACCTTGGCCGGCCCGTCGAGCCGATGGACGGGATCGCCGACCATCTTGGCGTCGCGCCAGGTGTCGGAAAGCGGAATGACTTCGGGTGTCGGCTGCTGCTGCGTCATCTCAGGCCTCCTCGCCCAGGGCCGAGGCGATTACGCGTCTAGCAAGCGGCACTTTGAACGCGCTGTGCGGCTGGGTCCGCGCCGGCGTGAGCTCGGCATCGACCGCCTGCGCGACCGGCGCCCCACCGGCGATCGCGGCCTCCAGCCGGCTCGCCCGCCAGGGCTTGTGCGCGACGCCGCCGAGCGCCACCGCTCGACCCGCTACCGCGACCGAGACCAGTGCGAAGGCATAGGAAGCGCGATCGCGCACCTTCACATATTTCTGCCGCCCTTGAGGCGGGGGAGGTAGGGTCACGTGCGTGATCAGTTCGCCGCGCTCGATCACCGTCTCGATCTCGGGCGTGCTGCCGGGGAGGCGATGGAACTCGCGTATCGGAATGCGCCTTGTGCTGCCATCGGGCTTCACCGTCTCGACCGTCACATCGAGCGCGGCCATCGCCACCGCCATATCGGAGGGATGAGTCGCGATACAGCGTTCGCTCGCGCCGAGGATCGCGTGGATGCGGTTGAACCCGCCGATTGCCGAGCAACCCGAGCCCGGCTCGCGCTTGTTGCAGGGCTTGGAAGGGTCGTAAAAATAATAGCAGCGCGTCCGCTGCAGCAGGTTGCCGCCCGTAGTCGCCCGGTTGCGGAGCTGCCCCGAGGCACCGGCGAGCAGCGCCTCGGCCAGCACCGGATAGCGCTCGCGCACCGTCTGGTCCGCCGCCAGGTCGCTGTTGCGCACTTCCGCGCCGATGCGCAGTCCGCCGTCGACGCGTTCGATCCGGTCGAGATCGAGCCGGCTGACGTCGACCAGATGCCCCGGCGCCTCGATCTGCAGCTTCATCAGATCGACAAGGTTGGTTCCGCCAGCGATGAACTTGGCGTCGGGGCGCGCCGCGACCGCGCGCGCGGCGGAGACCGGATCGGAAGCGCGCTCGTAGGTGAAATCCTTCACGCCACGCCTCCTGCCTCGCTGATCGCGGCGAGAATGCCGATATAGCAGGAGCAGCGGCAGAGATTGCCGCTCATCCGTTCGCGGATCTCCTCGTCGTCGAGTCTCGGCCGCGAGGCGACGTCGGCGGTGACATGGCTCGGCCAGCCTGCCTTCGCTTCGTCGAGCATAGCGATCGCCGAGCAAATCTGCCCCGGTGTGCAATAGCCGCACTGGAACCCGTCATGCTTGATGAAGGCCTCCTGCATCGGATGGAGCCGGTCGTCGCTGCCGAGCCCCTCGATCGTGGTGACCTCGTCGCCATCGGCCATTACCGCCAGGGTCAGGCAGCTGTTCACGCGGCGGCCGTTGAGGATCACTGTGCACGCGCCGCATTGACCGTGATCGCAGCCTTTCTTGCTGCCGGTCAGTCCGAGATGCTCGCGCAGGAAATCGAGCAACGTCGTTCGCGTGTCTACATCGCGCGCTTCGCGCCTGCCATTGACCGTGAGCGTCACGCTTGTCGTCGGCACTCCCGCTTCCCGCGCTTGCGCTGCTACCTCGCCCGCTGCCAACAACGCGGGGGCGACCGTGCCGGCTTCGATCAGCTCGCGGCGCGTAATCCTGATTTCGTCCGTCATGCTGGAACACCTGCTCCGCCAGGATCCCAAGATGACCGAACCGTCGCGGTTCGCTTCCGTTCCGCCGCGGTCGGTGCTTGAAGCGGACGGGATCGTGTTTTTGGCATGGTTGATCGCTCAGGACCGCGCCTGCTGTGCACGCGCGATCACGCCGGGATAGCGTTTGCCGGGATACCAGGGCTCGCGCAGGAGGCGGTCGAAGCCGGGCAGCGCCTCGACATGTTGCAGCATGCGCTGGCGCAAGGCCGCATCGGGGATCTCGCCCCGGAGGGCAGCGATGTTTTCCGCGGCGTGGGCAGGATCCGAAGTCGCGCAGAGAACGCACGTCCCCGCGGGATGCCCGATCACCCATTTGAGGAAATATTCGGACCAGCTCGCAATGCCGATCTCGCGCGCGAAGTCGGGGACCGGCCGCGCCCCGACGAGCTTGAACAGCGGCGCCTTCTCGAACGGCATGTTGACGAGCACCCCAACGCCCTTGTCGGCCGCGAGGGGAAGCAGGCGCTTCTCAGCCTCGCGCATCGCGATCGAATAATGGAGCTGGACGATGTCGAGCGCCCCTTTTGCGATCCATTGCGCCATCGGTTCGAAGTAGGCCTCGTCGTGGTGTGAGACCCCGATGTGGCGGATCAGCCCCTCCTGCTTCCATTCCTTCAGACGCGGCAGGACGGTGTCGACATTGACGAGGCTATGCACCTGCACCGCGTTGATCCGGCTCCGCCACAGGCGCTGCAGCGATCGCTCCAGGCTCTGGCGCGCATGCGACGCATCCCCCAGATAGTCGCCGGTCTCCCACACCTTGGTCGCCGTCCAGAGCCGCTCGCCGAAGCCGAGCATGGCAGCGAGATCGCCGACATTGACTTCGCCCATGCCGTAGAGCGGAGAGGTATCGATGACGGAACCTCCGCCCTCGACATAGGTCTGCAGCACTCGCGCGAGGTGCTGGCGATCGGCGCCTGGCAGCAAGTCGAAGGTCATGAAGGTCCCCAGCCCGACCGTCGGCAATGCCTCGCCACCTTTCTGTAGCGTTCGCCGGTTGACCGCGTCGAGCGGTCTCGCAATCGCCGGCGATGTGGCAAGCGCCGCCGCTCCGACATAGGCTTGGGCAAAGGCGCGGCGCGTGTACATGCCACCTCGTTCAGCTGGGCTGCACGCGTCCTAGCGATGCGCGTCCCGCCCCGCTCGTCGCATCCTGACCCGCTTTCGTCCGATCGTGACGTGCTTGCAAAAGCCGGCCCCGCCGCGCTTATTGCGGCTTGATGGAAGCAGCCGGCACCGACATCCGCTTGATCCAGCCCTATGCGAGCGATTGGACGAGCGCGCGCTTCGGCAATGGCAATTTCGATACGGCGAGCCGGGAGCGCACGCCTGTCGTGGAAGGACTGATCCGCACCTCGCAGGATATGCTGTACGTCACGCTCAGCGGGAGCGCGCGGCACCTCGAGGTTCATACTGCCTGCGGGCATCGGTATCAGGGGCCGGAGCTCGCTGGCGCGGTCTCCTTCATACCCGCGGGCTGCGAGCGACGGCTGGTGCTTCAGGACGTGCGATCGCGTTGGGCGTCGATCTCGCTGCCTCCGCAGTTGGCGGCGACGTTGTGGCCGGAAGGACGTCCGGCGGCCTCGCCGGGTCCGTTCACCAACGCGCACCACCCCTTCATTGCGGCTGCGGTCGCCGAATGCACCCGGCTTCACCGCATGGACGGCGCGTTCGATCCGGCGTACGCAGAAACGATCTCCGCCGCATTGGTGCACTATCTGGCCCGCGCCGATGGTGCGGCGCCCCGGCCGGCCAGTCGTGGTAGGCGTTTGTCTCGACTTCAGCTGCGGGTCGTGCGCGAATATGTCGAAGCACATCTGGACCAGCCGATCTCCGTGTCGAGCCTTGCCGCCACCGTCGGCCTTTCCACCGGCCATTTCTTTCGGGCGTTCCGTTCGGCGACCGGGATGACGCCACTCGCCTATCTGCAGCGAACCAGGATGGCGCAGGCGATGGTGATGCTTGAGCGCGGAGAAGCCTCGATCACCGAGGTCGCGCTGAGCGTCGGCTTCTCCAATATCGGACACTTCTCACGTTTGTTTGCAAGATCGACCGGGCGGCTGCCCTCGGCATATCGTCAGAGCCGCGCAGGCGGTGACGACGCTGGGTAACCGTCGCGAGGCACCGGAGATAAGCCGCAAAGGTGGCGGCCGACAAATTGGCGCAACGTGGATGAATGGCCGCTTTCAGGATCGCCGACAGGCGGGCTGGATGACTGCTATGGGGGCATTGCCGACCGGCAGCTTATTCCAACACCCGTCGGCGGCTCCTGGGCCGGTAGCGGCTTGACCGCTTTTGAGAGAGGACGGTGAAGAGCGGAGGCACACGCACGGTGATTGGAATGGTCTGGTCGGCCGACTTGTCGGGACCTGCTTCGGAGTTCCGCAACTCCCGAGCAAAATGGAGTTGCGCTCAGCTCAGGTGTAATAGTAGAATAGCACACTTCGAAGCTGATTCCTGCCTAGGAACGCCGAAAAGTGCCGCGAGCATCATCGATTTTACTGCGTTTCGCCTGGGCCGCCCTAATAGCGGCGGCTGGTCCAACAGGCTTGGTCAGCCCCGCGCAGGCGCAGATGCAATCCGATCTCGTCGACGAAATCTTTCAGCGCTGGAACCGCACCGACACGCCGGGGATGACCGTTGCTGTTCTGAAAGAAGGGCAACCCGTCTATGTCCGCGGCTATGGCATGGCCAATGTCGAATTGTCCGTGCCGAACGGCCCTGACGTCGCCTACCCGCTAGCTTCCAATTCCAAGCAGTTCACCGCTTTCGCAATTCACCTGCTGGTGGCGGACGGCAAGCTGTCCCTCGCCGACGATGTTCGAAAGCATGTGCCGGAGTTGCCCGACTTCGGCACACCGATCACGCTGGAGATGCTGATCCATCACACCAGCGGACTGCGCGAGGCGACGAGCCTGCTGGACTTGCAGGGATATGGGCCGGAGGACGCCGTGTCACGGCAGCAGGCGCTCGATCTTCTGTGGCACCAGCAGGAACTGAATTTCGCGCCGGGCTCGGAGTATCGCTACAACAATTCCAACTATCTGCTGCTCGGCCTGATCGTGGAGCGCGTCTCGGGCATGTCGCTGGGCGAGTTCTGGCAGCGACGCATCTTCCAGCCGCTCGGCATGACCAGGACCCACGCGTCTGCCGATCCCATGCCGATCATCCCGTTCCGCGCGTCGGGCTACGGCGGAAACGGGGATCGCTATACGCCGCGCCAGACGCCCGACCTCCTGCTGGGCCCGTCCGGCATCACCTCCACGGTTGGCGATTTGGCCAAGTGGTTCGCCAATTTCGAGAACCCGAACACGGTCGGCAATTCCGCCGTGATCGCGGCCATGCTGAAGACCGGCACGCTCGGCGACGGCACGCCGATCACCTATGCCTCCGGCCTGCACCGGGAGCATTACCGCGGCCTTCCCTTCATCGAACACAGCGGCCACAACTGGGGGCACAAGACCGAAATCCTGCGTTTCCCCACCCGGCGACTGACCATCGTCATTCTGGCCAATACCGATGATAGCGAGCCCCCGTCGCTCGCGTTCAAAATCGCCGACATCTATCTCAAGGGCGAATTTCCTCCTTCGCTGCCCAAGCCTGCGAAGATCGCCACGCCCGTGCACCTGATCGATCGCTACATCGGAACCTACGCCGTCGCTACCGGCACCACGCTCCGCGCGCCGGGCCGGCGATACGTCTTCCGACGCGAGGATTTCGTCGGTCAGGAGGCGCAACTGGCGGCGTTCTCGCCGACGGACTTCTTCTCCCTGCAAAGCGATTTTCGCGCGCGTTTCGTGCCCGGGCCCCATGGAGGACCGTCGCAACGTGTCGTGATCCGCAACGATGACGGTGACGATTTCGTAGCGCGTCGAGTGCCGGACGCCGTTCCTCCACCGCCGCCGGATACCTCCGACTCCGGCGCTTTCATCGGCGACTACTGGTCGCCTGAACTAGGTGTTCTATATCGCGTGCGTCAGCGGAACGGGAAGCTTTGGCTACGCTACCCGCGCGGGGAGGCCGAGCTGCGCCCACAGGCGCACGACGTCTTTCTCTGGCGCCAGGATGGGAATTCCGTCCACTTCTTGCGTGATACCGATCAGGTCGCCGGGTTTCTCCTGACCCAACCCAATCAGCGCGTGCGCGACCTGCGGTTTGCGAAAGTCACGATAGCCTCCCGGACACCATGATTTTCGCTGAGATGGCTAATCTTTCGGCTCCTGCCGGCATTGAGGTCTGATATTATGTCTGCTCTCGGCCATTTCGCGCGTCCGCGGAATGGCCGCTATTGGGGCGCATTCCCGACCGGCAGATTCCGCCGAAAGCCGCTCCTGGGCCGCTAGCAGCCTAACCGCTTTCGAACACCGCAGGCGCAAAAGCAGTGATTTGTGAGCTGGCAATGGATTGTCACTCTATCGTGCCGAGCCGACCGGTTCGGCCGACGCGGCTTGGAAAAAAGCCTGATTGTGCGTGCAGCGCCAGCTCTCGCGACTAAACAGGCGATGCTGAACGATACAGGCGTGCCGGGCGAGCGCATCCGTTTCGCAGTGCTTATGCGCGCTCAGCTCCTCCACCCGAAATAGCTGGATTTTCCTTTACGGGATGCGGACGATGCCGCGTCTAAGGGGTCGGGAGGAACACATGAAGGCTGCCGTCAGGCATCAAGGTCTCGACGCGGTGGTTGCCGAGTTCCGCACGCCGTTGCTGCGGTTCTTCCAGCGCCGTGTCCGTTCGGACGAGGACGCCGACGACCTGGTGCAGGACGTGTTCAGCCGCCTGGCCGCGCAGGATTTGGCCAGCATCGAAAACGTCCAAGGTTATCTTTTTCAGACCGCCGCCAACGTGCTGCGCGACAAGGCGCGCCGCGCGAGCGTACGCAGTATCGTCGCGCCGGCGCCCGAAGGCTTCGACGTGGAGGACGAGGCAGCCTTCTCGCCCGAGCGCATCCTGCAGAGTCGCGAGGCGGTGCATATGATGATCGCCGCGATATACGAGCTGCCGGACACGGTGCGCATCGTGTTCAGCCAATATCATTTCGATGGCATTGCTCAGGTCGAGATCGCGCGCCGGCTGGGGCTCTCGCTCAGCACGGTCGAAAAGCACATGGCGCGCGCCAACAGCCACCTCCTCTATCGCCTGCGGAAAGTTCGATGACCAAGTCGACTGACAGAGTGGAGGAAGCCGCCGCGGCGTGGGACGCGCGGCTGCGTGGCGCGCGAGCGAGCTTTCGCGACCGGCGGGCATTTCACGCCTGGCTGGAGGAGGATCCCGAGCATCGTGCGACGCATGATCGCCTGCAGACAGCGCTTTCGGCGCTGCGTGCGCATGCCGACTTGCCGGAGCTCAGCGCGCTGCGCGACGAAGCGCGGTTCAGCGTACACGAGAACCGGCGGCGGCGGTTAGCGACGATGCTGACGGCGGCGGCGGCGGCGGTGCTGCTGTGCATCTTTGTCTTCGCGACTCAGACGGAGCGGGGCGCCGAGTTGGCCGGGCGGATTGCCGACGATTCGATCTACGCGACTTCGCTGCACGAGCGCACCCGGGTGACGCTGGACGACGGGTCGGTAGTGACGCTGGACGCAGGCACGCGGTTGGCGGCGCGGTTCGGCGCGGCACGGCGCGACATTACGCTGCTCGCCGGCCATGCGCTGTTCCAGGTCGCCAAGGACCCGAAGCGTCCGTTCGTAGTGCAAGCGGGCGGCCGCACGATCACGGCGCTGGGCACGGTATTCGACGTGCGCGTATCGCCCGAGGAATTGCGGGTGACGTTGGCCGAGGGGGTAGTGGCGGTGCGCCCCGCAAGCCAGGGCCGCGGCGCCCGCCAGCAGATCCTCAAGCCCAACCAGCAGCTGATCGCCCGTACCGGCGCCAGCGCGCCCGAGTTGAGGGTGGTCGATACCGACAAGGCAGTGAGCTGGGCCGACGGCCAGGTGTTCTTCGATAACGAGCCGCTGGCGAGCGCCGCGCAGCAGATGAACCAGTATTCCCACCAGAAGATCACCGTCGGGCCCTCTGTCGCGGACCTGCGCATCAGCGGCATGTTCCGCACGAGCAACCAGCAGGGCTTTCTCGACGCGCTCGAGATCGCGCTGCCCGTCGAGGTCCGCCGAGACAAGCAGGGCCACGCCTTCGTTTCCGCGCGAGCCGGCGACGCGCAATGATTCCCACAGAAAGGCTGAACGATATGCGGTCCTCTTCCTTTGCCATCGCCGCTGCGGCGCTGCTGCTTCCGGCCGCCGCTCATGCCCAGGGTGCGCCAGATCCGGCGCGGTTGAAGGCCGATGTCGCCAAGCTGGTCAGCTTCGGAACCCGGCACACGCTCTCCTCGCCCGATCACCCGACCCGCGGCATCGGCGCGGCGCGGCGGTGGTTCGGCGACGAGCTCAAGCGCATCTCGGCCAAGTGCGGCGGCTGCATCCAGGTCTCTGCGATCGAGCGCACCTTCACCAATGCTCGCGCGCCGAACGGAGTCAACGTCGTCGATGTGCTTGGCATCCAGCCAGGCCGCGATCCCAATCGCGTGGTGATCGTGCAGGGGCATATCGACAGCCGCGTCACCGACGTGATGGACTTCACCAGCGACGCGCCGGGCGCCAATGACGATGCGTCGGGCACGGCGCTGGTACTCGAAGCCGCGCGTCTGCTGGCGGGCAAGAAGTTCGACGCGACGATCGTCTATGCCGCGCTCTCGGGCGAGGAGCAGGGGCTGATGGGCGGCACCCTGCTCGCGGAGACCGCCCGGGAGCGCGGCTGGGTGGTCACCGCGGTGCTCAACAACGACATTGTCGGCAACACCGTTGGCCAGGACGGTACGCGAGTCACCGACCGGGTCCGCGTCTTCTCCGAGGGCATCCGTGCCGTCGAGACGGTCGAGCAGCAGCTCGTGCGCCGCGGCAATGGCGGCGAGGATGATGGCCCCAGCCGCGCACTGGCGCGTGCGATCGACCAAGTGGGGGAGGGCATTCCGGGCGGGCTCGACGTGTTCGTCGATCGGCGGCCCGACCGCTTCGGGCGCGGCGGCGATCATGAACCATTCCTCAAGCTCGGCTACCCGGCGGTGCGCTTCTCGGTAGGGATCGAGAACTATCACCAGCAGCACCAGGACCTGCGCACCGAAGGCGGCATCGAATATGGCGACACCATCGACAAGATGGACTTCCCTTATCTGGCCAAGGTGACTGCGATCAACGTGGCGACGATCACCCGATTGGCCGCGGCGCCGGCCGCACCGACTGAGGTGGGGCTGCGCGGCGCGCTCGGATCGGACACGACGGTGACCTGGCCCGCGGTGCCCGGCGCGGCGGGCTATCGCATTCACTGGCGCCGCAACGACAAGATGGCCTGGACTGACCATCGCGATGTGCCCGCCGGCAGCACCGAGACGGTACTCAAGGGCGTGATCGTCGACGACTATTTCGTCGGTGTCTCCGCGCTGTCTGCTAGCGGTGCGGAGAGCATCGTCACCTTCGGAGGGCGCGCGCCGCGGCCGGTCCGCTGAGTTCGTTCCACTAACCTCCATTCCGCACCCGCGGGCAGCAAAATCCGCACCGGCCCCAGCCGGTGCGGATTTTTCTCGTCTCAGCTGCCGAGGAACGAAACGATCCCCGCGCGGCGGTCGAGCAGATGCGCGCTAAGTCCGATGTTCGACATGCCGCCGAGAATGACGGTCCCATTCCGGTAACTTGCCTTGGAGGCCCTGCCCGAAAACAGCTCGGCACCCCGGCCAGGGCCGGGATGCCGAGAGTTGGACACGATTCCAGGAGGGTTGTCAGAGGCGGAAGCGGAAGCCCAGGCGATAGCTGCGGCCGAGCAGATCGTAGGGCGCGCCGGTGCCGAACGAGGTGCCGCTGCTCGGAACCGGTTCGGGATCGCGATCGAACAGGTTCTCGACGACGCCAAACAGCGTCACCTTGCGTCCCCCGATCTCAAGGTCGACATTCTGCGCGAGCTCGAAATACCAGACAGGATCGACTCGGTTGAACGCCTCCGGGATGCCGGTGCGGCTGGTCTCGGGCTGGTTGGTGATCCTGCCGGACCCCAGATAGCGGGTGGTCAGGGTGGTGCGGCTCGGCCCGATCGCATAGGTCGCGGTCATCAGCCCCTTCCACTTCAGGCTGCCGATCGTACCCAGCGTCGGCGGATTGGAATCACCCGGAAGGTTGGTCTCGTCCCGCAGCCGCTGCGAGACAAGCAGGCGCAGGTTCAGCGCCCCGGGCAGGCTGGCGGAGATGCGGCTCAGCTCGGTGCGATAGCTCGCCTCATAGTCGATGCCTTCAACCGACACGTTCTGGGCGTTGATGCCGCTAGTATAGATGGTGGCGTTGACCAGGTTCGACGCGCCCGGTGCGAGGACGATCGAGTCGCATGCGGCAGGGTTCACCGGACGGTTGAAGCCGTAGCACATGTCGATGATCTGCTGGGCGCCGACTGCGGTGATCGCATCCTTGATATCGATCTTGTACCAGTCGATCGACAGGCTCAGCCCCGGCAGGAAGGTGGGCTGGAAGATACCGCCTGCGGTCCAGGTGTCGGCAATTTCCGGCGTCAGATTTGGGTTGCCGCCGCTGAGCGTGGTGTTCGGCACCTGCGGGCTACCCGGCTGAGAGCGGTCGAGATAGGCGTTCACAAACTGGCTGCTCGGCGCGAACAGGTCGTTGAGGTTGGGTGCGCGGATGTCGCGCGACCGGGTGCCACGCAGGCGGAAGCCACCGATCACGTCGTAGGTGAACCCGGCTTTCCACGTAGTGACCGCGCCGCTCGTCGAATAGTCAGTGCGGCGCACCGCGCCATTCAATTCAAGCCGTTCGCCAAAGGCCGAGTCGCGGAGCAGCGGCACCAGAATTTCGCCGAAGAACTCCTTCACGTCATAACCGTTGCTGCCGCCCTTGAAGTTGCCGACGTTCCACAGCGAGGCCATCGAGGTCGGATCGGCGGTCGAGGAGAAGGATTCCTTGCGATATTCGAAGCCGGCGGCGACTGTCACCGCACCGGCCCAGGTCGAGAAGGGGCTGTACTGCCCATCGATGGAGAAGACGTCCTGGTAGAAGTCGAGATCCTGCCGGGTTTGCAGTCCCTCGCTATAGCCGGTGACCCACGCGATCGAGGCGGCGCCAAGCGAGCCTTCTCCGAACAGGTTCATCGGTACGCAGCCATTGGTCGGCGCAGCCAGCGTCGAGCGGCAGATCGGAGCGCCAGCCGCCACGCCGGGCACTCCACCGCTCGTCGGGTTGGCGATAACGTCGATCGCCTGATTGAAGCGCGTCGGCATCAGGTTGTTGTCGCGCGTGTACCAGACGTTACTATGGCCGCGCTGGTAATAGGCGCGCCAGCGACCACTTGTCGCGAAGCTGCCTTCCAGCGCGGCAAGGATACGGTCCTGTCGGCGATAATAACCGGCTTCGCCGATATGGGTGCCCGGCGTGTTGATCATGTCGTAGAACAGGCGATTCATCATGAATGACGTCACGCCCGCCTCGTCCATCGCCTGTTGCACGACCAGCGGAATGAACGGGTTGGCCCGATTGACCATGATGCCGGTGGTAGGTGTGGCACCCTGCCGGTTGTATACGGCAGACCAGTTCACTGTGTCATTGCCGGCATAGCTGGCCTCGAACACCGCGTTGACCCCGTCGAACAATTCGTAGCTCAGCCGGCCGTAGACGCTCCAATGCTCGTCGTCGGGGAGTAGCGAGCCCCGGATCGGCATCGATTCGACGGTGCCGCCCGCCTGAACCTGGCCCTGCTGGATCGGGCCGAACACGAATTGTCCGACCGTGCCGCCGGGCAGGAAGTTGATGCCCCGCAACGGGCCGGTGGAGATCACGCCGCCCGGCGTGCTGTTATAGCCCGCATCGGTGCGAACGATCGTTCCCGGCTGGCCGTTAGTCGCCGTCCAGTCCGGATTGTTCATCAGGCGCAGGCCCGGCTGGAACCAGTCGCGCGGGGCGTCGTAGAAGTCGATGCCTTCGCCCTTATAGTAGTTGGCGCTGACCAGCAGGTGGCCGCGGTTGCCGAGCTTTGTACCGTAAGCGAGGTCGCCCGAGACGATGCGGCCATCGCTACGGTCGGTCTGGCTGAAGTTGAACGTGCCCTTCAGGCCTGTGAAATCGGTGTCGAGGACGAAGTTCACCACGCCTGCGACTGCATCCGAGCCATAGGCGGCCGACGCGCCGCCGGTGACCACATCGACGCGCTCGACCAGGTTCTGCGGCAACAGGTTCACGTCGACCGCGGGCGACATGCCCGATCCGACCACACGGCGGCCATCGAGCAGCACCAGGGTACGTGTGACGCCAAGATCCCTCGCGCTCAGCTGGTTGGCGCCGCCGGTGGCGTTGGCGAACAGAGTGGTGGTGCGCGGCGTGTTGCCGATGCCCATCGACGGCAACTGGTTGACATAGTCGGCGATGTTGGTCGGGTTGCGGTCTTGGATGTTCTCCTGCGTCACCACGGTCGTGGGCACGGGCGCGGTGGTGCCGTCGCGAACGATGCGGGATCCAGTGACGACGAGCTCTTGAACTTCGACGGGCTCGCTATCCTGCAGCCCCGCCGCTGCGATTGGCGCAGTACTCGGGCCATCCTGGACCGCCGCATAGCTTGCGGGGGCGGAGCTCACGTAAGTGACAGTACGCGGCCGGGGCGCGGGATCGGGATCGTCAGCCTCGCGCAGAGTCAGCACCGACCCGCCCGCGGCGCGAAGCCCGGTGCCCTGGAGCAGCGCCTGCAGCGCGGCACGGGGCTGAAGGCTGCCGCGCACGCCGCGCGTGCGCCTGCCTTGCACCAGGTTGCTGGAGAAGATGATCTCCTGGTTGGCTTGGCGGGCGAAGGCGTTCAGCGCTTGACTGAGATCGCCTGCCGAGATGTTGAAGCTGCGCACCTGCTGCGCTGCCGCTGCCGGACTGCCTGCCAAGCACAGCGCGATGGCTGCGACCGAACCGCCATAGATTGAGAAACGCCCCCGATCGTTCATGTATCGACCCTCCCTGCCGCGCACATCGCGGTTCCGATCCTTCAGACGCAGGAGAAGGGTGATCCCACCAAGAAAATGTCACATGCAGGCGCTAGAGGAGCAACAAACTTGCGCTTGCAGCCGGGCTGGATCAGCTGCCCTGCCGTGCGGCTGCAATCAACGACATCCATCGCGCTCGGTCTTCTCGAAATCCCGCAGCAAACCACAGAAATGCGTCATAGAAGCGCCCTAAGCTCAAGACGAACGTACGTCGCTTACCTCACCAACAAAATCGGGCGGCAGAGCGCCGCGCTTGGCAAGGAGCCCATCGAGTGGCTTCCGCGCGCGCAGATCACGGCACGCTTCATCGACAAGGCGATCGATTTCGTACGCCGCAGCAGGGAACGCGCCTGGTTTGCGCAGCTCTGGTTGACCGACGTGCACTCGCCGTGGGTGCCCAGTGCCGAGGAGCTTGCCCCAGTGAAAGGCAAGGGCCGCACGCCTCGAGAGGAGAATTTCCTCGGTGCTGGCCGCGATGGACGCGGAGATCGGTCGGCTCGTTGCGGGACTGGGCGCGGCGGGCGAGCTAGACGATATGTTGATCGTCTTTATGTCTGACAACGGACCGACAATCGGGGCGAACGCGCCGGGATTCCCGGGCCTCTATCGCGGCAGGAAAGCAAGCCTGTACGAAGGGGGCGTACGCCAGCCGCTCATCACTCGCTGGCCGGGGAAAGTCCCCGCTGGCCGTCGCGACGCCAGCAGCGTGGTTCAGGCCGTTGACCTGTACCCACGCTTGCACGTGTTGCAGGTGCGACGGTACCCGCATTCAGCTGACGAGCGGCGTGTCGGGCTCACCGACACGCCAGTCACTCGTCGGACAATCGACGCCGCGCGGGGAATGCCCGCCAGGCGCACAGCCTGCGTCGCATGGCTTTAGACTGGGGAAATACCTTCAGATCAAGGCGGGCCATTCAGGAATGTGGATTTGGGAACAAGGACTCGACGGGCTGGCCGAAGCGGGCCGCCAAACGGTACGCCAAATCCAGCGACGGATCGTGCCTTCCAGTTTCGATCGCGATGATCGCTTGCCGTGAGACGCCAACCTGTCTCCCGAGCTCTTCCTGCGTCCAGCCGCGCTGCGTTCGCAGCTCGCGTAACCGGCTTTCCATTAGCGACTGGACCGGACGATGAGGGAAACGAATGCGAACGCGATCCAGAACAGCGGATAGATCACCCATGCCGGCGCGTGCGGCGTGGCGGCGTATTGCTCAGAGAATCCCCAAGCGCAGAACACCGCGGTGCTGACACTCCAAGCGATAGCGAAACGCTTGAAGGTAATCGCGCGAGCGAACTCATCGGCGCTATTGACGAGTTCAATGGTGGCGGCGACGTGCAGGACGATAGGCACCCCGATGGCCAACGAAAGGCCAATGCTGACAGGCGAGCCGAGGTCTACCCCTTTCATGCCCGACGCAACAGAAGTGAGCGCAATAAAGAGCGCCCAGCAGCCGACCGTCCAGATAGTGAAACGCTGATTAGCGGCTCTGGTGAACATAGCACCTCCATGTAAGCATTACCTTACACGATATATGTGTTAGGTCAACCTTACATGCGCGAAGTGCTGACGCCTGTTTTCCACCCCGGAGCCGCCGCTCGATCGAAGGTTGAATGGAGCAAACCTGGGCTAAGCTGACGTTCACTCCACTCGCCTTCGCCTTCCAGGTTCTTGAATGGGAACAGGCTGCTCACCGGTAGGGATCGCAGGCGCGGGAAGCGTCGCCTTGGCATAGTGCGCATGGCGCAGGAGGCCGCTGGTGCTGGGCAGCGCGGGCGGCGGTGCCGGGCGCTGCCCGAAACGAAAGGCTTTGGTGAGGTCGCCGAACGTGAGGCGACGCCATTGGGAAATATTTGGCTCGCGCACCCCGGTCACTTGTTCGAGCAGGCGCAGTACCGAAGTGTGATCGAACGGCTGGCTGCACACCCACCCCCCCGCCGTCCAAGGCGAGACGATGATGCACGGCACGCGAAAGCCGCCGCCGATCGGCACGCCGTCGATGAACTCATCGGGCGTCCCCGGCCGCGGCACGGGCGGGGCGACATGATCGAACAGCCCGTCGTTCTCGTCATAGTTGAGGATGAATGCCGTCTTGGCCCACACGTCCGGGTTGGCCGCGATCGCGTCGAGCTTGCCGGCGACGAAGTCGGCGCCCGCCGCAGGCATCGAGTTGGCGGGATGCTCCGATCCCTCGTTGGTCGGGCACAGCCAGGTCACCGCCGGCAGCCGGTCGTGCAGCGCGTCATATTCGAATTGCCCGTCGCTCGCCACGGGCATGCCCTTCACGCGCAGCGGCGAGCCCGGCTTCGAATCCATGAAGCGGCGGAACAGGCGCAGCACGTTGAAGCCGGTGCCGTTGTCGGCGTGCTGATACACCTTCCAGCTGACTCCAGCCTCCTCCAGCCGCTCGGCATAGGTGGTCCAGGTCAGCCCTTCGCGCGGAGTCTTCTGCGTCGTCTGCGGCTCACCATAGCGACCCTCAGCATCGATTGTGCCGCTGAGCCAGTAGAAGCGGTTGGGACGCGTCGATCCCAGCACCGAGCAATGATAGGTGTCGCAGATGGTGAAGGCCTCTGCGAGCGCATAGTGGAAGGGCACGTCCTCGCGCTTGAAATAGCCCATCGTGTACGGACCGTGCGCGCCATCGGCTGCACGATGCGCAGGAAGCCAGTTGTCCATCCGGCCGCCGTTCCAGGCGGCATGCTGCACCGCCCAGCTGTGCCCCGTCGATGGGATCGCCTGCGCGCGCGTGTTGAAGGTGTCGAGGTGGAACGGCAGCATGTAGCCGAGCGGGTTCTCGGGATCGGGCTGGTGGAACACGTTTCGGCCAGTGGACAGCGTCAACGCGTGCGGATCCCCGAAGCCGCGGACCCCCTTCATCATCCCGAAATAATGGTCGAACGAGCGATTCTCGAGCATCAGCATCACGACATGCTTGATGTCGCGCAGCGAGCCCGCGCGGCGCGGTCCCTGGGCCAACAGCTTCTGCACGTTTGGCGGCATCAGCGTCGCCGCGGCGGTGAAGGCGCTGGCCTGGGCGGCTCCGCGGAGAAGGCGACGGCGAGTAAGGGTCATGGGATCTCCGGTCAGGCGCGGTGCAGGGCTGCGCGATCAGGCGTCACTGCGAAGCTCGCGAGCGTGCTGAGCTTTCCGCCGCGCTGCTCGACTTGGTCGAGCACCTTGATGTCGGTCTTCCAGCGCTCGGCGGTGATGTCGAACAGCTGATAGCCGCGCTGGTCGTTGAACAGCTTCACGTGCGGGTTGCTGGCGAGCAGCGTGTCGATTCCGGCCACCGCGCCGCCGTTGCCGCCGGTGGAGATCGAGCTGGTCAGGAATTCCACCGCCGCCATCTCGCCATCGAGCGCTTCGTCGCGAACGGGCACTACGCCTGCAAAATGCTTGTGATAGTCGCCCGAAGCGACAACGACGTTCGTTAGGCGGCGCCGCTGGATCGAATCGACCAGCCGCGCGCGCGCCGGGCGATAGCCGTCCCAATTGTCGGTGCCCTGATTGGCGAGCGTCTCCTCGGCCTTACGCCGGTCGAAGGGCGCCATGAGCACTTGCTGCGCGATCAGGTTCCAACGCGCTTCGCTTCCCAACCCCTGATCCAGCCACGCCTCCTGCGCATCCCCCAGCATCGTGCGCGAGATGTGCATTTCCGGCGGGCACGGCTTGCGCTTGCCGTCCATGCAGACCTGGTCGGTGCGATGGCTGCGCGTATCGAGCAGATGGACGCGCAGCAGCCCGCCATAGTCGAGCCGGCGATAGGCCAGCATGTCCTGCATGCGCGGGAATTGCGCCTTGCGCACCGGCATGTTCTCGTACCACGCTTGCATCGCGGCAAAGCGCCGCAGCACGAACGCTTCTGGCGGCGTGCCTTTCTCGTCGATCAGGTCGGCCCAGTTATTGTCCACCTCGTGATCGTCGAAGGTGGACAGGAACGCGGCGGCATGATGAGCGGCCTGCAGATCCGGGTCGCTTTTGTACTGCGCGTAGCGGCGGCGATAGCTGTCGAGGGAATAAATTTCGCCACCAACATGATCGCGCACGCAGACTGGCTGGTTGTCGACTCTGGGGCAGACGCGCTGCGACCAGTGTTCGTAGATATAGTCGCCATAGTGGAAGACGGCGTCGAGGTCGGGTTCCTGCGCGAGATACTGATAGGCGGTGTAGAAGCCGTTCTCCCAATGCTGGCATCCGGCCACGCCGATGCGCAGCCGATCCACACGCGCACCCGCCGCCGGTGCGGTGCGCACCATGCCCGCCGGGCTAAGCTCGCCGCTGGCCTTGAAACGATACCAATAGGGCCGCGCCGGCCGCAGCCCGCCCACTTCGACGTGCACGCTATGTCCGAGCTCGGGCCGCGCGAAGGCTTCGCCCGACTGGACGATCCGCGCAAAGCCCTCGTCCTCGGCGATTTCCCACGAGACTTGCACCGCCTGCATCGGCATGCCGCTGCCCGGATCGAGCGGCTTGGGCGCGAGCCGGGTCCAGATGACGAAGCCGTCTGGCCAGGGATCGCCCGATGCGACGCCGAGGGTGAAGGGATAACCCTGAAGCTGACCCGCCCAAAGCCGCTGGGGCGCCAGACCCGCCAGAAGGACGAGCTGGCTCGCACCCAGAACAAGTGCGCGGCGATCGAGGTGCATCGGCGAGAGCCTTCCTTGGCTGGGTCAGCGAACCGACGGGAAACGGGCGTGAAAATCGGACAGCGGAATCGTGAAGTCGTCACGCTTCAGATATTCCTCGTCCGCCAGCGCCGACTGGCCCTCATGCCCCTTGTACCATCCGGCATAGCCGGCGAGCTCGGTGCTGAACTTCTTGTAATGAGTCGAATAGGTGCGCACGCGGATGCCGGGGCTGGCACCGCCGAGGCGGAAGGTCAGCAGCCGCAGCCAGCCATCGCCAATATCGGTGTCTTCGGCGCCCGCGTCCTTCGCGGTCTGTCCGCGGCCCTGATAATCCGCCATCATCTGATGGACCCGATTGCCGAAGCGGTTGGTGTCGGTGCTGAGCCCCTGCCCGCCCACATGCCCGCTCAGCACCAGGAAGATCTGGTCGTGCTGGCTGATGAACTCGTCCCACATCATCTGCGGGTTGTTGTCGCGCAGGTCGAGCGCGCTGTTGTCGGGATTGGAGCGCAGGTTACGCTTGCCGTCGCGGCCGAGATAATCGTGGGTGCTCACGATCACGGGAAGGCCGGGAAAGCGCCGGATCATTCCCGCCGCCCAGGCGAGCGATGCGTCCGGCGCGTGATATTGCAGACCGATATGCAGGAACCGGCATTTGCCGGCGGTGAAGACCTGCGCGCTGTCCGCGCCGCCGTCATGCGCGCCGACATACCAGGGCTGGCCGGCAAAGAAGGCCGACTTGTCGGAGAATGCGGATTGAAAGCCGGTCAGGCCGCCGACGTGGCGCTTGCCGTCCTTCTTCAGCTCCGGTCGGGGCGGATGCGCCGGATCGGTCCATAGCGCGTCATAGTCGTGATTGCCCGGCACCACTGCGAAGGGCAGCCTGCCGGCAATCAGCTGGAATCCCTGGACCGCGAGCGGAATCTCGAATGCGCGGGTATGGACCTTGGGCGAACGGGCGACTTCGGAACCCCCGTTGGGAATCCATTGGAAGCCGCGTGCGGCGTGACCCGGATCCATCCACTCGGAATAATGCTGCCAGACGTCGCCGACATGGGTGGCGAAGACGATGTCGCCGCCCGCGCTTTTGGCATTCGCGGCGATCCAGCGCATCTGCTGGAAATATTGCTCGGAGGCGTCGAAGCGGAAGCCGGACCACTTCTGGTGCCGATAATCGTCATAGTTCTGCGTGTCGGGGATCATGGCGACGGTGAAGTCGCCACAATCGGCGTAGCCGGGCGCGGCGGCCTGGGCGGGCACAGCCGCGAAGGCAAGCGCCAGGGCGGCGCCGGCTCGCTGGATTTGCTGGAATGTGCGCATGGCTGTTGTCCCGTGCCGCAGAAGAGAAGGCTTTCGCGGGGAGGCGCTGCCGCCTCCCCTGCTGCGACTACATCCGGAAGATGACGTCGAGCTGGAACGAGCGGTTGCGCGTCATCTCGTACCGCCGCATCGGATAAGCGTCGTTGTAATAGCCCTGCGCGATCGGCTCCTCGAGGATGTTGTTGGCCTGAAGCTTCACGATGACGTTGTCCGCGAGCGAATAGCGCAGCGCGGCATCCAGCTGTCCGCGGGATTCGAGCCAATAGGTCGTCCAGGAATACGCGCCGAGCGAGATCGGGCTCTTGCTCTTCCAGTTATACGCAACCCGGACCTCGCCCTTGTTGGGAAGGCGATAGAAGACGCTGGCGTTGGCGAGCCAGTCCGCCTGATACTGCAGCGCGTCCAGATGGACCTCGGTCGTACCCGAGAGATAGGTCATGTCCGCCCACATCCGCGTAAGGTTCGCGGAGATGCCGAGCTTGTCCTTCAGGAAGCCGGGCATGCCGGGGAGCTTGCTGCTGACGAACTGGAACTCGAGACCGCGCATCTTCGACGAGAGCGCGTTCATCGGCTGGGTGACTTCATAGGTGGCGCCATTGATGATCTCGTCGGCGCCGCGCATCGTGTAAATGTCGTCCTTAATATTCTTCCAGAAGCCGCTGAGCGCGAGCAGGGTATTGCCCTCGGAATAATATTCGACCGCGACGTCGAAATTGTCCGACTTGCGCGGCTTGAGATCAGGATTGCCGCGCGAGATCGTCAGATCGTCGTCATCCCGCGACTCGGCGCGCGCGATCTGCTCGAAGGCAGGCCGGCCGAGCGTTCGGCTATAGGCGGCTTTGAGCCGGAAGCCGTCGGCGACGTCGTAGGTGATGAGCGCCGACGGCAGGAGGAAGCGATAGTCGCCGTCGTGGCGCTGGAACGCGCCGCCGTAACGACCGTCAACGGAGAGCGGTGAGCGCGCGCTGAACTCGACGTCGTCGTAGCGCAGCCCTGCGATCGCGCGGAAGCCGTCGGTCGCATAGCTCAGCGAAGCGTAGGTAGCGAGGATGCGCTCCCTGTAGCTGTAGTCGCCGGACCAGGCCGCGTTGTTGGTGGAGTTCTGGTTGATCGCGAGGTTCGGCTTCACGTTCTGTTCGAACTTTGCATAGTCGATCCAGAGGACCGGCATGTCGTACATCCAGGGCCGGAAACCTGCGGGAACGAACCCGATGTCGCCCATCGGGCTGCTGTTGTTGGTGTAAAGGACTTCACGCTGGTCGCGCACCGCCTTGACGCTGCGCGCGTCCATTCCCACCGCGAAGCCGAAGCCCTCGCCACCGCGGCCGTAGTTCTTCTTGAAGTCGAGCCTGCCCTCGACCGACGTCATCTTGGCGTCGACGAACAGGTCGGATGTCGACGAAAGCCGGTAGTTTGCCGCGTTCACCAGCGGATCGTAATTGTCGATCGTGATCCGGTCGGAAATCTCCGACATGTCGTAGTTGATGAAGGAGCTGGGCGGGCTGTAGGCATAGATCGCCGTCAGATCCATGTCGTAGAACTTGTTCATGTTCCAGCCAGCGCGCGCTTCGAGCGAGGAGTCCGCACCGATCTCCTTCACCGCCTTGAAGATCGCCCCGGCGGTCTCGTTCTCGAATCGGTCGTAGGAGTAAGAAGGCCGGGTTCGGCCGATCTTGAGCCGCGCGGTCTCCGGGCCGGTGCGGACAAGCCCGCTATACTGCTCGACATAGAACTGGTTGAGCGTCTGGTCTTCGAGCTGCTTGTAGCCATAGCCGAGCAGCGACAGCTGCAGCCCCGGCGTGGGCTCATATTCGATCTGCGCCGATCCGCCAAACGTTCGCGTAAAATGGGTATAATCCATCGGGCGGATCAGCGTCGGCAGCGGATGCTGGCCATCCCAGTTGGACAGGTTGTTGCTCGCCGTCGCGCCGCTGGCCTGATAGAAGACGCGCCCGTTGGGGTTGCGCTTGGTATAGTCATAGGCGCGCTGGCGATACATGCCGGACAGGACGATGCCGAAGCGATCGTCGGCGCCGAACTTATGCGCCCACAGGCCCTTGACGCCGCCGCCCCAGGGCGTGTCGCTATAGCTTCCGCGGCTGTTGGTCCCCGGAACATATTTCCCGTGGCCGGTCTGGAGCACGGTGAAAGCGTCGACGTAGAAAGTGTCCTTGCCGTTGAGCGCGCTACGCGGGGCGATATTGGTGACGCCGCCGATCGCCCCGGCCTCGAGATCGGCCGTGAACGTCTTGAATACCTGTGTGGTCCGGGAAATCTGCGTGGGGATCAGGTTGAGGTCCACGCGACGCAGCCCATCGCCGTCGTTGGCGGCCGAGAACATCGCCATCCCGTCGAACGATGTGAAGTTCAGGTCCGGCGAGATTCCGCGCACCGAGACATAGGACGCCTCCTGCTCGCCATAGAGCGTCTGCATCGCGCTGACCCCAGGCACGCGGATCAGCGCGTCCGCCAGTGTCTCGTCCGCGAGGTCGCCGGTGTCATCCTGTGTCAGCGTGTCGACCACACCCAGCGCCGCGCGTCGGTTGTTCACTTCCTCGGCGGCACGGTCGGCGCTGCCAAGGACCACGACCTCCTGCGGCGGGTCCGTCTGCTCCGCTGCCAGATCGGGATCGTTGGCGCCGGCGAGCGCCGGCGAGGCGAGCGTGGCAACCGCGATCGCGGCAATCGAGGCCGCGGCCCGGGGAAAAGTGAAGCGCATGATGAAGCCCCCAATTTGTGGTTCGGCTCCATGACGCAGCTGCCGCGACTTTCCGTCGCACCCCACAATATTAATTCTGGAAGACGGAAATATTTAAATTTTATTACAAAATAACTTAAAGCTTCATTTGTGTTCTTACATAGAAATACCGCCTTATATTATCGTACAGGGTGCCATTCTTATAGATCGAATACATATAGGGTGGCGGAGTGTCGAAGATATTGTTGACCCCTACCCAGACCTCCATCTTCGAACTCACTGCCGCGCGTACCGAAAGATCATTATAGACAAGAGGCGGGATATGATTGTCGTCATAGGCTTCGGCCGATTGAGCACTGGCATCCAGCTTGCCGGAGCTGACGAAACGCGTGTCGAAGCTGATGCTGAGCGGCCCCAGCGCATAGGTTGCGAGCATTGTCGCGCGAAATCGCGGGTGCCGCCAGTCGCCCGCATCGTCGATATTCCCCGCGGCCACGCCTTCCAGCGTCTCAATGCGCTGCTGAAGCAGGTAGCTGCCCGTGACGCCGAGCCGCATCGTTCCGCTTCCGACTTGCGATTGATAGGACGCACTGACGTCCACGCCGCGCGTGCGCATTCGCGCTGCGTTGACCTGCCGGATCCGGATCGCGCTGACATGGCCGTCGGCGGGGTCGCGGTCGATCGCGCGACAGAAGACATTGTCGATGGCCGGCAGGTCGACGCACAGGTTCATCACCTGCCGGTCGCTGTACTGGACGATCGCGTCGGCGATGCTGATGTCCCAATAGTCGACGGCGGCCTTGAACCGCGGCAGGAAGCGCGGCTGGAGCATCAGCCCCAGCGTCAGGCTGTCCGCGGTTTCCGGGCTGAGGTCCGCATTGCCCTCGGTTGTCACATAGGGGCCTAGCTTGAAGTCGACGAGCGGGGTCGTGATGCCGAGCGCGCGGCAATTCGCCGTGCGCACCGGGTTCTGATAATAGTCCGCCGCTTCGCAAGGGTCGCTAATCGAGCCGAGCTCGCGGACGATCGCGGGCTCGTAGAGTTCGCCGAAATCGGGGGCGCGAACGCTGCGCGCGCGCGCAACGCGGAAGCCCATGCCCTCAACCGGCGACCAGGCGCCCGCGAACTGCCAGCCCAGGATGTCTCCCACAGCGTTGTGGCGCGAATAGCGGAAGCTAGCCTCGGCCTCGAGGCTGTGCGCCAGCGGACGCTCGCGAAGCAGCGGCAGGGCAAGACGTCCGTAAAGCTCGGACACCTCCGCGGCCACGTCGAGATCCGGATGCACTGGATAGCCGCCCATGCCGATGCTGAACTCGCTCGCCATCCGCGGATCGTCACGCGTCGCCAGCGTGTCGCGGCGATGCTCGAATCCGAGCAGGAGCGACGCGTCGCCGCCGGGCAGCGCCCCGAGAGGGCCCGAGGCCTCCGCACCGAACAGGCTCTGGCTGGTGGTGCGGCGCTCGTTGCGGCTGCCGAGCACATAGGCCTTGAGCGCCGTCGAGGGCGGCGCCTGGCCGAAGATGTCGAGCGGCACGCATCCCGCAGCGCGCGCCGCTGCGTCACGGCACATGGGTGCGCCGCTGACCGGGTCGGCGATCACGTCGCGCGCTGCGACCCACTGCGCGGCGCGGGGGATATCGCTGGTCGTCACCGCATCGGTCGCGCGGCCGTGCTGGACCCAGGCCTTCCACGCCATCCTACCGGCCAGCGGCCCGGCGAGGCTCTGGGTCAGCGTCAGGCTGCGCCGGTCGTGCGCCTCGCGCATTACCGGGAAGTTGCCATAGGTGCGCGCGATGGCGAGCTCCCCTACGCCGTTTGCCAGCATGAAGGCGCGCAGCGCGGACGGAAGCAGCGGATTGTCGAGCCGGGCCACCGCGCCGCCGGCGCCGTCGAACCAGCTCGGCCGGCTGTCGTCGCGGTGCAAAGGGATGCCCGCGATGCCCTGATAACGGCTCCCTGCAGCGTCGATGCCTGCCTGATATCGAATCCCGCCTTCGAAATCATAATGTACACGCGCGAGCACTGCGAGCGCATCGAGTCCGCCCCTCAGCTGGTCGCGGTCACGAAGGTTGCGGCCGTCTCCCCCATCGCCGTAGCTGAATTCGCCATCGTAGAGCGGCATCGCATAGCGGGCGATCCGGGGCGTTCCCTCGTCTATCAGATATGAGTTGCCTCCAAAGAAGAAGCTCGGCGCATAGGCATAATAGACCTGGCGGAAGTCGCGGACGGTCAGACGGTCGGGAATGCCGTCGTTGGCACCGGTGTTCGCGGGGTTGGCGACGCTGTTGACGTAACTGTCGTAGCGCTGGCCGAACAGCAGCGGATCGATCTCCGAATAGGTGCCCCCGATCGCAATCGACCCGCGCCCATCGTCGAAACGCGTTCCGGCGGCGAGCGATACCGAGCGCGAGGCCGCGTCGCCGCGCTCGGAGATCCCGTTGATCGCGCTGAGGGTCAAGCCCTCCACGCGCTGCTTGGTCACGATATTGATCGTGCCGGCGATCGAATCCGTGCCGTGGAGCGGAGCCGCGCCGGTGGTGATCTCGACACGGTCGACCATCGCGGCGGGAATCATGTTGACGTCGATGGCCGTCGAGCGCGCCGACCCCGCGACGCGCCGCCGTCCGTCGACCAGTGCGAGGCTGCGGCTCGCGCCGAGGCTGCGCAGCGATACCGTCGCGATGCCCGCGTCCCAGGACTGTCCGAAAGCGCTCGCCAGCCCCCCGCCCGCTGCGATGGCAGGCTCGCGCATCAGCACATCGTGCAGCGTAATCCTTCCGAGCCGCTCGGCTTCCTCGATCCGCACCGATCGCTGCGGCGTGAGCGCAGCGTGATCGGGGTCGGCCGTGCGATATCCGGTCACGACGATGGTCGGCGGAGACGGCGGCTCTGGCGTCGCACGATCGATGTCGATGATCGCCACCCCGCCGGCGAACGAGCGCAGCACCAGTCCGCTCTCCGCCAGCAGGCGATCGAGTGCGGCCCGCGCCGTCATCCGGCCGCGCACTGCCCGGGTCTGACGGCCCTCCACCGCAGCCGAGGCGACGATCACCTGGATGCCGGCCTGCGACGCCAGCATGCGGATTCCCCTCGAAGCGGGCTGGCGCGGGACATTGAAAGCGGTCGCCCGCTCCTGCGCGGCGAGCGGTGCGGGCGCAGCCACGGCGGTCGCGACGGCGAGCAGGGTAAGGCGTCGGCGGCGAGGCTCCATGACGCTCAGGTCGCCTATAGTTGCCGTGCTACTTCTCGATGACGATCGCGCCCTCGCGGCGGACGACGCGCGCACCGGTGAGCGCCGCTGCAGCTTCGGCGAAGCGCTCCGGCTCGTCGGACTTGAACAAGCCGACGATCGGCGTGGCGCCCAGAGCCTTGTCGCGGATCACGATCTTGGTGGAGTTGACGCGATTGAAGCGCGCCGCCGCGGTCGCGATAGGTACGTCGTCGAACGAGAATTCCGCCAGGTGGTCGGGCCCAGGCAATGACTGTTGCGCGGCATTGGCTGGCGCCGTATCGCGTCCCTGAGGATCCAGCGACATGCTCCCTCCCGCACGGACCGCGACCGCCGCTGCGCGCGCGCCCTCGGCCCACACCAACACGCTACCCTCGCGCACGCGCACCACACCGCCGTCGTCCCTCAGGCGGCGAACCGAGTAGACGGTCCCCGTTGCCTGAGCGAAGACCCGGCCCGAGCGAACGACGAACGGCCGCGAAGCGTCATGCGCTACCCGGAAGGTCGCCTCGCCGCTTTGAAGCGTGACCTCGCGGCGGCTCGCGCCGATCGCCTGGCTGATCCTGCCGCCGGCCCCGAGCACCACCACCGAACCGTCTGCGAGCGCGATCTCTGTCGGCGATGCGGCCCCTGACGCTGTCGGACGTAGCGCCGGCAGCCCGAACATCAGCAGCCCGGCCACGCAGGCGGCGATCACCCCGCCGCCGATCGCATAGCGTGGCCAGCGGGCGCGTCGCGGCGTATCGATCCGCCCGACCGGCACCGGAGGATTGTCGTTGCCAATCGCGCCCAGCCGCGGCCCTTCGATCACCGTCTCCTCAAGATGAATCAGCGCAGCTTGGGCTCGCAGATAGGCGCCGCGGTGCCGTCGGTCACGCATCAGCCAAGCTTCGAGCTCCTCACTGCGCGCGGCAGTCATCTCGCCGTGCGCGACCCGCGCCGACCAGCGAGCTGCCTGATCCTCGATCTCGTTCATCGAATCCACGGCCATCCGCTAGTGCCGCCTCTTCTCGTCGGGCGGGCCATTTTCCTCTGACAGCGCCTGGAGCACGCGCCGGATGCCGCGCGCGACGTGATTCTCGACGACATTCTCAGTCACGCCGAGCTGGTGCGCGGTCTCGCGCTGCGACAGTCCGTGGATGCGGCGGAGCTCGATTACACGCCGGCAGGTCTGCGACAATTCCGACAGCTGCTGGTTCACTCGGCCAAGTTCCTGGATCGCTTCGACGTGCCGGTCCGCACCGGGACTTTCATCCACGACGTCGAACCAGTCGATTTCCGTCATCGTTCGCGTGTTTGCGACCTTGGCTCGCCGAAGGCTGTCGAGCACCACCGCCTGCAGCGCACGGAACAGATAGGCGCGGCCGTTGTCGATATGGTCGATAGAGTCGAGCGCGGATATCCGGCAATAGACTTCCTGGATCACGTCATCGACGTCGACCAACGTGCCCCAGCGCCGCTGAGCCCAGCGACGGGCGCCAGGCTCGTGAGGAAGGATCTCGCGGGCCACCCATGCGGCAATCCTGCTGCGCCGATCATCCATCGCGCTGCGCTTAAGCGGCTCAGCATGACAGACGGGTTACACTCTCCTCCGGTTACGTCGCATTTTGGGCCGGTTGCAGCCCGTCCGCTTTGGGGCAGTAGATCGGAATGCTGCCGTCCGCCGGGAAGGCACATCTGCGCGGGTATCTGGAGCGCCAAATCTCGCGCTTGTAGATCCATCAGCCATTGGCACTGTGCCAGCCGTCGAAATGTGCCATGGAGCGCGCGACTTGCGGCTTGAGCCACGCGACGAAATCACGCACCGCGGAGCGGCTCCGGGCGCGTCCGGCGGCGGCGTGCAAGACATAGCCGAAGCCCGTCTCCCGACGGATAGGTAGGCAGGTGACTAGTCGCCCATCGGAAAGAAAACGGTCGCTGAGCAAGGGGATGGCCAGGGTGACGCCAAGCCCGGAAACTGCCGCCTCGTAGGCGAGCTGGTTTGTCTCGTAGTTGGCGACCCGCGGCAGTTTACCAGCGAATCCCGCCCCGCGCAGGAAATCGTGCCACACGCCATCCTGCCCCGCGACGCCAAGCAGTCGCCGCTTCGCGACCGCCTCGATCGAGTGCAGGGGTTCGCGGCCACCCAGATATGGCGAAGACACCGCCACCACGTCCAGGGGCGCCAGGATATCGCCATCGACAGCGCTGGCGAGAAGCTCGCCGCGGATCGCCAGCTCAACTACGCCGGTGCGCAAGAGCCCGGCGTCGCGTGAGATGGTCAACGCCACGTCTATTCCGTGCACCTCCCCCAGCGCAGACAGGCGCGGGATGAGCCATTCGGCCGCGAAGCTGTGCGACGTTGCGACCCGCACCGTGCGCCCGCCCCGATCGTCGCGTAGCTCCGCCGTCGCCTGACGCAGTACCTCGAGCGCCGGCGCGATCTCGGCGCGGTAGCGCTCGCCTGCGGATGTCAGCGGCGTACCGGGTCGGCCGCGATCGAACATATCGGTGCCGACGAAGCGCTCGAGCAGCTGAATGCGCCGGGAGAAGGCGGACGGGCTCAACGCCAGCACTTCCGCGGCGGCGCGGAAGCTGCGGGCTTCGGTCGCGGCGAGAAACGCCTCGACGGCCTCAAGCGGCGGAATCTGGCGGCGCATGACGATGTCCTCAGCCCGTTGGATACGCGCGGGCCGTGACAGTTTTGCTGCGCGCGTTGCGCGTCGCGCAACGTCTGTGCGGTGATGCGCGATACCGCGGGTTGCGGCTTTCCCCTTACACGCGCCGCCGGATCGCACCGTGGGGATTGAAATGCGCACTGCTCTTGCCTGTCTGTTGACCACCGCTGCCGTGGCCACGCCCGCGTTCGCCCAGGACGCCGAGCCGCAGGGCGACATCGTCGTCGTCGGTACGCGCGGCGCGCCGCGGCTTGCCGATGAGTCGCCGTCGCCGGTCGACTTGTTTGACGCCGAGGATCTCCAGGCGCGCGGGCTCAACGACCTCAACCGCACGCTCCAGTTCCTCGCGCCGTCGTTCAACTATCCGCGCACCGCGACCGGGCCCTCGGGCGCCAACACCCGCGCCGCGACGCTGCGCGGACTGGCGCCGGACCAGGTGCTGGTGCTGGTCAACGGCAAGCGCTGGCACCTGTCGTCGGTGCTCAACTTCAACAATGTCGTCGGGCGCGGATCGGTGCCGATCGACCTCGGCGCGATTCCCGTCTCGGCGATCGAGCGGGTCGAGATCCTGCGCGACGGCGCGGCCGCTCAATATGGCTCGGACGCGATCGCCGGCGTGATCAACATCACGCTGCGCTCCGGCGCAGGCGGCTTCGCCTCGATCCAATCCGGGATCACGCAGCAGGGCGACGGGCGAACGATCGTCGCCGCGGGCAATGCCGGGGTGCGCTTCCGCGATACCGGCTTCGTCAATGTGACCGCCGAGATCCGCGATAGAGGCGCGACCAACCGCGCCGGGATCGACAGCCGCTACGGCCGGATCACCAGCGAACAGGGCGATCCAGAATCGCGCGACTACAACTTCGTGCTCAACGCGTCGCTGCCGCTCGGCACGGTCGAGCTCTATGGCGACGCGATCTACGATCGCCGCCGCTCGACCAGCCCTGCGCAATATCGCGCGCCGACTGTCGCGCCCGCCTTCTATCCGCAGGGTTTCGTGCCGCATGTCCGCGTCGATCTCGACGACGCCGGCGGGTCGGTAGGCATCCGTGGCGACATCGGCGGCTGGCATTTCGACCTCAGCGACACGATCGGCCTGAGCGATGCCGCCTTCCGGGTCGGCGACACGGTCAACACCAGCCTTGGCGCAGCAAGCCCGACCGCGTTCGACGCGGGTGGCGCCCGCTATTTCCAGAACGTCGTCAACCTCGACCTCCGCCGCGGCTTCGACCTGCTTGCCGGCGCGGATCTCGCTCTAGGTGTCGAGCATCGCGCCGAAACCTTCGAGATCGCACGCGGCGAACCGGGCTCGTACACCGGCGCGGGCGCGCAGGGCTTCCCCGGCTACAACCCGCCCATTCCGGTCGACGAAAGCCGGCACGCCTGGAGCTTCTATGGCGATGTCCAGCTGCGCCCGATCGCCGGCCTCGAGCTGGGCGGAGCGGTACGCCACGAACGCTATAGCGATTTCGGCAACGCGACGACCTGGAAGGCGAGCCTGTTCTTCAAGCCCGTCGAGCCGATCGCATTCCGTGCCACTGCCTCCACTGGCTTCCGCGCGCCCTCGCTCCAGCAACAATTCTTCAGCACCGTGACCAGCCAGTCCTCGGGCGGGCAGCTGGTGAATATCGGCACCTTCGCGGTTTCCGATCCGGTGGCGGTGGCGCTCGGTGCGTCGCCGCTGCGCGAGGAGCGATCGCGCAACCTGAGCGGCGGCGTAGTGCTCAAGCCCTTCGCCGGCCTCACGCTGTCCGCAGACCTGTTCCGCATCAAGATCGACGGCCGGATCGCGCTCAGCGAGACGCTGAGCGGCGCCGCGGTCACTGCCATCCTGCGCGCGGCCGGGATCACCAACGCGTCGCAGGCGCGCTTCTTCACCAACGCGCTCGACACCACCACCAAAGGGTTCGAAATCACTGCGGACTGGGTCCGGCGCTTCGGCGGCGTGCGCACCGGCCTCACCGCCAGCTATTCGCAGGTCGAGACCGAGGTCGATCGGCTTGCGGTGAACCCGGTGGTGCCGAGCCTGCCGCTGCTCGGCGGCGCCGCGCTGCAACTGCTCACCGTCGCGCAGCCCCGGGACAAGCTGACGCTCGCCGCCCGGATCGACGCCGGCTCGGTCGGTTTCAACGCCGATCTGGTGCGTTTCGGCAAGTTCACCACCACCTCGGTGCTCACGCCCCAGACCTATGGCGCGGCGACGACGCTCGATCTCGCCGCCGAATTCCGCGCCGGACCGAGCATGCGTTTCGCGCTGGGCGTGCTCAACCTGACTGACGCCTATCCCGACAAGACCGACGAGCGTGCGCTGACTCAGGGCGGCGGGCTGCTCTATCCCGAGGCGGGCGCGATCGGCACCAACGGGCGCGAATTCTATGCGCGTGCGACGGTGACTTTCTGATGCACTGGAGTTCGATGCTGGCGCTCGCCGCCGCGCTGCTCGCGCCGCTGTCCGCCGCGGCCTGGAGCAGGCCGGGGCACATGGTCGCCGCCGCGATCGCCTATGACGAGCTCAAGCGTCGCGACCCGGCGGCACTGGCGCTGATCGTGAAGCTCGCCGCCGCCCATCCCGATCGCGGCGCGTTCGAAGTCGCAGTCGGACGCGCCGAAGGCGAGGAGGCCGATCGCCGGCGCTTCCTCGAGCTGGCGCGCTGGCCCGACGATGCGCGCGGCACGCTGCACGACCATCCGACCTGGCATTATCGCCTGAGGCCGATCGTCGAAGGCGGCGTCGCGGTGCCCGACGGCGAGAGTGGCGCGGGCGTCGAAGCACTGGCGCTCGCAATTCGAGTGGCGGGCGATCCGCGTGCCGCGCCAGCAGAGCGAGCAACTGCGCTTGCCTGGATCCTGCACATTGCCGCCGATCTCCACCAGCCGCTGCACGCGGCCGAGCGGTTCGGACCCGACTGGCCGCAAGGCGACCAGGCCGGCAGCAAGGTGTTCGTGCGCGAGGCAGAGCGTGGTAAGCCGGTGTCCCTGCACTGGTTGTGGGACGACGCCGTCAGCCGCGACGGTACGCCCGAGGCGGCATTCGCGCGAGCGACGGCGCTGACCGCGCGTTTTCCACGTGCCGGGTTCGAACGTGAGCTGCGCACGACCGACGCGCGAGGCTGGCTGCGCGAAAGCTACGCGCTTGCGCAAGGTCTCGCCTATCGCGCCGACGCGCCTCGCGCGACTCGTCCGGAGGCAGCGCTGGTCGCCACGCCTTCTTACCGCGCGGAGCTCGAGCGCGCCGCAGCGGAGCGGCTGACCCTTTCAGGATACCGTTTAAGTGATCTGCTGACCTACATCATCAGGCAATGAACTGACCGCGAGCTGTCAACGCTATTTGGCGCCCCACGCAGAATAAACGTAACGCAGAGGTGCCGCCGTTTTGCACTGCTTTGGCGCCGCCGGGCGTGGCGCCCGACGACGGGTCGGCGCATCATCGCGTGGTCTTAATCAGGAAGCTGCGCAGCAGCCAGCCGCCAGCGACCACACAGGTCACGAGCGCAGTGGTCGCCCCGATGCCGAACACGCCTTGGATGAGATAGCTCGCGGTCGCCGCGGAGAAGACGCCTACGCCCATCGCAAACCCGGTCAGCAGGACCGCCGGCATCGTCCGCGCGGATGCCGCCGTCGAGAAGCAACGTGACCTGTTCTACATCGCGCATTTCAATGCCGGGCTGCGCATCTACGACGTGTCGCACCCGCGGCTGCCGCGCGAGATCGGGTGGTTCATGCCGCCCGACCCGACCGAACGGCTTGGATCGATGCCGCAGGGTCCCTTGGTCACGCAGACCGAGGACGTACTGGTCGACCGGCGCGGAAACATCTTCATCACCGATAAGAACCAAGGGCTGTGGGTTCTGCGCTATACTGGACCTCGGGCGGGAGCCAGTCCGGCGTAAATCACGCACGGGCCACATCTGATAGACCCAGCAGTATGTGTCGCCGCCGCGCTGCTCAGGACCGCCGATGCAGCCCAATGCCGCCGTTGACGACGTTGAAAGCCGCAAGCTCGACTCGTTACCACCCATTAGCGGACGCCCGACCACTCTCTGAACAAACGGCGGTTCTCGGGATTGCGAGCCGGCAATCCGAACGACTAATTAGGGCGCAACCCTGCCCGGTAGCTTACGTTGACAGCTGCCTGGGGGCTCCTGGGCCGACAACAGCCTCCTACTTTCCAGCTGCGAATCGGCCATAGCTGACGTTTGGCCGAGCGGTTGCATTTCGAGACTTGAGCTCGCGCATCATGCAAAAATCTTTGTCCGAATTGTCGTCGTCCGTCGTCTTCCCTTCGAGGGCATGTGCGACCGGCTTGGAAAGCCGCAACCGGAAAACGAGGCACCTGAAGCTGCGCCGGCCTGCACTTGCTGCCGTTGATCGGTGCCAATGGAGAGCGGAAGACAGGCGCTTGCGCGGCATGCACGCCTCTATTTCACAGTAATAGATCCACCATCCGGACGACAAGATACCTGAGGCTCGATGGCTTTGTCGTGACGACAAGTCGAGACCTCTAAACCCCGGACAATCGAGGCTCTACTTCTCGAAAGATCGATCTCGGGAAGTAAGCGTGTGCGCAGCGCGTAACTTCACTTGTCTACGACAGGAGATTGTATGAAAGACCGGCTTGGTAACAACGCCCTACCCGCTTGTACTCTAACAATCGCAGCTTTGGGGACACTCATGCTGCTGCAGTCGACGCCTGCGCAGGCGCAGGGCTGGCCCGCCCCGGTGGCACCGCTGCCGGAACTGGCAACTGCGCTCGACAAGCGGTTCCAGCCGGCGATCGACTTCGACACCGACGTCTGCTTCAACGCTCCGGCAGTCGATGCCTCGGGCGGGATCAGCGCACCCGCTTCGACTTATGCAACTCGCCCGCCCGCCTCATGCCGCAACGCCAATTACCTGAGAACGAGCAACGTCTATTCGCGTGCCCGCTGCAACAACGGCTATTGCGCCCGCGTCTACAGCTATTTCTGGCAATCGGATTTCTCCCACGCCTACGACTGGGAATCGATCATCGTCTGGACGACCGACCAGGGCGTCAACAGCACCGTCGTCGGCGTCACGCGCGGCAACCACGGCGGTTGGGATACCCGCGCCACGAGCGGCGGCCAGCTTCGCTTCCTGAACGATGCCACCGGCCAGCACGTCAAGCTGGTTTTCCATTACGAAACCTGGGGCTTTTCCCATCTCTGGCGCTTTTCCAAGACCGACAACGGCGACGAGCCGCCCGAGAACGGCACGGGTCAGTGGGTCGTCCAGCCGCTGGTGAGCTGGAACGGCTATCCGTCGCTCAGCGTGCGCAACGCGGTGTCGAACTACAATTTCAACGGCGCCAATTTCGACAACAAGGATGCCCGCTTCTCCGGTGTGCTGGCGGCCGCGCTCAATACCGGCATCACCCCGGGCTTCGATCCGAATCTCGATTCGGGCGCCAATTCACCGGGCTGCCCCGCCGGCTCGACCATCTGCTGACCGACTCCCGCCCGCGCTGCCACTGTCGGCGGCGCGGGCTCCGGCAGTTTACGATCTGCAGATCGATCGGGCACGTCCCGCTTTTTGCTACCGGAATGTCCCTGCGGAAGGATCGAATGGCTTCAAAACACCTCTCGACGCGGGGATGCGTGGTTCTAGCCCTCGCAGGCGCGGCGACTGGAATCTGGTTTATCCAGTCGAATTCCGGAAGCGACGAAAAGCCAACGACCGGTGGTATCGTAATCGCAGCGTCGCCGGCAGCAGAGAGTTCCCCGGTACCCCCGGCAATGATGCCGGCAGATGTCGCGAACCCGCCGGCGTTACCGCATCAGGTGAGCGCGCATGTCCGTCAGGCCTATCCGCTGCTCATGGACGTCGATTTCAAATGCGACTCCGCCGGATGCGCAGTCACGGCAACGATACCACCGCCGACCGGAGACGAATTCTTGCAGAAGCGGCAGGAGATGCTGCTGGGCGGTCTTGCAAGGGTCATTGAGGCGGACGGATATAGAGTGGTGGGTCCGATCCAGATGGACGAGATCGACGACAATCTGTTCCATATCCGGGCGCCGTTAGTGCAGGCGCACGAGCAAACCAATTGAGTGGCTAGGACGCAGGTGTCCGTCGACACATTCCGCATTCAAATCGGGAGGGGTTGCGCGCTCGCCGCGGCGGGCAAACCGCCGCCCCGGCATGCACCGGGACGGCGGTTCCGAGATCAGAATTCAGCGCTGATGCCGAAGGTGAAGGTACGGCCGCTGGTGGTGTAGACCACCCGGCGCGCGATCTCGCCGCCGGCGAACTGCTCGATCGGCTCGTTCGTGAGATTGATGCCCTCGGCGATCAGGCGGACGCGCGGCGTCAGGTTGATGTGCGCCTGAAAGTCGATGTTGTGGGTGCCGTCGATATAGTCGCCGACATTCCCGATGGTGCCGACACCCGTGTAATATTTGCTTCGATAAGCATCGGAGACGCGCACGCCCCAATCCTCGTCTTCGTAGTAGAGCGTCGCATTTGCCGCCCATTTGGACAGGTTGAACAGCGGCAGGCGGACGAAGGTGTTGCCGACCTTCGCCTGCTGGTGCCCGTCGAACCAAGTGCCGTTGGCGACCAGCCCGAGGCGGTTGAAAGGTGCAGGCAAGAAGGTGAAGTCGTGCTGAAACGCAACTTCGATGCCTTTGATGTCCGCGCCAGGTCCGTTGATCGGCTGGCTAACATCGTAGGGGGTGTTGGCATCCTGGCCCTGGATCAGCAACGACAGCGGCAGGCCGGTCTGGCCATAGGGAATGGTCGTCGTGGTCGGTGAGATGAAGCTATCCATGTTCTTGTAGAAGAACCCGACCGAGGCGAAGCCCTTGCCGTCCATATACCATTCGACCGACCCTTCCACCGAAGTGGCCTTGTAGGGCTCGAGGAACGGGTTACCAAGGCTCAGGCTCCCGCCATTGGGCCGCGTGGTGATCGAACCTGCCGCAGCCAGATCGCCCAGCGCCGGGCGATTGACGTTGCGGCTGGCGCTGACGCGCACCACCAGGTTCCTGGTCACGTCCAGCGCGACATTGGCGGCGGGGAGCCAGCCGTCGCTGTTGGTGTCGATCGAAACAGGTACGAAGCCAGCAGCCGTGGCGAGATGGCCCGACGAGGTCAGGCCGGTCGAATAGTAGCGGATGCCGGCGTTGGCGCGCAGCCGCATGTCACCGAGTTCGGTATCGAGATCGAACTGGGCGAAGCCGTTCCAGGTCTTTTCCTCGACGCGATAGTCGCTGCCCGCCTGGAGATTGGCGGCGGTTAGATCGCGTTCGTCGCCGACATAAGCGTAGACCGCATCGACATTGCCAACGATGTACTGGAGCAGCGTGTCAGGGCGGACGATCTGCTTCATGCTATTCGGCACGACGATGTTCGCGGGCACATTATGAAACACTTTGTTCGCCCAGGTATAGCCGCTGTTGGTGAAGTGCTTGTAGGCGCCGCCAGCCTTGAAGATGAGCCCGCCACCCAGATCATAGGCCGCATCGAGCTTGCCATTGGTGTAGCGATTGGTGATTGCATTCTCCTGCACGTCCAGGCGCTGGACGGTCCAGAGATCCGGATTGGTGAGATCGATGCCGTACGCGTTGACCGGAATTCGCGGGCGCGTATCATAGCTGAAAGCCATGCTCTTGGCTTCCATGAACACCTTGTCGAACACCGGCTGGGCGAAATCCGACTCCTCGTAGCCGCCGAGCGCGTTGATCGTCAGCCGCTCGCCGACCTTCCAGCTCAGATTGGCGACGGCCTGGTAGAAATCGGTGTGGTTCTCGACGATGTGATGCTCCGAGCGCTGGTCGATGCCGGTGAAGCTGGCCGCGCGCAACGTGTTGGTGTCGTCGATCACTGCACTGCGGATCACCTGCGCGCCGCTGACCGTGGCCCCCGTGAGCGGATTGCTGCCGGCGGACGCAATCGCATAGTCATCGCGATAGTCCCACAGGCGGCCGTACAATAGGTCCAAGTCGAGCTTGAAATTGTCGCCCGGACGATATTGGAACGATGACGTCACGCCGAGCCGCTGGCGATTGGTATACCAGCTCGAGGGGGATTGGGCAGTCGGCTGGAACACGCCGGAGAGCAGCTTCGCGCGCGTCGCCGCATCGATTTCCGGCCCGATATTGCCCGCACCGTATCTGGTGAGACCCCAGCCCCAGTTGCGATAGCCATATTCGTTGTTCTTGATCTGGCTGTAGGCGACCGAGACAAGCGCGCCGAAATCGCCTGATCGCGCCGAGGCGAGGCCAACGACGCGAGGGGTAACGCCGCCTGCATTGCTGTTAGTCTGGCCCTTGGCAGAGACGACGAACTTGGAACCGTCATAATCGAACGGCTTGGCGCTATAGAGCTGGACGGTGCCGGCGATGCCCCCTTCGTCCTGTTCGGCCGCGAACGACTTCTGCACCGAGACGCGGTTGAACAGCTCCGATGCGAACAGGCTGTAGTCGAACGAGCGCGAGCGGCTGGCGCCGCCGCGATTGTCCATGCCCGACGCGGTGTTTCCCATCACTTCCATGCCGTTGAGCTGGGTGCGGGTGAAATCCGGACCGAGACCGCGCAGCGTGATCTGCCGCCCCTCGCCGGTGTCGCGGGTAATGGTGATGCCCGGAACGCGCTGCAGCGCCTCGGCCAGGTTCAGATCGGGAAACGCAGCGATATCCGATGCGACGATGTCGTCCTCTGCACCCACGGCGTTGCGCTTGAGCTCCTGCGCCGCGGTGAGGCTCTGGCGGTAGCCCGACACCACGATTTCAGACTGATCCGTGTCCGGCTCGCTTTCCGCAACATCCTGCACCCCGGGCTGCGACGACGGCGCGGCGGCAGGGCTACGGACGGTGCGACGCGGCGCAGCCACGCCCCGCACGGGGGTGAGCACCACGACGCCGCTGCGCACCGAGGCGGCAAGATTGGTTCCACGCAGCAGTTGGTCGAGCGCCGCGCGCACGGTGTGCGCGCCCCGTACACCCGCGGTGCGACGCCCCGCGACGACATGAGGCGCGACAACCACTTGCAGACCGGTAGCCTGCGAGAATTGCGAAACGGCACTGCGCAGATCGGATGCGCCGATATCGAAGCGCATCTGAACGTTCATCGCGGCTTCGGCGCTACGCGCTTGTGCCATGACGGGCATGGCGAGCGTGATTGCCACTGCCATGAGTGAGATTCCCCTAATGCGATCCATGATCTTCCTCCGCTCGGGCGCGATGTACGCCTCCGGGAGAGGACGAAAATTGATCAGCTTCCGGACAAAGATTTTTGTTGCAGCGCGGTGTCACTCACCGGTCGCGTGTCGGCGGCATCGGGAACAAGATGAAGCGCATCACCCTTTCGGACGACGTGGAAACCGTAGGCAACGCCCATTGCGTCCAGCAATTGCTGCGGGCTGTCGAGCCGGAAGCGCCCGGAAACCGCAACGGATGCAAGCGCCTTGGGAGGCGGCGCAACCAGACGCCCGCCACGGCGATTGAGCGCGTTGATCAGTTCGCCGAGCTGCATATTGTCGGTATCGAGCCATCCCTGGCGCCAATCCTGCTGCGCCGCATCGAACCGCGTTGGCGCACGCGCCTGGCCGTCGGCAAAGCGCGTACGCCAGCCGGCTTCAACGGTCACCGCCTCGTCGTCTACGCCGTCACCACCGAAGCGGACCTTACCGCGATAGACGGCGATACGCACTCCGCCGCTTGCCATATCGATGTCGAAGGCAGTGCCGAGCACGCGCGTCGCCGAACCGCCGGCATGAACCGTGAAAGGCTGATCGGGTCGATGGGCGACGTCGAAATAGGCCTCGCCGCGACGCATCGCTACGCTGCGGCTTTCGGCGTCAAGCGTCACGTCCAGGCTGGTTTCGCCGTTCAGGTGAAGCCTGGAGCCGTCGGCGAGATCGATCTCGAGTTGCTGCCCGCGCGCGGTCTCGTAATGGAGCGGCGTTGGCGCGGCCGGCCTGTACCAGCCGCCCTGCCAGCTGCCGATGCCGAGCGCGGCAACGAGCGCCAGCGCGCCCCCGGCACCGATCGCGCGGCGACGGTCGGCACGCAGGGCGTGGAGCTCGCTGTCCGAAATGCGGGGCAACTGGCGCATCGCGTCGGCAAGCGCCGGATCGTCGAGCATCGCCTGAACATCGGCTGCGGCCTTGGGGGGCGGCTCGCGGAGCACCGCCTCATCCTCGCGCATTGCCCAGCGCGCTGCGTCCCGAAGCGCGGCACGTCGGTTCGTGCGCGCGCTCATCGACCAGCTCCCGGCGGCAGACCACGCCGCTCGAGCGCGGCACGAAGATCGGCGACGGCACGCGTGCAGTGCTTCTCCACGGCTGCGAGGCTTATCTCGAGATCGGCCGCGATAATGGCTCCAGCGATACCGTCCAGTCGGCGGCGCAAGAACACCTCGCGCCGAAGCGGCGGCATCACCCGCAACGCCGCGACCAGGATATCGACCCGCTGCCGATAATCGAGCACCTCCTCGGCACGCGGCGACGGACAGACGATGCTCTCGGTGAGCTCGGCGCGCGCGGGCATCGCACGGAGCCGGCGGAAATGATCGAAGACCAGGTTTCGCGCCACCGCGAAGCAGAAAGCGCCAACGTCGGCGACTCCGCGCCTGCGGCGATAGTCATACAGACGGACATAGGTCTCCTGGACGATGTCCTCACCTTCGTCTCGATCGCGCAGTCGGCCCTGGACGAAGCGATGGAGCGCGGCGCGCAGCGCCACTTCTTCGGCTACCGCATGACGACGAGCGGTGATCGCGGGCATTTCGTTCATCGTGCCGCCTCCTCGAAGAGAGGCCGGTCAGGTTGCCGCGCCGCCGCCACCATGCTGCTTCTTCCCCTGGATCAGGAATCGCCCTCAAGATCAGCTGAGCGCTAGGCGGGCTCCATGAAGCTCCCATGACAATCGCGAATATCGCCCCCGTCGCCCCGGTACCCGTATCGATCGAAGCACGCGCGCCTTGGACGGATTGCACATCAGCGCGGGAAATAGGTGTTCTCGGTATTGAGAACCCGCATCATGCCGTCGAGCCTCGCCGCCTCGATCGTGACTGCGTTGCGCTGCTGAATCCAGCGATTGAAATCGGCGAGCGCGGTCGCGTTACGCGCCTGCCGGGCCTTGCGCTGCTGAGCGAGGATCACGGCCTGCTCTGCACCGCGCGCGGCATTGGCAGCGTCTTCGGGTGAGTGAACCTGCTCGCGGATGACACGATCGATCTCGGCACGCTTGTTCGCCGGCAACCCCTCGATCGCGGCAACCATGATGGCATGACGCGGCCCGGCATAGGTGAGCGCGGTACGGAGCGAGGCGTCCGCCATGTAGCGCCGCTGCAGCTCGGCTCGCTCGTCAGGCTTTTCAGTCATGTCCGGAGCATCCACCCCGGCGATACGGGCAATGAAACGGTTGGAAGCGTCGAGCGCGCGGATATCGGCGAGCGTGATCAGCTCGCGCCGCGCCTCATCCTCGACGAGCACCGGATCGTAGCGATCGAGCAGTTCGATCGGCAAAGGATCGCTCAGCTTCGCCCGGCCGTAGTGCAATTGTGCCCGAACCTGATGGCGCATTTCCGCCCGGCGGATCGCATTCGCCCGCACAAATTGGGTGAGCAGCGCACTGGTTTCCGCGTCCTCTTTGGCATAGGCGGCGGGATCCTTGGCATGATCGCGCGCCTCGGCCTCCGCTAGTCCGGCCCGGTCGGCAGCGCTGAGACGCATATCGCCGACGAGTTGCAGAAACCGCACGGTCGGCGTTTCGACGGATTGGGGTGGCGAAGGCGCGCGAGTCTCGGGGAAATTCGCGCGCTTCTCACCCTGGACAATTGCCGCGGTCAAACTCTGATCACAGGCGCCGAGCGCCAGCACGAAGCCCAGCATCATCCGCATGGCTCTTCTCTTGCCCGAGTGCCCGTGACATGTTGGCGACAATGGCTTCGCAAATGCGCCAGAGGCACCCGAACGCAAGATCAGCTGACCACGCGGCGCTGCCTGTCATCCCGCGTCAACATGCTGATCCAAACTCGAGCTGCGCTCCTGGGGCCGGACCACTCGCGAAACACTCTTGGCCGACCGGCTTGGTCTGGCGGCGGGCGCATGTCTGCTGATCACCGGACCGATGACGCACGACCGCTCACGGCGCATGAAAGCAAAAACATTGTTCGTCGGCGCACCGCGATTGACGGCCTGATCGATCCACAGCACCGCAAAGGCTCCAGCAAGCGGGCGGAACGAAGCGGACCCGCGTCGATAACTCCGAAGCCAAGGTCCTTCACCAGTTGGGAAACCAGCGGCGTTTTTGGGGATGCGCCGCTGCTAAACGGCCATTGCGTTAGCCTGATTTGCCGCGCTGAGATAGGCGTGACACGCTCGCGGTAGCTCTCGTCGCAGGCAGGCAAGGTCGCGCTCCGACGCGCCGGCTTCCATGACTGCGCGTACCGAACCGCCAATCAGCGCCATAAGCATGAATGATATCGAATCGAGATCGTCGAACTGCCCATCCGGCGCGGTCGACAGCAGGCGTCCGAACTCCTGCCGGATGCACTGCAGGCCCCGCTCCATCAACTCCGCGATATCGAATTCGGCGGCAATGGCGTAGATCGCGCGCGACGTTGCGATGTCTGCCATTTTGGCATCCAGCCACGCGTTCGCCAGCCCGTCCGCCATTGTCGCGAGCTCGCATCCCTCCAAAAGTTCGACGGCGGCCATCATGGACTTTTCGATCGTTTGAAGCTGGCGCTCGAGTATCGCGAACAGCAGAGCCTGTTTGTGGGGGAAATACTGATACATCGTGCCAACCGAGACACCCGCTCGTTCGGCGACCCGTGTCGTTGTGAGACCCACAGCCCCGTCTGCCAGCAAAACCTGAATCGTTGCCGTGTGAATCGCCTCCACCGTCGCGGTTGAGCGCGCCTGTTGCGGCGTTTTTCGGGGCTGGACGGGCGATGGCGCAGCGCGGCTCATATGCGAATACCAAAGCTGAAGAATCATTCATATCTAGGCCTTGCACAAGCACCCTTGCAAGGAGATATGCAATGAACACCGTCCTCATCACAGGCTGCTCGACCGGCTTCGGCCGCGCCACCGCCGCCCATTTCCTGGAACGCGGCTGGAACGTGGTGGCGACGATGCGCGATCCTGCAGCCAACACCTTGCCCGCATCGGACAGCCTGCGTGTCCTGCCGCTCGACGTGACCGATCCGGCATCGATCGAGGCAGCTGTCGTCGAGACGGGGGCGATCGACGTACTGGTCAACAACGCCGGAGTCGGTTGGCTCAACGCCCTTGAAGGCACACCCATGGAGGCGGTGCGCCGGATCTTCGAGACGAACTTGTTCGGCACGGTGGCGATGATGCAGGCGGTGCTGCCCGGCATGCGCGAAAGGCGTTCGGGCGTGATCGTCAATGTCGGTTCGAGCTCGACCCTGAAGCCGCTGCCGCTGCTCTCGGTCTACAGGGCCAGCAAGGCAGCATTGAACGCATTGACCGAATCTGTGGCAATCGAACTCGCGGAATTCGGTATTCGCGTGCGAGTTGTCGTGCCGGGCATGGCGCCGACGACCAGCTTCGCCGGAACCGCGCAGGGGTGGATTGCCGAAAATGGCGGCTTTCCCGAACCCTATACCGACTTCGTGCATCTGACCTGGGCGCAAATGCAAAGTGCCGCAGACGGGGAAGTGACCGAAGCGCAGGACGTGGCCGAGGCGGTCTTACGCGCGGCGACCGATCCGGAATGTCCTATGCTGCTGCCGGCCGGAGCAGACGCAATCGCTTGGTCGCAATGCCGCTGAACGGCGGCTTCGGTTAGGGTCCGCGGGAGTTTTCAACACAATAAGGGCGCTTAGCCGTCGGCAGATGTGAAAAGGCCTGGACGGCAGCTAAGCGCCCTCACTCCCGGCGTTCGTAGACCGACAAGGTATTCCGAAATCGGCCGTTCGCCAGTCCCGTTTCTCCATGTTCAACGGCCCATGTCTGCCACTCAATCGGGGAATCGTACCAGAGGCGTGAGACCCCATCATCGCCACGAATAAATAGTTGAGTCGGGGTGTAACCTTCGGGCCCCTATCAGCGAATAAGGAGCCATGCGGCTACGCCCCCTCTCGATGCTGACGGCAATCCGGTCGCGGACCAGGTCTTCCCCAGCGGTCCCACCCGTCTCGCCGCCTGCAGCCGGGCATGACGTCTGGGGCGGGCTGATGGCAGCGGCGCAGGATGGCAATGGCGGTGCCTATCGCCGGTTGCTGAGCGAGATCACCGCCTGGCTCACCCGCTACTTCGATCGCCGCCTGCCGCCGAGCGAAGTCGACGACGCCGTTCAGGAGACGCTTTTCGCGGTCCACCGGCGGCGGCACACCTATGATCCGCGCCAAACCTTCGGTCCGTGGCTGGCGGCCATTGCCAAGCGCAAATGGATCGACCAGCTGCGCGGCCTCGAGCGCCGCGCGACGCAGGATCTGCCGGAGGACCTGTCGGTCGGGGATCATGAGACGGCGGTGACCAGCGCCTCGGTCCTTGCCAGCCTCATCGAGCATCTCAAGCCGCCGCAGGCGCAGGCGATCCTGCTGGTCAAGCTGCACGGCTACAGCATCGAGGACGCCTCTCGCGAGACCGGCCAATCGGTCTCGGCGGTCAAGGTCAACATCCATCGCGGGCTGGCTCGCCTCACCACTCTCATCGCGAAGAACGACGATGTCGAATGACGCCCTCATCTCCGACCTCTCGGCCGGTCTCGTCGCGGTCCGGCGGCGCAGCGTGTGGCGCGAGGCCGCGCTGCTCGTGGCGCTCGCCGCCATCGAGCTGGCGCTGTTTCTCGGCATCGGGTCGATGCGGCTCGACATGGGGCAGGTGATCGACACGCCTTACATGATCTGGAAGCTGGCCAGCCTGGCGGCGGTTGCGGCGGTGAGCGGTGCTACCGCGGTCGTCTCGCTCTCGCCGACCAGATCGCCGCGCCCCGGCCTTCTAGCCGCGATTTGCCTGGCGGCAGTTGCCCTCGTGGCGGGCGTGTTCGTCGAGCCCCTCGTGGGCAGCTCAGGCGCCCGCCATGGCGGACTGCCGCACGCCTATGGTCCGCTTTGCGCCTTGTCGATCATTGTTCTGTCGCTGCCGATGCTTGGCATGCTGGCTGTGCTGATGCGTCGCGGCGCATCGACGCATCCGGAAGGAACGTCGCTTGCCGCTGGGTTTGCGGCGGGAAGCTGGGGAGCGTTGGTTTTCGCCTTCTGCTGCCCGTCGAACGATCCGCTCTACGTCATGGTCTGGTTCACTGCGGGATGTGTCGTCGTCGGCGCCCTCGCCCGCTGGCTGCTCCTGCGACGGTTCAGGCTCTAGTCGCCCGTCACCGGCCGAAGCCTCTTGCCCCCACTGCTGTCCCCTGCCCCGGAACTTCGGGGCCGGTGGGCTGCGCCCTCTACTCACGCATCGAAAGGACAATGCCATGATTGCAACCGCGACCAATGCGCTGCCCGCCTCCAATCAGGGCTGGCTCAAGGGCTATTACGCCGTCCGCGCACTCTTCTCCGCGACCTGGGTCGCGCTGGCCTTCACGATCGGCAAAGCCGACCCGACGATCGGGATTGCGCTGGCTGTGGTCTATCCCGCCTGGGATGCGCTCGCCAACGGATACGACGCCCGGCGCAGCGGCGGGCTCGGCGCCAATCCCACGCAAGCGACGAACCTCGTGATCAGCGCGGCCGTAACGCTCGCTGTGGTGATCGCGGCCACGCAGAGCTTCCACGCGGTGATCGGCGTCATCGGCGCATGGGCGACGCTTGCCGGCATTCTTCAACTCGCGACGGCAGTTCGCCGCTGGGGCAAAGTCTCGGCGCAATGGCCCATGATCCTGAGCGGCGCCCAGTCCGGTCTGGCCGGCATCTTCTTCGTCAAGCGGGCGCTTGATCCGTCACTCCACTTGAGCGTCGCCGACATCGCTCCTTACGCGGCGTTCGGCGCGATCTACTTCGCGCTTTCCGCCGGGGCACTTGCCCTTTCGCGGAAATGACCAATGTCGGACCCGCGCAGGTCTGCATCCTCATGCCAGGCAAGATCGCAGTGTGAGGGTGTGACAGTCGCCCGGAAAGGACAGGATCATGCATATCGGCTTCATTGGTTTGGGCGCGATGGGGAGCGCCATTGCGAGGAACCTCGCCGCAGGCGGCCACAAGGTCACGGCATGGAATCGCTCGGGCGACAGACTCGACGGCGTCACGATGGTCGAGATGCCAGGTCGCGTGTTCGACGCGGACGTCGTGATGACGATGCTGTCGGACGACGATGCGATCCGAAGCGTCGTCCTGGAACAGGGCCTTCTCGCCCGCGCCTCGCCGGGCCTGGTGCACGTGGTGGCGTCAACTATCTCGGTCGCATTCGCGCATGAACTCGTCTCGGCCCATGCGAGTGCGGGCGTGACCTATGTCTCTGCGCCCGTCCTCGGCCGACCCGACGTCGCGGCCAAGGGTGAGCTCAACATCCTCGCGGCCGGGCCTACCGATGCGATCGAGCGGCTTCGGCCCATTTTCGGGATCATTGGCCAGCGGGTATGGGAGCTCGGAGACGCGCCCCCGACCGCCAATGCGACAAAGATTGCGTGCAACATGATGATTACCATGGCGATCGAAGCCATGGCCGAGGCTGTCGTGCTCACCGAGGCGAGTGGACTAGCCCGCGACGAATTCTTCGACCTGATCCTGGGTACGCTTTTCGGCAGCCGGTCTTACCAAGTTTATTCTGCCAACATCGCACGCGGCTCTTATGAGCCCGGCTTCAAGGCCAGGCTCGGCCTTAAGGACCTGCGGCTTGCAACGGAAGCTGCGGCAGAAGCCGGCCGGGATTTGCCCATGCTTGACGCGGTCTATAATCAGATGCGCGAAACAGTGGAGGAAGGTTTTGGAGAAAAGGACTGGTCGATCATGGCAGAGCGTACGATATCGGGCACATAGCCAGCGTCGCTTTTCGATCCGGCCTTTAGATCAACATGAGGATTTTGACGACCGTTAGAGGCGGGGGTCCTCACGGTGGACGCATGCTGAATGTCCCGTTCCGGACTCTGACTCTCGGGGTCGGTTTTAATCCTCAATGTCGGTCGTTCGCGGCCTCGTCACATCCGGCATCAACTGACGACCGCTTTCGGGATCAACAAAACGACCGATGAACGACCGATCTTAGGGCGCTTGGCTGACATCACTCGTCCATTAGCGTCGAGATTTCCCAACAATTTGAGTGCCCATCTTCACCACGCCCGGCGCGCCAGATACCTTAGGGTTTTCGCGCCACGAACTTCGCCCGCGCTTGATCTGTCTCTACCGAGGCCGAATGCGAACAAAGCGCTGCTCCCTGACTGCCACGCCCCATTGGCTTCCAGTGGATTCATCCAAGAGGCGAAACCCAGCTCGCTCGTAGAGGTGTCGAGCAGCGTCCAGCCCAGAAAAAGTCCAGAGTTCGACTTCGTCAAACGCCATAGCGTCTGCAAATTGGAGCGCGGAGGCGAGCAACGCCTTGCCTACGCCCGCGCCCCGACAATCGTCGTCCACGATGAACCAGCGCAGATGGCCTGCGCTTCGGCCGAGATCCTCGCCATCCAGGGCGATACATCCGAGCATGCGGTCGTCCGCAAAGGCCGACCAGATGTTGTTCTGAGGGCGGTCGAGCCGTTGCAGGAAATCCGCCATCCCGACGGCTACTTGTCCTTCAAAGAAAGCACCGAAACCGGCGTACCGAGCATAGAAGATGGCATGCATCCGGGTGCATGCTCCGAGGATTCCAGGCCGATATCCTTCGACCAGGTGCCAGCTGTCATTTTCCATCAGGTTCTTCCGCGGGGTTGTTTGGCAGGAAAGCAGTTACAGCGAAAAGAAGACGTAAGGAGGCGCTGTATAGGAATCCCCGCCGCTCACGCGAGGTGCTGACCGAAATACCGCGCGATGGCATTCGCTGCCTCGGGCACCCTCGCGCCATCGTAAAAGTCGAAGTGATCGCCGCTCGTCCAGTGGAGCTCCTTCGGACCTTGCAGCAGGCCATGGACCTTGCGGGCCTGGTCCGGCAGCGCACAGCCATCGGAATGCACGATGAGCGTCGGCGCCGTCACCTTGGCCGCTTCACGCACCGGGTCGAAGTCGAGCCACGGCTCCCACGACATGACCGCGAAGGCGTTCTTCCACTCGGCAACCCCACCGCCGCGCGTCCTTTCCATGTAATATTCCATCGGACCGACATGAGACGCTCTCTGGTCGGTATTATGATAGGCGAGGATCATCCGGTTCTGCTCGGTGCGCTCGTATTCGGCGCGGGCGGCACGGCCGGCAGTCCGGCGCTGAGCCACACCTTCCGTCCCGCCATAGAGCATGGGCGTGATCGCGGGCTCCGCCAGATGGCCGGCGACGGACGCGACTGCGGCGACTCTCGCATCCCGCGCTGCCGCGTAGAGCACCGTGGCGCCTGACGTGCATACACCTACCAGTCCGATGCCGCGTTCGCGTACATCGGGCCGGCTCGCGAGATAGGAGACGGCGGCCACCAGATCCTCGGCCTTGGACTCCGGGTCTTCATATTGCCGTGCTCTGCCGCCGCTCTCGCCGTAGTTGCGATAGTCGAGGGCCAGAGCGAGATAGCCGCGCTGCGCCATGGCAGCCGCGTAGATGCCGCCCATCATCTCCTTGACCGCCGTCAGCGAGCCCCCGACCACGACGGCCGGATAGCGGATGCTCGGGTCATAGCCGTCCGGCAGATGGAGGTTGCCGACGACAAAACTGTCGCCCGCCGGAAAGCGGACCTTCTGCACCGGCGCTGCGGCTGTGCCGCGAGAAGGCGCTGCCGCTGCAAATCCGGAAATCCCGAGACAGACGACGGACGCCGCAGCTGTGGCGGAATGGGTCAGGAAAGTTCGACGGCTGGAATGAAGAGTTGTGCTGGTCATTGTTCGCCTCCTTGGGTCGCGAGTGGTTCCCGGTGATGTTGGAGTTCAGGGCTTGGGGAGGGCGTCGATGACGACCTGAAACCGCCGCGGATCGAAATAGTCGTGATAGGCCGTGATCAGCCCGTCCTCGAACCGGAAGACCGCGATGTTGCTGTTGGTGTAGCGCGTGCCGCCGACCAGCGTGGCGCGGACATTGTATTCCACGACCACCGCGTCGGAATCCGCTGCCGGGTAGATCCCGGTCAGTTCGGTGTCGAAAGTCTCGAAGTTGCCGAACAAACCGCGGAAGGCCGACAGGATGGCTGCCTTGCCGTCGATGCTCGTCCCGAATCCCTCGGGCGGATAGGGCACGATGATATGACCGTTCCCAGCCCACAGATCCGCCCACGCTTCGATGTCCTTGCGGCGCAGCAGCTCGAAAAACCGCTGAGCGACGGCAACATTGTCCGTGAGGCGCAAGCTGGCTGAGCCTGGCTCAGATGCGACAGACACTCCAGGAGCCAGGAAGCTTCCAACGGAAACCGCCACAGCGAGGCTGGATCGTGCGAGCAACGCTCGCCGGGTAGGACTGAAGGTATCGGCGATCATCATCGTCTCCTTGGCATCAAGGAAACTCTGGCTCTTTCTATTCCGCCGAAAAATCCCCTATGATCTACTGAGCTATTAGGAAATTACCGTATAATGAGGATCGATCAGCTCAGTGGCATCCTTGCTTTCCTCAAGGTCGCGGAGACGCGGAGCTTCACCCGCGCCGCCGCCGAGCTTGGCGTGACGCCGCCTTCGCTCAGCGAAGCTGTGCGCGGGTTGGAGGGGCGACTGGGCGTAAGGCTGCTGAACCGCACGACCCGCAGCGTCGGGCTGACCGAGGCCGGCGTTGCCTATCTCGCGCGGGTGCGCCCGGCGGCAGACGAGATTCAGGCCGCCGGCACGGCGCTTCGCGAAGGAAAGGACCGGCCGGCGGGGACGCTGCGCCTCAGCCTGCCCTGGATCGCCGGCCCGTTGCTGATCGAGCCGCTGATGGGCCGTTTTCTGGAAGCCTGTCCAGATGTGCGGCTCGATCTCGTATTCGATGATGCTTTCGTCGACATCGCCGGCCAAGGCTTTGACGCGGGGGTCCGCATCGGCGGGCTTCTCGACGCAGACATGATAGCGGTGAAGATCGGCGGACCGCTCCGAAACGCGGTGCTGGCGAGCCCCGAATATCTGGCCAGGCACGGCACGCCGCAGCACCCCGCCGATCTCGTGCATCATCGCTGCATCGCCTATCGATTTGCTTCGACGCGCGCGGTTTCGTCCTGGGATCTTATGGAGGACGGCCGCGAGCTCGCGTTCACGCCCGATCCCCGCCTGTCCGCAAACACTATGCCGCTTGTGGTGGAGGCGGCGGCGCAAGGGATAGGCTTGGCCTACACCACCGAGCGGCTCGCCCGGCAGCATCTGGAGGATGGCAGGCTGGTCAAGATCCTTGAACCCTATTGTCCGGCTCTCGATCCTCTTCACGTCTATTATCCGAGCCGTTGGCTCATCCCGCCCAAGCTGCGCGCCTTTATCGATTTCCTGCGTGCGGAAATGGCGCAGTAGCGGGACTCCCACGCACTTCGTTGGCGGGCCAATACCGCAAGAACATCCAATACGACGGCCACTGCTGACCCGTACCTGCAAGTCGAACTCGCGGGAGCGCCACATGCAATTCGATCATCCATCCAGCCGCCGCAGCTTCCTCGCGGGGGCGGCCATCGGCGCAGCGACGCTGGCAAGCGGCGGTTCCGCCACCACTGCATTTGCGCAGGATATCGTCCCCGGAACCCCCGATTTCTCGGAGACGCATCAATTGTCGCGCTACGATCCCACCGTCCCTCCGCCAAGCCCCGGCGTCTATGACCTCCGCGATGTGCAGCGGCTCGATGCGCATTTCCAGAGCGATGACCATCGGCTGGCCGCGCATGTCTATCTGCCGCCCGCCGCCGCGCGTTCCGCCGGCCGGATGCCGGGCATCGTCATCGATGCGCCGGGCACGTCGGTCAAAGAGATCACCGTGCCCGTCTATGCGATCCGGCTTGCGCGCGCTGGCTATGTGGTGGTGAGCTTCGACCGCCGGGGCTTCGGCGCAAGCGAGGGCGCGGTGCGTCAGCAGATGGACCCGCCTCAGAACATCCGCGATGTCCGCAACGCCACCACCTATCTGCTCTCGCGCGAAGACGTCGATCCAGAGCGGATCGCGATCCTCGGCATCTGCATGGGCGGCGGGCACACGATCCAAGCGGCGGCCTTCGACCGGCGCTATCGCGCGGTCGCGACGCTCGCCGGGCATTACACAAACCTCCGCATGGCGCGCGAAGGACGCGGCCATGCCGAATGGGTCGCCTCGGTCCGGCGGCGCAATGAACAACGGCTCGCCGATCTGCGTGCCGGCAGGCCGCTCGCCAACCGGGCCTTCGCGCCGGAGGGCGCGCCGCCGGGTTCGGCGCATGCGATCATGCCGGAGGCATTCAACTTCTATGAGAGCCGACGGCAACTGGTTGGCCCGAATTGGCGCAATGAAATGACCTACGAGACGCAGGAGAACATGCTCTCCTTCGATTCGGTCCCCTACGCCGGGCTGATCGCGCCGACGTCGTTGCTCGTCATCCACGGTACCATCGATCCGCTGTCGCCGGGCAGATATGCGCAGGCTGTCATCGACGAAGCAGGCGATCCCAAGCGCATGGTCTGGATCGAGACCACCAACCATTCCCAGCTCTATGACCTTGAGCCCTATGTCAGCCGAGCGAGCGACGAGATCCTGCGCTGGTTCGACACCCATGTCCGCGGCTGAGCCGGATCAGCACCGCACGCTCTCGCGATAGATCTGGGGCGTAAGGCCGAGCTGTTTCTTGAACTGGCGGATGAAATGACTCTGATCGGCGAAGCCGAGATCATGGGCGACTTCGTCGCCGGGATGACCGGCCGCCAAGAACAGCTTGGCCCGCTCGATCCGCCGATGGTTCTGGTATGCATGAGGCGGCAGGCCGAACTCGTGCCGAAAGCTGCGATTCAAGTGAAACGGGCTGAGCCCTACGAGGTCCGCCAATTCGGCCAGAGAGGGGTTCCGGTCCAGATGCGCCTCGATATAGTCGCGTGCCAGCCGCACTGCGCGAGGCGCCTCGGCGCCGGGTAGCCTGGCCGGTCGAGAAGCGAAGCGGCCGATCAGCAATTCCAGCAGATCACAGAGGATGGCATTGCTCTCGAGCGCCGAATCCGCATGCATCAAAGCTGCATGGCTAGCGATGAAACGATCGGCGACTGCCTCGTTCCCCGCCAGATGATCGTCGAAGTGGGGCAGCCCGCTGGCGCCGCGCGACAGCTCTCCACATAACTGGGCGATCTGGTCGGCCGGAATGGTGATGATGCGCAGCAGGAGCGTATCGCCGGCTGCGAAGCTGCATTCGCTGACTTCCCCTGGTTGGGCAATCTGGATGCGGCGAGGCTCCGCCACATGATCCCTGTCGCGATAGCGTGTCCTGAAATGGCAGCCTGCCGAGACGCCGAACCGGAAATCGGCATGGAGATGTCGCACGGACGGAGGATCGACCAGCGCGGCGTGGAGCAACTCGACGCCCGGCAGAGCCTCCGGTCGTCGTATTCGCAGCTTGGATCGTTCACCGTCCATCCGTGTCGCCTCCGCAAGAACGTCCAATACCACGCCGCGGCGCGCCGTCAGAAGGAAGGGAGAGCAACGCCCGGAGTTCCGTATGCCCCTGTCCAGCCGCCGCACCTTCCTGCAACTGGCGACGGTCGGCGGCATCATGCTGATGCAGGGTGGGATAGCGCGCGCAAGCCAAGCGGATCGGCCCCTTCCGTTCCGCTTTCGCAGCGGCGACGATCCGGTTGTCGGCACGCTCTACCTTCCGGCCGGGCAACCAAGAGCGGCGCTCGTGCTTTGCGGCGCGTGGACGGCGGTCAAGGAGCAGGCGACCGGCCTCTATGCCCGCGCGCTGGCGGAGCGGGAATACGCGGCGCTTGCGTTCGATCACCGCTATTTCGGCGAGAGCGGCGGCAATCCGCGGCAGCTCGAAAGCCCGGCCGCCAAGGTCGAAGATGTTCGCAGCGCCGTGACGGCTCTGCTCGCACATGAGGCGACCCGAGGGCTGCCCGTCATGGGCGTGGGGCTTTGCGCCGGAGGCGGCTACATGGCCAAGGCGGTCGCGGAGGACAATCGCATTCGCGCCTTCGCCGGTGTGGCGGGCGCGTACAGCGACGCCGCCGAGCTTCGCGCGCGAATGCCCGATCTGGATCGGCTGATTGCCCGCGGGGTGGCGGCGCGCGAACGGTTCGAGAGGACCGGGACTTCCGCGACCATTCCAGCCGTGGGGCCGGACGGCGGTGACGTGGCGATGCCCTTTGCCGAAGCCTATGACTATTACGGCCGCCGCGCCGCACACCCCAACTATGTGAACGGCTTCGCGGTCCAATCCTATGCCGAGGTGCTGACCTGGGACGCGGTCGGTTATGCTTCCGCGATCGAGGTGCCGGTGCTGATCGTCCATTCCGATCAGGCGGCGATGCCGCATCTTGCCCGGCGCTACCTTGCCGAAGTCCGCGGGCGCAAGTCCGAGCTCTGGCTGACCTCGGCCAATCATGTCGATTTCTACGACAATCCCAGACTGATCGCCGCCGCGGCGGACGCTATTGCTGCGCATTTCAGCGCCTCCCGATCGTGAGCTATTCGGGCGGAGCTTGCGCACCTCAGCCATGGCCGTCCGCGCTGCCGATCCGCGTCATCTGCGCGTCCGCAAAGCTGGTCGCCTCGCCGCGTTCGCGCCAGGCGGCCAGCTCCGCGTTGCGTGCAGCGACGGTGCGGTCCCAAAGCTCATAGGCATCGGAGCCGAGCATCAGCCGGAGCGGCGGCGCTTCGCTTTCGACCACCTCGATCATACGTGCGGCCGCCTTGTCCGGATCGCCGGCCTGGCGACCGGCCTGTCCGTCGAGGAACGCCTCGACCGGCTGGATGATAGGACGATAATCCTCGATCTGCTGTAGCGGCCGCATGTTGATGTCGCCCGCGAACTCGGTGCGGAAACTGCCGGGTTCGACGATCGTGACACGAATGCCGAGCGGGGCGACCTCGTCGTGGAGCGCCTCGCTCCATGCTTCGAGCGCGAACTTCGCCGCGCAATAGGCTCCGAACCCGCCGATCGAGACGAGGCCGCCGATGCTGGTGAGGTTGAGGATATGGCCGGAGCCCCGCGCGCGCATATGGGGCAGAACGGCGCGGGTGAGCTCGGCCGCTGCGATGAAGTTGAGCTCGATCTGCTCGCGCAGCTGTTCGGGCGCGAATTCCTCCACCGCCCCGAGCGATCCGCGGCCGGCGATGTTGGCCAGCACGTCGATCCGCCCAAAGCGCGCCATGGCTTGCTCGACAGCCTTGCTCCGCGCGTCAGTGTCGGTGACGTCGAGCGCAAGCGCCAGCGCTCGTCCATCGTGATGCTCGGCGAGCGAGGCTAGGCGCTCGGCCCGGCGTGCGGCGAGGACCGCTCGCTCCCCGCGCGCCAGCACCGCTTCGGCCAGGGCCTGCCCGAATCCGGAAGAAGCGCCCGTTATGAACCAGACGCGGTTTTCATCTGCCATTTCTTCTCTCCTATCGTCCGGCCGGAGATAATGGTCATCTGTTGCCGTTCTGCGCGCGGGCGATAGCACCGCGATACTGCTTGCCGGGATACCAGGGCGCGCGCAGCAGCCCATCATAGCCCGGCAGTCCTTCGACGTAGCGGGCCATGCGTCGCCGCATGTCCGCATCGGGGATCTCGCCGCGCAGCGCGGCCACATTCTCTTCCGCATGAGCCGGCACCGAGGTCGCGCACAACACGCAGGTCACTGCCGGATGGCCGAGCACCCATTTGAGGAAATAGTCCGCCCAGTTCGCGATCCCGAACTCGCGCGCGAAACCGGGCAGCGGCCGCGATCCGACGAGGTCGAACAGCCGCGCCTTCTCGAAGGGCATGTTGACCAGCACCCCGACGCCCTTGTCAGCCGCCATCGGCAGCAGCCGCTCCTCCGCCTCCCGCATGGCTATCGAATAATGGAGCTGGACGAGATCGAGATCGCCGCGCTCGATCCATTGGCCGAGCGGCTCGTAATAGGCGTCGTCGTGGTGTGAGACGCCAATATGGCGGATCAGCCCCTCCTGCTTCCATTCCTTCAGCCGCGGCAGCACGGTGTCAACATTGACGAGGCTATGGCACTGGACAGCGTCGATTCGGCTGCGCCAGAGCCGCTGCATCGATCGGTCAAGACTTTGCCGGGCGTGGCTCGCATCGCCGAGATACTCGCCCGTCTCCCACACCTTGCTCGCGATCCACAGCTGGTCGTTCATTCCGAACATCGCCGCAACGTCGCCGACGTTGACCTCACCCATGCCGTAGAGCGGCGAAGTATCGACCACGTTGCTACCCGCGACCGCATAGGTCTTCATCACCTGGGCAAGGTGACGGCGATCGGCGCCCGGCAGCAGGTCGAACGTCAGGAAGGTGCCGAGCCCGACGGCGGAAATCGCCTCGCCGGTCCTCGGGATCGTCCGCCGATGCGGCTCAGGAGTCTGGCCGAACGCTGTAACAGGAAGGGCGGCTGCGACGATCGCGCCAGCGCTGGCTTGGACAAAGGCGCGGCGCGTGAACATAGGGCTTCCTCCAAAGGTATGAATCGACCGCAGCTTCCCTATTCTTTCAACGCTGCTGTTGCTCGTCGCATCCTGATAGGTTTTCGTCCAATCGTGATGAACTTGCGTGTGGGCGGGGAGGCGTACGGGACAAGAGAAGGCCGAATATAGAATCGGACATTCGCCAGATCACACCGCGGGCAAGCGACTGGGTCAGTGCGCCTTTTGCGGGAGGCGCGTTCGACACCGCCAGTCGCGACGCCACATCTCTTGTCGAAGGGATCATCCGCACATCCCGGGATATGCTCTTCGTCACTTTGTCAGGAGGGGCGCGTCAGTTGGAAGTTCGCACCGAGTGCGGTCATCGCTTTCAGGGACCAGAGACGTTGGGGGCGGTTTCGTTTGTCCCAGCCAATTGCGAACGGCGATTCGTGCTCCGGGACGTGCGCTCGCGCTGGGCGTCGATCTCGCTTCCGCCCGGCCTGTTCGCACGGTTGTGGCCCGACGTTCCGGCACCGTCTGCGCAGGCGTTCACCAATGAACGGCATCCGTTTGTGCTTGCAGCCCTAACTGAATGCGTGCGTCTGCAACGGCAGGATGGCGGTTTCGACCTCCCTTATGCGGAAAGCATGGCGGCGGCGCTGGTGCATTACCTAAGCCGGCGCAGCGGCGTTTTGCCGACTTATCACCGTGTAGGACGCCTGACGGAGCTGCAGATGCGCCGCGTCCTGGATTACATTGACGCCAATCTTGGCGGTCCGATCTCAATTTCGGCGGTTGCCGGAGTGGCGGGCGTGTCGACCGGTCACTTTTTCGTGCTTTCCGCGAAACCAGCGGAATGACGCCGCTTGCCTGTCTCCAGCGCACCCGCATCGCCAGGGCGGCGGAGATGCTGGAGCACGAGGCAACATCCGTTACCGAGGCCGCACTTCGCGTCGACTTCTCCAACCTTGGACACTTTACCCGCGTTTTTGTGCGGATAACCGGAATCCTCCCTTCCGATTATCGCCGTGCCGCGCTGGCCAAACCGCGCGTCTTCCACAGCGAATAGGCGATCCCGGCGGCGATCAGCGCGAAGGTGACGCCCAGGCTCACCGCGGGCGGGAACTTGCCTCTGTCCAGCAGAAAATCGGCAACGAAAATCTTGGCGCCGATGAACATGAGCACGGCGGCAAGGGCATATTTCAGATAATGGAAACGGTGCACCATAGCGGCGAGCGCGAAATAGAGCGCACGCAAGCCCAGGATGGCCATGATGTTCGATGTGTAGACGATGAAGGTGTCTGTCGTGATCGCGAAAATGGCGGGCACGCTGTCGATCGCGAAAACCAGGTCGGCCAGATTGATCACCACCAACGCCAGGCTGCGGTCGCGAGCCTCCCTGTCTTCGGATTGATGGTTCGCACGAAAAACCGGTGCCCGTGGAGCTCGCGCGTCACCGGCATATGGGTGGAGATGAACCGCACCGCTGAGTTGCTCGCCATGTCCATCGGCTGATTGCCGGCGAAGAACATCCTCGCCCCGGTGAAAATCAGAAAGGCCGCGAACAGATAGAGCACCCAATAGGCTTGATTCACGAGTGCAGCGCCACCGGCGATCATCACGCCGCGCAACACGATCACGGCGAGGATACCCCAGAGCAAGGCGCGGTACTGATATTTGGCCGGGATGGCGAAATAGGAGAAGATGAGGCTGATCACGAAGACATTGTCGATCGACAGCGCCTTCTCGATGAAGAAGCCCGTGAAATACTGCATCCCAGGCTCCGGTCCTCGCGCGTACCAGAGCCACGCCCCGAACAAGAGCGCGATGCCGATATAGAAAGCGGAGAGCTTCAGGCTTTCCGCCACCCCCATTTCTCTGTCCTCCTTGTGGAGGACGCCAAGATCAAATGCAGTGAGGCAGACTACCAGCCCCAGGAAGGTCAGCCAGAACCAGGCAGGCGTGCCGAACCAATCAGCGAATAGGAACTCCACGATATCGCTCCTCTCGATCGATAACGCCGATCGGAACGATCAAGCCTCCCACTGTGTGGGAAGCGCCCGGCCCCACAGTATCGGATCGATGCCGTCATCGCCGAGCCGAATTCGAAGGCAGCGATGCTCTGCCAGATCGCGGGAGTGCTCAGGTGTCCCGAACCGTCCGAGATATGCGGGTGCGCCCACCACCACCCAGCGAAAGTCACACGACAGGCGCTGGGCGATCATGTCCTCGGGCACGGTCCCGCCGTAGCGAATCCCGGCGTCGGCTCCCTCACCGATCACGTCCACCAGGTGGTTCGACACTGCTACGTCTACTTCGATGTCGGGGTAGCGATCGACGAATGTCGGGAGAACCGGCCCGAGCAGAAGCGAGCTAGCATCTTCCATCACATTCAGCCGAATGCGCCCGGCGGGCTCCTCCCGATAGCGTTTGAGCACTTCGAGCGCGGATCCGATCGCGTCGAACGGCGCACCGATGGCTGCACGCAGCTCCTCGCCGGCAGCCGTGAGGGTGACGCTTCGGCTGCTCCGGTTGATCAGGCGAACGCCGAGGCGCGTTTCGAGCCCCTTCAGCGCATGGCTGAGCGCGGACGCGCTGACGCCGAGCTCAAGACCGGCGCGCCGGAAGCTGCGGTGCTTGGCAATCGCGAGGAAGTAGCTGAAATCCGCCAGGTCGGCACGGCTGATCTGCACATTCCGATTGTGGCGGCGCTCAAAGCTATTGGCAATCCAGGATGAGTGTCATTCATCGCGTTGCGCGCAAACCCGCCGACAGCTCGTCTCCCGCCCTCATCTTGGGCCGTCAAAATCGCCCCTATGATCCCAACGATCAAGGGTGAGATCGCCTCTTGACTCTGAGTTGATCGTTCAATCAAATGCACGCCATGCAAGCGCAGCGACTCACTCGGCAAAAGATCGTGGAAGCGGCGATGGAGCTGTTCTGGCTCAAGGGATACGGCTCGACCTCGATCGCCGATATCCTCAGCCGTACCCAGCTCAACAGCGGCAGCATGTATCATTTCTTCCCAGGCAAGCAGGATGTGCTGCTCGCGGTGCTCGACGCGTATTGCAAGGGAATTGGCCCGATGCTGCTCGATCCGGCTTGGGCAGGAGTCGACGATCCGATCGAGCGGGTGTTCGCGCTCCTCGCGCGCTATCGCGGCCTCATCCTTGAAACGGATTGCACCTACGGGTGCCCCATCGGCAGCATCGCGCTCGAGCTGCATGAGCCCGATGAGTCGGTGCGCCGGCTCCTCGCCGAGAACTTCACCGGCTGGGTGGATGCGATTGAGCGTTGCCTCATCGACGGACGCGAGCGCTTGCCCGCGGACACTGACCTTCGTGCCCTTGCCGAGTTCGTGCTGACGGTGATGGAAGGTGCGGTGATGCAGGCGCGCACCTATCGCGATGTCGCCTATTTCGACCGCTCGGTGGCGCAGCTGCGCACCCATTTCGCCGTGCTCGAGCGGACGGCATGCGCGGCCTGAGCGTCTCGCTCCTGCTGCTCGCGGCCGCGCCCGCCGCTGCGCAGGAGGTGGACGTGACCCTCGCGACGGAAGCCGATGGCACTCGGACCCTCGCGCACGAGATCACCGTGCCAGCGCCGGTGACCGACGTCTGGCGCGCGATAGCCACCGTCGAGGGCTGGCGGACCTGGGCGGTTCCGCTGGCACGACAGGTGCCAGGCTCGTCAGACCGGTTCGAGACCGGCTACGATCCGAGCGCGGCACCCGGTGCCGCGAACACCATCGAGCAGCAATGGGTGACCCGCGAAGCCCCGTACCGCGTCGTATTCCGGACCACGCGCACCCCCGCCGGCTTTCCGCATGGAGACGCCTATCTTCAGGTCACCAGCAGCTTCCATCTAACGCCGGTCGGCACAAGCGCGACGCGCGTCCGCCTGACCGGAACCGGCTATCCGCCAGGGCCGGCAGGCGACACACTCACCAACGTCTTCCGCGAGGGAAATCGCATCTCTCTCCAGCAGCTTCATCTGCGCTTCGCAGCCGGCCCGATCGACTGGGCGGCTCGCCGCGCCCAGCCGAAGGACCAGTGACGATGCTCGAAATAAGTTGGATCGCCGTGCTGTTGTGCGGAATCGCGACGCTCTTGATCGGAGGACTGTGGTATTCGCCGCTGCTCTTCGCACGCGCCTGGCAGCGCGAGACCGGGCTTTCCGACGATACGCTGCGGTCGGGGAGCATTCCGCTCCGCTTCGCGCTCACTTTCGCCCTGGGACTCGTCGCTGCCACGGTGTTCGCGCTCTTCATTGGAAATACGATGACGGTGGGACAGGCGACTGCGGCAGGCGTCGCTGCGGGAATGGCCTGGGTCGCGGCATCGTTCGGCATCAACTATCTCTTTGAGCATCGAAGCGCGAAGCTCTGGCTGATCAACGGCGGCTACCACACGGTCCAGTTCACCGCCTTCGGGGCGATCATAGGCGCGCTGCAATAGCGCCAGAGACACACTACCATTTTCACGAGACGGCTCATCTGCCGTTCGCTTTCCTTCGCTGCTCAAGCGAGCGATCCGAAGACGGCCATTCTTCGCCTAGCAATAGCGCCGGCGGCTATGGAAGAAAGCGAGAGGCGGAGCACAGCGGCTCCGGCGTCTCTATGGCAGAACAATCGGCACACATATTCGTATGTTTGCCCTGCATGGGGCGCCATAACCTAGCATGGGCGCCGATCCGATCCCGGTGATGCCATCGGGCCATGCCATCGCGGACGTCGGCGCCTTCTATGCGATCGGGGAAGCGCCGCAGACCGGGGGTGCGTCAGGTAGCGCAGTCGTGGAGAGGCCGCGGCCCGAGACGGCCGAGGCGATGCTCGCCGTCAGCGTTCATGTGTGGAACGGTGGCATCTTCCTGTTCGGGGCGGACGTGTATCTGGGTGCGCCGAACGTCCACGCATCGATGGTCATAGAACGCCCCCTCTCTCGTCCATTCCAATGCATTTATCCCATAGCCTGCTAAAGCGCCCGTCGGCACGACAACGCTAAGGGGCGTGCCGTGCGGAAGAGAGGCTTTGACGGCCAGTTGAAGATGTGCGCGATCTATACAAGCGGATGTATTGAGAGCTAAAAATCGACGCCCCGCTCCAAGCAAAGGCTGCTGCGTGAATCGCAAAGAAAGTTTCGCCAACCACCGGCATCGGCACGCCTGCCCTGGAGGCGCCACGAGCGCCCGCGGCGGTACCAAGGCCGCCCCTTCGGGAGCGTTGGGGCGCGGCGGGAGCCCTGTCGTCCTGCGAGCCGCAAGAGCCTCAAGCACATCACCGGACTTTCGCCTGAGTTATCGCTCGCGGCGCAAAAGCTGGCGCAGGAGCAAGAGAGTGGCTTACAGTCTCGGATTAAAGAAGCGTTCGAGAAACTGGGACGAGAGTTTGCGATACTCCGACGTAATTAAGCGTGATAGCTATCGTTATAACATACTGCTGCCATCTATTATATTTTGATCATGACTGGAAATTCCGTGCTAATCACCAACCAAAGCTCACTTCGGCTGCAAGCGTCTAAGCACGGCATTCGAGCGAAACTCGCTGCTATATTACTATTGTTCGATATATTAATGATATCGTTTGGAATGATTCTAATGTCGTGGCTGTATTTAGGCCACGTCAAACATGAGAGGCTTATCACATTTCTTCCGTTGGTTCTCATCGCATACTGTGTGATCGCGATACAACAGGGCGGATATCGTCCAAGTGTATATATTAGCGCCACGCGCAGCGCGAGGCGGGCATGTGCGTCGATGGCGTTTGGCATATTACTTGTAATCAGCGTCACATTCGTAGCAAAAGAATCGGATGAACTATCTCGCGGTCTTGCGCTGGCGGGCGGCTTGACTAGCGCTACGCTACTCGTTCTCGGACGATACTTTTTTTCCAGGCATGCGCTTTCCGCTTTGGATGGAACATTGGAAAGCGAAGTAGTTCTGATAGACGGTCTTCCAGCGCCGGCCGGCTGCGCTTCCGTCCAGATCGACTTGCGTGCAATGGGAATCGTGCCCGACATCAATGACCCGGTCATGCTCGATCGACTAGGAAAGATGATTCATGAGGCCGATCGCGTCATCGTCTCATGCGAGCCCGATCGGCGTGCTGCGTGGGCCCTTGCATTAAAGGGAGCGGGTGTGAACGTCGAAGTGCTCGCACCCGAGCTCGACGCAATCGGCGCTATCAGCACGCGCCGCTACCATGGCATTGCTACGGCGCTGGTTGCCACCGGACCGCTCAATACGGTGGATCGCGCGATGAAGCGTGCGTTCGATCTCGCATTTGCGATCCCGCTAGTGGTTTTTCTCACGCCAATGCTAATTGCAATCGCTCTTGCGATACGAATTGAATCTCCCGGGCCCATCCTTTTCGTTCAGAAGAGAGTCGGCAAGGGGAATCGCATGTTTTCTATGTATAAGTTCCGTAGCATGTATTCCGATAGATCTGATTATAGCGCTATAAAACTGACCGCACGGAACGATTCCCGCGTTACACGCGTAGGAAAATTTATTCGTCAAACCAGCCTCGATGAGCTACCGCAACTATTCAATGTCATTCGCGGAGATATGAGCATAGTTGGCCCTAGGCCGCATGCCACCGGAGCCTTGGCGGGAGATGCTCTTTACTGGGAGGTATCCTCCCAATATTGGAGCCGCCATGCGGTAAAGCCTGGCCTTACTGGCCTTGCACAGGTCAATGGCTTCCGGGGGAATACAGAGACGGGGGATGATCTTTTGAACCGCCTTCAGGCGGACCTTGCGTACCTTGACTCTTGGTCGATCTGGAGGGACCTGGCGCTCGTATTGAAGACCTTCAGTGTGCTGATACACCGGAACGCGTTCTAACTGCGCTACAGCGGCAGCATCTCAATCTTCTTGGTGATGCGCTGCCAGGGCGCCTTCGATGTAGGCCGACACCTCGCGTCGGAAGCGCTCCACTGAAAAGCGCTCCGCATTGGCGCGGCATTGCTCCGGTGAGATCTCGTTAATCACCTCGTCCAGCTCCGCGACCGCCGCGCGAATGGCTTCTGCGGTTTGCTCCTGGAAGAAGATGCCGGTTTGCGGGGCGCGTCGCCCGTCAGAGATGGTTTCGAGCGCAGCACCTTTGCCGTAGGCAATGACTGGCGTCCCGCACGCTTGGGCCTCGAGCGGGGCAATGCCGAAGTCCTCCTCCGCGGCGAACACAAACGCTTTAGCATGCTGCAACGCGTCGACTAACACTTCGTCGGGCTGCCGCCCCATAACCGTAACGTTTGGCGTAGCGTAACGCCGGACCTTTTCCATATCGGGACCGTCCCCGATCACAACTAGTCTGCGATCGGGCATCTCGGCGAAGGCGCTAACAATCAGCGGCATATGCTTGTAGGGCACCATCCGCGATGCCGTCACATAATAGTCCTGCCGCGGGCTATCCGAAATCGTGAAGCGATCGAGCGCGACCGGCGGATAAATCACCGTCGCCTCACGTCGATAGACTTTGCGGATGCGCCGTTTAATGAAATGCGAGATACCAATGAAATGGTCTACGCCATTAGCAGTGCGCACGTCCCAAAGCCTTGCATAGTGCAGTACGAGGCGGGCAATCCAGCTCTTCGGCCCACGCAACAACCCACTCTCACGCAAATATGCATGCTGCATGTCCCATATGTAGCGGCTTGGGCTGAATATATAGGCGATATGCAGTTGGTCTGGCCCGGTTATGACCCCATGTGCGATAGATGCCGAAGTACTAATAACTAAATCATATGATGAAAGGTCGAACTGCTCAATTGCCAAGGGCATTAATGCCAAATACGATCGATAATGCCTTTTTGCGAAAGGCATTCGTTGTATGAAGCTTGTTTTTACTGGCCTCCCTCCGAGCAGCGACCGGTCTTCCTCCGGCATAAAATCTACTAATGAAAACAGGTCGGCTTGAGGAAATAAATGCAAGAACTGTTCGACGCATAGTTCGCCGCCAGCACGCGCGGTGAACCAATGATGGACGATCGCTACTTTCACAGAAATTCCCGTATCGCTGCTGACATAAAGAGGACGGAGTTCTCATAGGTTGATGTCGCAACCAGGTCCATCGCCGGTTGCGGTTCACATCAACGAGGAAAGGCGCTCCAATTTTGCCCGTCGAAACGTGTAAAAAGGCTATCTCTCGGACCAGCATCAGGCCGCGCGCGCAGCGTCCCAGGCGGCCAACTCCCACTTGTTCCGTACCAGTGGGGATCGACCGAGCCTGCAACCGTTCCCTCAACCGAGCAGGCTCCGAATGCCTCCCCTTTCGCGTGGCGCAGGTTACCTAGAACACGAAAACCGCCCGAGAGCCAGAAGCGCGCACCGTCGTCGTTGAGGATTAGGTCTCCGTCAAAATTGCAGTCATGGCTATGAATTTGTTGGTTGAATGCTGTAGTATAGTCGCCGTATATCGTACAATTCGATAGATATACGTTGGCTCCAGCGGGGCCCGTCGCAAGTCTACTGTTCCGAACTCGAACAACAGGATTGCCCTCGGAAGTCCATTTTCCTGTAATATCGCAATCCTCGAAAGTTACATCGCTCTGATTGCCTCGTATGCTTACGGAGCCGATGATGCACCGAACAAATGAAACGCTACGCATTTGATCGGCGATATCAATACTGTCGATAGTGCAATCGGAAACCACCAACTTACCGCGATTGCTGGCGAGAACTCGAAATTGGTCAATGGTGCAATGAGTGATGAAGCTACGCTCGCTTCGGCCCAAGGCCCCCGTGGAGTAGTCGACGATCACGCCAGTCTCGATGGAGAACCGGTCGTAAACGTTGCCGCCGCCGCCTAGAAGCACCTCGACATTGCCTCCGTTGTTGGCAATGCGTGCATTGCGATAACTCATAGCGGTACCCAGGAGCGAGATGGCGTGTTGCCCACGTCGCCCGATTGTTCCTTCACAATGGATATTGTCGACACACATGTTCATGCAGCTCGCATCGAACAATATGGCTCGGCCGTGGCTGTTCTCTGCCTGCAGCCGGTTGATATTGGTGTGGTTTGTCGTGTCGCTCTCAGAAGAGAATTCAATCGCGTGAACACTGTCGTTGCCGCAACCGACGGCGATCACGTTTTCGATGATCGAATCCCAAACAGTTACGAAGCGCATACCAAAACCGTTGAACCAGCGAGCCTCGATGGAGCGAATCGTGCCGTGGCCACCCGACCAATCAAACAATATCCCGTTACGCTGTGTCTGCCGCGCGACCTCTGGCGTTGTATCTGGAGGACCGCTGTCGAGGCAGAAATCACTCGTGTTTCCGCCGAAATTTCGGAGCGTTATTCCTGTTTGCCCTCGTCCAACAGTAGTGTGAAGATAGGAAACGGATATGCCCTGCCCGACTAGGCTGGCGTCCCGGCTATCGAGCACAAGCTCCGCCTGGACCGGCCAGTGACCTCGGGGAAGATGCGTGGTCGCCGACGAGGATCCCTCTTGGCGGGCGGTAGCATCGAATGCCGTCTGCAAGGCCTGCGTCGCCATCCGATCGCCAGGTGTCAGATCAAAAAGCGGGCTCAAGCCAAGGTGGTTGAGGCGAGCGAGCAGCCAATCAAGTAAGGGTCCTTCCCGGAGAACGCCTGCGGCGCTTTCGGGCGCCCGGCTAAACCCGGAGCCGGACTGATCGACGAAAGCACCGTAGGGATCACGGGCGGCTCGCATTCTGTCGACGCTCAGGTCGCGAACCATAACTTGGCCAGCGCCACTGTCGCCAGGACGCTCATAGCCCGCGAGCACCACGAGTGCGACGCTAGGATCGAAGCTTTGTTTGCGTGCAGCCGCAAGCGTCGTGACGAAGACGAGCGATCGAAATGGAATGCGAGGCGTGTCACCGGCCAAAGGCAACGCAGCCAACAATGTTGCAACCAGCGAATCGCGCCTATTCACATCCTAATCGCCTATTCACGTCTTAATCTGGATAGTGGCATTCTATTTTATAAAAGATCGCATCACCCGGATGCTAACATCCATTCGATCGTTTCGGATAGTGCCTTCGGCCGCCATTCTGGCAACAACGACCGAAGCAGGTGATTGTCACCAACTAGCAGGGGGATATCGTCCGAGCGCACGAATGCCGGATTAACTCGGACTTCGATCGAATGTCCTGTCATATCGCGTAATAGATCGAGGATTTGCGTAATTGTATGCGCCTCGCCAGTGCATAAATTGATCACTGGAGCAATTTCATTTGACGTAACTAGGCCGCAATAGGCCGTCGCCACGGACCGTACATCACCAAAGTCTCGTGCGACATGGGTGTTCCCTAGTTCAATTACCGCTGCACGATCACGGAAATGCCGAATGATCTTTGGGATCAGATATTTTTCCGATTGCCCCACGCCAGTGTAATTGAACGGTCGTGTTGCTATGATGTCCAAATCGTTGCGCCACGGCGCCGACCCCAACTCCATCGCGAGCTTACTGACACCGTAAGAGGTTACGGGTCGTGTCGGGTGATGCTCGTCGACCCTACCGCTCGCCTGCGGCCCGTATACCTGCGCGCTGCTGGCTAGAATGCACCGTATACCAGGCCGATGGCGCGCGACAGCCTCGAGCAATGACAAAGTGCCGATGAGGTTGATTTCGTAGAAGGGGCGCCACTGCTGCGCTCCCGCGAATGCGCAGGCGGCGAGATGAATCAGGCAATCAAACGGCGTCTCTGCGACGGCGGCCGATATTGCGCTGCTGTCGCCAAGGTCCGCTTCGATCGAGACCCACCGGATGCCCAGGGCATCCAGCTGCCGGCCAACCTCACGACCGGTGAACCCGTTCGCTCCGGTCAGCGCCACCCGCATTAGAACGACCAGCCAGCTTTGTTTCGCCGCATATCGGCTTCAATCATCAGCATCGCCAACTCTTCCAATTGCACTTGCGGTTCCCAGCCGAGCTCGGCTTTGGCCTTGCCGGCGTCACCAATCAGCAGGTCGACCTCCGCAGGGCGATAGAAGGCCGGATTGACGCGCACCACCGTCTGGCCATTCCCACGGTGACGACCAATCTCCGCCTCGTCCTTGCCGGACCAGTCCAGTTCGATTCCGACCTGCCCGAAGGCAAGCTCGACAAAGCGCCGCACCGTTTCCGTGCGATTGGTGGCGAGAACGAAGGTGTCCGGTGTGTCATGCTGGAGCATCAGCCTCATGCCCTCGACATAGTCCTTCGCATAACCCCAATCACGCTGAGCGTCGAGATTGCCCAACTCGAGCACCTCCGACTTGCCGAGCGCGATTTTTGCGACGGCATCGGTGATCTTGCGCGTAACGAACTCGCGACCACGGAGCGGCGATTCATGATTGAACAATATGCCGCTAGCGCCGAAGATCCCGAAGCTCTCGCGGTAGTTTACCGTCAGCCAATGGGCGTAGAGCTTGGCAACGCCATACGGGCTGCGGGGATAGAAGGGCGTGTCCTCAACCTGAGGGATCGCCTGCACCTTTCCGAACATCTCCGATGTTGAGGCTTGGTAAAAGCGGATGTCCTTGTTCACCGTGCGAATCGCCTCGAGCAGATACGCAGCACCCAGCCCAGTGATTGCACCGGTCGCAATTGGCTGATCGAACGAGACACCGACAAAGCTTTGCGCAGCCAGGTTGTAAATTTCAGTCGCCTCGGAGCGTTCGATCAGCCGAATTGCCGAGCCCATATCCGTGAGATCGTATTCGACGAGCCGCAGCCTGGGATGATCACTAATTCCCAATTCGTCTATGCGCCAGAAGTTAACCGAACTCGTGCGGCGATAGGTTCCGAATACCGTGTACCCGCGCGAGAGCAAATTTTCCGCCAGATAGGCGCCATCCTGGCCACTGATCCCGGTGACGATAGCCGTATTGCTCATGATTGATAATCGTTCCTCTTATTCAACTGCGCTGCCGTCCGGATCAGCTGCAACGTGTCTTGCGCCACGCCATCCCAGTCGTAGGAAAGCGCGTGCCGCATATTGTCTGAGCGGGTTCGAGTATCAATTACACCTTCGTCGAAGCGGCGGCATTCGGTTTCGATGGCTTTCGTCCAACCTTCCAAGTCGCTTGGGTCGACGTAGGTAAGCTGAGCCCCTTGTCCCACTTCCACTAGCGAGGCTGCAGTGGAAGAGATCAGCTGCGCTCCGCTCTGCAAGCCTTCCAGAAGGGGAAGTCCGAATCCCTCATAGCGAGAGGGCATCAAAACAACGGCGGCACGACCGTAAAGATCGCGCAAAGCCTTATTGCTGAGACCGCTCAATATCTCGATTCGCGCTTCTCGGTCAATGAGCGCGCCCACATCGATGGAGGATCGCAGCTTAGCGTCCGGAGTGACGATCGTCAGCCTCCAGCTCTCCGGCAGTTCCGCGCGGACAAAGGCGTCGATTGCTATGCGGAAATTTTTATGTGCCTTGGCTGCTGCGACCAGCAACAACCTGGGTTCCTTCGTAGGGGGTTCAGCCGGATCAAAGGGACGCCAACCATCATGATCGATGCCGATGCCGCAGACCATTGCGTGGCGCGGCTTGCCGACTAGCCGTTCGAATTCGCGCTTGGTAAAGCGACTGTCGAACGAAATTCCAGTCGCGCAGCGCTTCAAGTGGCGGAAGGTCAGCCGAGACAATGCGCGCTTCAAACGCGAAGCCGGAAACAGAGTTGGCTCAAGATGCAGCATGTCGTGGACCACTGCAATAAACGGCGTACGGAGACCAAGCGGAACCCAGTAGTTCACGAACCACGCCCAATCATAGTCGCGAGCCAGGCGAGGTATCTGCCACTGTTCTGCCATGGAGAAAGGTTGCAAATCGATTTCGCGGACGTGCAGGTTCGGCGTCGAGTCCATCAAATTACGGGCGCGTTCGGCGTCCCCGGGCGTGACTAGCAGATCGAAATGCACATTGGACATCGCCCGCGCGACGCGCGGTACGGCATTAGTCGTGTAACGACCGATACCGGATGACCAACCTATTCTGGCATCGATCAGGACCTTCGTCATCTACGCAGCCCATTCGAGCGCAGTGAGACACGAGAACGTCCTCGACCCTCGTCATCAGCAACATTGGCCTTGGCCGGCCGAGGTTCTGCCGAATTGTGAATCGCGATCGCTCCCAGGCCCATGCCCATCACCACCCAGGGATAGGCAAAGGAGAGCTGCACCCCAAATAACGCTGCCCCGAGCGGGTAGATGCAAAGCGTCGCGATCCATGGCCGGGTACTGAGCGCTCGTCGGAAGGGGATCAAATAGACATACATGACGTATAGCGTCAAAGGAATGCCCAGCTCGGCTGCGTAGCCGAGAAGTCCCAAACCCTGTAGATCCCATAAGTCCACTTGAGGCAGACCGCGCAGCAATGACGGGTCATTCCGTACCAGACTGTAGTTGCCAACACCGATGCCTAAAAACGGGTGCGCTTCGATAATGCGGGGCAAGAGAATGGACGCCATCACCCGGCCCATAACTAGATTATAGTCTTCAGGGTTGGTGAAAGCGAGAACGGCAAATTTCTCACGGCTTTCCAGATATCCGTTGACGCCTTGCACGATGTCGCTGGTCAAAAGAAATGGTATAGCGATCGGCAACAGGAATATGATCGTCGATGTCCGACGGGTCACAACCATATAGGCCCCGGCTAGGAATAATACCAAGAAAGCTGCAGATTTGGATTGCGCCCCTAAGAGCGCCAAAAATAAGATCGACGATCCGATCCAGAACGATCTCTGATTTATATAACCAAGAAACTTGTAGCGAAAGATGTTAATTAACAACGCGCCTACAAGGTATAGGCCAAACGGCCCACCCTCCCCGAAAAACCCCCGAACTCGGGGGATGTTGGCAGGGGTAGCGCCAGATAATTCCGCACCAAACAGCCACCCAATCATGGAGACGATACCCCAGGCGGCTCCTATATAGGCCGCCCAGACATAAGCTGCGAAGACTTTCTTCAGCATGGAAGCGCTAGTGCTGATCGCCAAGGCAACAATAAACATTGCGCTGATCGAAATCGCGATCTCAAACAAACGTGCAAATGTCGCTAAAGGTGGCTGCTTAAGCGGTCCGGTGTCGGGAATCGGGTAGAAATCGAGACGCATCGAAAACAGCGATATAACCAGCGCAAATCCCAGTAACATCAATGCATGCGGAAGCATATCGATCACGACGGCCGGGCCATGCACGCGCAGGCGTGCCCGAGTATTGAACAGCAGAAGCCCGAGCGCCCCGATTACCACTATCTCAACGGTTTGAATATCACCGATCTTGATATCGGTGAAGCCCGCGAGCACGACAATGACGACCGCCAGGTAAGAAGGTGGTCGTGTACCGGAGGGGGTCGCGGTTTTGGCCAGTGTAGCCATGGAAGTTAAGCGCTCCGGCTTCCGACTACCATCACGCACTGTCCGGTTACGCGCGACATATTACGTACTATTGGACTAAGCACGAAGCTGGTAAGTTTAGCGGCTGCTCGTGCGGCTTTTGCCTTCATGGAAAAATCGAAGTGGCGCGCCCGGCGCGGAGATAATTTGCTTTCGATCCAGTCAGTGACGTGAAGCGGCTGAAGTTTTTCGTTCCATGTCGTTTCAACAGAAATACCATTCGAAGCCATCAAGGCGGCGATGGATTCCCCGGTCCACCAGCTCAAATGATGCGGCGGGTAGTTAAGGACGTGATTGGGGCTGGAAGCCATATAGCCTGCCATGTCAGGCGTAGAGACGATCAGCTTCCCACCAGGGGCGACGCGCTTCACCGCTTCCGTTAGAAAAGCTTCCGGATCAGACACATGCTCCAGAACCTGGAACATAGTGACAACATCGTAGGCTTCTAGAGGCTGATCCTCCAACCGCTCCAAGGCTACGTTGCGACCATGTCGCTGCGCTTCAGAGACGGCATCGGGATTGAGCTCGATTCCCTTGTAGGAACCTTGGCAGAAGCCACTGAATCGCCCCGGACCGCAGCCGATATCGAGCACTCGGTCATTGCTTCCCACATGAGCTCCGGCGGCAACGAATTCCGGCTTATAGCCGTCGTCGTAACCAATTCTATTCATGAGATCAGCGTAGAATTTACTATCCCCTGAAATTACCGGGCGAAACTTATAGTAACCATGTGGAGAAACACGGTCCAGATTCACGGATGATTCGGGAAAGAACCGCGAAACGTCAATTGAAAACTTTTCTCTGTAAGCGCGGCTAATATCATCGGAGGGGATGGGCGCGCCAACATCTACTTGCGAAACCAAGGTCTCCATCCTCACTTCATCCGACGATACGAGGAGCGAGCGATACCCGGGGCTTCCCCGTTGCGCAACCCTAACCATGGGGCAGTGACACTGCCGCTATATCCTTCGAGAAACTGGCATTGGCGGGGTTTCCATGTTGTCGCCTCGATCCTATCCCGCTAGATGGATCGAAGGGTGGCAGCTGCGGCTGCGGGTGCCCCAGAAAGCGAAGGGGCGGACGTTTGCACGAAATCCTCGCCGGAGGCCTGCGGTTGGCCGGCCTGTCGATGCGCATGTTCCTGGCCTTGTTCATGGCCAAATACCTGTCCCTCGAAGATCTCGGCATTTTTTCGTTGTTGGTCGGCCTGAGCGGATTGCTTCCGGGGGCCGCCGGGCTGGGCCTGAGCTACTTCGTCAATCGCGAGATCGTGAGCATGGCCTCACAACCTGCCGTGCTCCTGGCCCGCGACCGCTTGATCGTCACTGTTGCGTGCGGCGCAGCCTCTTGTGCGGGTTTGGCGCTTTTGGTCGAGTTGGGACAAATCGACATCCCAGTCCGCCCGTGGATGTGCGCGTTGGTAATCGTGCTTGAAATGGTCGGCTTCGATTTGCACCTGCTTCTAATCGCGCGACATCGCGCGCCTATGGCCAACTTTCTTCTGTTTATGCGTTCCGCGTTCTGGATACCCATATTCATGACGTGTGCCTACCTGTTCCCGGCGTATCGAGATATAAATGCCTTGATCGGCACCTGGCTATTTGGACTCGTAATTTATCTCCTGATCACTGTTATAGTCCTAAGACGGGCCGTTTTAACCTCGTCGTTATGGACTTCCGAGTTCAACATTGGATGGTTACGCTCTACCTTACCTCGCGCGATGCCTATCTGGATCAGCGACTTTGCCTTGGCTATAAGCCAAAATGCAGATCGGTTCATTATTTCATCCGTCATCGGAGTCGCGGCGGCGGGCATATATTATTTCTATTTCTCGATCGCGAACGCCGCCTTCCTGATCGTCCAGTCGGCGACGACCCAGCCTTATATGCCTCGGTTACGCCGTGCATTCACTGAACATGCCTATGCGCCATTCGTTCGTATGGCTGATCGTTGTCTGGCGAAGCTGGCCGGCTTTGCTTTCATCACGTTCGTCATGACTGAATTAGCGACGCTCGTTCTTGTCAACGAGTTGGAGCGAGCAGAGCTAGCGAGAGAGTTGAGCATTATGCCAATTCTACTCGTGGGGATGATGGGAAAGGCCACGAATGACTATTTTGGTATCATAGATTACATTATGGAGCAGGATAAACGTTTTATAGCGCTCAATATCGTCTCGTTTGTTTTGGTAATTATGGCGATCTTTATTCTGACTCCCTTCTTTCATATACAGGGCGCAGCTGTCGGAATGGCAACAATCATGATTATTTTAGCTTTAGCTCGGGGCGCGAATTGGGAGAAGAATATAAAACCCAAACTGCTCACTGAGACGCAAAGCGGCACAATCGCATGAAGATTCTGGTCCTATCTGCCCTTTACCCGCCTTACGCCTTTGGCGGCGCTGAGGATTGCGCCTGTAGCTTCGCCCAATGGGCGGGGATGCAGGGGCACGAAGTTCGTGTTCTGATGGCTGCCGCTAAGCCGGGCGAAGTGGGCGCGGTGAGTGAGAGCGAAGGCGTTTCGGTAACCATGCTGGCGACGCCCCACATCTATCCCGTTAATGCGTTCGACAGGGCGGCCACATGGCAGAAGCCGATTTGGCACTTCCAGGACCACGTGGCCGATGGTGCTGGGCGTGATGTGGCCGCGCAGGTGTCCGCATTCGCTCCCGACGTGATCGTGATTCACTACCTCCAAGGGTTCGGCTATCGCACCCTCGCTCATTTGGCGCGCTGTGGCGTTCCTGTAGTCTATGTGCTTCACGATCTTGGATTAGCATGCATTCGCATGTCGATGTTCCGCAACGGGCGACAGTGCGTAGGTCAATGCTTCGCATGCAAAGTCTCGGGAGCTTATAAAACGAAGCTGATCGAGAAGCTCGCAGCACATACGCAAGTTGCCTTTATAGCCCCTTCTCAAGCCATTCTCGACACCCTTGATCAATTCGTCGGTTTGAAACGGTATCCCAATGCCCGTATCTTGAACACGAAGGCCTATCCCGTTTCGCAGCTGCCGCACGTTTCCGGCGAATTCGTTCGATTGCTCTATGTCGGAAAACTGGATAAATCCAAGGGTGTTGATGTACTTGTCGCCGCTGTAGAGCGATTGTCATCGGTTCATGCGGTGCGTCTCACCGTTGCAGGAAAGGGGCCGCTGGAGCAGGAGCTGCGCGCTCGCTATCACAATGCACCTTGGCTTCGACTGTTGGGTTTCGTGTCGCAAACCGATCTGGCGGACGAAATGGCGACTTCCGACTTACTGTGCGTCCCTTCACTTTGGCAGGAGAATTCGCCAGGGGTGGTGATTCAGGCACTGGGCGCCGGACTTCCGGTAGCCGCAACAGATCGCGGCGGCCTGCCAGAACTGATAGAGGACGGCCGTAACGGTATCCTGCTACGACGGCACGACATCAGCGATTGGGTCGAGCGACTGACGCCATTGGTGACCAATCGCGCTGCGTTGACTCAGTTGCGTGCACAAACCCAGGATGATCGCACATTGTTCGACATAGATGTCATCGGACGCAAGACAATCGGTTTTTTGGCAACCGTTGCCGGCCAGCGCGCCCAGGCTCAGGAACTGTAATTTGCGGTAGCTCCGGCGGTTATCCCTTGAGGACTTCAAGGATCTGTCCGCACGCGCCGCCCGGAAGGGCGACTGTGCTGTATCGGGTTCCACAAGGTCAGGCGTTGCATTGACTGAAGGGACACTTTGCAGATCGGCGTTCCTGCGGGGCACCGCCCTCGGGCCATCAACCCGTCGATCCGGGATAGGGCTCACAGCCTGAATTCAGTTACGAATCGCGCGTACCACCAAGTTGGAATAAATGTCATCACCGCGCGGCAATAGACGCGCGAGCGCGACTGACGAGATATTCATGAGAGGTACTATCAGTGTTCGGATCGGCCGTGACAGAGGGCCAAGTTTGGGCAGCGCCTGGTCGGTAATATAAGCGATCCACAGTTGAGCAATCGCAGCGACTGCTCCATTGGTCTTTTCGATCGCCGCCACGCGATAGCCGGCCTCCTCAAGCAGATGCCCAATACCGAAACTTGTGTAGCGCGCGAAATCATAGGGTTGTTCGTGCTCAGGCCACGCGAAGGGTATACTGAACATCAATTGTCCACCGGGCTTCAGCACGCGGCGGATCTCACGGAGGATATTGGGCAGATTGAACACGTGCTCAAAAACTTCAAACGCGACAACGCCGTCGAATTTTCCATCCTCGAAAGGTAAATGTCGTCCGTCATAGAATATATCGACATTGCTGCTGCTATGGTCGTGACCCGATTGAGCAATATCGACCCCGACATAACTCTCCACGTTGGTGAACAGCGTCCGATATGGCTTTGAGCCACAGCCAAAATCAAGAATGGCTCCTCGGAACTCGGGGGCGGCACGGCTTACGGCCTTATAAAGCGCCCGACGTATCAAATATGCGGGGTGAAAGAGCACTGCGCGTCGGGAGGTAAGGAAAGCATCCCGCCGCAGACTGGCCAGAAGCTTGCCTTTGCTGAACTTTTCTAACATGAGCGCAGTACCCTAGCCGGCGTCTGGAAGTCGGCTAAGGGTAATCCGGTCCAGGCTCACGTTGTACGAGGAGGGGCTGGCCTGTAGCCGCGCGGCGATCTGCAGCTCGGGGAATGCGCAGGGGACCCGCGCTTCAGATAGGTACCGTAATGCTGGTGAGCCGGACGGGCTTTCTAGCCGGAAATCTACCACAGAACCATCATCGCAGCGTAAGCGAAAAGCGAGGAGGCGATCGACGATTGCGTGCGAATCCTGCGTGGTAACGTTGAGACGATACATGCCCGGCTGAGCAGACGTACGTTGCGACGCAAAGACCGGTACACCACGACCATCCCAGGACAGGCTGAGGCGCGGAACTCCGGCGTCCAAGTAAGGCACCGCGGAGAACCCTGGGCCGGTCGCGATATGCCACTCGAACGGCACCGACATAATATCGCCGTCAAGGGAACTGGTGATGACGCGAAAATCCGGGTCGTTCACGGGCGAGGTAACTCGTGCGGCATCGAAGAGTTGCCACAGATGCCATGCTTCCGCCCGGTTGCCGCCGCGGATTAGGGCGGGGAGCAGAGGTGCCACCTCGTGGCGCTCCAACTGATCACCACCCCGTCGAAGTGCGAGCAGCACCTGATACCGGCTGAGTGCCGCACGGGGGTCCCTCAAATCTCCTGCCATGAGAAGATAATCGCGCCGCCATGGCGGTCGGCGGGCGAGCAAGCGCACCACATAGGGGCGGCCCTCATCCAGCTTCTCCATCTGTCCGAGTGCCAAGCTGCCTTCGTCAAAGAGTTGCCTGCGCCGCAACAATGCGTCCAGACTATCGAGAGCGCCTGCCAAATTGTTCTTCGTGATGTCGTGCGCCAGAATGGTCTGGAGCGCTTCGGTACTGCGCCAACCCAATCGACGGAGCAACAATATCCACCGCTCGTCACTAACATGGCCGCCATAAACCACAGCAAAGTTGACCAACTCTTGGCGTAGCGGGCGTGCGATGATTGCCCGGGCGACTGGCGCCAAGGCGTGAAGCTGCGGCGAATCCTGCGGCGTTACCCGGCTTGATGCCACCGCAGCGATATTGGACGACGTCCGGACATAAACAACGGTTACGAGCAGCAACAGGCCCGCGGCGACGCCCGCGGCGATCCAACGACCGACGGGCCATCTACCAGCTTTAGGATCGGGACGAATATTCATAGCCATAGTTGTAGCCATAGTCGCTGCTTCCACCGTAGCCGAGCTTGACCGGATCAAACTTCGTCAAAACCGCGCCGACCAAACTACCCCCCGCATCGACGATTCGGTGGATGGCGTGCTGCGTCCCCCGGATGGAATTACGATTGGCTTCAATGACGAATATGATTGCCTCTACATGCGCGGAAAGCAGGATGGCGTCGGCCAACCCGAGCACCGGCGCCGAATCAACCATGACTATGTCATAGCGGCGCTTCAACTCCTCGATTAACTCCGGCACGCCCGAACCGTCGATGAAGTCAGACGGATTGAGCGGGACGGGGCCGGCGGTGATTAGTGACAAGCCCTCGACATCAGTCTTATGAATGGCCTCGTCCAGGCTAACTTGGTTAGTCAGCACGCTGGTAACGCCGACCTCGTTGGCTACACCGAAGAGATGATGCGCATTAGGCCGCCGCAGATCCATGTCGAGTAGGATGACGGTCTTACCCAAGCGGGCGAAACTGCGGGCAAGAGCATAGCAGGTGCTCGACTTTCCTTCCGCGGCCTGGGTACTCGTGAACATCATCGATCGCGGAACGCCTGCGGCCGTCGCTAGCGCCAGACTCGCGCGGATGGAATTGATGGCCTCGTTACTCGGCGACTTCACGTCCTGCAGGTCAAGCTTGAGATCGTCCGCGACTGGGAGCGCACCGAGCAACGCCAGATCCAGGCGGTCCGTCACGTCTTGCGGCGTACGCACCGAGTCGAGCAACTGCTCTCTACCGACCACGGCTGCGGCCGATACCAACGCGGCGATCGCCAGGGCGACGCCGAAGGTGAGCGGGAGCTTCGGCCAAGACGGCCTCTCCGCCACTTCGGCTCGATCCACGATGGTCAAGTTGTTAGTCTGCACTCCAGCTTCGGCGTTGAGCGCGTTATAACGCCGCAATAGCGCATCATACTGCTGGCGATTGGTATCTGCCTCCCGGCGCAGAATGGATAGTTGAATCGATTGGTTCTGTTCCGACAGCGTACTATTTTTGAGGCTATCGAGCTTACCCTCTATCTGCTGCTCACGTGCAACTGAGGCATCATACTGGCTGCGTATCGAACCCCGAATGCTCGTCGCCAAGCTGCGAACCTGGTCGTTTATCTCCCCGATTTGTGCCGCAAGCTGGCGGACCGCAGGATAATCCTCTTGTCGGTTGGTCAACTGTTCCTGATACTTTGCCTGAAGCTCAGCGCGCTGATTGATGAGCTGCTGGATCGCAGGATTCGATAGAACTTCGGGAATATTGAGCAGAGGCAACGCCGCAGTTGTCCGCCACTTCTGCTCTGATTCTATTCGTTGCGCGGTTGCAGTCGCAAATGCCTCGTTAAGCTGAACGAGCTGCGCCGTGACAAGCGATTGAGGCTGCGTCTGGCTGTTTGAACTCGCCGCATTCGATGCATCGACGATACGCGTGCGCCGGGCATAGTCGAGCGCCGCACGCTCTGACTGTTGCAGGCGCTCCTGGGCTTCCGCAAGCTGCCTGCGCAGGAAATCGAGGGCGTAGTTGGAGCTACTCGCCCGGCGCTCCAAGCTGTTGCGTATGAAAGCATCGGCATAGCCATTAGCTACTCGCGCCGCAATTCGAGCATCCGGACTAGTAAAGGTCAGAACAGCGATACGTGTGTCGCCGGTATATTCTACAGATACATTGTCGCGCAGAACTTTCAGAATATTTTCCCGATGGGCCTCCTGCTGCGACAGGATGCGGCTCGGCGCCGTTTCGTCCGCATTCATTGCTTCCAGGAACGCGTTGCCGCGAAAAAGTCCCAAATTCTCGGCAACCGTGGTCGCGACCGCACGGCTTCGGATAATATCCAGCTGCGTTTGCAAAAAACGTTCGGTGTCGAGGCGGGACGAGGCACTTTCGCGATCTGCCTCAGTGCCTAGAACCTTCTCCGCTTCCTGCCGGATCTCAATGCTGGAGCTACTTGAAAAATAGGGTGTCGCAAGCAAGGTGTACAGGACTGCGCCCACAAGAGCCAAGACGAGGATTACCCCGATCCAATAGCGCGACCGGTAGATTGCAGCCCAAATTTCACGCAAATCGAAACCGGCGGCAGCTTCTTTGGCGTTAGCAATGGACGCTACGTGGAAAGCGTCGGTAGCGGAGCTGTGCGAGTTCACGGTTGATGCTTTCCAATCACTGACGCAGCGCAACGAACAAGCCGGCCAGCCCTGGCAGCGCGGTCAAAATATCACGATATATACGCTTCGCCCCCGAATACCCAACGACGACGACATCTCCCTGCCGGATTTCCGGATCGGTAAAACGTGCTGCACGTATGTCGTTTAGGTCGAAGCGCGCGGCATACCGCTTGCCTTCGAAGCTACGGAAAATCACGACTTCATTGAGCTTTGCAAACTCGGTTGTTCCCTCACCTAAGGCAACAGCCTGCATTAGCGTAATCCGGCCAGGCATATCATAGATTCCTGGCTTCTTTACCTCGCCGTCAACTGTAAAGTTCAGGTTCTTGGTCTCGAGAACCGAGACAGAGACGGACGCATCGCGCAAGTAGCGCTCATTAAGTAGCCGAGCGATATCCGCTGCCAGTTCGGCGGTGGTGCGACCCTGAGCCGGCACTTCGCCAATCAACGGCACTGCAACTTTGCCGCTTAGCCCAACAGGAATTTCACCCCCCAAGTCCTCTTCTCCGAAGACCACGATATTTAGCTTGTCAAGCGGTCCGATGCGGTAGTCCGGCATAGGCGCCGGGCCATCAGGAGTGGCGTCGGCGGGAAACGATGTCTGCCCGACCGGAACGGAGCTAATCCGACCCGAGCAGCCGACGCACATAAGCGTGGCCAGAAAGCATATCGTGAGCGATCGCAAATCAGGCTCCGTGTACTACAAGATGCGGCGAGTGATCCGGCCTCTTAGATGGCGCGAGCCATACCGGCAAGAGCCGCTAGCGGGTTGCCTCGCGCAGCTCCGGCCGGCTTGGCACACCGTCAGGCCGACGCAGCACCATCGCGATTGCGACGGCGAAGATTGCCAAAGTTGCAGGGCGACGCAACGGGTAGTCCACCAGGCTATGCAGAGCCATGAGTGCGATTATGACTGCACCGGCCACGCGTATCGCCGCAGCCCGGCGGTCATGCAGGCGGCGCAACTCCCATATAGAACCCAGGATGACAACCGCGAGAACAAGCAGGGCAATTACTCCTGTCAGGCCATATTCGATTACCATCTCGACGTAATCATTATGAACGTGGTTCATAATCGTTGGTTTCACCCATTCAATTGGTTCAGAGGTGATAAACAAGTCTTCAAATACTCCCCCACCCGCTCCAGTTGGCCAATATTGCGTAACGAGCGGGAGACTTCGTTGTGTAAAGAGCACTCGGTTATCGTCGCCAATGTGATCGAAGCGATCCATCATTGTTTGAAAGGGGGATGAGGAAATCACAACAGCTCCGACCACGATAACGATCGTGGCGATCAGGATACGATGACGAATACTAATTCGAGATGCGAGTGACAGTGCAATTGCTAACGAAGCAATAAGGTAAAGCGCTATCCCCGCGCGGCTGGCCGTCGCGAGCGTAGCGATTAACGCGACCGTCCAGTACACGAAGAAAAATAGGCGTGGTACAGGATATCTCTTCTTTCTTGACGCAAGCAACAGCACACTCGCAAGGGGAAGTGATGCGGCAATCGCCATCGCCATATGGTTCTTGTTCGCAAAGAAGCCAATCAATGCACCGTCGTGAGCTTGTTTGAAGAAGCGAGGAAAGGCACCATTAGTTGCTACTTGTATGACCCCAACAAGAATGCCCGCACAAATTAGTCCTAGGAGCAGGATCAATACCCGCTCGAAATCCGCGAGTTTAAGCGCGAGCAATCCGATCACTAGCGCCGCAAAGCCGCTGGCCATCACAAAGGTTTGAGCGGTGTACAACGGCTCTAGGCTCAACGGGCGCCATAGATCAGCTTGTCCAATCAATGCGAGCACATCTGCGCGCAGCGCGCTGCCCGGCAGCGCCTGCCAGATAGCAGGGGGAAGCGGGATGATTTGGAGAAGCGGAGTAATAACAATTAGGGCCATAGCCAAATATGCACTGATCGGCGCGTTGGCGGTTGTCGGACGGAGTACAATCACTGCGCCAACGAAAAGGCAGGTCGCGGTCATCAGCAAATACGTCGTCGGCCCGGGAACGGTATTTCCGCCGCCCAATATCGACAGAAGACTGATGTAGATGCCTATAACAATCAGCAAGGGATTTGGAATGCTCAGCGTCCGAAGTGTCCGATGAGCGGGCATGGGAATCCAATGAGCAGGCATGCGAAGGACTTAACCACGTCCGCGGCACGGGCCAACCCATTTTCTCAGGAAGAGGCTTTTTGCCGGCCCGAATCCGAGCGGGCTTGCTCGTCAACCTCCACGAGAGGCTTCGACGCAGTCAACATGACGTCGTCGTCGACGGTGACGCTTTATCAGGACGACATCGCTTATCCCCTTCACGCTACCAGGATCGGTCTTCGATCTCAGCGTTGCCGGAGAGCCGAGAGGACTCAACCTCCCGTCGCCCAGATCCTCCTGATCTTGCCGAGCAAGACTCTGGCCAGAGCAGGATCGTTGAGGCGTGTGACGAGGCCCAGCGTGTTGGGATCCATGTTGGGAACCGAGGCAGGGTTCTTTGCGGCGGCGATGAGCACATTGGCCATGCCGTCGCCGACCCCGGGCACCTCCATCGCCTTTGCCTTCACGGTCGCTTCGCTGCCGCGGCCGATCGCGCTAAGCACCGATGCGGCGAGCTCCGGATCGAGTGCGTCGGTGCGATCGCGGTTGCGCGTGCTGAGCGCGACCTCGCGCGCGTCATCTGCTGGCAGCGCCTCATGGCCGGCGAGCCCGGCTTCGTTGATCGCATTCACCGGAACCGTCGAGCCGCCGCCGCGCGAGGTGCTGTTGATCGTGACGTTCGCGGTGGCGGCGCTGGGCAGGGGATCGTCCGCGACGATCGTCGCATGGGAACGGGCGGAGACGCCGTTGCTCGCGAGCTGGGTGTCGCGCCTGCCGCCCACCTTGAGCACCGCGGCGGTGGTGATGATGTCCGCCGATACATAATAGGGTCCGTGCTCGTTCGCGAGATTATCGCGCTCGTTCGCGATGACCACCTTGTAATAGCACCAGTATCGGTCCGTATTGACCCACCTCTTGATGCGGCTTTCGATGTGGCTCTCGTGCAGCCGGTTGGCCTGCTGGGTGATCGGAAACAGGTTATGCTCCCGGCCCGGGCCGCCGATATTGTCGTTGAGCAGATGGCCGCGAATATAGTTGGTGGCCTCGTCTCCCGTTCGGCTGGGAAGCTTGCCCATAAGCGCGTCCTGCCCCTGAGGCGGGCCGCCGGCAGGATGGTCTGGGCCGAGCAGCCGGGCCTCCATTTCCGTGCCGACCGCGCTGCCGCCCAGCGTATCGGACTTGAACTCGACTTCGGTGCGCAGCGCGAGACCGTCGGTGCGGGCGAGATCGTCGCCGCGCAGCAGCTCCTCGACGCGATTGTAGCGAACCGGGTTGACCTCGATCTTGACACACACGCCGCCGCCCGGCTGAGGCTCGAGCGCGATCGCGGAGAGCTGGAAGCGGCGCTTGATGCGCGGGAAATAGCTTTCGAGCTCGGCGGTGTCCGTCACCGAATTCTCGATCAGGCCCACCATCGTGTTGGCTGCCTCGACATCCTCCTCCTGTTGCTCGGGCGTGCGCGGCATCGGCACCGGCGATTCGTCGAGCATCGCCAGGCTGATCGCCTGGGGAAAGCGCGGCTGGTTGGTCTGTGGCACCTGATCGGCAGGCGCGGCGCGCTCGGGGGTAGCCGGCGGGGTTCCGGCCGCGGCCACCGCTGCAGCGTCGGCGGAGCCCGGCGTGGGCGCACGCCCGGGGGCCGGCCCCGCGGCATCGGCGGCGGCGTCGGGTGTCGGAGTGGGCCGCGCGCCCGGAGGACCGCCGGCAGCCGCCGCCGCGCTCGGCGAAGCGACGGGCGCGACCCCGGGAGCTGGCTGGGTGCCCGGAGGCGGGCCGACCGGCGCGGGAGGCCGTGGCGGAGCGGGAGGCGGCGCATCGGAGGTGTTGGCTTGCGCCGCGAGCTCGGGGGGCACGGTGCCGGCGGCAGGGCCGGGCTGGCGCAGCTGGCCCTGCCATTCGGCGCGGTTCTGGAGCGCTTCGCGCGCGCCGGAGGGGGCCGGGCCATCCTCGGGCATCGCCGCCTGGATCAGGCTCCCGGTATCTATATCGCTGGTGTTGAACTCGATCGTGGGTGGCGCGGGATTGGAGAAGTTATAGGCCATATGCGCCTGGAGCCCGAGATCGGGGCCGATGTTCCACATCCATTCGCCGAGCTGCCAAGTGTTCTCCCAGACGGTGACCCAGAAGGCCTCGACCTCCGCCCAGGCATTGAGCCCGACCTTGAAGCGCGCGCCGGCCGCGAGCGTCGCCGTACCTTCGATCATATAGTTACCGTCGGTATAGCTGAGCACCGGAATCACCGAGACCGCGCCATAGATGCCCGCCGAGGCGACGCCTTCGATTCCGCCGGTGAGCGAGCCCAGCACCACGTCGAGCCCCAGCCCCGCGCCGAATGCGACATAGGCTTCGGCGAACGCGGGGATGAACAGCTCGCCCGAGATCGAGAAGCTCGGCTCGCCGTCCTGCCCGATCGTATAGGAGCCCTCGACGGTGATGTTGCGGAATACGCCCGGGCCGATGCCCGCTCGGATTCCGGCGCGGATCCGGATCACCGCGACCAGGATCGCCCAGAGGGGGATATTCTGCGAGTAGCGGAACAGCTCGCGATCGGTACGCAGTTCCGGGAAGAGCTCGAGCGGCTCGGTGACGGTGATGCTGCCCGAGACGTCGACGCCGCCCTCGGGCAGGATTTCGGCATGAAGCGTCCCCTGGAGCCGCGGGGCGATCTGCGCGGTCACGTCGCCGCTGCCCGTGACCTGAAGCGCCCCCTCTTCGGTCTGTGCGACGCGGACGCGGATCGTCCCCGAGAGTTTGCCGTCGTCGGCCGAATAGGAGAGCTCGGTCTCGCCGGCCCAGAGTCCTTCGCGAAATTCGACGCGCACCGCGCCGGTGATGCCGGGGAGCAGCGAAGGATCGATGGGCACATCCGCCGAGCCCGAAAGCTGACCCTCGACATAGTTGATCGTGAAGGTCGCGCCCTGCAGTCCCGGGACGGTGAGGTTCACCGTGGCGCCGATCGAGACTTGCCCCGCCTCGTTATAGCCAGCGCGCAGTTCGCCGTTGCCGGCGGGCCCCAGCATGACCCGCACCGATCCCGCGAAGCTCACTGCGCCGGTCGCGCCGAGCGTGGCGGTGATCGTGCCGGACTGGATCGGCAGGCCTTCCGGAAAATCGCGCGAATTGATCGTCACCTGCCCGGTCAGCGCGCCTTCGCGATAGGCCCAGCTGCCGGTGACGTCGGTGAAACCGGTGAGCGCCAGCGCGAAATCGCCGCTGCCTTCGAATTGCCCGCGGGTGATCGTCGCGTTGATCGTCGCCGATCCAAGGCCTGGATAGCTGAGAATGAGCGCGTCGAGCGCGCCCGAGGTGACGCCGTCAGCATAGGCGAGCCGCACGGTGCCGCCGCCGATCTGCAGCCCCGCCACCGACGGCGCAATCCGGGCAGCGGGTATCTCGACCGTTCCTGACAGGCTTCCCGCCTCGGTGACCGCAAGCTCGGCGCGCACGCCTCCGAGGAACGGAGAATTGAGCGCGACATGCCCCGATCCCGAGAGGCTGCCCGTTTCGGAGAAAGCGAGATCGAAGGCACCGCTGCCGAGGCGCGGATAATCGAGCGTGGCGTTGACCGATCCGGAGAGCTTGCCCGCGCTCAACGTTATGGTGCCGCCGCCGGTGACGGTGAGCTTGCGGCGGAGCGAAGCGGGCGTGAGGTCCGCCGCGTCGATCGTAGCGCTGGCGGTGAGTGTCTTGTCCTCACCGATGCTGATCGACAGCCGCGGGTTGCCGAGTGCGGGAAGCTGGGTGTTGGCAGTCGCCTGGAGCGAGGCGCGGCCGGCGCGGCTCACATTGACAGTGAAGGCGCTCGATTCGACGTGCGGGATCTCGAAATGCCCGGCGATGCGCAGCATGCGCGTGCGATCCGCGGGCGCAAAGGTGGCGCTTTCGAACACCAGCCCTGGCAGCACACGCCCGCGCTCGGCGAGATCGATGCGGCGTTCGCGGAGCAGAGCGGCCGGAATGCGAAAGCCGGGTGCAGGGCCAAGGTCCACGACGAAATCGCCGCTGTCGTCCAGCAGGCCGAACATCGCGGCATTGCCTGCTGCTTCCGCTCCCGGCGCGCGCTCGACCGCCGGATCCGGTTCGGGAGCGGGCGGGCGCCTGGTGGGTGCCGGCGGGGCAGTCGTCACGGCAGGCTCGGTCATCCGACTGCCTTTCCGCCGCCCGGCAGCGCATGGAGATCGGCGAATAGCGCCTTGCGCAGCGGCTGGCCCTGTTTGAGATATTCACGTGCGACTGCCGCCACTAGGTGCCGCATCGCGATCGGCTGATCGTCGCGGGCCGCGGCGTGCGCGGCAGCGATCGCGCAATTGCGGATCGCGCCGCCGGTCAGCTCGTAGCGCTCGGCGAGCAGCGCGAAGTCGACCCCGTCGGCAAGCGGCGCGCCGGTGCCGGCGAGCTTGCTCCAGAGATGGAGCCGCTCGGCCGGCCCGGGCACCGGGAAATCGACGACGAAGTCGATCCGGCGAAGGAATGCCTCGTCGAGGTTCTGGCGAAGGTTGGTCGCGAGGATCGCGATGCCGTCGAACCGCTCGATCCGCTGGAGCAGATAGCTGACTTCGATATTGGCATAGCGATCGTGCGCGTCCTGCACCTCGGAACGCTTGCCGAAGAGCGAATCGGCCTCATCGAAAAACAGCACCGCCGTGGCGCGTTCGGCAGCCTGGAACACAAGCTCGAGATTGCGTTCGGTCTCACCGATATATTTGGAGACGACGCCGGAGAGATCGATACGGTAAACGTCGATCCCGAGCATGTGCGCAACTGCGCCGGCCGCCATGGTCTTGCCCGTGCCCGGCGGCCCGACGAACAATGCGACCAGCCCGGGACGGCGGCCATAGGCGGCGCCCAGCCCCCATTCGCCGACCACCCGCGGCCCGGTGACGCGGCTCTCGACCAGATTCGAAAGTGCCGCCATCGGCTGCGGCGGCAGCACCAGCGCCTCGAACCCCCGGCTGGTCTCGATGCGTTCGGCAAGATCGGCGAGCGCATGGCCCGCGCGCCGCCGCGCGGCGGCGCACAGGGCATGGTCGAAGGGTTCCTCGCCGCTCATCGCCTGCCGGACGAGCGCCGGCATCTCCTCGAAACGAAGCGCGAAGGTTTCGGCGAGCGCATGGGCAAGCCGCTCGTCGGCTATGGGGCCGCCACGCTCGATCGCGAGCGACCAGGCGGCAGTGCGCGCAGCAACCGGGACTGCGCGAGCTTCCCGCCCGATCACAGCGAGCCCCGCCTGGTTCCAGATCTCGCCGCTTCCGGTGAGGATGCACGGCGGCGCCAAGAGCGCGGCGGCGGCAACCCGCACGCTCGCGGGCGCCTTGTCCCAGCCGTGCAGCAGCGGCACCGCTCCCGCCAGCCGCGCCTCGCGAAGCGCGCGCGCAAGCCGCACCTTTACGGCGGTCTCGGGCACGGCCTGCCAGCGCAGCCAATCGAGCCGCGCGACGCCCGCGCCCGCACGTTGCGCGAGGGCGAGCGCCCAGAGCCCGGCGTCGCCGTCGCTCGCCTCGACCAGCGCGATGCAGTTTTCGAGCGGAGCCTGGGCTGCAGGATAGGCTTCGGCGATTGCATCGTTCGCCGTATCGAATGCGATCCACGGCGCCAGCGCGGGATCGGAACGCTCGCGGCCCATCAGCAGATCGAGAAGCCGTTCCTCGCAGTGGAGGCCGTTCGCCATCAGCGGCCGATCGCCGTCCTCGGGCGAAAGCAGCGCGTGGCGCCGCAACGGACCGTCGCTCGCGCAGGCGGCGCGCAGCGCGAGCAGGCCGACGCCACGGTCCGCAAGGATCCGCTGCGCGAGCGACGGCGTGAGCGAGCGGCGCGCCATGTCGTCGGCCAGGAAGCCGTAGATCAGCCCGAAGCGCGGATCGATCGCGGGCGCCGCCGCCAGGATCAGCAGGTCCTGCGCGAGCGGATCGAGGCCGAAGCAGCGCGCCAGCCGGTTGATCATCAGCTCCGGGTCCGAAGCGCGCGCCTCGTGCACTGCACGCTCGGCTCTCCCGACCTCGGCGTCGAGCCCGTCTTCGCGCCCGATGCCGATCCGCCCGGCGATCTCGTCGCAGAGCATCGCCGCATCTTCCTCACCGAGGACGAGACCCAGGAACTGTTCGCGCCGGCCGGATGCCCGCAGCGCGCGCATCACCTCGACCTCCCGCCTGAGCCGCAGTGCCAGCGCGCCGAGCGCCTGTTCGAGATGCGCCGCATCCTTCACGGCATCAGCACCCGAAGACGATGCGCAGGACGCCATGGCAGCGATCCAAGCTCGCCCACCAGCCCCGCTATGGTGAGGACGATGGCCAGCGGCGGACGCACTAGCCTGACGGTGAGCCACGCTGGCTCGAGCTCGAGCGCACCGCCGATGTGAAGGAACTGCCGCCGCAGATAAGCCGCGCTGCTCCCCTTGAGACCCGGCAGCCGCTCGGCAAACTCGGCGAGCAGATGCGCAGCCCACTCTTCGGGGGTGGCGCCGGCCCCATCTTCGGGTCGGATCGGGGGCAAAGGCGGCAGTTCGGGTTCGATCGGAAAGGGCAGCAGAAGATCGACGAGCGCCTCTGCCTGGCTCTCGTTCCGCGGGGGTGGATCGAGCACAGCGAGCACAACCGCGCGCGCTTGGCCGGGGGTTAGACGCAAGTCGAGCGAAAGCGCCCGCATCGTGGGGAGCAGGAGCGCGAGACCGGCAAAGGGCGATTCAAGCCGCACGACCTGCGCTCGCGGCGGCTGTTTGCTTTTTACCGGGCTCGGGCTTTCGGCTGAGACGCTACCGGGCGGGCGCACGCCGAGCACCGCGGACGCAACTGCCGCCAGACGGCGTCCCCTGCGGCCCGAGAAGAATCGTTGCGCGAAGGCCGCTTCGCGCCGCCCCATGCTCACGAGCGGGAGGATCTCGACGCCGTCGAGCTCCCCCACGCTGAGGAGGTCGAGCAGCTCGGGTGCGGTGTCGGCGATATGCGCGAATGCCGCCAATGCGCGTGCGGCGGTGGCACGCTGCTGAAACGCGGGCTCGCCTTCACCGTCCGAAGGTGCCAGGCTCGCCAGCACGAGCGCCAGCGCCGCGGCCGGCGGGCGAAGCGCGCGCCATCCGGGGGGCGCCGCTGCGAGAAGCTCGCGGACCAATCCGGCCGCCGACGCGCCGGGCGTCACCGGATCGGGTGCCAGTGCATCCAATATTCGCGCGCAGTGCGTCGCCTCGATTCGCCGCGCCAGCCAGACCGGGTCGCGCATGCCGAAACCCCAGCGCGACAGCGCAGGCAGATACCCCGGCCGCGCCGCGAGCAGTTCGGCAGCGGCCCAGGAGGGCGAAACGTGATCCAGTGCTACGAACTCGACGAAGGCGAAGGCGGGGTGCGGCACGACTTCGAAGCGCCGCTCGAGATAGGCAGCGACATATTCGGGATCACCGGGGAAGCGCACGACGCCGGGATGGCCGGTGCGGGCAAGCGCCGCGGCAACCGCCGCCGCGATGCGTTCGCCCCACAGCCGCGGCATGGCCGCGCTTTCGAACGCCTCGCGCGTCAGCACCAGATCGAGCTCGATCCGATCGATCCGCACGACTTCCCCTTCGCTGCCGAGCCGACCGCGGATCGCTTCGGCAATGGCCCTCGGCAGATCCTCGCGCGAGATGCGTTCAAGCCTGTTCCGCACCGGAAGCGCGTCAGCGGCGGCGCCAACGAGCTGGCAGCGCGCTTCGACTGCGCCAAGCGTCAGCCGGTCGCGCGCCGCCGCGCTCATCTCCGCGGCTCGCCGATGGTGGGCAGCGATTCCAGATTGTTCGGCGGCAGCCCGTCCCCTTCGGTCTGGAGATATTTCCTGCGCGCGCGTGTGCGCTTGCGGAGCTTTCGCCCGGTGACGGACGCAGCCGCCGTGCGATAGGTCACGCCCGCTTCCACATTGGCGACCGCCTCGCCCAGCGTCTCGATGAAGCGTGTCCCGTCGCTGTCGAACCCGGCCAGCATGTCGATCGATCGATCGCTGTCGGTTTCGTCGGGGCGGATATGCGTGACGTACCGTGTCGGCATATCGTGCAGCGCGCAGACCATTTCGCCCAGTCGATCGAGCCGGGGAATGATGCGGCGGTTGCGTGGCGTGGCGAATACGCCCTCCGGGACCACTTCCACGGTGCCTAGCACCACCAGATCGGCCTCGACCGAATATTCCGGGGGAAGCGGCGGTCCCCAGGGGCCGCAGACCATCTCGTGCAGTGCGTCGAGATCGGGATCGGGATCGCAATGCGGCGGCGGAATCGCGCATACGACTTCGACGCGCACGCCCCCGCAACGCCGGCTGGGATGCATCGAATTGCCGGAGTGGCCGCAGCCGACGGGCATTGCCGGGCGCGGCCCGCCCTCCACCTCGGCAGGCCGAGCGACGATCCATGCGAAGATCGATGCCGACGCGACTGCGGCAGCTTCGCGAACCGAGCCGTCGACGTCGCGGCAGTCGATCGTCTCGCGGCAGGTCGCGCGGATGATGGCGGCGACGTCCTCGAACACCAGCTGCTGGGTGAGATAGACCTGATGGCCGAGTGGTGTGAGGCCGAACCCCGGGCTCACCATCAGATCGCTGCCGCCGGCCGCCGCGGAAGGCTGGCTTTCGGGGCTGATCGTGAGCCGGAGCCCTGCCGCCACGCCCCAGCCGAGCGTGCTGCGCGCCAGCAGCGCGAGCCGGTGATCGGCAAAGCCCTGCTCGAGCGCGAGATCGTCGGCGATCAGGAGCTGACGGTCGAAGTAGCGCGGCCGGTCCAGCCCGTTCGGGCGCCGCTGGTAGATGGATGCGGGCATCAGCGATCCTCCCGCAGCATCCAGAACCAACTCTCGAACAGCCCGCCTGCGACCCCGTCGCCGCTCGGCAGCACGCCGCCCAGAAAATTGCCGTCGATCGCCTGGTCCTTGTCGTCGAGCACGAAGTCGCAGCGCAGCAGGACGCGGGCGACGTCCATGATGAAGAGGTCGGACGTGGGCGCGATCCGGATTCCGCGCACGAACTCCTCGCCGTCGGCGGGCACCGCATCGACGATCACATCGTCCTCCACGGTGAAATCGGCGAGCAGTTCCACCGGCAAGCGCACCGGGCACAGGCAATTGTCGTTGTCGTTGAGCCGGGTGAGCAGCTCGAACACCAGACTGAAGTCCATCCCGAACTTGCTGTGCAGTAGCGTGTCGGCGCGGACCGGCCGGTCGAAGCCGATGGCGATCCCGACCTTTTCCATCAGCTCGGCGAATTCGGAGGGCGAGATCGGCTGGTTGTGGCGCCAGCTGAGCGCGAGGACATGGCCCAGATCGGGCTCGGGCGTGCTGCCGTCTGCACCGCGCGGGATGCCCAAAGTGAGCAGCAGATCGGCCTCGGCATCACCGACGATCGGCGTCAGCGCCGCCGTCGCGGCCGATCCCGCCGGGAGTGTGTTGACGGCGACCTGCTGGATGCCCGGTCCGCGCGGCCCCGGCGCGCCGTTGGTACCGTTTGTGCCGTTGGCGCCACGCGGGATGCCGAGCGTCAGCAGCAGGTCCGCCTCGGGATCTTCCGCGATCGGCGAGAGCGTGGCGGTGGCGGGCTGGTTCGCGGGCAGCGTGTTGACGGCGATCTGCTCGATCCCCGGCCCGCGCGGGCCGGTCGCTCCCGCCTCCCCCTGCTCGCCCGGATCGCCGCGCGGTCCCGGCGGCCCCTCGGCCACGCCTTCGTCGAGGATGCACTGGATCACCGCGCGCAGGTTCTGCGACGAGGGGATCAGCGGCCGATAGGTGAAGTTGTCGATCGCGACTTCGCCCTCGCGCGGGTCCTTGTCGCGAATCCGCGGCCGATCGGCGGCGACATAATTGGGCAGATGCGCGAGCACGACATGGTGCGAAGAGTCCATGCAGGTCACGCAGCCGTTGACCGCATCGCGGAAGCGGGCGCCGCAATCCGCCTCGTCGGGCTCGATCACCGCCACCAGCCCGCGATCGGGCTGCGCCTCCGCCGATTCGTCCGCCAGCGCGACATAGAGCTGCCGCCCGTTGAGCGTCAGCCGCTGCGACAGCCCTTCGCCGGGAAGCGGCTCTTCGGCGGCGTCGAACTGCTCGGCGGGCGCATCGGTGGGAAGCCCCGCCTGGGCGAGGTTCATGTCGAGCACGACGATCTTGGCTTCGATCCGCTCGTTGTCGAGCGCGCCGACCAGCGCATAGGCCCAGCGCTCGCCGGGCGCGACCGCGAGATCGAGCGCATGCGCGAGCGGCACCGCGACGCCCTGCCCGCGCTGCGCCAGCGCCCCGGTGGCCTCGATCCGCTCGTAGCGGCGCAGGATCGTCCGAGGCGCCTCGCCCGTGCCCGCAGCGAAGAGCAGGAAGACATAGCGGCTGTCGAGGCTCCAACTGCCCGCGACCGGCCGCTCGCCGGAAGACGTGGGGAGCACCGGATTGCCGCCGAGCGTGCGCTCGGCAGGCTCGCCGCCGAAGAGCAGCGCGACTTCGACCAGGCGCACCGCGGCGGCGCCCTTGCCGTCGACCACCAGCAGCCGCAGCCCGTCGGGCGAGATGGTGAAGACCGCGCCGCGTGTCTCCTCGGGCGTGCGCGCGTCCCAGTCGTCGAGCGTGGTCTCGGCGGGCGCGGCAGGTCCGGCCGGATCGGGAGTCGCCTCGCCGAGCCAGGTGGCGATCGCCTCCTGCGACCAAGCCGTGATCGCGCCGGTATCGAGCCGCAGCGCGAACAGTGCCCCGGTGCGCGGCGACACCACCAGCCGCACCGGCCCCTCGCGCGTGATCTTCGCGACCGGATCGGCATCCGAGCGGATCGTCGACTTGCGATAGACGGCGATTCCGGTGCCATCGTCCGATGCGAAGGAAAGGAAGACCTGGTCGCCGACCGGCGAGATCGCGAGATCGATCGGCCCGGCGGGGCCGTCGAGCGCAGTCACGATGTCGTGATTGCGCTGTTCGTAGACCAGCACGCGCGAGGTAGCCCCCTCGGACTCCTCGGCATTTTCGGGGACGACGGAGACATAGGCGTAGCGCGCGTCGTTATCGATCGCCACCGCCACTGGAGTCGCCTGCGAGAAGGTGAGCGTCTGGCGCCAGTCGAGCCGCGGCTTGTGGTGGTGATCGACCGGCGCGAATTCCTCGGGATCGGCGGCGAGCAGATGGAAATCATAGCTTTCGAGGATGCGCCCCGGCTTGCCCCCTTCGGCCGCGCCTTCGCACCCGCCGAGGATCACCGGCGCGAGCTCGCCCGCCCGGTCGCAGCGCTTGAGCGAAATGAACAGATGGCGCGTGCCGTCGAGCGCGGCGGCGAGGTCGGGATCCGCGTCGAGCAGCTGCGCGATCGGGATCGGCACCTTGGTGGGAACGATGATCTCCTGCCCGCAGCAATCGAGTGCGACGCCGGCTTCGAGCACCGCGAACTCGGCGCGGCATCCGTCGGAGGGGTGCTCGACGACCTTCAATCCGCAGATCGTGCCGGTGCCGTGGAGCGTCGCGTTGAGGAGCTGGCGCTTGGCCATGTGATAGACCTGCTCGTCCTCGAAATCGCGCGCGAGCAGCAGCTTGCCGTCGAAATAGGCGTTCCGGCGCGGCTCGTGGAGGCCGCAGGGTACGCAGGCGTTACCATCGCAATCCATATCAACCCCCGGTGTGTGTGAGGTAGGCGGCGCCGAGCGCCGGCGGCGCTCCGGATCCGGTGACGAGGCTCTGGGCGAGATGGCCCAGGCCGAGCGGAAGCACGGGAGCCGAGCCGATCAGCGCATCGACGCCGATCGAACTCTGCCGCCCGATGCGAAAACCCGTTTCGACGAGGCGCAGCGCGGCGAGCGTGTGCGCCGGCTTCTGCGCTTCGATCAGCCGGAGAAGCTGGGCCTCGTCGCGCACCAACGCGCGCGGCATCACCAGCGTGAAGCAATGCGCAATCTCCGTCGCGACGGGCGCGAGCGGAAGCCCGCCGATGTGGAGCGGCGGCGTGGCCGGGCGGTCGCGCAGGCGGAAATGCTCTATCACCGTCGGCCAGGGATCGGGCGCGCCGGTGTGCCACTGGAGCAGCTGGCGGAGCCCCGGCACGGTGCCGCGCATGCGGAAATAGGGGATCGCCTCGCGGATCATCTCGCGCCGCACCGCCTCCGGCCATTCGGCGAGAAAACTCCAGTCGAACCAGCTTCCCAGCCAGTCGAGGAAGCCTTCCGCCTCCGCGGCTTCGGGATCGAGCTGGGCGGCGAAGTTGCCCCCGCGAAGCGCCGGCTGCTGGAGCATCGAATCGAACAGCGCGAGCAGGCGATCGAGGAACGCCGCGCCTTCGGGATCCTGGTGGAAGGGCACGGGCAGGAAGCGCAGCGAGCTCGCGCGCGGGCCCGAAAGCTCGACCGCGCGGACGAGCGGGGTGACTTCGCCGTCGCCGACGAAGCGCATCCGCACCCACAGATATCGGCCGGGCGCGCTCTGGACCAGCACTTCGGGCGCGTCTTCCGCCTCGAGCGCGAGCGGGACCGACCAGCTGGTCTCGGGAAGCAGGCCGAGCCGGAAGGTGTCGAGCAGCGCATCCGAGCTGTGGGTGTCGACCACGAGCCGGCCACGATCGGGAACCTCAGCGTCGAACACCAGCCGGTCCCAGGCGAAGCGATCGCGCTGGCCGTCGAACGGCCCTGCGATCCACGTCCCGGTCTTGGGCAGCACGATCCGCCGCGGGCGCGCGACGAGCGGCACCCCGCCGATCCGGCCCCGCCGATCGACCGTGACGCCGGGCAGGCGCAGCGGCTCGATCGGCGGCTGGTGGAACGACAGCGTCCCATCGGCCGCCACGGTGAGCGGCGGAGGATCGAGCATGTCCGGAAGCGCGATCTCGCGGACATGGCCGCGCGCATCGAGAGCGCGCACCTGCGACCCGTCGAGGACGAAAACGGTCCCGTCGGCGAGACAGGAGCCCTCTCCGTCCCCGCCACAGCCACAGCCACAGCCGCAACTCCCGTTGCAAGCAGAGCCGGAGCCGCAGGGATCACCGGCACGGCAGGCGCAGACCGATCCCCGCACGACGTGAATTGCCGAAGGTGCCGCGAGCGTGCCTGCCCCGCCACGATAGCCGGAATCGACGCGTCCGTCCGCATCGAGGCGGACGATGCGTCCCGCGTCGGCGAGCGCCACATAGATCCTGCCGGCTGAGTCGATGTCGACCGCAGTGGGAGCGCCCGCGAGTGGGATAACGCGCCGGATCGAACCCTGTGGAAGAATGAGCACGAGCAGCCGGCCCGCACCGGAATCGGCGATGATCAGGTCGCCGTCGCAGCCAAGCGCCACGTCGGTGGGGCGCACGAGCGCGAAGGGATCGCCGGCCGCACTCGCGGCATCGGCAGCCGGGCGCGTCCACAGCGAGCGGAAGGGCCAGGCAGGCGGAGCCTCCACCGGACGCTCGTTCGCACCCCAGGCGGGCAGCAGCACGCGCACGCACTGCCCTTCCGGATCGGCGAGGAACACCGTGCCCTCGCGCGAGATCGCCACGCCGCGCGGCAGCGTGCGCCCGCCGAAGCTGCCGAACGCCTCGCCATCGGGAATCGGCCGTGCCTGCTCGCCTAGCCGGACGCCGTAGGCCCCGATCACCAGGCCGGGCATGTCGCCGAACGCGCGCCACCCGTTGACCGCGTCGAGGCGCGCGAAGGCGTTGGGGAGGGGATCAGCGCGCATCATATACGATGTTCAGATCGATGCGCTCGGGGCGCAGCCAGGGGAGGCCCCCGGCGGGAATACCGACCACGTCGCCGAGCGTATCGGTATCGGTGGCAGGCGCCTCGACCGCCATCTGAAGCCCGGACACGCGGCGCACCTCGGCCACGGCGAGGAGCTGGTCGTAGAGATCGGCGAAATCGATCGGCGCGCCGAACGGCCAGCCGCGCCCGTCGCGACCACCCTCCAGCGGATGGAGAAAGCGCAGCAGCGCCCCCGACGCCGCCGAGCCGACGGTGCCGAGATCGGCACCCGGCGCGATCGCGATCGTGGCGCGCAGATGCGCGAGTGGCACATAGCGCGGCCCGGTGACGAACAGCTGGGTCGTTATCAGCCGCCGCGTGTCGAGATGGTCGCATACGGCGCGAAGCTGCGCATCGCTCGGCTGCGGCCGCGCTTCCTTCGAAATCGGCAGGACGACGACGGTCACCGCGCCGGGCAGCGTCTGATAGGTCCCGGTGGTGGTCGGGTGCGGACGGCGGTTAGCAAGCGCATAGGCACGATGCACCGGCACGCCGGGCACATTGGCCGCGAGATCGGCGAAATCCTCGGCGCTGACCGCACGATCGCGCGCGCGCAGATCGTGCGGGGCGCGCAACAGAGTCTCATCGAAGCTCTCGGCATCCATCCCGCCCGATGCGGGGCGCGGATTGGTGACGCCCTGGACGTTGCGGATCGAACCGCGGATCTTGGTGATCGTCCCCGCGCCGACATTGCCGATCGCCCCGCCGCCGGTGCGGTAACGCGCAGCCGTGATCACCGCACCGGCGACCGGGGTGCGGCCGCGCGGAGCGAAGGCGATGGCGCCGGTGGCGGGATCGAGCGTGTAGACCCGCGCGTCGCTCGGCTGCGCATAGAAATCATCGACCCGCGTCCACAGCGCAGGCTCGCCCGCCTCGGCAACGCTGAGCTCGAGATCGGGTGCACCCGTGTCGGGATCGATCAGCACAGGCGTGCGCGAAAGCGCGAAGGTTTGCGTCGGTCGGCCGTCCGATGCGCCCAGCCGCTCGGCCAGCCGCGTGAGCGCAGCGGTGGCCGGCACCATGTTGAGCCGGATCGCCGAGACGAGCCCTGATCCCGCCGCGGCATCGAGCGGCACTGCGCGGATCCAGTAGAGCGGGCGCGCCGCGCCCTGGTGCCGCGGCGCGGGCAGCACCGCGAGCCGTGGTTCGATCTCGGCCCATGCCTCGGGCGTCAGCGCGGCGACGTCGATCGGCGTGGTGCTCGTGTCGATCGCGTCGAGCGCGTCGGCGATGTCGCTGTCCTCGGTGCAGTCGTTGAGCAGCGTGTTGAGCGTCGCGGGATCGGTGATTCCCATCTTCTGCCAATGCGCGTCGTCTAGCCCCATCACCATGTCGGTGTCGCCCGATCGCAGCACTTCCTTGAGCTCGGCGAGCGTGGTCGGCGGCTTGATGAGCCCGAGCGATTCGAAGAAGGCGGCGGGAAGCGCCTCGGGCGAGAAGCGCGCGGCGCGCTGGGGAAGCTGGAGCCTGAGGTGGCCGGTGCGCGCGAGCCCCGCAGTGTCGTCGCCGCGAATGGGCAGATCGGTCCATTCGCCGGGCGCCGAGCCTGCGGGGAAGCCGGCGAACGAGGCTGCGGACCCGGTATAGATCTGCCAGCGGACCGCAACACTCGCTTCGACTGTACCAGACCCCGCGCACTGGCGGAGCAGCGGCCCTTCGATCGCGGCGCCCGCGGCATCGGCATCGCCGATCCCCGCCATGTCGAAATGGAGATCGAGCTCGATCGCGGGGAGCACGTCCTGGCTGTAGGCGCCGATCGGCTCCTTGGCGTCGAGGATCGGCCGCAGCGCAAGGCCGATCACCAGCGGCTTGCTGGCCGCCGGCGCCGGCCCGAAAGGGCGGAAGGCATGGAGGAAGCTCGTCTCGCCCTTGGCGTCGTCATAGCTGGTGACGAGCTCGATCGGGTTGGCGCCGGCGCGCGGGGCCAGCACTGCGCCGACTGCCGCGTTGATCGCGACCAGCGCATGATCGGTTTCGAAGGTGAGCGGGCGCGCCAGCTCGGGATCATCGACATCGACCGCAGCCGCAGCGGGAATCGGAACCGTGAGCACATCCTCCGGGCGCTTGAGCTTGGCCAGCTTGAACTGGAGCTCGGCGCGCGCCGCCCGTGCCGGGTGCGGCTCGACATGGATGAGGTTCAGGAACTTGATGTACGCCGCCTGGGGGAGGCGATTGAGCTCGAACAGGATCGTCTCGGTGAGCCACGCCTGGAGCTTTACCAGCGTCATCCCCGGATCGCTGTCGTTGAGGTTGGTCCATTCGGGCGTGAAGCGCGGAATCCGCTCGCGCGCCTCCTTGACCAGGTCCTCGAAGGTTCTGCGGTCGAGCTGCGGGGCTTCCAGCGGCATCAGGCGCGTCCCTCGTTGAGATAGAAGGGGTAGACGATGTTGTGCGCGGCGTTGTTGGCGCGCACGCGATAGTCGATCTCGACCAGCAGCAGCTCGGGCACGTCGGCCTGGGCCGTGGCGCGCACCGCGAGCACGTCGATCCGCGGCTCGTAGCGGACGAGCGCACGGAGCACTTCGCTCTGCACCATCGCGCGCGTGGTCGCGTTGTTGGGCGCGAAGACATAGTCGTGGGCGCCGCAGCCGAACTCGGGCTCCATCACGCGCGAGCGCCTGGGAGTCGAAAGGATGATCCAGATCGCCTCGGCGATCGATTCCTCGCCCTCCGACCAGGAAAGCCCGCCGCGGCCGTTTACCCGGATCGGGAATTTGAGACCACGGCCCAGGAATTCGGGGAACGCCGCCATCTCAGCGCCCCACCATCACGGTGACCGGCGACGAGAGCACGCTGCCCGGCGCGTTGTTGCTGTTGTTGTGCATCGTCGGATCGCCGAACCGCACCACCGCTTTGCCGTGGATGAAGACGCTCGACGAGGCGCCGGTGAAGGTCGTCTTGCCGCGCGTCACCCCGCTGCTGACCCCGCCGGCCGAGCCCGCCTCGTCGCCGGTGCTCTGCGGGATTTCGCTGTCCTTGAGCAGGATCGCCTTGCCCGCGGCATAGACCGGATCGCCCCCGTCGATCGAAGTGCCGGTCGCGTCGGCGAGTTGCGCGATATTGGGGTAAGGCACGGGAATGGGTGCGCTGGGCGGCGCGGGCGTGAGGCACACGTCGGCCGGGGCCATTGCGATCCCCTCGGCGATTGCGATCGGCTGCGCCATCACGCGTCTCCCTCGGTGACTTGCGCGCGGCGCAACGTGTCCTCGCCGGGTTCACCCCAGCGCCACGAGCGGCGCCAGAGCGCATGCGCCTTGGCGAGCGTGGGACGCAGCACGATCGTATCGAGCACGAGCGGCGGCTGCGCTTCGGGGCACCAGCGCGTGTCGCGGTCGGGCCCGCGGCCGTGATGGATGAAGAGCGTAAGGCTCAGCTGCGGGAAATCGTACGAGACATCGAGCAGCTCTGTTTGGTTGTCCTCGTCGTCATCGGGTGCGCGGAGCACGACGATATTGCCGTGTGTGGGGAGCACGCCCTGATGCGAAATCTTGATCGATCCGCCCTGGCGGCGCTGCGCCTTCTGGAATCGATCGTACCGGTCCGAAGCGGCGGTCGTCGGGCTCTCGGGCCGATCGGTGACCATCCGCGCGTCATTGCGTCGCGCCGTCTGGCTGCGCGGGTGCCAGCCGAACAGGTTCTGCTGGAGATCGCGGTCCGTCTCGCCATCGGGATCCTGCGCCTGATCGTCGCGCTTGAGCCAAACCGTCGTGCCGAGCTTGACCCACGCCCATTGCGCCGGGGAGCGGCCGCCGAGGACGACGATGTCCCCGCTCGCCTTGGTGAGCGCCAGCTCGCTTTCGTACGTGACCCAAGGGAGGTCGTCGTGCACCTCGAGCTTGTCGGCGAGCTCGAGCTTGTCCCCTCCAGCATCCGGAATCAGCGCGCCGCCTGCGATGGCGAAGCTGCGCTTGACGATCACCGCGCCTGCTTCCTCGACCGCATTGCTGTTCGCGACGCCGCGAAGCCCGCGGATGAAGAGGGCGGAATAGCCGGGGCCTGGGGGGAGCAGCACTTCCATCACGGGTTCAGCTGCAGCGGGGCGCCCTTCACCGTCGTCTCGCCCGATGCCTCGAGCTTGGCGGTGGAGGTTGCCTTGAGGTTGAGTTCCTTGGCCGATTCGATCGTGATCCCGTCCTTGTTCATCAGAATGCGGTTGCCGTGCGCATCCTCGATCAGGATTCCGTCCTCGGCCTCGTCGGACAGCGTGAGCGCATGGCCCTTGCGGCTCTTGAAGATGCGTTCCTTGGGCGTAGGGGCCGGCGGGGCGCCGTCGCCCGACCAGATGAAGCCGAGTACGATCGGCTGGTTGATGTGCCCGCCGATAAAGCCGACCACCGCGACATCATCGGGCTCGGGCATGAAATAGGCCCCGGCATCGGGCGCCGCGCTGATGCTCGACACGGGCGCCCAGTCCGAGGTCGCGCTGTCACCGAGCGCCGGATACAGCAGCTTAACCCGGCCGAGGTTCTCGGGATCCTCCACGTCGGTGACGCGCCCGAGCACGAGGCCGTTGACCGGGCGGCTGCTCATCGCAGCACCAGCTTCTTTGCCTGGAAGGTGACGGTATAGCCGCTCCCGCCCAGGCTGTGCGACGTCTGGCTGATCCGGTAGCGGCCCGAGAAACGCGGACCCAGGCCGCCGATCTCGATCACCCGTCCGGCGCGAAGCTCTGGCATGCCGACGGCCGATCCGGTCGCGCGAACGAGCTCGCCCAGTATCTCGCGCAGCCTGCCGTGCGCTTTTTCCTGGGCTTCCTGCTCGCTACGCACCTCGGCATCGACGATCGTCTCGACCGTTCCCGCGACGCTGCCTTCGAGCTCGGCCATGCCATAGGGGCCGAGCGCGTCGTCCGAGACACCGATGTCGGACCATTCGGCGCGGCCCTCGATGGCCTGTGCGTCGCCAGCCTGGCGCGGATCGGTGCTCCGCACCACCACTGCGGCGACTGCCCCCCGGGTCGAGAGCTGCGGCGCAAAGCTCACGAGATTGACGCCCCAGACCAGTGTCGCCACCGGGCTGTCGTCACCCGGCGCTTCGAAGTGGAGCACGGGGCCGGCGTCGGCATCCTCGAGCCACATCACCAGCCCGGAATCGCGGGCGCGGTTGAAGATCTCCTGATAGGCGACTGCGTTGTTGATGGTGTCGGTGGTCTGCTCGCCCGTGTCCGCGCCCGGAGGCATCTCGACGCTGGAGATGCCGGCCTGAGTCGCGATCTGGCGCGCGATGTCCATCTTCGATCCGGTAAAGCTGCCCGTCACATGCTCGCGCTGGAGCCGATGCAGATAGTTGAGTGCGCGCACGCGGCAGGTGGGTGCGCCCGAGGCGGGGAAGCTCGGCGTGATCGATACCACCTCGCCCTTGAGCATCAGGATCGGATCGCCTTCGCCCACATAGGCGAAATAGAGCTCGACATCCGCTCCGGGCTCGAAGTTGGGCGCGTTCTGCCCGCCGATCCGATAGGGCTGGCCGCTTTCATCCCATGGGCTGGAGTATTTCGGGCGCCGTTCGATCGGGTCCCAGTCGCCGAGGCTGAATTCGAAGCAGTCGAGGTTCGCTTCGTCGTCGGTGTAGGTCACGTCGATCACGTCGGCGATCACGTCGCGGCCGATATTCTGCCCCTTGAGCTTGATCTGGAACTGGGGCGCGTAGAAGGCGCGATTGGCGGGAGCGGTCGCCATCACACCACCGGCGGAAGCTGGAGGACGAGACCCGCGGCGAGATCACGAGTCAGCGAAAGTCCGTTGTGATCGGCAATCACGCGCCACTTGGCGGGATCGCCATAGGCGTCCCAGGCGATCAGCGGCAGCGTCTCACCCTCGCGCACGGCATGGGTGCGGGTGTGATCGGCCGACTGATAGTTGAGGTGCTGGGTCTGCTCCTCGATCGTCCAGTAGACCCGCATCTGGAGCGTGAGCGTAGCCCGCAGCGGCTGCCCCGCCGGACTGAACAAGGTATAGCGCCGCGCCACGCTGGTGACGATCACATCGACCTGAGTCATCGGCGCCGCGCTGCCGAGCACCGGGCCGGGCAGTCCCTCGCCCCAGGTCATCCGCACGATCGGCGGCGCGTGGAGCGCACCTTCGATGCTTACCAGCCGCTGGAACTGCGCGACCTTCTCGGTCACCGAAGCCGCGGCGTCGCCGGTGCCGCCGTCGGTCGAATCGAAGAACAGCTCGAGCGAGAGCGTTTCCGCATCACCGCGCACGAACTGGATGATCGGCGCCTCCAGTCCCGGCACCGCGATGTCCGCGAACTGCGCCGACTTGCTGAACGCGAGCTCGGTGGGATTGTACGCCGCCTCGAACGGCTGTCCGTCGGGCGTCTTGTCGATCTTGAGCCGCTGGAAGGTGAGCCGGTTCATCGCTCGCCCCTACGATGGTCGACGCGGGTGTCGCGGTCGCGCTCGGCGGCGATGCGTCGCTCCTCTTCGAGTCGCGCCTTGACCGCCGTCACCACCAGCTCGAGCACTTCCGGCGAGAGCAGCACCGAGCGGTCGACGACGCCGACGCGGGTGGAGACAGTGTTGATCTGGACGTCCATGATCCTCCGGTCTCCTTCAGAACAGCGATCCGACGGCACCGAGCGCCATGTCGGCGGCCTTGCCTGGCGACATCACCAGCGACAGTTTCTCGTGCGCGATCTCGAGCCGCTCGATCGCGAGTTCGCTCGACTGGGCGTTGAGCGACGGGCCCTGCCATTTGACCGGGATCCCGCGTTCGAAGGTCCAGGTCTTGATCGGCACGCGCATTTCGTTGGCGAGAAGGATCAGTCCGTTGCGACGCTTGCCTTCGCCTTTCAGGAACTGCTCGTGCCAGAGATACAGGTCCTCCCCGAAACCCACGCCGCGGCTCAGCGCGACATTCGGGAAGGTGAAGCGCCCCGGGAAGCGGTGGACGCGGTCGTTCACGCCGCCTTCCTCGTAATCGACCGTCGACAGCTCGCTTTCGAGCCCGGTGCACTCCGCGAAGCCGCCGAGAGCGAACGAGGCCAGCGAACCGAGCATCGCCAGCGCCGAGGAATCGTCGACCAGCGCGATGTAGAAGTTGAACCCAGGCAACGGATCGAGACGTGGCAGACCCATCGTCAATCTCCCACGTTGAGCTGGTCGAGCGATTTGGCGATGCGGAACACCACGAACTCGAACGGCGTCGCGGGCGCCACGGCGACTTCGGCGACGAGCCGCCCATTCCCCCGCCCCTCGTCGGGATTGTTGTCGAGATTGCATTTCACGCGATAGGCTGCGGCGGGCGAGCCCCCGGCGAGCCCCCCTGCCCGCCACAGCCTCTCCAGCAGGGTCTCGATGGTGAAAGCCACCGCCTGCCGGGTGACGACGCTGTTGGGCTCGAACACCGCCCATTGCAGCGTCGCTTCGAGAGTCCGCTCGATCGCATCCACCACGCGGCGCGCGGAGAGCTGGCGCCATTCGGGATCAGCGGAAAGCGTGCGCGAGCCCCAGATCCGGACGCCGCGGCCCGGGAAGGCACGGATCGCGTTGATCCCCGCCGAGTGGAGCGTCGCCTGCACCGCGTCGTCGATCGCGAGCGTCGGCCCCACGACATGGCGCAACGGCAGGTTCGCAGGCGCGCGGGCGATCCCGCTCGCGGCCTCGCCTGCGGCAAGCGCGCCGCAGACATGCCCCGAGGGCGGAACCGCAACACCGTCGGGCGTCACCAGCCAGGGCGCGAAGAAGGCGAGACGGTCGCTCTCGCCCAGCCGCGAGCGCCAGGTGAGAAGCTGATCGGGCTTCAATCCCGCGGCCGGCGGATCGACGATCGCCACGCGATAGGGCCCCGCCGCTACCGCCATCTCGCGCTGGACGAGCAGGATCAAATCGTCGTCGAGCCGGGTCGGAAAGGAAAGCGGTGCCAGCCGGATCGGTTCCGCACCCGGCGCCGGACCTTCAGTCGATTGAAGCATGATTTCGGCGGCTTCATATCCGGGCTTGGTCAGCCGGATGGTGAAGAGCCCGAGCGGGAGCGGCGCCAGCGTGAAGCTGCCAGCGCCATCGGTGACCGCCTGCGCCGCCGCTCCCGCCGCCTCGACGATCACGCCGGCGACCGGCTCATCGCTTTCGGCATCGCGTACCGAACCTGCGATCAGCCCCAGGGGCGCAGGCTCGAGGTTGCAGCAATCGAGTTCGGGCTCTGCCGAGGGCTCGCCCCCCAGCAGATCGGGCGGCTGGAGCACGAGATCGGGCGCAGCGACGAGCGCAGCCTCCTCCACGCCGCGCGCCGCCTCGAATGCCGCCACATAAGCATCGAACATCCGGCGCGGCGGATCGGCGCGGACACGATCCTTGCCGCCGGTGAGCACGAAAAGCCCTTCGGGAAGCCACTGCGCCTCGTCGGCCGGATCGAGATCGGTGGGCGGCTCGATGGCGAGATAGCGGCTCGACGCGAGCGCAGTGGTGAGTGCACGCGAATGGCCGGGCGCCAGCGACACCCGCTCGAAACGCTCGGCAAGGCGTCCGTCGAAGAGGATGTCGAAGCCGAATTCGACGCTGGCAAAGCGAAATGGCCGACGCGGGTCGAGCTCGAGCGTGCCGAGCGGCTGGGCGAAGGTGACGGTGAGCAGCGGCGCATCGACACCGGCCAGCGTAGTCACCACACGCCTCGAATCCTGGAGCAGTTCTACGACCCCACCCGCCTCCAACCCTGCGAGGCCGAAGGCCCGCGCCTGCCGGCCGCCGCTTTCAGGAAGCGGATCGGCATCGACCAGCGGTTGCGCCGCACGCGTGACCGAGACCGCCAGCCGGTTTCCCCAACTCCCCGGATCGGGGGACCGCGGACCGTCGCGCACCGCCTCCTCGACGAGCGCAGACCAGGCTGGGGCCGCGGCGGCATTGCGGCCGGCGATGCGGCGCGGATCGATCAGCGTCCAGTTGAACGAAGCCGATGCGCGCCAGCCAGTCTCAAACTCGTGCGCAGCGACACCCTCTTCCGGATCGTCTCCTACAACGAGCCGCAAGACATAGGCCGCCGCGCCTCCAGTCTCGAAGAAGCCGCGCAGCGCAGGCATGAGGTGGCCCACCGCCGGCGGCTCGCCGAACAGCGCCGCAACCTCGCGCATCGATTCCACGCGCACCGCCCGGCGTACCGGCCCGCGCCGAGTGAAGCCGATGAACAGCGGAACGTCGCCGCGCGCGAGCAGCCCGTCAGCGCGGACGGGCTGGACCGGCTCGTAATAGAGGCCGGGCGCAAGGTTGGCGACGCGCACGTTTCACCCGTCAGACGAGCTTGACGTCTTCGACGGCGATTTCGATTGCCTCGATCGCAGCCTCGTTGGCGGTCGAATTGAGCGCCGGCCCTTCATATTTGGAGAGCCAACCCTCGGCGAATTCCCAGCGCAGCGCAGGCGCGCCGGATTCGTCGCGCAGCACGATCGCGCCGTTCTTGCGCGCCGTGCGCCCATCGAGCGTGGTCTTGCGCCACTCCCACAGCGCGCGGTCCTGCGTATAGCCGCGCTTCAGCGTGATGTTGGCATATTTGCGCAGGCCGGGGAGCTTGCGCACCGTCGCGCTGTCCGCTCCCTCGCGATATTCGATGATGTCCTGCTCGAAGCTGAGCCCGCCCACCTCGGTGAAGCCGCCCGCCGCGATGTCGTTGATCTCGATGATGAAATTATATTGGGCATAGGGGTCTACACGCGCCATCTCTCTTACTCCCTGTCAGGTGCGGGTCAGGACGTCGCTTCGCGCGTCTTCTGGCTGATGCGGACGATGACGAATTCGGCGGGCTTCACGATCGCGACGCCCACGACGACGATCAGGCGGCCGTTGTCGATATCGGCCTGCGTCATCGTCTTGTCGTAGCCGATATCGACGAAGAAGGCCTCTTCCTCGGTCGTCCCCTCGAGCCCGCCGTCGCGCCAGACGGTGCGCAGGAAGGCGCTCACCGATTGCTTGACGCTGGCCCACAACGGCTCGGCGTTGGGCTCGAACACCGCCCATTGCAGCCCCGTGTCGAGCGATTGCTCGATGAAGAGCAAAGTGCGGCGGACATTCACGTAGCGGAACTCGGGATCCGAGCTCAGCGTGCGCGCGCCGTACAACCGCAGGCCCCGGTTGACCGAGCGGAAATCGCGGAAGCAATTGACGTGAACCGGGTTGAGGATGTCCTGCTCGCCCTTGGATAGCGCCGTATCGAGCTGGAGGATGCCGCGCACCACTTCGTTGGCAGGCGCCCTCCACACGCCGCGCGCAACGTCGGTACGCGCATAGATCCCCATGACATGGCCCGAAGGCGGGATGCGGATCATGTCGCCGGGCGCGCCCACCGGATCGGCGACATCGAGCCATGGATAGTAGATCGCGCCGCGTGTGCTGTCGAAATTCTGCCGGTGCGTACGCGCCTGGGCGACACGCGAGCCCGCGGGCGGCTCGATCACGGCGAAACGGTATCGCATCTTCTCGCAATGCTCGAGCAATGCGTTCTGCACACCCACCGAGGTGCGACCGGGCACCGCCACGATCGAGACCGAATTCTCGTTCTCGAGCGCCTGGATTCCGGTGCGCAGGTGCGGATCGTCCGATGCAGTGCCGATGAAGCTGTTGTCGTCGATCGAACCGAGATCGTCGTTGCCTCCGCTCATCTGGAAGCTGCCCCCCGCGATCGGCGACGACTGGCGCAGCGCCGCTGCGTCGGCAAGATCGGTGCCGGCGTCATCCATGCTGAGGTCCGAAATGCGGATAAGCTCGGATGCACCGGATTCGGCCGAGATTTGGCTCTGCCGATCAAAGGCGCCCACCGACCGCGGCGCATAGCGTGCATGATCGGGGTGGAGCGCAAGCCCCTCGAACTGCTCGCTTTCGACGACCTTGTCGTTCTCGTAGCGATCGACGAACAGATTGAACTCGCGCGAGGCGACCGCGGCATTGTCGTCGACGTCGGCCGCCAGCCCGCTCACCAGCGTTACTTCGTTGGTCGCCCGATTGACCGAGGCGACGGTGACGAGTTGCGCCCCCGGCCCGGTGCCGATCTGCAGCGCGCTCCCTGCGAAGAGACCGAAGGTGGAATTGAGCTTCAGCGAAAGCGCGCCAGACGAGGCCGGCTCCGTTACCGTGCCGCCGAGCAGGCTGGTGGGCACCGCTCGCACCACCAGCGCATTGCCCCAGGCGCCGGGATAGCGCGCATGGACCTGCATGAGCCCGGAAACTGCCTGGATCGCAGTGCCCGCAGCGTGCGGATTGGCGAGCGGCGCGGCCAGCGTCGCAACCTGGGGGGCTGCGGCGACGACGCGAAACTCGGTGCCCAGGCTCGTAGTGACTGCCACGACATTGCCGGCTGCAAAGGCCGAGGCATTGTCGACCCAGAGTGCTTCCGATCCGGCAGGCGCGTTGCCATCGGCGGCAGTGCCGGCACCGTCGGCGACCGTCACCACATGGACTTCGGTGGTCGCGGCCGGATGGTTGTGGAGCAGCCCGGGCTCGACGATCTCGTTGGTGTTGGCAGTGGCGATCGTTACATAGTCGACGATGTCGGGATCGCCGGTATCCCGGATGCGGAGGATCGTGCCCGCCGGAAGCGCGAGCACCGGATCGAACGCGAGCCCGCCGCCGGCGAGCATGTCTTCCATCCCCGTCTGCGCCGCGCCGTCGGTGACGGTCTGTTCGGTGACCGCGGCATTGTCCGCGACCGCTCCGGCCAGCGGCTGGCCGAGAAGGACCAGCGTCTGCGCGGCCGCGCCCGTTGTCTGCACGGCTTCGGAGCGCGTGCCGTCGGCGATCACGAAATCGACATCGGCATCGACGTCGGTCGCGTCGGAAAGCGCGATGCGCGTCGCGCCCGCAGTAGCGCGGGCAGCAAGCGTCACCCCCGCCGTCGATCCTGCGGCGGCGCCCCAGATCGATGCCGAGGCGCGCGTCGCCGCCGCGCCGACGATGCGCGTCACATAAAGCCGCGAGCCTCCATTGGCGAAGAAGCCGAGCGCGGCTTGCGGCATCGAGTCGAGCCCGTCGGTGAAGACGCGCGGGTCGAGCAGCCCGCCGAACAGCCGGTTGAACGCGCCAGAGCTCGTGACGAGCGTCGGCGTGTTGACCGGACCTCGGGCGGCCAGCCCCACCATCGCGGCGGTCGAGGTGCTTGCGCCCTCGATCGGCTTGTTGGCGCTGGGAACCTCTTCGACATAGACGGCTGGTGCGAGATATTCGGGCATGGCGGCTCCCTCGGCGTCGTCAGGCAGTCACAAAGACTGCACGGTTGATCCTCTGGCTGAAATCAGGTCGAAAAATGCGATCGGCGGTATCGCCGCCGTGCGTGATGCGCAGCGTGATCTCTTCGGCCACCGGGAGCACCGCGATGCGGAAGTCGCCCGCCGCGTCGGTCGCCGTGGTAGCACCCGGCGGTGCGACAACCTCGACGGTAGCTCCGTCGACCGGCTGCTCGGGGTCGCCCTCGGCATGGACATGGCCTTCGAGCGCAACCGGAAGCGGATCGACCGTCACGTCGAGGCGGAATGGGGCGCCCTGGATCCGCTTCAGCGTCGCCGGCCGGCCGCCGAGCGTTCGCGTCTCGGTGACGAGCGCGAGATCGGCCGGGTCGATCGCGAGCGTTGCCAGCGCGGCCGAATGGCCAGCGGCGCTCGCCTCGATACGAAGCGCCGCATCGGGGCCGCTCGCGCCGGGCATTTGTTCAGGCGCCAGATACCAGGCGAACCACCCGTCGGCGCGCCGTCCGAGTCGAGCCGGCAGCGCGACGAAGTTGCCGCTGCCGTCGGGATCGAACGAAAGCGTCAGCGTGGGCGCGTCCACGCCCCGCCCGGTGACCGTGTTCGAGAGGCGGCCGCCCAGCAGAACCTGGACGGTGCCGGCGGCGCTCAGGGATTCGAGCGCCGTCATGCCATGGTTCCCGTGACGAGCACCGTCTCGTCGATCCGCGGCAGCGTCTCGAGCGGCAGGCCGCTGTCGATCGCGACCAGCTCGACCCTGAGCCCCAGCGAGAGCCGGAAGGGTGAGCTGAACGCGCTCCACAACTGCGTGAGCTGATCCATGTTGAGCGGATCGATCCCGACGCGCAGCGTGCTCGCCGCCCCGCCGAAGCTGTCGCCCAGCGGCTCGCCGTCCAGCGTGTCGAACGAATGATGATCATGGAAATGCTGGACGATGCGGCCGAGATGCTGGTGTCCGGTTTCGTCGTTCTCGAGCGGAATGACGATATAGCGCAGCTCGAGCGGCAGGGGCGGCTTGCGGAACCGGCTTGGATTCTCGGAGTCGGGAAGCAGCCGCTGGTTGCGCAGATGCCCGCTCGGCAAGACCTGGTAGAGGTACAATGCGACGACTGCATTGTCGTCGATATCGTCTCCGTCGGGCGGGCCGACGTAGATCGCTTGGCTTATGGGAGCTAGACCGAAGTCGACGAACGGTGCTCCGTCGAGCGCAGCATATATCTGCGCGCGAAGCTCAAGCGTTACGTCGCCTATGACAGTAAATCGTGCCATATCGGTCGCCAATCCCAACTAGGATCATGCGCTCGACTGCATTCTCTTGTTTTGTTCTTTGATTTGCAGGACGAGCTTGCGACCTGATACTTTGGTAACATAGCGCCTGACCGGCAGCCAGTGGTGGTTTTCCCTAGGGACCGGACCAGCCGACTGGCAATTGTCGTGCATTTATAGCGGGGTGATCTCTTTGTTCCGGGCGCAGGCAGGGCTCATTTTCCGGATGAGTCGTGCAGAATATGAGATGTACCGTTTACTGACCGGGATTTCCGGGCTCTGCGGCTTTCTTCTCCGGAGGCGCTGGCGGGCGGAGCGCAGCCAGGCGCTCGGCCGGGGGGGCCAACGGGGACAGGCCGCTCACCGGCTTGTCGAGGTAGAAGAAGGCGACCGCCGACACATCGTCGCTTCGATAGAAGTTGGTCCAGCCCGCGGGCACGCCCGGATCGGTCACGCGCCGGCCTGAGCTCAGCAACTGCTGGAAGTTGGTGCGCTGGCCCGGGTCGATCGTCACTGGCGTGAGCTTCACGCCCGTCTTGAGCATTTCGATCACTCGCTCCTTCGGCGCGCCGCCGATCTGCTGGAGATCGACTCGGATGTCCCGATCGAAGAAGATCGGATCGGGCACATGGAAGCGGTAATAGGTCCAGCGCCCCCGCGGCTCGTCCGCAACGAACGATCCCTGGAAGCGGTTGACATAGGCGCCCTGCCCCCAGCCGGTGCCGATGTAATCTTCGGTGCCGGTGCCCACCAGCGTGGGCAGCGCGCCGTCGCCGTCGAGGTAGATCTTGGCCTCGCCCTCGCCCCACCAGCTGTTGCCATAGGCCGGGTCGGTGAGGGTGGTGACGATCGTGCCGAGGAAACGCCCGCGTCCCTCGACGCGCGGCAACACCTGGAAATCGCGCCCGATCTCGGTCGCGCGGACACGGCTCCAGTGCGCGTGGAAGTAAAGCGCGTCGGCAGGCGCCGACTTGAGCTGGCGATAATTGACGTCCCAGAAGATCAGGTTGAGCTGCTTGCCCGATTCATTGGTGACGACCACGCGCGCACCGGTGCGGAACGGCATCGGCACATAGGAGACGTAGGAGCGCCCCTCCGGGCTCGCCACCAGCGCGGTTTCCATCGGCACCAGTGCGCCTGCGCCCGCGCCGAAGAAATCGCCGAGCGGCACCGACACCGCCGGCGTGCTCGCCCCGTCCCAGTAGATGTCAAGGCGCAAGCCGCGCAGCATTTCCGGCGAGCGATCCTCGGTGGTGATCCACATCCGGTCGATGACCCCCGCGCCGCGGATATCGGCGAGCGTTAGCGAGGCGCCAGCCGGAAGGGTGTCGAACGCATGCCCCTTGCCGCCCTTGTTCTCGTGCCCGCCGGCGCCCTTCTTCGCCTCGCGGTTCTCCGGGCTCGCCCAGCGCGGCCGCCCATCCTGCTGGAACTGGTAGAGCGGGACCGTGCTCTCCTGCGCCATCACGGGCGCGGTGCCGAGAAGCGCGAATGCAATGCTCGCGTAGCGAAGGACGGACATGCTTCTCTCCTGTAAGCGCATCGGCGCTGCTAATTGCCCGCGGGAAAGGCCTTGAGCAGCGCATCATATTCGCGGCGGCTGATCTCGATCATCGAGCCGTGCCGCAGGCCGGCAGGCATCGTGTACCGGTCCCACGCCGCCACGCCCGAATTGCCCGAGACCTGATGCCAGGGACCGCGCAACCGCGGCGCCTTCGAGAGGCCATAGCTCGTGCCGGCATATTGCTCGTAATAGAGCAGCCAATCGTGGCCGCCGGGCGCGCGGATCAGCGTCGGCGCTTCGCGGAAGTTGGGGCTGAGCGGCGGGCCGGGCAGCGGATAGGGGCCGGTCAGCGCCGGGCCGCAGCTGATCCGGATCGTCTTACCGGTGGTCCAGTTGTACGAGGGGTAGCGCTCGTCCTTGACGATCGCGCAATAGCCGTCGGATTCGTCGTCCGGCACCACGACCGTGTCGATCGTCGCCATGTCCCAGTCGAACAGGCGGCGCGGCGGCCCTTCGAAGCGCTTGAGGTCGCGCGACATCGCATAGAGCGTCCGCTGGCTCGCCCAATAGCGCTCCGGATCCTCGGGCACGCCGGGCACTGTGGGCGTGTGCCAGGTCAGCAGGAACTTGCCTGAACGCTTGTCGAAGAACAACTTGGGTGCACCGATGCGCTGTAGCGGACTGGGGAGGCGCGGAACGGCCGAGAGATCGGGCTGGTAGGTGCCATAGGGTGTCCAGCGGATGAGGTCGGTCGAGGTCCAGAAGCGGATCAGCGGATCCTCGTCGCTCTTGTTGCCGACCAGGAAATAGCGGCCGTCGGGCGTCTTCGCGATCGAGGCATGGCCGTGGTAGTCCTCCGATACCGGCCGGCCGCCGTTGAGCCGGCGCCAGTGCAGCCCGTCGAGGCTGACGGAGTAATAGAGCACCCCGTAGCGCTCCTTCGTCATGTGCGCGAAGAGATAGGCCTTGTCGGGATGGACGAACGGCACTTCCGGCGCGCCGGGCGGAACCTCGCGCGACGGAGGTACGGCGGTTTGCGCAGCGGCTGGACCGGCGAGCGCTGTGATCGCGAACACAGCGGAACCCAGTCCTCGCAGGCAAGTGCGCAACCAAGCCGGCATGTCACCCTCCTCTCCGGTCCCGGGCAGCTTGCGCCGCTCCAGGCCTGCTCGATGCAGGCGGGTCTATCTTCTACGTCTGAATGATAATATCAATATGCTTTGCGCGAATAGATACGCCGAATTCTAGCCGTGCAGGTTGAGGAGCGAGTCCATCAGCCCGTCCTCGGCGCTCGAGCAGACGCCGAGGATCACGGCCTCGTCGCAGCCCTCGCCCGTCACATAGGCGTGGCCCATGTTCGAATCGATGTAGATCGATTCGCCGGCCTCGAGCGTGACCGGATCGTAGAATTCGGTGTGCACTACGATGCGGCCGCTGACGACGTAGATGAACTCCTCGCCCGAATGATGGACGAGCTCGCCGAACTCCTCGACCGACTTGGCGCGCACCCGCGTGATCACCGGGATCATCCGCTTCCGGCGCAGCTCGGTGCAGAGATAATAGTAATCATAGTTTGGCGTGTTCACCCGAACGGCATGATCGAGATCGCCGATGCTCCGGCGCGCAGTGACCGGTGCTTCGGCGGCCGGATCATTCTCGGCGAACAGCTCGGACATGCGGATGTTCAATCGCTGGCTGAGCTGGAGAAGCTTGTCATAGGTCAGCGTCAGCCGGTCGTGCTCGACCTTGGAAAGCGTCGACACCGGGATGCCGCTGCGCACGCTCATCTCCTTGAGCGTCCAGCCGTGGCGGCTGCGCAGCGCGCGCAGTAGCGCACCTAGCGTCGGTTGCTCGGGTTTCAGCCGCGTCGCCATGCCGTACCTCGGTTTGACATTTTTCCGAACAGGATCATTATGTCTCGATCAGGCGTAACTGGTTCGTTGGGGACATAGCCTAACCGCAGACGCAAACCGGCGCAATCGACATGCCGGGGCTGCGGGGACAGAGGGGAACAGCGCGATGTGGAAACGTTCGCTCACGATGCTCGCGGCAGGGCTGCTCGGCATCGCCGTGGGAGTACCGGCCTTCACCCAGGCGCCCGCGCCGCTGACTCCGATCCCGCAGGAAGCCGCGCCGGCCGTCCCGACCACGCCTCCGGGTACCGCTGCGCTGACCAAGACCGATGCCGATGCCTGGCTCGACGGTTTCATGCCCTATGCGCTGGCGCGCGGCGACGTGGCCGGCGCCGTGGTGGTGATCGTCAAGGACGGGCAGGTGCTGACCCAGCGCGGTTTCGGCTATGCCGATGTCGCGAAGCGCAAACCGGTCGATCCGGCGACGACCTTGTTCCGCCCGGGCTCGACGTCGAAGCTCTACACCTGGACCGCGGTGATGCAGCAGGTCGAGGCGGGCAAGCTCGACCTCGACGCCGACGTCAACCGCTACCTCGATTTCAAGATTCCGCCCTATGACGGCAAGCCGATCACGCTGCGCCAGATCATGACGCACACGGCCGGCTTCGAGGAGATCATCAAGGGGCTGCTGACCTTCGACAAACCGGTGCCGAGCCTGGGCGATGTGCTCAAGCATCGCATCCCGGAGCGTATCTACGCGCCCGGCACCACCCCCGCCTATTCCAACTATGCCACTGCCCTCGCGGGCTATATCGTCGAGCGCGTCTCCGGCATGTCGTTCGACGATTATATCGAGCGCAACATCTTCGGCCGGCTGGGGATGCAATATGCAACCTTCCGCCAGCCGCTGCCGGACCGGTTCAAGCCGTTCATGTCGCAGGGCTATGAGCTCGGTTCGGGCGAGGCGAAGAAATACGAGCTGATCGGCATGGCGCCCGCCGGCGCGGCGGCGATGAGCGGCGGCGACATGGCGAAGTTCATGATCGCGCATCTAAACGACGGCGGCCCGCTGCTCAGCCCCGCCACCGCGAAGCTGATGCACACGCCCCAGCCGAGCGCGATCCCGGCGATCAACACCATGGCGCTCGGATTCTACGAGCAGCGGATCAACGGCCATCGCGGGATCGGACATGGCGGCGACACCATGTATTTCCACAGCGATCTGCGGATCTTCCCCGAAGATAATATCGGGATCTTCATCTCGATGAACAGCGACGGGAAGGACGGCGTCACGCGCGCGCTCCGCGGCCGACTGTTCGAGGAGTTCGCCGACCGCTACCTTCCCGCGGCCGACAAGGCCCCGCCGGTCGAGCTGCCGACCGCAAAGGAGCACGCCAAGCTGCTCGTGGGCACTTGGACCAACAGCCGGCGGATCGACTCCAGCTTCGCGAAGGTCATCGGCCTGCTGAGCGACACCAAGATCACGCTCGACGCCGATGGCCGCCCGGTCATCGCCCCACTGACCGCGACCGGCGGCGTGCCGCGCAAGCTGATCGAAGTCGAACCTTTCGTGTGGCAGGACGCCTATGGCCATGAGCGGCTGGCGGCGCAGGTCGTTGACGGCAAGGTGGTGCGCTGGAGCTTCGGCGAGGTCTCGCCTTTCATGATCTGGTACCGCACGCCGGCCACGCTCGATTCGGCATGGCTGATGCCCGCGGTGCTGTTCGGGATCGCCGTGGTGTTCCTGACGGCGCTTTCATGGCCGGTCGGCTGGTTCGCGCGGCGCCGCTATGGCGCGCAGCTCGCACTGCAGGGTCGTGCGCTGCAAAGCTATCGCGTGGTCCGCGGCTTCGCCTGGCTCGTGCTGCTCGTGCTCGTTGGCTGGATGGTAGTGATCACCGGCCTCGAGACTTTCGAAAGCCATGGCTCGACCGACTGGCTGATCCTGCTGATCCAGATCGTGGGCACGCTCGCGTTCTTCGGGCTCTTCGCCGCCGCGCTGTGGAATGCCTGGATCATCTGGCGCAGCAAGCGCGGCTGGTTCGCCAAGCTGTGGAGCGTGCTGCTCGCGCTCGGCGCCTTCTTCATCCTATGGATGGCGCTGGCCTACAAGCTGATCTCCTTCGGTACCGAGTTCTGAGCAGGTGGTGACGCGCCTCTCGGTCGATGTGGCGGTGGAACGGCTTCCCTTCGCGAAGCCGTTCCACATCTCGGGCCATGTCTTCACCGAATCCCAGGTGGTGGTCGTAAAGCTGTCCGATGGCCTCCACACCGGGCGCGGCGAGGCGAGCGGCGTCTATTATCTGGACGACGATGTCGAAGCGATGTCCGCCGCGCTCAAGACGGTACGCGGAGACCTGAGCCGCGGCATGTCGCGCGCCGATCTCCAGCAGGCGCTGCCCCCCGGCGGCGCGCGCAACGCAGCGGACTGCGCGCTGTGGGAGCTGGAGGCGAAGCGCGAGGGGATTCCGGTGTGGAAGCTTGCCGGCCTGCCCGAGCCCAAGCCACTGCTCACCACCTTCACCCTAGGCGCTGAGGACCCGGGGGCGATGGCGGAAGCTGCATTAGCTTATCGCCAGGCCCGCGCGCTCAAGCTCAAGCTCACCGGCGACCTCGACATGGACATTGCCCGCGTTCGCGCGGTACGCGCGGCGAGGCGCGATTGCTGGATCGGCGTCGATGCCAACCAGGGGTTCGGGATCGAAGCGCTTGATGCGCTGATCGAAGTTCTGGTCGAATGCAAGATCGCGCTGCTCGAGCAGCCGCTCGCGCGCGGCCGCGAAGCCGATCTCGACGGGTTCAGTTCGCCGATCCCCATCGCGGCCGACGAAAGCGCCCTCAGCCTGACGGACGTGGACGGGCTCGTAGGCCGCTTCGACACCGTCAACATCAAGCTCGACAAGTGCGGCGGCCTCACCGAGGCAATCGCGATCGCGCGGCGGGCACGGCTGCTCGGCCTGGGCGTGATGGTCGGCAACATGGTCGGATCGAGCCTCGCCATGGCGCCTGCCTTCCTGGTCGGGCAGCTGTGCGACGTGGTCGATCTCGATGGCCCCACCTTCCTCGCCGCCGATCGGACTCCGGGAATCCGATACGCCGATGGCATGATTCATTGCGGTCCCGAAGTCTGGGGCGCAGCCGCAACCTGAGCTTTGGCTGTCACCCCGAAGTCACGGTTTCGAAACTTTCTTGCCGGATCGATTGACAATTCTCTAATCAGGATAATAGCATCCCAATTAGATAAACAAACGAACGCATGAGCGCCGACGTGGTGCTGCGTGCGGTCACCGCCGGTCGGGGGACCGACGGAAGCCATCGAATTCCCAGGGAGGGATCGACGATGATGCGCATCAAGAACCGGAGCATGTTGCTGATCACTGCCGCAGCCGGTGCGCTGCTGGCACCCACGGCAACCCTTGCGCAGGAAACCAAGCCGGCGCCCACGCAATCGGCAGTGGCCGGTGACGATGAAGTGGTCGTCACGGCGCAAAAGCGCGAGGAGCGGCTGCAGGACGTGCCGATCTCGATCAGCGTCGTCGGCGGTGCGCAGATGCAGGAGAGCGGCGCCTCGCAGCTTTCCGACTATGCTGCCTATGTGCCCGGCTTCCAGGTCGACAATGCCGGATCGCCGGGCCGTTCGACGCTCTCGCTGCGCGGCGTCGCGCCGATCGGCCCCAGCTCTACCGTGGGCATCTATCTCGACGACGCACCGATCGGATCCAGCGGCATCTACAATCGCGCGCAGACCTTCTCGCTCGACCTGCTGCCCTATGACATCGACCAGCTGGAAGTGCTGCGCGGGCCGCAGGGCACGCTCTACGGCGCGAGCTCGATCGGCGGCCTGCTCAAATATGTGACCGTGCAGCCCGACCTCAACAGCCTGTCGGTGCGCGCGAGCGGTGAGGTGTTCACCATCGCCCATGGCGGCGACTTGGGCTGGGCAGCGAGCGCGATGGTCAACGTGCCGATCGTCAGCGACAGCCTGGCGATCAGCGGCAGCTATTCGCGCCGCGACACGCCCGGCTACATCGACAACATCTTCACCGGCGAGGAGGATGTGAACGACGCCGTCCAGCAGGGCGGCCGCGTGGCTCTGCTGTGGCGGCCCGACGCGAACCTCACCGTCAAGCTCAGCGGCGTGTGGCAGTCCGTCGATTCGGACAATTTTTCGATCCTCTACGAGACGCCGGGCACCTATGCGCCGCTCGCGCCCGACGCCGAATGGCTCAGCACCAATTCGCAGCTGCCCGAGCCCTTCACCAGCGACTTCCAATTCTATTCGGGCACGGTCGCCTATGATCTGGGCTTTGCCGAACTGAGCTCGACGACTTCGTACAGCGAGCTCGAGATCCTCGAGACCAGCGACGCTTCGCGCGTCTATGGCGTGATCTGGGGCGGGCTCGCGCTCTACCCTGCTACGCTGCACCAGCGGAAATGGACCGAGGAAGTTCGCCTCACTTCGGCATCGAGCGACAAGTTCGAATGGATGCTCGGCTTCTTCTACACCGACGAGGACAACAGTCACGACCAGATCGTCCACGCCTATGATGCATCGGGCGAGGTGCTGCCCGCTTTCGATCCGTTCGCGATCGTGGCGCTGCCCAATACCTACAAGGAATATGCCTTCTTCGGGAACGCGACCTACAAGTTCAGCAACGCCTTCCATATCACCGGCGGGCTACGCTGGGCGCGCAACGACCAGACCTTCACTCAGGTGACTCAGATCCCGCTGCTCGGGCTCGACAGCGGCGGCGACGGCAGCTCGTCCGAAGAGATCGTCACCTGGAGCGTCAGTCCGCAGATCAACATCAATCCGGATCTGATGATCTATGCCCGTGCCGCCACCGGCTATCGGCCCGGCGGTCCGAACATCGCGCTGCCGGGCTTCCCCGCCACGGTCGATTCCGAGACGGTGACGAGCTACGAAGCGGGCATCAAGGCGCAGATGCTCGACCAGAAGGTGACGCTCAACGCGGCAGTCTTCCTGCTCGACTGGAAGGACCTTCAGACCAGCGCTGCCTTTGCCGAGGGTATCAACGGTCTGGTCAATGCAGGGACGGCTCGGAGCAAGGGGGTCGAGGCTTCGCTGTTGATCCAGCCGGTCAGCGGGTTCAGTGTCGGTGCCAACTTTGCCTACGCCGACGCCAAATGCACCGAGACGACCGACAATTGCACCGACGGCGACCGGCTGCCGAGCGTGCCCGAGCTCGCCGCGGCGATGACGGCCGACTATGGCTTCGTGCTCGGCAGCAAGGCCAAGGCGCATGTCGGCGGCGCGGTGCGCATCGTCGGTGACCGCATTTCGGCGGTCGAAAGCTCGCCGCTGTCGGTCCCGATCGACGGCTATGCGGCGCTCGATCTCAACGCATCGGTGACCTTCGGCGGCAAATGGACGCTGCGCGCCTATGCCCGCAACCTGACCGACGAGGAGGGGCGGATCACGACCAACGTCGCGACGGTCAACCCCGGCTTCCTCTCGACCGTTCCCCTGCAGCCGCGCACGCTCGGCCTCGCGGTCGACCTGGCGTTCTGATCGGAGCACAAGCATGAATGCCCCCATGGGCGCGCGCGGCACCGCGATGGTGCTGCCCCAGCCCTATCTCCTCTTCCTCGGCGACACGACCGAGCCGGGGTTCGCCAAGACTGCGTTCGGGCTTCGTGACTGGGCGGGGGACAAATGCGTGGGCGAATTCGCGTGCGGCGCCACCGTCACCACCGATCTGCCGCGGCTCACGCCTGCCCAGGCCGTGGCGGAGGGCGCGAAGGGACTGGTGATCGGCGTAGCCAATCCGGGCGGGATGATCCCGCCCTCGTGGCGCCAGCCGCTGATCGAGGCACTCGAGGCAGGGCTCGACATCGTTTCGGGAATGCACGTGCGGCTGGCCGACATTCCCGAAGTCGCCGAAGCCGCAGCGCGGCTGGGACGGCGGCTGATCGACATCCGCGTTCCTCCGACCGAGATTCCGGTCGCCTCCGGACGCAAGCGCAGCGGCAAGCGGCTGCTGACGGTCGGCACCGATTGCGCGCTCGGCAAGAAATACACGGCGCTGGCGATCGCCCGCGGCTTCCAGCAGCGCGGTATCGATTCCGATTTCCGCGCCACCGGCCAGACCGGGATCATGATCGCGGGCGGCGGCATGCCGATGGACGCCGTGGTCTCCGATTTCGAGGCGGGCGCAGCCGAGATGCTTTCGCCCGACGCCGCGCCCGATCACTGGGACGTGATCGAGGGCCAAGGATCGCTGATGCACCCCGCCTTCGCCGCGGTATCGCTCGGGCTGCTCCACGGCAGCCAGCCCGACGTGTTCGTGGTCTGCCACGAGCCCGGCCGGACCGAGATGCTCGGCACTGCCGGCTACAAGCTGACCAGCATCGAGGAAGTGGTCGAGCTGACCCTATTGCTCGGCCGGCGCACCAATCCGGCGATCCGCTGCGGCGGCTTCTCGTTCAACACATCGGCGCTCGGGGCGGAGGAAGCCGCCGAGCTGATGGCGCGCGAGAGCGAACGGCTGGGCCTGCCCGTAGCCGATCCGATCCGTGGCGGGCCCGCGTTCGACGCGCTGATCGACAGCTGCCTGGCATGAGCAGGGCGGGGGCAGGATCGAGCTGGTTCCAGCGCTTCCTGCTACCCGGGCTCGCATTCAAGGGCGTGGTGATCGGCGGCGGTTACGCGACCGGCCGCGAGCTCGCCGAATTCTTCGTGCCCAGTGGCCCGCAGGGCGGGCTGGCGGCGATGCTGCTCGCGATGGCGATCTGGAGCGCAGTCTGCGCAGCGACCTTCGCCTTCGCGCACATGACGCGCAGCTTCGACTATCGCAGCTTCTTCCATCGACTGCTCGGCCCCGGCTGGATCGCGTTCGAGATCGTCTATCTGCTTCTGCTGGTGCTGATCCTCGCCGTGATCGGGGCGGCCGCGGGCGAGATCGGCGCTAGCTTCGGCGCGCCGCCGATCCTCGGCACGCTGCTGCTCGGCGCCGTGATCGCCGCAATCACCAGCTTCGGCAGCGCCTCGGTCGAGCGGCTGTTCAAATATGCATCGATCCTGCTCTACCTCGTCTACGCACTGTTCCTGCTGCTGGGGTTGACCAGCTTCGGCGATCGCATCGCCGCCAGCCTGGCGACGCCGGCGGCCTGGGACGGCTGGGTGGCGGGCGGAGTCACTTATGCGGGGTACAACCTCGTCGCCGCCGCGGTGGTGCTCCCGTTAACGCGGCATCTCACCAGCCGGCGCGACGCGCTGATCGCAGGCGCGGTCGCCGGGCCGCTCGCGATGCTGCCCGCGCTCGGCTTCTTCCTCTGCATGATCGCCTTCTATCCGGGCATCGGCGCGGAAACGCTGCCATCGAGCTTCCTGCTCGCCCAGATGGAAATGCCCGCATTCCGCATCGCGTTCCAGGCGATGATTTTCGCGGCGCTGCTCGAGACAGGCGTCGGCGTGGTACATGCCGTGAACGAGCGCGTGGCCGGCGCCTGGCATGCACGGCGCGGATCCGACCTCTCGCAGCGAGCGCGCGCCGGTATCGCGCTGGGGTTGCTCATCGGCTGCATCTTCGTCGCCAACCGGTTCGGCCTCGTCGCGCTTATCGGCAGCGGTTACCGGCTGCTCGGCTTCGCGGTCCTGGCCGTCTTCGTGCTGCCGCTGCTGACGATCGGCGTCGCGCGGATGCTGCGTACCCGCCCCCCTGTTCTCAACGGAGAAACCGCGTCATGAACTTGCGCCTCCGCCACATGCTGCCGCTGCTCCTCCTCGTCACCACCCCCGCCGCAGCCGATCCGCCGACGGGCTTCGCGGAGAAAGTAGAGGCGCTCCGCAAACAGACCGGCGCGCCTGGCATCGCGGTAGCAATCGTCGAGAAGGGCAGGACCACGCTCGCCCAAGGTTGGGGCGTCCGGAAACTGGGCGACCCGGCGCCGGTGACTGCCGACACGATCTTCCAGACTGGCTCGACCGGCAAGGCGTTCACGTCCACGGCGCTCGCGATCCTGGTCGATCAGGGCAAGATCGGCTGGGACGACAAGGTGATCGATCACATGCCGTGGTTCCGCATGTACGATCCCTGGGTGACGCGCGAGATCACGATCCGCGACCTGCTCGTCCACCGCAGCGGCCTCGGCCTGGGCGCGGGCGACCTGCTATTCGTCCCCCGTGGCAGCCTGTCGCGGAAGGAAACCGTCAAGCGGCTGGCGTACATCAAGCCGGCGACCAGCTTCCGTTCGGCCTATGCCTATGACAACATCCTCTACACCGTCGCGGGCCAGCTGATCGAAGAGGTCAGCGGCAAGACCTGGGAAGAGTTCATGACCCAGGAAGTGCTCGCGCGCGGCGGCATGACCACCGCCACTGCCACCTACGAGGCGCGCTGGGCGACGCCCGACCGCGCCTTCCCGCACGCCCGGATCGGCGGTGCGGTGCGCGGCGATGGGCCCAATTCGGTGTTGAACGAGCGCGAGGAGCTCGGCCGCGCGGCGATGCCCGCGGGCGGGCTCGCGCTCAGCGCCAACGATCTTGCGCAGTGGCTCAAGATCCAGCTCGCCCACGGCGCCCTGCCGGGCGGCGGCCGGCTGTTCAGCGAAGCGCAGGCCGCCGAGATGTGGAAGGGCGTGACGATCCAGCCGATCGCGCAGATGCCCGGCGGCCTGGCGCCGCTCACGCCCAAGTTCAGCAGCTATGCGCTGGGCTGGGAAGTCGAGGATTATCGCGGCGCGCGGATCATCTCGCACGGCGGCGGCGTGTTCGGATCGATAACCCACGTCATCCTGCTCCCCGATCAGGATGTGGGCATCGCCGTGGTGGTCAATTCGGAGGAAGTGGCGCTGCTGCGCGGCGTCGCGCACATGTTGGTCGACCACTATCTGAGCGTTCCCGATCAGGATTGGCCGAAGCGCTTCGGCGAATTCATGGAGAAGCGCGTCGCCGGCGGAAAGGCGGCGCTGGTCGCGGGGAAAGCGGCACCTGCCAAGGTCGGCCCTTCGCTGCCGCTCGATCGCTATGCCGGCACCTATCGCGACCCCTGGTATGGCGATGTCGCGGTCACCGATGGCGCCGATGGCCTGCGCATCGATTTCAAGACGACGCCGCGTATGGCGGGCAAGCTGGTCCATTGGCAGTATGACACCTTCGTCACCCGCTTCGAAGACAAGGCGATCGAGCCGGCTTACGTCACCTTCGCGCTCGATGCCGACGGCAAGGTCGCGCGCGTGTCGATGAAGGCTGAGAGCCCGATCGCCGATTTCAGCTACGATTATCACGATCTCGACCTGCGGCCGGTGGCGGAGACGGAGAAATGAGCACGCGCGTTGCGACCCTGGCTGCATTGCTCCTCTCCGGCTGCACCTCCACTGCTCCGGAAGCGCCGTCGCGCAAATCGCACGCCGATTTCCTCACGCTCGACACGCATCTCGATACGCCGATCCACTTCGGCCGCCCCGGCTGGAGCTTCGCCGGCCACCACGACCCCGCGACCGATCTCGTGCAGGTGGACATGGAGCGGATGGAGGCCGGCGCGCTCGATGGCGGCTTCTTCGCGATCTACACCGAACAGGGGCCGCTCACGGCAAAGGGCTATGCCGATGCGCTCGCCTTCGCACGCAAGCGATCGGATCTGATCGACGCCACGCTCGCCAAATTTCCCGATCGGATCGGCCGTGCACTCACCGCCGAAGATGCGCGGCGGCTCGACCGGGAAAGCAAGCTGATCGCCTTCAAGAGCATGGAGAACAGCTACGAGCTGGGCGAGGACCTCTCGCTCCTCAAGGAATTCCACGATCGCGGCGTGCGATTGGCCGGACCCGTCCACGGCGCCAACAATCAGTTCGCCGATTCCTCCGGAGACACGCCCAAATGGAACGGTCTCTCCCCCCTCGGGCGCAAATGGGTAGAGGAGATGAATCGGCTGGGGATGGTGATCGACGCGAGCCACGCGTCCGATGCCGCGTTCGATCAGATGCTGGAGCTGTCGAAGACACCCTTGCTGCTCTCGCATTCGAGCGGACGCTGGGCGTTCGACCATCCCCGCAATCTCGACGACGCGCGAATCCGCAAGCTCGCCGCGAAAGGCGGGGCGATCTGCATCAGCACGATCTTCCTCTCCAACATGAACATGACGCCCGAGCGCGCCGCGCTGTTCGCCCAATACGAGCGCATCGCCGAGCTTTCGCCGGAGGAGCAGGCCGATCTCGCCCGCCGCTGGCGCGCGCTCGACGCGACCCAGCCGATGTGGAACGCCGATTTCGAGCGCTACATGGCGATGGTCCTCCACGTGATCCAAGTCGCAGGCGTCGACCATGTCTGCTTCGGCGCCGATTGGGACGGCGGCGGCGGGTTGCCGGGCATCCAGGATATCTCCGCCCTGCCCAAGGTAACCGAGCGGCTGCGGCAGGCGGGCTATTCGGACGACGACCTCGCCAAGATGTGGGGCGGCAATATCCTGCGAATCCTGGATCAGGCCCAGAAGTCCGCTGGCGGCGCCCCGACCCGCTGAAGGCGGCGATTTCATCCGTTCCTCCGGGCAATTACGGATCATCGGTGCACAGGCGGCGGCGAGCTGAAATTGCCGCTGACCCTCCCTCCGCATATGCTGCAACGCAGCGAAGGAGGTGGCGTCATGACCCCGAAGCGAGTGCGTAAAGCTGTATTTCCCGTTGGCGGGCTTGGAACCCGTTTTCTCCCTGCAACCAAGGCGATCCCCAAGGAGATGCTGCCCGTCGTCGATCGGCCGCTGATCCAATATGCGGTCGAGGAAGCGATCGAGGCGGGGATCGAACAGATGATCTTCGTCACCGGCCGCGGGAAGGCCGCGATCGAGGACCATTTCGACATCGCGTTCGAGCTCGAGACCACGATGAGCGGGCGCGGCAAGTCGCTCGAAATCCTGGGCCGCACGCGATTGAAGCCCGGTGCAGTCACCTACGTCCGCCAGCAGGAGCCGATGGGCCTCGGCCATGCAGTGTGGTGCGCGCGCGACGTGGTGGGCGACGAGCCGTTCGCAGTGCTGCTCGCCGACGATTTCATGCGCGGCCGTCCCGGCTGCCTCAAGCAGATGATCGATGCCTATGAAAAGGTCGGCGGCAATCTGATCTGCGCTGAAGTCGTACCCGACGAACAGACGCATCGTTATGGCATCATCACGCCCGGCACGCGCGACGGCACGCTCACGGAGGTGAAGGGGCTGGTCGAGAAGCCTGCCCCCGGCACCGCCCCGTCGAACCTGTCGGTGATCGGCCGCTACATCCTCCAGCCGGAAGTGATGCGCGTGCTCGAGGGGCAGGAGAAGGGCGCCGGCGGCGAGATCCAGCTCACCGACGCGATGGCGCGGATGATCGGTGACCAGCCGTTCCACGGCGTCACCTTCCAGGGCACCCGGTACGATTGCGGTGACAAGGCCGGCTTCCTCCATGCCAATCTGGCGGTTGCGCTCGACCGCGAGGATTTGGCCGAAGAGGTGGAGTTGTTCGCGAGCCAGCTGCTCGCAGCACGCGCCGAACCGCGCCGGGCTGCCTGATCGAACACCAGAAAACGCATCCAAGAGTAAAGGAGTAACGGCATGCGCATCGTCATGATCGGATCGGGCTATGTCGGCCTCGTATCCGGCGCCTGCTTCGCGGACTTCGGCCATCAGGTCGTCTGCGTCGACAAGGACGCCACCAAGATCGCGCGGCTCAATGCCGGCGAGATCCCCATATACGAGCCCGGGCTCGACGATCTCGTCGCGCGCAACGTGGCGGCCGGGCGGCTTTCCTTCTCGACCGAGCTCGCCGGCCCGGTCGGCGAGGCCGAAGTGGTGTTCATCGCCGTGGGCACCCCCGCCCGCCGCGGCGACGGCCATGCCGACCTTTCCTATGTCCACGCCGCAGCCGCCGAGATGGCGCCGGCGCTCAACGGCTTCACCGTGGTCGTCACCAAGTCGACCGTTCCGGTCGGCACCGGCGACGAAGTCGAGCGCATCATCCGCGAAGCGAATCCCCAGGCGGACTTCGCCGTCGCTTCCAACCCCGAATTCCTGCGCGAGGGCGCCGCGATCGACGACTTCAAGCGGCCCGACCGCATCGTCGTGGGGCTCGAGGACGATCGCGCCCGGCCGGTGATGGAGGAAGTCTATCGCCCGCTCTATCTCAACCAGTCGCCGATCCTGTTCACCGGCCGGCGCACGAGCGAGCTGATCAAATACGCCGCCAACGCCTTCCTAGCGGTCAAGATCACCTTCATCAACGAGATCGCCGATCTCTGCGAAGCAGTGGGCGCGGACGTGCAGCAGGTCGCCCGCGGGATCGGGCTCGACAACCGGATCGGCGCCAAGTTCCTCCACGCCGGCCCCGGCTATGGCGGCTCGTGCTTCCCCAAGGACACGCTCGCGCTGGTCAAGACCGCCGAGGATTCGGGGACGCCGATCCGCATCGTCGAGACCACTGTCGCGGTCAACGACACGCGCAAGCGTGCGATGGGGCGCAAGATCATCGCCGCATGCGAGGGATCGGTGCGGGGCAAGAAGATCGCCGTGCTCGGCCTTACCTTCAAGCCGAACACCGACGACATGCGCGACGCGCCGAGCCTCGCGGTCATCCAGGCGCTGGAAGACGCCGGTGCGAGCGTGAGCGCGTTCGATCCCGAGGGCATGGCCGCCGCCCGGCCGCTGCTGCCCAATGTCGAGTTCGCCACCTCGCCCTACGAGGCCGCGGAAGGCGCCGCGGCGCTGGTGATCGTCACCGAATGGGACGCGTTCCGCGCGCTCGATCTCACACAGCTCCGCAAGCGCATGGCCGGCCCTGCGTTGGTCGATCTGCGCAACATCTACCGGCCGGAAGCCGTCGAGGCGGCAGGCTTCGCCTATACCGGCGTCGGCCGCGGCACGCTTGCCCTGGCGGAAGAATTTAGCGTGGCTGCAGAATGATTTAAGTTCCGCGGCTCGCGGCAACGAGCTCACGATTCATCGCAAAAAGCGGCGCGAGACATAAGTCTCGCGCCGCTTTGTCCTACATACCCCCTAGAGGCGGCAATGTTGCGGCCTCTCGACACCGGGGGGTGTATTTCCATGCGCATCTATCTGTCGCGCCCGTTTTCGGGCGCTCTCTCCTTGTGCGCGCTCGCGGCATGCTCGGGCGCTGACAATTCTTCCTCCAGCCAGTCCGGCCTAGTAATGGTCGATGCTCCTGCGGCGACTACGTCAACCGGCGTGCTCGGCCCGCTCGCCGCCACGAGCACTACGACGACGGCCACCACGACCAACAGCTTCGCAAGCTTCGATTACGCCGGCGGCACGCGGCTGCCCGAAAAGGCGACACTCTCGATCGGCTCGGCGGTATTCCATCCGGACGCCTCGGTCGCGCACGTGCCGGTCACGCTCGACCGGCCGACGCCCAACACCGTGATCGCGCGTGTGATCACCGTCAACGGTTCGGGCACGACGACCAAGGCGGTCTCGGGCTATCAATATAAGGCGACTGAAGCGGTGGTGATCTTTCGCCCCGGCGATCCGCTGCGCAAGACCGTCGCCGTCCCGATCCTCTCGGTGATCAACGGGCAGCAATTCTCGCTCAAGCTGCGCGAGGCGCCGTGGGGCGCGAATCAGGGCACCGCCAGCGCGACCGTGACCGCGAACGCCGGGGCGACGCCCACCGCTGCCTCCACCAGCGGCTTCCGCTATCCGCGGACCTTCCGCACCTTCGGGTCGCTCCGCTACAACATGACCCAGAGCACGATGCAGTGGTCGGATGAAGGCTGGTCGAACGGCTGGTCGACCAAGCTGTCGCACGGCCGCGCCCAGGTCGCGAACGGCGAAACTGGCCTCTATCTCGACGAAAGCCTCTACCCCTGGGTCGAGGCGCCGCTGCGCTACACCGACGAGGGGCTGGTGTTCCACACGCAGAAGCTCTGGACGCCGATCAACTATAACGGCACGGCCTATGGTTATGGCTCGGTCGTGCTGAGCGGGCACAACACCACCGCCACCCATATCGGCTACGGCCAGTATGAATGGGTCGCCAAATTGCCCACGCGGCGGGGGACATGGCCGGCCTTCTGGCTGATCTCCACCTCCGGCTGGCCGCCCGAGATCGATGTCTTCGAGGGTTTCGGATACCAGAGCTACTGGAACTTCGATGCACACATCTCGGCGACCATCCATGGCGGCCGCGGCGCGGTGCGGAGCTTCCAGCGCGGCTCGATCATCCAGGCGCAGCAGGCCTATGGCCTGTCGGGCTTCTCGCAGGACTATCACCGCTATGCCGTGGACATCGGCCCGGAGTACATCACCTGGTTCGTCGACGGGCTCGAAGTCTATCAGAGCGTCAACCCGTTCAGGGGACACCGCTGGTATCCGATCATGAACGTCGCGGTGAAGACGAACAGCGCCTATACCGACGGCTCGGGCGACATGATCGTCAAGAGCTTCCGCGCCTGGGAGAACTGACCGGAGGGGGAGCGGCGTAGATCGCGTCGCTCCCGCCCGCCAGCGCATAGAGCCGCGCCACCGACTTCACCCATTGCCCGGCGATGTCGAGCCGGCGCTCGCGCTTCCAGGCGAGTGCCGGCAGCGACGCGGTGCGCAGCCCGAGCAGCGCCAGCGACCGGCCCGCCAGCGCAGCGCGGCCTTTGACTCCGGGGCGCCGCTTGCGCGCCACCATCGTATCGGTGATTCCGATCCGCCACATGCGGCGCAGCACCCAGCCGCGCCGTGCCCGCTCGGGGCCTACCCACTCCTGCACCTTCGCCTTGGGCGCCCAGGCGAAGCCGAACCCCAGCGCCTGCAGCCGCGTGAGGAAATCCAGATCCTCGCCGCCGCTCCGGTTGAAGCTCGGGTCGAACCACGGCCGATCGACCGCTTCCAATGCCTCGCGCGTGATCAGCAGGTTGTTGCTGGCGTAAAGCATCGGCGTGGGCCCCTCGGCGCGCTCCTCGGGGCGGAAGACGAGCGTCTCACGCCACCAGCGCGGCTCGGCGCCGGTGAACACGGGCTCGACAGGGCCGCCGACGACCGCAGCACCGGTGCGCTGCTGAACCGCCAGCAATTCGGCGAGCCAGGCGGGATTCGGCCATTCATCGTCATCGATCATCGCCAGCCGCCGCATCGCGGGATAGCGCAGCGCATGGGCGACGATCGCGTTGCGCACGCTGCACAGGCCCGGCTTGGGCACGAGAAGGATGTCGACCGGGATCGAGAGCGTTGGCGCCAGCGCGCAGGCAATCGCGGCGCCTTCGCGGCCCTGCGGGTCGTTCTCGGCCACCAGCAGCGCCGTGCCCTCGAGCCCTTGCAGGCCGCGCACCGCTTCGAGCAGCGCCCGCAGCCGATCCGGCCGCCGGAAGGTCGGGACAGCAATTACCGTCGAGGCCGTGTGGGAGCGCCGGGTGGCCATTCGGCGCACCTCCTATTCCGCCGCCTGCCGCAGCGGCATCGGCGAGGGCACCACGCGCCGCTCGAGCCGCTTGATCAGCCGGTGGCCGGGCACTTCGACCAGCAGATAGCTCGCCCAGCAGATCAGCCAGGTCGCGACCAGTGTCGCGAGCACGAACGCCCAGTCGAACCCGGTGACGCCATAGCGATGCGCGATTCCCATGCCGCGCGCGAACACGTCGCGCACCAGCGGGTGCCACAGGTAGATCGAATAGCTGATCAGCCCCAGGTGGAAGACCACCGGATTGGCGAGCAGCGCACGCGCGCCGCGGCCGTTATAGTAGCAGGCGATCACCAGCGGCGGGAAGCAGAGCGCGACGATCACATCGCCTCGCGGCACCAGGAAGGCGACAAAGAGCAGCGCGCAGGCGGCGATGAAGCCGTGCTCGCCGCCCAGCAACTGCTCGCACTTCGGATGCTTGGCGATACGATAGGCAATCACGCCGAGAGAGAATCCGGCAAGGCAGCGCAGCACCGGCAGGATCGAATTCGCATCGTTGACGTCGAGCGGGCCGCGCGAGCCGTTGCCCAGCGCCGCGGTGAGGAACAGCAGCGCCGCCGCGACCACCACCTGAAGCCAGGCGAGGCGCGAGAAGGCCATGATCGCCACCAGCGGATAGGCGATATAGGCGACGAGCTCGGTGCTCACCGACCAGCTGTTCCCGGCGAGCGCCTGCGTCCCCCAGCCCCAGCTCTGGATCATCAGCAGATTGGTGACGATGTTCGCGGGCGTTAGCGCGACGCTCTGCTCGCCCGAGACGTTGAGCAGGATTCGCGTGAGGAAGACCAGCGCCACCACGAAATGCAGCGGCCAGACGCGCGCCATGCGGTTGAGCAGGAAATCGCCGTAGCTCGCCGCGCTCAGATGCTTCACCACTCGCTCGTGATAGCCGATCGAGATCACGAAGCCGCTCAGCACGAAGAACAAATCGACGCACAGATAGGCGCGCGAGAACAGCCCGAGCGCATAGGCTTCGAACGCCGGCGAATGCGGGATGTGATAGAGCATCACCGCGACGGCCGCGACGCCGCGCAGGCCGGTGAGCGACGCGACTCTCATGCGCCCGTTCCTTCCGATCGGGCAGGCGCAGTGTCGAAGGCGGCGGCGATTGCCGCCCACAGCCGCTTGCGCCGGAGCTCGCCGTCGAGCGGCAGCCCGCGCGAGAGCTGGCCGGGCCAGCTATATTCGGGATAGGTGGAGAGCCAAGAATAGCGGTCCGAAAGGCCCCAGGTCAGCACCGAATCCATCACCGGATTGGCGAGCGAGACGTCGAGGAACGCGCGGCCCACTGCCGCCACCTGCGCGTCGCGCTTCGCTATGTCGGGCGAGCCGCCGCGATCGGCAATGTCGAATTCGGTGATCGCGATGCGCAACCCCATGCCGCGCACTTCATCGAGAAAGCTCGCGAAGACGCGCTCGTCGAACGGCTCGCGGAAGGGCTTGAGATGCCCCTGGACGCCGAGTGCGTCGATCGGCACGCCGCGCTTGAGCGCGCGTTCGAGCAGCCCGAGGATCGCCTTGCGCCGCGCCTCGCAGCGCGGTGAGGCATGTTCGAGCCCGAAATCGGTGAGGAACAGCTTGGCCTTCGGATCTGCCTCGCGCGCGATCCCGAACGCCACGTCGATGTAGCGTTCGCCGAACGCCTGGCTCCAGATGTTCTTGGCGCGCATGCCGTCGGCACGGCCCTCGCGCGGCTCGACGGGTTCGTTGACCACGTCCCACTCGCTGATCTTGCCCGCGTAGCGGCGCATCGCGGTCTGGATATAGCCGCCGATCAGCTCTTCCTTCTGGCGGGCATCGGCCTTGGGCAGCGCCGCTTCGATCCACGGAGGATTCTTGGTGTACCAGACGAGCGTGTGGCCGCGCGCGCCCATGCCGTGCTGTTGCGCAAAGGCGACCAGCTTGTCGTTGCCGCTGAAGTCGTACTTGCCCGGCTTGGGCTGAGTCACGTGGCGCTTAAGCTCATACTCCTGCACCACCATGCCCGCCTCGCGCACCACTGCCTGGGTGAATGCCGGGTCCTTGGCGAGCTGGCCGGACTTGATCGCGCAGCCGAACCGCCGGCCGGTGCGGCGCGCGCGTGCATCGAGCCCGGGCCCCTCAAAGCTTGGCGTGGGCGGCACATAGGGCTCGGCGCTCGATTTGAGCGGCACGCTCGCCGCAGCGGCAACGCCCGCGATGAACATGCGCCGCCTCATATCCTCACTCCGCGGAAGAGCGCAGTGAGCGCGACCCAACGGTCCGCGGCGCGACGATAGGTCGCGTCGGGCACGATGATCTGGAGCAGCACCACCAGCGCGAGGCCGGGCCGGAAGGCGCCGTGACGGAGCGCGTCGAAGTAATAGCGCAGCGCAGTGCGCCGGCTGGTCGGCCACACGCTCTTGGCCGCATGCCAGCCCATATAGGCCGAATAGGCGCGCGCGGAGATGTGCGGCTTGAGATCGCTCAGCCAGGCCAGATTGCCGATATTGGAGCGGACCTGCGACAGCCGGTTCTCGGTCCGTCGATCGGCCCAGAGCACCGTCGCGCCCGGCGCCATCAGGAAGCGCGCGCCGGCCAGCGAGAGACGCACCGCGAAGTCGGTGTCGTCGCCGAACCCCACATCCTCGCGGTAGCGCACCGATGCCGCGAGCGTGCGGCGCAGCGCCATGCTGCTGGTCTGGATGAAGCCGCGCTCGCACATGAGGTAGCGATCGACGCTCTCGCCGATCTGGATCTCGCGAAAGGGCTTCAGGAAGCGCCTCCCCGCGCCGCGATCCACGATCACCCGGCTATAGGCGACCACATCGTCGCCCTGCGCGAGCAGCGGCAGCAGATCGGCTAGATGATCGGGCAGGAAGCGATCGTCCGAATCGAGGAAAGCGACGTAGCGGCCGCGCGCATAGGCGATGCCGCGGTTGCGCGCCGCCGCCGCCCCGGCGTTCTCCTGGACGATCACATGGATGCGCTCGTCGCCGATCGCCGCGATCCCACTCGGGGTGCCGTCGGTCGAGCCGTCGTCGACCACGATGACTTCGATATCGGCGACGGTCTGCTCCAGCACCGAATGCACCGCCTCCACCACCGTGTCGCGGCGGTTGTAGGTTGGGATCACCACCGTGAAGAGCGGCCCTTCGGCCGCCGGGACGGGTAGCGGTTCGGCCGGGAGCTCGCGCGTCATCTGTTTCCCCCTTCGGAAACTGGCTCCTTGCCGAAACGGTGGACGAACTGGTTGACGATCGATCGGTAGAGCGACTTGGGCAGGTATGACCGGAGCAGCTGGCGCGCGAGGATGCGCGGCGGTACGCGACCGAAGAGCAGCCCGCGCAGCAATTCGCGGAACGTCGCGATCGGGCGGATCGGTGCCATGTGATAGGCGAGCACGGTGGCGCGATATCCATGGCGCGCCCGATTGGTGAGCAGATGCCCGCACCGATCGAGCCAGTCGAGCGAAGTTTCATAGCCGCGCACATAGGAAGTCCGCCCGGCTTCGCTGGCGTCGAGCCAGATGGTGAGCGGCTGCTCGATCATCCGGAAGCGCCCGCCGGCGACCTGGAGCCGCACCGCAAAGTCGAGGTCCTGCCCCTTCTTGAGCGCGGGGTCGAAGCGCACGCGCTTCGCGAGCGCGGCCGACACCACCAGTGTCGAGGTCTGCATGAACTGGTTGGCGCAGAACAGATATTCGCCGACGTCCTCGTCCTCGCGAATGCCGCGTTCCGGGCGCACCCAGTAACGGTCCACGCCTCGGTCGACCTTCATCTGCGAATAAAGAACGATATCTTCGCCCTCCACGGGCAGCGCCGCAGCCATGATCGAGAGCTTGCCGGGCAGGAACTGGTCGTCCGAATCGAGGAAGGCGACATAACGGCCGCGCGCCTCCTCGATGCCGCGGTTGCGCGCCGCGCCGCCGCCTGCGTTCGCCTGGCGGATGTAGCGGATGCGCGGGTCGCCGAAGGCGGCGACCACCGGCTCAGGATCGTCCTTCGAGCCGTCGTCGACCACGATGATCTCGAAATCCTGATAGTCCTGGTCGAGCACCGAACGGATCGTCTGGCCGACGATATCCGCGCGGTTGTAGAGCGGGATCACCACCGAGAAGGTGGGCTGTGCGCCAGGTTCCATCATGCGCCGTGCACCTTGCGATATTCCTCGTAGCGGCGGCCGGTGAGCGCGGCGACCTTGCCCGCAGCGCGATAGAGCCTGCCGAGCCGCAGGACCCGCTTGCCCGGATCGAGGGTGAGTGCCCCCAGCGATCCCGCGACGAAGCCGCCCAGGATGCGATGCGCCTCGGCGGTTGCCGCCTTGAGCGGGCTGCTGTGCGTCATCAGCGTGATCATGTCGGTCATGCCGACGCGGTAGCCGCGCATAAGCAGCCACTTGGCGGTGATGCGGCTCGCGGGGATCAGCTCAGTAACCCGCGCATCCTCGGCCCAGGCGAAGCGCCGGCCGGCGCGCTGCATCCGGGTGAAGAGCTGCTTGTCCGATCCGCCAGTGAGCGCCAGCGCTTCGTCGAACGGCGTATCGCCCATGGCACGCAGCGCTTCGGCATCGATCAGCACGTTCGCCGTGCTCTCGACCAGCGACACGACTCCCGATTGCCCGCGCAGCTTCGGCCGAAGGATGGGATGTTCCGTCATCCAGGCCGGCACATCGCCCTCGAGCTCGCGCAGCACCGCACCGCCGACCACGTCGGCACGCGTCGCCGCCTGGCAGGCCAGCATCGCGCGCAGCCAGCCAGGCTCGGCCGCCTCGTCGTCGTCGAGCATCGCTACGAAGCGGATGTGCGGCAGCGCCAGCGCGGTGCGGACCAGCGCGTTGCGGACCTGCGGAATGCCGCGCTCCGCCACCGTCATCACGATCAGCGGCCAGCGATAGCCCTCTGCCTTCAGGGCCTCGGCCATCGCAATGCCTTCGCGCCCCTCGGCATCGTTGTCGGCCACGACCACGACCACGTCGCGCTCGGTCTCCAGCGCGGCGAGCGATTCGAGCGTTCGCCGCAGCCCTTGCGGCCGTCGGCAGGTGGCGATGCAGATTGCGACTTCGGTCATGTTGCGATTTCCCCCGAGGATGTCACGCGGCGCGACCAGCCTGCGCCGCGCCGCATCGACGCGTCGGCGCCGCGGCGGTGCCAGCCGGGGCGGTCAGCGGTCTTGTACGAGGCATGCGCGATGGCCATCGCCGCGAGAAAGATCACCCAGACCTGCCGGTCCTTGTCGAAGAACGAAGTCTCGAGCAGGTTCTGGTAGATTACGAAACTCCAGATCGCGAAGGCAGTCGCGAGCAGCGTCGCGTTCTGCTTGGTAGCGCCGGTGAGGAACCACCAGGCGGGCAGGACGACAAAGGAGAGCAGCAGCATCGCCAGACCGATCGGCCCGGTCGTGACGAGGATCTCCAGATAGCCGTTGTGCGAATGCGCCGTGAGCGTCTGGAACTGCTGGTTGAGATAAAGAAAGGCAGGGGAGTTCGCGCCCACCTGCCAGAAGCCGCCGAATCCTGCGCCCAGATAGGGGTGATCCGCCAGATAGTCGATCGCGACCTGCCAGATCGAGACGCGGCCGGTGAACGCGGTGGGATCGGCGAACAGCCGTTCGACCACCGGCTGAAACGCGATGTAGAGCGCCAGGAACAGCAGCATGCCCACGCCGACGAGCAGCAGCAGGATCGCACGGCGCGCCACCGTCTGGCTGAGGTAGCGGTAGACCGAGCTCACCGCGAGGATGCCGAAGCACAGGGCGAGCGAGGTCTTGCTCTTGGTCCCCACCACGAAGACGAACGCCATCACGGAGAAGAGCGCGAAATACCATTTGCGCGTGGTGAAGAAGACGTGCGCGGTCACCACGAAGGTGAGCGCCATCACCGCACCGGCGATGTTCTTGTGGAAGAAGAAGCCGCGCCAGGCGCCGACCAGCGCCTTGTCGTTTTCGGTGGGCGGGTGCACCGCGTGGGGCGTGATCGGCAGCGATATCCAGCAGATCAGCAGCGACACCACCAGCGCCGCGACGAGCGTGCGGTAGATCCGCTCGGGGCCGATCAGCGCGAGCGACAGGAAGGTGATGTAGATCACGATCACCTGCTGCATCGCTCGCTTGAACGAAACAAACGGGTCGACGCCCCAGCTGCAGGTGATCAGGAACCAGCCGAGCATCAGCAGCAGCGGCCAGTAGGTGAACCGATATTGCAGCTCGTAGCGGCGGCTCAGCTCGAGGAGCGTCAGCACCAGTGCGAAGCCGATGAAGAAGGCCTGCTTGAACGGATCCGATCCGTCATTGTTCGCCGCCATCGCGACCAGCTGCTCCTGGTTGCGCGGCGAAAAAGGCTCCTGCCCGATGAAGATCATCATCAGGAAGACGAAATAGACGAACTGCGCCAAGGGCATCAGCGCCTCGGCGCGCGCGCCCTGACGGGCCTTGCGCGGCAGAGGCGGGCCCTGCCGGCGCTCGGGCGCCTGCCCGCGGCCCCAGGGAAGCGCGAGGCTCATTGCGCGTCCCTCTGCTGGGCCGTCCAGCGGCGATCGAGCCGGTAGATGCCGAGCATCATCACCAGCTGCGCGAACGCCACGCCGGCGATGGTGTAGACCGCCGGCGCCGTCAGCGTGAGCGCGAGCACGGCGGCAAGGCCCACGAAGCAGCTCCGCACGCTGGTCGCCGCGAGCGGGCGGAAGGCGCCGCGCGCCTGCGTCAGCACGCTGATCGGCGCCTGGAGGCACTGGACGAGCGAGAGCAGCGCGCAGAGCCCGACGGCGATCATCACCGTCTGAAGCGAGAGCGTCGGCTTGATCAGAATCTGCGGAAAGCCCCACAGGATCGCCGCCGCCAGCACCGCAGTCGCGGCCCAGATCACTACCAGCGCGGCCAGGAAGGCACGCGCCGATCCCCGCGCCGAACGCTCGTTCCCCTGCCCCACCGCGCGCGCCATGCGGGGGCGCTCGAGCTGGGTCAGCGCCGTGATGCAGACGTTGACCGGACGGAAGAAGAGCATCCCCACTGCGATCGGCGCGAAGGCAGCCGGGCCGGCGAGCGCCGTCACGATATAGCTGTGCGCGTTGCTCGTCGCTTCGGTGGTGACTACGCCGATCAGCGTCCACGCCGACTGGCGCTTCCACACCGGACGATAGGCGCCGAAGGCCCGGCCGAGCCGCGCCGGACGGTGGCGCGCCACGAAGCCGGTGCCGAAGGGTGCGAGCGCGATCAGCCCCGCCGCGGCCAGCACCGCGCCGAACAGCTCGATGCGCGGACCGATCGCCATCACGATCCCCACGCCCGCTACGACCAGCCCGGCATAGACCATATCGGAAAGCGCCGCGCCGCCGGGGCGATGATGCGCATAGGAATTCGCGCGCCCGAACCAGCGGAGCAGTGACGCGACTCCCGCCGCGCCGAACGCCGCCGCCGCCAAGGGCCCGGCCATCGCCCAGGCTATCCCGGCACAGACCAAGCCTTGCGCGGTCGCCAGCAGCAGGTTGAGCGGGAAGAAGAAGTCGAGGCCCTCGTCCTCGCCGTCGCGGCGCTGGTTGACGGCGATCGTGTAGGGCGTCGAGACGAGCGCGTTCGACAGCCCGTATCCGAACTGGATGATCACCAGTAGAAAGGCGAGCGTGCCGATCTCGGCCGCTTCGAGCTGCCGCACCGAGACGAGCTGGATGAGCAGATGGCTTACCGAGACCGCGGCCGAGGACATGCTCGCAAGCCCGAAGCGCGCCAGCGTGGCGCGCAACGGCTTCTTCTCCGCGGTCATGGCAGGGGCTTCAGCCATTCCGGTGCTTCCAGATCAGCCAGAGCGCGTGCGGATTGGTGGTGATGTAGCGCCAGGCCAGATGCCGCGGATTGGTCGCCATCCGGTGGAGCCATTCGAGCCCGGCGCGCTGCATCCACATCGGCGCGCGCGGATAATCGCCGGTGATATAATTGAACAGCCCGCCGCAAGTGACGATCCAGCCTGCCTTGATCCGGTCGCGGTTGCGCACAGCAAAGGCCTGCTCGCGCGGCTTGCCAGTGCCCACCCAGAGCACATCGGGCGCGGTTGCATTGATCTCCTCGATCACCGCAGCCTCGTCCTCGGGCTTCCAGAAGCCGTTGCGACGCCCGGCGAGCTCGAGCCCCGGCGTCGATCCGGTGATGCGTGCGGCGCAATCGGCGTTCACCTGCTCGGTCGCACCGAGCAGGTAGTAGCGGACCTTGCGCTCCGCCGCGCCCGGCAGGCTGTCGATGAACATGTCGGTGGTGCTCGACCGGTCGGCGATCGGCGCAGGCGCGAAGCGGCGCGATGCCGTGACGATCACCTGCCCGTCGGCATGGACGAGGTCCGCCTTGGCCAGATCCGCGGCATAGCCGGGATCGGTCGCGTTGAGCGACAGCGCATGGCCGTTGCAATCGAACACCAGCAGCGGCGCCAGCCCGGCGGCGCGGCGGCGCGGCGCCTCCGCCAGCATCTTGTCGATCAGCGCGGCGAGCGACAGCGTGGAGACCGGCACGCCGCCGATGCGCACGCTCTCGGGCTGCACGCCCTCGCCAGTATCACGGCCGCCCACCGGCAGCTCGATCGTGGTCGCACTTCCGTGCATCTTGATCCCCTTTTTCTCGGTCCTTGCGGGCCGGATCAGCTCATCACCGATCCGGCGATCGGCACGTGGTGACGGTCGAGGTCGTCGATCACGCGGCGAATCTCGGCGACGGGCGTGACGCCGCGCTGCGCGACGAGCACCACGGCGTCGAACTTCTCGAGGATGTTGCCGAACGCCGTCGTCCCGCGTGGGCGCTCGGCGAGATAGGCGAGCAGATTGGCCGGCGGCATGTTCCAGCGGTCCGCCGCCTCGACGAGCGATCCCTTCTCGACCAGGCTCGCCGATCCGTTCGAGGCCTGGCCCGCCGGCATCAGCCACAGCCGCTCGACTGCAGTGGGCACGATCGGCAGGCGCAGCGCCATGCCCGAAAGCTGCTCGGCCAGGCCGATGCTGTTGGGCACCCGCAGGAGCCGATCGAGCGTCGGCTGGCGGATGTCGGCATCGATCACGATCGCCGGGCCATCCATCTGCGCGAGCACGGTCGCGAGATTGGCCGCGAGGATCGAAGCTTCGTCCCCCGCGTGGAGCGAGAGCAGCGCGAGCCGCAGCCTGCCGTCGATGGCTCCCGCCTCGCGCGCGGTCGCGAGCAGCTTGGCGCGCACCTTTCGAACCTTGGCGACATAGGCGTCACCGGCATCGAACGCAGCCGTGACCAGCGGGTCAACGCGCGTGTCGCCCGGCTGGAGCAGCGGCAGATTGGCCGGCGCAGCGGCGGTATCACCGTCGAGCGCGCCATTGTGCAGCGCCGAGGGCTCGGTGAGCAGCGGGTTGACCCCCGCAGTCGAACGCAACCTCATGCAGCCTCCTGTCGTGGCATGAACCAGCCGCCGGACGGCCGGGTATCGGGGGAAAGATCGGCGATCACCTCGAGCTCGGTCGCGGCGGCGAGCCCGGTCGCGGTCCGCACGCGCGGCCGCAGGATCTCGCTCAGCACCACCGTGGCGACGCCTGCCAGCAACCCCAGGGCGATGCCCGCGACGAGCCACAGCGGCAGGTTCGGCTGCGCCGGGAACAGCGGAACCGTCGCCTGATCGAGCAGGCTCGCGTTGGGCTGCGAGATCTGGCTGCGCAGCGCCGCTTCGTTGAAGCGCTGGCGCACCGTGTCATAGGTCTGGCGCGCCGCCTCCACGTCGCGCTGCATCACCATCAGCTGATCCTGCACGCCCGACATGCGGATCATCCGATCCTCCTGAGCCGCCATCTCGGCGCGCAGCTGCCCCTCGCGGCGACCCGCGGCGGTGCTGTTCGCCGTCATCGACGAAGCCTGGTTGGCGCGCGCGGCGCCCAGGCCGCTCCGCAGCTCGGCAAGCTCGGCCTTGGCTGCAACCATCTGGGGATGGTTCGGCCCCAGCGTCTTGGCGAGCTGGGCGACCTTGGCTGCCTGGGTGGCAGCCGCTTCCTCGATATTCTGGACGACGAGCGAACTCGCGACTTCCGCCACTGCGGACGATCCCGACTTGGAATGCGCCGCAGCAGCATCGGCCTGCGCCTGGACCAGGTGCGCGGAGAGGTTCTTGAGCTTCTCCGCCTCCAGATCCATCCGGTTCATGCCGATGATGTCATGCGCGCGCTGGAAGTCCGAGAGGCGCTTCTGCGCCATCTCGTAGCGCCGCCGCACATCCGCGGTCCGCGCTTCGAACCACGACGCCGAGCCCTGCGCCGCCGAGGCACGCAGCGCCACCTGCTCGCGCATGTAGATCTGTGCGGTCAGGTTCGCGACCTTCGCCGCCACTGCGGGATCGGGATCGAGATACTGGATCTGGAGCAGGTTGCTCTGCCGCCCCGTGGTGACGTTGAGCCCGCCGCGGACGCGCGCCGCCGCCTGCTGGAGCCGCGCCTCCGCCGGCAGGTCCGCCGGCGTCTGCTCGATGAACCCGGCCTGCTTCGCGACTTCGTTGACCACCTTTGCGCTGCGGATCAGATCGACTTGAGTCGCAATGACCGAATCGGTCTCCACCCGCGCCTGCTGCTGCTGGTCGGTATCGGTCGGATCGGTCTGCGAGAGATCGAGCATCAGCGACGAAGTCGCGAGATACTGGCGCGGCTGCATCAGCGCGATTGCTGCCACCACCACGAACAGCGCTGCCGCGACTGCCGTGACAAGCCGCCAACGGGCCTTCAGCGCCGCGACCAGATCGGCTGCGTTGACGGTCATAATCCACCCACTCCCTGCAAGAGCGCGCGCGCCTCGGCGGCGTCACGCCGGGCAGCCGGCGCCTCCGCCGTGCGGCCCACTGCGCCGTTCGCCATCAGCACCAGGAACTGCGGCGAGAGCGAATCCTCGAACTGGAACTCGCCTGGCACCGGCGTCTCCGCGAGCGCCGGAGCGATCAGTCCAATCGTGCGGTCGACTGCGGGCGCACCGCCCAGCGTATCGCCGAACAGCTCGCCGCCCGCATCTGCGAGCCGCTCGAAAGTCAGCACCGGCGCATGCGCGGCGAGCACGCCCGCAAGCGCGATCATGCCCCGCAGCGATCCTGCCTCGCCCAGCGCACGCTCGAACAGCGCGCGCAGATCCGGCGTGAGCTCGCTCCATTCGGCCAGCGCCGCCGCCAGTGCCTTGTGCGCGTCGGCCAGCGTGATCCGCTCGCGGTCCGCAGCCTCGGCCATCAACGCCGCGTGCATGCCGAACAGCCGCGCGTGATAGGGCGAGCCAATCGCCGCCGAGACGATCGTCTGCACTGCCTCTTCCTCGAAGCTGAGGCCTGCCTTCTTCGCGCACAGCCGCAACAGCCCCGCCAGCTCGTCACGCTCGATCGGCGCGACCGGCTGGGCGAACAGATGCCGCCGCAGCGACGGATGCGCGGCGATCAGCCCGTCGACATTGCCCGCGATTCCCACCAGCACGACTTCGACCGGCGAGTGCATGTCCGAGAGCAGCTTGAGCAGCGCCGCCATGTCGTGCCGCGTTCGATCGCCCGCGACGCGGTCGAACTCGTCGATGATCAGCAGCGTGCGCTGCGCCACGCCCTGGACGAACAGATTCGCGAGCTGCTGCACGGTCATCGGCTGCTCGCCGACTGGCCCGATGTGGCGGTGGAGCGGCAGCTCGGCGAGGAACGGACGGAAAATCCCGTCGATGTCCGCGCCGTCGCTCGCCGAGCCATAGAGCGCGACGCACCCCGCCTCGTCGGCCATGTCGCCGAACACGCGCGCGAGCGACGTCTTGCCCGATCCGCGCGCGCCGAAGATCAGCGCGTGCTTGCGCTGCTTGACCACGGCATCGAGCAGCCGGTTCAGCTCCTTGTTGCGCCCCGCCAGTCCGTGCCGGTCGGTGACCGGCGCCGCGGTGTTGAACGCCGTGAACACCGCCGTCCGGCGAAACGCGATCGCCGGCCCTCCGCCGGGGCCCCGCAGGGACGAAAGCGGGATCGCCGATCGCTCCTCCTCGGGCGGCGGCGCATAGTCGAACTCGAAAGGCTCGGGTATGCGCCGGCCGGCACTCGATCCGCCGCCGAACAACGCTCCCAGCCATCGCTGCAATTTTTCGCTCCAGCTCATGCCGGCATCTCCAGATCCAGATCGCCCCGCTGCCTTCGCGACACCCTCTCCATCGTCAGAAAAGCTTCTCCCGGATGATCAGCACGTCCTCGGGCTGGACCGGATCGTCGAGCGAGATGCCCTCGATCTCTTTGCCGCCGCGGCGAACCTTGATGCGCTTGGTCGAGCCGGCGAGCGTCGGGCCGCCCGCGAGGGCGAGCGCCTGACGGAAGGTCTGGCCGGTGACGAAATTGAACGCGCCGGGCTCCTGGACCTGGCCATAGACATAGACCTTCTCGGCCGGCGGCACGAAGAGGATGTCCCCCGGCTGGAGCGGGCGCCCCGCGCCCGAACCCATGTCGGCGAGCGAGATACGCACCGGCCCGCTGCCGTCCGCCGGGGTCAGGATCACGGCGTTGGCGCCGGTCGCGGTGGAGCCGCCCGCCTTGGCGAGCATCGCCGCCACCGTATAGGGCCGGTCGAGCGGATAATTGCCCGCCTGGGGCACGTTGCCGAGCACGGTCACGAAGCGGCTCACGAACTGCGAGACTTCGACGTTGACCGACGGATTGGTGAGATAGCCGCCCGCGGCGTAGCTGCGCGCGATCGTGTCGGCGAGCTCGGCCGTGGTCTTGCCGCGCGCGTCGACTGCACCGAGCATCGCCAGGCGGACGGTGCCGTCGGCCTTGACGCGCGTCGTCACAGAAAGATCGGGCTGGCCATAGATCGCGACCTTGATCTCATCGTCGGGGCCGAGCCGATAGCCCGCAGGTGCGGCCGCCGGCGCCGCAGCGCCGGCCCCGGTTGCGGCGGGGACGGGAGCGGGGGCTGCGGGCTCGGCAGGCGTGGCCGCGACTTGCGCCTGCGCCATCGCCGCGCTCGGCAGAAATGCCAGCGCCGCGGCGCCGGCAAGAACGGCTGGGGGCAAAGGATTGTACCTCATCGGTTCAGAACCTCATGGTTGCGCCAAGCGCCACGCGCGTGGCGCGGTAGTTGGAAACATCGCTGTTGGTGGAACGATCAATGTGCGACACGGATAGATCGGCAGCGAAACGATCGGTGAATTTACGGCGCGCGATCAAACCGAACTGGTTCGTTCGATCGCGGGTGTAGCTGAAGGGCCGGATCGCCGCGTCCTGCCGGAACTCACGCCGCGAGAAATCGGCGTAGACCCCGACGGTAGTCAGCTCCGAAAGGCTGAAGTCGATCGCCCCGCGATAGGCGGTGCGGATCGCGAAGCCGGTGGCGATCAGGCTGTCGTTGACGATCTCGCGTTCGGTGGACGCTGTCAGCTGAACCCGCGGGATCGCCGTATTGGCGATGCGCAGGCTCCAGCCCGGCCCGTCATAGCTGCCCACCGCGGCCGAGCTGCTGGTGACGTGCATCCAGCGCAGATCAGCCTCGATCGTGGTGAGCGGCGACACCGAACGCTCGAACGACAGGCCATAGGCATCGTAGCGGTTCTCGACCGCAAGCTGCGGCCGATCGCTCTCGAGATGCTCTAGATAGGCAGTTAGCGTGCCCAGGCTCGGCTTGTGATAGCCAAGGCCCGACCGAAAGAGCGTGCTCGTCTGGTCGGCATAGTCATAGGCATCGCTGTTGCGCGTCGTATCGCGCTGGAACGCGACGATAGGATAGAATCCCGGCCGCTCGCAGTCGGCGGCGAGCGCGAGCGTCGAGTAACGCTGGAGGTTCTGGGCGCGGCTGTTGATGTCGCCATAGTCGGCGCGCTGCTCGCGGTAGCTCGCCAGCGGACGCACTGCGCAGACACCGCCGATCAACAGCTTGCCCGAACCCTCGAGGTCGATCCGGGGCTTGCTGTTCGCGTCCTCGGTCACGAACTGCTCATAGCCGAGCAGCGCACGCAGGCTGATCGCGCGCACGCCGATGTCGCGGTCGTAGCGGACCTCCACTTGGGGCATGACGATCAGATCGTCGATCGGGTCCTCGGCGTCGGAATCGACGCGATAGACGTTGTCGTCATAGGTAACCGTCAGCGACGGCTCGATCCGCAGCCCCTGCTCGGCGGGCGGCTTGACCGAAGTCCGCTCCTGAGTCTGTTCCTGATCCTGCGCCTGAGCTGGCACGGATACCACCACGCCCAGCAGCACGCCGCCCGCTGCAGCAAAACAATGCTGCATCGCACAATGGACGCGCCTCCGGGGACGCCCGCAGTCGTTCGCGACTGCGAAAGATTCTTCGCCTGATACTCTGGCGTCTGAGCAAAGCACGCGCTCATGACCTCGTTGCAGTGCAGCAATGAAGTCATGCTATAGCGTTACGGGGTAGATGCCCACCGGGGCAGGCGCCATTGGTCGCGCCCAGGGCACGGTTTGTTGCTTCTGAACGCGGCGGCGCCTCCGATTGGCACCATTCCGTCGCTCCGGGTCAGCCCAGCAGCCAGTATCCCACAGCGCCGAGCGCCGCGAAGAAGCTGGCGATCCCCGCCCAACGCGAACCGGCCTGGATCATGCGCTCGGCCAGGGGCTCACGCAACTCGGCTGCAAGGAGCCAAGACTCCGTTCGCGCGATCTCCGCCGAACGCGCATCCGCGTCCCGTGCAACTGCCAGATTATCCACCACCGCTGGAACCTTTCTAGTCCAGTCGGCAGCCCTGCCCCCAAAGCGTTAACGAAAGGTTAGCGCCGGGACGAAGCGTTGCCCGGCGCGCGCCTCTCAATATGCGTTCCGGTGCACGAGCACCTGCGCGGTCCGCGCCAGGATGCCCATGTCGCGGAGCAGGCTCCAGCCGTGCAGATATTCGAGATCGGCCTCGAGCCGGTTGACGATGTCGCTGCGGTGCTCGGTCGCGCCGCGGAAGCCCCGGATCTGCGCGAGTCCGGTGATCCCGGGCTTGAGCGCGTGGCGGTGCCAATATTGCCGGTCGACGCGCCAGAAGAGCTCGTTTCCCGCCCTGGAGCCCAGCGCGTGCGGGCGCGGGCCGACCAGGCTCATGTCACCCAGCAGCACGTTGATGAGCTGGGGCAGCTCGTCGATGCTCGTCTTGCGGATGAAGCGGCCGACGGTGGTGATCCGGTCGTCGTCGCGGCTCGCCGATCGCGTCCCGGTGGAATCGCTCGTCTCGACGCGCATGCTTCGGAACTTGAGGATGTGGAAGATGCGGTTGCCGCGGCCCATCCGCTCCTGGCGGAAGAAGACCGGACCCGGCGAATCGAGACGGATCAGGATCGCTATCGCGATCATCAGCGGCGTGAGCGCGATCAGCACCGGCACAGTCAGCGCGATGTCGAGCGCGCGCTTCTTGGCGCGATCGGCAAGGTTGAGCGGCCCTTGCGAGACCACCACGGTGGTAACGCCGCTCAGCTGGTGTACCGCGAGCGGCCCCAGCTCGCCCAGCTCGGGGACGACGATCTCGCCCTGGATATTGGCGCCCTTGAGCACCTGCGCCCACTCGCCCTTGCGCTCCGGCGCGCAACAGATGACCACCCGGTCATAGTCGCGCAGCACGGTGCCGAGGCGGTTGAGCATATAGGGATCGTCGAGATCCGAGCGCAGCGCCGCAGCCCCCGCGTCGATGATGTCGCTGCCCAGGCAGTGATCAGGCACGTTGCCGCCATCGACGATCACCAGCTCGGAGTGGAGCCTGCCGCCGAAGGCACGCTGAACGATGTGGCAGATCAGCAGTCGCTGGGCGATCACCAGGCCGACCGCGGAGACGATGCCCAGTGACAGCGCGAAACGTGGCAGTCGTCCGGTGACCTTGAGCGTGAAGACGACGAGCAGGAACAGCAGCATCGTTCCCGCAAGCGAGAGCAGCGCCTGGCGTACGCTCGTCGTCGCGCTGGTCAGGCATTTGGTGCTGTACGCCTGGTTCTGGAAGGAGATGCCGGCGTGGACGAGGAGCGCGCCGAGGATCGAAGTCAGCAGGCCATCGGATATGTTCCCCGGCTGCTCGACCTGCAGCCCCACGGCGAAGCCGGCGAGCAGCGCAAGCGCGTCCGCTCCGATCAGCGAGAGACAAAGCCAGACCTTGGCATTGCGCTTGGCAGCTGCCGCGAATGGCGTCCGACTCGGATACCCTCGGATCGCCAGGTCAATCTTTGACATGGGACACCGCACTCCCTGACGCAAAAACACGCCCGACATTCGGGCAGCACTTCCCCTGCGCAACAGACAAGGGACTTGCTGCGATGCAGCAGGACACAGCGGGCAGAGGAAGGCAAGCCGCGAACGCGTCAAATTGGGACGATTTGGGATGATCCGTGCTTCGGGAGAGATTCGCCGAGACGAACCGCAAAACGGCTCCGGCGCGGATCGCGCTGCCGCTTTTCGAGGCGTTTCCCCGCCTGCGCGGCGGAAGCTATTTGAAATCAGCTAGTTGGCGATGAGCCAGCCGATTCCACCGAGCGCGAGGAAAAATACCAGCGGACCTGCGAATCGCGAAAGCGTCTCGATTGCCCGTTCGGCGGTACTGACGGGGAAGGGAGGAAGCCCAGTCGATCCTTCGGGGCGCTCGACCACGATCGCGTCGTGGGGCGCAACGGTCATCGGTGCATCCGGGCTCAGCGGCCCAGTCGATCCTTCGGGCATCCGTCCTCTCGCGGCAGTCCCGTGCAGGGCGCTGCCTTCTCTGCTTCGCTTGTACACCAGGCACAACGGCTTATCGAGCCAAATCGTTCGGCTCACCGCAGCTTTCTCTGACACGGACCACTCCCTTGCCCCGTGCGCGGCGGGGGCGTAGCGCAGGGCGATGACCGACTCCGCTTCCGCCCTCGACGCGGTCGAGCGCAACCTCGACCAGAGCCTCGACCGCTTGTTCGCGCTGATGCGCGTTCCCTCGATCTCCACCGACCCGGCCTATGCCGAGCAATGCCGCCACGCTGCGCAGCTGCTTGCCGGCGAGCTGGGCGAGCTGGGCTTCGCTGCCCGAGTCGCGCCTACGCCCGGCCATCCGATGGTGGTCGCGCATCACGACGGCGATGGGCCGCACGTGCTCTTCTACGGCCACTACGACGTCCAGCCGGTCGATCCGCTGTCGTTGTGGCGCCGCGATCCGTTCGATCCCGTGCTCGAGACGCGCGGCGACGGCTCGAAGGCGATCGTCGGCCGCGGCGCCTCGGACGACAAGGGTCAGTTGCGCACGTTCATCGAAGCGTGCCGCGCGTGGAAGCAGGCCGAAGGGCGCCTTCCCTGCCGTGTGACGATCCTGTTCGAAGGCGAGGAGGAATCGGGTTCGGAGAGCCTCGAGCCGTTCCTGCATGACAATGCCGAGGAGCTGAAGGCCGATTTCGCGCTGATCTGCGACACCTCGATGTGGGATACCGAAACGCCCGGCATCACCATCGGCCTGCGCGGCATGGCCGGCGGTCAGGTGACCGTGCGCGGCCCCTCGCGTGACCTTCACTCAGGTCTCTACGGCGGCCCGGCGCGCAATCCGATCCAGGTGCTCGCCGACATCCTCTCGGACCTCAAGGACGCCGACGGCCGCGTGACGCTTCCTGGCTTCTATGACGGCGTCCGCCCGCTCAGCGCCGAAGTGCGGCAGAGCTGGGACGCGCTCGGGTTCGACGGTGCCGCCTTCCTCGCCGATGTGGGGCTCAGCGTCCCCGCGGGCGAGAAGGGCATCGGCGTGCTCGAACAGAGCTGGGCACGCCCGACTGCCGAGATCAACGGCATCTGGGGCGGCTATACCGGCGAGGGCTTCAAGACCGTGATCCCGGCCGAGGCACACGCCAAGGTGAGCTTCCGGCTGGTCGGCGATCAGGATCCGGACCAGGTGTGGGCTGCGTTCGAGGCGCATGTCCGCGATCGCCTCCCCGCCGATTGCACCGCCGAGTTCAAGGCACGCGGCGGATCGCGCGCGATCAGCCTGGCGAGCGACAGCCCGCCGCTCGCCGCGACTCGCGCCGCGCTCGATGCCGAATGGGGCAAGTCCGCACTGCTCGCGAGCGGCGGATCGATCCCCGTGGTCAATTCGATCCGGACGATCCTGGGAATGGACAGCGTCATGGTGGGCTTCGCGCTCAACGACGACAACATCCACTCACCCAACGAGAAGTATGATCTCAAGAGCTTCCACAAGGGAATCCGCTCCTGGGTCCGCATCCTCGGGCGGCTGGGCGAGATGGCGCGCAGCGGGGCCGGGGAAACCGTCTCCGCCTGAACGCGAATCGCTACCCGCAGGCGCGGCGATCGGCTAATCTGCGCGCATGCGGAAGGGGCTCTGGTTCACGATCGGATCGATGGCTGTGCTCGCGGGCTGCTCCCCTGAGGCGCCCGCGGTGGCCGCGAACGTTTCCGGCGAGTCCCCGCGGGAGCAATCGCCCGCAGCACCCGTTGCCGGCGCGCCGACGGCACAGTGGGTCACCGGCACCTGGTCGTTCGATTCGAGCTGCACCACCGATCTGGTCATCCGCTTTGAAGCCGACGGGAAGCTCGACAATGCCGGCGAAGTGGGAAGCTGGAAGCTCGACGGCGACCAGCTCGTCGAGACACTCACCGAGCGCTTCGAGAACGGCGGCGCGGCGCCGGTGAAGCTCGATCCTCCGGTGACGCGCCGCTATTCGCTCCAGCGCATCGACGAGAGCCGCGGCATGATCCATTTCGAAGGGCGTGACGTGCCCATCCAACGCTGTTGACGCAGCGGCCGCAAAGCCGGATAGCGGCGGCATGGTTCCCCTTTCGTTCGCCGGCCATGATCTGAGAGCGCTGCCCGAGGGCGCGCTCTTCTGGCCCGCGCGGCACGCGCTGCTGGTCGCCGATCTCCATTTCGAGAAAGCGAGCTGGTTCGCGAGCAAGGGGCAGATGCTCCCGCCCTATGATTCGCTCGCCACGCTCACGGCACTCGAGGTGCTGATCGACCGCACGCAAGCGCGCGAGCTCTGGTGCCTGGGCGACAGTTTCCACGATTCGGACGGCTGCGCGCGCCTGCCTGCCGATGCGCGCGCGCTGCTCACTGCGCTCACCGCGCGGCTCGACTGGCGCTGGATCACCGGCAATCATGATTCGCTGCTGGTGGATCATTGCGGCGGCACGATCCTGGAGGAAGCAGAGGTCGACGGGCTGGTGCTCCGCCACGAAGCCGAGCCGCGCGAGACGCGCCCCGAGCTTTCGGGCCATTTCCACCCCAAGCTGCGCGTCACCGTGCGCGGGCGTCAGGTGGCGCGGCGTTGCTTCGTTGCGACCGGCACCAAGCTGATCCTGCCCGCCTTCGGTGCGCTCACCGGCGGGCTCGACGCGCATCATCCCGAGATCATCCGTGCAGTCGGCCCGGGTGCGCAGGCACTCGTCGCGCTCGAAGACCGGCTGCTACGCTTTCCTATCGCCGCCTGAACTCAGTCGCGCTGCATCGTCCCGCCGCATTCGACGGGGCCGGGCCCGCGGACACGGCATTCGGGCTTGCCGTCGATACGGATCGCGCCAGTGCCGAGCGCAGTCGCCTGCGCCAGATAGCGCGCGGTGATGCCGATATTGCCGCTGCTTTCGGAAACCAGCGTCGCCTCCCCCGCAGTCATTCGTGCGGCATCCACCGAACCGGCGCCGTGGCTACGCACCCGCGCGCGCTCCGCCTTGCCGGCGAGCGTCACGGTTCCGCCGCCCGTGAGCGTCACGATGAGATCGCCTGCCACGACATCGGCCACGTCGAGCGTGCCCGCGCCGCTCAGCGACAGGTCAACGCGATTGCCGCGCACCTGCGCGATCCGCACCGTTCCCCCGCCATTGACGATCACTCCGCGCAGCGCAGGCACGGACACGCGCACGCGGGATACTCCTTCGCCTGCGTTTCCCGGCCGCACCACCATCGTACCGGCATCGACCCGCACCGAAAGCGCTTCGATCGCGCGCCGCTCGCCCGTCGCGGTTGCGGCGGGCGAGCCCGGGGCCACCTCCACTTCGACCGGCCCCTCTATGCGCAGCCGCTCGAACCCGGTGACGAGGAAACGGCGCTCTTCCGCTGGCGCGGCCGCGGCGAGCGTGAGCAGCGGGAGAAGGGCAAGGCAGCGCATGCCCGGACCTTCACCCGCGGCGCACGCGCGCGCAAGTCATCAGCTGCAGCGCGCCTCGCCCGAGCCGAGCTTGCTCACCTGGCACTGCGCGCCGCCGCCGAGCTCGACATCGCCCGATCCGACGATCGAGACCTTGGCCTGCCCCTTCACCGTGCCGCGCAAATTACCCGATCCCGCGATCGACACATCGGCGCCCGATGCCGTCAGTCGGCTCGCATCGATGTCGCCCGATCCGGCGATTGAGGCCGAGAGCGTGGAGGCAGTGCCGCCCACCTCGAGATCGCCCGACCCCGCGATCGACAGTTCGGCATCGGTCGCGCGCAGTTCGCCGACGCGCAAGTTACCTGATCCGGCAATCGCGCCGTTGAACGCGCCTTCGCCGCGGTCCGCAGTGAGGTCGCCCGATCCGGACACCGCGGCGCCCTGAAGCTTCGGCATCACGACACGGACCTTCACGCCCTTGTCGTTGCGGAACGACCAGTCGTTCCCGTCCTTGCGGCCGACGCGCAGCGTGCCATCCACCACCTGGATATCGAGCCGGTCGAGCACCGCCGGGTCACCCTCGGCAGTGACCGCGAAATTGCCGCCGGTCTTCACGTCGACATCATCGGGCCCGCGAAGTTCGACCGAAGTGAAGCCGTTCGCCGCGAAGCTGCGCGTGGCGCCGCTGCCGCTCGGCTCGGCCGCCTGGCTCTTCTCCCAGTTCGACTGGCAGGCGGCGAGCGGCAGCAGGGCGATCATCCACAATTTGCGCATAGGGGCTCCTCTCGAATTCGTGTGTTGCTATAACAATACACTAGCGAAGGCGCAAGAAAAAGGGGCGGCCGTTTCCGGCGCGCCCCTTTCCGATTCCAATCCGGGGTACCGCTTTACGCGGGCACCTTGTCCTTGTTCCAGACCGCAGCGGCCTTGCGCAGGATGTCGAGGATCTTCTCGAGCGCGGCCTTCTCGTCGGTCTCTTCCATCGCCGCGAGCTCGCGCGCGAGGCGCGAGGCGGCGCCTTCGAAGATCTGCCGCTCCGAATAGCTCTGTTCGGGCTGGTCTTCGGCGCGGAACAGGTCGCGGACCACTTCGGCGATCGACACGAGGTCGCCCGAGTTGATCTTCGCTTCATATTCCTGCGCGCGGCGCGACCACATGGTGCGCTTCACCTTGGGCTTGCCCTTCAGCGTCTCCAGTGCTTCCTTGAGCGTCTTGTCGCTCGAAAGCTTGCGCATGCCCACGCTCTCCGCCTTGTTGGTCGGAACGCGGAGCGTCATCTTCTCTTTCTCGAACCGCAGGACGTAGAGCTCGAGCTGCATCCCCGCGATTTCCTGCTTTTGCAGCTCGACTACACGGCCCACGCCGTGCTTGGGGTAAACGACATAATCGCCGACATCGAAGGACAGCGCCTTGGCAGCCATGTGCGAGGAACCTTTCCGTGAATTACCGGCCCCGAGCGGTGCGGCGTCGGCCCTAGCGCTTGCGCGCCGGTCCGGCAGTCGGGGGCGACTTCGTATACTTCTCCGGGCGGAGAGCGAATCCATCGCCTCCGTCGGGAGCCTATTTAACACCGTTGCAATAAAATTACCAGCCAAACGTCACCGCAGCGCGGCATAAATCTGCGCGCCGGGGCAGGTTTCCGGATTCGGACGCCGATTCTGGGCCGATTGCGCCTGCGCGGCGCAGTCGCTCAGGAGCCGGTGCCGGGGTTCGCCGAGAAGTATTTCTCGAACTTGCCTTCCTCGCCCTTGCGCTCGTCGGCATCGGCGGGGACTTCGCCCTTGGTGGTGATGTTCGGCCACTCTTCCGAATAGGTACGGTTGAGCTCCAGCCACTTCTCCAGCCCGTTCTCGGTGTCGGGCAGGATGGCCTCGGCCGGGCATTCGGGCTCGCATACGCCGCAGTCGATGCACTCGTTCGGATTGATGACGAGCATGTTCTCGCCCTCGTAGAAGCAGTCCACCGGACACACCTCGACGCAATCCATGTACTTGCACCGGATGCAGGCGTCGGTGACGACATAGGTCATTGGCGTCGGGCTCCCCTGAAGGCCAAGGCTGGTAACTACCGGCCCTGCTATGCCTCGGATTCTCCTGCGTCAACGGGCTTGGGCGCGTGGATTTCGAGGGGGGTGTAAAGCTGGGCTGCCTCCGCGGGCGGCCCGCGGCGGCGCGGCAATGCCTCCACGCGCAGTGCGCGGACCTTGCCGTGAAGGGGAAAGACGATGATCGATCCCACTCGCACCGCCGCCGCCGAACGTTCGATCCGGCGGCCATCGAGCCGGAGCGTGCCCTTCTCGGCGATCGCCTGCGCGTCGTTGCGCGACTTGGCGATCCGCGCGAACCACAGGAACCGGTCGAGCCGGATCGTCGCCGCGTCAGCCATGCCGCAGTCCCGCCAGCGCCGCGAAAGCATTCTGGGCCGGCGACGCCTTGGGTTTCGGCGCGGGTGCCAAGCCCCGCCATGTCCAGCGTTGCGGCTCGCCCTCGGGTGAGCGGGCAGTGCGGAAACCCAGCTGCGCCATCAGCCGCGCCAGCGTATCCGCACTGAGCCCCATCGAAGTGGCGAGCGCCGGATCGGGCGCGAAGGGCGCACGGCCCTTGCGCGCCTCGTGCGCGGCGCGCGCGATCCGCTCGACCAGGTCGACCCGCACCGCCTGGCTGCCGAGGGGACGGAAGCCGTGGGCCAAGTCGGCGCCGGGGCTGTTCCGCGGCAGCACCGTCGCGCCGTCGGGCGGCGCTTCTTCCATCCCGATCAGCTCGCGCCGCCAGCGGGCCGCGCCGGGCTTGAGCAGCGCCGGGACGAACAGATCGAGCGTGCCTATCGTGACTCCCATCTGGCGCAGCCGCTTGCGCGCCTCCGGATCGAGCGCATCGACCAAGGTTCCCGCCGCCCGGCGCGGCAGCAGCCCGCCGGCCTCGACGAGCGCGTTGGCGATCGCGCGGAAGGGGGCGCCCGCATCGGTGTCGCGCGTCGCGGCGTCGAGTTTGGCGAGCGCGGGCAGGTTGCGCGCGATCTGGTCGGCGAACCAGCGGTCGAGCCGCGCCTGGACCTGCACCTTCACCTGCGCGTCGAGCACGTCGAGCGCACGATCGAGCACGATGCGCGGCCGCACTAGGCTCTGCCCGGGCCTGAGCTCGGCAACGCCAGCGCCCTTCCACGCGAGTACCGCCCCGACCAGCGCGAGCGCCGCATCCTCCGCTTCGGCCAGCGCAGCGCCGCGCTTGCGATACTCGCCCGCCAGCCGCTTCTCGGCCGCAGCGAGCAGCATCCTTTTGTCGGCCGCGCGCGCATCGGCCGCCACGGTGAAGCGAAAGCCCGAAAGCGTCCCCAGCGGATGTTCCTCGACGCTCACTTCGCCTTCGGGTCCGATAGTGACCGGCAGGTTCGACGCGTCCGCTCCGATCTGGCGCAGCAATACCGTGGTGCGCTTGTCGACGAAGCGCTGGGTCAGGCTGGCATGGAGCGCATCGGACAGCTTCTCCTCGATCGCGCGCGTCCGCTCGGCCCAGTGCGTGGGCTCGGCGAGCCAGTCGGAGCGGTGAGCAATATATGCCCAACTTCGTGCTGCGGCGATCCGTCCCGCGAGTGTCTCGACATCGCCGCCCATATTGTCGAGCCGCTGGATCTCGTCGGCGAACCATTGGTGCGGGACATGGCCGTTGGCTTCGGAGAGATGGCCGAACAGCCGCCCGACGAAGCGCGCATGCGGATCGGTGCCGAGCTTGCGAAAATCGGGGAGCCCGCAGGCTGCCCAGAGCCGCGCGACCATCTGGGGCGAGCGCACCCGCGCGCGCACCCAATCTTCCCCGGCGAGCCGCTTGAGCACTGCGAGGTCCACTGCCTCGGGCGCCGCGCGCAGCACCTCGCTCCGCGGCTTGGCCTCCAGGCTCGCGATCAGCGCATCGACGCTCGCGAAATCGGGCTCACCCTCGCGCCAATAGAGGTGCTCCAGCCGCGGCACCTGATGCGCTTCGATCGCGAGCACTTCCTCGGGCGTGAATGCGCTCGGCCCCTCCTCGTGGAGCGCACCGAAGGTCCCGTCCTTCTGGTGCCGCCCCGCGCGCCCCGCGATCTGCGCCATCTCCGCGACGGTCAGCCGGCGCTGACGGCGCCCGTCGAACTTGTGGAGGCTCGCGAACGCGACGTGCGCCACATCCATGTTGAGCCCCATCCCGATCGCGTCGGTCGCGACGAGATAATCGACCTCGCCGGCCTGGAACATCGCGACCTGGGCGTTGCGCGTGCGGGGCGAAAGCGCGCCCATCACTACCGCCGCGCCCCCGCGCAGCCGCCGCAGCGCCTCGGCGACAGCATAGACTTCCTCGGCGCTGAACGCGACGATCGCCGAGCGGCGCGGCAGGCGCGAGAGCTTCTTGGCGCCGGCGTAGGAGAGCGTCGAGAAGCGCGGCCGGCCGATGATTTCGGCATCTGGCACCAGCGCCTTGAGCATCGGCTTCAGGCTTTCGGAGCCGAGGATCATCGTTTCCTCGCGACCGCGCGCGCGAAGCAGCCGATCGGTGAAGACGTGACCACGCTCAGGGTCGGCGCCGAGCTGCGCCTCATCGAGCGCGACAAAGGCGGCCTCGCGTTCGAGCGGCATGCTTTCAGCGGTGCACAGGAACCATCGCGCCTTGGGCGGCAGGATCTTCTCCTCGCCGGTGATCAGCGCGACTTCGCCGGCCCCCTTCATCCGAACCACCCGGTCATAGACTTCGCGCGCGAGCAGCCGCAGCGGGAAGCCGATCATCCCGCTGGCATGCCCGCACATCCGCTCGACGGCGAGATGCGTCTTGCCGGTGTTGGTGGGCCCTAGCACCGCCGTGATGGGAGAACGCGCGAACTGGCTCATTGCGAATACCTAGATCGTTCCGAGCCGCCCCTTAAGCAACTCCCCGTGATTGAAGCGATGTTAACCCTATTGGATTTATTGAAGATTGCAGCAGGGCCCTCCCCCGAGCGCGGGTGCGGCACAGGTGGCCGCAGGCAGCGGCGCCGAATGGGGTGGTTAATTTGACTTTGGACCAACACTTCAACACACAACGCTCGTGCGCCGGGGGTGGCTGCACAAGTGTGGAAGAGGGTAGCTGGGGGTCGCACGACTTGTTCCTGCGCGACGATCATGGCCATCAGCTCGGTGGCGGCGCTTCGGCCGCATCCGCGCGGCTGCGCGCCGCGCCCGAGCCCCTGGCCGACACCAGGTCCAAGCGCCGCTTTCCCGATTTCGATCTGGTGCCCGATCTCGGTTCGCAGATCGGCTCGCTCACCTGGTTCCGCGGCCTCGCGACTTGCCTCGGGTTGTGCGCGGTCACGCTGTTCATGGCGCCCGGATTCGAGACGCCGATCCACGGCACCGTTCCCGCGCCGCTCACCGGCGCGGAGCGGGACGCAGTCCGCGCGCAGGCAATCAAGCCGCTTGCGATGGGTGCCACCACGGGCAAGCGCTTCGCGGCGACCAGCCTCGTCGCCCCGCTCGCCGACACGCCCGAGCGCCCGATCCTCAATCTCGATGCGCGGCTCGCCTCGGGCGATGCGCTGCTCGGGACGCTCCAGCGTTCGGGCGTCGGCAGGGGCGAGGCGAATCTGGTGCGCGAGCTCGTCGCCCAGTCCGTGTCGCTCGACGATATCCAGCGCGGGACGATGCTCGACCTCACGCTCGGGCGCCGCGCCGACAAGTCGCAGCCACGCCCACTCGAAAGGCTGGCGTTCCGCGCGCGGTTCGACCTCAAGCTCGAAGTCGCGCGCAACGGCGGGACGCTTGCACTCAAGCAGATTCCCATCGCGATCGATAACACGCCGCTACGCATCCAGGGCGCGATCGGATCGAGCCTCTATCGCTCGGCGCGTGCTGCCGGGGCGCCGGCAAAGGCCGTCGAGGCCTATATCCGCACGATCGCCAGCCGCGTCCCCGTGTCGCGCCTCGGTTCGGGCTGCAAGTTCGACATCATCGTCAAGCAGGCGCGCGCGGAGACCGGCGAGGTGCAGCTCGGCAACCTGATGTATGCGGGGCTCGACGGCTGCCGGAACAGCGTTCAGCTGGTGCCGTGGGAATCGAACGGCAAGACCGAATGGTTCGACAGCGCCGGCAAGGGCAACAAGACCGGCATGATGGCGATGCCCGCCGCGGGTCGCGTCTCGTCGAGCTTCGGCATGCGCCGCCATCCGCTGCTCGGCTACACGCGCATGCACCGCGGGATCGATATTGCCGCGCCTTGGGGCGCGCCGGTCTATGCGGCGAGCGACGGTGTGGTCCAGCTTGCCGGGCGCCGCAGCGGCTATGGCAATTTCATCAAGGTCGATCACGGCGGCCCCTATGCCACCGGCTATGGCCATCTGAGCCGGATCTACGTCCGCAGCGGCCAGCGCGTGCGCAAGGGCGAGCGGATCGGCGCGGTGGGCAGCACCGGCCTCTCGACCGGCCCGCACCTCCATTACGAGCTCTACAAGAACGGCGCCGCAGTGAATCCGCGCTCGGTTTCCTTCACCACGATGCGCCAGCTCACCGGCAGCGACCTCGGCAAGTTCAAGGCCAAATTCAATTCGCTGCTGCGCGTGCCCGTGGGGCACGGCGCGGCGAAGAGCGAGGACTGAGCTACAACCCCGTTCGTCCTGAGCCTGTCGAAGGGCGTGCCTGGGAGCGAACGATTTGCGGCGCCGCGCCCGTCGACAAGCTCAGGGTGAACGGGTTCCGGTATCGATACTCGCGCCTCCGCTTGTCACTTCCCCTGCGAACGCCAGCGCTTGATCGTGCGCTCGAGCATCGCTTCCTCGCCGCCGGTGGCGCGCCACAGTTCGGAGAAGAGCGGATCGTCCGAGGCAGGGCGCTTGTTCTCCTCCAGGCTGTCGAACAGCAGACGGATCGGAGTCGCGACGCCTTCGCCCACCGCGATGCATTCGCGGTTGCGCAGCGCGGGGATCGAATCGAGGAAGCCGCGCGCACCTTCGGGCATCGCCGCGCGGACGAAGGCCTGGTCGCGCTCGTTGTTGAGCCGCATCGACAGGATCGTGCCGCACTGGGAGAGTACCCCTTCGGCAAGGTCTGACGGGCGCTGGGTGATCAGGCCCAGCGACACGCCGTATTTACGGCCTTCCTTGGCGATCCGGCTGAGGATGCGCCCGACCGATGATCCATCAGCGTTGCGCTCGCTCGGCACATAGCGGTGCGCCTCTTCGCAGACGAGCAGCACCGGCCGCTTGGTCTCGCCGCGCGACCAGATCGCGAAATCGAAAACCATCCGGCTGAGTACGGCGACGACGACGGACGTGATCTCGCTCGGCACGCCCGAGACATCGACGATCGAGATCGGCTTGCCGTCACCCGGCAGACGGAAGATCCGCGCGAGGAAGCTCGCCATCGAATCGGCCACGAGCATCCCGGAAAATATGAAGGCGTAGCGCGGATCGCCCTTGATCTCGTCGATCTTGCTGCGCAGGCGCAGATAGGGCGCCGTGTCGGTCGCCTTGTCCATCTTGCCCATTTCGAGCTGGATGATCTGGGTCAGGTCCGACAGCAGATAGGGGATCGGCGCGTCGACCGTCAGCTTGCCGACTTCCTGCGCCAGCCGGTTCTTGCCCTTGGCCAGCAGCAGGCATTTGGCGAGGATGTCCGCATCGACTTGGCGATCAGAGCCGGCGGTGGTGAGGAACACTTCGCAGTGCTCTTCGAAGTTCATCAGCCAATAGGGCATCTGCAGGTTCGACACGTCGTAGAGCGCGCCGCTGTCCTTGAACGCGCTCGCATATTCGCCGTGCGGATCGATCATCACGATGTGACCCTGGGGCGCGAGCTGGCAGATGCGGTGGAGGATCAGCGCCGCCGCGGTCGACTTGCCGGTGCCGGTCGAGCCGAGCAGCGCGAAATGCTTGCCGAGCAGCGCATCGACGTAGAGCGCCGCGCGGATGTCCTTGGTGGGATAGACGTTGCCCACTTCGATGTGCGCGCGCTCGTCGGCGGCGTAGATCTGCTTGAGATCGGGGGTCGAGACGGGGAACACCGCGCAGCCGGGGGTGGGATAGCGCGTCACGCCGCGGCGGAACCTGTAGAGCTTGCCGGTGAGCTTTTCCTCGTCGCCCTCGCCAAGGAAATCGATCTGCGCGGCGATCCGGTCGCCCGCGCCTTCGAGCCGGAGCGAGCGGACGCTGGCGATCAGCCATGTGCTGCCGACGCGCATCTTGACCAGGCTGCCGATCTGCCCGGCATTGGCGATCGCGGCATCCGCGCTTCCGGCGAGCGCGTCGAGCTCGGCGTGATCGAACATCACCTGGCTCGACGACCCGGCGATCTCGAGCACCGCGCCAATCGCGGGCATGGGAGTGCGCGAGGGCAGTGCGTCCACCGCGGGAACCGACGCCGCGCTCTCCACACCCCGCGATCCGAACTGGGCTTCCATCCGTCACTCCACCGATTGTGCGAGCGACATAGGCCGAGGGTGGTAAATTTTGCGTTCTGTACGGCTCTTTAGATTCGCCGCCAGATCGCCCCGGCGCCCCAACCGAACAGCACCGAAAGCGTCACTGCGATCAGGCCATAGGCAAGCGAATAGCGTTCGGCGCTCGTCGCGACGAACCGCTCGAATCCCGATTTGCGGATGTCGATCGGCCGAACCGCCGCCGCAACCACGCGGCCGTCCTGGATAAGGAAGGTCTCTGCGGTGAAGCGGCCGACGGGGACGCGCGCGGGGATGTTGAGCCGGGCGCGATAGAGCACCCCGTCGGTGATCTCCACGGCACCGGGCGCTTCGTAATAGAGCCCGCTGCGTACGCGCAGGTCGTTGAGCCCGCGGTCGAACCGACGTTGCACTTCTGGAACAGCATTCGACGCCGGGGAGAGCTGGAGGCTGTCGAGCCCCAGCTCGAAGATCGCCCGGGTACGATCGTCGACGATCTGGCGGATCGGCCGGGACGAGGCGATCGCATAGAAGCTGGGCGCAGAGCGGTAGCGCATCGAATCGGCATTCACCCAGATGCCCGCGACCTTTTCCTTCTCGCGCACCAGGATCGCTTCGGTGGGGCCCTTCACCACCACCACGATCTCGGGCGGCTTCTCCGCCGGATCGGGCGCGCGCCCGCCGGGATAGAGGATCGCCCCGAACAGCAGCAGCTCGACGCCGGTGAAGGAATAGGCGATCTCGATGTTGCGCTGGGAAACGTCGGGCACCAGCTCGGGCTGGGCCTGCGCCATCAGCAGCGGGGCTCCCAGCATCAGCAGGGCCGCCCCCGCTTTCACAGTGGCGTCACCGAATAGATTTCGTCCGGGCGCCACGCGAGCCCGAGCAGCATGCGCAGCGCCACGCCCAGGACGATCACCGCCAGCGTCAGCCGCAGATATTCCGGCTTCATCGACTGGGCGAAGCGGGCGCCCAGCTGCGCGCCGGCTACTGACCCTAGCAGCAGCAGCACGGCGAGCACGATATCCACTGCCTTGGTGGTGGTGGCGTGCACCAGCGTCGCCGCAGCCGTGACGAACAGGATCTGGAAGAGCGAAGTGCCGACCACTGCCTGCGCGCCCATGCCGAGCAGGTAGAGCATCGCCGGCACCAGGATGAAGCCGCCGCCTACGCCGAGCAACATCGTGAGGATGCCCGTGAACACGCCGAGCAGCAGCGGCGCAAGCGGCGAGATGTAGAGCCCCGAACGATAGAAGCGCCAGCGAAGCGGCAGCATCGCGACGAGCGGATGGTGGCGGCGCTTACGCGGCTTGGGCGCCTGCGCACCGCGCGAGATCCGCACCGCCGTGATCGATTCGTGCAGCATCAGCCAGCCGATCGACCCCAGCATCAGCACATAGAGGACGTTGATCACCGTATCGATCTGGCCGCTTTTCTGGAGCAGCGAGAAAAGCCCCGCGCCGGCGATGCTGCCGACCACCCCGCCGGCGACGAGCACCAGCCCCATGTGGACATCCACGCCGCCCCGCCGAAAGTGCGCGAACACGCCCGAGACGCTGGCGCCGGTCACCTGGCTCGCGGCCGAAGCGGCGGCGACGGTGGGCGGAATCCCGTAGAAGATGAGCAGCGGCGTGGTGAGGAAACCGCCGCCCACCCCGAACATGCCCGAAAGCAGGCCGACGCCCAGCCCGAGCGCGACGATCACCAGCGCGTTGACCGATAGATTGGCGATGGGAAGGTAGAGATCCATGTCCGGACAAGGCGATACCGCGTTTGGGCCCGCACGCAAAAGGGGTGTGCGCTAGAAATCGCTGCCGACGGTGAGCGCGGGCCCCGAGCCCGGCCGCGCATTGCCCGCTACGCGCTGCCGCCAATCGAGCGCGACGCGGATAGTCTGCCCCGCGACCGGCAGCGCCAGCGTCGCCGAAGGACCGAGATCGAGCCGCGTAACATCGCGCTGGGCCCCTCCCCATGCGCCTCCGCCCAGCGCCAGCCGGACGCCCGCAGCCTCGATCACATCGCGCGTGGCGCGCGCGGCGCCGTCGACATAAGGCTCGATCCGCCGCCGCCGGATGACTCCGGCCTGGCCGTAGGATTCGAGGCGAAAGCCGTGCGCGAGCGTCGCGTCCACTCCGGCGATCGCGCCGAGCCCGGGGCCGCTCCCGCCACCGTCAATCGCGAAGCGCTGCTCCGCGACGATCCGCACCGGTGCGCTACCGGGCTGCCATTCGAGTCCGAACGAGACCTCCCGGCCGCGCGTGGAGAGCGGCGCCGTGAAGCGCGCGAAGGCGGCAACGCGCGCGTCGGCATCGAGCATATAGGCGAGGCGGACGCCCGCCTGGCTTCCGCCGAGCTGCCCGCCACCCGGAGCGGCGCCGATCCCTTGGCCCGGCCGGAACGCCGCCCAGGCACTCGCCGACCAGCGCGAAGGCAGCGGATCCAGGCGATCGGGACTGCCGACCGCGATGCGGGGCGCCGGTCCACCCTCATCCGGAACGCCATATTGCACCAGCGCCAGCAGCGCGATCTGGACCCGCAGCGGGTCACGATTCCCGGCGGGAGCAGGCAGAGGTGTCCATAGAGCAGTTTCGCTGCCGGTCGGAAGGGCCGGCGCCCAGATCGGCACCACGGTAAGGTGCGCAGCCGGCATGGCGGCAACCGGCCGATGCGCCACGGGTGGGCGTTCCGCGATGGCGGGGCCAAGCGGCACCAGCGCCTTGATCGCCGCCGGGAGCGATCCGGTCTGCGGCCAGAGCACGGCGAGCCGCGCGCCTGTCCAGCCGAACGCGACGAGCGCCAGGAAGCGCAGCGGCCGGCCCTTGCCGCTCATGCCGGGTCGGCTTCCCCCTGGTCCGGAAACTGGTGCGCCGTCTTGTCCCAGCGCGGCGCGGCCCCGCCGAGCATCGCGAGATAGGCTGAAAGCGCCCGCGGGGCCGCAAGCAACGCGACGCAGTTGGAGACGAGCACGCGCGGCACCGACCAGAGCGCTTCGCGCCAGCCGTAAGCGATGTGCACGAAGATCATCCGCATCGCCACGCGCCAGCAGAGCAGCGCGAGATTGGCCGCGAGCAGCCACACCAGCCCCGGTTTCAGGGCCGGTGGCGCGCTCGCCGCGAGCCAGTGGCCGGCGAGCGACACCACCCACAGCAGCAGCGAGCAATAAGCGATCATCAGCACCGGTATCGCCAGCGTGGTGCGGCGATCCCGCATCCGCATCCAGTGATCGCCGATGCGCCCGAGCTCGCTCCAGCCGGTGCGGTCCCAGCCGGCGAGCGCGATCCCGGTCATCCATCTTGCCTTCTGCCGCACCGCAGCCGACAGCGTGCCCGGAAAATAGGCCCGCACTGCCACCGGCAGACCGCCCGGCGCCTCGGGCACGCGCGCGAGGATGGGTGCGCCGCCCATCGCGCTGATCGTCAGCCCCAGCTCATAATCCTCAGTCAGGCTCGAAGCATCGAACGGCGCACAGCCGCGCGCAGCCGCGATGCGCCCCAGAATGTCGCGCCGGATCGCGCAGCCGACTCCGGCGAGCGGGAGGCCGGCGCCGACCGCCTGACGCACCGGGAGGACGCGCGCATGCGCCTCCGCGAATTCGTCGCAGTAATGCCCCGACACGAAGCGCGAGGAGGGATGACGCAGCGGCAGCACCGGAATCTGCACCGCCCCGTGCGCGCCGATCAGCCCTGCGAAGACGCGAAGCTCGAGCGGATGGACCACGTCCTCGGCATCGTGGAGCACCACCGCGGCAAAGGAATCCCCTTGCGCCTCGTCATGCAGCAGCGCACGCCAGAGCGCATTGAGGCAATCGGCCTTGGTGGTGGGGCCCGGAACCGGCGCGATGACGAGCCGTACCCGGGGATCGAGATCGGCGACGGCCTCGACCGCGACGATCGTCGCAGGATCGTTGGGGTAAGTCCCCACATAGATGCGGTAGGCCGGGTAATCGAAGCGCGCGAGCGCGTTGCGCAGCATCTTGCCGATCACCGCGGACTCGTCCCAAGCAGCAACGAATATGGCGAAGGCAGGAGCCGGAATCGGCGTTTCCGCTGTCGATGCAACACCAGTCGACCGCGAATCGAACAGCCGCCTTCCCAAATAGATCAGGTCGACGATCCAGTCGTCGATCCCGCCCACGAGAAACCAGATCGCAGCGAAGAGCATTGCTTCCCGCGCGACAAGATCGCCGGCGGAAATGAGAACCTGTCCATCCCCCACGACAGCGTCTCCGATTCGGATGCGACCTTATCCCGTGCATTCCCCCAACGTTCAATCCACCGGAGCAACTTGGCGGAATAGAATCGTCCGGAATGGAGACAGACAATCGTTGCTTGGACGACATGAGCGGCGCGGTTATCGTGCGTCATCTGCGGCTGGAGAAGTTCGATGCGGGTGGGTGTGCGTCTCGGCATTCTGGCGCTGATCGCGGCGCCGCTCGGTGCGATCGCAGCGCTGAGCGATGACAGCCCGCAGGTGGAGATGTTCACCCCCGGCGTGGGCGACGGCGCGATCGAGCGTTTCACTGCGCGCTTCAACCAGCCGATGGTCGCGCTCGGTGATCCGCGCGCCGCGTCGCCCTTCAAGGCCGAGTGCCCGATCGCCGGCGAAGGCCGCTGGGTGGACCAGCAGACCTATGTCCACGAATTCGCGAGCCCGCTGCCCGGCGGCGTGACCTGCACCTTCACGCTCCAGGACAAGCTGCGCACGCTCGCCGGGATAGACGTGAAGGGCCAGACGCGCTTCACCGTCGACAGCGGCGGGCCGATCGCGCGCGCAGTGCTGCCGAGCCGCTATGGCGGCGAGATCGAGGAGGACCAGGTCTTCCTGGTCGCCGCCAACCTGGCCCCCGATCGCGGCTCGGTGGCCGCCAATGCCTATTGTGCGGTCGATGGAATCGGCGAGAAAATCCCGGTCGACGTGCTCCCCGCCGATGTCGCGCCCAAACTGCTGAGCGAGCTCGGCACCGATCGCTGGGAAGTGCGCAACTTTCTGGAGGAAGCCGGACTGCCCCAGGCGCTGCCGGCCGACGCCCAGGCACGCACCCGCGCGACCGCGAGCGTCGTCGCGCTCAAATGCCGCCGGCCGCTGCCGCCGGGACGCGACGTGGCGCTGATCTGGGGCAAGGACATCGCCGGCGCGGGAGGCCGGATCGCCGGAACCGACCAGCGTTTCGATTTCACCGTCCGCAAGCCTTTCGCCGCGCGGTTCGAATGTTCGCGCGTCAATCCGCAGGCCGGGTGCAGTCCGGTGCAGGACGCTTTCGTCCGCTTCTCCGCACCCATCCCGCGCGCGCAGGCCGAGGCGATCCGCATCAGGCTCCCCGACGGCAAGACACTCGCTCCCCAGCTCTCCGACGAGGAGAAGCGCCGCGCGACGATCGGCGACGTGCGCTTCAAGGCGCCGCTGCCCGCGGCCGTCACCGCCAGTCTGGTGCTCCCCGACAATGTCGCCGACGAGAGCGGGCGGAAGCTCTCCAATGCCGAGCGTTTCCCGCTCGACGTGCGGTTCGATGAGGCGCCGCCGCTGGTGAAGTTCGCCGCCGACTTCGGCATCCTCGAAGCCAGGGAAGGGGGCGTGCTGCCGGTGAGCGTGCGAAACGTCGAGCAATCGCTCGGCGGCAGCCGCATGGCGGTGAACGGGCAAAGCCTGAAGGTCGAGGGCGGCGACGGCGAGGTCGCCCGCTGGCTGCGCGCGATCGATGATGCCGGCGCGCGCAAGGTGAACGAAGTCAAGCGCGGCGAGGAGACGGTGCGGATCAACCAGACCGGCGCCAAGCCGCTGCTCACCGCCGCCACGGGCAAGCCCTTCAAACTCGACCTGCCGGGCAAGGGCAAGGAGTTCGAAGTCGTCGGCATCCCGCTCACCGAGCCTGGCTTCTACGTGGTCGAGCTGGCGAGCCCGCGGCTCGGCCAGGCTTTGCTCGGCCGGGCGGCGCCGCGCTACGTTGCCGCGGGCGCGCTCGTCACCAACATGGCGGTCCATTTCAAATGGGGCCGTGAGAGTTCGCTCGTCTGGGTGACTGCGCTCGACAGCGGCAAGGGAGTGGGAGGCGCCGAAGTGCGGGTGACCGACAGCTGCACCGGCCAGCTGCTCGCGCGCGGCACCACCGATGCGTCGGGCCGGCTTGGCGTGCCCAAGGGTATTCCCGAACCCAACACCTATGGCGATTGCCGCTCCAGCGAAGCGCAGCCGCTGATGGTTTCGGCACGCAAGGCCGACGATTTCAGCTTCACCCTCACCGGCTGGGGCGAGGGCATCCGGCCCTACGACTTCGACCTGCCCTTCGGCTACGAGGCGCAGGAGCAGATCTTCCACACCGTCTTCGATCGCGCGCTCGTCCGCCAGGGCGAGACGATCCATATGAAGCACATCGTCCGCAAGCCGATCGCGACGGGCTTCGCGACCAGCCCGGCGTTCAGCGGCACGCTGCGCCTGTCGCACCGCGGGTCGGACACGCAGTACGACCTGCCGCTCACAATCGACGCCAACGGCATTGGCGAGAGCGAATGGACCGCGCCACAGGGCGCCAAGATGGGCGAGTACGACATCCAGGTGCTCGTGCCCGGCGGTGCCGAGGAGCGGACGATCTGGACCAGCCAGTCGTTCAAGGTCGACGAATACAAGCTCCCGACGATGAAGGCATCGGTCGCGGGGCCCAAGGAAGCCGCGGTACGGCCGCGCACGCTGCCGCTCGACCTGTTCGTCGGCTATCTTTCGGGCGGGGGCGCGTCAGGTTTGCCGGTCGAGCTGCGCGTCGGCTGGTTCGAGGGCGTCGAAACCCCTGCGGGCTATGAGAGCTACAGCTTCGGCGGACGCGCGCTCAGCGAAGGCGTGAAGCCGCTCAACGGCGACGACGAGACCGACGAGGAATCGGCGCAGCTGCCGCCGACCCAGACGCTGCCCGTCACGCTCGGCGCGGACGGCGCGGCGCGCACCAATGTCGAAGTGCCGCAGACGCTCGACCAGGCGACCAACATGCAGGTCGAGATGGACTATCAGGACGCCAATGGCGAAATCCTGACCGCCTCGCGCCGCGTGCCCATCTACACTTCGGGGGTACGGCTGGGCATCAAGACCGATGGCTGGCTGATGAAGCAGGACGATCTGCGGCTGCGCTTCGTCGCGCTCGACACTTCGGGAAAGCCGATCGCCAACCAGTCGATCTCGGTCGAGCTCTATAGCCGCGAGATACTCACGGCGCGTCGGCGGCTGATCGGCGGCTTCTACGCCTATGACAACCAGATGAAGACGACCAGGCTCGGCGCGACCTGCTCGGCGAACACCGACGCGCAGGGGCTCGCGACATGCCAGCTCGATCCCGGCGTATCGGGCGAAGTCTATGCCGTCGCCACCACCAAGGACGCGAACGGCAATGTCGCGCGCGCGACGCAATCGGTGTGGCTGGTCGGCGACGAGGATTGGTGGTTCGGCGGCGACAATGGCGATCGGATGGACCTGATCCCCGAGCAGCTCGAATACAAGGCGGGCGAAACCGCCAAATTCCAGGTCCGCATGCCCTTCCGCGACGCGACCGCGCTGGTGACGGTCGAGCGCGAAGGCGTGCTTTCGAGCTTCGTCGTCGGGCTTTCGGGCAAGGATCCGGTGATCGAAGTGCCGATGCCCGGCGGCTATGCGCCCGACGTCTATGTATCGGTGATGGCCGTGCGCGGGCGCGTCTCGGGCTTCTCCAACTGGGGATCGAGCCTCGCGCGCGACTGGGGGCTGCCCTTCTTCTCCAGGGACGGCGGCAAGCCCACCGCGACGGTCGATCTCGCAAAGCCCGCCTACCGTCTGGGCATCGCCAAGGTGAAAGTGGGCTGGGAGGGGCACAAGCTCAGCGTGACGGTCAAGGCCGACAAGCAGGCCTATGGCGCGCGCGAGACTGCGAATGTCGAAGTGCAGGTGAGGAATCCCGACGGCTCGCCCGCACGCCAGGCCGATGTCGCTTTCGCCGCAGTCGACGAAGCGCTGCTCCAGCTCGCGCCCAACGAAAGCTGGGACGTGCTCGCGGCGATGATGGGGGAACGGCCGCTCTCGGTCCTCACCTCTACCGCACAGACCCAAGTGGTCGGCAAGCGCCATTATGGCCGCAAGGCCGTGGAGGCAGGCGGCGGGGGCGGTGGCGACCTCTCTGGCCTCAACCGCGAGAATTTCGAGCCTGTGCTGCTGTGGCGCGGCCGCGTGGCCCTCGATCAGCAGGGGCGCGCGCGCGTAGCGGTGCCGCTTTCCGACGCGCTCACCTCGTTCAAGCTCGTCGCGATCGCCACCAACGGTGCGCAGCTCTTCGGCACCGGCGAGGCGAGCGTGCGGACGCGGCAGGATCTCAGCATCTTCGCAGGCGTGCCCCAGCTGGTGCGCACCGGCGATACCTTCGGCGCGATGTTCACGCTGCGCAACGGATCGGACCGGCCGATGCGCGTGACCGCCAATGTCACGCTGAGTCCAGCGGTCGCGACCGGCAGACCTCTGACCGTCGACATTCCGGCCGGCGGCGCCGCACCCGTGACCTGGAACCTCACCGCTCCGCCGCGCGACGGCAAGCTCAGCTGGACCGTCACTGCACGCTCGGCCGACGGCAAGGCAGCCGACCGGGTGACCGTCGCGCAGGACGTGATCCCCGCCGTCCCCGTCGAGACCTGGGCAGCCAGCCTTGTCCGCGTCGGCGCCGGCACCAGCCTCGCCGTCGCGCCCCCGGCGGGCGCGCTGCCGGGGTTCGGCATGGTCGAAGTCCAGCTCGCCGACACGCTCGCGCCACCACTCCAGGGCGTGCGCGACTATATGGCCGCCTATCCCTATGGCTGTTTCGAGCAGCGGCTGTCGAAGGCGATCGCGCTCGGTGACACCGCGGCGTGGAACCTGCTCGCGGGCGAAATCCCAGCCTATCAGGACGGCGACGGACTGCTGCGCTACTTCCCCGGCGAATGGCCGGGATCCGAGGCGCTGACCGCCTATGTCCTCTCGATCACCGGCGAAGCAGGCCTGCCGCTTCCAGCCGAGCCGCGCGCGAAGATGATCGAGGCGATGAAGGCCGTGCTCGACGGGCGTTTGAGGCACGAGGATTATGGCGACGTCCGCCTCCAGCGCATCGCAGCCTTTGCCGCGCTGGCCCGCCAGGGTGCCGCAACCGCCGACATGCTCGGCCAGATCGGTATCGCCCCCGCCGAGATGCCGACATCCTCGCTGGCCGATTATCTGGCGGCGCTCGGCCGCGTGCCGGGTCTCGCCAACGGCGCCCAGCTCCGCGCCGATGCCGAGCGCGTGCTGCGCACCCGGCTGGTCTATGAAGGGACACGCATCGACCTTTCCGACAAGGGCAACATGCCCTGGTGGCTGATGTCCTCGAACGATGAAGCCGCAGTGAAGGCCGCTTTGGTCACGCTCGGCCGCCCCGGATGGCAGGGCGATTCGCCGAAGCTGATGACCGGCGTCGCGATGCGCCAGCAACGCGGCCATTGGGACACGACCACCGCCAACGCCTGGGGCACGATCGCCGCGCGGCGCTTCATGAGCCTCTATCCAGCGGAGAACATCGCGGGCGTGACCACCGCCACGCTGGGCCCGGCGAACGTCACCCGGAGCTGGCCCCTCGCCGAACCGCAACGGCTGTTCAGCCTGCCGCTCCCGGCGCAGCAGACGCCGCTGCAGCTGGGCCAGAGCGGCGGCGCGGGCCCGTGGGCCTTCGTCCGCGTCAAGGCGGCGGTGCCGCTGACCAAGCCACTGATGGCGGGCTATCGCGCGACAAAGCAGGTCACCCCGGTCCAGTCCTTCGCCAAGGGCCGCTACACGCGCGGCGACGTCATCAAGGTGACGATCACCGTCGAGGCATCGGCCGAGCGCAACTGGGTGGTGATCGACGATCCGGTCCCGACCGGGGCGACGGTGATCGGTAATCTCGGCGGCCAGTCCGAGATGCTCGCCGCGGAGGGCGGCACCAGCGACGGCGTCTCGCCCAACTGGATCGAGCGCGGCCGCGATGCGTGGCGCGCCTATTATGGCTGGGTGCCGCGCGGGCGTTTCACCATCTCCTATGTGATGCGGCTCAACGCTGCGGGCCGGTTCAGCCTGCCTGCGACGCGGGTGGAGGCGATGTACTCGCCCGAGATCCGCGCGCAGCTGCCGAACCAGGCAATGGTGGTGGCGGAGCGATGATGCGCCGGTAAGGACGATGAAGCTGCCACGCCTTGCCCCCCTGATCGAGCGCATCGACGGCTTTCCCGATGCGATCGGGCGCTGGGCGACACGCCAGCGCAGGGCGTGGCGTGAGCGCGGCCTGCCGGGCGTGCTTACCCCGCCTCGGATCGTCTGGAGCGCCCTGCTTGCCCTGATCGGCGGCCACATCGCGATCGATTGGGCCACGCGCCCACCGCCGCTGCCCGACTATGCGGCAGTACGCAGCGCTTGGCAGCCCTCCGAAGCCTGGCTCTACGACCGACACGGCCGGCTGATCGACAGCGCGCGCATCGACTATCAGGCGCGCCGCCTCGCCTGGACCCGGCTGCAGGAGATTGCGCCTGCCGTGCCCGAGACGATCGTCGCGGCGGAGGACCGGCGCTTCCGCAGCCATGGGGGGATCGACTGGCTGGCGCTCGCGGGCGCGCTGCGCGATCGCATCGAAGGCAAGCGCGCGCGCGGCGCCTCGACGCTTTCGATGCAGGTCGCCGCCTATCTCGCACCCGAACTCGCGCGCCCGGGGAGGCGCAGCAGCTGGGACAAGCTCCGGCAGATGCGCGCGGCCTCAGCACTCGAGGCGCGCTGGACCAAGGACCAGATCCTCGAGGCCTATCTCAACCTCGCCGGCTTCCGGGGCGAGGCGCAGGGGATCGGTGCTGCCGCGCTCGGCCTGTTCGGCAAGACGCCTGCGGTGCTGACTCACGACGATGCGTTGCTGCTCGCCGCCCTGCTCCCCAATCCGCAGGCAGGATCGGCCGAAGTCGCACGACGCGCCTGCGCGCTGGGTCGCGACAAGGATTGCAGCCGTTTCGCCGGCGCGGCGGCATCGATGCTCGGCCCCGCGCGCAGCCTCGCGCTCGATCCCGGCCTTGCGCCGCACCTCGCCGCACATCTGCTCGACAAGCCCGGCGTACGCGTCGCCGCTACACTCGACGCGCGTATCCAGCGCATCGCGATCGCGGCGCTGCGCCGCCAGCTCCAGGGCCTCGGCGGCACGCGCGCGCGCGACGGGGCCGTGGTGGTGGCGGACAATGCGACCGGGGAAGTGCTCGCCTATGTCGGCGGGATCGGCGGCGAGAGCACTGCGCCGGCGGTCGACGGAGCCTCCGCCTATCGGCAGGCGGGATCGACGCTCAAGCCCTTCCTTTACGCCCAGGCGATCGAGAAGGGCTATCTCACCGCTGCCTCGATCCTCGACGATTCCCCGGTGCAGCTCGACACTGCCTCGGGGCTCTATGCCCCACAGAATTACGACCGCGCCTTCAAGGGCCCGGTCTCCGCGCGGATCGCGCTCGGCGGCTCGCTCAACGTCCCCGCCGTACGTACACTGCTGCTCACCGGCGTCGACGCCTTCCGTGATCGGCTGTGGGACACCGGCTATCGTGGCCTCGTCGAGGACGGCCAATATTATGGCTACTCGCTCGCGCTGGGATCAGCGGAAGTGACGCTGGTGGAGCAGGTGGCAGCATTTCGCAGCCTCGCGCTCGGCGGGCGCTGGGCACCGCTGAGGGTGACCAAAGCCTCGCCTGCCGCCGCCGCCCGCCCGGTCACTACACCCGAAGCGGCGTGGATCGTCGCCGACATGCTCGCCGATCCCAACGCCCGTGCGGGCACGTTCGGCACCGATTCGGCGCTGCGTCTCCCCTTCTGGGCTGCGGCCAAGACCGGCACATCCAAAGCGATGCGCGACAATTGGTGCATCGGCTTCTCGACCCGGTTCACCGTCGGCGTGTGGGTCGGCAACCTGGAGGGCGATCCGATGCGAGCGGTCTCCGGGACCAGCGGCGCGGCGCCGGTGTGGCGTGACGTCATGATGGCATTGCACCGCGACGTGCCCGGCAGGGCGCCGCCGCGCCCGGCGCAGATCGAGGAACGCGCGATCCGCTTCGCCGGGGGGATCGAGCAGCCGCGCCGCGAATATTTCCTCCGCGGCACGGCGCTGCGCGAGATCGCGGCGGCGCCCGCAGCCGCGCGCCGGCCGCGCATCGTCAATCCCGTCGCGGGAAGCGTCTACGCGATCGACCCCGATATTCCACCCGACCGCCAGCGGCTGACTGTCGCGGTAACGGGCGAAGCGGCGGGATACCGGCTGTTGCTCGATCGGCGCGACCTGGGTCCGGCGAGTGCGACTCCGCTGATCCAGCCCCCGCCCGGGCAGCACCGGCTGCGGCTGGTGGACCTGGGCGGACGGGTGGTGGACCAGATTCTCTTCACAGTGCGCTGACACGTGCGCAAAATTGGATTCACTACAGGACCGAAACGGCTTCAGGCGCGTTCAGCGCGATGGTCCTTCCCCTTTCGGACCGTGCCTGCGGGCACCGGCCGCGCCGGGCGCATCCGGCGCGGCCGAACTCCGGATTGCCCCGGACTGCAGCGCAGCCCGGGGCGGAGACCAACGGCTTACCAGTAGAAGCCGGGGATCACCCGGACCACGCGCCCGCGCCGCGAATCGATCAGCAGCACGTCGTTATAGTGGCGCACCCAGCGCTGATAGCGGCCTGCCGGGGGCAGGCGGTAGCGCCAGGGATCGTTGATCCAATAGCGCGAACCCCAAAAGTTCGGCGCGATCCGAACACCGGGGCGGAAGCGCTGGTAACCAAAGGGCGCACGCCAGCTGCCGCGAGCATAGATGGTGCGATTGCGGTTGCGATAATCGCGCCAGTCATTGTCGCCCCAGCGGCGATTCCGGTCGCGCAGATCCTCGCGATATTCCTGGTGCGCCTCGCGCAGGTCGCGGCGCTCGTCGCGAATGTCGCCCCGGTCTCCGCGGCGATAGGCGCGGTCGAGCTCGCGCCGCTCCTCGCGAATGTCCTGCCGGTCGCGACGCAGCTCGCTGCGCGACTGGGCGCTCGCGGCGGTCGGCAATGCCACGGCCGGCATGGCGACGGCGGCGAGCAGCGCAGCGGTGACGATCTTCTTCATCTTGTTCTCCCAAGCATTCCAGGCCGCCCGAAAACGGCACTGGTACTTTTTGGAGAATCGTGGCTGAACCGACCGGGAACGCGGCAGTCAGCCGGCAGCAAGCTTAGGATCTATTGACCCGCGCCGCCGCCCGGTGCGGTACCGGGCGCACCGACGGTGCCGATGTTGCCGAACAGATCCTCGAAGAAGCCGCGCTTGCGGCCCAGCGTGGGGGTCTTCTTGCCATAGGGATCGACCTTGGCGACCAGCTCCTCGTTCATCCGGTCGACTGCGGCGACGTTGCCCGCGCCGTCGAAGCGGACGCGCAACGTGGTCTGCGACCGCACCTTCGGGTCCTGGAACATGTAGTTGCGGCTGTCGCGCGACACATAATACCATTCGCCGCCGTTGAACTGGCTGGTGAGCGTCGGCTGGCCCAGCGTCTGCATCACCGAGTCGCGGTTGTCGACGCCCGGCTGGATCGCATCGACCAGCTCGCGATCGATCACATAGCCCTGATGCGTCCTCGTCTGGGTGCAGGCGGTCGTGCCCATGGCAGCAAGCAGCATGGCGCAACCAGCGAGGCGGACGGGAATCGGCATTGGAGTCTCCGGACAAACGCAAGCACGCGCGCATTGCATCGCGCGCCGTTCGCCTCAATATGCGGCAAAATGCGGCCAAACAAGGTCGCGGCACTCCGAACGGACGGACAGACGGGAAATGCAATTGCTCAAGCGGCTCTTCGGCGCACCCGAGCGCGGCGCCGCGGCGCGACTTTATGCCGCGGTGGTGGCCCGCGCGCGCGCGCCGCACTGGTATGCCGAGGGCGCGGTGCCCGACACGATCGACGGGCGCTTCGACATGATCGCCGCGGTGCTCGCGATGGTGCTGCTCCGCCTCGAGCAGGAGCCGGCGGGAGTCGCGCCGAGCACTGCGCTCGCCGAATGCTTCATCGAGGACATGGACGGCCAGCTGCGCGAGATCGGCATCGGCGACATCGTGGTAGGCAAGCATATGGGCCGGATGATGGGGATGCTGGGGGGACGGCTCGGCGCCTATCGCAGCGGTCTCGCCGATGGCACACTCGGCCCTGCGCTGGTGCGCAATCTCTACCGCGGCAACGCCCCGTCCGATGCGGCGCTGGCGCATGTCGAGGCGCGGCTCAGGGCATTTCACGATGCTCTCGCCGCTACCCCGATCGAGTCCGTGATTGCAGGCGAGCTGCCGCGATGACTCCCGAATTCTCCCGCCCCCACCGCCTCGACCAGATCGGCGCCGGCGAAGTGCGCATCGACGTGGCTGCCGAGCCGGAGGAGCGCGCCGCGCTTGCCCGGCGCTTCGCCCTCAAGGCGCTCGACAAGCTCGAAGCCGCCTTCACGCTCCACCGCGATGCCACCGGCGTGATCGCGCGCGGGCATCTGTCGGGCCAGGTCACCCAGTCCTGTGTGGTTACAGACGAGCCGGTGCCCGCGACGATCGAAGAGGATTTCGCGATCCGCTTCCTTCCCGAAACCGATGGCCCCGAAGCCGGGGACGACGAATTCGAGCTCAGCGAGGACGAATGCGACACCGTCTTCTACTCGGGCAGCGCGATCGACCTCGGCGAGGCCGCGGCGGAGACGCTCGCACTCGCGCTCGACCCGTTCCCGCGCAGTCCCAATGCCGGCGCGGTGCTCAAGCAGGCGGGCGTACTGAGCGAGGAGGAAGCCGGCCCGTTCGGCGCGCTCGCCGGTTTGAAGGACAAGCTGGCGAAGAAGCCCTGACGTCTCCGCCTCACGCCGCCAGCGCGCGGGCCTCCTCGCTGCGCAGGTAAAAGGCTTTCATGGCCATCGCGCACTCATAATCCTCATACTCGTCGATATCGATTCCCGAAGCCTTGCTGACGCGGTGCATCAGCGGGCTCGCGCCGAGGAAATAGCCTTCGCGCAGCGTGTCCTCGCGCGAGCGCATGTAGAGCCCGTTGGTCACGCGGAACCAGTCGGGCAGTTCCTGGCTGATCGTGTGGTGCTTGTCGGCGCGGTAGTTGAGCGGCCGCTCGGCGTTCCAGAAATATTCCTTGAGCAGATTGACCGAGACGAGGCTGTCATGGCTCTTCTCGCGCACCACCTGGCGCAGGTAGAGATCGAAGCCCTCGCGATATTCGCTCGGCTTCATCAGCGGCACCACCACCGTCACCCAGGCGAAGTGCGGCGTCGCGATGTCGGCCACCACGCCGGTGATCACTTCGGTGAACGAAGCCTGGTGCCCCACGCTCAGATAGTCGCTGCGCTGCAAGAAGCCGATGCCGGCGCGCTCGGCCACTGCGCGCACGCGCTCCGAATTGGAGCTGAGGAAGATCAGTGCCGGATCCTGCACCAGCTTCATCTGCTCGATCTTCCAGTCGAGCAGCGACATGTCGTCGTGGAACGGCAGGAAAATCTTCTCGCGCACGCGGCTGCTGCCTTCGCGCACCGGGATGATTACCGAAATATCCTTATAGGGGTTGGGCATCTTCATCTCCCGGTCTGATATTGGTCGTAGCGGGCGAAGCCGGTTTCCCAGCGCCCGGGCGAAATGCGATTGTCGAGTCGGGCGAGCAGGTCGGCGGCGCCGATCGTCTCGGCGTCGAAGCTCTCGTCGGCGATGCGATAGGCGAACCAGCGGCGGACCGCCTCGGGGTCGGCCGCAACCGCCGATCCGGCGCCGAGCGCGGCGAGGAAAGTGTCGAGGTCCTCGTAGGTCCGCAGCCATTCGGCCGAAGGGCAATGCGACAGCCGCAGCACCGGCTTTCCGAACAGCGCACCCACCGAATAGGATTTGGAGTTCTGCACGATCATCCCGTCGCAGTGGCGGACGAGCAGATCGGTGACGTTGATATCCGGATCGGGAGCCGAGACGATGTGGACGCGCCTGCCGAGCCGCTGCAGTTCCGCGCGAAGCGCCGCGTCGCGACCGTGCGCGACGTTGAGCGGATGGTTGGTGAAGGCGAGCAGGAAATCGTCGGGAATGCTGTCGAGCAAGTGCGAGACCAGATCGATGTTTTCGCGGAAGCGATGCTGGACCCAGTAGAAATTCTCCTCATGATCGTATTCGAGCGGCACCGCGATGATCCTGCGGTCGCTCGGCAGGTCCAGCAGCGCCAGCGCCTCCGCGCGCGGGAGGTCGAACGGCCAGGTCTTGGCCCGCCGCTGTTGCGCCGCCTCCCAGCGCGGTGCGAACTGCGCATCGAGACCGGCCGCCTGCTCCGAAGTGAGCGCGGGAATCGCGCCGTTCTCGAACAGCAGCGGCTGGAGGATGACGCCGAACGGGATCGTCCGCAGCGGCGGCGAGCCGGCTTCGAGAATGTGATGGATCTTGCCCGGGAAGCGGGCGACCGTCTCGGTCTCGGCGACGCGGCACAGCACGTGATCGGGCGCGAGCGACTGGACGAAGCCGATCAGCCCTTCGCGGTCGTCAGGCGCATCGCGCAGGCTCTCGTGCCCCGGTCCCTCGACGATGTGCCAGTGTATGTCGGTGAGATCGGCGCACTTCGCCAGATGCTGCCGCGCGACGCCCGTGTTGCGCCACAGCGCAGGGACCAGCACGTGCAGCTCGGCGTGCGGGCGCAGCGTGCGGATCATCGGCACGACGACACGCTCGAACCACAAAGGCGTCACCACCGGCAGGTAGAACAATATCCGCAACGCAACCCTCGCTGGAAGCGCCGGAGAGCGGACTCCGGCCCGTTTCCATTATAGAGGGTCCCACGGCACCGCCGGTCGTGCCGGGGCGGTTTGCCGTTGTTCAGCCCTTGGCGGCGATGCCATTGGCGAGCATGGCCGCGACGGTTTCGGCGATCGCCTCGGGCGCCACATCCTCGTCCCACACGCTGTAGCGCAGCCCCAGGAACACGTTCATTCCCATGATCGCCCAGGCGTGGATCTCGCCCAGGTCGCTGCGCAGCTCGCCGCGGTCGGCCGCAGCGCGCAGACGGCCAGCGATGCGCTCGGCGGTGGTCGCATAGTGCATGCGGAAGCTTTCGGGATCGACGAACTCGGCTTCGTCGATGATCCGATAGATCTCGCGGTGCGAGCTCGCGAAGCGGAGGAAGGCGAGCAGCGCCGCCTGCTCCGCGCCGATCTGGTCGGGCGCGCCCTTGAGCGCCGGGGCGACATGCTCGCGCACCTGGTCGCTCATGTCGCGCACCAGCGCGCGGAACACGTCGTCCTTCGAATCGAAATAAGTGTAGAAGCTGCCGAGCGCGACGCCCGCGCGCCGCGTGATCCCGCTGATCGAGCCTTCGTGGAAACCCTTCTCGCCGAACTCCTCGGCCGCGGCGTCCAGGATCGCGCGCAGCGTCCGCCGCCCGCGCGCCGTGCGCGGCTCCTTGCCCGCGCTCGCCTCTGCGCTCGCCGGGCGGCTGGCTGCAGGTGCGGCGCCCCGTCCTCCGGCCATCTTTCCTCCCCTTTTTATCAGAAGTTGAAACCCGGTTCAGGTTTCAGTATACCCGCACGCATCGGCTTACAACCCGCACCACGACGGGCTGGGACAATCTGGGGAGGACCATCGCATGTCACGCATGATTCCGTCTGCTCGCGCCGCGCTGTTCGCCGGCGCGGCGCTTGCCGCCGCGGCAGCCCTTCCCGCGCACGCGCAGGAAGCTCCGGCAGCCGAGGCCCAGGCGGAAGAAGCCGCAGACTCCGGCGAGATCATCGTCACCGCCCGCCGCCGCGAGGAATCGCTGCGTGACGTGCCGATCGCCGTCACTGCGATCAGCGGCGACCAGCTCGAAGCGGTCGGCGCGCTCGACATCACCGACATCTCGAACACCACGCCCAACGTCACGCTCGAAGTCTCGCGCGGCACCAACTCCACCCTCTCCGCCTTCATCCGCGGCGTCGGCCAGCAGGACCCGGTCGCCGGGTTCGAGGCGGGCGTCGGCATCTATCTCGACGACGTCTATCTCAACCGCCCGCAGGCGGCGGTGCTCGACATCTACGACGTCGATCGGATCGAGGTGCTGCGCGGCCCCCAGGGCACGCTCTACGGCCGCAACACGATCGGCGGCGCGGTCAAATACGTCACCCGCCGCATCGGCAGCGAACCGACGTTCAAGCTGCGCGGCACCTATGGCAGCTATGATCAGGCCGAGCTGGTGGTGAGCGGCAGCGCTCCGATCGGCGGCACCGGCCTCAGCGTCGGCGGTGCTGTCGCGCGCCTGTCGCGCGGCGGCTTCGGCGAGAACCTCACCACCGGCGAGGCGAACTACAACAAGGACATCTGGGCCGCGCGCGGCACGATCGAGTTCGAGCCGAGCAGCGCCGCCTTCTTCCGCGTCTCGGGCGACTATACCAAGGACAAGAGCAACACGCGCGGCGGCCACCGGCTGATCCCCGGCATCGTCAGCGGCACGCCGGTGCTCGACGATGTTTATGATTCCCAAGGCGGGCTGATCGACCCCGAACAGGATGTGGAAGCCTGGGGCGTCACCGGCCTGATCGAGGTCCAGCCGGCCGACTGGCTGACGTTCCGCTCGATCACCGGCTATCGCAAGGACGACAGCGCCTCGCCGATCGACTTCGACGCACTTCCCGCGGTGCAGGTCGACGTGCCAGCCTATTACAACAACAAGCAGTTCAGCCAGGAGGCCCAGCTGCTGGTCGACACCGGCGGCTTCTCGGGCCTGCTCGGCGTCTATTATCTCGATGCCGAAGCGCGCACCGTGTTCGACGTGCGCCTGCCCGGCGGCGTGACTGCGCTCACTTATGGCAATGTCTACACCGATACCGTCGCGGTGTTCGGCGACTTCACCTACGACATCGGCAAGCTCAGCCTGTCGGCGGGCGGGCGCTATACCTGGGACCAGCGCAAGTCGACGATCCTGCGGCGCACCTATCTGGGTGGCGGATCGCCCTTCTTCGGCGGCTCGGGCGTGCTCTTCGCCACCACTTCGGACTTCCGCGGCACGGGCAATTTCTCCGAGTTCACCCCGCGCGCCTCGATCAGCTTCAAGCCGAGCGAGGAGCATATGCTCTACGCAAGCTGGGCCAAGGGCTTCAAGGGCGGCGGCTTCGACCCGCGCGGCCAGTCGACCGCGTGCCGCACGCCGAGCGGCGCCACCTGTACCCAGCAGGAGATCTACGATTTCCTCGCCTTCGATCCGGAAAAGGTCACCACCTGGGAGCTGGGCTACAAGGCCGCGCTGTTCGATCGCCGCCTCAACCTGGCGCTTGCCCTGTTCAATTCCGACTATACCGACGTCCAGGTGCCCGGATCGATCGGCACCACGATCAACGGTCAGCAGACCTTCATCGGCGTCACCACCAACGCCGGCGAGGCGCGAATCCGCGGCGTCGAGTTCGAAGGCAATCTGGTCGCCGCACGCAACCTCGGCGCCGACGGCGGCACGCTCAACCTCAGCTGGTCGCTCGGCTATCTCGATGCGAAGTACGAGGAGTTCATCGACGCGCGCGGCATCGACGTGGCTGATCGGCGCGCGATCCAGAACACGCCCGACTGGACCGCCAGCGGCACGCTCGGCTATTCGGTGCCGGTGGGCGAGGGCAAGGTCAGCGCGAGCTCGACGCTGTCCTATCGCGGTGCTTCGCAGCAGTTCGAGCTGCGCACGCCGATGCTCGATCAGGGCGCCTATACGCTGCTCGACGCCAGCCTGATCTGGGACATCGATCAGACCTTCTCGATCGGCCTCCACGGCCGCAACCTGACCGATCAGCGCTACATCGTCGCCGGGTATAATTTCCTCGCGCAGAACCCCGACACCGGCGAATTCCTGCGCACGCCCACGGGAGCCTACATCCCGACGCTTGGCACCGAAGGCGTGCTCACCGCCTATTACGGCAACCCGCGCCAGGTGTTCGTGACCGGAACCGTGAAGTTCTGATCGCCAGCAGCGAACAAAGCTGCAAAGCTCGCATGGCCGGGTGTTCCCCGCGAGCGTCCGGCCAATGCACGAGAGGGGAAGCCTGAAGATGACCCAAGCCGCCGCACCCGTCCCGGTGAGCCGCGCCTATCGCGGCCTCGTCCTCGCGATGCTGCTGCTGGTCTATACCTTCAACTTCCTCGACCGTCAGATCCTCGGCATCCTCGTCCAGCCGATCAAGGCGGACCTCGGGCTCACCGACACCCAGCTCGGCGCGCTCGGCGGGGTCGCCTTCGCGCTGCTCTATTCGACGCTGGGCATCCCTTTCGCGCTGCTCGCCGACCGAACGAGCCGCAGCTGGGTGATCACCGCGGCGCTGACCGTGTGGAGCGGCTTCACCGCGCTGTGCGGTCTCGCGACAGGCTTCTGGCAGCTGTTCTTTTTTCGTTTGGGCGTCGGCGTGGGCGAGGCGGGCGGCGTCGCCCCTTCTTATGCGATGATCGCCGACTATTTCCCGCCCGAGAAGCGCGCCCGGGCGCTCGCTATCTATTCGCTCGGCATCCCGATCGGACTGGCCGGCGGCGCGCTGCTCGGCGGCTATATCGCCGCGACGGTCGACTGGCGTGCGGCCTTCGTCGTCGTCGGGCTCGCCGGGATCGTGATCGCGCCGATCTTCCGCCTCGTGGTGCGCGAGCCGGTGCGCGGCGGAAGCGATTCCGAATCCGTCCGTGCCGCCGCGGCGGAGCGCGTTCCCGTCAGCTCGGTCTTCCCGATCCTCGCGCGCAAGCCCAGCTTCTGGCTGCTCGCCTTCGCCGCCGCCTTCAGCTCGATGTGCGGCTATGGCCTCGCCTTCTGGGTGCCCTCGGTGCTGATTCGCAGCTTCGGTTTCACGCTGATGGAGGCGTCGCAGTTCATGGGATCGCTGCTGCTGATCGGCGGCACCGCGGGCGTATTCGCGGGCGGCTGGTTCGCCGATCGGCTCGGGCGCGGCGACCGCGCGATCTATGCGCGGATGCCCGCCTTCGCCTGGCTAGCGACTGCGCCGCTGTTCGCCGCCGGGCTGATGTCGCCCTCCCCCGTGCTCGCCTGGTTTTTGCTGCTGATCCCCAACGGGCTCAACATCCTGTGGCTGGGGCCGATCACCACGGCGGTCCAGCACCTCGTCCAGCCGCGGATGCGCGCGACCGCATCGGCCAGCTTCCTGTTCATCAACAATCTGATCGGGCTCGGCGCCGGATCCTGGGTAATGGGCTGGATGTCGGACACGCTCAAGGCGAGCCAGGGCGCCGACGCGCTGCGCTATTCGGCAATCCTCGCACTGAGCTTCTACGTCGTGGCAGGCGTGCTGGGGCTGCTCGCCGCGAAGCATCTGCGCAAGGATTGGGCGGACCCCGTCGACGCCTGATCCCTGTCGGGGCTTTACTTGTAGGATTTCACCTGCTCGTGTCGCCACATGGCGAACGCACTTCGATCCCGGCAGGATTCGAGCAGCGTCAACCAAGCCACGCGCAAAGTGAAAAGATTTTGCTCGACTCCCTTCACTTTGCGCCGCTGGGAAGCTTGCCTAGCGCTCCCGCGTCGCCGCGAACTTCACCTTCGAATAGCGGTCGGCGATATAGCCTACTTCCCAGGCGGACTTGGCCATGAACACCGGGTTGCCGTCGCGATCCTTGGCCATCGCGCCGCGATTGAGCTCCATGAATTCCTTCAGCGCAGCCGGGTCCTCGCTCGAGATCCAGCGGGCAGTCTCGAACGGCGCCACCTCGAGCGCGGCCGCGACCTTGTATTCGGCGTCGAGCCGGCTGAGCAGCACGTCGAGCTGGAGCTGCCCCACCACGCCGATCACCCAGTTCGATCCGATGTCGGGATAGAAGACCTGCGTCACGCCTTCTTCGGCCATGTCGTCGAGCGCCTTGCGGAGCTGCTTGGTCTTGGTCGGGTCCTTGAGCACCACGCGGCGCAGGATCTCGGGCGCGAAGTTCGGCAGGCCGGTGAAGCGGACATCGGCCTTCTCGCTCAGCGTGTCGCCCACGCGCAGCACGCCGTGGTTGGGGATGCCGATGATGTCGCCGGGAAACGCCTCGTCCGCCAGCTCACGCTCGCGTGCGAAGAACAGGATCGGCGAATGGATCGCGATCGGCTTTCCGTGCCCGGTCGGAGTCAGCTTCATGCCGCGCTTGAAGGTGCCCGAGACGAGCCGCATGAATGCAATCCGGTCGCGGTGGTTGGGGTCCATGTTCGCCTGGACCTTGAAGATGAAGCCGGTCACCTCGCCGCGGCTCGGCTCCACCGGCGCAGGCTCGGCGGGCTGGGTGCGCGGCGGCGGCGCGAAGCTGGCGATCGCCTCGATCAGCGAGTCCACCCCGAACTCCTTGAGCGCCGAGCCGAAATAGACCGGAGTCAGGTCGCCGTTCCGGTACGCCTCGCCGTCGAACTCGGGATAGCCCGCCTGCGCGAGCTCGACATCCTCGCGCAGCTTGGCGAGGTTCTCGGGAGAGACGATCGCGTCGAGCTGCGGGTCGTCGAGTCCGCTCGTCTGGATCACCTTACCGTGAAACTCGCGGCTGTCGCCTTCCGGAAGCAGCAGCCGCTTGGTGGCGAGATCGTAGATCCCCTCGAAGCTGCCGCCCATGCCAACCGGCCAGGTCATCGGCGTCACGTCGAGCGCGAGCAGATCGGCGACCTCGTCGAGCGTCGCGAACACTTCGCGTCCCTCACGGTCGACCTTGTTGACGAAAGTGATGATCGGCACGTTGCGCAGGCGACAGACCTCGAACAGCTTGCGCGTCTGGCTCTCGATGCCCTTGGCGACGTCGATCACCATCACGGCGGAATCGACTGCGGTCAGCGTGCGGTAGGTGTCCTCGCTGAAGTCCTCGTGGCCCGGCGTGTCGAGCAGGTTGAAACTGATGCCGTCGCGCTCGAAGGTCATCACCGACGAGGTGACCGAGATGCCGCGCTGCTGCTCGATCTTCATCCAGTCCGATCGCGCGCGCCGCGCCTGCCCACGCGCCTTGACCTCGCCGGCGAGGTGGATCGCGCCGCCGAACAGCAGCAGCTTCTCGGTCAGCGTGGTCTTGCCGGCGTCGGGGTGCGAGATGATCGCGAAGGTGCGGCGGTTGCCGAAGGATTCTGGGGCGGAAGGCATCGCGGCCCTCTAGGGTCTGTACCTGATACCCGCAATGGCCGTCGAACTGCGGAACGAGCGGCGGCCCGGCGGCCGCCACTCGTTCCCATCTCAGCGCGCCTTTTCGAGATAGCGCGCGCGCAGCGCTGCGATGTCCGCCGCGGAAAGGCCCAGTTCGTCCTTGTAATAGGCGTCGAGGCTGCCGGAACGCTCGCGGATTTCGGCGAAAGCACCCTCGATATAGCTGCGATCGACGCCCATCAGCGCCTTGATCACGTCCGGCGGAAGCCGCTTGAAGAAGGCGGAAGCCTCGTCGTCACCCGCCATGGCCGCAGTCGGTTTGAAATAGGTGTTGGAGAGGAGATAGTCCTCCACCACCGTCTCGTGCGGCACGCCCAGCGCAGTGAGCAGCAGCGCCGCCGCCACGCCGGTGCGATCCTTGCCCGCCGAACAGTTGAAAGCGAGCGGCACGTTGCCGGCCTTGAGCTCGCCGAACATGCGCCGGTACTGGTCGGCGAACTTGTAGGGCGTCTCGCGATAGAAGCTCGCCATCATCGTGCGCGTCTTCGGGCCGTCCAGGCCCGGCGCCGCCAGCGTCCGCATCATCTCCGCGCTGTCCATCGAATAGTCGCTCGCCAGCACCTTGGGCGGAGTACCGGCAGGCCAATTGACCGCCGCCTGCTTGCGCTCGCGGATGTCCCGGAAGTCGCAAACGGTGCGCAGCCCGAGCTTGCGCAGATAGGCGAAATCCTTGTCGGTCAGGCCGTTCATCGCGCCCGAGCGGAAAAGCACGCCCCACTTCACGGTGCGGCCGTCGGCAGTGCGATAGCCGCCGAGGTCGCGGAAGTTCTGCCCGCCTTCGAGTGGAAGGACGCGCTGATGCTGCACGGCGCTCTGCGCAGGGCGCGCCTGCTGGCCGACCGAGGCTGCCGGAAGGACCAAGGCAGAGGCCGCAAGCGCGGCAAGGATGGTGATGGAACGCTTCATGGGGATTCCTCCGATCAGAAGTTGGCGCGGATGCCGAAGAGGTAGCGGCGGCCGATCTGCTCGACCTCGGTCGGATGGTCGTGGTCGCCCTCATAGGCGACGTAGACTTCGTCGGTGAGGTTGTTCAGGTCGGCGAAGAGGCTGAGGTTCTCGGTCACGGCGTAGCGCAGCGACACGTCTAGGTTGCCATAGGCCTTGCGGAACTCGCCCGAGCCCATCCCGCCCAACGTATCGAGCCAGTCGTCGCGCCACTGGTAGGAAGCGCGCGCCGAGACGCCGTACTTCTCGAAGAAGAGCGACGCGTTGACGACCGTGCCCGAGGTGCCGGGGAACTGCGCATCCTTGAAGGCGGGTGTGTCGAACTTGCCGTCGAGGAAGGCCAAGTTGCCCTGGAAGCCGAAGCCGTCGAGCCCCTCGGGCAGGAAAGTGAACTGCTGCAGATAGGCGAACTCGACCCCGTAGAGCGTTCCCTTGTCGCCATTGAAGGTCGAGGTATAGCGATAGCCGGTACGGTCGACGCCGCCGCCGTCGAAGCTATCGTCGGTGATGGTAGTGAAGCTGTCGTAGAGCACGCCGTCGACCCAGCGGTGGAAGCCGCTGACCGAGAGCAGACCGTCGCCCGGCAGATAATATTCGAGCGACGCGTCGAGGCCCCAGGTATATTCGGGTTCGAGCCACGGATTGCCGCCCGAGACGGTGCCCGGGTTGGAGGTGTCGTTGATCGACACGCCGGTGCGCACCGCGCCGAAGCTCGGCCGCGCGACGCCGCGCTGGAACGAACCGCGCAGAACGACGTCGCCGGTGAGGTCGAACTTGGCGTTGATGCTCGGGAAGATATCAGTCTTCTCGAAATCGACCTGGACCGGCGTGATCGCTGTGCCGGCGGCGGCGAAGCCCGAACTCGAACGGCGATAATTCTCGATGCGGGCACCCGCGACCACCTGGCCGCCGCCGAACTCCCATTTGCCCATCGCATAGCCGGCGAGCACGCGCTCCTTGATGTCGTAGAGCGTATCGGCCGGCGTGTTCCTGGCTGGATCATAGAGGCCCGCGGCCTCAAGCGCGTCGAGCCCCGCCTCGAAGTCGCGGCGCATGCGCTTGTTGTCGATATAGTTGACGTGGAAGCCCGCCGGAAAACCGGTGTCCCAGCGCTCGTTCGTCACATAGTCGGCGGGGTTCATCGACATGCCCACGCGCGGGAACAGTGCGGTGATCAGCACCGTGTTGCTCTGCGCAATCGTGTTGCCGGTGATCGTGCGATCGTCGAACTGATAGCCGAACTTGACGAAGCCATTGTCGAGCTCGCGCGTAAGGTCGCCCTTGAAGGTATAGCTGTCCGAGACGGTGTCGCTCACCACCGGCAGGCCGATCAGGAAGTCGAACCCGGCGGTGTTCAGTTCGGAGAGCTCGCGACCGCGCACGAAGCTGCCCGGGGTGGTGCCGGGCACGGTGCTGTAGAGCTGCGCGACGGGGAAGTTGGGATCGGCGACGCTATAGTCCATCGAGACGCGCAGCTGGCGATTGAACTGCTGGTTCTCGAGGATCAGCGGCAGATAGGTGGAATTCTCGGTACGCGTGTAGTTGAGGCGGACGCTGCCCTTCCACTCGTCGCCTTCGAGGTCGGTGCCGATCGTGCTGATGTAATTGTGCGTGCGATAGTTTCCGTACTCGCCGGTGCCGCGGACCGGCACGCCGACCAGGCTGCCACCCTCCGCCGTGCGCGTGCCCGAAAGCGCGCTGCCGAGCTGGAACGTATATTGGTTGCGCTGCTCGTCGTCTTTGAAATCGCTGTAGACGAACTTGGCGAAGAGCTTGACGCCGTCCTCGGGCTGCCACTCGACACCCGCGGTGGCGCCGTTGTTCTCGCGGACCAGCAGATAGTTGCGAATGTCGTAGCTGGTCAGCAGCCCGTCCGCATCATAGGCCATCTCGCGATTATCGGTGACCTGGTGGCGCCGATAGTGCGAGCCGCCGAGCACGAAGCCGATCTTGTCGTTCGACCAGGAAGCGCGCAACGACGCCTGGCGCTGCTCGCCGCCGCCAAGCTCCATCCAGCCAAGGCCGAGATCGCCCTGGATCGCCAACCCTTTGGCTTCGAAGGGCGAAAAAGTGCGCAAATCGATCTGCGCGACCACGGCCTCGGCGGGAAGATCGGGCGTCAGCGACTTGTTGACCGCGATCGACGAGAGGATCACCGCCGGCACCGCATCAAAGCGGTAAGCACGGGTCGATCCGCCCTCATCGACGCCGATCACCGGCACGCCATCGAACGAGACGCTGGTCCAGCGGTTGGGCGCACCACGCACCTGGATGTAGCGCTCCTGCCCCTGATCGCGCTGGACGGCCACGGCGGGCAGGCGGGCGAGCGCGGCGGCGGAATTCTGATCGGGGAAGCGTCCCACCGTGTCGGACGCGATGATGTTCACCAGATTGTCGGCATTGCGCTGCTGCTTGAGCGCTTCGGCCTGGGCGTCGCGGATCGGCGCATAGATGACGATCTCATCCTCTGCGGTGTCCGAGACCGGATCGACGACCACGCCGGCCGCCGCGGCGCCGCCCGCCACCTCCTGCGCCAATGCCGGCGATCCGGCGAGTCCGCCGAGAATCGCGGCGCCGGCGAGCGCCAACCTCCGCCGATGCGATTTCCCAAATAGCATTTTGCGTCCCCCGATGTATTGAACTCCGGGCGCTCTAGAACGTTTGTATGTAAGTTTGAGAACGAACGTATTGCAATTGCACGGCAGCCGAATGACGCTTTGGAGGCAGAACGCGTGTGCCTTGGCGCAGCGCTCGCCATGACTATGATCGCGTCTTCGAATTTTACGGCTTGGGGATGGAACTAAACGTGCTGACGAGAGAGGAAGAGGCCGTCGCCACGACAAGTGAGCGGCTGGTGTCAGCCGTTTTGCTGGCCTGGGAGCAACAGGGCATCGCGGGCATTTCGGCTCGGGCGCTCGCGCAATCAGCCGGGCTTCCCGTCTCCGCAATCTACTATCATTTCGGTGATTTAGATCATTTGTATGATGCGGCGAACCGGGCGGCGCTGGCGCGAGCCGAGCAATGGTGCACCCAGCAAATCGATGCGCTCGCACCCGCCGCTGCGCTGCCGCCCGATGCACTGCCCAGCCTGCTGGCCGCGCTGATCGACGATTGGACTTTCGAGCACCGCCAGCTCGCCTTCGCCTGGCGTGAATGCCAGCTGATGGCGACGCGTAACCCGGCACATGCGTCGGCACGCGCTTCCTGGACTGGCATGTGGCGCAGTTTCTGGGAGCATATCTGCGGCTTGTGCGGGCACGCCGATGCAGCGGAGCTGACCCGCGCCTTCTTCGACGGCGAGAGCTTCCTGCACTTGCTGCAATGGCGCCGGGCACTCGACCGGGCATGTCTGGACGAGACATGCCGCGGGTGGTCGCAGTGGCTTTCGGGCAGTCTCGCCCCCGAAGGGCCGTGGCGCCGGACCGCGCGCGCCGAAGCATTGCGGACCAGCCCCGGCCCCCAGCAGCTGTTCGGCGTCGCCCAGCAGATCGCGAGCGCGGCCGCCGAGATTGTCGCGCAGCAGGGCGTGGCGAGGCTGACGCACCGCGCAGTCGCCGCGCGGGCAGGCGTCACGCTGGGGGTCGTATCCTATAATTTTCGCACCAGCGCGGACCTGCTGAATGCGGCCTTCGAGGCCATCTACCAATGGCTGGTCCCGCCGACGACCGAGGAAAGGCCCTCGATCCTGGACCAGGATGCGGATAGCTTGCGCGCGTCGCTGCGCAGCAGCCCGCCCGAACAGCGCGCCTGGATGCTCGCGCTCGAGGAGCTGATGCTTGCCGTAGCGCGCGATCCGGAGCGCCGGACCTTCGCGGCACAGCTGCGCTACCTGCGGGGCCGCACCAGCGGACGCGTGCTGAGCATCCTGCTCGGCGACCGATCGGTATCCCCGCTCGACGCCGCGCTCTTTTCATCTTTCTCCCTGGGCATCGAACGCCCGATCGCCGAGCCATCCCAGTCATCGGGAGCCGAAATGCCGGACACGTCGATCGACACGCTGCTCGATCGGCTGGCCGGCGGCTAGCGCCTGCCCATCAAGCTGAACCATCCCCTGTTCGCCCAGGCCCGTCGAAGGGCGGCCATCCGCGAGCGAAGAGGGTTGCGAAACGCCCTTCGACAAGCTCAGGGTGAACGGGGAATGTTTCCATCTCAGCGAGACGGATTCGAAAGCCCCTTCGATTCCCCGGTTCCCGCTGCAGAGCCTGCGCTCACTGCGCCGCGCCGTCGAGCTCCTCCTCCAGATCGAGATTGGTGTCGTCGATCTGGATGATGATCGCGGTGTAGCCGAGGCGCAGCAGCTCGCCGAGCCGCTGGACATTGTTTACAGCCACCGGCGGACGCTGGACGCCGGTGCCGTCACCAGCCGGCGCGATCAGGCCGAGCGCAAGCCCGATGGGCAGCTGGAAGGTGCCGTCAGCACCAACCGTGCCGCCTGCGGGCGCGACGAACCTGTCGATGATGATCTGCCGCGCATCAGTCGTTCCGCTCCCAATGACGGGTTCGTCGTTGATGACGAAGGTGCCCCGCGGATCGGTGACCATCTCGGTGAACACGCCGGTCACCGTGCCGCCTGGTGCATTCACCGTCACCGTGCCGCCGTTGATCTGGACGCTGACCGGCGAGTTGGAAGTCACGCCGACCGCTCCGCCCGAGGTGATCGAGCTGGTGACCGGTCCCGGCGCCGCGATCGCCACCGGGCCGCCAGCGTTGATCGTGCTCGACACCCCGCCGTTCGTCGAAGTGAGCGAAGCCGCGCCGCTGGTGGTGACCGCAGTGCTGATCGCACCGCCTGCACTGACATCGACCGGCCCACCGGCCTGGATCGATCCGCCGATGGTGCCGCTCGTGGATCCGAGCGTGACACCCGCATTGGAGGTGATTGCCGCCGCGATGCTGCCGCTGGTCGCGATCGCCGAGACCGGGCCGGTAGCCTGAACCGTACCCGCAATCGCGCCGCTGGTCGTGCCCAGCGTGACGGCGTTGCTGGACGTGATAGCCGCGGTGATCGCACCGGTCGTCGTCTGTGCCGAGACGGGGCCGGCCGCGGCCACGGTGCTGCTAATCGTGCCCGCAGTCGTGGCGAGGCTGACCCCGCCGCCCGAGTTGATCGCGCCGCCGATCGAGCCGGTGGTGGCTACCGATACCGGCCCGGTCGAAGTGATCGTGCGTGCCACATCGCTGGTGTAGCCGAGCGAGACCGGCCCCCCGGCAATAATCGAACCCGTGCCCGAGCTACCTGCATCGATCGCGACCGAGCCGCCGGCGCGGATCGGGCCCGATTCAATGCCCGCCACTTGCGCCACGACATCCCCGAGCGTGTCGAGCGTATTGGCGCTGAACAGCTGCGAGCCGCTGAGCAGCGATGTGAAAGTGCTCGCGAGCTTCACGGTCTGCGCCGAGAAGTCGTTCGCATTGACGGTCATCGCGCCGAGGCGAACCGCGTCGCTGCCAACATAGCCGATCGCCACGTCGCCGCTGTTGAGCGTCAGGCCGTTGCCGGCGATGAAGGTGACGTTCTGCTGGCCGGTGACAGTGCCGATCAAGTGTGGCGCGATCGAAATCGCCCCGCCCGCGCCGCCGGGCAGCGTGGTGTTGAACGTTGTCGTCCCCTGCGTCAGCCGGACGGTGGCGCCCGCACCACCGGTGAAGTTCAGGCTGTTCGCAGCGTAAGTAGCGCCACCCAGCACCGTCTGGCCGGCATTCACCGACGTCGCGCCGAGGCGAGTCTGCGCGCCGAAGCCGCCAAGCGTGGCCGAACCCGTGCCGGCGTTCAGGCTGAGCGCCTGGCCGCCTGCGCTCGCGCCATTGACGGTGCCGAGTGTAATTGGGCCGTTGCTCGTATTGACCGTGGTCGCCCCATTCAGCGTCGTGACGCCTGCAACCGTGAAGGCACCGCCGCTGGTCGCGTAGGTGCCGCTCAGCGTGGTCGCGCCGGTGTAGCTTTGCGCGCCGCTGGTGGCGGCGCCCGCGGTGGCGATCGCCGCGCCGGTTGCGCTCAGCGAGGTCAGACCGCTGGCTTCACCGAGCGTGATGTTGCCGGTGCCTGCATCGACACTCAGGCTGTTCGCACCGCCGAGAATGCCGAAGCTCGCGTTGCCGCCGCTCGTCGCCACGGTGGTCGCGCCGCCGAGCGTGGTGGACCCGGTAACGGTGAAGCCGCCACCGCTGGTATAGCCGCCGCTCAGCGTCGTTGCACCGGTATAGCTTTGCGTGCCGGTGGTGCTGGCACCCGCCGTGACGATTGTCGCGCCGATGGCCGTCAGCGAAGCGATGCCATCGACGGTACCCAGCGTCACATTGCCTGCTGCGGCGTCGACGCTCAGGCCGCCGGAGCCGCCAACAGCGCCGAAGCTGGCATCACCACCCGAAGTGCTGACGCTGACTGCGCTGAACGTGTCGGTGATGCCGTCGATCGTGAACGCGGCGCCATCAGTGCTGTATGCGCCATTGAGCGTGGTAGCGCCTTCATAGCTCTGCGCGCCGGTGGTCGCGGCGCCTGCAGTGACGATCATCGCGCCGGTCGCGCTCAGCGAGGTCAGACCGCTGGCCGCGCCAAGCACGACGTTGCCGGTGCCGGCATCGACAGCGAGGCCGTTCGGTCCCGTGATCGTGCCGAAGCTGGTGTTGCCACCCGAGGTTGCGACGCTGACCGCCGCGGTGAGCGTGGCCACGCCGTTGACGGTGAAGGCACCACCATCGGAGGCGTAGTCGCCGCCCAACATCGTCGCACCTGTGTAGCTTTGCACGCCTTGGGTCGTCGCTCCCGCGGTGGCGATCGTGGCGCCGGTCACCGAAAGCGAAGCAAGGCCACTGACAGCGCCGAGCGACACGTCGCCCGCGCCCGCGTCGATGCCGAAGCTCCCGGCGCCGCTCACTGTGCCGAGTAGGACATTGCCTCCGCTCACCGCCACCGCCGTGTCGCCCGCGAGCGTAGCCGCACCCACGACGGTGAAGTCGCTCGCCTGATAGTCGCCGTTGAGGCTCAGATCGCCGGTGTAGCTTTGCGCGCCGCTGGTGCTGGCGCCCGCACTGAAGATCGTGGCGCCGGTGGCCTCGAGCCCGGCGAGCCCGCTCACCGCGCCGAGCGTGAGGACGCCGCTGCCCGCATCGACGCTCAGACCGCCGATGCCGCCGACGACGCCGAAGCTCGCGGCGCCGCCATCGGTCGCCACGCTGGTGTCGTTGGCGATCACCGCCGGACCGGTCACGGCGAAGCTTTCGCCATTGGTGCTGTAGCTGCCGCCCAGCGTCGTCGCACCCCTGTAGCTCTGTGCGCCTTGGGTCTCGACGCCGGCGGTTGCGATGCTCGCGCCGGTCACGGCAAGGCTCGCAAGACCGCCAACGGCGCCGAACGCGACGCTGCCGCTGCCGGCATCGACTGCGAAGCCATGCCCGCCGGCTACGGTGGAGAAGCCGGCATTGCCGCCGCTGGTCTCGACCGTCGTATTGCCAGCCAGCGTCGTTGCGCCGTTGACCGCGAAGCTTCCGCCGCCGGTGGCATAGGTGCCGTTCAGCGAAGTCGCACCGGTGTAGCGCTGCGCGCCGCTGGTCTGCGCGCCGGCGGACACGATCGCCGCGCCGGTTGCCGAGAGCGAGGCCAGACCATTGGCCTCACCAAGGGTGATGGTGCCGGCACCCGTGTCCACGCCGAAATTGTGCGCGCCGGCCAATGCGCCGAAGCTCGCCGCACCGCCGTCCGTGGTGACGAGGGCATCGCCCAACAGCGTGGCCAGGCCGGTGACGGTGAAGCTGCCGGCGGTATAGTCTCCGCTCAACGAGACCGAGCCGTCATAGATCTGCGCACCGGCAGTAGTGACGCCCGCGGTCGTGATGCTCGCGCCGGTCACGGTCAGGCTCGCAAGTTCCGCCGCGCCGATCGCCAGCGTGTCGCCACTCAGCGTCAACGCATAGGGCGAGACGATCGCGCCGAGAGTGATCGAGCCGCCGGTCAGCACCGTATCGCCACTCAGGACGATGCCGCTCGCAAGATCGATTGCGCCGGTAGCGGTGATGCTCGTGCCGATCGCCGTGCCCGCGGCGCCAGCACCCAGGGTAAAGCTGTTGACCGTGATTGCGCCCATGTCGAGCACGCGCAGGCCGGTGAGGATCACATCCTCGCCATAGGTGCCCGAGGCGATATGGACGGTGCCGCCGGTCACGACCGCGTCGAGGCCCGCCTGGAGGCTGGCCGGCGTGAGCGGGCTGCCCTGCGCACCGCCGGTGCCGGCGGTGGTGACATAGGCGCGCGTGCGGTTGAGCGCCGACCAGGCCTGGTTGTAGACTGCCATCCCGCCATTCGCGGCGCTCAGGTCGAGCAGGCGCTGCTGCTCGGCGAGCGGCGTCGCGGCGCCGAGCGCGCCGCCCGAGGCCGTGATCGCCGAACCGTTCCAGATGCCGTTGAGATGGGCGATGACGCCCCATTCGTTGCCGTTGGCACCTTCGGCGTTGGCCGAGATGCCGATGTTCGATCCGTCGGTATACTGGACCGAGATCGCGCTCTTGGTGTTGTCGATCGTGTTGCCGGTGATCGCCGCGCCAGCGTTGCGACCGTCGATCAGCACGCCGTTGCGAACGCCGCGGATGGTGTTGCCGGTGACCGTGGCGTTGTCCGCGCCGTTCATCACCACCACGCCGCGCGTGATCGAGGAGCCCCAGCCATAGAGGTTGAAGGGCTGGTCGGCGGCGCCGAAGATCTCGAAGCCCCGCACGGTCACGCCATCGGCATTGATGCTGATGCCGTTGTCGCCGTTGTGCGTGGCGTCGATCCGCGCGCCCGTCGCGCCGGTGAGCGTGACGCCGTCGGCGGCGATCGCCGTGCCCGAGGCATAGGTGCCTGCGCCGACGTTGATCGCACCGCCCGCCCGCACGTCGCGCGCCGCGGCGGCGATGCCGAGCCCCTCGACCACGGTGAAGACGTTGCTGAAATGATCGCCGGCATAGCCCTCTATCGAGCTGCTCGTCGGCGTGCCGAGCCCGAGCGCCCAGGCGGTGGCGGCGTTCAGATCCTTTTGGAAGAAGACGAACTGGTTGCCGTCGCTGCGATGCGCGACATTGCGCACGGCATAATCATAGCCGCCGATCGTCAGCGTGCCGGCGTTGAGCGAGGCCGAGCTGTCCTGCAGGTACAGGCCATTGGCCTCGCCGAACGCGTTGCTCGCCTCGATCGTGATGTTGGCGAGCTGCTGGCTGCTGCCGCCGCCGGCAAGATTGTTGGCCTGGTAAAGCGCGAGGCCACCCCAGGCGTTGCCGCTGGTGGTGGTGCCGCGCACCGTGACATTCGCACTATCGGTGATCGCGATGCCGTTGCCGTTGGTGACGCCCGTCACCGACACGCCGTCGATCAGCGCGCCGACCACGGCGTTGAGATCGAGCCCGGTCCTGCGCGTGCCGCTGATCGCAACGTCGCGGATTGCGAAGCCAGTGTTGCGCGCGTTCGCGTCGCCGACTTTCTCAACCTTGATGCCATAGTTGGAATTGCCGACCGCGGCCGACGAGCCGAGCAACGCGAAACCGCCGAGCGTCACGTCGTCGCCATGGACGCGGATGCCGTAGCTGTTGTGGCCGCTCGCGTTGAGCGTCGTGGCGCCGCTGCCCTGGCCGAGAATGCTGACGCCGTCCTTCGTGACGAACAGCGTGTTGCTGAGCATGTGCGTACCCGCCGACAGGTTGATCGTGTCGCCCGACAGCGCCAGCACCAGCGCGCGGAGCGCGGCGTCGGTGCCCGCCGCGGTGGTGACGTAGACCTCGCCGTCGACCAGTCGCGCCAGGCCCGCTCCGCTGCGGTCGATGCCGTCCGAGATCAGGTCGGCGGCGGCGAAGCGGCCCGCAAGGTTCATGTCGGCGGCAAGCACGCCGTCGAACATCACGTTGGTGAGGTCGAGCCCGGCGTCGCTGCGCCACACGATGTGCTGCACCGTGTTCACGCCCGCGACGAAGTTGTTGCCCGCGCCGAAGCTGATCGTGCCGGCACCGCTGACGTTGGTCGGCAGGTAGATCGAATAGGCGTTGTTGATGAAGCTGTTGCCGGCGATGTTGGTGACGGTCGCCAGGCCGCGGCCGGGCTCGATCGCGAGCACCTGGTTGTTGCCGGTGAAGACGTTGCCGGTGACGTTGAGCGTGCCCGCGCCCCGCGTCATTAGCACCGCGCCATAGGCCACTTCGCCCGCGGGGTTGAAGCCGCTGGTGCCCACGCCGGAGACGTTGTTGCCGGTGAAGTCGACCGTGTCGGCGTTGAACGCCTTGAAGATCGCACCGAACGAATTGGTCGCGTTGCCAGTGTTGGTGACGGTGTTGCCCGAGAAGGTTACGTCGGGAAGTGTCGCCGCGCCGATCTGCTGGCGGAAGGCGATGTGACCGATCGTGTTGTCGATCAGATTGTTCGCGAAGAGCGCGCTACTGATCTGCGCGCCGTCGTTGCCGCCCGCGCCGCTGCGCGTGTCGAATGCCGCCCAGCCGCGGATGTTGAGGAACTCGGAGTTGGTGATGGCGATGTCGCCGCCGATCTGGCCGCCGATGAAGCCGTGGCGATTGGCGACGCTGCCGCCGTCGATCCGCGCGCCGTCGACCGTCAGGTTGGTGAGCACGCCGCTGTTGCTGATCACACTCGTGCCGCTGGCCGATCCGCTCACTGCGAAGTCGCGCAGCGTGAGGCCGGCGAAGCCGCTGGTGATCGCGATGCCGCCGGTGATCGATGTATCGTCAATACCCGCGCCGGCGAGGGTCATGCTCTTGGTGATCGCGACCGCTTCGTTGAACGTCCCCGCGCCGATATTGACGGTGCCGCCCGCGCGCAGGTCGCGCATCGCGGCTCCGATCGTTAGTCCATTGGCAACGGTGAAGACGTTGCTGAAGTGATTGCCGGCATAGCCTTCGATCGAGCTGGTCGCGTTCGCGTCGAGCGCGAGCGCGAAGCCCGTGGCGTCAGCCAGATCGGTGCGGAAGAAGGTGAACTGGCTGCCGTCAGGACGATATCCGGTGTTGCGCACCGCATAGTCGAACCCAGTGAGGTTCAGCGTGCCGAAGCCCTGGGTCGTCGATTCGAGCTGCGAGAACAGGCCGTTGGCCTCGTCGAACTGGTTGAGGCTCGCGTCGATCGTGATGTTGCTGGTCTGGCCGTCGTAGCCGCTGGCCTTGTTGCTCTGGTAGAGCGCGACGCCGCCCCAGTTGTTGCTGAGCGTATGGACGCCGGTGAGCGTCACATCGGCGCTGTCGGCGATCTGGATGCCCGCGCCGTCAGTCGCGGTGCCGTCTGCCACGCGACGGCCGTCGGCGGTGAAGTTGTTGATCGTCGCGCCCACCACGCCGTTGAGGTCGAGCTCGGCACGCCGCGAGCCGCGGACGGTGACGTCGCTGATCGCGAAATTGAGCAGCCGCTGGTCGTCGCCGCCCGGCGTGTTGACGTGGCCGGCCGGATTGGGCTGGACCTTGATGCCGTAGTTGCCGAGTGCGACTTCGCTGCCCCACAGCGTGAAATTGCCCAGCGAGACATTGTCGGCGAGCACCGAGATGGTGCCGAGACCGTTGGCGCTCACGGCGCGGCCGTCGATGATCACGCCCGCCTCGGACTCGCCGATCAGTGCGATCGACTTGTCGATCTTGAGCTGCGCGGTGCCGAGATTGTAGGTGCCGTCGAGCATGTGGACCGTGTCGCCCACCCCGGCTGCGGCCACCGCGGTCGCGATGCCGCGGAAGAGCGTACGGAAGCCGGCCTGACCCGAATCGGTCCACACGCCGCCGCCGTTGAAGCTGTTCGCGTCGAGCACACCGGCGAAGTTCGCCTGACCGAGGCCGAACACCGTATCGCGCAGATTGAGGAGGTTGGCACCCGCCCCGACATCGGCGCCGTCGAAGATATTGCCGGTGACGATCGTGTTGGTGCCGCGTGCGCGAAGCACCGATCCGAACCCGCCCGTGGTGGTGCCGAAGCTGTTGCCGCTGATCGATACGCCGTGCGCGTCGATCGTAACAGCGGTGTTGAGGCCGGAATCCCCGACCACGCTGTTGTTGGTGAAAGTGAAGTTCGAGCTGTTGCCACCACCATTGCCGCCGCCGAGCACGACGAGCTGGCGCGAAACGTTGGGCGTGGTGAACTGCTGGCTGAACGGCGCCGACGAGGGTGCCGAGCCGACATAGGTCTTGCCGTCGAAGATGTTGCCGTCGATCGTCAGGCCGGTGAGAACCGCGGCGGCTTCGGACATCAGCCCGTGCTCGCCGGCCGCGGTGATGCGGTTGCCCTGGATCGTGACGCCGCTGTGGGCGCCGCGCAGATATACGGCTGCGTTCTCGACCGCGGGATTGCCGTTGTCGATGCCGATGATCGTGAAGCCCTGGCCCGCACCGCCGATCGTCACATCGTTGGCGCCTGGCGCGATCACGAGCGTGCCCGACGCGCCGACCCCAGAGACGCCCTGGATGGTCGTCGCATCGCGGCCGGCGGTCGAGAGCAGGTTCAGCCCCGACTTCGTGATGTTGACGTTGCCGACGTAAGTGCCGGCGTCGACATGGACCGTGCCGCCGGTGACGACTGCGTCCACGCCCGCCTGGATCGTGCCGAGCGCGCTCAGCAGGCTGCCCTGGGTGTTGGTCGCGCCGCCGACCTTGACATAGGCGCGGGTGCGGTTCGCCGCGGAATAGGCGAGATTCTGTACGGCGAGGCCGGCATTGGCGTTGCTTAGGGCGAGCAACCGCGCCTGTTCGGCCAGGCTCGCAGTGCCGAGCACGCCCACGGGCACGCCGCTGACCGAGCTGGTGCTGGGAGCGATCGTCGTACCGTCCGGCTGGAGAATGCCGTTCAGATGGACGTTGATGCCCCATTCGTTGCCGAAACTGCCTTCGCTGTTCCCGGCGAGGTTGATGTTCGATCCGTCGGTATACTGGACCGAGATCGCGCTTTTGGTGTTGTCGATCGTGTTGCCGGTGACGATCGTCCCGCTGTTCCGCCCGTCGACGATGATGCCGGTGCGGATGCCGTGGATGTCGTTGTCGAGTACGCTGGCATTGTCGGCGCCGTTGTGGACGAAGATGCCGCGCGAATTGGTGCTGCCCCAGGCGAAGCTGGTGTAGCCCGAGGTCGCGGGGCCCGAGATCTCGAGATTCCGGACGGTGACACCATCGCCCCGGATCTCGACTGCATTCTCGACTCCGCTGGTCCAGCCGATCTCCGCCACGCCATGGCCGTCGAGGGTGACGTTGCTGGCATTGATCACCGCGCCCGAGCGGTAGAGCCCCGCGCCGAGGTTGATCGTCGTCCCGCCGCTCACGCTGCCAATGACGCCGAGTGCCTCGCCGATCCAGTTCGCCGCGCGGGTGTCCGCGATGCCGCCCTGGTTGAGGTTGAGCGTCAGCGCGCCCGTCACGTTGAGGTCGCCTGCGCCATAGATCCGGTTGCCGCTGACCGACACCGCGCCCGTCGCTGACGTGTTGGAGCCGACGTTCACATCGCCGCCCACCGCCTGCAGAACGATTGTGTCGCCTTCGATCACCGCGCCGCCGACCTCGACGATGCCGGTGGGGATCAAGTCGTTCACATAGGCCGCAGCCTGGCGAGCGCTGATCTGCACCTTGCCGCCCTCGGCGAAGATAGCGCCGTGGTTCTGGACGAGTGGATTGTTGGCGCCAATTCCGATCTGGAGCAGGCCATCGCCCGCAAGATCGAGCGTGAATGCCGTGCCCGCGCCGAGCTGGACGCGCCCACCGATAGCGGTGATGACGCCATTGTTGCGCACCGTCGGCGCGACGAACGCTCCAAGACCCGCGTTCTCGATGCTGATGCTGGCGCCCGCGCTGATGACGATCTCGCCGTCGTCCGCGCTGCTGATCCCGAGCATTCCGCCACCCGCCATGAAGGCCGCCTGATCGATGTCGCCAGTCGAGGCGATCAGCCCGCCGACGTCGACATTGGCGGTTCCGCTGAACAGCACCCCGTTGGGATTGAGCACCGCGACGATGCCGTTCGCCGTCATCGTGCCGGCAATTTCAGACGGCGCCGCACCCGAGACGACGCGATTGACCGTGATCGAGGTGCTCGACGGCTGGTGGAACGCGACGCTCGCGCTCGATCCGATGTCGAAGCTGTTCCAGTTGATCACCGCGCGATCGGTCGACTGGTTGACCGTCATCGCCGTCGGAGTGGGCGTGCCGATCGTCGCCGAACCGGCCACCACGGTGCCGCCGGTCGGCAGCGTGATGGAGGTGATCTGCGCGTGCGCCGGATTATAGAGCGCGATCGCCGCGACCGCGGCCGAAAGCATCAGCGCCGATCGCTTGAAGCGGCGCGATGCCCGGCTCGAGGCGACGGCGGCGTGGGTGCGGTGCTGCGTGCTCATATCCTGTATCCCTGTTTCGGCCGTTTCGGGTGGCCAGCCCTGAGCTTCAGAAAGCTGCGCTGATCGAGAGAAACATCCTGGCATTCTTGCTGCCGTTCGCGGCGACCGGGCGGCTGAGCGGCTTGGCGAATTCGACCGAGCCGGAAATGCCGCCGGCAAAGCCCGCGCGCATGCCGAAGCCCGCCGATTCGAGCGCGCTCGACAGCGGCTCGCCCGGCAGCGGGTCGTTCTGGTTCACCCGGCCCGCTTCGTAATAGGCATAGGGCTGGACCGAGCCGAACCCGCCCTGGAAGACGTAGAAGGCCTCGGCGCGCCCTGCGACACCCTGATCGCCGGTCACTTCGGACGGATCATAGGCATGGGCGAACTGCTCGCCGCCGATCCCGAATTCCTCGGCCGCGAGCAGGCTGTCGCCGCTATACTGCGCCGCGCCGCTCAGCTGGACGTAGAGCCCCCTGACGACGGGCTGCGCATAGCTCAGCTCGAAATTGGCGCGCGTGGTCTGCCCCGAAGCAGTGGCGCGCGACTTGTGGAAATCGGCGCGTTCGGTCGCCCCGAACACGCCGAGCCCCTGCGTCACCGAGACGCGGACGTTGACCAGCCCGCCCCAGGACGCGGCGAGATTGCCGAACAGCTCGCCCTGAAGCGTGCGGATCTTGTCGCGGAAGATCGGGTCGATCACTTCGTTGCGCGAGCTGCTGTCGCGGCCCGTGAAGACGACGCGGCCGAACAGGTTGGCATCGCGGGCGCGGAGCAGCGGGTAGCGCAGCGCGCCACCCCAGGTCACGCTGCGGCCACGAAGATCGAGCAGGCGGAGCTCGTCGCCGGGGCGAGTCGCGGCATAACTGCCGAACGCGGTGTAGCGCAGACCCGAGCTGCCGATCGGCTGGTCGTAAGTGACCGAAAGGAAACCAAGCTCGCTGTCGGCGGGCGCACTCACGCCGCTGATAGAGAGGCGCTCGCCGGCACCGAGCAGATCGTTGAAGGTCAGCCCGCCATAGACCTGGAGTGGGCCGAGCCAGCGCGAACCGCGATTGTCGAGCGCGAAATAGCCTTCGACCGGCTTGCGTTCGACTGCCAGCGTGAGATCGGCCGCGCCGGTTTCGGTCGGGGAAGGCGTGAGGACCGCGCGGACTTCGACGCCCTGCAGATCGCGGGCGAGCAGCAGGGCGCGAGTCAGTGCATCACCCGAGGTGGGCCGCGCCGCCGCGACCGAGGCAAGATAGCCGCGCAAATAGGGCGCATAACCGCCTGCTTCGCCCTCAATCCTGGTCTCGCCGATGTTCCCCTCGACGATCTGGATCGTCAGCACGCCCTCTTCGATCCGCTGCGGACCGACAACTGCGCGCGAGAGCACGAAACCGCGACGGCGATATTCGGACGTGATCTCCTCGGCGAGCTTGAACACTTCGGCGAGCGGCATGTCGCGATTGAGATAGGGCGCGGCGATCGAGTCGAGCGCTTCTACCGGAACCGATGTCGCCCCCTCGAACCGCACTGCGGTGAGGCGGACCGAGATCGCCGACTCGGGCACCGATTGCTGGCGCGGGAGCTCAGGCAGCTCGACCGACCGGACGTCAGGCACCGGCTGAGTCGGCCGCAGCCGTTCATCGACGCGACTCGGATCGACCGGCGTGCGCTGCGCATAAGCCATGTTGGCCGGCGCCACTGCGGCCCCCGCAAGCAGGAACAACCAACTTCTTTTGATTCGCATTCCCCGCCCCCCGGAGATGACGCAAGGCGAGAATGGCGACGCCGCCCCTCCCCCCAGCCGGCCGGCTTTACAATGTTTACATTCCGTTAAGGAAGACCGCGGAGGGCCGTTAAGCATCAATTATTTGAGCAATGCAGTGCACCACATTGGGACTGAATCATGCCTTTCGAGCTCAGCTTGGAGCATCCCGATACGGACTCAAGGTCAACTTGTACCGGTCTAACGACAAGGCTTTGTTGACCAAGAACATTTAGCATGGTTGGTGATCAATACTTAGGGCTTTATTAGGCATGCCTTAGGAGCTCCAGGACTAATTTCGCTCCCGTATCGTACGGGAGTAGGCGTTGCGTTGCGTATCAGTAGCGGGCCTGGCGCTGGCATGTGCCGCGCTGGCCTGGGGTCATCTTGCGTCCGCGCGTGAAGCGGACGCGCCGGGAGCAGCGAAGGCGGGCGAGCGGGCATTGGGCCTCACCGATGTACCGCGCTGGAGCGACGTGCTCGCGCGCGTGGCGGCGGAGCGTAGTCCCGAGTCGCGGCGGGGCTGCATGATGCCCGCGGAGAATCTGCCCGAAAGCTGCGGCTATTCCGCGTGGCGAGCTGCGCTGGCGCAGTTACGCGATCGGCCGCCGGGCGATCAACTCGCCGGAGTCCAGCATATGGTGAACCAGCTCCCCTATGTCCCGGATTGGAAGAACTGGGGAATGGCCGATCGCTGGGAGACCCCCGGCGAGATGTTCGCGCGCGGCGGCGATTGCGAGGGCTTCGCGCTCACCAAATATTTCGCGCTGCGCGAGCTCGGCTTCGACGAGGCGGCGCTGCGGCTGGCCATCGTGTGGGACGAAGCGGATCGCGAGCAGCATGCGATCCTGTTCGTCGAGGCTGGCGGCACGGAATGGGTGCTCGACAACAAGTTCGCGGCGCCCATGCCCGCGAAGACGCTCGCGATACGCTATCCGGAGATCTGGTCGGTCAACCAGGACGGGGCGAGGCTTTCAGCTGGCGCCTTTGGGGAAAGCACTGGCCGCATGCGCCTCACCAGGGGCGGCACCACATTGGTGATCCGCGCCCGCCCCCGGCGACGGGACGGGTAGGCGGTGTCGCCAGTTAGCGGATCGCCACTGATTGCAGAATGCCGTCCATTTCGCGCGTGACTGCCGGGGTGACGTCCATCGCGTTGTTCCAGCCATAGGCATGGTCGCGCTCCATGACGAGGCTGCAGGCGGTACGCGTGATGACGCGGGCGAGCGCCTCGTTCAGCGCGCGATCGATCTGCTGCTGGCCGCGCGTCTGCGCGGCGATGAAGAGCGCATTCTGCTGCTGTTCGAGCGTCTGCGCCTGCTGGCCGAGAACGGCGAGCTGCCGCTGATACTCGATCGGTGCGATCGCGCTCTGCCGGCTTTCGAGTTGCCGGCGCTGCTGGTCGACGGCGGCACGCCGCTGCGCGAGCTCGCCCGACAGCGAGGTCTGCATCTGCTTGAGCTGCACCTGCATCGACTGGCCCGCGCGCGAAGCGCTGATCGCGTTCGTGCGCGACAACAGGCACATGCCCGCGATCGGCGGGCCGAAGGTCTGCGCCCAAGCGGGCACCCCGGCACAGACCAGCAGAAGGGCGGCGGACAATCCGATCGATCGCATGCCGCCGCCCCTCGCCCAATCAGCTCGCCGAGGCAACCCGGTCGGCACAGGACTGCTCCTGCCAGATCACTTCCGACACGGTCACGCTATAGCGGCCCCGCTCCCGGATGAACCGGATCTCCATCCGGCAGCGCACGCGCTCGATACTTCCCGGCGCGGCCGGGAAGAAGAGCACATAGTTCCACCGGCGGGTGATGCCCTCGCTGAAATGCGGAGCCCCGATCAGATTGTAGATGCTGAACTTGTCCACGCCCGGCGTGATCATCCGCACCACTGCGGGGTTCACCGTCACGCCGAGCTTCTTGTGCTCGAGCGGCCTTCGGTGAAAGGCGGAAGGATCGACCTTGGCGACATAGGTGGTGGCCGGCGCCTTGGCGGTCTCCTCCGTGCCCGCCACGGATGGGCTCGCGAGGCCGAGGCCCGAGAGGATCGAAAGGGCGAAGTACCCGAATTTCATTGCGTCCTCCTTGAGAAAATCTCGATCGATGATTGACGAGGATCAGAATTGGAAGCCGACGCCGACATTGGCGCCGACATATTGTTGGCTGTCGTAGGTGGCGCCGGCCTTCACGACCGTCTTGCCGTCATCCATCACGCGCGACAGGCCCACTGCGAAGGCCGACTGGCCCCGATAGGTGCCGCCGCCGAACGCCAGCATCCCGCGCCCGGGCTCGAAGGCCTGCGGCATACCCGCCGCGGCGAGCGCGCCCGCGGTTCCGGCGCTGGCTTCGCGCCGGATCTGCGAGAGATCGTAGTTGATCGCAGCAACTCTCGAGTCCGTATAGGAATTGGCCGAAGCCAATGTCCGCGAGAGACCGTCGTTGAGCTGCTGGACATTGACTGCGTCGGTCGCCGCGACTCCGGCCGCGACATTCTGGAGGACCATCGCCGATCCGCCGGGATTGAGCGTCACCGAATTGCCGTCGGCATCATATTGCACGGAGTTGCTGGCGACCTGCTGCACCTGGTGGAGCTGCGCACCGTTTACTGCGTCGGTCGAAGTGGCGCTGACCGCCCCCGCGCCGATGTTCTGGACGACATTCCCGCCCATGTTGACGCTTGTGTTGGCCCCGACCGCGAGGCCGCCGTTGGCGGTCACGGTGCCGGCGAAGGTCGGATTGTCCACCACGCCGACCTGGAGCTGATTGCCGCTCAGCGTCACGACGGTGTTGGAGCCGGCGGTGACGTTGAGCGTGCCGTTCGAGCCGATATTGGTCGACGGACCGCCGTTCGCCTGGACGTTCCAGCCAGCGCCCGCAGTCGCGTTGACCGCCTGCAGCGCATCGTTGACGTTGTTGTAGGTATTGCCCGCGACGTTGAGTTGGGTGGTCACGGTGCCCGTCGTGGGATCATAGGTCGAGCCGCCGCCGAAGCTGTTCGCAACGCTGTCGCCCAAGTTGGTCACGTTGTTTTGGACCGCCGTCATCTGGCCCTCGACGTTGGTTACCCGGTTGTCGATGTTGGTGACTTTGTTGTCGACTGCCTGGAGCTGGCTGACGTTGACCGCGTCGGTCGCCGCCGAGCCGGCTGCGACGTTGGTGACCTTGCGCTCGGCACCGACCGCGCCGACCGAGACCTCACCCGCCGAGTTCTGCGGCGCGGCGAGACCATAACCGGTGTAGCCGGTCTCCGACCCCACCGAAGTCGTCGCCCCTGCGCCCAGTGCGACGCTGCCCGAATGGGTGGCGTTCGCACCTGCGCCCATCGCGACCGACTGGATCCCGTTCGCCTGCGCATTCGTGCCGAAAGCGATCGCGTCGGCCTGGCTGACCTGCGCGTTCTGGCCGATCGCCGTGCCGCCAGGTGCAGTCGCCTGGACGATCGCGCCATTGCCCATGCCGATGCCGTTGTTGCCGTTGACGACCGTCTGCGGGCCGATCGCGACCGACTCCTGGCCGACCGCTAGCGAATCCGCCGCCGTCGAATTGGCGTGGAAGTAGACGATCGGCGTCACTGCGAAGGAAGAGAGCGCCCCCGCCAGCTGGCGGATCGTCACTGCATCCTGCGCCTGCGTGCCGTCGGCGACGTTGGTGATCTGGCGATAGGCGCCGGCGCTGCCGACCGAGACGGAGCCGAGCAGCACCTGATCGCTCGTATTGTAGGGAACGAAGCCGACGCCCGCCGGAATGCTGCCGGCGGCTGGCGCCAGCGCGCGGTCCGCGACCGAGCCGGCACCGAGCGCCAGCGATCCGTCCACTGTGGCCTGGGCACCGCGACCCAGCGCCACTGCATTGCCGGCAGCGGCTTGCGCCTGATAGCCGAGCGCGGTCGAGCCGACCCCCTGGGCGAAGGCATCGGTTTGCGCCAGACCCGTCTCGTTGGTGCGGGCGTAGCGGATGCCGTCGCCGTTCGCATCGGTGAAGACGGAATTGGTGTCTCCGGCGATGTTGTTGATCGTGTTGCCGAGGTTGGTGAGATTGCCCTCAACCGTCGTCACCCGGCCGTCGAGCGTGGTGAAGCTGTTGCCCAGATTGGTGAGGGTATTGCCGAGGTTGGTCACGTTCGCGCCGATGCTGTCGACCGCCTGATTGGTGGCGAACAGCTGCGAACCGTTGATCGCGTCGGTCGATCCGCCGTCGACCCGGCCCGCCGCGACATTGGTGACGGTCCGCTCCGCCCCCACCGCTCCGACGCTCAGCGTGCTCGTCGGCGTAGTACCGGCGAAGGCATAGCTGGTGCCGTGGATGGTGGCGCCGGTGGTCGCCACGGCAACGTCCGTGGTCGAGCCATTGCCGATCGCCACGTCGCCAGCGTTGTTGGCCACTGCGTTCGGCCCGATCGCGACCGAGTCGGTCCCGAGCGCCTGGCTGTCCGCAAGCACCGAGTTGGCATGGAAATATTTGATGCCGCCGCCGGTGGTGATGTTGGTGAGGCTGCCCTCGATGGTCGTCACGCGGCCATCGATATTGGCGATGTCGGTGGTGTTCTGATTGACCTGTGTGCCGAGGCTATCCACCGCCTGGTTGGTCGCGAACAACTGCGAGCCGTTGATCGCATCGGTCGAGCTGCCATCGATGCGGCCGGCCGCGACATTGGTGATGGTCCGTTCGCTGCCCGCCGCGCCAATGCTCACCGTGCTGCCAGGCGTGGTGCCTGCGAAGGCATAATTGGTGCCGTTGATGGTGGCGCCGGCGGTTGCTACCGCGGCTGCGGTGGTCGAACCAGCGCCCAGCGCGACAGCATTTGCGTCGTTCGCGGCGGCTCCGCTGCCGATCGCGACGCCGTTCACCTGGGTGGCATTGGCCTGCCCGCCAAGCGCAATGGCATTGTCGCCCGCCGCGTTCGCGCCAGCGGTCGCATTGCCGCCAAGCGCAAGCGCGCCCGCACCCGAAGCTCGCACCGCCGTCGCCGCATTGACGCCGCCGCTGCCGAGCGCCGTCGCATAGGCGCCGCTTGCCTGCGCCAGCGTGCCGAGGGCGGTGGATCGTTCGGTGGCCGAGCTGGCGCTTCGGCCGATCGCGATGGACAAGTCGCCGGCCGACTCCGCGAAAGCCCCGATCGACATCGATTCCGATCCCGATGCCTGGGCAACCGTTCCGATCGCGATGGCATTGGCATCGCTCGCACCGCTGCTGGTGCCCAGCGCGAGCGAATTGACGCCAGAGGCGGTCGAGCCGTTGCCGAATACGAATGCGCCGTCGGCCAGCGCGGAAGAGGTATTGCCGACCGCGGCCGAATTGTTGCCGCTGGCCACGGTCCCGATGCCGGATGCCAGCGCGAGGGCGCCAGTGGCGCCGTCATTGTTGTAGTTGCCAGACGGGACGCCGCCGTCGTTGACGCTGTAATAGTGCGTGGCCGCTCCGGCGATCGCTGATTGCAGCGCCTGGTTAGTGGCCCAGAGCTGCGATCCGTTGATCGCATCGGTCGAATCGCTTGCGATCCGGCCCGCGGCGACATTGGTGATCGTGCGCTGATTGGTGGCGCTGCCGACGCTGACGGTGCTGGTCGGCGCAGCGCCAGCGAAATTATAGGTCGTGCCGCCGATTACCGTGCTTGCTGTAGGGATCGCCGCCGCGGTGACCGAACCCGAGCCGAGCGCCACGTCACCCGCATTGTTGGCGACCGCCGTGTCGCCGAATGCCACCGCGCCCGCCGCCAGCGCGCGGCTGGTGCTGCCGATCGCGACCGAGCCCTGGCCGATCACCTGATTCTGATAGCCGATGCCGACGGCGCCCTGCGCCGCGGTGCCGGGCGTGCTCACCGCCTGCCCGCCGCCGCCGACCATATTGGTGTTGCCCATCGCGACCGATCCGTTGCCGGTGGCGGTATTGTCCATGCCCTGCGCGATCGCGCCGTCGCCGGTTGCGGTGCTGGGATCGCCGATCGCCACCGCACCGTTGCCGTTGGCGACGTTGCCGGCGCCGATCGCCACCGCCTTGCCGCCCGTGGCCGTCGTGTTCGTGCCGATGGCGACTGAGTCCGCGGAATTGGCGACTGCATTCGTGCCGGCAGCGATCGCATTCTGGGCGCTCGCGTTCGCGGTGTCGCCCATGGCCAGCGCGCTCGCTCCGCTCGCCAATGCGCTAACCCCCAGCGCGGTCGAGCGTGCGAGCGTCGCACGGGCGCCGTTGCCGATCCCAACGGCGCCATCGGCCGTACCCCGGGCACCCGACCCAATTGCGATCGAGCCAATTGCGCTCGACACAGCCTCATTGCCCAAAGCCAGTGCAAAGTTGCCCGAAGCGTCTGCGTTGGGACCGAGCGTTGACGAGCTTATGCCCGACGCACGGGAATTTACCCCGATCGCAACCGCGAACTCGGCCGATGCCACGCTCTGGCGCCCGATCGCGGTGGCGTCGGCCACGTTTGCCGTCACATCCGTGCCGATGGCGATAGCGCTCTGAGCGAGAGCACCCGTTCCGGCGCCGGTGCGTCCACCCAGATAAATGGCGTTCACTCCGGTGGCGGTTGCTCCAAAGCCAATGGCAGCGCCGTTGGTCTGGGTGGCCAGGGCATTGTGGCCGATCGATGTCGTGCCGTTGGCGGCAACGCCGATGCCGGCATTGGTACCGATCGCGACGTTGTCGCTGCCCGAGACCAGGCTACCTGCGGAGGCCTGCAGAGTACCGTCATAAGTGACGGTGCCGTCGCCAACTCCAAGGGCGAGGTTGCGTGTTCCCGATACGCCTGAGCCGGCGCCCCTCATGACGCTGGCGATGCCGCCGCCCATCGCGATATTCTGCGCGCCGGTTACTAGCGCCCCGCTGGCAACGCCCACCGAAACCGAACCGGAATTGGCGACGGTCGAACCGGCGCCGGCGCCCTGTCCGACTGCAACCGTGCTGTTGCCGATGGCCAAGGCCTGCGCCCCGAGCGCCAGCGCGCTGTTCCCTGACGCCAGGGCCGCACGCCCGACAGAGGTGGCCGCCTCACCCGTCGCTTGGCTCGCGCTGCCAACCGCGACAGAATTGACGGCGGTTGCCTGGCTGATCACTCCCAACGCTGTCGAGTTGCCGCCGGTTGCGTTACTGCCCGCTCCCACCGCGGTCGCGTTGCCGCCGCTTGCTTGGCTGGTCGAACCAACCGCGGTACCAAAGCCGTTGGCAGTGGATGCGGCACCTATGGCAGTCGCGTTGGTGCCGTTTGCGGTGGTGTTGACACCAAAGGCCGATGCTCCATCCACAAGGGCGCGGGCGTTTCCACCCACAGCGAGCGCGTTGACGCCGGTCGCGTTCGCGAAGACGCCTATGCCTATTGCGTTGAGGCCATTGACACCCATCGCATAACCGATGGCGATCGAAGCATTGCCCGTTGCGGTAGCAGCGGTGCCGATCGCCACGCCGTTGTCGCCATTCACATTGGCGTTATTGCCCATCGCGGTTGAGGCAGAACCGGTAGCGTCGCTGGCACAACCGATAGCAACGCTTTGATTCCCAGCAGAGGGATTGGTGCAGTTGGCGGTGTTGGTGGAAACACCATTGCCGATAACTGTCTGCCCGAATGCCGCTTGCGGGGCCATGATCCCCGCGGCAAGCACCGCGCCGGCCATCCCGCCGCCGAGCGAACCGAGCCCCAGCCGGTCGCGCTTCAGCCCCAGCACGCGATGCGCGCGGCGCAGCACGGCCATCAGCCGCCGCCGCTGCGTCCAGCTCGCTCCTTCCGCGCCAATGCCCCAGTTTGCGGCAAAGCGGTTGCGGCCAACGTTCTGCGATTCAGATCCGGTCATGCCAATTTCCCTGTTAAGCTGGCCACGGCACTTCGCCGAAGGCCTGGTACGAACAGACACAGCTCTCCCGTCGCCTCGGCACACGGGAACGCCTTCACGATTCAGCTATTCGAATTCAGTCTGGTGGAGGGGGGCCGTGCGACGCTTTCAGCGCAGTGCGACCCGCCCGGCGTCACCCGCCGGCACCCCGCGCGACGGTGACCACCACGCAGCTATTGCCGCTGGAGACCAGCATCGCTTGGCCCTGGTTGCCGCCGAGAATGTAGAGCGGCACGCCGGACAGGTTGCCCGCCGGAGTGCTGCCCGCCGGCAACTGGCCGACGACGTCCTTGCAGGCGCGCTGGAACGGAGCGACGCGCACCAGCTGCCCTTCACACTTTTCACCGACCGGCGCTGCCAGCACCACGCCGGCAGCCTGGGCGGTGTAACCTGGCGCATTATATGTCATGCCGACCACGCCCTGCACGCCATGCCCATCGGCGGCCGCGCCGCCGCTCTGCGCCACAACGGTGTAGACGGCGCCATTGGAGACGGTCTCGCCCAGTGCTGCGAAAAGGTTCGCGCACCGGCGCACGCCCAGCTTGCTGGCCTGGTCCTGGAATACGCTTGCGGCGGGCGCCTTCGCAGCCGCCTGCTGCGACTGGGCGGTTACCTGTCCGCTGCCGGCAATAATTGCGACAAGTGCGGCGGGTACCAATCGTGAAAAGCGGTGACGGCCAGTCGATTCGGCTTTGTCTTTAGAGTGCTCAGAACGTCTGATCATGCGTTCATCCCCCTAGTTGCCGTTTAAACATGGCCGCACATAGGAAGACGCTGGCCCACCAACGCTCCCGCATGAAGTTCCTGCAGCAATGCCCTATTCGGGAAGTGAATAATATCGAAAGCATTACTTATTTCAACGATGAATCTTACTCCTTTGACATATTTATAAATAACAAGAATTAACTATAGTTACTGATTGTTAAATATTGTAAGCTTATAATTACGACATATTACATTGTGATTACATGAATGTATTGCCATAGTTCGTGTGCAATTTCGTATACTATCCATATAACTATAATTATAGGATTTATTAATCCAATATTTAAAGATGAGTTGAAAGTTGGTATCGGTAACAGACAAATTGCCATATTGTAGCGTGCTGTATTGCTACTAAGGTAAGTTATAATATCGTTATGCTGATGATGTGCGGCCGAGGGCAGTTGCCCTTACGGGCTTCGTGCCGGCGACAGCCGTTCAGGCAAGCCAATCGAAGCCGCTCGCCCGCTACGCGCCCGGCGCGGGACGAGCGGCCTAGAATCGCGGACGGCGGCTTCGCAGGCTACCCGGCGTCACGCCGAAATGACGGCGGAAGGCAGTGATCAAATGCCTCTTGGACGAGAAACCGTGATCGGCTGCGATCGCTTCCAGGGGTGCTTCGCTTGCCAGCAGGGTGCTGCGCGCATGCCGCAGCCGCCGCTCCAGCACGAAGGCGGCCGGAGTTCGGCCCACCGCGCCGCGGAACGCACGGATGAACGCGCTCGGTCCCAGGCCGGCGAGGGCGGCGAGCTCGTTCAGGCGCGGCGGGGCGGCCGGATCGCTGTCGATGCGTTCGATGACGCGCCGGAGCGCCGACGGGTGCATCCACCCGTCATCCCGGCGCCGGTCCGCGCCCGCCATCCTCAGCCCGACGTGGCGGGCAAGGGTGAGGGCCAGCGTATCGGCCGAAACGCTGTCTCTGCCGGCGGGCGATCCGGCCAGCGCCTGCACGACCGCAGTCGTCTTCGCGTCCGGGACGTTGAAAAAGCCGCGCATCCGCTCGGGATCGATCCGCTGCTCGCAGCTCGCTTCGACCAGCGACAGATCGAGCTCGACCTCGGCCGCGATCACTTCGCCGTCCTCCAGCGCACCGTACCGCTCCCAGCCCGGGGGCGCGAAGGACACCAGACCCGGCCTGCTGGCGAGAACGACCGGGGCACGGTTCCCGAACCGCCCGGTGAAGCGCCGCATCGATCCGGAGAGCGTCACGTGCAGCAGACAGCTCCCGACCATGTGGCGGTATATTGCGCGATCGACGATGTGTTTGCGCGATGCCCGCAACGAATAGCCGTCGCCGGCGAGCTCGCTCACGCGCTCGATGCCGTCCCCTTCGCCGAGCGCAATGGATCGCATGGAGTCTCCTCGTCCGCCTATTTGTTGACGCGGGGCCGAGGTTACAATGCGGAGAGGGCTGCCGCGTGACAACCGCCGCTGTTTCGCGGATCGGGTGCCGACGCACGCCCGTCAGGCACGGCGCCACCCTGCGCGGATCTTGTCGAGCGTGATCGGCATGTCGCGCACGCGCACCCCGCACGCATTGTAGATCGCGTTCGCAACCGCCGCCCCTGAGCCGCAAGCGCCGACTTCACCCACGCCTTTGACACCCAAAGGATTGTGCCCCGGCTCGACTCCGTCGAGCATGATCGCGTCGATCTCCTCTACGTCGGCATGAACGGGTATGTGGTATCCGGCCAGATCGCGGTTGACCGGTAGCCCGTAGCGATGATCGATCACCGTCTCCTCGTGGAGCGCGATCGACAAGCCCCAGGTCATCCCCCCGATCAGCTGGCTCCGCGCCGTCTTGGCATTCAGGACGCGCCCGACGTCGAAGACGCCCAGCATGCGCCGGACGCGGACTTCGCCGGTGACCGCATCGACCGCGGCCTCGACAAAGATCGCGCCATAGCTCGCGCTGGCGAGCTGCTGCAGTGCTTCCCCGGGCACCATCGCACCCTCTGCCGCCACATCTTCACCGCCGAGCTTTCGCACGGCGGCGGCGATCTCCCCCGGCTCGAGCATCGCGCGCAGCTTGCGGCACGCATCGAGCACGGCCGAGCCGCCGCTCGCGGCACCCCAGGACCCGCCGGAGCCGGGCGAGGGCGGCAGCGCGGAGTCGGCGAGCTCGACCGTCACTTGCGACAGCGGCACGCCAAGCGCTTCCGCGGCCACCTGCGCATAGATGGTGTAGCTGCCGGTGCCGAGGTCGGTCATCGACGTCTGGATCGTCACGCGTCCGCTGGAGTGTGCGATGGCGCGCGCGGCGCAGGGACGCAGGTAATTGGGGCGAAACGCGGCGGCCATGCCGATGCCGATCCACCAGTCCCCTTCGCGCCGGGTGCGCGGCAGCCGGCGGGCGTCCCAGCCGAAGCGGCGCGCGCCCTCGCGATAGCATTCGACCAACCGGCGGGTACCGAAGGGCTTTCCATTCTCGGGATGTCGATCGGGCTCATTGCGGATGCGGAGCTCGATCGGATCGATGCCCAGCTTTTCCGCGATCTCGTCGACCGCGCATTCATAGCCCGTCAGGCCCGGCGCCTCGCCGGGCGCGCGCATCGTATCCGGGGCAGGGATGTCGAGCGCCACGGCGCGGTGCGTGGTGCGCCGATTGGGGGCCGCATAGATGCTGCGGACGGGATCGGCGGTCTGTTCGACGAACTGCTGGAAAGTCGCGGTGTCGTTGACCACGTCCATTCCCGTCGCGGTAAAGACCCCCTCCGCAGTCGTCGCGAAGCGGATGCGCTGGCGGCTGTGCGGGCGGTGCGCGGCCATGCTGAAGCCCTGCTGGCGCAGCATGGCGACCTTGACCGGCCGCCCCAGCAGGCGCGCGGCATGCGCGGCCAGGATCGCGTCGGCCTCCGCGACCAGCTTGCCGCCGAACCCGCCGCCGACGAACTTGCTGACGACCCGCACCTGATCCTTGGCGAGCCCCAGCGTGACCGCGACCGAATCGCGCATAACCGATGCCGTCTGGGTGGACGTGTAGAGCGTCAGCTTGTCGTCTCGCCACACTGCCAGCGTCGCCCAGGGCTCCATTGGGTTATGGTTCTGCCGCGGCGTGGAATAGTGCAGGTCCAGACTCGCGGCGCCCGATCGGATCGCAGCGTCCAGGTCGCCGATCAGGCTGTCGGAAGGCTGGCCATTGTTGATCCGCTTGGGATCATAGGCGCGGTCGAGCTCGGCATCGATGTCGGTACGCGGCGGAAGCGCATCGTAGCGGGCGCTGAACGCCAGAGCCGCATCCCGCGCCTGCTCGAAACTGTCCGCGACGACCAATGCGATCGGTTCGCCCCAATAACGCACCGCATCACTGTCGAGGAACGGGCGGGGCCGCGCGAAGCGGTTCTCACCCTGCCCGGGCGGCGCTGCGTTGGACACGAATGCCGCCTGCTCCGGCATTTCGCGATGCGTCAGCACCAGCCGGACGCCCGGCATCGCGCGCACTGCGTCGGCGTTCGTCGCAAGGATGCGGCCTCGCGCGATCGTCGCACCGACGAGCACTCCGACCAGCGCTTCGCCCGCGCCGGCGAATTCGTGCGCATAGCGGGCGGTGCCGGAAACCTTCGCCGGCCCGTCCAGCCGGTCGATGCCCTTTCCGATCATGCCGGCACCTCCAGGCTGCGGGCGAGCAAGTCGCGGACCAACTCGAGCTTATATGCATTGCCCGGAAAGGTGCGCGCCGGCCGCAGCTCCGCCGCGATCGCTTCCATCGGCTCGGCGGCTGCCGCACGGGCGCGCTCGAACCTGGCAGCGCGCCAGGGCATGGGCGCCACGCCTCCCAGCGCGACCGCCGAACCAGCCTGCGCGATCGAGACCAGCGCAAAGGCGTAGGAGGCGCGATCGCGGACCTTGCGGTAGCGCTGGGGACCGGTAGGTGGCGGCGGCAACGTGACATGCGTGATCAGTTCGCCGCTGCGCAACGCCGTCTCGCAAGCAGGATCGCGCGTATCGTACAATTCGGGGAGCGTCAGCGAACGGCCCGAGCCGTCGGCGTTTACCGTTTCGATGCGCGCGCCGAGAGCTGCCAGCGCGACTGCCATGTCGGACGGATGCGTGGCGATACAGGCTTCGCTTGCACCGAGAATGGCATGGAGGCGGCTGTACCCGCCAAGCGCGGCGCAGCCGGACCCGGGCCGCCGTTTGTTGCAGGGCGTGGTGCCGTCGTAGAAATAGGGGCAGCGCGGCCGCTGGAGCAGGTTGCCGCCGGTCGTCGCCCGATTGCGGATCTGGCCGCTCGCGCCCGCAAGAAGCGCCTGCGCGAGCACGGGGTAGCGCCGGCGCACCTGCATGTCGGCAGCAAGATCGGCGTTGCGCACCAGTGCGCCGATGCGCAGGCCACCGCCATCGCGTTCGATCCTGTCGAGACCGATCCGGCTGATATCGACGACATGCGCGGGTGTCTCGACCTGAAGCTTCATCAGATCGAGCAGATTGGTGCCGCCTGCGACGAAGCGTGCATCGGGAAGCGCCGCCGCGAGCCGCGCCGCCTCCGCCGGATCGGCGGCGCGGTGGTAGGTAAACAGCTTCACGCGGCTTCTCCCGCCTCACGGATCGCCGCGACGATGTTCGGATAGGCGGCGCAGCGGCAAAGATTTCCGCTCATTCGTTCCCGAATCTCCGCATCGGTGAGCGAAGGGCGTTCCGACACCTCATCGGCAGCATGACTTGACCAGCCATCGTGTACCTCGCCCAGCATTCCGAGCGCCGACATGATCTGGCCGGGCGTGCAGTAACCGCACTGGAAGCCGTCGTGCTTCACGAAGGCGCGCTGGATCGGGTGCAGATGCTCGGGTGTGCCGAGCCCCTCGATCGTGGTGATCGTGTCGCCTTCGTGCATCGCCGCCAGACTGAGGCAGCTCAGCATCCTCCTGCCGTTGACCAGCACCGTGCAGGCGCCGCACTGGCCGTGATCGCAGCCCTTCTTGGTGCCGGTGAGGCGTAAATGCTCGCGCAGTGCGTCCAGCAGGGTTGTTCGAGGATCGAGCGCCACAGACTGTGGCTTGCCGTTCACCTCGAACGTCACCGCGGTGGCATCTCCGCCCGCCACCACGCCAGCCTCGGACGCTGAGGCGGCTACCATGCTGGTAACCGGGAGCGCGCCTCCGGCGACGATGATTTCACGCCTTGTGGCTCTCATGCATCCTCCGTGTGCCGTTCACGGGTACTTAACGATCCGGATGCGCGATTGGAGGAGGAGCGGACGACCGAGGCGCGATTACGCGGATTTCTTGAACCCCAGCCCCAACGGAAGGCGAGCGGTCCTGGGACGACCCGGAGCCGCGCGAAGCCCAGTCCAATCAGGATTGATGGAGCAGACGATCCAGGGAGGCAGGGGCGATGAGCTGCTTCATGACCGGCCATCCTCCCTGGCCGTTCGTCATGACGACGAGCGCGGATTTGTGCGCGATCGAGGCGGCGGCGAAGTTGTGGAAGCCAGGACTGTCGCCGCCATGGGCGATGACCGGGTCGCCTCCGACGTCGAACAATTGCCAGCCGAGCCCCCAGGCGCTGCCAAGAGGCCAGGCCATGCCACGCTCCTCCTCCGGGACGCGGATCGCCGGCCGGACCATTTCGTCGAGGCTCTTGCGGCTCAGGCGAAATGGATCGTCGGAGCGCGGGTTCATGAGCTCGATCAGAAATCTTGCATAATCCGCAGGGGAGGTGAGCAACCCTCCCGACGATCCCCATCGCGCCGCCTCGATCGCCGTCCAGCGATGGCCCGGCATGGCCTTTCCGTCGGCGTCGTGCGGCAGCGCCGATCGGGCTCCGAGGCTCGGGTCCCATATATAGTCGCTGGACGTCATCCCGAACGGGATGAGGAGACGAGCCTTCATGACGTCGGCGAAGTCGGTCGCGCATATCTTGACGTCCCAGGTCACGCATCTGTTCGGATCGGTGCGCCCGATCAAACGGGTCACGACCGACTGGAGATAGCTATAGGCCTCACCCGAGTAGAGCCATCGCTCGCCCGGATCGAAATGGATGCTGAGCGGATCGGTCTCCGACCGCCAGTTCTGCAGACCGCTGGTATGCGATAGCACATGACGCGCGGTGATGCGGTCGAGACGCGGGTCCCCGGCCAGGATCCGATCGGGCGTGTATCTTGTCAGGGGCGTGTCGAGATCGAGGACTCCCGCTTCGCACAGCTTGAGGACCAGATAAGCGAAGACGGGTTTGCTCAGCGATTGCGCCTCGAACACCGTCGCACAGTCGACAGGCCGGCTGGAGGCGACGTCCGCTACCCCGAAGCCCCGGCACCACGCCAGCTTCGAATCGCGTACGATTGCGATCGCGAGGCCCGGCAAGCTGGCCTGTTTCATCAGCAGCGGAATGCGCTCTTCGAGTTCGGGCACCAGATGGGCCTCGCGTTCCTCGAGCGGTCTGCCGGATGCACGGCCGGTTCCGGCATCCGCCACGCCAGGGCATAGTGCCGCGCCCAGAATGGCCTGCCCGCTCGCCACGAGAAAATCCCTGCGCCGCATCTTGCAAGTCACTCCCGCACCCCCGCAATGAGTGGAAGGCCGGAATAGCAGCTTTGCCCCTTGCTGTCTGTGATCTGCCGTTCCGCTTCCGGCCGGCGCAATCACGGTGAACCTTTTCATTAGGCCCCGACTACAGAGGGGAATGGTGGGGCCAAACGATGCGACGAACAGCCGAAAGCGAAGAAGCCCGGATCGATGACGAGTTGCTCGTGATCCGCTGCCAATTGGGCGAGCGCCGCGCATTCGACGAGTTGATGGGGCGGTGGGCCGCGCCGGTCGCCGGCTATGCCTGGCGCGTGTCGGAGGAAGGCGACGCGGCCGCGGAGCTGACCCAGGATATCTGGCTGCGCGTCTTTCGCGGAGTCGGTCGCCTCCACGACCCACGCCGCTTTCGCTCCTGGTTGTTCGGCATCGCACATCGCGCCTTCGCCGACACGCTGCGCCGCCGGTACCGGGCGTTCTTGCCTCTCGACGACAACGCCAGCCAACTCGCCGAGGACGAGGTGCAGGAAGATCACCGCGACCTTGAGAGCATGCAGCTCGGATTGGCCAGACTTCCACCCGTCGAACGCGAGATACTGACGCTGTTCTATCTGCAGGAACTGACGATCGAGGAAACTGCCGACGCGCTCTCGATACCCGCTGGCGTGTGTCGGCGTTCTCAAGAAGTTAGAAGTAGATGGCGGAGCGGGAGGGATTCGAACCCTCGATACGGTTTTGCCGTATACTCACTTTCCAGGCGAGCGCCTTCGACCACTCGGCCACCGCTCCGCATGTCCCGGAAGGGGCGTGCCCTACCGCCTGCCGGCGGGCTAGGCAAGCGTGGTGCGGCGTGCCAGTCTCAAGCCATGCTCAGCACTCGCCTCGCGCTCTGCGCGCTCGCCGCCACCTTTTCCATCTCTGCTATCGCCCAGACCGCACCTTCGCCTGCGGAGGCGATCGATTCGGACTGGAAGCCGATCCCCGATGACGAGATTTTGGTGATGACGCTCGCGGGTGGACGGCAAGTGACGATCCGGCTCGCGCCCCGCTACACCCCCGCGCACGTCGCCAATATCCGCAAGCTCGCCGAGGCGCATTGGTGGGACGGCACCAGCGTTTACCGGGTGCAGGACAATTATGTGACGCAATGGGGCGACGCGACCGAGCAGAAGCCGCTTCCGCCGCAGGTGATCGTCAATCCGCCCGCCGAATATGAGTGGAGCCGCTACGACGGCGTCACGCGTTTCGCGCGACCCGACACCTATGCGGCGACGATTGGTCACAGCGCCGACGGCTGGCCGCTGGCGAGCGACGGCAAGGCCGCCTGGCTCACCCATTGCTATGGCATGGTCGGCGTCGCGCGCGATCTGGCGCCGAGCACGGGCAGTGGTGCCGAGCTCTACACGGTCATCGGCCATGCGCCGCGGCATCTCGACCGCAACATCGCCCTCGTCGGCCGCATTGTAGATGGGATGCAGTGGCTCTCGAGCCTGCCGCGCGGCACCGGCAACCTGGGCATCTACGAGAATGCAGCTGAGCGCACGCCGATCCTCTCCGTGCGGCTCGCAAGCCAGCTCCCAGAGGACGAGCGGCCCCGCTTCCAGTATCGCGCGACCGACAACGAACGTTTCGCAGCCTGGATCATGGGCCGCGAGAACCGCACCCCGCCCTTCTTCACCGTGCCGGCGGGCGGCGCGGACATCTGCAACGCGCTGCCGCCGGTGCGGCGTACGCCCTGAGCCTCAGCGGCCGACCCAGTCGGCGACTTCGGCCGCGACCTGGTTGGCAGCCTGGTTGAGCGCGGCGCCGACCGGCGCGGCCTCGATCTCGGTCACGGGCACGCGCGCCTCGAAGCGGCGCTTCTCGACCACTGTCTCGGGCCCGCGCACCAGCGCCGCATCATAGGTCACCACCGCTTCGCTCGTGTCGGCATCGACGCCGAACGCGCGCAGATCGCCCATCAGATAGGCGCCTGGATCGAGCATCGACTGGCGCGAGCTGAGCACGAGCCGTCCGGTCCGGGACGTCACTGTATCAGCCAGAAGTCGCGCCAGCAGCTGCGAGGGCCGCTCGACCCATTGCGCGTCCTTCACATAAGCGATCGCCGTGCCGCCCGATCGCACCGGGATACGCGACGAGGCGAGTTCCTGCGGCACCGAGGGAACCGAAATCGTGATCGTCGCCGCGACATTCGAGCGCTGCGATTCGCCGACAGGGATCGATGCCGCGGGCTCCAGTGTCAGCAGCGCCTTCGGGGGCTTCGCCCCGAAGGAGATGCAGCCGGAAAGCGCGACCGCGAGCAGCGGGGCGCAGAGGAGAGCGAGCTTGTTCATCTGGGCCCTCATTTCTTCGGTTCGTAGTCGGGCAGCTTGGGCGAGCCGATCAGACTCGACGCGCCGCCCTGGTCGATCTTCTCGGCGATCGAGGCGAGCGAAGTCGACATGACCCTGAGGTCCTGCACCAACTGACCGATCTCGGGGATCGTCTTCTTCGACAGCGCCTGAATGCCCGGGCGGGCATCGCCGATCGTCTTGTCCAGCGTCTCCATGCTGCCCTGCGCCGACTGGATCGTTTTGTTGAGGTTGGCGATCATCGGGCGGATGTCGCTCGAGATCACCCCTTCGGTGGAATCGGCGAGCTCGCCGATCTGCTGGGTTGCCTCGCCGAATTTCTGGATCGCGATGCGCGTCTCGGCGAGAGTCGCGGCGATCTCGGGCCCGCGGTCGGCGAGCGCATCGGTGAGGCGATTGGTGTTGGCGAGAATGCCCGCGATCGAATTCTGGTTGCGGTCACCCAGGAGCTCCGTGAGACGCTCGGTGAGCGTGGTGAGCCGCTCGAGCAACTGCGGCGCCGAGCTGAGCAGCGCACCGAGCCCGCCAGCCTTGGTGGGGATCACGGGAACGCCGAGGGGGCACGCCGAGCGGGGGTTCTCCCGGGGACATTCGATCGGCGGTGCATCCTTCATCGCGCCGTCGAGCTGCACCGTGCTGGGGCCGGTAAAACTCCCCTGAATCGAGGCGGTAGTGCCTTCGAGTATGGGCACGTTCGGATGCACGCTGATGCGAACGCGCACCAGGCTGGGATCGGGCTGCCAGAAGGCGATCTCCTTCACCTGCCCTGACGGCACGCCGGAGAAAGTCACTGCCGAACCGGCGCTAAGGCCGTCGACTGCCTGGCGGAAGAAGATGTCGTACTCGCGCTCGTTGCCGCCACCCAGCCGCGCGAGCCAGACGATGAACAGCGCTAGAACGCCGAGCAGGATCAGCACCACGGCGCCGACGAGAACATGGTTCGAACGCGTTTCCATTCAGTCCCTCATGTGCTCGCAGGCGCCCGTTCGGCGCTGGCGACCGCAGCGCGTCCGCGCGGTCCATTGAAATACTCCTGAATCCACGGGTGATCCAACGCGAGCAGCTCGTCGATGGTGCCGACGGCTATGACGCGCTTGTCGGCAAGCACCGCGACGCGATCACAGATCGCATAGAGCGTGTCGAGATCGTGGGTGATCAGAAACACGGTGAGGCCCAGCGTCTTCTGGAGCGACGCGGTGAGCTCGTCGAACGCCGCCGCGCCGATCGGGTCGAGCCCGGCGGTAGGCTCGTCGAGGAACAGCAGCTCGGGATCGAGCGCGAGTGCGCGCGCCAGCCCGGCGCGCTTCTTCATGCCGCCGGAGAGCTCGGCCGGATATTTGGGGCCGGCGTCGGGCGGCAGCCCGGTCATTACGATCTTGTAGGCGGCGATCTCCTGGAGCAGGACCTGATCGACGCCGGGGTAGAATTCCTTGATCGGGACCTGGACGTTCTCGGACACGGTGAGCGTCGAGAAGAGTGCGCCGCCCTGGAACAGCACGCCCCAGCGCTTGCGGATGTTCACCGCCTCCGTCTCTTCGCGCCCGATCGTGTTCTCGCCGAACACGTGGATCTCGCCCGTGAGCGGCGGCTGCAGCCCGATGATCGAACGCATCAGCACCGATTTGCCCGTGCCCGATCCGCCGACCACGCCCAATATCTCGCCGCGTCGCACGTCGAGGTCGAGCCCCTCGTGCACGATATGCTCGCCGAAGCCGTTGCGAAGGCCGCGGACAGAGATCACGATGTCCTCGCGCTCGCCCCGCACCATCAGATCCAGCCCACTTCGCTGAAGAATACCGCGAAGAAGGCGTCGAGCACGATGACGAGGAAGATCGCCTGCACCACCGCGATCGTCGTGCGGTTGCCCACCTGCTCGGCATCGGCTTCGACCTGCATGCCCTGGAAGCAGCCGGCAATCGCGATGATCGCGCCGAATACCGGCGCCTTGACTAGCCCCACCCACAGATCGGTGAGCGGCACCACTTCGCGGATGCGCTGGATGAAGGTGACTGGAGGGATACCGAGGCTCACCCAGCAGAGCAGACCGCCGCCGATGATCGCGACTAGCGAGGCATAGAAGCCGAGCAGCGGCATCATCAGCACCACCGCCAACGTGCGGGGCACCACCAGCGCCTCCATCGGCGAAACGCCGATCGTGCGCATCGCGTCGATCTCTTCGGTAAGCTTCATCGTACCGATCTGCGCGGCGAAGGCCGATCCTGAGCGGCCCGCGACCATGATCGCAGTCATCAGCACGCCGAGTTCGCGCAAGGTGATGCGGCCGACGAGGTTGATCGTATAGACCTCTGCGCCGAACTGCCGGAGCTGCACCGCGCCCTGCTGGGCGATGACTACGCCGATCAGGAAGCTCATCAGTCCGATGATGGCGAGGGCCGTCACGCCGACGACCTCGAAGCGGTACACCGTCGCATTGAAGCGGAAGCGGCTGGGATGCTTGGCCACGTTCCAGAAGGCGATCAGCGTTGCACCCAGGAAGCCGAGCAGACCATAGAGCGTCTTGCCGGCCTGGATCACCGCCTCGCCCACCTCGCCCAGCATCCGCGTGAACGGATCGGCGGGCTTGGGCGGCAACTCGATCGGGTGCTCGGCGGCAGCGACCTGGTCGAGCAGGTGCTGCTCGTCGGGGTGGAGGCCCTCCACTTTGGAATCGTGATCGCGCGCGAAGCGGTGGACCAGCCAGGCACCGACGGTGTCGATCCGCTCGACTTCGCTGAGATCGAGCCGCGCGACCGGTCCCTCGATCGCGTTCAGCCGCTCCGGCAGATCGCGCAGGCAGGCGAGCGACAGATTGCCGGTGAAACGCAACGTGGCGCCATCGCCTGCATCCACTCGCTCGAAATCGGCACTGCCCCTCATACCGGGCACCTTTCTGCGATTTGGAGTGGATCGGCAAGCCGCCGCGCGCCTAGATGTCCCAATGCGACACCTCGCGATCTACGACATGGACAAGACGATCACTGCCACGCCGACATGGACGCGCTTCCTGCTCCATGCCGCGCGCACCCGCGCGCCGTGGCGACTGGTGCTTCTGCCGGCGGTAGGCGCGGTGGCACTCGCCTATCTGGCAAAATGGATCGACCGTGGCCGGCTCAAGCAGATTGCGCAGCGGCTGATGCTGGGCCGCGCGCTTGCGCCTGCCGAAATCGAGCGCGTGGCCGAGAGCTTCGCCGAAGCCGAAGCTGAGCGGGGCGTACTTCATGGCGCTCGGGAACGGATCGAGGCGGATCGCGCCACGGGCTGCACGCTGGTGATGGCCACTGCATCGCACGGCTATTACGCCGGCGCGATCGCCCGGCGGCTGGGGTTCGATCATGTGGTCGCCACGCAGGCGAAGCGGGATGCGCGGGGCCATTTTCTCTCCCTGATCGAAGGAGACAACTGTTACGGCCCCGCAAAGCTCCGCATGATCGAGCGGTGGATGAAGGACCAGGCGATCGAGCGGGGACAAGCCCATGTTCGCGCCTATTCGGATCATGTCTCGGACGCGCCGCTGCTCGAATGGGCGGACGAGGGGTTTGCTGTGAATGCGCATGGCCCGTTGAAGACGATGGCGAAGGCGCGCGGCTGGCCCGAGCTCGACTGGCACTGAAGCCCGGTCAGATCAAAGCAACACGTCGACCGCGTGGATCGTGGCGCCGACGAGCCCGCCGACCAGCGTGCCGTTGATGCGGATATATTGAAGGTCTCGGCCCACGGCGTTTTCCAGCCGGCCGGTGACGGTGCGTGCATCCCAGCTTCGGATCGTATCGGAGACGAGCCGCACGATCCCGTCCCCATAGTCGGCCGCGGCGCCCACGGCCGTGCGCCGCGCGAAGCGGTTGATCGTCTCGGCGAGTCGCGGGTCGGTCTGGAGCGTGTGCCCCAGCTGCCGCAGCGCCTCGCCCAGCGGGCCATTCAGGGCCCTGTCCGGGTTGCGCGCGATACGAAGCAGCGCGGCGCGGCCCGATTCCCAGATGCCCATCCACCAGTTGGCGAGGGCGGGATTATCGAGCAGGTCGTTCTTCAGCTTCTCGACCTTGGCCTGCATCCCCGGATCGTGCTGAAGATCGTGCGCGAGACGCGCCAGCCCTTCCTCTGCCTTTTCGCGAAGCGGATGCGCGGGATCGTCAGCCATTTCGGTGATCAGCTTGTGCAGGCCGTCGATGATCTTGTTCGCAAGCGTCTCGTCGAGGCCGGTCCAGCGCAGCACCTTGCCTGCGCGCGCATGGACCATCTCGCGGACCAGCGGCTCGTTGGCCTCAAGTATCCTTGCTGCCCAGCGGATCGTGCCGTCGAGCAGCGGGCGGTGGCGATCCTCGGCGATCGCGGCAGCGAGAGCCCGCCCGGCGAGCGGCGCCGCGGCAAGCGCGCGCAGCCGATCGGCAAGCGCGCGCTTGGCCATGCCACCCAGACGCTCCTGATCGAGCGCCTCGAGCATGTCCGCCGCCAATCGCCCGATCCCCGCGCGCAACCGGCCGCGGCCGGCGCCCGGATCGGCGAGCCAACGCCCCGCCGCCCTTGCCACGTCGAGCCGCTGCATCCGCCGCGCGACGACGCTGGGGATGAGGAAATTGTCGCGCAGGAAAGCAGCGAGCGTATCCGCGATGCGATCCTTGTTGCGGGGAATGATCGCAGTGTGGGGGATCGGCAAGTGGAGCGGGTGGCGGAAGAGCGCAGTTACCGCGAACCAGTCGGCCAGGCCGCCCACCATCGCGGCTTCGGAAAAGGCGCGGATAAATCCGATCGCAGGATGGAGATGGTCATAGGCGCGGGCGACCAGGAACACGCCTGCCATCAGCACGAGCAGCCCGGTCGCGACGAAGCGCATGCGCCGGAGCCCAGGGGGAACGGCCTCTGAGGGGCGGGGAGCGCGCGCTAGGGTCACGCGCTCCCCAATACCTCAAACGCCGGCAAGTTCACTCCGCCGGTTGCGGCGAATCGTCCCCCGGCTTGTGCTCGATCGCTCCGCCGCCGTGCGTCGGGCCGATCACGCGGCTGCCGTCGTCGCCCGGACGATAGGTGAGCAGGCGGCGCGACAGCTTCGGCCCGAGCCAGTGTTCGAGGCCCACTGCGAGGCTGAAGATCGCCGGCACGATCACCAACGTGAGCACGGTCGAGAGGATCAGCCCGCCGATCACGACGATGCCCATCGGCGAGCGCCACGAGCTGTCACCCGAGAGCGAGAGCGCGGTGGGCACCATGCCCGCCACCATCGCGACCGTGGTCATCACGATCGGCTGAGCGCGCTTGTGCCCGGCGTCGACGATCGCAGTGAACTTGTCGACGCCCTTTTCCATCTCCTCGAGCGCGAAGTCGATCAGCAGGATCGAGTTCTTCGCGACGATGCCGAACAGCATCAGGATGCCGATGAACACCGGCAGCGAGAGCGGGTTCCCCGTCGCCATCAGCGCAAGCAGCCCGCCGAGCGGCGCCAGCAGCAGCGAGCCCATGTTCACCAGCGGCGACATGAAGCGGCGGTAGAGCAGCACCAGCACCGCGAAGACCAGGAAGATGCCCGAGGCGAGCGCGATGAAGAAGTTGTTCATCATCTCCGCTTGCCACTTGGCCTGTCCGACGGTCATCTGGCCGACGCCCTGCGGCAGGTTCTTCATGATTGGCAGCTGGTTGATCTTCTGCATCACCGCGTTGTTGACGTAGGGCTTGCCCGTCACCGGATCCATCGCGAGGTCCGCGCCCACTACGATGCGCCGCTGCAGGTTGAGCCGCTCGATACGAGTAGGACCCGCGCCGAAGCCGATGTCGGCGACGACCGAGAGCGGAACCGATCCGCCGTTCTGCGTCTGCACCGGCATGTTCTGGATCGTCGACAGCCGCGCGCGCGCATCCTCGTTGATCGCCACCCGGATCGGGATCTGGCGATCGGAAAGCGAGAACTTCGCGCTGTTCTGGTCGATCTCGCCCAGTGTGGCGATGCGGATGGCACTCGACAGCGCCGCCGTGGTCACGCCCAGGTTCGCCGCCAGATCGAGCCGCGGCTTGATTACGATTTCCGGTCGCAGAAGATCGCCCGCGATGCGCGGTGCGACGACTTCCTTCATCCCCGCCATCTGCTGGACCAGCGTATTGGCAGTTTCGGTGAGCACCGCGGGATCCTCGCCGCCCAGGGTGACGGTGAGATCGCGCCCGCTGGAGCCCCAGCCGAACTGCGAGCGGAAGTTCACGCGGGCATCGGGAATCGCGAGCAGCTGCGGCGCAACGCGCTTCTCGAACTCGGTGCTCTTCTCGTCGCGATCTTCCTTGAGCTGGGCGGTCACACGCCCGTTGCCGACGAAGCTGCGCTCGTAGATGTCGGTGACCAGCGGCTCGTTGCGCAGGATCGCAGCGACCTGCCGAACCACGCGATCCGTGTCCTCCAGCCGAGTGCCAGGCACCATCTCGATCGTGGCTGTGACGCTTTCCTGATCCTGCGCGGGCTGGAAGGTCATCGGCAGCATCATGAAGCAGGCGATGGTGGCGCCGAACGAGAGCATGAAGCCGAGCACCGCCGACCAGCGGTGTCGCAACGTCCAGCGCAGCAGCGCGACATAGGCATCCATGATCCGCCCCTCGCCGTGCGAAGCATGGCCCTTGGCCTTCAGGAAATAGGCGGCAATCATCGGCGTGAGCAGGCGCGCCACGGCAAGGCTCATCAGCACCGCCGCGACCACCGTCAGCCCGAAGTTCTTGAAGAACTGGCCCGAGATGCCGGGCATCAGGCCCACCGGCAGGAACACCGCGACGATCGACATGGTAGTGGCGAGCACCGCGACGCCGATCTCGTCGGCGGCATCGATCGACGCCTGATACGCCGATTTGCCCATGCGCATGTGTCGGACGATATTCTCGATCTCCACGATCGCGTCGTCGACCAGCACGCCCGCGACGAGGCTCAGCGCGAGCAGTGTCATCTGGTTGAGCGTGAAGCCCAGCATGTCCATGAACCAGAAGCTGGGAATTGCCGAGAGCGGGATTGCCAGCGCCGATATCGCCGTCGCACGCCAGTCGCGCAGGAAGATGAACACGACGACGACGGCGAGCGCCGCGCCCTCGACCATCGCTTCTATCGCGGTGTGATACTGCTGCTCGGCGTATTTCGAATTGTTGTTGAGCAGCTCGAACTGGACCTTGGGGTTGCGCTTCTCGAGCGCTTCGAGCGCCTTTTCGGCGTCCTTGAAGACCTCGAGGTCTGACGCGCCCTTGGCGCGCTTGATGTCGAACGAGATGACCTGATGGCCGTTGAACTTCGCCAGGCTGCGCTGCTCGGCATAGGCGTCCTTGACGTTCGCGATATCCGCAAGCCGGACCGTGCGCCCGTCCCCGGTTGAGATCTGGGTCTGGCTGAGCGAATAGGCGCTGTCGGCATTGCCGATCACACGCACCGATTGCTCGAAGCCGGAGATTTCGGCGCGGCCGCCGGCGGCATTGAGGTTCACCTGGCGCAGCTGCGCGTTGACCTGGCTGGCGGTGAGCCCCACCGACTGAAGCCTGGCAGGATCGAGGATGACGCGGATCTCGCGGTCCACGCCGCCGTTGCGCTCGACGGCCGACATGCCGCTGATCGCCAGCAGCTCCTTCGATACCGTGTTGTCGACGTACCAGCTGAGCTCCTCCACCGTCATGTCGGTGGCGACCGCGGTGAAGCTCGCGACTTCGTTGTCGCTCGACGTATCGACGCGGCCGATCTGTGGCTCCAGAATACCCTCGGGGAGGTCGCCGCGGATCTGCTGGATCGCGCTGCGCACGTCCTCGACCGCGCGATCGATCGGCATGCCGATGTCGAGCTGCACGACCGTGGTGCTCTGGCCTTCGGACACGTTCGAGTTGATCTCGTCGATGCCCTGGAGGCTGCGAACCGCCGATTCGACCTTCTGGGTGATCTGGTTCTCGAGCTCGCTCGGCGCGGCGCCGGGCTGGCTGATCGAAATCCACACGATCGGGAAATCGATGTCCGGATCGTTGTTCACGTCCATCTTCATGAAGCTCACCAGTCCGGCGACGGTGAGGAACAGGAAGAGGACGATCGGCGGGACCGGATTGCGGATCGCCCAGGCCGAGATGTTCCGGAAGCTCATGGCAGGCGCCTTTACTTCTGCTTCTGAAGGTTCGGGATGACCTTCTGCCCGGGGTTGAGGAATGCGCCGGCAGTGAGAACCACGCGTTCGGTGCCGTTCAGTCCCTGAGTGATCGTCACGCCCGCTTCGGTCACGTCGCCGGTGGTCACCGGCGTGCGGACCGCCTCGTTCTTCGCATTGAGCGTATAGACGTAATTGCCATTCGCGTCACTCTGAACTGCGGACTGGGGCAGGGTCACCGCCGTGCCCGTGCCGGCGACGATACGTGCACTGGCGAACCCGCCGGGGCGGAGCGCGGGATCATAGGTGAGCGCGATACGGGCGATGCCCTGGCGCGTCTGCGGGTCGATCACCGGCGACACCTGCCACACTTCGCCCGTGAAGGTTCGGGTGGTGCCGGTGGGCGTCACCTGGGCCTGGGCTCCAGGGCGCAGGCGCTGCAGATCGGATTCGGCGAGCTGGGCACGAAGCTCCATCTGCCCGCCCATGGCCATGCGGAAGAGCACGCCCGAGCCGCCGCTGACGATCTGGCCCGGCTCGACCTGGCGCGTCAGCACCAGCCCGGCCTCCGGCGCGCGGATATCGAGCCGGTGGTTGCGCGCCTGAGTCTCGGCGAGCTGCGCACGGGCCACGCGGACGCGGGCGACCGCCTGGTCACGCGTGGCGGTCCGGCGATCGATGTCGGCCTTCGAGATGAACCCGCCGGCAACGAGGCGCTGGGCGCGCTCGAGCTCGGCCTGGGCGAGGCGCGCATCGGCCTCCGCGACGCGGATCTGCGCGGCGAGCGATTCGGCGGTCTGGGCCTGGACCGAACGGTCTACCGTCGCGAGTACCTGACCCTTCGCAGCCCAGGCGCCCGGCTCGACGAGCACGCGCGTCACGAGCCCGCCCTCGCCGACGACGCCGACCGGCATCTCGCGGCGCGCGGCAAGCGTGCCGGTGCCGCTGACGATCGTCTGGACGGTCTGGCGCCCCGGCACCGCAATGGTGACGGTGGGAAGCTGCGAGCCGCCCGCGCCGGGCGCCTTGGGCGCCTCGGCGGGCTGGCCGCCACGCATCATCATGAAGATGGCGACCAAGCCCAGGACGACGAGCACCGCTCCGCCGATCCACAGCCAGCGACGGCTGCGCCGCGGCGTTTCCTCACCGGTGAACTCCAGCCGCTCCTGCCGTCCGAACATCCCTGCCTCGTAATTCATATGCGCCACACCGATCCGGCCGCCACGGCCGTTGCGTCAAAAAGGTCGTACTGTATTATCTGAATAAACCACCGGCAGCAAGCCGGTTCTGCGCCCCGCAGCGGCAATGCCGATTTCTTGTGTTTTCCGCAAGTAGATCGATCGTTTTCCGAAAGAAACGGTTGCAAATCGACGACCGGAAAGGAAGGCTCACCCGCGGGAAGCAAATACGGGAGAGAGCCTATGCCTACCGGTATCTTGGGATGGCTTGTGATCGGCCTGGTCGCGGGCGCGCTCGGCAAGTTGATCATGCCGGGGAAGGATCCCGGCGGCCTGGTCGTCACGATCCTGGTCGGCATCGCAGGCGCGCTCCTTGCGTTCTACCTGACGCCGCTGCTCGGCATCGATGTGCAAGGCAGCAGCTGGCGGGCGTATGCCGCAGCAACCGCGGGCGCAGTGGTGCTGCTGGCGCTTTACCGGCTGATCATTGCGCGACGCATCTGAACGCGACCGATACAATTCGTTCAGCGGGCGTTCGTCCCACACACGGCACTTCTCGCCGTACGATTTCCTCGGGAGGTACTATGAATCGCTTCTTCTTTTCGATGAGCGGCGCAGCGCTGGCGCTGTCTGCTCCGGCTGCCGAAGCGCAGGAGATGCGGCCCTGGCCTGCGCCCTTGGACGGCACGGTTCTGGAGGTGGTCGCCGAAGGCAGCACCAAGCGCGTACCGGACGTGGCGACGATCCAGGCCGGCGTGGTCACCCAGGCCGCAACCGCACAGGAGGCGATGCGCGACAATGGTACGCGGATGGCCCGCGTGCTCGCGGCGCTGCGCAAGGCGGGGGTCGCCGAGCGCGACATCCAGACCTCGAGCGTCTCGCTAAGCCCGCAATACCGGCACGAGCAGAACCAGCCACCGGTGATCACCGGCTATCAGGCTTCGAACCAGCTCAGTGTTCGCTTCCGCGACATCGCGCTCAGCGGGGCGATCCTCGACACCCTGGTCCGCGAAGGCGCCAACAATATTTCGGGCCCCGACCTGACGCTCGACAAGCCCGAGGCTGCGCTCGACGAGGCACGCACCGACGCTATCGCCAAGGCGCGTGCCCGTGCCAACCTCTACGCGCAGGCGGCCGGGCTCCGCGTCGACCGCATCCTCTCGATCTCCGAAGGCAGCATGATGATGCCGCCGCCCCGCCCGCTCGCCTATGCGCGCGCCGAGGCGGCGATGGATTCGGGGACCCAGATCGTCGCGGGCGAGCGCGAGATGAACATCTCGGTGACGGTGCGCTTCCTGCTCAAATAGGCGCAAATAGGCGCACGACAGAAAAAGGGGCCGCCCCACCAGGGAGCGGCCCCTTTTGCTTTCCTGCCCTGGGGAGCGCTAGCGGACCGAGCCGCGGCGAACCAGGTTGACGATCGCGAGCAGGACGATCGCGCCGACCAGCGAGACGAGGAAGGTGCTCACCGTGACCCCGCTGTCATTGATCGAGCCGCCGAACAGCAGGCCGCCGATGAAAGCGCCGACGATACCGACGACGATGTTGAGGAAGATGCCCTGCTGGGCATCCGTACGCATTACGATGCTCGCCAGCCAGCCGACGACGCCGCCGATGACGAGCCAAATGATAAGACCCATGACAAGTCCCTCCATGTTCCCACCCGGCGGGCCGGGCGACGAAGGGAAAATCCGCAACCGCTCGTATTGGTTCCGTACCAAAATTTCGATGCGCCAGTGGAACCTTCGGCCTGTTGGGCCGTGCCCCGGACAAGGAACGGCCCGCCCCCGGCGTGCAGGAGCGGGCCGCAGGAGCCCGACGGGGGATCCCTCAATATTTCTGCTGGCGTTCGTAGAGCGACCGATAATGCTGGATGCGCGTGACGCGCAGCCCGGGCATGCCCGAACGGTCGATCGCCCGCTGCCAGCCGGCGAACTCCTCGACCGTGAGGCCGTAGCGCTCGCATACTTCGTCGACCGTCAGCAATCCGCCGTTCACCGCCGCCACCACTTCGGCCTTGCGGCGGACCACCCAGCGGGTGGTGTCCCGCGGCGGCAGCGTCTCGAGCGTCAACGGCTCGCCGAGCGGGCCGATAACCTTGGCGGGACGGATCTTCTGGTTCTCAATCATGTACCAACCTCAAGCCGGGGCACCGCCCCTATTTCACTGGCAACACGCTCTACCGGTACCCTTTGAACATCGGCTAAAGTGCCACGGTAAACGCTTGCTTCACTCCTGTTTCCGGCGCGTGAGCGCCGCTGCTGCCGGGCCGTGGAATGCCCCGTCGCTCGGCGCGAGCAGCCGATCGACAGGAGCCGCGACGTCGAGCCGCGCCTGGATACAGGCGGTGGGACTCGTTGCCTGGCGAACGGCGATTCCCACCAGCAGCACCGCCAGCTCGGTCGGCATGGCGGTAACCCCCACCTGCCGGTCCAGCCTGGCGAAGCTCAAATCCACTCGTGCGCCCCTTTTTTCGACTCGTTGATCGCCCGGAGTAACGAAACAGAGTGAAGGGGCGGTAAAGATGCGGGAAAATCAGAGGCTGATTCCGGTTTCGCATCCCCGTATGCGCCCGCACTGGAACCGCGGCGCCTGTAGGCCTATGTGCGCAGCCGTGATTTCCGCAGACTTCCAGCTCGAAGGGCCGCTCCCAAAGCGGCGGATCGTCGTCGCCATGTCCGGCGGCGTCGACTCGTCTGTCGTGGCGGCGCTCGCCGCACGAACCGGCGCGGAGACGATCGGAGTCACGCTCCAGCTCTACGATCATGGCGAGGCAGTGGGCCGCGCGGGCTCGTGCTGCGCGGGCCGCGACATCCGCGATGCGCGCGCCGTGTGCGACAAGCTGGGCATCGCGCATTATGTGTTCGACCATGCGTCGAGCTTCCGGACCCGGGTGATCGACGACTTCGCCGACGAGTATCTCGCCGGCCGCACGCCCATCCCCTGCGTCAAGTGCAACATGGGACCCAAGTTCACCGACCTGTTCGCGCTCGCCCGCGACCTGGGCGCCGACTGCCTGGCGACCGGCCATTATGTGCGCCGCGTGGCGGGTGCCGCCGGCCCCGAGCTGCACCGCGCGTTCGACCCGGCCCGCGACCAGAGCTATTTCCTGTTCGCGACCACCGCCGCGCAGCTCGACTTCCTGCGCTTCCCGCTGGGCGGCATGCCCAAGCCGGCGGTGCGCGAGCTTGCCGCCGAGCTGGGCCTGGGCGTCGCCGCCAAGCCCGACAGCCAGGACATCTGCTTCGTTCCCGACCGGGACTATGCCAGTCTGGTCAAGAAGCTGCGACCCGAAGCCGAGGCAGGCGGCGACATCGTCGACGAGGCGGGACGCAAGCTGGGCGAGCACAAGGGGTTGATCCACTTCACCGTCGGCCAGCGCCGCGGACTCGAGATCGGCGGCGCACCCGAACCCTATTATGTGCTGCGCCTCGACCCCGAGTCGCGCCAAGTGGTGGTGGGCCCGAAGCGTGCGCTGGCGGTACGCGCTGCGCGGATCGAGGGGATCAACTGGCTGGGCGGCGACCATAAGGGTCCGATGACTGCCAAGGTCCGCAGCCTCGCCAAACCGGTGCCGGCGCGGCTGGACGATGATCGGGTGGTATTCGAGACACCCGAATATGGCGTCGCACCGGGGCAGGCGGCCGTGCTTTATGCGGGCGACCGCGTGCTCGGCGGCGGCTGGATCGCCGAGACCGAACGGGCGGAGCTGGCAACGGCCTAGCCCGGTCAATTGACCTGCTTGACTCGTTTGCGCGTTTTCGCGGCCGCGGCAAAGCTTGCAAGCTGTTGATTCCAAAAGATAGTGCTGAGAAGTGCTTGAACCGACGCAGCACCTACGCGGCTGCGAGGCTACACTGACGCGGCGCTAACGCGGCACCGATGCTACACGCACGCGGCGCCAAGGCCGCACCGACGCGCCACGCGGGCCAATCCGGGCTGGAAATCTATCCGGCAGTGTCAAAGAGCGGCGAGCAAGTCGCTTCGCCGAGTTAGTGCGCCATGGCCGATGTTCAAGCTTTGTTCTCTCGCCCAGTTACCTCTCCCCTTAATTGAGGAGAGGATACCGTAGCTTGCGCTTCAGCGCCTGGCGAGGGGTGGAGGGGCATCGGTCGCTGGCAAGCGGATGGAATGGTCCACCAACCCTGCTGCTGACGTCGAGCGAGGTATCGGCGAATGCCTCAGCAAACATGAGCGCACCCGGCGGAATGGGGCCCGCGGTTCCGGCGTAGACAGACTGCGAAATTCTGTCCTACGCCGTCGAGGCATATCCTCCGGCAGCAGCTGCTTTCACCCTCGACGCATCGTAGATTACCGACGTCAGCAATAGATGGTTAATTGAAGATTGAGTTTGCGCGCGACAGCGCAAGCACCCACTCTTCGAGGGCCGGACTTATCCGAGTCCTGCAAATCTCGTCTAAGGAGAATCCTGATGCTGAGGAAGAACCTGGGATCGAAGATTGTTGCAAATGCAGCCGGTCTTCTCGCCTCTACCGTAGCGCTGTCGTCAATAGCTGCTCCGGCCACGGCAAATCCGGCCTGCGTCGAATACGCGCGCGCAGTTTGTCTCCAATGGGATGCACTGGGCTACGCGGATCTCCAAGATTGCCGCCTGGCTGAATACGATATCTGTGTTGCTGGCGGCGCCGCGGCTCCGCGGGCTTTCAGCGCCGACTTTCTGAAGTTCTATTCGTAACCGCTATTCCCGGGCCTCCACGAGCGCGTGGGGGCCCGGCCTACAAAAAGAGGATCGTCCGTTGTTGAGACGGTTCAGGGCATACGGGGCGCATGCCGAGAGGCGAACAGGGACGCATGTCGATTCGGCCTAAAGCGCGAACGTTCCCTCGATCACGGTCACACACTTGCCGCCGAGGATCGCCCGCTCTCCGCCAGGCTCCAGCTCGCAATCGACATAGCCGCCGCGCGTGCTCGACTGGTGCGCAGTGAAACGGCTGCGGCCGAGGCGGGCGGCCCAATAGGGGGTGAGCACGCAGTGCGCCGAGCCGGTGACCGGATCCTCGTCGATTCCCGCCGCGGGGGCGAAGACGCGGCTCATCACATCCGTATCGGCGCCGGGCGCGGTGACGATGTTGAGCGTGTCGCCGAGCGCCGCGAGCGCGCGGAAATCGGGCCGGAGCGCAAGGACCTGCTCGGCGCTTTCGAGCACGATCAGCTGATATCCGTTCGGATGGCGCAGCGTATCGACTGCATCGGCGATATCCAGCGCACGCAGCGCTTCGGGCAAGGGCATCGGCTGGGGCGCATAGGCGGGAAGCGCCATCAGATAACCCTCGCCGTGGCGGGCGACTTCGAGCACGCCTGCCTTGCGGGTGCGGAAACGAACCAAGTCGCGCGACGGGTCTTCGCGCAGCAGATGATGTCCGCTCGCCAGCGTCGCATGGCCGCACAGCGCGACTTCGACGGCAGGGGTGAACCAGCGCAGCTCGTAATCGGCTTCCCCGCTCTCGTCCGCGACGAGGAAAGCCGTCTCCGCCAGATTGTTTTCCTCCGCGATCGCCTGGAGCACCCTGTCCTCGAGCCACGCCTCGAGCGGCATCACCGCGGCCGGATTGCCGGTGAACGGCCGGTCGGCGAAGGCGTCGATCTGGGCGAAGAGCAGCTTCACGTGCGGGTCTCCTTGAGAAGATCGGTTTCGGCGAGCGAATTCCCGGGCTCGTCGACCTGGCCTTCGGGATCGACGTGGATCAGGAACTCGGTGCCGGGGAATTCGACCGCGAGCTCGCGTTCGAGCCGCTCGACCACGTCATGCGCCGCGGCGATCGTCAGCTCGGGGTCCATCCAGATGTGGAACTGCGCGAAATCCTTGGCGCCGCTGGTGCGGGTGCGGAGATCGTGGAGACCGATCAGTTCGGGGTGGCGCGCGGCGACTTCGACGAAGCGGCTGCGCTTCTCCTCGGGCCATTCCTTGTCCATCAGCTGGTCGATCGCCGCGCTCGACGCGCGCCAGGCGCCGAACAGCAGCCAGGCGGCGATCGCGATGCCGAAGGCGGCGTCGGCACCCGGGATTCCGGCATAGACCTCCAGCACCAGCGCGGCGATCACCGCCGCGTTGAGCAGCAGGTCCGACGTATAATGGATGCGATCGGCGCCGATCGCGACCGAGCCGGTGCGCCGGACCACCGATTGCTGATAGCCGGTGAGCGCGAGCGTGACGGCGATCGCGATCAGCGAGACGCCGATGCCATATTCGGGATCGGTGCTCGGCTGTTGCGCGATCAGTCGATCCACCGCGCGCAGCAGGATCGCGAAGGCGGAGACTGCGATCACGGCCACCTGGAAGAGCGCGGCGAGCGCCTCCGCCTTGCCGTGGCCGAAGCGATGCTCCTGGTCTGCGGGCTGCATCGCCCAGTGCACGCCGCCGAGCGTCACCAGCGACGCCACCAGATCGAGCAAGCTGTCGGCAAGGCTCGCGAGCACGGCAACCGATCCGGTCCGCCACGCCGCATAGGCCTTGAGCACGCCGAGCAGCAGCGCGCAGGCGACGCTCGCCAGCGCGGCGCGGCGCGCGAGATTTCCGGCAGCGGTCATGGATAGAGCAGCTCTTCACTCCATCCGTCGGGCGTGCGGAGGAAGAGCCGGCGTTCGTGGAGGCGGTGTGCGCGGTCTTGCCAGAATTCGATCCGCCCGGGCGCGACGCGATAGCCGCCCCAGTGCGGCGGGCGCGGCACCCGCTTGCCTTCGAAGCGCTGCCGCATCTGTTCGTAGCGAGTCTCGAAAGTGGCGCGCGCGTCGAGCGGGCGCGACTGGTCCGACGCCCAGGCGCCGAGCTGCGAATCGCGGCTGCGGCTGGCGAAATAGGCGTCCGACTCGGCGTCGCTCACCTGCGCCACCGGCCCCTCGATCCGGATCTGGCGGCGGAGCGACTTCCAGTGGAAGAGCAACGCCGCTTTGGGGCTCGCGAGCAGGTCCGCCGCCTTGCGGCTCTCGCGGTTGGTGTAGAAGACGAAGCCTTCAGGCCCATGCCCCTTGAGCAGTACCATCCGCACCGAGGGCTGGCCGCCCGCATCCACCGTTGCGAGCGCCATGGCGTTGGCATCGTTGGGCTCGCTCGCCTGCGCCTCGGCGAACCATTGGTCGAAGAGCTGGAAGGGATCGGTGGTCATCGATCGGGCATCTACGCCGGCCCCTGTTCACTGTCGAGGAACGGACTCCCTGCTCGCACATTGAATCGGCTTCGCAACGAGGAGCTTTCGATGGCCGCGCGCGCCTATTGGCAGGGACAGATACGGCTGGCGCTGGTCTCGATCCCGGTCGAGATCTATTCGGCGACCAAATCGGGCGCGCAGATCAGCTTCCACCAGATCCACGAGCCGAGCGGCAAGCGGATCAAGTACGAGAAGGTGGCGCCGGGCGTAGGGCCGGTGGACGTCGAGGAGATCGTCAAGGGCTTCGAATATGAGAAGGGGCATTATGTTCTGCTCGAGCAGGACGAGATCGACGCGGTGAAGCTGGAATCGAAGAAGACCCTCGAGCTTACCCAGTTCGTCGACGCCAGCGACATAGACGTGCTCTATTACGAGAAGCCCTATTTCGTGGTGCCGGCGGACGATCTCGCCGAAGAGGCGTTCATCGTGCTGCGCGAGGCGCTGAAGCGCACCAAGAAGGTGGGGCTGGGCCAGCTGGCGCTCAGGGGCCGCGAATATATCGTGAGCCTGAAGCCGTGCGGGCGCGGAATGGTGCTCGAGACGCTGCGCTATGCCGACGAGGTCAACAAGGCGCAGGGCTATTTCCGTGACATTCCCGACGCCGAGCCGGACCCCGAGCTGCTGGGGCTCGCCGAATCGCTGATCGAGAAGAAGACCGGCAAGTTCGATCCCAAGGAGTTCCACGACCGCTATGTCGATGCGCTCAAGGACCTGATCGAGCGCAAGAAGAAGGCCAAGGGCCGCAAGATCATCGAGGAGGAGGACGCCGAGAGGCCTTCGCGCGGATCGAACGTGGTCGACCTGATGGCGGCGCTCAAGAAGTCGCTGGAGAAGCCGGGGGCGGCCAACGACACTGGAACGAAGAAGGCACCGGCGAAGAAGAGCACGGCCAAGACCCCTGCGCGCTCCGGCAGCCGTAGCGCCGCGGCGAAGAAGGCGCCTGCGCGCAAGCGGGCGTGAACGTGATGGCGGACGCCGATCTCCTCTCCAGATACAACGCCAAGCGCGACTTCGCCAAGACGGCCGAGCCCGCGGGCAAGGTCGCCAAAGGGCGGGGCAACCGGTTCATCGTCCAGAAGCACGATGCGTCGCGGCTCCATTGGGACTTCCGGCTCGAGATCGACGGCGTGCTCAAGAGCTGGGCCGTGACGCGGGGACCCAGCCTGGACCCCGGCGAGAAGCGGCTGGCGGTGCGTACCGAAGACCATCCGCTCTCCTATGCCGATTTCGAGGGGACGATCCCCCAGGGCGAATATGGCGGCGGCACGGTGATGCTGTGGGACACCGGCAGCTGGGAGCCGGTGGAGGGCAAGAGCGCGAAGGACCTGGACAAGGGCCACCTCCATTTCCGCCTCCACGGCGAGCGGATGAAGGGGGAATGGCTGCTGATCCGGCTGAAGCCGCGCGGCAAGGAACGCGCGGAAAATTGGCTGCTCCGCAAGATCGACGATCCCTATGCGGGCGCCACCGACCTGCTGGTCGAGACGGGGCTGACCAGCGTGGTCACCGGGCGGACGATGCAGGAGATCGCCGAGGGGAAGAAGCCCGCGAAGCAGCCCGCACGGCCGGCCAAGTCGGCCAAGGCGGGCAAGAAGGTGAAGCCTCTCGCTTTTCGCGCCCCGCAGCTCGCGACCCTGGTCGACACGGTGCCGGCGGGCAACCAGTGGCTCCACGAAGTCAAGTACGATGGCTATCGCGCGCTGGTCGCGACCGGGGACCCGGTGCGAATCTACACGCGCTCGGGGCTCGACTGGACCGACAAGTTCCCGGGCATCGCCGAAGCCACCAAGTCGCTTCCGGCGGGCGCACTGGTCGATGGCGAGATCGTTGCGTTCAAAAGCGGCAAGCCGGACTTCTCGACCTTGCAGGAAGCGATCGGCAGCGGCGGGAAGGGACTGACGCTCTTCGCCTTCGATCTGCTCGCCGAGGGGGGCGAGGATCTGTCCGCCCTTCCCAATCTCACGCGCAAGGAGCGGCTGCGCGCCCTGCTTGCCAGCGGGGAGGAGACCATCCAGTTTTCCGAGCACGTCCTCGGCAACGGCGAGAAGCTGTTCGAGGCGATGTGCCGCGAAGGCTATGAGGGCGTGGTCTCCAAGCGCACCGACGCGCCCTATCGCGGCACGCGGACCAAGGCGTGGCTCAAGACCAAGTGCATCCGCCGCCAGGAATTCGTGATCGTCGGCTGGACGCCGAGCAGCGCCAAAGGGCGCGGCTTCCGCTCGCTGCTGCTCGCGGTCAACGGGCCGGACGGGCTGATCTATGCCGGCAAGGTGGGCACGGGGTTCAACCTCGATACGCTCCACGCGCTGCGCGCACGCTTCGACAAGATCGCCGCCAAGCAGGCGCCGGTGAAGGTGCCGCGTGCCGAGGCGCGGGGGGCACATTGGCTGGAACCGGAGCTGGTGGCCGAGATCGCCTTCAGCGAATTCACCGCCGACAAGGTGGTGCGCCACGCGAGTTTCTTGGGGCTGCGCGAGGATAAGAAGGCGAGCGAAGTCGTCGCCGAAGCGCCGGCGCCGCTCCCCGAGGCGGCGGCTGCCCCGGCCTACGACATCAAGATCAGCAACCGCGGCCGAGTGATCTACCCCGAGGCGGGGATCACCAAGGGCGATCTCGCCGATTATTACGCCGCAGTCTCACCGGTGCTGCTGCGCTGGCTGGCCAACCGCCCGATCAGCCTGGTGCGCTGCCCGCAGGGGCGGGCCAAGCATTGTTTCTTCCAGAAGCACGACGCGGGCAGCTTCGGCGAGCACGTCCTCCACGTCGATGTGCGCGAGAAGGACGGGTCTGTGCAGCCCTATCTCTACGTCGCCGAGCTCGAGGGGCTGATGGCGTGCGTGCAGATGGGGACGATCGAGTTCCACGGCTGGGGCAGCCTGGTCGCGGACATCGAGAAGCCCGACCGGCTGGTGTTCGACCTCGACCCCGACGAGGGACTCGACTTCGAGAAGGTCAAGAAGGCCGCGCAGGACCTCAAGACTCACCTCGCCGACATCGGGCTCACCAGCTGGCCGATGCTTTCGGGGGGCAAGGGGGTGCATGTGGTGGTGCCGCTCCGGCCCGAGGCCGAGTGGCCGGAGGTTCGGTCATTCGCGGAGCGGTTCGCGCGGGCGCTCGCCGGGGCGGAGCCGGAGCGGTTCACGGCGAACCTCAAGAAAGCCAACCGCAGGGGCAAGATCTTCATCGACTATCTGCGCAACCAGCGCGGCGCGACCGCGGTGCTCCCCTATGTCGCCCGCGCCCGCGAAGGTGCGCCGGTCGCCGCGCCGATCAGCTGGAGCGAGCTGCGCGACCTCGACACGCCCAAGCGCTTCACGATCCGCGACGCCGCCACGCTGATCGAGCGCGCCACCAGTCGCGCGCTCCAGGGCTGGGGCGAGGCCGACCAGGCACTGCCCGACCTGTAGCAAGCCGAGCCGTTTCCCTTTAGCCCTCCCACTTGCGCTGCGCCTCGCACAGGCCGAAATACCCGCGCAAAAGAACAGGGAAAGAAATGGCCGATCCTTACGCAACTCTTGGCGTGGCGCGCACCGCGAGCGAAGCCGATATCAAAAAGGCCTATCGCAAGCTCGCGAAGGAGCTGCACCCCGACCGCAACAAGGACAATCCAAAGGCGTCGGAGAAGTTCAGCCAGGTGACCCACGCCTATGACCTGCTGACCGACAAGGACAAGCGCGCACGCTTCGACCGCGGCGAGATCGACGGTGACGGCAATCCGACTTCGCCCTTCGGCTTCGGACCCGGTGCGGGTGGCAACAGCGGCTTCCGCCCGGGCGGCGCGCAATTCGATTTCGGCGGCGAGGCCAGCGACCTGGGCGACATCTTCGAGGGGCTGTTCGGCGGCGGCGCGGCGGGGCGCCGCGGCGGCGGGTTCAGCGGCGGATTCGGCGGGTTCGGACGCCGCGCCGCGGCCAAGGGCGCCAATGTCGCCTACAAGCTCGCGGTGAGCTTCGAGGACGCGGCCCGGCTCGCGCCCCAGCGCATCACGCTGCGCGACGGCAAGACAATCGACCTCAAGCTGCCCGCCGGGGTCGAGACCGGAACCCAGATGCGGCTCGCCGGCAAGGGCGAGGAAGGTCCCGGCGGGTTCGGCGACGCGATCGTCACGATCGAGATCCAGCCGCACCGCTTCTATGTGCGCGAAGGTGACGACATCCGCCTCGACCTGCCGGTATCGCTCTCCGAAGCGGTGCTCGGCGCGCAGGTGCGCGTGCCCACTCCGGACGGGCCGGTGATGCTCACCGTCCCCAAGGGATCGACCTCGGGCAAGGTGCTGCGGCTCAAGGGACGCGGCTTCCACAAGAAGGGCGGTAGCCGGGGCGACCTGCTCGTCACGCTGATGGTCGACCTGCCAGTGGACGACGACGCGCTGATCGAGTTCGCGCAGGGCTGGCAGAACAAGGGGAACCCCCGCGGCCGCATGGGCGTCTGAGCCCCTGTGACGACAGGGGAATCTTCGGCGCACGAAAAGCCGGCGCGGCCGGGCATATTGCATCGGATGCACGCGGCGCTGAAACGGGCGGGCGTTTCGGACCGATTCTTCACGGTGGCGGGAACGGTGATCGCCCGCACCTTCAACGAAGGGTTCACCTACGCAGGCAACCTTGCTTTTCTCAGCCTGGTCACGCTCTTTCCCTTCTTCATCGTCGCGGCGGCGATCGCGCAGCTCCTGGGTCGCAACGCCGAAGCGATCCACACGCTCGAAGCCTTTCTCCGCACTGTTCCGCCCGGGGTGGCCGATGTGCTGCGCAAGCCGGTTTCGGACGTGCTCCAGGCGCGCACCGGCAATCTGCTGTGGCTGGGCGGGCTGGTGGGGCTGTGGACCACCGCCGGCTTCATCGAGACGCTGCGCGGCATCCTGCGCCAGGCCTATAAGGTGCGGTCGAGCACGCCCTTCTGGCGCTATCGGCTGGGCGCGATCGGGATCATCATCGCATCGGTGATCCTGGCGATGGCTGCCTTCAGCTTCCAGGTGATGCTCACCGCGGCCGAGCAGTTCATCTATCGGCTGCTGCCCTGGGCATCGGATGCGCAGCAGATTCTCTCGCTCACCAAATTCGTACCCGCGCTGGCGCTGTTCGGCGCGCTCTACATCCTCTTCTATTCGCTCACGCCCCGCCGCTACCGCAAGTCGGGCTGCCCGAAATGGCCGGGTGCCGCCTTTACCACTGTCTGGTGGATGGGCACCACCGCACTGCTTCCCGTCGTGCTCGGCACATTGGGGAGCTATGATCTTACTTATGGCAGCCTCGCGGGCGTGATGATCGCGCTGATCTTCTTCCAGTTGATCGGCCTCGGCATGGTCGCAGGGGCCGAACTCAACGCCGCACTGGCGGAAACCCCGTCGAACGGGCTAGAGGAGGCTCCCGAAAGGGAGAAAGGTTCGTCGTGACGGGATTGATGCAGGGCAAGCGCGGGCTGATCATGGGCCTCGCCAACGATCGTTCGCTGGCCTGGGGGATTGCCCGGAAGCTGCGCGAGCAGGGCGCCGAGCTGGCGTTCAGCTATCAGGGAGAGGCGCTCGAGCGGCGCGTGCGGCCGCTGGCGGAGCAACTGGGCAGCGATTTCCTGATCGATTGCGACGTATCCGACATGGCTGCGCTGGACGGGGCGTTCGCGACGCTCGCCGAGCGCTGGCCGACGATCGACTTCGTCGTCCATGCGATCGGCTTCTCCGACAAGAACGAGCTGCGCGGCGGCTATGTCGACACCAGCCTCGACAATTTCCTGATGACGATGAACATCAGCGTCTATTCGTTCGTCGCGGTCTGCAAGCGCGCCGCGGCGATGATGACGCCGTTTGATCCGGAAACGGGCAAGGGCGGCGGTAGTCTGCTGACGCTCAGCTATTACGGCGCCGAGAAGGTGATCCCGCATTACAATGTGATGGGCGTGGCCAAGGCGGCGCTGGAGACCAGCGTCCAGTATCTCGCGGTCGACCTCGGGCGCGACAACATCCGCGTCAACGCGATCTCGGCCGGCCCGATCAAGACGCTGGCAGCCTCGGGCATCGGCGATTTCCGGCTGATCCTGAAGTGGAACGAGCTCAACTCGCCGCTCAAGCGCAACGTGACGATCGAGGACGTCGGCGGCGCGGGGCTCTATCTGCTCTCCGATCTCGCCTCGGGCGTGACGGGCGAGACGCACCATGTCGATGCCGGCTACAACGTCATCGGGATGAAGGCCGAGGACGCACCCGATATCGCGCTGGCCTGAAGCGCGTGCCGACGGTCCTCCGCAGCGGCAGCCTGCGGGTCGTGATCTACACCGACGACGATCCTCCGCCGCACGTCCATATATTCGGCGACGGCGAGACCAAGATCGCGCTGCCGGAGGCAGGCGGTGCACCGATGGTTGTCCGGGTGGTGGGCGGTAGCCTGCGGGAGAGTCGACGCGCATTGCGGATCGTGCGAGAGAACAGCGCGTTTTTTACTGGAACGATGGAACGCGATTCATGGGTGAGCTGACCCAAGAACAATTCGAAGCCTCCCGGCGGCGCGGCGAGATCGACCTCGCCGTCAAGCCGCGTGCGTACGCGGCGCGATATGATCGCGCGCAGGGTCGCGTCGTGATCGATCTGGTGAGCGGCGCAACTTTCTCCTTCCCGGCCAGGCTCGCGCAGGGGCTCGAGCATGCTACCGACGAACAGCTCGAGAAGGTCCAGATCGCCGGTGCGGGTTTCGGCCTGCATTGGGAGGAACTCGACGCGGGCCTTACCGTCGAAGGCTTGCTGGCAGGCCGTTTCGGTAGCGCGCACTACATGGCCGAACGATTCGGCGGCGGCTGGGACGCCGAAGCCGCCGAATGAGCATAGCAATTCGCCCCGCGACGGGCGGCGACGTGGCGGCGATCGATGCGCTGCTGCGCCGCGCCTTTCCCAACCCCGACGAGGCGATGCTGGTCCAGCGGCTGTGCGTCGCAGGCGACATGGTGCTGACCCTGGTCGCCGATGACGAGGAGAGCGGCGCGCTGGCGGGCGTGGTGGTGTTCAGCCGGATGGCGGTCGACATCGCCGGCAAGCCGATCGCGGCGGTGGCGTTGGCGCCGCTGGCGGTGGAAGTTGCCTATCGTCGTCAAGGTGTGGGCGAAGCGCTGGTGCAGGCCGGGCTCGCGCAGCTGCGCGACGCCGGCGCGATGCTCGCCTTCGTCCTCGGTGAGCCCGGTTATTACGAGCGCTTCGGCTTTTCGGCCGATTGGGCGCGCGGATTTGCCTCGCCCTATGCGGGCGACTATCTGATGGCCCTGCCGCTCCAGGGTGGCGCCATGCCGTGCGGCGAGCGCGGTGCCGCGACGCATGCACCCGCGTTCGCGCAGCTGGGCGGGGAAAATTGAGCTTCAATTCCTTCGGACGCGTCTTCCGCTTCACCACCTGGGGCGAGAGCCATGGGCCCGCGCTGGGCGCCGTGGTCGACGGCTGCCCACCGGGGCTGAGCCTGAGCGAGGCGGGCATCCAGCCTTTCCTCGACAAGCGGCGCCCCGGCCAGTCGCGCTTCACCACGCAGCGGCGCGAACCCGATCAGGTGCGCATCCTCTCTGGCGTGTTCGAGGGGCGGACGACGGGAACTCCGATCAGCCTGATGATCGAGAACGTCGACCAGCGCTCGAAAGACTATTCGGAAGTCGCGCAGGCGTATCGCCCTGGTCATGCCGACTATGCCTATGACGCGAAATACGGCTTCCGCGACTATCGCGGCGGCGGGCGATCCTCGGCGCGCGAGACCGCGGCGCGAGTCGCGGCAGGCGCGGTCGCGCGGCTGGCGATCCCCGAAGTGCGGATCCGCGCCTGGGTGGAAGCGATCGGCGGCGACGCGATCGATTACGCCAGTTTCAACGACGCCGAGATCGACAACAACGCGTTCTTCTGCCCCGATGCCGAAGCCGCGGCGCGCTGGGAGGTGCTGGTCGACAGCGCCCGCAAGGCCGGGTCGTCGCTTGGCGCAGTGGTCGCGTGCGAGGCGACCGGGGTGCCGCCGGGCTGGGGGGCGCCGCTCTATGCCAAGCTCGACAGCGAGCTTGCCGCGGCGTGCATGTCGATCAATGCAGTCAAGGGCGTCGAGATCGGTGACGGCTTCGCCGCTGCCGCGCTCACCGGCGAAGCGAACGCGGATGCGATGCGCCCGGGCCCCGACGGCCCGCATTTTCTGGCCAACCATGCCGGCGGGATCGCGGGCGGCATCTCAACCGGCCAGCCGGTGCGACTGCGCGTCGCGTTCAAGCCGACCAGCTCGATCCTTACGCCGGTGGAGACGATCACGCGTGAAGGCGAAGCCACCGAGATCGCGACCAAGGGGCGCCACGATCCCTGCGTGGGCATCCGCGGCGCGCCCGTCGTCGAAGCGATGATGGCGCTGGTGCTCGCCGACCAGAAGCTGCTCCATCGAGCACAGTGCGGCTGAAGCGGGCCGGGGCAGAATAAATCCATCCGTTCGCCCTGAGCTTGTCGAAGGGCGCTGCCACAGGTCCGTCGCGCGTGGAAATCGCCCTTCGACAAGCTCAGGCGAACGGGCGTGGGGCGCGGAACCGTCTATGCGACCGCGCGCACCGCTTCTTCTTCCGGCGCGGAAAAGAGCCAGGCCTCGGCCTCCACGATGGTGCTGAAGCACCGCGCGTCGCGCCCAGACAGCGCGCGCGAAAGCTGGGATCGTGCCAGCGTGGGGCCGATCACGAAGGCGAGGCGGCGCGAGCGATAGGCCGAGTCCGCGAGCAGCGCCTGGAAGGCCGCGACGCTCTCCTGCGGCTGAATCTTCATGCCGCGCAGATCGTTGATCGTCAGGTGCCAGTTGCGCGGGCAGCGCAGCTTCGCATGCGCGACGCTGCGCGCATCGAGAAAATCCGCGATGTCGGCAGGCGTGAAGAAGCCGCTCATTCCGATCCGTACCAGATCGCGTTCGGGCTCCACCTCGATCGAAAACTCGGCGCTCATTCGGCTATTATAGGATAAATATCTCTAGAGCGTGCTTCACCCGACTCCTTCGAGCGCTTTCTGCCGGCGGCGCTGGACCGAGCTTCCGATCCCCATCCCCTCGCGATACTTCGCCACGGTGCGCCGGGCGATATCGAATCCCTTTTCGCGCAGCATCTCGACGAGCGTATCGTCCGAGAGGATTGCCCTGGGATCCTCGGCCTGAATCAGCGCGCGGATCGCGCTCTTCACGGCTTCGGCCGAGACCGCCTCGCCGCCGTCGGCCGACTGAATCGCGCTGGTGAAGAAATATTTGAGCTCGAACAGGCCGCGCGCGCAGCTGAGATATTTGTTCGAGGTGACTCTGCTCACGGTCGATTCGTGCATGCCGATCGCCTCGGCGACCTGGCGCAGCGTCATCGGGCGCAGATGCGCGACCCCGCGCAGGAAAAACTCCTCCTGCTGCTTCACGATCTCGCTCGCGACCTTGACGATCGTGCGCTGGCGCTGGTCGAGCGCCTTGACCAGCCAGTTGGCGCTCGCGAGCATGTCCGAGAGCCAGGCCTTGCTCGTCTTGTCCTGCGGACCCGTCGAGATCTCGGCATAATAGGCGCGGTTGACGAGCAGTCGCGGCAGCGTCGCGGCGTTGATCTCCACTGCCCAGCCGCCGCTGCGCCGCGCGACGAAGATGTCGGGAGTCACCGACTGGACGGGCTCGCTGCCGAAGCGGCAGCCGGGCTTGGGATCATAGCCCCGGAGCTCGCGGATCATGTCCGTAAGGTCCTCGTCATCGACGTTGCAAATGCGCCGGAGCCGCGCGAGATCGCCGCGCGCGACCAGATCGAGGTTGTCGATCAGCCGTGCCATGCACGGATCGTAGCGGTCCGCCTCCTTCGCCTGAAGCGCGAGGCATTCGGCGAGGTTGCGCGCGCCGACCCCCGTCGGATCGAAGGTCTGGATGATCGCAAGCACCGCCTCGACGCGCGCGAGCGGCACTTCGAGCCGGTTCGCGACTTCGAGCAGCGGAACCGTGAGATAGCCGCACTCGTCGATCTGATCGATCAGGTGCTGCGCGATGAACAGGTCCGCCCCCGCCACGCTCGCGCCGGCCTGCGCCAGCAAGTGATCGGCGAGGCTAAGGTCCGCGGTTCCGATATTCTCGAAGTCGGGCCCGTCCTCAAACCCGCCGCCGCCGCTCGCACCGTTGAGGCCCAGGCTGCCGTCGAGCGCGCCGATCGAATCGGTGGGGCCATCGTGGTGGAAGGTCTCGGCGGCGAGATCGACGTCGAGTGCCGCCTCGCCCGCCGCCGCGCCGGCCTCGAGCAGCTCGCTGGCGTCGGGCGGTCCCTCACGCACCGGCTCGAACGCGTCTTCGGGCTCGGGCGGGGCGAGGTCAGGCGCCTCGTCACCCCCGCCCTGCGATTCGAGCAGGGGATTCTTCTCCAGCTCCTCGGCGATGAAGGTCTCGATCTCGAGGTTGGAGAGCGCCAGCAGCTTGATCGCCTGCTGGAGCTGCGGCGTCATCACCAGCGATTGCGACTGCCGCAGGTCGAGGCGAGGCGCGAGACTCATGATCTAGAGTTCGAAACTTTCGCCCAGATAGAGGCGGCGGACGTTCTCGTCGCGCACGAGCTCGTCGGGCGAGCCGGCGAAGAGCACGCGTCCGTCGTAGATGATGTAGCCGCGGTTCACGATGTCGAGCGTCTCGCGGACGTTGTGATCGGTGATCAGCACGCCGATGCCGCGATTCTTGAGGTCGCGGATAAGGTCGCGGATGTCGGCGATCGAGATCGGATCGATTCCCGCGAACGGCTCGTCGAGCAGGATGATCGTGGGATCGGCGGCGAGCGCGCGGGCGATCTCAGCGCGGCGCCGCTCGCCGCCCGAAAGCGCCATCGACGGCGCGCTGCGCAGCCGGGTGAGCCCGAATTCGTCGAGCAGCTGATCGAGCCGCACCTGCCGCGCGTCGCGATCCGGCTCGCTCAGCTCGAGCACCGCCAGGATGTTCTTCTCGACCGTGAGCCCGCGGAAGATCGAGGTTTCCTGCGGCAGATAGCCGAGGCCCAGGATCGCGCGACGGTACATCGGCAGCTTGGTGATGTCTTCGCCGTCCAGCATGATCCGGCCCGAATCTGGCTTCACCAGCCCCATCACCGAATAGAAGCACGTCGTCTTGCCAGCGCCGTTTGGACCGAGCAGCCCCACCACTTCGCCGCGGCCGACCGAGACCGACACGTCGGTCAGCACCACGCGCTTGTCATAGGTTTTCGCGATCGAGATGACCGCCAGCCCCTGATCCGGCAGCGGGACCGGATCGGCGAGCGGATGTTCGAGCGTAGCGACGTCGTTCATGGCAGCATCCTGCAGGGCTGGGCTGGACCGGCTTCGCGACCCGCCGGTTGGCAGGATTCCTGCATGAGAATGCCTGCCGATGGAAGAGGGCTGCGGCAGTCCGGTAAAATTCTGACCGTTACTGGCGGCGTTCGGGCACCGAGAAGCGGCCGGTGACGCGGCCGCCCTGGCTCTGCACGCCCCCCGGGCTCGTGCTGCCGCCGACGCCCGAGCCGTCGATCGTCGCGCGACCGGTGTCGAGATCGATCGACAAGCGTCCGCCCGATACGGAGTTGGCCCCCTGGCGCAACGTGACGCCGCCCACCATCGTGATCACGCGGCGGCCGAGATCGTAGACGGCATATTGCGAGCTCGCGCGCTGATCGGGACGCACGACAGTGACTCCGCCGGCAGCGTCGAGCCGCGAGACCTGCGGCGAGCCATCGGTGATCTGCCCGGTGTAGGCGACGGTCATCCGCGCCGCGGTGAGCGTCATCTCGGCCTGGGTGATCTTGACGTTGCCAGTCAGCATCACGCGATTCGCGCGGTCCTGAAGTTCGATATGATCGGCCGCGAAGTCGATCGGTGCCGAACTATTGTGGCGCGTCTGCGCGAGAGCCGGCGCCGACGCGGCAAGCGCCAGCGGGAGCCCGAGCGAGAGCGAGGCAAGGACGCGGATCATCAACGCCTATTTGCGCGCTGCGGCACGATCCGCAAGCGCGCATTGCCGTCGAGCGAGACGGTCCGCTTCTCGAGGTCCGCCCTCAACTGGTTTCCGCTGAACGTTCCCATCGGCGTATTGCCCGTCACGGCGCCGCCGCTCTGGAGCTGGCGCGTCCTCAAATCCACGACTGCGTCGTGCGTGTTGAGCAGATAGCCGTCCGAGGTCTGAAAGCGCAACGGGCCGTCTACCGAGACTCGCTGGCTGTTGAGATTATAATGGCCGCGATCGGCGCGGATCGAGGCGGGTCCTTCCTCCAGGCGGATCTCGGCGGTCAGGTCGCTTAGCTGTACGATCGGCTCGGCCGAGCTGCGCTGGACCGCCGATCCCGCGTGGAGATGGAACGGGCGGCCCTTCGCATCGGCGCCGCGATATTCGGCCGCCTCGATCCGCAGTCGCTCCTGCGCCATATCCACCTTGTTCTTGTCGAGCACGAAGCTCACGTCCCCGCCCATCAGCAGTGGCGCGACCACGAGGAACGCCGCGAGCACGCCGATGCCGAGCGGCAGCACGATGAGCAGCAGCCGCACCACGCGATCGTGGCTGCCGCCCGGGTGGGCCCAGGAGCGCCGCTCCGAGCGCAGGCGAGCGGCAACCTCAGACATGACTCATGTCCAAGGTGCATACCCGCGCCAGAGATGGCTGCTCAGATATGTGCAAAGATGTCGACCTCCGGCCAGCCTGCCAGATCGAGCTCGGCGCGCCACGGCAGGAAGTCGAAACAGGCTTGAGCGAGCGGCATCCGCCCTTCACGCTCAAGACGCCGGTCGAGTTCCATCTTCATCGCGTGAAGATAGCGGACATCCGAGGCGGCATAGTCGCGCTGCGCCTCGGTGATATCGGGGCCGCCCCAATCGGACGACTGCTGCTGCTTCGAAATCTCCTGCCCCAGCAGCTCGCGCACCAGATCCTTGAGCCCGTGGCGGTCGGTATAGGTGCGCACCAGCCGCGACGCGGTCTTGGTGCAATAGACCGGCGCCGCAGTGACGCCGAGATAGAAGCGGATCGCCGCAAGATCGAACCGCGCGAAGTGATAGAGCTTGATCCGCTCGGGATCGGCGAGCACTGCGCGAAGATTGGGCGCGTCGTAGCTCGATTGCGGCCCGAAGCGGACGAGATGCTCGTCGCCCGAACCGTCCGACAGCTGGACCAGGCACAGCCGGTCGCGCATCGTGACCAGCCCCATGGTCTCGGTATCGACGGCGATCGACGCTCCGGGCGCGAACACGTTCTCAGGCAGGTCTTCTTCGTGGAAATAGACGGTCATGATTTCCGCCTAGCCGCGTTGGCGCGCGGGCTCAATCCGCACAACTGTCAAAAAGAAGCGCGAGACGCGGGATTCCCCCGCCTTAGCCTGCTGCCGGCGGCTCGCCTTTCGCTGCGGCGGCCGCGAGCTTCTTTTCGCGGGCTCGACGGGACCAGATGTTGAGGAACTCGACCCCGGCCGAGAAGGCCATGGCGGTGTAGATATACCCCTTCGGAATATGCGCGCCGAAGCCCTCGGCGATCAGCACCATGCCGATCATCAGCAGGAAGCCCAGCGCGAGCATCACCACCGTGGGATTGTCGTTGATGAAATTGGCGAGCGGATTGGCCGCGAGCAGCATCACCGTCACCGCCACGATCACTGCGACATACATGATCTCGACATGCTCGGTCATGCCGACCGCGGTGAGGATCGAATCGATCGAGAAGACGATGTCGAGCAGCAGGATCTGGACGATCGCGGAGGTGAAGTTGATCGACGCGACATGCTTCTTGTCGAGCAGATCGTCGCTTTGATGCGTGTCGACCGAATGGTGAATCTCCTTGGTAGCCTTCCACATCAGGAATAGGCCGCCCGCGATCAGGATCAGATCGCGCCAGGAGAATTGCGTCTCGAACGCCGGCTCGCCGTGCGCGCCGAGCGGCCCGGTGATCCCCAGATCGATCACCGGCTGCACGAGCCCCACGATCCACGCGATCATCGTCAGCAGCGCTAGCCGCATGACCAGCGCCAGACCGATGCCGATGCGGCGCGCCTTGACGCGCTGCTCCTCGGGCAGCTTGTTCGAAAGGATCGAGATGAAGATGAGGTTGTCGATTCCGAGCACGACCTCCATCACGATCAGCGTGACGAGCGCGGCCCAGGCCGCGGGGCTGGCGAGCAGGGCGAGGATCGTATCCATGAATCACCCTGTGCCGCGCCGTACCGTGCGGCGCAAGCGCCACAATCCGCCCGATCCGCCCTATTCAAGTCGAATTTTGTTCGCGCCCTGTCCAATTTTGGGCTATGCACGATTCTGTGGCGCTTTAATTTGTGCCCGAACACATGCGTTTTTCGTCCGGGCGCTTGGGTTTGATTACTTTTCAGGGCGAGCCGGGAAGACGAACAGGGCATGAGTTTCGATAGAGGACGCCGCGGTGAGCGCGGCGGGCGCGGCAGAGACAAGCGCGACAGCTTCGGTGACGATAATTTCTACGGCGGCGGCGGCGGCTTTGAAGACCGTGGCGGCTTCGGCGGCGGCGGTGGCGGTGGCTATCGCGGCGGTGGTGGCGGCTTCGGCGGCGGCAGCGGCGGTGGCTATCGCGGCGGCGGTGGTGGCGGCTTCGGCGGCGGCGGTGGTGGCGGCGGCTTCGGCGGCGGTCGCGGCGGCGGCGGCGGCATGCCCCCCCAGGTCGTGGGCGAAGCGACGGGCGTCGTGAAGTTCTTCAACGGACAAAAGGGCTTCGGCTTCATCGTCCGTGACGATGGCGGCGAGGACGTGTTCGTCCACATCTCGGCGGTCGAGCAGGCGGGCCTCACCGGCCTGGCCGAGGGCCAGCCGCTGGGCTTCACGCTCGTCGATCGCGGCGGCCGCATCTCGGCGACCGAGCTCAAGATCGAAGGCGAGCCGCTCCCGGTCGAGGACCGCGGTCCGCCGCGCGAGCGCGAAGGCGGCGGCGATCGTGGCGGCCCGCAGCGCCAACTGACGGGCGAGAAGGCGACCGGCACGGTCAAGTTCTTCAACGCCATGAAGGGCTTCGGCTTCATCCAGCGTGACGACGGGCAGCCCGATGCATTCGTGCATATCAGCGCCGTCGAGCGCGCCGGCATGCCGACGCTCAACGAAGGTGACCGTCTCGAGTTCGAGCTCGAGGTGGACCGCCGCGGCAAATATGCAGCGGTGAACCTCACCCCGGGCAGCTGATCTTCAGCGACCGAAACACGAAGGGGCCGGGCGGAAACGTCCGGCCCTTTTGCTTTGCCTCAGCGCGTGAGGATCAGCACCGCGCCGCCGAGGATGCCGAGCACCGCAATCAGGCGCCCGCGTGTCACCTGCTCGCCCAGCACGAAGGTGGCGATGGCGAGCGCGGTAACCATGCCCGTCTCACGCAGAGCGGCTAGCGGCGCAGTCGGGCCCAGCGCGAAGGCCGAGAGCGCCAGTCCATAGGTGAGGATCGAAAGCGCGCCCGCCGTCGCGCCGGCACGCCACTGCATCCGTGCGGACGCGAAGATTGCGCCCTTCGAGAGCAGCGCGAACATCGTCACCGTGGCGGTTCCCATCAGCACGAACAGCCAGACGATGAAGCTGAACGGCGTCGGCGCGGCCCGCACACCATTGGCATCGATCACTGTGTAACCGGCGATGGTGAGGCCAGTGAACAGCGCCCAGCCCAGGCCTGCGCGGCTGATGTGTCGGCCTGTCACCATCAGGAACATCGCAGCCCCGATCAGTGCGATCCCGGCGAGCTCGCGCGTGCTGGCGGGTTCGCCGAACAGTCCGATCGCAAGCGCAGCAGTCACCAAGGGCGCGGTGCCGCGCATCACCGGATAGGCCGCGGAAAAGTCGCTCGTCTCGAACGCGCGGACCAGCGCATAAAGATAGATGCAATGCAGCAGCGCGGTGGCGATCAACCAGCCCCAGGCACCGTGCGGCAAGGGCACCAGCAGCGTGGCCGGAAGCAGCAGCAGCGCGCTCGATCCGTCGATCACCGCGCGGCCCGCCATCTTGTCCTTGCCGCCCTTGAGGATCGCGTTGACGACCGCGTGGATCGATCCGGACGCGATCATCATCGCAGGAGCGAGCGCGGCGGCCTCCATCGGCGCGTCAGTCCTCGCCCGTATCGAGCGGCAACGCGAGGCTGAGCTTGCGGCGGCGCTTGACGAAGCTGGATTCGTAACGCCGCACTACCGGATCGTCGCCGAGCATCGTGTCGGTGAAGGCATTATACTCGTCCATGTCCCGCACCGTGACGAGCAGCATCAGATCGAATGCCCCCGATACTTCGAGGAAAAGCTGGACGTTGGGACTCGCGATCAGCCGGCGTCGCAGCGCCTCGACTGCGGCGAGCGCGTGCCGGTCCATCTGCACCTGCACCACTGCCGAGAGGAACGGCCCCACCTCTTCCGAGATCACGGCCACATCGCCTGCGATCACGCCGCTCTCGCGCAGACGGCGGAGGCGTCGCGCGATCGCCGACGGAGAGAGGGGCACCTGCGCAGCGATCGCCTCAGCTGTCATCAGCGCATCCTTCTGAAGGAGCTTCAGGATGCGGAGGTCCAGCTTGTCGGTAACTGCGCCCATTATCTGCGTTATGCCCCCTTTTCGCGCCAGAATTATGCACAGCCTGATCTAACATTGCCTCCACAGCGCCGCCTCCGCCAGCGCAGATATGCACAGGGGTGCCAGCCGGGGCGAAACCGGTGCGTGGGAGGAACAGGAAATGCGCAAGCTCATGTTACGGCTCGGAGCGGCGATCGCGGTCACCGGCCCCCTTTTGATTTCCATGCCGGCATTGGCACAGGCGCAGTCCGCCCGTTTCGATTCGCGCGTTGCGGTGGAGGCGGTCCGCAAGGCGCTTCGCGAGAATTACGTGGTCAAGGAACGACGCTCGGCACTGGATGGCGCGCTCGCGCAGGGGCTCGCCAGCGGCCGCTATGAGGTCGCCGATCCCCAGGAGTTCGCGCAGCGAATCACCGCGGACATGGCCGGGGTCGCGCACGACAAGCATCTGAGCCTGACGCACAACCCGGCGATGGCGGCCGAGCTCGCTGCCGGTGGCCAGAACGACGAGATTGCCGACAGCGCCTTCTGGCGTGCACTTGCCCGCCGCCAGAACGAAGGCGTGCGCGAGCTCAAGGTGTTTCCCGGCAACGTCCGGCTGATGCGGTACGACGGATTCTTCTGGAGCGGCGATGCCAGCAAGGCCGCGCTCGATCAGGCCATGGCCTTCCTGCGCGCGGGCGACGCGATCGTGATCGACATCCGCGCCAATGGGGGTGGCAGCCCGGAGGCAGTCAAACGACTGACGAGCTATTTCGTCCCGGCAGGCGCCAAGCTCGTAACCTTCCACATGCGCGATGAGGCACCGGACATATCCTATGCCGAAGCCGAAGTCCCCGGCGGCCGCATCCAAGGTGTTCCGGTCTATGTCCTCACCAGCGGCGGCAGCGCATCGGCGGCGGAAGAGTTCGCGTCGCATGTCGCCGGATTCGGTTTCGGAACGCTGGTGGGCGAGACGACCGCAGGTGCCGCCTATCGCAACGACCTCTTTCCGATCCCGGGCGGGTTCGCACTGAGCGTCTCGGTGGGCCGCCCCGAACTGCCGGGCGGCGGCGATTGGGAAGCAAAGGGGGTCGCGCCGAAGATAAAGGTGCCGCAGGATCTCGCGCTCGACAAAGCGCTGCAGGAAGCCCTCACCGGCCTCGCGATCAAGGCGCAGGGGCCTGAGCGTACCGAGTTGGAATGGGCGGCTGCGCTTCACGGCGCCCGCATCGCCCAGGCGGCGCCGGCGCTTCCCGTCACCGCCTATGCCGGCCGCTATGGCGAACGCACGATCTCCGTTGCGGGCGCCGGGCTCGTCTTCGAGCGCGACGGCGGGCTCAAGTCGCCGCTGGTGCCGCTCGGCGGCGACCTATTCGCGCTCGAACGTGACCCGCGCAGCCGAATCCGCTTCGTCGCGTCGAACGGCAGCGTGATCGGCCTGGTCATCGAACGCACCGACGGCGGCAAGATCGAGGCGCCGAAAGACTAGAGTCTGTTTCAGCAGGGCTGAAACAGTGCGGCACCGGCCCTCGCCCGGCTTCGGCCGGCCTGCTAAGGCCTCGCCGCCTTGGGCGCATTCTTGGCGAAGCGCTCACCATAGCGATCCTTGGCGTACCAGCGCGGCGCCTCGCTCATATCGGCGATCTCGCGCGCGATCAGATAATTGAGCTTGGCGAACTTGGCGGCGGCATTCCAGTCGAAGGGCAGCGAAATGTCGTCCGTGACCTGATGGTAGTGCGACCGCAGAAAATCACGAGTCGCCTTCTCGCCGCCATTCTTGAACCCTGTGTTGAGCATGAGCGAAGGCACGCCGGCCTTGACGAAGCTGTAATGGTCCGAGCGGACGAACATATCCTCATGGGGCATCGGATCTGGCGACAACGCGATGTCCATCTTTGCGGCTGCGGCCGCGACGACCGGCCCCAGCGTCGAATGTTCGGCGCCGAGCGCGACCACGTCCTGAAAGTCATACAGCAGAATCGGCATGTCGAGATTGACGTTGGCGACGATCCTGCCGTCGCCGATCAGGGGATTCCGCGCCAGATGGTCCGAGCCGATCAGGCCCTGCTCCTCAGCCGCAAACGCCACGAGCATGATCGATCGCCGGGGAGGCTTGCCGCTGGTGACGAACCCGCGCGCCGCCTCGAGCATCGTCGCGACCCCCGACGCATTGTCCATTGCGCCGTTGAAGATATTATCGCCGCCCGTCCGGCGCATCCCGACGTGATCGAGATGCGCGCTGATCACGACATATTCCTTCTTCAGCGCAGGATCGGACCCCGGCACGATGCCGATGACATTGGGCGATCGATAGGTGCGTTCGATACGCCCGTTGGGCAAGCGCACCGGCACGAGCTGGAACCACTTCTCCACATCGCCGCCCGGCTGAAGACCCAGCTTGGCGAAACGATCGGCGACATAGGCAGCCGCGACGAAATAGCCATTGGCGACGGTGAAGCGGCCCTCCAGCTTGTCATCGGCCAGATAAGCCACGTCCGCACGGATGCGATCGGCGCTGAAGTCCGGCTCACCGGTGCCCTGCGCATGCGCAGCGGACAGCGCGAGCGCCATCGGAAGGATGGCGAGCAGTTTGAACAAACGCATGGTATTTCCTGAAAGCCCCCAAACGTCCTGAGGCTATAATAAAAACTTCGCCGCGCAAGCGCGGTCTCGCTCAGGTCGCGAGCCGCCGCAGCCCTTCGATCGTGTCCGCCTCCTGCGCGGGCTTGTCGGTGCGGATGCGGCTGATCCGCGGGAAACGCATTGCGAGCCCCGATTTGTGGCGCTTCGATTCGTGGATCGAATCGAACGCGACTTCGAGCACCAGGGTCTTCTCGACTTCGCGCACGGGGCCGAAGCGGTTGAGCGTGTGATTGCGCACGAACCGGTCCAGCCACTTCAGCTCCTCGTCGGTGAAGCCGAAATAGGCTTTGCCGACGGGGAGCAGCTCGCCGCCCGGGCCCCAGGCACCGAAGGTATAGTCGGAGTAGAAGGAGCTGCGCTTGCCGCTGCCGCGCTGCGCGTACATCAGCACGCAATCGGCGACGAGCGGATCGCGCTTCCACTTGTACCAGAGCCCGGCGCGGCGCCCCGCGACATAGGGCGAGTCGCGCCGCTTGAGCATCACACCCTCGATCGCCGAGTCGCGTGCGCCTGCGCGGATTTCCTCGAGCGCGGCGAAATCTTTCGCCTCGATCAGCGCGGAGACGTCGAAACGCTCCGGATCGAGCGTGACCGCGAAATTCTCCAGCCGCGCCCGGCGTACACTCCAGGGCAGCTCGCGCACGTCCTCGGCGCCGTCGAACAAAATGTCGTAGAGGCGGACGAAGGCGGGATAGTCGGACAGCATCCGCGCTGGCACGATCTTGCGCCCGAGCCGCTGCTGGAGCGCGTTGAAGCTTCCGGCACCACCCCCCTGCCCCTTGGCCCCGCCCTGCGCTTCGCCCTTCACCAGCAGCTCGCCGTCGAGCACGCCTTCGCGTCCGAACGCGGCGGCGACTTCGGGGAAGCTGTGGGTGACATCGTCGCCCGCGCGGCTGTAGAGCCGGGTCTGCCCCGCGACGTGGACGAGCTGGACGCGGATCCCGTCCCACTTCCACTCGGCCGCATAATCGCCAAGATCGACGCGCGCTTCCTCCAGCGGGTGGGCGAGCATGAAGGGGCGGAACACGGGCACGTTGGCGGCAGTCGGCTGCGCGCCCCGCCCCTCCGCCCAATCGAACAGCGGCAGATAGGGCGGCATCAGGCCGTGCCACACTTCCTCCACCGCATCGACGTTGAGCCCGAACGCCTGGGCCAGCGCGGTCTTGGCGAGGCGCGCGGAGACACCGACGCGCAAGCCCCCGGTGGCGAGCTTGAGCAGCGCGAACCGCTCGTCGGGGTCGAGCCGGTCGAGCATCGCGGCGAGCACCGCCGGCGCATCGGAGCGCGAGAGTTGCTGAAGCCGCTCGATGGCTCGGGAGAGCGTCAATATCTCGTCATTCCCGCGAAAGCGGGAACCCACCTGCCCGCTGGCCCCAGTTGAGCGGTTGGGAGATGGGCCCCCGCTTTCGCGGGGGTGACGACTGGATTTTCCTGCGCTCGAATCGGCAGGGACTAGCCAGAGCAGCGCTATCGTTTCGGCCGAATCGCCCACGAAATCGCGGCTGAGCGCGAACAGCACCGGATCGACGCGCGCCTCGACCATCGCCCGGATCAGCGCCGGCTTGACCGCGGGCAGATCGAGCGTGCCGGTGAGCGCCGCCATCGCCCAGCCGCGATCGGGATCGGGAGTCGCGCGCAGATAATCGCCGATCAGCTTGAGCTTGGCGTTGCGCGAGCGCGTGTAGACCAGGCTATCGAGCAGATCGGCAAAGGCGCGCATCCCATCGCAACGCACGGCCAGGCCGATGCGCTCCCGTCACGAACACGCCAGCACGCGAGCGACTTCGCGTATCGAACTGAGCGTCCGCGGTCAGATCGAGACGGTGGAACCCGGCCGTTCGTACCAGCTGCGCGTCCGCTTCACGATCGCGACGACGGACAACATCACCGGCACCTCCACCAGCACGCCGACCACCGTCGCCAAGGCAGCGCCGGATTGCAAGCCGAACAGGCTGATCGCGGCGGCGACCGCCAGCTCGAAGAAGTTGCTCGCACCGATCAGTGCGGCTGGCGCCGCGACGCACCAGGCGACCCCGAAGCGGCGGCTCAGCCAATAGGCCAGCCCCGCATTGAAATAGACCTGGATCAGTATCGGCACGGCCAGCAGCGCGATGACGAGAGGCTGTGCGAGGATCGCCTCTCCCTGGAAGCCGAACAGCAGCACGAGCGTGGTGAGAAGCGCCACGAGCGACACCGGGCCGAGGCGGCGAAGCAAGGCATCGAGCGCCGCCTGGCCGCCGCTGGCGAGGCGCTGGCGGCGGACGAGCTGCGCGACGATCACGGGCACGACGATATAGAGCAGGACCGACAGCAGGAGCGTGCCCCACGGCACGGTGATCGAGGCGACGCCGAGGAGCAGGCCGACCAGCGGCGCAAAGGCGAAGACCATGATGAGGTCGTTCAGCGCCACCTGGCTCAGCGTGTAATGGGGCTCGCCCTCGCAAAGGTTCGACCAGACGAACACCATTGCCGTGCAGGGTGCCGCGGCGAGCAGGATGAGGCCGGCGATGTAGCTTTCGATTTGGTCTGCGGGAAGCAGCGGCCGGAAGAGCCAGCCGATGAACAACGTGCCGAGCAGCGCCATCGAGAAAGGCTTCACCGCCCAGTTGATAAACAGGGTCACGCCAACGCCGCGCAAATGCTGGCGGACCTGCCCCAAGGCGCCGAAGTCGATCTTCAGCAGCATGGGGACGATCATCAGCCAGACCAGAACCGCGACGGGCAGGTTGACTCGCGCGACCTCGGCCTCAGCAATGACCGCGAAGAGCCCGGGCAGCATCGCACCGAGCGCAACGCCGACGACGATGCAAAGGGCGACCCACAGCGACAGATAGCGCTCGAAGATCGTCATGGCAGGCATGGCCGCCGCCGCTTCGTCAGCCATTGGCGGGCACAACCTCACCGTCTTCCTTGACAAAATCCGCCTTAAGTGGCCGGCCGAGGATCGACAGCACCGCTTCGGACGGGCGGCAGAGCTTCACGCCCTTCGGCCCGACGACGATCGGTCGATTGATCAGGATCGGGTGCGCCATCATCGCGTCAATGTGCTGGTCGTCGGTGAGCGTCGGGTCATCCAGCCCCAGCTCGGCATAGGGCGTGCCCTTCTGTCGAAGCAGATCGCGCGGGGCCATGCCCATGCGCTCGATCAAGGAGACCAGTTCCTCCCGGGTGGGCGGCGTGTCGAGATAATGAACCACCTTGGGTTCGCTGCCGGTGGCGCGGATAAGCGCCAGCGTGTTGCGCGAGGTTCCGCAGGCGGGATTGTGATAAATCGTCACGCTCATTTGCAGCAGGCTACCTTCGGAGCCGGCATGACGGGAGCGCAGCACGCGTTCTCGGCGGCGTTGCCGGAAAGCGCACCCAGCGCGGGGCTGTCGCCGTAGACTGTCGCCTCGCCCTTGGTGAAGAAGGCTTCCCACACCACCCCGTCGGGATCGGCGACCCAGCTCTTTTCCGATTTCGCATAGCAGCAGGTGGTGGCGCCCTCCTCGAGCACCGGGCGATCCGCCGCCTCGAGGCGGCCATAGACTTCCGCGAGTTCCTCGTTGCTCTCTGCCTGGATGCCGAGATGCTCGATGCCCTTGGCGGCGTGGTGACCCGACGAGATGGCGAAGTTCACGCGCGGATCATCCAGCATCCACTTGGCATAATCGGCCTTCACGACGCTGGGAGGGGCGCCAAACAAAGTCGAATAGAAGGAGATTGAGCGATCGAGATCCTCGACGCCGACGTGCACGTGCAGGCGCTTCATGCGGATTTCCTTTCGGATTGGGCGGTTCTGGCTGCGCAGCCGGGAGCTGTGACGCAATCGGCGCCGGCGCAGCAATTCTCCATCAGATACGCCATCAGATCGTTCATTGCGGCATAGTCGGCCCGATAAATGATGGACCGATGCCGCCTCTCCTGCCGCACCAGGCCGGCCTTGCTCAACTGGGCGAGATGGAAGGAGAGCGACGAGTTCGGGACGCTAAGGGCTTCGGCGATGGCTCCGGCGGGCATTCCCGCCTCGCCCGCCTGAACGAGCAGCCGAAACAACGCCAGACGGTGCTCCTGTGCCAACGCACCCAGGGCGGGGACTGCTGAAATTGCATCCATGCACAACCCTCGATTCGATTTATTTCGAAATGAGGTATTGCGCAGCGGGAGTCAATTCATTTCCACAATCCTCGTAATGAGGCCTATCGTTGGCGGAGTGTGTTTCAGCAAAGCTGAAACAGTGGGGCGGCCGGCTTGCCTCCCCTTGCAATAGGGTTGCCACAAAGTTGCGATTAGGTTCCGCTTCGCCGGCAGCACGTCCGGCTCAGGTAGAGGGTTCCGTTCCTATGCAGTTCATCGTTCCGGCCGCCGCCGCGCTCGCGCTCCTCGCACCGGGCGCCTTTGCCCAGACGGCACCTGCGCCTGCCCCCGCGACCGCTACCGCCACGCCTGCTACAGCCAAGTTCAATCTCGACACGCCGATCGAGGCACTGGTCGCCGATCCGCGGGCAAAGGCGGTGCTCGACGCCGATCTGCCGGGCACGACCACGCACCCGGCCTATGAATCGTTCAAGAGCATGAGCCTGCGCGCGGTGCAGCCTTTTTCCGACGGCAAGCTGACCGATGAGATGCTCAAGAAGGTCGAAGTCGACCTCGCTGCAATCAGGTGACGCAAAAAGGGCCGGGAAAACTCCCGGCCCTTTCGATTCGGCGCCGGCCCTTCGATTCGGCGATAGCGCTAGTCAGCCCTTGCGGCTGGCCTCGAACAGGAACCAGGCGCGCTCCTCGGCTTCGTCGGTCCAATCGTCGACGATGCCGCTCGTCGCATTATCGCCCGCATCCTCGGCCGCCTGCTTCACGGCGCGGAAGCTCTCGACGAGCTTGAGGTTGTCGTCGCGCAGCTCGGCCAGCATGTCCGCAGCAGCGACGAACTCGGCGTCGTTGTCGCTGATCGTCTGGCGGCGCGCGATGTCGCCGATCGAGCGCAGCGTGACGTTGCCGGTCTTGCGCACGCGCTCGGCGATCGCATCGGTCACGCCCAGGATCTGCGTCGCCTGATCGTCGAGCAACAGGTGATAGTCGCGAAAGTGCGGGCCCGAGACATGCCAGTGGAAATTCTTGGTCTTGAGGTAGAGCGCGTAGCAATCCGCCAGCGCGCTGTTGAGCGCATCGGCGACACTCCTGGTGTCGTTGCGGTTGAGGTCGGTGGGCGTCTGAAGCGCCGCGGTCTTGTCTGCCATCTTTCCCTCCGGATGAATCGGTTCGTCAGCACAACGATCCCATATAGGTTCGGGTCCCGCGCTGCCCATGGGATTTTGCCGATGATGCTGATCGACGCCCTGATATCGCCGCCGCGATGCTCCGCCGAGGCTGTGAGGCACGCCAAGCCTTGACTTTCGGGCGGGACTCGCGCATCGGCCCGCGTCTGACAGCGGTGCGCCGGCGCGTGCCGCTCTTTCTTTTCGCAGTTTCGAGGGTTTTCGGGCCATGGCCAAGCCGACCACTGTCAAGATCAAGCTCGTCAGCTCGGCGGATACGGGCTTCTTCTACGTCACCAAGAAGAATCCGCGCACCCAGACCGAGAAGCTCAGCTTCCGCAAGTATGATCCGGTTGCGCGCAAGCACGTCGAGTTCAAGGAAGCCAAGATCAAGTAATCTGCGCCCGGCGCCGATTGCTGTGACCCCGCTCGAGCGGGGATCGCTTCCAGCGAACCCCGCACCTCTTCAGGGTTGCGGGGTTTCTTGCGTCGTGCCCGGCACGAGCGCGCGAACTTCCTCCATGAAGCGCGCGAGCGAAATCGGCTTCGAAACATAGGCATTGGCACCGGCAGCGCGAATCCGCTCCTCGTCCTCGCGGCCTGCATAGGCCGTCACCGCCATGATCGGAATCGCGCAAAGCTCGGGGTCGCGCTTCATCTCCTCGATCAGCTCGAGCCCGGTGACGTGCGGCATCTGGATGTCCATCACCACCAGGTCCGGCTCGAAGCTGCGTGTCTTGGCGACCGCCTCGCGCCCGTCGCTCACCGGTTCGGTGTCGAAGCCGTGCGCGCGCAGCAGATCGCAGAAGAGCTTGAGATTGAGTTCGTTGTCCTCGACAACGAGCACCCGTTTTGCCACGCGATTTACCCTTACGATTTGCACGAGTTCCTAGGCGATGCCCACGCAAGAAACAAACGCCGAGGCGATCGCGCTCCAGGCGCTCGTCTGGACGCTCGGCGATCCGGGCCGGGCGAGCCGCCTGCTGGACCTGACCGGGCTCGATCCCGCCGGGCTTCGCGCTCGCGCCGGCGAGCCTGCGCTACTTGCCGCGACGCTGGGCTTTCTCGAATCCTATGAACCCGACCTCGTCGCCTGCGCCGACGCGCTGGAGGTTCCGCCCGCCCGGCTGGTCGCGGCGCGACAGGAGCTCGAACGCGCATGAAACCGCTGCTCATCACCGATTGCGACGAAGTGCTGCTCCACATGGTGCGGCACTTCGGCAGCTGGCTCGACGAGGCGCACGACATCGAATTCGCGCCGACGGGCGGCGATTTCGCCAATTCGATGCGCCGCCGCGCCGACGGGGTGCTGGTGGAGCCCACTGCGATGTGGGGCTATCTCGACGGCTTCTTCCCCGCCGAGATGGAGCGCCAGACGCTGGTGCCGCACGCGCGCGAGGCGCTGGCCGCGCTGGCGGAGGTGGCGGAAATCGTCGTGCTCACCAACCTGGGCGATCATTGCCGCGAGCACCGTATCGCCCAGCTCGCCGCCCACGGCATCGCCCACCGCGTGGAATGCAATCAGGGCGGCAAGGGCGCACCGGTTGCGCGGATCGCGGCCGAGTTCGGCAATCCCGTCACCGTGTTCGTCGACGATCTCGAGCATCACCACGAATCGGTCGCGCGCCACGCGCCGCACGTCCACCGACTACACATGGTCGCCGAACCCAGCCTTGCGCCGCGTGTGCCGCCCGCACCCCATGCGCATGCCCGGATCGACGATTGGCGCGAGGCGCAGGCCTGGATCGCCGCGCGCTTCGCGGCGGGGTTGACCGCCGACCGCTCCGGTGGTTGAGCCAGCAGCATGACTGCAGCGATCGAAGCGAAGCTGGCCGAGCTCGGCCTCACCCTCCCCGAAACCGCGGCACCGGTTGCGGCCTATGTCCCCGCGGTCGAGGCCGGCGGGCTGCTCCACATCTCGGGCCAGCTGCCGTTCAAGGAAGGCGCGCTGATGACCGGACGGCTGGGCGAGGATCGCGACCTGGCCTTCGGCCAGGAGGCGGCGCAGCGCTGCGGACTGATGCTGGTGGCGCAGATCAAGAAGGTGCTGGGCGGCGATTTGAGCCGCGTGGAGCGGATCGTGAAGCTGGGCGTGTTCGTGAACAGCGCGGGCAACTTCATCGACCAGCCCAAGGTGGCCAACGGCGCCTCGGAGCTGATGCAGACGCTGTTCGGCGACGCTGGCCTGCATGCTCGAAGCGCTGTCGGCGTTCCGGTGCTCCCGCTGGGCGCGGCGGTGGAAATCGACGCCGTAGTGGCGGTCCGCCCCGCCTGACGTCTGTTGCGGCGCAGCAACACACGCCGGCCAACTGCAGTCGGCGTGGCAAATAATATTGTGCAATCGGCCTTGTTACGGCAATGATCTTGTGTCGGCCCAACGCCGCGCGATCATAGACGCGACGACGGCTGACAGCAGGTGGGAACCCTTCACCATTGATTTGAAAGGGATTTCCATGCGCCTCTCCATGCTCAGCCTCGGCGCGCTCGCCGTGGCGGCGCTCGCCACTCCGGCCTATGCGCAGGACGAAACCGATCCGCCGGCTTCGGATTTCACTGTCTCCGGCAGCGCGACGATCGCCAGCGACTACCGCTTCCGCGGCGTCTCGCAGACCGACAAGGAGCTTGCGGTCCAGGGCGGCGTCACGCTCTCGCACAAAAGCGGCGCCTATATCGGCACCTGGGGCTCGAACCTCTCTGGCTGGGGCACCTTCCTCGGCTGCAACTGCGAGCTCGACATTTTCGGCGGGTTCAAGTTCCCGATCGCCGAGGGTGCCACGCTCGACATCGGCGCCACCTGGTACATGTATCCGGGCGGCCTCGACGAGACCGATTTCGTCGAGCCCTATGTCAAGCTCTCGGGCACGCTCGGCCCGGCGACGCTGACCGGTGCTGTATTCTATGCGCCTCAGCAGGAGGCGCTCGGCCGGGTTTACTACACCGGCGCGGCGGCCGCGGCGGGGCTTCCGGACGATCCCGGCGACAAGGAAGACAATATCTATCTGTCGGGCGACGCAGTCGTCGGCATCCCGAACTCGCCGGTCAGCCTGCGGGCCCATCTGGGCTATTCGGACGGCAACAGCGGCCTGGGGCCCAACGGCACCAGCGTCGCGCCGACCGGCAGCTACCTCGACTGGAACCTGGGCGCCGACCTGACCTGGAAGAACCTGACGCTGGGTGTGTCGTACATCGACACCGACATCAGCGGGGAAGACGCGGCCTATCTGCTGCCCAACTTCCAGAAGACCACCGGCGGCTCGATTGCCGACGGGACGATCGTGGTGTCGCTCACCGCGGCCTTCTGATCCGGACCGAAGCGAAAGGGCGCGGCCACGCCGGCCGCGCCCTTTTTCGTGCCCAGGGGGTAAGCGAGGCTTACTGCGGCGTGCTGGCGCGGGCTTCCTGGCCGTCGCCTTCGGGAGCGGCGACGATGTCGCGCGTCGTCTGCCCCTTGTCGACCACCGTCGTGTCCGGGCTGCCGACGGTGCTGCGCGCGCCGACATCGGCGCTGGTGCGCCCGGCGGCGTTGAGCGCGGCATTCTCCGACGCGCTGCGCGCCTGCGAGCCGCCGAACAGTGCGTCGAGCGCCTGCTGCTGGGTGTTCGAATCCTGCGAACGCACCGCGCCGGCCTGCGGCGGCGTCAGCGCGAAATCGGGCGGGATGACCAGCGGCGCCTGGCGCGCGACGGCGAATTCGTCCGGCCGGGTACGGTCATAACCGTTCTTGCCGCACGCGGAGAGCGAGCCGGCGAGCGCGACGCCCGCAGCGATGACGATGAGCTTACGCATTGACTTCATTCTCCACAGCAGCCGGCCGCGCGGCCGGCTTATCGCGCACGAACAGCGCACGGATCAACAGGATCACGACGCCGATGGTAATCGCCGCATCGGCGACATTGAAGACCAAAAAGGGGCGCCACGTCCCGAAATGAAGGTCGGCGAAATCGACGACATAGCCGTAGCGCGTGCGATCGAGGATATTGCCCAGCGCACCGCCGAGCACGAGCCCCAGCGCCGCCACGTCGGGCGTCTTGCGCTCCTTGAGCATCCACCAGAACACGCCCGCGGCGATCGCGCCGGTGAGCAGGACCAGCGCCCAGCGCATCGCCGCGCCGCTCGCGGGCAGCAGCCCCAGCGATACGCCGACGTTCTGCACGAAGCGCAGATCGAAGAAGGGCAGCACCTCCATCGACGCGCCCGGCATGTTCAGCCCGAGCGGACCGGTCACGAGATATTTGGTGCCCTGATCGAGCAGGAACACCAGCACGGCCACGAGCAGACCGATGGAACGCACAGACTTCATTCGCCAACCACCTCGGCACAGCGTTCGCACAGCCCGCCATCCTGCACAACTTCGGGAAGATGCCGCCAGCACCGGCCGCATTTGTGGCGGTCGGTGGGCGTCACCGTGACGCTCTCGCCCGGCGTCACTGACGCGACGATGAACAGCTCCGCCAGATCGTCGCCGGGAAGCGGGAGATCGGGCACGGTCACTTCGGCTTCGAGGCTCGATCGCACCTTCTTCTCGCGGCGATAAGGCTCGATCGCTTCGGTCACCGTCTGGCGCAGCGCGCGGATCGCGGCCCAATCGGCGGTGGTGGCGGCGCCCTGCGGCAGCTGAGGCCATTCGAGCAGATGGACCGACCCTTCCTCGCCCGGGAATCGCGCCTGCCACACTTCCTCGGCGGTGAAGGCGAGGATCGGCGCGGCGTAGCGGACCAGGGCGTGGAAGAGGATGTCGAGCACCGTCCGGTAGGCGCGGCGCTTCGGATCCGTGGCTGCGTCGCAATAGAGGCAGTCCTTGCGGATATCGAAGAAGAAGGCCGACAGGTCTTCGTTGGCGAAATCGGTGAGTGCCCTGGAGTAGCGATTGAACTCGAACGCCTCGGCGGCGCTGCGCAGCTCGGCGTCGAGCTCGGCGAGCCTGGCGAGGATATAGCGCTCGAGCTCGGGCATTTCGGCCACAGGCAGCTTCTCGGAGTCCTCGAATCCATCGAGCGCGCCGAGCAGATAGCGGAAGCTGTTGCGCAGCTTGCGGTAGGTGTCGCCGGTGCCCGCGAGCACTTCCTTGCCGATGCGAACGTCCTCGAAATAGTCGGTCTGCGCGACCCACAGGCGGAGGATGTCCGCGCCGCTCTCGCCGATGATCTTGAGCGGATCGACGACATTGCCGAGCGACTTGCTCATTTTCCGGCCGTTGCCGTCGAGCGCGAAGCCGTGGGTGAGCACTGCCTCATAGGGCGCGCGGCCGCGGGTGCCCGACGCTTCGAGCAGCGACGACTGGAACCAGCCGCGATGCTGGTCCGAACCTTCGAGATAGAGATCGGCGCGGACGCCCTCGCCATAGCGCGCCTCGACCACGAAGGCGTGGGTCGAGCCCGAATCGAACCAGACGTCGAGGATGTCGTTGACGACCTCATAGTCTGCGAGACTGTAATCGGGGCCGAGCAGCGCCTGGTGATCGGCCTGGAACCAGGCATCGGCGCCGCCCGCACGGAAGGCTTGGAGGATGCGCGCGTTGACCGCCGGATCGCGCAGATAGTCGCCGGTCTGACGGTGGACGTAGAGCGCGATCGGCACACCCCAGGCGCGCTGGCGGCTGATCACCCAGTCCGGGCGCCCCTCGACCATCGAGCGGATGCGGTTGATCGAGCGCTCGGGCACCCAGCGGGTGTGTTCGATCGAGTTGAGGGCGAGTTCGCGGAGAGTGGGGGCGTTGCTTCCTTCAAAGCCCTCTCCCCTCTGGGGAGAGGGTTGGGAGAGGGGCAGTGCGGCAGGCGCATCGCTCGTGGCGTGCCCCTCTCCCCGACCCTCTCCCCGGAGGGGAGAGGGAGAAGAAGGCTTGTCCATCGGGATGAACCACTGCGGGGTGCAGCGGAAGATGATCTTGGCCTTGCTTCGCCAGCTATGCGGATAGCTGTGCTGGAAATCTTCCGAGGCGGCGAGCAGCGCGCCGGCTTCGCGCAGGTTCGAGCAGATCGGGCCGTCGGGCGCGACGAACTTCTTGTTGATGACGCTGCCCTGCCCGCCGAGCCACAGCCAGTCGGGGCGGTACATGCCCGAAGCATCGACCGCGAAGACCGGATCGATGCCGTGCGCCTTGCAGAGCAGGAAGTCGTCCTCGCCGTGGTCCGGCGCCATATGGACGAGCCCGGTGCCGGCGTCGGTGGTGACGAAATCGCCGGGCAGGAACGGGCGCGGCCTGGCGAAGAAGCCGCCGAGGTGGTGCATCGGGTGGCGAGCTACGGCGCCCGCGAGCGCTTTGCCCGAGAAGACGGGTTCCCTCTCGAAGCCGAGGCGCGGCGTATCGAAGCGGTGCTGTTTCAGAACGCGGTTTACGAATGCGCCGATTAGGTTTTCAGCGATCAGAAAGCGTTTGCCGACGAGCTCCTCCGGAACCGCTTCCCTGTCGACACTACGAAACCAACCGACGACGTACTCGATGCCTTCGCCGAAGCTGAGCGCCTGGTTCACCGGGATCGTCCACGGAGTCGTGGTCCAGATCACCGCGTACACTTTCTCGCCGGCATCGATGAACGCTTGGATGCCGGGCACGTTGGGCGCCTCGACGATCTCGAACGCGACGTCGATCTGGGTCGAGACCACGTCCTCATACTCGACCTCCGCCTCGGCCAGCGCGGTCTTCTCGACCGGGGACCACATCACGGGCTTGGCGCCGCGGTAGAGCTGGCCGCTCTCGGCGAACTTGAGAAGCTCGCCGGCGATCGTCGCCTCGGCCTCGAACTTCATCGTGAGGTACGGATCGTCCCAGTCGCCCATGACGCCGAGCCGCTCGAACTGGCCGCGCTGCACCGCGACCCATTTCTCGGCATAGGCGCGGCATTCGGCGCGGAAGGCGACGGGATCGACTTCGTCCTTGTTGAGCTTCTTGGCGCGGTACGCTTCCTCGACCTTCCACTCGATCGGCAGGCCGTGGCAGTCCCAGCCGGGAACATAGGGCGCGTCCTTGCCCATCAGGCTCTGCGAGCGGACGATGATGTCCTTCAGGATCTTGTTCATCGCATGGCCCATGTGAATGTCGCCATTCGCATAGGGCGGGCCATCGTGGAGGATGAAGCGCTCGCGCCCGGCGCGCTCCTCGCGCAGCCGATCGTAGAGCCCGATCTTCGCCCAGCGTTCGAGGATCGCCGGCTCCTTTTGGGCAAGGCCGGCCTTCATCGGGAAATCGGTCTTCGGCAGGAAGACGGTGTCGCGCCAGTCGCGCGGTGTGTCGGGTGCGTCGTTCATGGAGTGGCGGCAATTAGAGGAAGTGTGGGCGGCGCGAAACCCTTGAGTCGGGGCGGCGGATGGGGCGCGGTTGACTCCGGTTGACTCGATATCGCGTTTTTTCGGCGAAACGACTGCGACACGACAGCGAAGCGCCAATGAAGCGACACCGAAGCGACACTCACGCGACACCCACGCGACAGTGACGCGCCATGGACGCGACGCCGGGGCGACACCGACACACCAGCGACGCTACACCGACGCGACGGTGAAACCACGCCCGGGCGACAGGCACGCGACGCGATCTGATCCACGAGGTTCGACGGGCTGTGCGTGATGAGAACGAAAGCAGATCAAATCCTATTTTGGAAGGGGTTGTGCCTCAGTGGCGGCACCCTCTCCGTCACCCCCGCGAAAGCGGGGGCCCATCTCCCGCCGTATCGACAAGCGATCAGATCCTATTCTGCGGCTCGCTTCGGAGATGGCCCCCGCTTTCGCGGGGGTGACGGCAGGGGGCTGCACCTTCGCGTGAATCATTTTTTCGCGCAGAGGACGCCGAGAGTGAGTTCAACGAACTGCGCTGCGGCTTTCGAATGGTGAGTACCGAGGGCGCCTGCCGGCGCGGAGCCGGAAACCCTCTGCGTCCTCTGCGTCTCTGCGCGAACCTCTTACTTCTCCAGGATCACCCGCGCCTTGGCGGCATCCGCGTCCATCTGCGCCTTGAGCGCATCGAGGCTGTCGAACTTGGCTTCGGGGCGGAGATATTCGATCAGCGCGACTTCGATCGCCTGGCCGTAGAGATCGCCCGAGAAATCGAAGAAGAAGCTTTCGAGCAGCTCCTTGGGCGGATCGAACATCGGGCGGACGCCAAGGTTCGCGACGCCGCCGAGGGTGCGACCGTCAGCCAGCCGGCCGCGCACGGCATAGATTCCGTAGGCGGGTCGCAGATAATTGGCGAGCGCCATGTTGGCGGTGGGATAGCCGAGCTCGCGCCCGCGCTTGTCTCCGCCCTCGACCACGCCCTCAATCGCGAAGGGCCGGGTGAGCAGCGCCGCGGCTTCGCGCGGCCGGCCCTCGCGCAGATGCGCGCGGATGCGGGTGGAGGAGACGGTCTCGCCGCCGAGCATCACCGGCGGGACGACTTCGGCCGAGAAGCCGAGATCGGCGCCGAGCGCCGCGAGCGTGGCGACATCGCCCTCGCGCCCCTTGCCGAACGTGAAGTCGTTGCCGGTGACCACGCCGGCAGCGCCGATCAGCCGCACGAGCTGCTGCTCGGCGAAAGCGCGCGCGCTGAGGCCGGCGAGCGCGGCGTCGAAGCCGAAGACGAACATCGCGTCCGCCCCCGCCTCCGCGAAGAGCCGCTGGCGCTGATCGAGCGTGGTCAGGCGGAAATGCTCGGCACCGGGCTGGAAGAAGCGCCGCGGATGCGGATCGAAGGTGGCGACGATCGCCGGGCGCCCCTCGGCATGCGCATGCGCGATCGCGTGGCCCACCACTGCCTGGTGCCCAAGGTGAAACCCGTCGAAATTGCCGAGCGCGACGATGCCGCCGCGATACGCGGCCGGAACCCCCGAGCCGCTGTCCAGCCGCTCCATGGCCGCGGCTATAGGAGCGCGCGGAGGGCGGGAAAAGCCCCGAAGCGGCGGGCGGCGGGTTGGGTCGTGTGGATTCATCCCCTCCCTGAAAGGGAGGGGCAAGGGGTGGGTATAGCCGCGGGCGAGGCTCGATGCCTCGGCCGTCGCTTTTGTCGGACTGAGCTCTTTAGGCGCGCAGACGCGCGCACCCACCCCCCAACCCCTCCCTTTCAGGGAGGGGAGCAGGTCGGTCCGCTTCCTACCGCTTGCCGCGGCTGCGGAAGGGGACGACTTCGCCGCGTTCGCCCGAAGCGCCGACGATGTCGTTGAGCGCACGGACGAGCTCGTCCTGGCGAAAGGGCTTGGTGAGCCGCGGCAGCTGGCGCGGGAGATCGGGCGGCAGCTCGGCATAGCCGGAGACGAGCAGCACCGAAAGATCGGGCGAGCGTGCCTGCGCCGAATCGATCAGCTGCAGGCCGTTCATGTCGGGCATCGCGAAATCGGTGACGAGCGCATCGACGTGATTCGCCTCGAGCAGCAGGAGCGCCTGCGTGGCCGAGCTTGCCTGGAGCACATGGTGGCCGGCATCCTCGAGCATCGCCGTGGTGTTGGTGAGCACGAGCGGATCGTCGTCTACCGCGAGCACGGCGAGGGAGAGGTCGGCGGCGATATGCTCTTCGCCGCCCGAATCGTCGGCCGCCGGCACAATTTCGCTCTCGGAGACGGGGAGCCAGATCTCGACAATGGTGCCTTCGCCCTTGTGGCTGCGGATCGCGAGCTTGCCGCCGCACTGCTCGGCGAAGCCGTGCACCATCGAGAGGCCGAGGCCGGTGCCCTTGCCCACGCCCTTGGTGGTGAAGAAGGGCTCGGTGGCGCGCGCGAGCGTCGCTTCGTCCATGCCCTCGCCGCTGTCGGCGATGCTGAGGCAGACATAGCTGCCGGGCGCCAACCCCTGGCCCTGCTCCACCTGTTCTTCGCGCGCGGCGATCGCCAGCCGGCCGCCATCGGGCATCGCGTCGCGCGCGTTGACGGCGATGTTGAGCAGCGCCAGCTCGAGCTGCGCGGGATCGGCGTGGACCGGCCGCAGCACCAGCGGGAACTGGGTGACGATCCCGATGCCAGGTCCGATCGTCCGCTGGAGAAGCTCGGCCATGCCGCGGACCAGCGCGGCGGGGTCCACCGTCTCGAGCTTGAGCTGCTGGCGGCGCGCGAAGGAAAGCATGCGCTGGGTGAGCGTGGCGCCGCGCTCGGCCGCCTGCATCGCATTGTCGATGAAGCGCGAGACGTCGCCGCCCTCGGCCAGCCGCCGCCGCGCGAGATCGAGGCTGCCGACGATCGCGGCGAGCAGATTGTTGAAATCATGCGCCACGCCGCCGGTGAGCTTGCCCACGGCCTCCATCTTCTGCGCCTGGAAGAAGGATTCCCGCGCCTGTTCGAGCGCAAGCTGCGCCTCGCGCCGCTCGGTCAGGTCGCGCGTGATCTTGGCGAAGCCGATCAGCTTGCCGGCGGGGTCGCGGATCGGATCGATCACCACGCTGGCCCAGAAGCGCGTGCCGTCCTTGCGCACGCGCCAGCCCTCCGCCTCGAACTTGCCTTCGCGATCGGCGGTTTCCAGCGCGATGCGGGGAATGTCCGCCGCGCGGTCCTCGTCGGTGTAGAAGCGCGAGAAATGCTGGCCGATGATCTCTTCGGGGGCATAGCCCTTGAACCGGCGCGCGCCCGGGTTCCAGCTCGCCACCAGGCCCGAGGGATCGAGCATATAGATGGCGTAATCGGTCACGCTCTGGACGAGCAGCTCGATCCAGTTGGTCCCCATCGTCTCGGAAGAATTGTCGTTGATCGTCATTCGGTCCCCGCGGGACCCAAGATATGCCCCAGCATCAGTGCAAAACGACCCCCGTCGGCGATCGTTCCCCGCGGCCGCCTGTCCTAAAACGGGAGCCAGCGCTGCTTTTCGCTGAATTTCATATAGCCTGCGTTGACCCCGAGCCGCCAGCCGACGCCCATGCGGACGGGGATCAGCACCACGTCGCCGCGGCGCAGATAGCTCGCCGAGAAGCCGCCGACGAAATAGACTCGGCCCTCGCCCTGCGGGAAGCGCTTGTAGAGCTCCTGGCTGTCGTAGAGGTTGTAGACGAGGACGAAGACCTTGTTGGCATCGCCGCCGATGTCGAAGCCGATCGACGGGCCGGTCCAATAGACCTTCCGCTGCCCCTCGACCTTGTGGAACATCTCGCCCGAACCGTAGCGCAGCCCGACGCCGATTGCGCCCGACGCCTCGCGGCCGGCGATATAGGCGTTGGGTTCGCCCTGTTCCTTGAGGATGTCCTCCAGAATTCCGGCGAGGCCCGAGGCGCCCTTGCCGAACACCCCCTCGGCCGCGCCGATCAGATCGTCGCGCTGATAGGTGGTGCTCGCCTGGGTGCGCGCGCTGGGCGCGGTGGCCTGCGTCGGCTGGGGTGCGGGCGTGACCGGCTGCGGATCGACGGGCGTCTGCTGCGGCTCGGGCTGCGGAGGCGGCTGCGTGCTGCCCTGATACGGCCCCTGATCGACGACCGGGGGCGGCGGAGGCACCTGCTGCTGCTCGGACGGCGGAGCATCGAGGTCCGAATCGATCGCCGTGTTGGGATCGATCGTCGTGATCTGCGCGGAAGCGGGCAATGCGCCGAGCCCCAGCATGACGGCAGCAGCCCAGCCCATCCAGTCACGCACGCGCATCAAAACCCCACCCACAGCAAAAATGGCTCCCGATCCTATGGCCATCGGGCTTTCGCTGCAATGAACGCTCGACAGGGCGAGTCGATTCCGGGCCCGGCAGGTTGGCCGTTGATCCCTGCGAAAGCCGTCGCTATAGCCCCGCCCTCGGGCCCTTTTCCGGAGACGTGGGTGAGTGGCTGAAACCAGCGGTTTGCTAAACCGCCGTACGGGGATTACTCGTACCGAGGGTTCGAATCCCTCCGTCTCCGCCACCGCTGCCCAGCCGGGAGCCCGATGACCGCAGCTCCGATCCAGCCCCCTGCAACCGTGCGCAAGCGCCGCCGCCCGCCGCGCCCGCGTTCGCTGCGACTGCATGGCACAGTCGCGCGCGATCTGGGCATCCGGATCGTCTCGGGCGCGCTCGCCCCCGGCGAGATACTCGAAGGCGAGATCGCGGCGAGCGAACAGTTCAAGGTCTCGCGCACTGCCTATCGCGAGGCGATCCGCATCCTCGCCGCGAAGGGGCTGGTGACCTCGCGTCCCAAGATCGGCACCCAGGTGTCGCCGCGGCGCGAGTGGCACCTGCTCGACCCCGACGTGCTCGCCTGGATCTTCGAGGGAGAGCCCGACGAAGGGCTGATCGAAGCGCTGTTCGAGCTTCGGCGGATCGTCGAGCCCGATGCCGCGCGGCTCGCGGCGATGCGGCGCAGCGACGAACAGCTCGCGCGGATGAAGGCCGGGCTCGACGGCGTGGCCCAGCACGGCTTCGATTCGGAGATCGGGCGGCGGTGCGACGAGCAATTCCACTCGGCGCTGCTCGAAGCATCGGACAACGACTTCGTGATCTCGCTCACCAGCGGCGTCGCCGCCGCGATCGCGATCACCACGGCCTTCAAGCAGCACCGGCTTCCCGCGCCGCACGACGCGCTTCCGGTGCATCTGAACGTGCTCGAAGCGATCGAGGCGCAGGATCCGCAGGGTGCGCACGACGCGATGGCTCGGCTCGTCGAGCACGGGCTGCGCGACACCATGGAGGCGCGCGATCCGCACGGCCGATCGAAGATGCGCGCCGTCTGCTGCTGAAATGGGCAGCTGAAATGGGCGGCGGCGGTTGAACCGGCGAGCAGCGACGCCTAAGTGCGCTGCGCAAATGTTACCGTTAACGTTGACCAGGATCGGGAGAGCGAAATGGCGCTGACTGGGGAATTGTTCATCGCATCCAAGCGCGTAAAGCGCGATGGCGCAGGGTTCAGGGCAATCGCGGCTGCGACCGGTGCCGAGATCGAGCCGAGCTTCAGCGTCGCGACCACCGAGGACGTAGAGGCCGCCTGCGCCGCCGCCGAGGCTGCCTTCCCGATCTATTCGAACCTGCCGCGCGAGGAGCGCGCCAAATTCCTGGAAGCGATCGCCGAGGAAATCGAAGCGCTGGGCGACACGCTGGTCGAGCGCGCGATGCAGGAAAGCGGCCTGCCCCAGGCACGCCTGACCGGCGAGCGCGGCCGCACCGCGGGCCAGCTTCGGCTGTTCGCAAAGGAGCTTCGGCTGGGCGAATATCTGCGCGCGCGCATCGACCATGCGATCCCCGATCGCCAGCCGGCGCCCAAGCCCGACCTGCGGCTGCGCATGGTGCCGTTGGGTCCAGTGACGGTATTCGGCGCGTCGAACTTCCCGCTCGCCTTCTCGGTTGCGGGCGGCGACACCGCCGCGGCGCTCGCCGCCGGCTGCCCGGTGATCGTGAAGGGCCATTCGGCGCATCCCGGCACTTCCGAGCTCGTTGCCGGCGCGATTACGCGCGCGGCGGAGAAGACCGGCATGCCCGCAGGCGTCTTCTCGCTGATCAACGGCGCGGGCAATTCGGTCGGCTCGGCACTCGTCACTGACCCGCGGATCAAGGCCGTGGGCTTCACCGGATCGCGCGGCGGCGGCACCGCGCTGATGAAGCTGGCGCAGAACCGCCCGGTGCCGATCCCCGTCTATGCCGAGATGAGCAGCATCAACCCGGTGTTCCTGCTGCCCGGCGCGCTTGCTGCCAGGGCCGAGACGCTGGGCACCGGCTTCATCGCCTCGCTGACGATGGGCGCGGGTCAGTTCTGCACCAATCCGGGCCTCGTGCTCGCGCTCGAAGGCCCCGACCTCGATCGCTTCGTCACGGCGGCGTCCGACGCGATGTGCGGCGCGCCGTCGCAGGTGATGCTCACCCCGGGCATCCACAAGGCCTATGAGAGCGGCGTCGCGCGCTGGGCCTCGGCACCCGCGCTCAAGCTGGTCGCACAGGGCCAGGAGCCGAGCGGTCCCACGTCGGGCCGCGGTGCGCTGTTCACGATGACCGGCGCCGATTTCATCGCCGATCCGAGCCATGCCGAGGAAGTGTTCGGCGCGGCGTCGCTGCTGGTGCGCTGTGCGGGCATCGACGAGCTGATTCAGGTCATCGGCCTGCTCGAGGGCCAGCTCACCGCGACGCTGCACCTCACCGATGACGACACCGCGCTCGCGCAGCAGTTGCTCCCAGCGCTCGAGCGGCTCGCCGGGCGCATCCTCGCCAATGGCTGGCCGACGGGCGTGGAAGTGACCGACGCGCAGGTTCATGGCGGCCCCTTCCCGGCGACTTCGGACGGGCGCAGCACCTCCGTGGGCACCCTCGCGATCGACCGTTTCCTGCGGCCGGTTGCGTATCAGGACCTGCCGGCTGCCCTGCTCCCGGCGGAGTTGCGCGAAGGCGATGCCGGCATCCCGCGCCGGGTGGACGGCAAGCCGACGCTCTGACGTTCATCCCGTCGGCGCAATGTTCGGCCCGCCGACGTTGCGCCGGTTTCAAGACTGCTTAGGCTGGGCTCCTCAATCGGGAGGAGTCCAGCCTATGCGTAGCCTGTTGTTGTTCGCAGCACTGACGATCGCCGCGCCCGCCTTCGCGCAGGAGAAGGACGAAGCCGGCGCGCGCGCCGCGGTGAATCACTATCTCGCAGGCCACGCTACCGGCAGCCCCGACGAGTTCCGCGCCGCCTTCCACCCCAAGGCGATGCTCTACTGGAACCGAGACGGCGCCTTCGCCGAGCGGACCAGCGCCGATTATATCGCCGCCGCCCCCGGCAAGCCCGCCGCCGACGAGGCCCAGCGCCGTCGCTCGATCGAGAGCCTGGACGTCACCGGCAACGCGGCGATGGCCAAGGTGGTGCTCGATTATCCGAGCGTGAAGTTCACCGACTATCTCTCGCTGGTGAAGGCCGATGGCGAGTGGAAGATCGTCAACAAGATCTTCAATGTGGAGCGCAAGACGCCGTAGCCACTGTTCCCCTCCCGCTTGCGGGAGGGGAGCGCAAAGGGGGAGCCTTTCGCCTGGATCACTTCGCTCCCGGGCAGGTCGAGCCGTTCGGGTCCGACACGATCCGCACGTCGGCGATCGCGAAGCGCAGCGGACCGCTCGCCTCGACTGCGAAGGGCGCACTGACCTTGCTCACGTCGACCCCGTTGCTCTGATAGCATTTGAGCAGGATCTTGGCGGTGCGCCACTGGCCGACCGCGCCGGTGAACAGGCTCGCCGCGTCGATCGCGCCCTTGTTCGCGCCGCCGAGCATCGTGAGCTTCACCGGCCCGGCCGCGACCTGATCGAGCTTGTAGCTGATCTGCAGCGACAGATCGGCGTTGGTCTCACGGCTGAGGTCGAGCGCCATGCCCTGGATGCTGAGCGTCCCCGGACCCGACCAGGCGAACTGCTGGCCGCCCTCCTGCGTCTGTGGGCCATCGACGGTGGCGCGGTCGATCTTGCCTTCGGTGACGATGCGCCAGGGCGCCGGGGCGGTGCCCTTTGCGAAGAAGGTGCTGGTGTTGGCGAGCGACGGATCGACTCCCGCCTCTTCACTCAGTGCCGCCACGGTGCCGCCCTTGGCATAGGTAAGGCCATAGCCGAGCGCGAACAGCGGGTCGTAGCCGGGCTTGCCCTTGTTGAGCGTGAACTGCGCCGCGGTCTTGGGCCAGGAGAAGGATAGCTTGCCGTGGAAGTCGCGGCGCGGCTTGCCCGCGGCATCGCCGACGATCACATCGGCCACGCCCGCGCCTTCGCTGCCCGGCAGCCAGGCGGCGACGAACGCGTCCGACGCGTTGAGCTCGGGGTTCACCCAGAGTGGCCTGCCCGAGAGGAACACCGAGACCACCGGCACCCCCGCCGCCTTGAGCTTCTTGAGCAGCGCCAGCGCCTGCTTGTCGCCCGGCTGGAACTCGAGCGTGCGGATGTCGCCGCGCATCTCGGCATAGGGTTGCTCGCCGAACACGACGATCGCGACATCGGGCTTGGCAGTGAAGCTGCCGTCGGCCGAGAGCGTGGCGGTGCCGCCCCCGGCCTCCACGGCCTTCTTGATCCCCGAATAGATCGTCTCGCCATTGGGGAAGAGCTCGTTGCCGTTGGCATCGCCCTGCCAGCTGAGCGTCCAGCCGCCGGTCTGGAGCATCATCGAATCGGCGCCAGGACCCGCGACGAGCACCTTCGCGCTCGCCTTGACCGGCAGCACGCCGCTGTTCTTGAGGAGCACGAGCGACTTGGCGACCGCCTCACGCGCAACGGCGCGGTGCTCGGGGCTGCCGAGCACGCCGGCCTTGCCCTCGACCGGGCGCGCGGCATCGAAGAGCCCAAGCTTGACCTTGACGCGCAGGATGCGGCGGACGGCATCGTCGATCCGGCTCATCGGGATCGTGCCGTCCCTGACGTGGCGGACGGTCGATTCGAACAGCCCCTTCCAGCTGTCCGGCGCCATCGCCATGTCGAGGCCGGCGTTGAAGGTCTGCGCGCAATCGGTGTTGGTGCAGCCCGGAATCTGGCCGTGGCCGTTCCAGTCGCCGACGACGAAGCCCTGGAAGCCCATCCGCCCCTTGAGCACATCGGTGAGCAGCGACTTGTTGCCGTGCATCTTGGCGCCGTTCCAGCTGTTGAACGAGGCCATCACCGTCATCGTGCCGGCGTTGATCGCATTGGGGTAGCCGGCGGCGTGGATGCGGACCAGCTCCTCCTCGCCGATCTGCGTATCGCCCTGATCGACGCCGCCCGCGGTGCCGCCGTCGCCTAGGAAATGCTTGGTCGAGGCGGCGACTCGCCCGTTCTGGATGCGCGTGCTGCCCGCCTTGCCCTGGAGCCCCTCGACCATCGGCCCGGCGAGGCCGGCGACGATCGCGGGGTCCTCCGAATAGCCTTCATAGGCGCGGCCCCAGCGGTCGTCCTGAGGGACGGCGAGCGTCGGACCGAACGCCCATTCGGGGCCGGTCGCCGCAGTCTCGATCGCAGTGACTTCGCCGATGCGGCGAATCAGACCGGGATCGTTGGCCGCGCCGAGCCCGACATTGTGCGGGAAGACCACTGCGCCGATCACGTTCGCGTTGCCGTGGACCGAATCGATGCCGAAGATCAGCGGGATCCTGAGATTGCCAGGCCGGTTCTCCATCGCGACGGCGCGAAAGGCGCGCGCAGTATCGACCCAGGGCTGCTGCGGCGAGCGATCGTCGGCACCGAGCGGGGGCGAGTTGCCGCCCGCCAGAATCGAGCCGAGCGGGTATTTGCGCAGATCCTCGGGCTTCATGCTGGCGATGTCGCCCTGGATCATCTGGCCGACCTTCTGCTCGAGCGTCATCTTCGCCATCAGCGCGGTGACGAACTTCTCGGTCTCCGGATCGACCAGGCCCTGGCTCTTCGCAGCGGGCCATTTGGCGGGATCGGCGACCGTCGGCCCTTTAGACAACGCTGTCGGCACTTGCTGCGCAAAAACCGGTGCAGCCATCAGCGCCGTGCTCGCGAGCAGCAGCTTCATCCCCTTCGTCATCGCATCCTCTCCCTTGTTCTTTGTGTTAGCGATAACCCAAGCTCAGCGTCCGAGTCCATCGGCCAGCCAGCGGGCGGCTTCGCCGGGACTTGCCTTGTCCGTATCACGATCGACCATGTAGTTCGCCTGGCGCATCCGTTCGACCGAAATCGCACCGACCAGCGGACGCAACGCCGTCTGGAAGCGGGCATCGTCGGCGCGGCGGGGGCTGAGCAGCAGGATCGCATCATAGCCAGGGATCGCGCGGCGCGGATCGCCGAGCACCGCCAGGTCCTGCGCGGCGATCCGCCCGTCGGACGAGAAGGCGGGGATCACGTCCGCCGCGCCGCTGGCGAGCGCGCGGTACATGAAGGTCGGTTGATAGGACTGCGTCGAGCGGAAGCGCAGCCCATAAGCGCGCTGAACCGCCGCCCATTCGGGCCGCTCGAGGAACTCGACATCTGTCGCGAGATCGAACGTGTCGGCGTGGGGCGCAAGATCGTCGAGCGTGCGGATGCCGAGCCGGCGCGCATCGTCCCTGCGCATCGCGAAGGCATAGGCGTTCTCGAAACCGAGGGGGCCGAGCAGGGTCACCCGGTGCCCGTGACGCGCCCAGCGGGCCACGCCGCCGATGATCGCAGCCCGCGGGGGGACGTCGGTCCGGCGCATCTGGTTGGTCCAGATCGTCCCCGAATATTCGACATAGACGTCGATGTCGCCGGCGGCGAGCGCACTGAAGGCCACCGCGGAACCGAGCCCTTCGCGATAGCGCACCCGGTAGCCCGCCTCTTCCAGCCGGTGGCCGATCAGCCGCGCGAGGATATATTGCTCGGAAAAGCCCTTGGCCCCGACGGTGACGGTGCCGCGCGACGCGGGCCAGGCAGGCGCGAGCGCGACCAGCGCGCCGAGCAGCAGCGCGCCGAGGCTCGCCCAGACCAGCCCGCGGCGGCGGCGTGCAAGGCCGTATTCGGCGAGCCCGAGCAGTGCATCGACCGCAAGCGCGAGCCCCGCCGCGGCGATGCAGCCGGCGAGCACGAGCGTCCAGTTCTGCGTCTGCAGCCCGGCGAAGATCGGATCGCCGAGGCTCGGCTGGCCGACGGTGGTGGCGAGCGTCGCGGCGCCGATCGTCCACGCCGCCGCGGTGCGGATGCCGGCCATCAGCACCGGCGCGACCAGCGGCGCCTCGACCAGCCGCATCCGCTGGCCGCGCGTCATCCCCATCGCGTCGGCCGCTTCGAGCACCGCGGGATCGATGCCCGCCAGCCCGGTTGCACCGTTTCGCAGGATCGGCAGCAGCGCGTAGAGCGAAAGCGCGAGCAGCGACGGCAGGAAGCCCAGCGCCGGGATGCCGCCGCCGACCAGCGCCGAGAGCCACAGCAGCAAAGGATAGAAGAGCGCGAGCAGCGCGAGGCTGGGGACGGTTTGCACAAGGCTGGCGAAACCGAGCGCCACCCGGCCGAGCGTGCGGTGCCGGGCGGAGAGCACCGCGAGCGGGAGCGCGACCAGAAGCCCGAGCACCAGCGCCGCGAGCGCGAGCAGCAGATGCTGGGCGAGCAGTTCGGGAATGCGGGCGAAGGCCTGGCTCACCGCTCCAGCTCCGCCAGCCGGTGCGCCTGCTCACGCGGAACGGCGACGAGCGCGTCGGCGACCGGGCCCGCCCTGCCCGCGAGCAGATCGCGGGGCGTGGCGTCGGCGACGATGCGGCCGGCGTCCATCACCAGCACGCGATCGGCGAGCAGCAGCGCCTCGGCCATGTCGTGCGTGACGAGGATGGTGGTGAGCCCCAGCCGGTCGTGGAGGCCGCGGATCGCCTTGCCGAGCCCGTCGCGCGTCACCGGATCGAGCGCGCCGAAGGGCTCGTCCATCAGCAGCAACCCCGGCTCGGTCGCGAGCGCGCGGGCCACGCCGACCCGCTGGCGCTGCCCGCCCGAGAGCGCATCGGGCATGCGCGCGGCCATTTCCGCAGGCAGCTCGACCAGCGCGAGCAGCTCGGCGACGCGCGCAGCGGTATCGCGTGTGCCGGCGAGCCGGAGGCCGATCGCGACATTCTCGCCCACCGTCATGTGCGGGAACAGTCCGACGTTCTGGAAGACATAGCCGATCCGTCGGCGCAGCAGATGGACGGGCTCAGCCGACACCGGCGCCCCGCCCAGCAGCACCTCGCCTTCGCTCGGCTCGACCAGCCGGTTGACTGTCTTGAGCAGCGTCGACTTGCCCGATCCCGAGGCACCGACCAGCGCGACGAAGCTGCCGCCGGCGATCTCGACCGAGACCTGGTCAACCGCGGTCACGCCGCCGGGATAGCGCTTGCTTACATTTTTGTAGGTAAGACTGCGCGTCGGCTCTGGCATCATGCAAGTTTGTGCGGGATGATGAAGCAAAGGTCAAAAGAGCAAGGAGGGGGCATGGCGGGCGAGAAGGCGATCTTCGTCACCGGCGGCGCATCGGGAATCGGGCTGGCGACCGCCAGGCTGTTCGCGGCGCGCGGCTGGCGCGTGGGGCTGGCGGACATCAATGCGGACGGGCTGGAAGCGGCCGCGGCCTCGATCGCCGGGGCACCAGTGACTACCCATGTGATGGACGTGCGCGACCGCGCGGCCTGGGCGCAGGCACTCGCCGACTTCGCTGGCGCGAGCGGTGGGCGGCTCGATCTGCTGTTCAACAATGCCGGAATCGCCGTGGGCGGGATGCTCGCCGATGCGAGCGACGAGGATGTCGACCGGATCGTCGGGATCAACCTGACCGGGGTGATCAACGGTGCGCGTGCGGCCTATCCGCTGCTCAAGGCGACGCCCGGATCGTGCTTGGTCAACACCGCATCGGCCGCCGCGATCTATGGCGGCGCGGGGATGTCGCTCTATGCCGCGGTCAAGTTCGGCGTGCGCGGCTTCTCCGAAGCGCTCGACGGCGAATGGGCGCCCGAGGGCATTCGGGTGCGCGTGCTGATGCCGAGTTTCATCGACACGCCCTTGCTCGACGCGACGATCGCGGGGAGCAACCGCAACGTGCGCGAATCGGTGCTGGCGGCGGGGCTCGAGCTCACCCCGCTCGAGACGGTGGCCGAGGCGGTGTGGAACGCCGCGCAGGGCCGCAAGGTGCATGTGATCGTCGGCGCCACCGCCCACCGCCTCGCTTTCGCGGCGCGCTGGATGCCGGGGACGCTCCGGAAACAGATGCGGCGGCGGCTTTCGTGAGACAACCCACAAAGTTCCCCTCCTTGAAAAGGAGGGGCCAGGGGTGGGTGTAGCAGCGGGCGAGGCTCGATGCCTCGGTCGCTGCTTTTCCGGCTGAATTCTTTTGGGCGCGCAGACGCGCGCACCCACCCCCGCCCCCTCCCTGCAAGCAGGGAGGGGAGAGTCTTCAGAACAGCGCGTCGATCGCGTGCGCGAGCTCGATGTCGCGGCCCGAGAGCCCGCCGGCGTCGTGCGTGGTGAGCAGTATCTCAACCCGGTTCCACACATTCGACCATTCGGGGTGATGATCGGCCTTCTCCGCGAGCAGCGCGACGCGGGTCATGAAGCCGAACGCTTCATTGAAATCCCGGAAGGTGAAGCTGCGCGTGATCGCGTCGCGCGCCTCGTCATAGTCCCAGTCCTCAAGGTCATCGAGCGCGTCCGCGCGCTCGGCATCGCTCAACTGCTCGACCATCTGCTGCTCCTTGCCGCAACTCGTCGCTAACGCCTATGGACCTGGGCATGCACGGGCAAGCGCCTTCCGCCGAAGACATCGAGCGCCTCGCGCGCGCCGCGCTCGCGCGTATCCCCGAGCCGTTCGCCAGCCATCTCGCCGACGTGGTGCTGATCGTCGAGGATTTCGCCGACGACGAGACATTGGACGCGATGGGTATCGAGGACCCGTTCGACCTCACCGGACTCTATCACGGCCGGCCGATCGGCGAGAAATCTTCGTTCGATTCGGGCGCGCTTCCCGACCGCATCCATCTCTATCGCCGCGCAATCCTCGACGAATGGGCGGCAACCGGCGTCTCGCTCGAAGCGCTGGTGAGCCATATCGTGGTGCACGAGGTGGGGCATCATTTCGGGCTTTCGGACGACGACATGCACGCGCTGGAGGACAGCGCCGAGTGACGCCCGGCCTCGCCTTCGAGGGCGTGGCGTGCATGCGCGGCGGCCGGCTGCTGTTCGAGGGGCTGCGCTTCGCGCTCGCCCCCGGCGAGGCGGCGCTGGTGACCGGGCCCAACGGCGCAGGCAAATCGAGCCTGATCCGCATCGCCGCGGGGCTGCTGGCACCCGCCGTGGGCACGGTACAGGGCGAAGGCGCGCGCGCTCTGCTCGGCGAGACGGCGGCGCTCGATCCCGAGCTGTCGCTCGGCAAGGCGCTGCGCTTCTGGGCGCGGCTCGACGGGCAGGCAGCGGGCGTCGAGGCTGCGCTGACGGCGGTGGGGCTCGGTTCGCTCGCGCAAGTGCCGGTGCGGCTGCTCTCGACCGGCCAGCGCCGCCGCGCCGCGCTGGCGCGGGTGATCGCAAGCGGGGCACCGGTGTGGCTGCTCGACGAGCCCGCCAACGGGCTCGACACCGCATCGGTAAGTTTGTTGGAGGCGGCGATCGCCGCGCACCGTGAGACGGGTGGGATCGTGGTCGCCGCGACGCACCTGCCGCTGGCGCTGCCGGACGCGCAGGAGATCGCGCTGTGACGCGTCCACTCCCGGTTCGCCCTGAGCTTGTCGAAGGGCGACCTCCCTCGCAAGCGAAGGGAAACGTGCTTCGACAAGCTCAGCACGAACGGAAGGGGCGACGGTGAGCGGGTTCGGCGCAATCGTTTGGCGCGAGCTTCGGCGCGCGTGGAGCACCGGCGGGCTGCCGATGCCGATCGTCTTCTTCCTGCTCGTCGCGATCCTGTTTCCCTTCGCGGTGGGGCCGGACGCGCGGCTGCTCGCGCGGATCGGCGGGGGCGTGATCTGGGCGGCGGCGCTGCTCGCAGCGCTGCTCCCGGTCGAGCGGCTGGTGACGCCCGACGCCGAGAGCGGCGTGCTCGATCAATATGCAGTGCGCGGAGTTTCGGACACCCCCGTCGCTGCGGCCAAGATGATCGGCCATTGGCTGGGCTTCGCGCCCGCGCTGCTGCTCGCGACGGTGATCGCCGCGGCGCTGCTCCAGCTGCCGGGAGCGGCGCTGGTCGCGATCCTCACGGGCCTTGCGATCGGCACACCCGGGCTTGCCGCGCTGGGCGTCGCGACCGCCGCGCTGGTCGCCGGGCTGCGCGGCGCGGGCGCGCTCGCGGGGCTGGTGATGCTGCCCTTCGCGGTGCCGCTGCTGATCTTCGGCGCAGGGTCGACCGCAGGCCAGCCGGGCGCTCTCAAGCTGCTCGGCGCGGTGAGCCTGTTGCTGGTAGCGGGGTGCCCGGTGGTGGCGGGCGCGGCGATGCGGATGGGGCGGAGCTAAGCTAAGCTCCCTCTCCCCTCCGGGAGAGGGCTTTCAGCGGCTCCACCTCGCAAAGATCGCCGTCGGCAGCAGCAACCCCCGCGCCTCCTCGCGCACCGCCAGCTCGCCGCATTCGACCTTGCCGCCCAGATCGGCGAAATGCTGGCGGACCAGCTCGCCGATCGCCAGCGCCGACATGCGCACAGCATATACGGTGAGGAACAGGAAGCGCGACTCCGCGTCGAGCAGCTTCCGCGTGTCGGCGATCAGCGCCGGAAGCCCCTCTTCGAGCTTCCATACTTCGCCGTTCGGCCCCCGGCCCCATTTGGGCGGATCGAGGATGATTCCGTCATAGCGCCGCCCACGCCGCACTTCGCGCGCAGTGAACTTGGCGGCGTCGTCGATCATCCAGCGGATGGGCTTGTCTTCCATCCCCGAAAGCGCGGCATTGGCCTTGCCCTCGGCGACCGACTTCTTCGACGCATCGACATGTGTCACGCGCGCGCCCCTGGCGGCGAGCGCGAGGGTGCCGACGCCGGTATAGCCGAACAGGTTCATGCACTCGGGCGCCTCGGCGTCTTCGATCCGCTCGCGCATCCAGCTCCACACCGGCGCCATATCCGGGAAGAAGCCGAGGTGGCGGAACGGCGTGTTCTGCGCAGTGAAGCGCGCCTCGTTCCACGCGAGCGGCCATCCTTCGCGCGGCACCGGCTTGGCGAAGGTCCAGCGACCGCCGCCTTCCTCGTCCGATCCGGGCAAGAACTCGCCATGCGCGTCCCAGTCTGCGGAGGCAGGTGCCCACATCGCCTGGGGCTCGGGGCGAATGAAGCGATAGGCGCCGTAGCGTTCGAGCTTGCGGCCGTGGCCGCTGTCGAGCAGCCCGTAATCGGCCCAGGGCTCGCCGGTGAGGGTGACGAGATTCATGGCCAGCGCCTTAGCCGCTGTCGGCCGGCTTTGTCGAAGGGAAGGTATCGATACAGGCCCAGCCCCTGCGCTTGCAAAATAGGATTTCGCCTGCTGTGCTCCCCGCGCGGGGCCCGCCTCGCGGCTCTTTGATCTTGTGATGATTCTCCCCGCGCGCGACTGTGGAGCGCCGTGTCCGCGGTTGACTCACGCGCGTGAAAAACGTCGAATCGAGTCAAGCAGTTGCGCAACCATTCGGTTGACTATCGCGGCGCCTTTAAGCGCGACAAGTGCCCCAGGCAGTTGCGAATAAAAGAAGTTCTTCCGGCACCCAGCGAGTCGAGCGACGCCTGACTCCCCGCCGAAAGCTCAACCAGCTGGTTGAATATTCGCCCGAGTCAATTCCCGCCCTCAGGGCATCAGCACCGTGTCCACTGCCACGTCGAGCGTCTCGGGATAATCGAGCGTATAGTGCAGCCCGCGGCTCTCCTTGCGGTGGAGCGCCGATCGGACGATCAGATCGGCGCTTTCGAGCAGGTTGCGCAGCTCGATCAGGTCGGGCGTGACGCGGAAATGACCGTAATAGTCGGCGACTTCCTCGCGCAGCATCTTGATCCGGTGCGCGGCGCGTTCGAGCCGCTTGGTCGTCCGGACGATGCCGACATAGTTCCACATGAAGCGGCGGATCTCGGTCCAGTTCTGCTTGATGACCACTTCCTCGTCGGAATCGGTCACGCGGCTCTCGTCCCACGGCCGGATCGCCGGCGGGGGGGCGAGGTCGCCCCAGCTCGCCGCGATATGGTTGGCCGCCGCCTCGCCGAACACGAAGCATTCGAGCAGGCTGTTCGACGCTAGACGATTGGCGCCGTGGAGCCCCGACTGGCTGACTTCGCCCGCGGCATAGAGGTTGGGCAGGTCGGTGCGCCCGTCGCGGTCGATCACCACCCCGCCGCAGGTATAGTGCTGCGCCGGCACCACCGGGATCGGCTCCTTCGTCATGTCGATGTCGAGGTCGAGCAGCCGCGCGTGGATCGTCGGGAAGTGGTGCTTCACGAACTCCGCGCCCATGTGGCTGATGTCGAGATGGACATAGTCGAGGCCGAAGCGCTTGATCTCGGCGTCGATCGCCCGCGCCACGATGTCGCGCGGCGCCAGCTCGGCGCGCGGATCGAGCTCGGGCATGAAACGGTGGCCGGTGTTGGGGTTCTTGAGATGCCCGCCCTCGCCGCGCACCGCTTCGGTGATCAGGAAGTTCTTGACCTCGAGGTTGTAGAGGCAGGTCGGGTGGAACTGCATGAACTCCATGTTGGAGATGCGGCACCCCGCGCGCCACGCCATCGCGATGCCGTCGCCGGTCGCCCCGCGCGGCGCGGTCGAGAACAGATAGGTGCGGCCGGCGCCGCCCGAGGCCAGCACAGTGGCGCGCGCAGTGAACAGCTCGACGCGCTTGGTCGCGCGGCTGAAGGCATAGACGCCCCAGACGCTGCCCGCGCCGGAATAGCGCATCTCGTGGCGGCTGGTGGCGAGGTCGATCACCACCATGTCGGGGATCATGGTGATGTTGGGGTGCGCACGCGCCGCCTTGAGCAGCGCTTCCTGGACGGCCCAGCCGGTCGCGTCGTTGACATGGACGATCCGGCGGTGGCTGTGCCCGCCCTCGCGGGTGAGGTGGAGGGTGTTGCCTTCGGTGTTGAACGGCACGCCGAGCTTGGCGAGCCGGTCGATCGCCGCGGGCGCGTTCTCCACCACGAACTCCACCGTAGCGCGATCGTTGAGCCCCGCCCCGGCGATCATCGTGTCCTCGACATGGTTCTCGAAGCTGTCGCCGGGCTCGAGCACCGCGGCGATCCCGCCCTGGGCCCAGGCGGTCGAGCCTTCGTCGAGCCGCCCCTTGGCGAGCACGGTGACCTTGAACCGCTCGGCGAGGTTGAGCGCCGCGGTGAGCCCCGCCGCGCCCGAGCCGATGACGAGGATGTCGCTGTTGTGAGGTTCGCCGGCCATGTCTCTTCCGCTGCTTTGGCTTTCCGACTAGGCGCTAAGCGCCGCCGCTGGCAACGGGAGACAGATATGCGCCGCCATAGCCTGGGTTTCGCGATACTGGCGCTCGCCGCCGTTTGGGCACCCGCTGCTGCCGCTTCCTGCACCCTCGGCAAGGCCGGAACGACCCAGCGCGTGGCGATCGGCGACACCGGCCGGTCGATGCTGCTCCGGGTGCCGGCGAAGCTGAAGGGGCGGGCGCCGCTGCTCTTCGTGCTCCACGGCAGCACCGGCGACGGGGCGGGCATCCTAGTCCAGTCGAAGCTCGAGGAAACCGCCGAGCGCCATGGCTTCCTCCTCGCCGCACCCGACGGCGGCATTCCGGCCGGCAAGGGTTATGTATGGAACATCCCCGGCGTGCCGACCGTCACCGGCAAGGTACCCGGCCCCGGCGATCCCGACGACGTCGCCTATCTGGGCGCGGCGATCGACTGGCTCGTGGCACAAGGCTGCGCCGACCGCAGCCGCGTCTATGCTACCGGCCTGTCGGGCGGCGGGCGGATGTCCTCCTGGCTCGGCTGCGTCGCCGCCGACCGGTTCGCCGCGATCGCCCCGGTGGTGGGGCTGCGCGCCGGCAATCCCTCGAAGGCGGACCCCCGCTTCCCCGACCCCGCGACCTGCACGCCGAGCCGCCCGATGCCGGTGATCGCCTTCGCCGGGGACAAGGACACCACCAACCCCATCCAGGGCGGCGGCGCAGGATATTGGCAATATCCGATGCACACCGCCGAAGCGCGCTGGGCCGACCTCAACGCCTGCCGCCGCCCGCTGGCCGAGCGCCGGCTGGCAAGCGGTGTGATCGAACGAGCCTATGTAGACTGCCGGAGCACTGCCGATGTGGTCGCGCGGATCACCCCCGGCGCAGGGCATGTCTGGACGGCGGACAACGAAGCGATGTGGGCCTTCCTCGCCCGCCACCGGCGGTAGCGCCTAGGCGTTGGCCGCCCGGGTGAGATTGAGGAATACGTCCTCCAGATCGGCCTCGCGGGTCGAAACGTCGACGATGCCGTAGCCGCTCGACTGGACGGCGCCGAGCACTTCGCCTGCGTTCGCCTGGTCCTTGCGATAAGTGATGACGAACATGCGCTCGCCCTTCGCCTCGATCTTCTGGAAGCAGCGGTTTTCAGGAAGCGCCGGCACGTCACGGTCGACGGTCACCTCGACCACCTTCTCCTGCGCCATGCCCACCAGTTCGCGCGTCGGCTTGTTGGCGATGAGCTTGCCGTGGTTGATGATCGCGATCCGGTCGCACAGCTCCTCGGCCTCTTCGAGATAGTGGGTGGTGAGCACCACCGTGACCCCGCGTGCGTTGAGCTCCTTCACATAGGCCCAGAGCTGCTGGCGAAGCTCGACGTCGACCCCGGCGGTCGGCTCGTCGAGCACGATGATCGGCGGCGAGTGGACCATCGCCTTGGCGACCATCAGCCGGCGCTTCATGCCGCCCGAAAGCGTGCGCGAATAGGCCTCCGCCTTGTCCTCGAGATGCACGGCGCGGAGCAGCGCCATTGCATCGAAGCGATCCTTGCGCACGCCGTAAAGGCCTGCCTGGAGCTCGAGCGTCTCGCGCGGCGTGAAGAAGGGATCGAAGGTGATCTCCTGATTGACGATCCCGATCGAACCCTTGGCGTTGCGCGGATGGGCATCGATGTCGAAGCCCCAGACCGAGGCGCGACCCCCGGTCTTGTTGACCAGCCCCGCCAGGATGTTGATCAGCGTCGACTTGCCCGCGCCGTTGGGGCCGAGCAGCCCGAAGATCTGGCCGCGCGGCACTTCGAAGGTGACGCCGTCGAGCGCGCGCTTGCCGCCCGCGTAGGTCTTGCAAAGGTCCTGGATCTCGATCGCGGCCTGGGTCATGCGGCGTGCATTAGGACGCTGTGCATGTGATTGCGAGCCCCCTCCGCCTTTGCTAATCGCCACGCATGACCGCGCCCCTGCCCGAGATCATCCGCACCTCCACCGCCCGCGTCGCCTGCGACGGCACCGGCCCCGGCCTGCCCGCCGCACTGGGGCACCCGCGCGTATTCCTCCAGATCGACGAGCACGGCTATGTCGATTGCGGCTATTGCGACCGGCGCTTCATCCTGATCGGCGGGCCCGCCGACGGCGCCGACCAGAGCGATCTTCCCGACATCGCGTCCGGCGCCAGCCGGTAAGCGCCGCAGAAACGCCCGGCTGGTGTCAGCGTTTAAGACACCTATATCGGTGGGATGACGATCCCCTCCGACCCGCGCAGCTTCCTCTATCGCGACGGCCTCGATCCCGAGACCGCGGCACAGCTCACTGCCGAGGCGCTCGGCAATGCCGAGGACGGCGAGCTCTATCTCCAATATCGCAAGACCGAAGCCTTCGGCTTCGACGACGGACGACTGAAGACGGCTTCATTCGACACCCAATCGGGCTTCGGGCTTCGCGCCGTCTCGGGCGAGACCACTGCCTTCGCGCACGCCAACGAGATCAGCCCGCAGGCGATCCGCCGCGCTGCTGAGACGATGGCGCTGATCGATCCGGCGAAGCAGGCCAAGGCGCCGGCGCCGCAGGGCAACAATCGTCACCTCTATACCGATGCGGACCCGCTCGACCTGGTCCCCTTCGCCGACAAGGTGAACTTGTGCCAGACGATCGACGCCGCGGCACGCGCGCGTGATCCGCGCGTGGTGCAGGTATCGGTGGGGCTCACCGGGTCGTGGGGGGTGGTCGAGATCGTCCGTCCGGACGGCTTCATCGCCACCGACGTTCGGCCTCTGGTGCGGCTCAACGTGTCGATCGTGGTGGAGCAAAACGGCCGCCGCGAGACGGGCAGCTTCGGCACCGGCGGGCGCACGCTCTATGACCGGCTGTTCGAGCCGGCGACGTGGAACCGCGCGATCGACGAGGCGCTGGCGCAGGCGCTGGTCAACCTCGATGCCGTCGCCGCGCCCGCTGGCGACATGACCGTGCTCTGCGGTCCTGGCTGGCCTGGCGTGCTGCTCCATGAAGCGGTGGGCCATGGGCTCGAGGGCGATTTCAACCGCAAGGGCACCAGCGCCTTCTCGGGCCGGGTCGGCGAGCGCGTCGCGGCGCCGGGGGTGACCGTGGTCGACGACGGCTCGATCATGGACCGTCGCGGCTCGCTTTCGATCGACGACGAAGGCACGCCGACCCGCGAGACGATCCTGATCGAGGACGGTATCCTCAAGGGCTATATGCAGGACCGGCTCAACGCGCGGCTGATGGGCGTGGAGCCCACCGGCAACGGGCGCCGCGAGAGCTTCCAGCACGCGCCGATGCCGCGGATGACCAACACCTTCATGAAAGGCGGCAAAGACGATCCCGCCGAGCTGATGTCGCGGGTGAAGCGCGGCATCTATGCCAAGAGCTTCGGCGGCGGGCAGGTCGACATCGTCTCGGGCAAGTTCGTCTTCTCGTGCACCGAGGCGTACATGATCGAGAACGGCAAGCTGGCCGCACCGATCAAGGGCGCGACGCTGATCGGTGACGGTCCGACGGTGCTCAACAAGGTGACCGGCATCGGCAACGACTTCGCCCTCGACGAAGGCATCGGCATGTGCGGCAAGGGCGGGCAGAGCGTGCCCGCTGGCGTGGGCCAGCCGACGCTGCTGGTGGAAGGACTGACGGTGGGCGGGACCGCAGCTTGATCAGCCGCTGCCGGTCAGCGTGTCGATCGCGCCGATGATCCGGAAATGCTCGTGCGCCAACGAGCCGATATTGGTTCGTAGTTCCGAAGTACGGATCGCGGCGGCGAATTCCGTCATCATGATCAGCGCCCGCCCGTTCATCTCGAACTGCGGATGAAGCCGGGGATTAGTTGGTGGCCCTTCTCCCAGGGGGATCAGCGGGACTACGAACCGCGTGCCGATCCCCTCGAATATGTCGGCTTGGCAATCCAGTACCAATGCCCCGCTTTTCAATTCATAGATATCGAATCGCGCCATCAGAACATGCGGTACTTCTCGAGCGGCAGCTCATTGGCTTCGACCCACTTGCTGTGGGCCTCGATCCAATCGCGATTCTCTTCCTTCCAGCGGCGTTCGAGTTCCTGCTTGCTGGCGTCGCGAAGTGCGGCTTCGCACACTTGCGAAAGGTTCAGACCCGCCTCGCGGGCGGCTTCGACCACGCCCGTGTCGAGCGAGAGGTTGACTGCCTTGCGCTTGCCTGACGCGATGGACGCATGTTTCATGCGCATAAAGTATGCGCATCCTATTTGCGCATCAACATCTTCTCGTGATGCGAATGCTGTTGCCCGCCAGCGATCTAAGCTAGGCCGTGCACATGCTCTTCGATCGTGACCTTCAGGCCTATTTCACGCGCATCGGCTATGCGGGGACACCCGCGCCGGACCGCGCGACGCTCGCGGAGCTGGTGCTGCGCCACACTTTGGCGATTCCGTTCGAGAATTTCGATCCGCTGCTCGGCCGGCCGGTTCAGCTGGATCCGGAGGCCTTGGTCGACAAGCTCGTCCATGGCCGGCGCGGCGGCTATTGCTTCGAGCAGAATGGGCTGTTCTGGCGAGTGCTGGAGACGATCGGCTTCAAAGTGACGCCGCTCGCTGCGCGCGTGCTGTGGAACATGGCCGAAGATGCGATCACCCCGCGCAGCCACATGCTGCTTCGGGTCGATCTGCCTGAGGGGCCGGTGATCGTCGACGTGGGCTTCGGCGGCGCGGTGCTGACCGGGGTGCTCGATCTGGTACCGGACATCGAGCAGACGACGCCGCACGAGCCCTTCCGGCTGCTCGAACAAGGCGGCGAATGGCGGCAGCAGATCCGCATCGACGACGAATGGCGGACCACCTATCGCTTCGACCTCCACCCGCAGCTCGCGATCGACTTCGAGGCGATCAACTGGTGGGTCTCGACCAGCCCCGCTTCGCACTTCACTCAGGGCGTGACCTGTGCGCGGGTGCTCCCCGACGGGCGGCTGGCGGTGCGCAGCGGGCTGTTCACGCGCTATGGGCGCGATGGCAGCTTCGAGCGCCGCGTAGTGGAGGATGCCGACGAATTCTGCACGATCCTTACGCGGGAGATGGGAATCGACTTGCCCGACCCCGGGGCAGTGGCGGCGCGGTTGCGCGAACTGGCCGGCTGATGGCGCTCGTCGAACTCGGCCGCTTCGACCGGCAGGAGGCGTTCTTCGTCCAGTCGCGGCTCGAAGCCGAGGACGTGATGAGCTTTGTTTTCGATGCCGGCGCGAGCATCGCCGACGGGAGCTGGCTGCTGATCCCGGTGCGCGTAATGGTCGACGACGAGGATCTCGAACGCGCCCGCGCCATTATCAATGACCTGCCTGATTTTTAGGCAGACGCTCGCATCTGCACAAAAATTTACATGTTCGTGACATTTGATTGCGCCGCCTGACGGCAGAAATGCGCGAATCCTGCGTCTGGCACGGCGCTTGCTGATCGCTCCCCCGGGACAACCGCCAAGAGGGGGCGAAATGAAACTCATCATCGCCATCATAAAACCATTCAAGCTGGACGAAGTCCGCGAGGCGCTGACGCAGGTCGGCGTGACGGGCATGACCGTGTCCGAAGTGAAGGGTTTCGGCCGCCAGAAGGGCCAGACCGAAATCTACCGCGGCGCCGAATACAGCACCAACATGGTGCCCAAGATCAAGATCGAGGTCGCAGTGGGCGCCGACCTTGCCGACAGCGCCGTGGAGGCGATCCAGGCTGCGGCGAGCACGGGAGCGATCGGCGACGGGAAGATCTTCGTCCTCGACATGGGTCAGGCCGTGCGGATCCGCACCGGCGAGACCAACGAGACGGCGCTGTGATGAAGGGGGTCGAAATGAAGCTAGCCAAGACTTTGGCCGCGGGCGCTGGGCTCGCGGCGTTTGCGGCGCTGCCTGCCTGGGCGCAGGACGCAGCCGCGCCCGCCGTCGCGACGGTGACGCCGGACGCGTCGATGGTGAACAAGGGCGACGTCGCCTGGATGCTCGTGTCCGCGGCACTGGTGCTGATGATGTCGGTGCCCGGTCTCGCGCTGTTCTACGGCGGCCTGGTGCGCGCCAAGAACATGCTGTCGGTGCTGATGCAGGTGCTGACCATCGTCTGCGTCGCGGCGCTGGTGTGGGTCGGCTGGGGCTATTCGATGGCCTTCACCGCCGGTTCGGGCGCGCTCGCGCCGTTCGTCGGCGGTTTTTCCAAGATGTTCCTGAGCGGCGTCGACGCGACCACCTTCGCGGCGACCTTCTCGAACGGCGTCTACCTGCCCGAGCTCGTGTTCGTGGTGTTCCAGCTGACTTTCGCGGCGATCACGCCTGCGCTGATCGTCGGCGCCTTTGCCGAGCGGGTGAAGTTCTGGCCGCTGATCCTCTTCGTCGTGGCCTGGCTGACCATCGTCTATTTCCCGGTCGCGCACATGGTCTGGTACTGGGCCGGCCCGGACTTCCTGCCGGCCAACACCAGCGACGCGGGCTTTCTGTGGGGCATGGGCGCGCTCGACTTCGCGGGCGGCACCGTGGTGCACATCAACGCCGGCATCGCCGGTCTCGTGGGCTGCCTCGTGATCGGCAAGCGGATCGGCTACAAGAGCGAGCCGATGGCGCCGCACAGCCTGGTGATGACCATGATCGGCGCCTCGCTGCTGTGGGTGGGCTGGTTCGGCTTCAACGCCGGATCGAACCTCGAGGCCAATGCGCTCGCAGGCCTCGCCTTCATGAACACGCTGGTCGCCACTGCGGCCGCCGGGCTGGTGTGGGCGCTGATCGAGCAGATCGTGCACAAGAAGTCCTCGCTGCTCGGCGCGGCCTCGGGTGTGGTGGCCGGCCTGGTCGCGATCACGCCCGCGGCGGGCTTCGCCGCTCCGGGGACTTCGATCGTGCTCGGCGCCGTCGCTTCGGTCGTCTGCTTCTTCTTCGTCACCACGGTGAAGAACAAGTTCGGCTATGACGACTCGCTCGACGTGTTCGGCGTGCACTGCGTGGGCGGCATCGTCGGCGCGATCGGCACCGGCATCGTCGCGGACCCGGCGCTCGGGGGCCAGGGCTTCTTCGACTATACCGTGATGCCCGCGGTCGCCGGCACCTATGACATGGGCGCGCAGCTCGTGACCCAGATCAAGGCAGTGGCCGTCACGCTGATCTGGTCGGGCGGCGTATCGGCGATCCTGTTCCTGGCACTCAAGCACACGGTCGGGCTGCGGCCGAGCGCCGAGGTCGAGGTCGAAGGCCTCGACATCAACGCGCACGGCGAGCGCGCCTACAACTACTGACGAGCTCGGAGCGCCGCGCACTCTCCTGCACGCGCGGCGCTCCAACCGACGTTCCTCCTGCGGACGCACTGGGCCGGTGGTTCTCCACCGGCCCTTTTTTATTCGGGCGGCAGGCGGCGCGGGAAGCCGGCTGAATCGCGTTGAATCCTATGTCGAGATTCAACCGAAAGGTTTAGCTTTCCGCCGCGAGTGCCGCATCGAGTCAACTGAGACAGCGCTTTAAAAATACTTTCAATTCAAATGTATGAAACGATTTGTCACGGTCCCGCCGGATAATATTCAACCAAATGGTTGGTTGACCCGGTTGACTCGATTCAAGGTTTTTGCCGGGTCAACTTCGCACCGCGCAGCAGCCTATGGGATCACGAGGTCAAAGAGCAGCAAGGCGCGAACCCCGCTGCCCGAGCCAAGCAGGCGAAATCCTATTTTGCAAGCGAGGCAAGCCGTAGAGAGATTTATGCGAGATCCTCGCGCACGAAGGCGGCACAGCGTTCGCCGATCATGATGGTGGGGGCGTTGGTGTTGCCGCCGATCAGGCGGGGCATCACCGAAGCATCGGCGATGTAGAGGCCCTCGACGCCGCGGACGCGGAGGCGCGGGTCACAGACCGCCGCGGCATCCGATCCCATGCGAGCGGTGCCGACCGGGTGGTAGACCGTGTCCGAACGCGCGCGGAGCAGCGCTTCGAGCGCAGCATCGTCGGCGAGGTCGAGCGGATAGCGGTCGCGCCCTTCGAAGGCTGCCATCGGCGGGGCTTGGAGGATGCGGTACATCGCGCGCACGCCGCGCTTGAGCACTTCCATGTCGCGCGGATCGCCCAGGAAATCGGGATCGATCAGCGGCGGCGCGGTTACATCGGGCGATTGCAGGCGCACCGTGCCGCAGCTGTCCGGACGCAGCACGCAGGCGTGACACGAAAAGCCGTGGGCCTTCACCTTGGCGCGACCGTGATCCTCGACGATAGCGACGACGAAATGGAGTTGGACGTCGGGGCGTTCGTCGGCCGGATCGGTGCGCAGGAAGCCGCCCGCCTCGGCGAAGGGCGACGTCATCCCGCCGCGCCGCGTGAGCAGCCACTGGACGAGCGCGCCCATCGAGCGGATCGTGCCGCGCAGCGACTTGCCGAGGAACAGGCTGCCCGGCGTCTCGAACGCCGCGACATAATCGACATGGTCCTGCAGGTCGGCGCCGACCGCGGCGCGATCGAGCCGGACATCGATCCCCACCTCCCGAAGATGCGCGGCAGGCCCAATGCCCGAGAGCATCAGCAGCTGCGGCGTCTGGAAGGTGCCCGCGGCGAGCACCACGCGCGGCGCGCGGATCGTCCGCCGCTCGCTGCCTTGGAAATAGGCGACGCCGGCCACGCGCCCGTCCTCGAACAGCACGCGCTCGGCGAGGGTATCGCAGAGGATCGTGAGGTTTTCGCGGGCGCCGGAAAGATAGGCACGCGACGCGGTCCAGCGTTCGCCGCCACGCTGGGTGACCTGATAGAGTCCCACGCCTTCCTGGCACGCGCCGTTGAAGTCGTGGTTGACCGGGATCTGGAGGGCCTCGGCCGCCCGGACGAAGGCGTGGCTGCCGCGATTGGCGAAGCGCTGGTCGCTGACCCAGAGCGGTCCCGCGTCGCCGTGGAAAGCATCGGCGCCGCGCTCGTTGCGTTCGCTTCGCCGAAACCACGGCAGCACATCGTCCCAGCCCCAGCCGGTGCAGCCGAGATCGCGCCATTGGTCGTAATCCCGGGGGTGGCCGCGGACGTAGAGCATCGCGTTGATCGCGCTCGATCCGCCGAGCCCGCGGCCGCGGGGCTGATAGCCGCGGCGGCCATTCAGCCCACGCTGGGGCACTGTCTCGAACCGCCAGTTGGTCGCCTCGCCCTGGAAGGGCATCATGCCCGGCATGATCGTCTTGAGGCCGGTGTTGCGCCCGCCCGCCTCGAGCAACGCAACCCGGTATCGGCCACCCTCGCTCAGGCGGCCTGCGACGACGCTCCCGCCCGATCCTCCGCCGATGACGACGATGTCGGCCTGCTCCACACACCCTCCCGCTGCTGCCGCGCCTCCCAGCGCGCTTTTATCGTCTCGGACGTGTCGCGGCTGCCGTCGTGGCTCCAGCCGGGCGGCTTGACCATATAGTTCAGCCGCGCACGCCAATCGGGTGCGTGCCACACGTCGCGGGCGATGCCGATCCATTCGTGGAACGCCGCCCAGAGCAGGTTGAAGCTACCGAGGTTCCTGACGATGCCGTAGCGGGGGCGATCGTCGTCGCGCTCCGGCTCGAAGGTGCCGAACAGCTTGTCCCAGACGATGAAGACGCCGGCATAGTTGCGATCGAGGTAGCGTGGATTGGTCGCGTGGTGGACGCGGTGGTGCGACGGCGTGTTCATCACCGCTTCGAACCAGCGCGGCATCCGCCCGATCACTTCGGTGTGGATCCAGAACTGGTAGATCAGGTTCACTCCTGCGACGAAGAAGATCATCGCCGGGGGAAAGCCGATCAGGAACAGCGGCAGGCGGAACAGGAAGCCGAGGCTGAAGAAGCCGGTCCAGGTCTGCCGCAGCGCCGTCGACAGATTATAATGCTGGCTCGAATGGTGGATGACGTGGCTCGCCCAGAACCAGCGGACGCGGTGCGCCGAGCGATGGAAGACATAATAGGCCAGATCATCGAGCACGAAGGCGACGACGAACCAATACCAGGCCCAGGGAATATCGAAGAGACGGAACTGCCAGACCCAGACCGCCATCGCGAAGACGAGCCCGCCCGAGAGCAGCCCGGCGACCGTGCTCCCCAATCCGAGACCGAGCGAAGTCAGCGTGTCCCGCGGGCAATAGCGGCGGCGGTCCTTCGCCCAGGCCACGACCATTTCCGCCAGCACGAGCAGCACGAAGGCCGGGACCGCGAGATTGACGGGATCGGGCAGGCTGGGCATCGGAGTGACTGCTTACCCTAATGTAAATAGCGTGTCACTGTTCGCGCCCGCGGGGGCATTGAAGAGGTTTATCCTCCCCCGCCAGGGGGAGGTGGCGCCGAAGGCGACGGAGGGGGAGGAAGCGCGCCGCCATGTTCTGGCATCCGCCCCCTCCTTCAGCTTGCGGCTGACACCTCCGCCTGGCGGGGGAGGATAGGAATTCAGGACGCTTCGAAAATGCCGCGGACGAGCACTTCGCCGAAGCGGCGCTCGCCGCTCGCGACGAGCAGGCCGGCGTCGGTCTGCCGGATCGCGGGGGCGAGGAGGCGCCGCGCCGCGACCTGGGTGCCGTGCATCTTGAGCAGTGCCACGCTACCGTCGCGGCCATGCACCAGCGCCGCCTGGCCATCGCTGCCGACCAGCGCGCGCTCCGCGTCGAATCCGGGAAGCTGCGCCTCGGCTTCGCGCATCGCCTCTGCCGCATCGGCGATCGATCCGCCGCCGAGCCGGAGCAGCCGCGCGACCAGCGCGAGCACGAGGACCGCGGCGAGCGAGGCGAGGAAGATCACGAACTCGCCCATGGGCGCGCGGCGCTACAGCTTCTCGGTCAGCGGCAGCGCGGGTTCTGCCTTGGGCAACTTGCGGAACAACGCGCGGTCCTCCGGGCCGAAGCCGAAGCGGATCATCACATAGAGGAAGGTGATCAGGATCGCCGGCATTCCCAGGCTGAGCTCGGCCCATTCATAGCGGTGGGGCAGCGACGTGAAGGCGAAGCCGACCAGCCCCGCGACTCCGATCGCCACGAAGAAGCTCGGGCGGATGCGCATCACCGGCGCGCGCACGATCCGATAGAGGAGGATCGCCTTCGCCGCCGAGCCGATCGTCAGCGACAGCGCGAGCGCGACGGCGGGGCCCGCGGCCTGGACGGACTCGGACCAGCCCTGTTCGCGCGCGAGGAACACGAAGGCGAAGCTCAGCGCGATCTGGAGCAGCAGCACGCAGACCGAGACCATCAGGTTGCGGTGGCGCGCGATATAGACGAGCGCCGTCTCGCACACCGCCCCGGTGGAGGCGAGCACCTCGGCCACCAGCAGCACGCACAGCACGCCCGCGCCGACCACGAATTCGGGGCCGATCAGCCCCATCACGCCTTCGGCCGGGATGGCGAAGACCACGAACAGCGCGGCCTGCGCGCTCATGACCCAGAAGCCGACCTGGCGCACCTGCTTGGCGATCGCCTTGTGGTCGTCCGCGGCGAGGCTCTGCGTGACGACGGGTCCCAGGATCGGATCGAAGCTCGACTTCAGCCGCTGCGGCACCGAGGCGACCTGCTGCGCCATATAATAGATGCCGACCACCGAAGGCGTGAACAACAGGCCCAGGATGAAGCGATCGACGTTGCGCGTCCCCCACTCGATCGCGTCGGCGCCGGCAAGCGGGGCGTTGCGCCGGGCAAGCGCGGCGATCTCCACCAGCCGCGGCCGCCAGCCGTGCGGCAGGCCATATTCCTTGACGAACGGCACGACCGAAGCGACCAACGCGGCGGTCATTGACAGCACATAGGCGAACATCAGCCCGTCGCGCGCCGAGACATAGGAGAAGCCCCAGGCGGCGATGCTGATCGTCCAGGGCTCGATCACTGCGCGCGCCGTGACCGAGGCGCGGATGTTATGGCGATAGGCGAGCGCGGCGAGCGTCACGTCCGAGATGGCGATCGCGAAGACGACCAGCGGAAGCAGTCGCTCGAGCCCCATCACCTGGCTGTTGGGGTACATGATCTGCGGCAAGGCGATCAGCACCGCGCTGGCGATCGCCGAGGCGACCACCGCCACGACGACGGCATCCCAGGCGACATGCGCGTGCGGGCGATCGGTGGAAGAAAGCGCCTGCGCCAGCCCGCGCTTCAGCCCCAGCGTCGCGAGCAGCGCCGCGACTTCGAGGACCAGCACCGCGATCGCATAGCGGCCGACGATGTCCGGCCCATAGGCCCGCCCCGCGATGAACAGGAAGGGAAGCCGCGCCGCGAGCCGCAGGATGAAGCCGAGCATGTTGGTTCGCCCGCCCTTGGCGAGCGCATTGATGTCCTGCGATTCGCTCACCGGACTTCGGCCCCCTCCCGTTGCACGCCCGGTTTTCCGGTGCGCCGGCCTCCCACCCGATTCGCGGAGGAGAACCGCCCTGTGCCAAGCTCAGGGCGAACCGAGCAAATAGTCAATGGGCGGCGCCCCAGCTCGGGCCCACGCCGATATCGACTCCCAGGGGTACGGTGAGCTTGATCGCCGGCTCGGCGGCGGTGGCCATCACGCGCTCGATGATCGGGCGCGCGGCCTCCACATCGGCTTCGGGGAGCTCGAACACCAGTTCGTCGTGCACCTGGAGCAGCATCTTCACTCGGTGCAGCCCGGCCTCGGCGAGCGCGGGGCCCATCCGCGCCATCGCGCGCTTGATGATGTCGGCGCTGGTGCCCTGGATCGGGGCGTTGATCGCGGCGCGCTCGGAGCCGCCGCGCTCGTTGGGGTTGGGCGACTTCAGGCGTGGGAAATGCGTCTTCCGGCCGAACAGAGTGGTGGTGTAGCCGCGCGCCTTGGCTTCGTTGAGCGTGTCGGCGATGTAGCGGTTGATGCCGGGGAAGCGCTCGAAATAGCGGTTGATCATCGCCTGCGCCTCGTCGGGCGTCACGTCGAGCCGGCCGGCGAGCCCCCAGCGCGAGATGCCGTAGAGGATCGCGAAATTGATCGTCTTGGCTCGGCCGCGGGTGTCGCGGTTGACTTCGCCGAACAGCTCCATCGCGGTCATGTTGTGGATGTCGGTGCCGCTGGCGAAGGCATCGCGGAGCGCCGGCACGTCGGCGATGTGCGCGGCGAGGCGGAGCTCGATCTGCGAATAGTCGGCGGCGAGGATGACATTGCCCGGCTCGGCAACGAAGGCGTCGCGGATCTGACGGCCGACTTCGGTGCGGATCGGGATGTTCTGGAGGTTGGGATCGGTCGAGGACAGCCGCCCAGTCTGCGCGCCGGTGAGGCTGTAGCTGGTGTGGACGCGGCCGGTCTCGGGATTGATCTGCGCCTGGAGCGCATCGGTGTAGGTGGACTTGAGCTTGGTGAGCTGGCGCCAGTCGAGCACCTTGGCGGCCATCACCCGGCCCGGCGAATCCTTGTCCGCCGCGATCCGCTCGAGCTCGTTGACGTCGGTCGAATAGACGCCCGACTTGCCCTTGCGCCCGCCCTTGATCCCCATGCCCTCGAACAGCACGTCGCCCAATTGCTTGGGGCTGCCGATCGTGAACTTGAACCCGGCGATGCCGTGGATTTCCGCCTCGAGTGCGGCGATCTGCTTCGAGAACTCGTCGGAGAGCCGCGCCAGCACCGCGGCGTCGACCTTGATGCCCTGCCGCTCCATTCCGGCGAGCACCGCGACGAGCGGACGATCGACCATCTCATAGACGCGCGTCGCGCTTTCATAGGCCAGTCGTGGCTTGAAGCGCCGCCACAGGCGGAGCGTGACGTCGGCATCCTCGGCGGCATAGCGCGTCGCGGCGCGCAGATCGACCTGGTGGAAGCCGAGCTGCTTCTTGCCGGCGCCGACCACGTCCTTGAACGCGATGCAGCTGTGCGAGAGGTGCGTCGCGGCGAGCTCGTCCATGCCGTGGCCGTGGAGCCCCGCGTCGAGATCGAAGCTCATCACGATCGTGTCGTCATAGGGGGCGACGGTGATCCCGCGGCGGGCGAGCACGATCATGTCGTATTTGAGGTTGTGGCCGATCTTGAGGACGGCGGGGTCCTCTAGCAGCGGCTTGAGCCTTGCGAGCGCCAGATCGGCATCGAGTTGGACCGGCTTCTCGGCGAACATGTCGCTGCCGATGTGCGCCAGCGGGACGTAACACGCCTTATTGGGGGCGAGCGCGAGGCTGACGCCGCAGATGCCGGCGCGCATCGCGTCGAGCTCGGTGGTCTCGGTATCGACCGCGACCCAGCCCTGCGCGCGTGCCTCGGCGATCCAGCGGTCGAGCGCTTCTTCGGTGACCACGGTCTCATAGGCGTCGTGGTCGCAGGGGGGATCTTCCTCCAGCCCTGGTGTCTCGTGCGCCTCGACCGGCGCGTCGGCCACTGCCGAGAGCCGGTTGAGCAAGGTGCGGAAGCCGTGGTGCTCGAGGAAGGCGCGCAGCGGCGCCTCCGGAATGCCCTTGAGCTCCAGCTCCTCGAGCGGATCGGGCAGCGGCACGTCGCAGCTCAGCTCGACGAGTTTCCGGGAAAGCCGCGCCATTTCGGCATGCTCGATCAGATTGTCGCGCAGCTTGCCCGGCTTCATCGAGGGTGCCGCGGCGAGCACCGCCTCGACATCGCCATGCTCAAGGATCAGCTTTGCCGCGGTCTTGGGGCCGACGCCGGGGACGCCCGGCACATTGTCGACACTGTCGCCCATCAGCGCGAGCACTTCGCCGAGCTTCTCCGGCCCCACGCCGAACTTCTCGCGCGTGTCGTCGGGGCCGAGCCGCCGGTTGTTCATCGTATCGAGCATGTCGACCGACGGATCGGTCATCAGCTGCATCAGATCCTTGTCGGAACTGACGATCGTGACTTGCCAGCCCTGCGCCAGCGCCGCCTTGGTATAACTCGCGATCAGATCGTCCGCCTCCCAGCCCACTTCCTCGATGCAGGGCAGCGAGAAGGCGCGCGTCGCGTCGCGGATCATCGGGAACTGGGGCACCAGATCCTCGGGCGCGGGCGGGCGGTGCGCCTTGTACTGATCGTACATCTCGTTGCGGAAGGTGTGCTCGCTCTTGTCGAGGATCACCGCCATGTGAGTCGGGCCGTCGGCCTTGTTGAGGGCGTCGACCAGCTTCCACAACATGGTCGTATAGCCATAGACGGCGCCGACCGGCTCGCCATGCTTGTTGGTAAGCGGCGGCAGCCGGTGATAGGCGCGGAAGATATAGCCGGAGCCGTCGACGAGATAGAGATGGGGCATCGCGGCGGAGATAGCCGAGCCGCGGGGCGGAACAAAGCCCTCAGGCGCAGCCATCGGCGCCGCATTGCGCCGCGCCGAGGTGAGGGGCCGTCAAAATCGGCTTAGTGACCTGCGGGCGTGCCAGCCATGTTGCGGGCCATCATCCGCTTTTCCTCATGGTGCGCGATGATCGTCCGCGCCACCGACTGCATCAGCTGCTGCCGCTCGCGCGATGGGCGCGACGTATCGCCGATCATCACCGCGAGCGCATAGGAGCGGCCATCGGGCGCAGTGAGGATGCCGACATCGTTGAAACCCGCGGTGCGGCTGCGCAGATCCTGGCCGGTGCCGGTCTTGTGCGCGAATTCCCAGCCCGGCTGCAGCCCGGCACGGACGCGGGCACGACCGGTGCGCGAGGCGCCCATGGTGCGCAGCAGCCAATCGGTCGAGCTCGCCGAAAGCAGCTCGCCGCGCTTCAGCCGGGCGAGCGCCAGCGCGATCGCCTGGGGGGCGGCGCCGTCGGGCGGATCGGCGACATAGGCCTCATAGGCCGCGAGCCGTACTTCGGGCGCCAGCTTGGAACGCGCCACCGAAAAGGCGTTGCCGTAGGAATATTCGGACTTCCATTCGAGCCCGGCGGTGCCCGCCTGGAGCAGCCGCTCGCCGGGACCGAAGCGGATCGCACCGAGCTGCTTGCGCGCGATGAACGCACGGACAGCCTGCGGGCCGCCGGCAAGGCGCAGCAGCTTGTCGTTGCAGGTGTTGTCGCTCATCTGCATCGCGCGGCGCATGATCTCGCCGACGGTGCCGGTATAGCCCACCCCGTCCTTGACCAGCGCGGCGACCGGCTGGTGGAAAAGCGTGAAATCCGCCCTGGTGATGGTCAGCGGATCGTCGAGCCGGACCTTGCCCTGATCGACCAGATCGAGCACCGTCATCGCCACCCACAGCTTGCTCACGCTCTGCTGGGGCAAGCGGCGCGTGGCAGTCGGGTTGGCGGCGATCCAGCCGTCGTCGATGCTGGTCACCGCGACGCCGACGAGGCCGTTGAAGTCGCGCGTCAGCAAGTCGATCGAATTGACCAGGTCGCGCGGGGCCGGAACAGTGGGCGCTGTCGGCGCCGCCGCGGCGGGCGGAATCGGCACGAGCACGCGATAGGTGGGCGCGGGAAGATAGGCGGCAATTTCGGTATTCTCATGCACCGAGCAACCGAGCAGGATCGCCGGGCCGAGGCCCGCGACGGTCAGCGCCCGTTCGATCGATGAGAAGCCGAGGAATTTCTTCACACTTTTGCGCCCCTTGCCTAATTGCGCACCATGCGCCCGAGGCGGAATCCAGCAAAGTCCGGCGAGTCACGTATGCGACGAACGCTTGGCTGAGAGCGACGAATCGTGAACGGCGCTGCAACAAATCCGGGCCGGCGACTCTCAGCGCCGCAGGAATTCGAAGATCTGGTCGACCATCACTTCCATCTGGCCCGAGCAGCGCGCGATGCAGTCGCCCGGCTCGGCAGTGTTGATCGCGAGCCCCATTGGGGTGGGCCAGCCGCGCAACGAGTGGGTGATGGTGCGCAGCGCGTGGAGCGTCGAGACTGCGGCCTGCCAGCCCGCCGCGGTGGCGATCAACCCCACCGGCAGCCCGTCGAAATAGACACGCTCGTCGGTCCTGAGCTGCTCGGCATAATCTAGCGCGGTCTTGACCAGCCCGGAAAGCGTTCCGTGATAGCCCGGCGAGCCGACGATCACTGCGTCCGCGCTGCGCAGCGCCTCAAGATACCGCGCCACTGCCCGGTTGGCCGCGGCGACATCGGGCTCGTAATGGGGAAAGGCGATCTCATCGCCGGTGAGCAGCGTGGTCCGAGCGCCACGTGCGGCGGCCATCTCGAGCGCGGCGGCGAGCAGCCGCCCCGTCGCCGATTCAGACCGCAGGGTTCCGCCGAGGGCGACGACATGGGGCTGGCTCATCGCGCACGCGCTAGCCCAAAGCGCGGGAGGATGCCAGCACTGCGCGCGGGGTGAATGGCTTGCCGGGGTGATGAACCATTGGGCATAGGTTCGCCACCTCAGTGCATAGGTGTTGCACTGACACAACACGCCGACTTTTTTGTTTCTGCCAGTTTACAATGTATTTCCGGGGCTACATTCCAGCAACATTGGCGCGCGGGGCAGGAGACCGTGTGCGCTAGACATGCCGGCCCGCGGGGCGGTTCAGGGGAGTAGATTTCCGATGCAGTTTCATAATCGTTCGACCGCGGCACGCCTGCGTCGCGGGGCGGCTCCGTTCGCGCTCGCGCTGGGGCTGATCGCCTCGCCGGCTTTCGCGCAGGACGCCGGCACGCCGCCGGTCACGGATCAGGAGCAGCAGGCCGAAGACGAAGGCGAGACCGTGGTCGTCACCGGATCGCTGTTCCGCCGCACCGACACCGAAACGCCGTCGCCCGTCACCGTGCTCACCTCCGAGACGCTGGACAAGGCCGGCATCACCACGATCGCCGACGCGATCCGCTCGATCTCCGCCGACAGCGCCGGATCGATCGGCACCGGCTTCCAGACCGGCTTCTCGGCCGGCGGCTCGGCAGTCTCGCTGCGCGGCCTCGGCGTCTCCTCGACGCTGGTGCTGATCGACGGGCTGCGCTCGACCAACTTCCCGATCAACGACGACGGCCACAACGCCTATGTCGACCTCAACTCGATTCCGTTCAGCCTGGTCGACCGGGTCGAAGTGCTCAAGGACGGTGCGTCCTCGACCTATGGTGCCGATGCGATCGGCGGCGTGGTCAACCTGATCCTCAAGAAGCAGTTCACCGGCATCGAAGGCACCTTCGAGGGCGGCGTTTCCGAGCAGGGCGATGCCGGCCATGTCCGCGGCGACCTGACCTTCGGGTTCGGCGACTATGACACGAGCGGCTGGAACTTCTACATCAACGGCGAATATCAGCGCGACGGCCGCGTCAGCAGCCACAGCCGCGGCTTCCCGTACAACACGCGCGACCTGACTCCGATCGGCGGCAACGATTCTAACGCGGCAGACGGTTCGCTCACGACCAACGTGCCGACCGCCTATGTCACGCGCGTCAACCAGCTCGACCTGAACAACCCGCTTAGCGGGCAGGTCGGTGCACCGATCACCAACCAGTATGACGCGCTCGGCCTCGCCAACTGCAGCACCGGCACCTACGCCATCACCACCGGTTCGGCGCGCGGCACCGGATGCCGGTACAATCTCGAGGACATGTACCGGCAGCTCCAGCCACTGCAGGAGCGCTATTCGCTCAACGGCCGGCTGAGCGTCCGCGTCGCCGACAACATCGAAGGCTATCTGACCGGCAGCTACAGCCGCAGCTACGTCAGCATCAAGGGCATCCCCTCGGCGGTCCGCCAGACCCAGCCGTTCGGCGCCAACCCGCTGGTCGCCACCAGCAACCCGGGTGTGGTGCTGCCGGTGTGGATCTGCCCGTCGGGCAACAACTGCGCCGATCCCGCCACGCCGGGCCGCACGCTCAACCCGAACAATCCCTATGCCGCCGCCTTTGCCGGCAATCCCTCGGCAGGCGCAGCGCGCATCTACTATCTGTTCGGTGACATCCCCGCGGGCAGCGATCGCACCAACGAAGTCTATCGCTTCACCGGCGGCCTGACGGGCAGCTTCGACGGGGGCTGGGACTGGCGCGTCGAGGCCGTCTATGCCCGAGACGAGCTGGAGATCACGCAGCACGGCCTGATCAACATCGCTGCGCTGCGCCAGGCGATCAACACCGGCTCGTATAATTTCGTGAATCCGTCACAGAACAGCGCCGCGGTGCGCGCTGCGCTGGCGCCGGACAAGACGACGCCGTCCTTCTCGCAGATGTATGGCGTCGATGCGTCGATCGCCAAGTCGCTGTTCGAGCTACCGGGCGGCACGATGCAGCTCGCGATCGGCGGCCAGGTTCGCCACGAGGAGCTGGAGAACAACAACCAGAACGCCGCGCTTGACACCTATGGCCTCACCACCGCCTCGGCGTTCGGCGAGCACACGGTTTCGGCGGCGTATTTCGAGCTCGAAGCGCCGATCATCGACGAGGTGGAGCTCAACGTTTCGGGCCGCTACGACAATTATTCGGAAGGGTTCAGCCACTTCTCGCCCAAGGTCGGCCTGAAGGTCACGCCGTTCGAAGGGCTGGCGCTGCGCGGCACCTATTCGGAAGGCTTCCGTGCGCCGACCTTCGCCGAATCGGGTCCGCGGAGCCAGTACGCCGGCTTCGTCACCACCACCCCGCCGTGCAACTTCATCCTGGCGCATAGCCCGGCCGGGTCGCCGTGCCCTTCGGCCACCGGGAACGGCAACCCCTACAACCTGCCCTATTCGCTGGGTCGCGGCGTTGCGGGCAACCCGGATCTCGAGCCCGAGACTTCGCGCAGCTTCACCGCCGGCGCGATCTTCCAGCCGGCGCGCTGGCTGAGCTTCACCGCCGACTATTACAATGTGAAGAAATCGAACCTGATCATCGCGGGTCCCGATATCGGCACCGCCGTCAGCGCCTATTTCGCCGCGCCCAACCTTGCGGCGGCGCAGGCGGCCGTCGCTGCGGTCGGCCCGGGCTATTCGGTCAACACCGTCGACGGCGCCGATCCGCTCTACCCTGCGGCGCTGCCCCGCGTGCTGATCATCAACGTGCCCTATGTGAACGCCAACTATGCGGCCACTTCGGGCATCGATCTCGCCGCGACCGCGGACATTCCGATCTCGGACGGCATCCGGTTCCGCAGCCGGATCGAGGTCACCCATGTGTTCAACTATGATCTGCACACCGACAATGGCGTGCAGGAATATGCCGGCACCATGGGCCCCTATGATCTCTCGTCGGGCAATGGCACGCCGAACTGGCGCGGCAATTGGCAGAACACGATCGAGTATGGCGATTTCTCGCTCAGCCTGACGACCTATTATGTCGGCCGGATCAAGGCAGTGTCGACCGATCAGCAAACCGGCCCGAACTACACTACGGATTGCTCGGCTGCGCTCTACAAGGCGCCGGGCGACACCTCAGGAGAGAAGTTCTGCTACGTCAACAGCTTCATCACCAACGACCTGAACATGACGATGAAGTCGGGCGACGACCTGACCTTCTTCGTCAACGTGAAGAACCTGCTCGACGCGCGGGCACCGGTCGCTCCGGCAGCCTATGCCAGCGCGCCGAACTTCATGACCACTTGGCACTATCCGGGTCTGATCGGCCGCCAGTTCCGCGCGGGCGCGTCGTTCCGCTTCTGACGTACTTCACAAGTTGAGTGCTCCCTCGCACTCCGTGGCGGCGGCTTCCCTTCGGGGAGGCCGCCGTTTCTCTTTGCGGCCGCGAGCGTACCCGCCGATCGTCGATCAGAAGAACTGCTTGCGGATGCTGAGCCGCACGACCCGGCCCAGAGGGTCCATCAGGTCCGGCGCATAGGCCGAGGGCGTCGCCCCTGTCTCGTCAGTCACGCGCTGCCTGGCATCGAATATATTGTCGACGCGGAAGCTGACGCGCGTGCCGCGCAGCCAGGGATGCTTGAGCAGCAGGTCGAGCTGCTGGCCCAGATCGGCTTGGGCCACGAGATTGACCTTGGCGAGGCTGCCGTAGGTGAGCCTGCCCATGCTCCCAGGGGTGCCAGTCGCGACTTCACTGCCGCTCTGCCAGCTACCGTCGAGACGCAGGCGAAGGCCATCGCGCTGGATGCCGCTCTGGAACTCGATCTTGTGCGCGGGCGTGCCGCCGCCCCGGCCCTCGGCCGCACCGTTCAGATAATCGAGCACCGGCAGATCGGGGCGGATCACGCGCTCGTCCTTGAAGACCCAGGTATGATAAGCAGCGAGCTGGATACCGTTGCCGCCGAAGCGGCCGCGGCCGCCGCCGCCACCGCCGGGGCCGAACCGCCTGACGCCCGGACCACCGCCCGGCCCCCGATCCTGACCTGCGCCTTGCGCCTGGCCCGCGCCTTCCCCCTGCGGCGGGCGCGGCCCCTGACCTTGCCCCTGTCCAGGCCCCTGCCGCTGGCCGCCGCCGAACAGGCTCTGCTGCTGGCCGAGCCGGCGGAACTGATCGAGCTGCGCCTGAAACTCGGGCGGGAGGGGCTGCCCGGTACGCCGTGATTCGGCCATCGCTTCCTGAAAGGCCGTGCGCCGCTCCTGCATCCGCTTTGCCGCGGGTGAGGCAATCGGCAGGAACAGGTTGAAGCCCCATTTGAGTTGCGAGCGATCGGCGCGATCGAAATTGACCCAGCGCTGGTCGATACTCAGCAACCTGTCCTCGGCATCGCGAATGAAGCGGTCGGGGAACGCCGCCTCGACTTCCGCGCTGGCCGCGGGAAGCGCGCCGAATGTGTCGCGGTATCGCTGGTTGGTGTAGTCCGCGGTGATGGTGAGCATCGTTTCGCGCAGCGGGCGCAGGGTAAGGTTGGCCTTGAAGACGTGCCGGTCGTCAGCGAGCAGCGCGGGGTTGCCGCCGGTAATCACCGAAACGTTGGCGCTTTCGCCGCGCACATAATCATAGACCGGGACGTTGGGCGTGATCAGTAGCGGATCTCCGAGCTGCTGCGGGCTGGGCGCGTTGCTGTCGCGGGTCCAGCTCACCAGCGCGCGGATGCCGTTCACGGGTTCCCAGTTGAAGCCATAGGTGGTGCTCGTCAGCTGACCGAAGTCGGACAACTCCTCGACTTCGACCGAGGCATCGGCCGAGAAATCGCCAAGGAAGCCAAGCACTTCGCGACGATCGCTGGTGATCGGCACGCTGATCGTGCCGCGCACGCCGCCTCGGTCGCGCGCGATGTCGGCCTCGCTCGCGAGTCCGCGCCGGAAGCTCTCGCTCGAGAAATCCTGGGTCTGGCCCGAGGCGCGGATGCTTGCGCGCACATCGCCGGCGGGCAGATTGAACAGCGGCCCGTTGGTCAGCAAATCGACTCGGCCGGTGGTCGAGCGCGAGCTGGCATTGTCATAGGGCAGGCTGCGGATCACGCCGGGCGCGATCGGCGCGAAGGGATTGAAGCCGGGGTCGCCGGCGTCGAGCAGCGCCTGCATCGCCGAAGGGTCGATGCCGTTGTCGCCGCTCGATTCGGTGGTGTTCAGCAGGTAATTGCCCTGGAACGACCAGCGCCAGCTCTGCGCCCAGGGCGCACCGTCGCCGTTGATCGTGAGCCCTGCCTCTGCCCTTTTGCTGCTGTTCGCACGCACCAGCGCCGGCTGGCCTTCGATGTAGCGCAGCAGCGACACGTCCTGCGAGAAGGGCGAGTAGGGATTTCCCTCGGGCAAGCGGAGCACGACGCCCGAAAGCCCCTGCAGCGAATGGCTCTCCGTCCCCTCGAGTTCGAGCGTGGCGGACGCCTGGACCTTGGAGGACAGCGGGCGCCGGTAGACGCCGCTGATCTGCAGATTTTTCCGCGGATTCACCAGCGTTCGATAGGGGGTGATATCGGTGACGTTGGGCTGGTTGGCCGTCGGGACGAAGTCGCCGAGGCTCGGTGCACCCGCGGCCGCCGAGGCGGGCACGCCAGCTTCGGTCACGATAGCGCCGGCAGCCGCGCTCAGCGCCGGATCGATCTCGCCACCGGTGAGGCCGGTGACGTTGCCGGCAAAGTCGAACAGCGAAGTGCCGACGCGCGAGACGCCGCGCTCGCTTTCGAGGATACCCGAGGACTGGTCATACTCGACGTGGAGCTGCGTCTGCTGGTTGCGCCGGATCATCGTGAGATCGGCTTCGGCGTTCACGCCCGCGTTGCCGCCGGCGGTGGGCGTGCGCCCTTCCAGCTCGGTGGTGAGCGCCATGAAGCGGCGGCGCAGCACGAAGTTGATCACTTTCTGTGTTGCGCTGTAGCCGAACTGGAGCGCGGCTTCCTCTGGAAGGATGTCGATCCGCTCGATCGCTTCGGGCGGCAGCGAGCGGATTTCCGCCATGCTCGCGCGACGACCGCTGAGCAGGATCACCGGCTGCTCGCCGCCGCGGCCCGAGCCGCTGCCGAGCTGCGCGGAGAGCTGGCCGAGCAGCTCGCCGACGCTCGAAGCGCCGAAGGAACGTATCTCGGCCGGGGTGAGCTGGACCTCGGGCTTGATGTCGCCCGGAACCGCGCCTTCGAGCTGCCCGCTGATGACGACTTCCTCAACCGGCACGTCTGAATCGCTCGCCCCCTCGGGGGTCTCCTCGGCCGCCGGAACATCCTGCGGCGCGGGCGGCGCAGCCTGCTCCTGTGCCCATGCCGCAGCCGGCATCGCGCCCACCATCAGACCCGCGAGCGCGCAACTCCATTTCATTCGAATCAAGCTCCCCTTCTCATCGTCGCGGAACGCCGGCGCTCCGCCCCTGACCGGGGGCTAAAGGCGACTTGTCGCAGAATTGTGCCAAGGGAGAGAAAAATGGCCCCTGCAGCGGGGCGCCTGCTTCACTGGTGCGGTCGAGAAGACTCGAACTTCCACGGCCTTTCGGCCACAACGACCTCAACGTTGCGCGTCTACCAGTTCCGCCACGACCGCACGTGAAACTCCGCCGGAGAGGCCCGGCGTCTGGTAAGGCGCGGCCCCTAGCAAAGCGCTTTGCGCGTTGCAAGCGCCGAAGCCGCGGCTTTCGCGAATCTGTTCGACACCCTAAGGGCCGGGTGCCCATGCCTGCATTGCCCACCCTTTCCGCCGAGATGCGCCGCATTCTGGCCCTTGCCTGGCCGGTGGTGCTGACCAGCCTCAACTGGACGATCCTGCACGTCACCGACGTGGCAGTGGTGGGGCTGACGGGGACCGCCGAGGCCGCGGCGCTCGGCGCGAGCCGCTCGGTCACTTTCCCGGGAATCGTCATGGGGCTTGGCGCGCTCGCCGGGATCCTCGTATTCGTCTCGCGCGCCGATGGCGCCCGCGATCTGCGCGAGACCGGCCGCGTGCTCCACCAGGGGCTGGTGCTCGCGCTCATCCTCGGCTTGACGAGCGGACTTGCCCTCTATCTTTTCGCCGAGCCGATGCTGCTCGCACTGGGAGTGGCCGCGGAGACTGCGCCCCATGCCGCGCAGGTCGTCCGGGTGATGGCGGCTGCCTATCCGTTCCAGCTGCTGATCGTCGCGGCGAGCTTCTTCCTGGAGGGCGTCAGCCGGCCGCGCCGCGTCGCGGTGGTGAATATCTCCATCCTGCCGATCAACGCCTTCCTCGCCTGGGCATTCGCCACCGGCCAGTTCGGGCTGCCGGCAATGGGGGCAGTCGGGGCGGCCGGGGCGACTGCGCTCGCTTCGGCGCTGGGCGCGGTCGGAATGATCGTCGCGGCCTGGACGCTGCCGCGCGGACGCGAGCGCGGCGTGCACGACCTGCACGACGTCATGAGCCGAGAAACGCTCCGTGGCGCCGGCAGGCTCGCCGCATTCGGGCTGGTGCCGGCGCTGGCGTCGGGGCTCGAGCTCGTCGGCTTCTCGATCCTGATCGCCCTCTCCACCCAGCTCGGCGAGACGACGGCGCACGCCTTCCAGATCGTCTTCTCGATACACAACGTCACCTTCGCGGTCGCGCTGGGGCTGGGATCGGCCGCGGGCGTGCGCGTCGGCAATGCAGTCGGCGAAGGCGTCCCGCACCAAGCGACCGGCCGCGCCTTGATCGCCGCGGTACTGGCGGCGCTTGCCACCGGGCTGCTCGCGCTGATCCTGCTGCTGGTTCCCAATCCCTTCGTGGGCCTGTTTCCGGCGACGCGCGAGGTTCATGCGATGGCATTCGCGATGTTGGCGATCTGGGCACCCTTCATCCTGTTCGACGGGGTGCAGGTGGTGTTCGTCTATGCGCTGCGCTCGCTGGGCGACCAGATCGCCGCAGGGATCAACGGCATCATCGCCTTTTTCGTGATCACCGGCGGCGCGGGCGTGCTGCTCGTCGACTGGGGACTTGGGTCCAGCGCGCTGGTGATCGCATCGGGGCTGGGAATGGTCGCCGCCGCGCTGCTCAACGGCGGACGGCTCGCCCGGGTCAGCTCCCGATTTCGGTCGCGAAGCTGAGCTGCACCACCTTGGCGTTGGGCGGCATGTCCACGGTGGCACCATCGAAGTCGATCGCTGCCTTGGGACCCAGGTTGCGCGCCTGGGGCGTGATTCGCCAGCTGTAGACGAGCCGGTCGCCGTCGTCGCGCAGCTCGACGCGGATGTCGGGCACGTGCTGGGCGCCGCCGGTGGGGTTCATCACCTTGCCCGAGATCGCCAGCACCTCGCTGCCGTTGGGCAGCGTCCGGAGCTCGACGCTCTTGTCGGTGAAGAGCAGCGGCGTATCCACCTGCCCGCCGATCCCCAGCCCGAATTGCGCGGCGAGGCTGGGAGCGCCGGAATAGAGGATCGCGCCGGCGCCGAGCAGCATCGAGATCCCGGCGATCACCGCAGCCGCGGTCCAGCGCCGGGCGGGCTTGCGCTGCCGCCTGGACGACGGCTGCTGCACGAAAGGATCATAGCCGGGCGCGGGCTTCGGCGCCTCGGGCTGGGCGGTGTCTTCATAAACTCGCGCAGCGACCGGAGCATCGGGTTCAGATGGCGCGGGCACAGCTTCGTCGGCCACGCGGTCGATCTCGGCACTCGTTGCGAGATCGAGCATCGGGGGCGACTGGAACCAGCTGTGCTTGCAGCTTGCGCAGCGCACCGTCCGCCCATCGGGTCCTATGGCGCTATCGGGTACGCTGTACCGCGTCCCGCACTGGCTGCATTCCAGGATCATTCGAACGCCTCATGGGGAGCCGGCTTGCCCACTGGCCGACCTGCGTGATTCTAACCCTAGCGAATCGGCGCAGCAAGAGTCTGTGAACATGCGATTCGCCCATGTGCTTGAGCGAGCCCGGCGGCTGTGCGATGCCGATCCGGGGTCAGCAGAAAGCAGTCAGCGCCGGCGGATGGTCAGCATCGTCCAATTCGAGAATGTCGGGCTGCGCTACAGCACGGGTCCGGAGACGCTTTCGGACGTGACCTTCACGCTCAAGAGCGGCTCCTTCTATTTCCTCACCGGTCCTTCCGGTGCCGGCAAGACATCGCTCCTCAAGCTGCTCTATCTCGCCCAGCGGCCGACGCGCGGCGCAATCCGGCTGTTCGGCGAAGACGCGGCGCGGCTTCCCCGCACACGGCTGCCGGGCTTTCGCCGGCGGATCGGCGTGGTGTTCCAGGATTTCCGACTCCTCCCGCACCTTTCTGCCTACGACAATATCGCGCTGCCGCTGCGCGTCGCGGGCGTCTCCGAGAGCGATATAGAGGCGCCGGTGCGCGAGATGCTCGACTGGGTGGGCCTCGCCGGACGCGGTAGCGCCCGGCCGCCCACGCTTTCGGGCGGCGAGCAGCAGCGGATCGCGATCGCCCGCGCCGTTATCGGCCGGCCCGAGATGCTCGTCGCCGACGAGCCGACCGGAAACGTGGATCCGGACATGGCCGAACGCCTGCTGCACCTGTTCCAGTCGCTGAACCGACTCGGCACCACCGTGGTGGTCGCGACGCATGACTTCCAGCTGCTCAACCGCATTCCCGATGCCCACATGATGCGGCTGGAGAAGGGGCGGATCAACGATCCGACCGGCTCGCTCCGCAATCCGCCGGGGCAGCAATGAGGCTGCCGTTCCCGCCCCCGCACGACCGGCGGCTGCTCGACGAGAGCGGTCGCACGCGTATCATGACGTGGATCATGGCGATCATGGTCTTCCTGACGGTGCTCGCCGCTGCGCTGGGGCTGGGGATGTTCGCCGCCACGGGCCAGCTCGACCGCCAGCTCGCCGGAAGGCTCACCGTCCAGCTGGTCGAGCCTGATGCCGCGCTGCGCGATCGCCAGGCTGCGGCAGTGCAGGCCGAGCTGGCGCGGCTGCCCGGCGTGGCGCGGGTGCAGCTGGTCGATCGCGGCCGGCTTGCCGAGCTGCTGAAGCCCTGGCTCGGCGAGGCGGGGCTCGATCCGGACCTGCCGATGCCGGCGATGATCGATGTCGAGGTGACCGGGGACCGTGCGGCCGCCGTCGAGCAGGCGGCGCGCCGGATCACGCCGGGCGCGCGGGTAGACCGCCACGCGCAATGGCTCTCGCCGGTGCGCAGCTTCATGACCATGATGAGCTGGCTCGCGCTGGGTTTGGTGCTGCTGATCGCGAGCGCCACCGCCGCAGTGGTGCTGCTCGCAGCGCGATCGGGGCTGGACACGCACCGCAACACGATCGAAGTGCTCCATATGCTCGGATCGACCGACATCCAGGTGGCGCGGCTGTTCCAGCGGCGCATCGCGTTCGACGCGCTGGCCGGCGGGCTGATCGGCACGCTGGCGGCAGCGGCGGTGGCGTGGCTGCTCCAGACCCGGGCGCAGGGGCTGGGGTCCGAGCTGCTGGGCAGCGTGGCGCTCGCGCCGCGCGACTGGCTGCTGCTCCTGCTGGTGCCGCTCGGCTTTGCGCTGCTCGCCACGGCAGCGGCGCGGCTGGCGATATTGCGCACGCTGGGCGCCCGGCTGTGATCCGCGCCTTCTTCCTGCTCTGTGCGATGGTGCTGCTGCTCGCTGCAGGCTGGGCGGGCGGATACGGCTTTTTCCTCCATTCGCTCGGCGAACCTCTTGAAGCGCGCAAGACCGATGCGATCGTGGTGCTCACCGGCGGCCCCGGCCGGATCGGGCGCGGGCTCGACGTGCTGCGCGCGGGCGACGCGAAGCGGATGCTGGTGAGCGGAGTCGATCCCGATGTGCGGCCGCACGAGCTGGCGGCGCAGTTCCAGCGCGACACGCGGCTGTTCGACTGCTGCGTCGACCTGGGGCACGAGGCAGTCGACACGCGATCGAACGCCGACGAGACTGCGCATTGGGTGCGCGCGCACGGCTATAAATCGGTGCGGCTGGTGACCACCGACTGGCACATGCCCCGCGCTCGGATGGAGCTGTCGCACGCGCTCGACGGCGATGTCGAAGTGATCGGCGATGCGGTGCGCAGCAGTCCCGGTTCGCGCGTGCTGCTGCGCGAATACAACAAGTATCTCGTGCGCCGGCTGGCGCTATGGACCGGGGCGGGCTGAGGATGGGCCGGCTGCGTACGCTATCGTTCTCGGTCGCCTTCTACGGGCTTTCGGTGCCGATCGTGCTGCTGGCGCCGATGATGGCGCTCTTCGGCCAGCGCGTGTTCCGTAGATGGGTTCTGGCATGGACCCAATATCATGCCTGGTGCGCGCGGCATCTGGCGGGGATACGCACCCGGATCGAGGGAAAACCCCTGACGACGCCGGCGCTCTATGCGGCCAAGCATCAGTCCTTCTTCGAGACGTTCGAGCTCGTCCGGATGCTCGACGCGCCGGCAGTGGTGATGCGGCAGGAATACGCGCGCATCCCGGTATGGGGATGGGCGGCGCGCCGCTACGGCGTGATCGTGATCGACCGAAGCGGCTCGGCAACGGCGCTGCGACAGATGATGCGCGAAGCCAAGGCCGCGAGCGCAGAGGGACGCTCGGTCATCTTGTTTCCCGAGGGCACGCGCTCTGCAATGGGCGAAACGCCGCGGGTGCAGGCAGGGTTGGCCGGCCTGTACCGCGCGGTCGGGCTGCCGGTGGTGCCGGTGGCGCTGGATACTGCTCGGGTTTGGCCCAAGCACGGCCCGATGCGGCCGGGCCTGGTCACCTTCCGCTTCGGGGACGCGATTCCGCCGGGCCTCAAGCGCGACGAGATCGAAGCGCGCGTCCACCGTGAGATCAACACGCTCAACGAATAACGGTCACTCGTGCGAGCGGCCGAAGTCAGGCCGCGCGTCGTCCTGGCCCTGGTCGATGATCGAGCGGCGCACGGCGCGGGTGCGGCTGAACAGCTCGAACAGCTCGTCGCCCTTGCCCCAGCGGATCGCGCGCTGGAGCGCAGTCAGATCCTCCGAGAAGCGCTGGAGCATGTCGAGCACCGCCTCGCGATTGGCGAGGAACACGTCGCGCCACATCGTCGGGTCCGAAGCGGCGATGCGCGTGAAATCGCGGAAGCCGCCGGCCGAGAATTTGATGACTTCGGACTGAGTGACTTCCTCTAGATCGGAGGCGGTGCCGACGATCGTATAGGCGATGAGGTGCGGCAGGTGGCTGGTGACCGCCAGCACCCGATCGTGGTGCGCAGGCTCCATCGTCTCGAGCTCGGCGCCGAGCCGCCGCCAGAATTCGGCGACGCGCTCGACGGCGAGCGGATCGGTGCCCCCGGGCGGGGTCAGGATGCACCAGCGGTGATGGAACAGCGTGGCGAAGCCCGCCTCGGGGCCGCTGTTCTCGGTGCCGGCCACCGGATGCGCAGGGACGAAGACTGCGTTCGGGAGCGCCGCGCGCACCGCCTCGATCACATTCTCCTTGCACGAGCCGACGTCGCTGACGATCGCATCGGCGGGCAGGTCGGCGGCGAGCTCCGCCGCCGCCTCTCCCATCGCGCCCACCGGAACGCAGAGGATCACCAGATCGGCGTCGATCGCCGCGGTGCCGGCCGTGTCGGCAATGTCGTCGCAAAGATCGATCCGTACCGCGGTCTCGCGGACCTCGGGGCTCGCGTCATAGCCGGTGACGCGCACGCTGGGCATGTGCTGCTTCACGGCGCGCGCGATCGACGAGCCGATCAGCCCGAGCCCGATGATCGTGACGCGCGCGAACGGCAGCATCAGGCGCCCACGATCTCGCGGATCGCCGCTGCGACGCCCTGGATCTCCTCCTCGGTGCCGATGGTGATGCGCAGGCCGTGCGGCAGCCCCTGCCCCGGCAGCCAGCGGACGATATAGCCGCGATCCATCAGCGCCTTGTACGCCTGCTCGCCGCTCACATCGCCTTCGAACAGCACGAGCTGGAAATTGGCCTTGGAGGGGATGGCGCGCAGCCCCTTGTTGCCCATCGCTTCGATCTGATCGGCGAACCAGCCGCGCCACTGGCGATTGTGGCGATAGCTGCGCTCGACGAATGCATGGTCGCCCAGCGCCGCCACCGCCGCTTTCTGCGCCGCGGTGCTGAAATTGAACGGCGCGCGGATGCGGTGCATCGCATCGATCATCTCGGGCGCGCCATAGCCCCAGCCGACGCGCTCCGAGGCAAGGCCGAAGATCTTGGAGAAAGTGCGCGTGACCAGCACGTTCTGCGTGTTCCGCGCGAGATCGAGCCCGCCGTCATCATCTTCGGGATCGAGATATTCGGTATAGGCCTGATCGAGCACCAGCAGCACGTGCGGCGGCAGCGCCGCGTGGAGCCGGGCGATCTCGGCGCGCGGCGTATAGGTACCGGTCGGATTATTGGGATTGGCGACGAAGATCAGCTTGGTCCGATCGGTGACGCAGGCCAGGATCGCATCGACGTCGGTCGCATAGTCGCGATCGGGCGCCACCACCGGAGTCGCGCCGACGCGGCGGGCGGCGATGTCGTACACTGCGAAGCCGTAGCGCACATAGATCACTTCGTCGCCGACCCCGGCATAGGCACCGGCGACGAGGTGGAGCACTTCGTCCGATCCGGTGCCGTAGATGATCCGCGCCGGATCGAGCCCGTAATGCGCGCCGATCGCCGCGCGCAGCTCGGCAGCGCTGGCGTCGGGATAGCGCTCGAGCTGGGAGGCGGCGGCGGCAAACGCCGCGCGCGCAGCCTCGGGCGTGCCGAACGGATTCTCATTCGAAGAGAGCTTGACGGCCTTGGAGCCGGAATCGGTAGTCGAACGCCCCGGCACATAGGGGGCGATCTCCATGACCCAGCGATTGGGAACGGGTGCATTCATGGTCGCGCGGCTTGGCGGAATGGTCTGCGGATGGCAAGTGTAGCCAAGCAAAGGAAGCCTGCGCAGGGGCGGGCTGCTGCCCGACATCCCACTCCGCTTGGGACAGGCATTATTGCGCGATCCCGCCACAGCCCCTAACCACCCCGCATGTCCGACGATGCCCGCTTCGGTCTCGCCCGCAAGGTCACGCTGCCGGGGCCGCTCAGGCTCGACGGCGGCGCGCTGCTGTCGCCCGTCGATATCGCCTATGAAACCTATGGCACGCTTGCGCCCGACGCGGGGAACGCGATCCTCGTCTGCCACGCGCTGACCGGCGACCAGCACCTCGCCTCGACCCACCCCGTCACCGGCAAGCCCGGCTGGTGGACGCGGATGGTGGGGCCCGGCAAGCCGATCGACACCGACCGCTATTTCGTGATCTGCGCGAACGTGCTCGGCAGCTGCCTGGGCTCATCGGGGCCCGCGACGATCAATCCGGCGACCGGCGCGCCCTGGGCGATGAGCTTCCCGGTGATCACGATCCGCGACATGGTCCGCGCGCAGGCGATGCTGCTCGATCATCTGGGCATCGCGCGGCTGTTCGCCGTGATCGGCGGATCGATGGGCGGGATGCAGGCGCTGAGCTGGGCCGCGACCTTCCCCGAGCGCGTCGCCTCTGCGGTCGTGATCGCCTCGGCAGCGCGCCATTCGGCGCAGAACATCGCGTTCCACGAAGTCGGCCGGCAGGCGATCATGGCCGATCCGAAGTGGCGCAGCGGCAACTATTATGCCGACAATGATCCGCCCTCCGCCGGCCTGGCCGTCGCGCGGATGGCGGCGCACATCACTTATCTCTCCGAGGCCGGGCTCACCGCCAAGTTCGGGCGAAGGCTCCAGGCGCGGGAGGCGAAGACCTTCGGGTTCGATGCCGATTTCCAGGTCGAAAGCTATCTGCGCCACCAGGGCATCGCCTTCGTCGAGCGGTTCGACGCCAACTCCTATCTCTATATCACCCGCGCGCTCGATTATTTCGACCTGGCCGAGGAGCATGGCGGGGTGCTGGCCAACGCGTTCCACGGCAACGGCACGCGCTTCTGCCTGGTGAGCTTCGATACCGACTGGCTCTATCCGACCAGCGAATCGCGCAGCATCGTCCATGCGCTCAACGCCGCGGGGGCGCCGGCGAGCTTCGTCGAGCTCAAATCGCCTTTCGGCCATGACGCCTTCCTGCTCGAAAGCCCCGAGCTCGACCGCGTGATGTCAGGCTTCCTGCGCGCCGGGGAAGGGGCATGAGCTATCGCCTGTCGTTCGATCCGGCCGAGCTGGATGTCGAGCTGATCCACGCCTTTCTGAGCGGCTCCTATTGGGCGCAGGGCATCCCGCGCCACATTGTCGAGCGCTCGATCGCCCATTCGCTGTGCGTGGGTGCCTATGGCAAGGACGAGGAAGGCGCGGACGAACAGATCGGTTTCGCGCGCGTGATCACCGATCGCGCGACCTTCGCCTATCTCGCCGACGTGTTCGTGCTGCCTGCGCACCGCGGGCGCGGCGTGGCGCGGCAGATGATCGAGGCATTGCACGCGCACCCCGAGCTCCAGGGGCTGCGGCGCTGGGCACTGTTCACGCGCGACATGCAGCCGCTCTACGCCAGGCTCGGCTGGGAGCCCTATCCCGCGCCCCAGCGGCTGATGGTGCGCGAGGATCCGGAGGTCTACCGCCGATGAGCCTGCGCCCCGACCTTGCGATCATCGCCGCCAACGTCCAGCCGATCACGCGCGTGCTCGACGTCGGCTGCGGCGACGGCGCGCTGATGGCGGCGCTGCGCGACCAGCGCGGCTGCGACGCGCGCGGGCTCGAGCTCGATCCCGCCGACGTCGCTGCGGCGATGGCCAAGGGTCTGTCGGTGGTCCAGGGTGACGCCGACACCGATCTCGCCGACTATCCCGACGCAAGCTTCGACTATGCGATCCTGAGCCAGACGCTCCAGACGACGCGGCGGCCCGATTGGGTGCTCGACCAGTTGCTTCGGATCGGGCGGCGCGCCTTCGTCTCCTTTCCCAATTTCGCGCATTGGCGGGTGCGCGCCTCGCTGCTGTTCGGCGGGCGCATGCCGGTGACGCGGCTGCTCCCGGTCGAATGGTATGCGACCCCTAATATCCACCATGTGACGATCGACGATTTCCGCGCCTTCGTGCGGAACCGCGGGATCGTGGTCGAGGATTGCTGGTTCCTCTCGGGAGACAGCCGCACCGGATCGGCGATGGCGAACTTCTTCGCCGAGCATGCGGTGTTCCTGCTGCGGAAGGATTGAGGGCGCGTCAGACGCCGCTGCCCCAGTTGACCGTCACGCGCGTGCGGCCTTCGAACGGCTCGACGATCACCATCAGGCTGCGCTGCGATTCTTCGCCCGCCGAATAGGTCTCGTCGGTCGCGAGCCGTTGGTGGAGCCCCGAGGCATTGGCCTGCGCGCGCGACCAGCCGAGCACTTCGCGCGGGGATGCACCGGTCAGGTAGACGATCGAGCCGCTGACATGCCGCCGGCCCCTGCCATCCTCGCTCGCGACGCAGGCGGTGACCTGCGCATCGCGGTAGATCGGCACGAAATCGGGCGTGTTGCTGCAATCGATCGCCGCGGCGACCGCCGCCGACTTGCCCTTGGACGCTGCCTCCGCGACATTCTGCGCCAAGGGATCGCGCACATCGTCCGAAGACACGCCGCCGCCGCATGCCCCGAGCAGCAGTGCCGCGAGCGGCGCCGCGCCGCGTGAGCGGACAAGCGCATGGGAGCGATAAGGTGGCAGCATGGATGTCGGGCCCTCCGGTTGGCGCCCGCGATACAACCATTCAACGCACCATTCTGTCCATTGGCCGATGGGGATCAGCCGGACCGAGGTCAGGGCCGCAGCTTCTCCACCATTTCGGCGTGATTGCCGGGGGTGACCACCCAGTCGCCGGTATCGTCGTAATCGAACTGGATGGTGATGCGCGGTCCGGGCCGGGCGATCTGGATCAGGCAGCGCGTCCAGCCGTTGCCGCCCGCGGCCATCACCCGGTTGAGCTCGGCGGCGCGCTCGATCACGTCGAAATCGTCGGGCGTCTCGGCTTCCCAGTCGCCGTCCGTTCCATAGACGAAGCCGTACATCCGCTTGCGCTGGGCGACTTCGATCACGAGCGCGATCCCGCTCCACTCGCGGCCCGCATAATTGGCGTCGGCGATCACCATCTGGCCGATTTCGTGGACCAGCGCGTCGGCGCGGGTCTGGTCGAAGGTCACGCTGGTCATCGCCATCACCTCGAGGATCATTTGCCGAGCAGCTTGCGGATGTCCGCAGTCGATACGCGATCGAACACCTGCCCTGCCGCATTATCGAAGAGTTCGCTGTTCTTGAACACCCGTTTGCCGTCGGCATTGAACACTTCGTAGACGACGCCGACCTGGGCGGGCCGATCGGCGGTGCCGCCCTTCAGCGCGACATTGACCTTCACGGTGCCGCCGGCGTCGATCCAGGCAGCCCATTCATTCTCCATCGTCTTGTAGGCGGAACGATTGAAGTTGAAGTTCTGGGGGAACATGTTGACCGCGCCCTGGTCGCCCATGAAGCGGTGGCCGATGATGTGGCCGGCATCGTCGTCGTCGAGCCCGCGGCCGCGGACCTCGTCCTGCGCGGAAAGCTCGCCGTTGCTGCGCTTGGTGCCGCTCGGCTGAACCTCAGAGAGCGTCGCCGAGGCGGAAGTGGGCCGGCCATTAGCGTCGACGGTCCAGTTCACCTGGTTGTTGCCGATCCGCGCGCTGTGCATCCCTGCGCTCGCGACATCGTCGGCGCCTCGGGCTGCGGGCGCGGATAGCTCGTCGATCTGGCGCTTCATGCCCAGAAGCGTGTCGCGCGCCGATTGGGGTAGCGCGTTCAGCATCCCGTCGGGCGCGGCACCGATAGCGTCGGAAATCTTCTGGAGCGCCGGCTGCACCGCCTGGGCAAAGCCGCTGTCGCGCCGCGCAAGGTCGACGGCATTCATCACCGTTTCGCCCCATTTGCCGAGCTTGCCCAGCTTGGCTGCGTCGCCGATGTACGGGATCATGCTCACCGCCGAGATGCCGGCGCCGAGCCAGTCCCCGCGCAGCAGCGAGACGATGCCGTTCGCGCCGTCCGAGATCGGGGTGGGATCGAACAGCCCGGCGACATCGAGCCCCATCTGCGTCAAATCGAGTGCGAGCTCGCGCTGCGCGTCGGCGAGCCCGGCGGGCGCCGGCTGCGCCGCCCGCTGGCTCGACGCGATCGCATCCGGCAGCAGCCGATCGAGCTCGCCCTGCTGGACCGGCGTCAGATCCTTGCGCGCGGCCTCGATCGCGTCCGCCGCGCCCTTGGGATCGCGCAGCGACAGATCGGCAAGGTCGCGCGAGAGTCCGCCGACATCGACTCCGCGCCCGCTGCGGTTGGCGACGACCAGCGCTTCGCCGAGGCCGCTGTTGTTGGGTAGGCTCCGTGCCGCATCGGTCACGCCGTTCACGCCGCCAACCATCTGTTCTCTCCCGATCCGAGTGCCCGATCCGAGTGGTCGTCGCGTCAGGCCAGCAGGAGCTGGCGCAGCACATTGGCGGATTCGAACTCGCGCGACTGGCCGCGCACCGCCGCATCGAAGCTCAGCCCGATCAGGCTGCCGAGGAAGAGGAAGCTGCCGATCGCCGTGCCCGCTTCGGCAAGGCTCATCGCCTGGCTGCCGGGGCCGTAGAGCTGGCCCGGCTTGGTGATGTCGGCCTCGGCCTGGGTTACGGTCTGGCCGAGCTCGGTCTGCCAGCCGGCGGCATCCTCGTGCACGGTGAAGCCGTCGCGAGTGGCGGCATCGAGCGCATAGCCGTCGGTCGAGACGCTCACCGAAAGATCGCCGAGCTGGTTCTGGCTGATCCCGTCGATCACCACGGCATTGTCGCCGCGGGTAATCACCACCTGGCTGGCGACATAGGCGTTGGGATTCTTGCCCCATGGTTCGGTGTTGATCGTGAGCTTGGTGCCGTTCTCGAGCTCGAACGTCGTCGTGCCGTAGAAATCGAACTGGCGCTTGCCGTTCACGTCGACGTGCGGATCGCCCCAGACGCGGGTGCGCTGGCCGGTCTTCTCGTTGAAGATCGTCATCTCGCTGTTGCGCTCGTCGATCTCGAGCCGGTAGCCGTCGCCGAGATCGATCTTGGCGGTGTGCTGCCCGGTGACCTGCGCAGTGAAGCCGCCGGTCTGCTGGAGCTGGCTCGGCGCCGCGCCCTGCGCGAGCGTGCCGAGGCGGATCGCAAAGGCGGAGGGCAGCGTCGCAAAGGCGAGCGGCCCCGCCCCCAAGGGGCGGAACGAACCTGCCAGCATCCCTGCCGCCATCATCAAGGCGCTGCCGTTGGCCATCAGACTGGCGTTCGCGGAAATCGACGTCATGCCCTTGCTCCTCTTGCGCTTGGTCGGGGCCGGAAATCGGCCTTCCTTGCTGCAAGAAGTCGCATATGCCGCACGCGCCCACACTCAGCGGATCGCTTAGAGCGCCTAAACGAATCGTCTAGGGACAGCCTCCCTGGCGCATGGCATCGAAATTGCGCGCCCGCCTGCCCCACAGCGGGCCGTTCGTGAGGATCGGATGACCGCCACTGACCTTATCTCGCGATCGCACAGCATAGCGCCGTCGAATGCCGTCGCCGCGCGACTGCGCGAGGCGGCCAACAATGATTTCCAGTCGCACCTGATCCCGCCGCGCGAGGCGCTGGCGTGGCAGCAGCCGGCGCCGCCAGTGCAGATCGCGCGCGCAGCCCCCACGCCGCTGACCGCCGGCAGCATCGACGCCCCCGCCCCGCGCGAACTCGCGCTGATGGCCGACGACGTCTACAACGACATCCCTGCCCCGCCCCCAGGCTATCGCGTGGCGACCGAATCCGATCTCGCGCGCATCGGCCTCTCGCCGCAGGATCTGTCGTCGCCGCAGAGCGCGTTCCGTGCCCGCGTCTATCTCAGCGGCGAAGGCGCCAGCGCGCAATATGTCGTGAGCTTCCGCGGCTCGACCGACGCGAGCGACTGGAAGGCCAATGCGCAGCAGGCGGTGGGGCTCCCTTCGGACCAATATGCCCGGGCGCTGATGCTCGCCAAGGCAATCGGGCGCCATCCCGATGCCAATGTGACGCTCACTGGTCATTCGCTCGGCGGCGGGCTGGCATCGGCCGCGGCGTTGGCGAGCGGGCGCGACGCCGCGACCTTCAACGCCGCCGGGCTCAGCGATGCGACGATCGATCGGGCCCGGGCCATCCGCGGCAACACGGACAGTCCCGCACCCGAGATCGCCGCCTTCTATGTCCGCGGCGAGATCCTCTCGGCAGTGCAGGACGGCGGCGACCGCGTGCTCGGCGCGATCTTCGGCGGTCCGCTGGGCGGCCTGCTCGCCGATGCGCCCGAAGCTTACGGCGACCGTATCCCGCTCGACGCCGTGCGCCCGCAGGGGCAGAGCTGGTATCAGGACAATCCGGTCGCCCGCCACGGCATGGACTGGGTGCTGAGCAGCCTGCCGGTCAATTGACGCGCCCGGCACCCGCTGGGTACAGCCCTGAATCGTGACACGCCGCCTGCTCATCGGCATCGCAGCGATGCTGGCGATCGGACCGACCGGGGGATGCATGGCCGCAGACACTAAAGCCGAGCCGCGCTGCTTCACCAAACGCCCGTCGGTCGTGCTTCCGGATCGTAACCGGGTGCTGGCGAACGTCACCAACGGCGCATCGGGCCGCGCGCTTGCCGAGGCAGTGCTCGACGGGCGCGCAGAGGACGCACGGGCGATGCTCGCGCGCGATCCGCGACTGATCGACACGGTGGTCGCGCACGATCCGCGCATGCCCCAGCCGCCGGCTGGCCAATATGGCGATCTGCTGACGCTCGCGGTCTCGCGCTGCGACGCGGATGCAGTCACGATGCTGCTCCAGGCGGGGATGCCGGCCGATGGCGTGAAGCGCGGCAATGCGCTGTCGCTGGCGGTGCTCGCCGACACGCCCGAGATCGCCGAGCTGCTGCTGCGCGCGGGCGCGTCGCCCGATCCGCAAAAGGCCGGCGGCGAGGACGCGATGCGCTCGGCGATCGCCTTCTCGCACATCGGCGCAGTGATGACCTTGCTGCGCCACGGCGCCGATCCACGCTGGCAGGACAAGTTCGGAATCGATCGCGTGCGGCTCGCGCTCGACGCCGAGCAGGCCGACATCGCCGAGCTGCTGGCCGAAAAGGGCGGGACACTGTGGAGCGTGGCGACCGACGGGAGCATGGCCGTCCACGAGCTGCTCGGTGAGCCGGTGGTCTTCGCCTCGGCGGAGATGAAGGCCGCGCGCGCGCGGCTGGCCGAGCGCGCGAAGGCGAGCGGACTTCCCTGGCCGCCGCCCGATCGCGCAACCGTGAAGCGCATGGTCGCCGCCGGCAGCTGGCCTACCGCGGCGATGGCCAAGGCGGGCATGACCGCCTCGCCCGCCGTGCTCGAGGCGATGCGCGGGGAACGCGCACCCGACTGACGCTGCTCAGCTCGCCCGCGCGGCGACTGCCGACCACAGCGCCTCGAAAGTCCCCTCGTCCACCGGCACACGCTTCATCGTTCCGAAGCTCGCATTGCCCTTGCAGCGCACGACCTTGACTGCCTCTTCGGCAGCGGCCTGATCGGGCGCGATCATCGCCTGATCCGCGCGCACGACGATCGCGGCGGTCTTCGGCCTCGATCGGCGGCGCCCCTTCGAAGGCGGCGCGACGCCGAAGCTGCCTTCCGCTCCCGGCGCGAGCGGCCCCGCGTCGATCCAGCAGCGGCCGCCGCCCGCATCCCAAGCGACTCCCCGCACCATCGCCCGCCCGTCCTTCTCGATCCCGACCAGAAGGTATGAGGGCGCCAGGGCGACGAGCGCACGCACCGCCTCGGGCCACGCCGGATCCTCGGTTCCTCCCTGCAGTGCCGGCAGCCGATCGCTGACGAACAACTGCTTGCCGCCAGCCGCGCGCTTCGATTGCGGCACGGCCTGCACCGTCTGCGAGCCATCGTCCGGCGGCGGCGCGAACGCGCGACCGAGCGCCGCCGCCACGCGCCCGGGCACTTCGATCCGGCGATCGCCATCGCGCAAGACGATCGATTCGGCTCCTGCCGCGGCCTGCAGCAAAGGCGTATTGTCGAGCCGCACCTCGGCGCCGTTGAGCCTGACCCCTTCCAGGTTCGCTTCCCAGAAGGCGAAGCCGTCGAAGACGGCGTTGGAGAAGTCGGCGTTCCGCGCCGTGATCCCCTTGCGGTCGAACGCGCAGCCGTCGGCTTCGGTGACGCCGCAGCGGAAGCGGAAGCCGGCGAGCTTCGCCCCATCGAGCCGGAGCCCCGCGAGGCTCGCGCTCCAGCCGCCGTCGAGCTGCCCGCCGCTCAGGTCGGCGTCGCTCGCGTTCGCGCCGGTCATTGTCGTGGTCCGCAGCAGCACGCCGGGAAGCCTGGCATCGGCGAGCTGCGCGCCGGTGAGATCGGCGCCGATGAAGCCCATGCCCGGCGCGGAGACTCCGCTCCATTTGCTCGCCGCCAACTTGCTGCCGCTGAAGCAGATCGCTGAGAGCCTGGCCTTGCGGAAGTCCCAATTGCTGAAGTCGCCGCCTTCCACCAGGATCACGCGGCCATCCCGGGCACGCTTGCGCAGCCGGGTGAGGTCCTTGACCGAATCGAGCTTGCTGCCGTCGACTGCCTCCGGGAGCGCGGCGCCCGTCCCGTCGACGGCGCCGGCCGCCGCTGCGCAGCCGATCGGCTCGGCCGGGGGCGTCAGCGGAGCGGCCTGGGCGAGCAGGAGCGTTGCAAGGATCATTGCGCTGTCTTCCTCGGATTGGGTTGCCGTTCGTCGCACGACGAACCGAGCCCTGCTCTAAACGAATCGTTGAGAGACATTGCGGCGCCTCCGTGAGAGCCATGGTGCGACAATCGATGGAGGCGAAAATGGTCGAATCGATTACGGCCGCCCGCACGCAGCCGGTCAGCGGAAGCCAGGCAACCAGGATCGGCGGCACCGCGGGTGCGAACTACACCGTTCGCCCGGGCGACACGCTCTCTGAAATTGCTGCGCGCTACGGGCTCGACTGGCGCACCCTTGCGCTCGACAACGGCCTCGCCAACCCGCACCTGATTTTCCCGGGCCAGACGATCCGCCTCGACGGCGGCGCCGGGGGCAGGACCAATTCCACGGGCGGCGTCGATGGAACCGCGCCGGGGGGCACCGGCAGCGGCCGCAACCCCGCGGACGTCGCGCGCCAGTATCTCGGGCGCAACGCCGCCGAGCTGCGCGGCGACCGCAGCGACAATCTGCCGATGAACCCCAATGTTCCGGCGAACGTGTGCTGCGCCAATTTCGTTTCGGCGGTGCTCACCGAATCGGGCCAGCTTCCTGGCAACCTCCACACCGATTCGGTCGCCCAGCTCAACAGCACGCTGCGTTCGCGCGGCTGGACCCAGGTGAGCGCGGCGGAGGCCAAGCCCGGCGATGTGGTGATCATCCAGGGCGGGGGCGTCTCGCATACCGTGCTCTATGCCGGCAACGGCCAGACGATCGGATCGAACAACCGCAACCCGGACGGCAGCCAGAAGGTGACCTACGGCAGCCTCTCCTGGGCGCTGTCCAACGGCGGCACGATTCTGCGCGCCCCGGCCAGCGTGCGCGAGCAGGCGAGCCAGCCCACTGCGGCGAACGACACCGGGCGTGTCGGCGCCCCCGCCGGCACGCGCGAAGGGCGTATCGACCAGGCCATGGCTTTCTTCGAGGGTCAGGGCTGGACGCGCGCGCAGGCGGCGGGAATCGTCGCCAACCTCGATGCCGAAAGCGGCATGGACGCCGGCATCCGCCAGCACGGCGGCGGCCCCGGCTATGGCCTCGCCCAATGGGAGGGACCGCGCCAGGCGGATTTCGCCGCCTGGGCCGGACACGACATCCGCAGCTCGACCTTCGAGGAGCAGCTCCGCTTCATCCAGCACGAGCTCACCACCTCCGAACGCAGCGCCGGCAATCGCCTGCGCCAGGCGACCAATGCGGGCGACGCCGCGGCGATCGTGTGCCGCTATTACGAGCGGCCGGCGGACATCGTTGGGGATTCGGCGCATCGCGCCCGGCTGGCGAACACGATTTTCCAGCGGTGAGCGCTCTGCTGCTGGCCGTGGCGCTTGCCGCGGAGAGTGCGACCTGCGTGTTCGACACCGCGCCGCCCGAGCCGTGCGAAATCGCCTTCACGGTGGAGCAGGGCAGCACGCGGATGACCGCGCGCGGGCGCAGCGGCAAGCAGATCGTGTTCGTCGGCAAGCGCGGATCAGGCTGGTGGTCGGGCACGCTCGACGGCGCGGCGGCGATGGGGCACGAGCTCAACCGCGGCAACGTCGTTTTCTCCACGCGCACGCTCGATCGCAGCTTCCAATATTGGACCCGCGGCAACGAGCACGGGACCTACTGATCCTCAGCGTCACGGAAAGATCGACTGCGGTGCCCCGTGCTTCACGGGCCAGTCCGCCCAGGCGACGTCGGTCGGCCCCAGCGCCTGATCGACGATGCGCCACTGTCCGCCCGAAAGGCGGAGCAGCGCCACGAAATCCTTCGACACCGCGCCTTCCGCCTCGGCCGAGGCGAGCGGCGTGCCGGCATAGCTGATCGGCCGGCCGCCGGCATCTTCCATGGCGGCGACCAGGAAAGCCCAGTCGCCCTCGCGCGCCAGCGTGCGGGCCTTGAGTTTCACCCGTTTGCCGAGACGCTTCGCCACCGGTTCGCGCGCTGTATCGAGGATCGCGGCCCGATCCGCGGCCTCGACCTGGACGGCACCGCCTGCAACGCTCGCGACCAGGGTGACGATCATTTGGGCTGCTCCCGCGCTTCGCGTGCTCCGTAGCATTGCCTAAGCGATTCGTTGAGCGCGCGAAGCCGCGCGGCGCGCTATCTACGACAGCATGTTCCACCCGTCCGACGAGTCACCGAGATGATCCAGCCCATCGGTACCGGCCGCGTACACGGCGCCTCGCTCGGCGCCGCTGGCGGCGTCGCAACGCCCGGCGCGCAGGCAGCTGCGGCGATGACCACGCTGACCAACCGCGTCGCGACCACGCTCACCCGCGAGCTGGGATTGATCGATCGCGGGGGGCGGGGTGGCCGTTCAGGCAGCCCGGCCGGCGATTTCTACGGTGTCGAGCAGCTCGCCAGCGAAATGGCCGCTGCTTTGGGCGGCACGCCGGCCGACGCCGGGCGCCTCTCGCGCGCTCTCCACGAGTTCACGAGCGAGGCCGCCGCGCTCCTCGCTGCCAAGCCGCGGAGCAGCGTGCTCGGCATGGTCGCGGGGCTCCATTTCAACCTAGTCGACGACGACGGGCGTCCCGGTTCGACCGACGCCGATTATGCGTTCGCGGCGATCCAGGCGGGCACGTTCCGCCTGCGCGAGAGCATCCCCGAGTGACCGCCCCCGTCGCGTCCGCGGCGGTCGACACCATATCTGCTTCGCTCGCCGGCGCTCCGCCGCCGGTGCTGCTGGCCGAAGTCGTGCTCGTCGACCCGCTCGCCGCCCCCGCCGACAGCGCGGCCCAGCTTCCCATGACCGCCGATGTCGCGATCTTCGTCGCGCCGGCCGAGGGGCTTCCCGCGATCTCGGGCGAACCTGCCTTCGAAGTGAAGGCGATCGCGATCGGCGGCCTAGTGTTCGATCTGGGCGACGGTTACTCGCTCTCGATCGACGAAGCCCAATCGGCGGTGTTCGTCGCCAATGCCGAGACGGGCGAGACGATGCTGGTGTGGGGCGCCGCCCAGCTGTCGCTCGACGGCGCCGATGCGGCGCGTTTCTGGGGCACCACCAGCGTCGAACTGGGCAACGGAACGAAGATCACGATGGAGACCGTCGCCGACGCGGCCATCGCCGACCTGTTCCGGCTCGACAAGCTAACGGTCACGCGCGACGATCGCGCGATGGTGATCACCGGAATCGCCGAGACCGTGCTGGGCGACCTGGCGGTAGCGCAGAGCCTCGACGGAGAGGCGATCGATGCAGCGACGCGCGACGGGCTGACGATCGTCACCGATCTCACCGGGAGCTGGAGCGACGAATATGGCGACGCCATCACCCAGGCGATCCTCGATCAGACCGCGCCGGGACGCCAATATGGTCCGGGCAAGCGCACACTGAGCCTGCGGGAGATCTCGCACGCGATCTCGAGCTTCGTCACTTACAACCAGATCGACTCGCTGATGCTCACGATCGGACGCAACATCGTCGATCGCCCCGGCGAGCGCGGCTCGGGCAGCGAAGTGCACCGCGCACTGGCGCTCTACGCGGGTGCAGTCGCGCGCCGCGTCGCTGACTGAACCGCCAGCTTTCCTATCCGCAACTCGCGCCGCACCAGCCGTTCCTGAAGCTGCTCGGTCCATTGCGCGGCGATTGCAGGGGGAACGGCGGTCGTCGGGATCAGCAGCACGTTGATCTGGCCCGCGAGATCGCGCCCGAGCACTGCGCCCTCGACTTTCGAACCGGCCGGAAGCGCGAGATGCACCTCCGGCTCGGCGCCGTTCGCGGCGAATTCGGCGATCGCCGCAGCGATCCGATCGAGATTCGCGTGGAATGCCAGGTCTACGTCTCCTGCAAGCGGCCGCGCTTCGGCCATCGCCAAGGCGGCGAACTCGCGCGCGGTGGCCATCGCGGAAAGAGCCGCGGGTGCCTCGTCGAACGGGTTCTTGCCACGCGGCTTGCCGCCGTGGCGGGCGAGCGCGTCGGCGAAGGCGCGGCGGTGATTCGGCGGCGCCTCGGCGGGCTCGCGGCGCGTGTGCGCGATGCGCGGCATCGACTTGGGCGTCAGGCGCGGGGGCGGCGCGTCGTTCATGCGATCCTCGGGCGCAGCGTCATCGGAGCATCGGCTTCGGCGCGATCCTCGGCCCGGCGCTGGTCGGCGCGGCGGAGCGTCTGGCGGTGGCCGGCAATCGTCTCGCTGCGAACCTCGTGCCGCGCGAGCGCGCGTACCGCGACGCCATGCGCGTCCTGTGCCAGGTCCGCGCGCGCGTGCCGATCCGCAAGCTCGGCGATCGCGCCGGCTTCGCGCTCGATCGTGCGGTCCAACCACACCCGCGCCTGGATGCACGCCGGGCTGGCGGTGAAGGCCGCGCGTGCCTCGCTGCGCACCGCGGCTGCCGCGGCCCGCTCCGCGGCTGCGCGCTCGGCCGCGGCTGCCGCCTGCTCGGCCGTAGTTCGCGCATCGACGGCAGCGCGCGTCAGGCGCCGTCCGCGTATCTCGGCGACGCGCGCGAGCGTCGCGCCGTGACGGTCAGCGGCCATGGTCGATCTCCTCGAACGTGCGCAGCCGGACGATGGTGTGCGCCAGCGCGGCCTGGTCGTCGCGGGTCTGGCGGAGGAAGGCGTCGATCGCGGCACGCTCGCCCAGCGCGCGATCGGCGAGCGCGTCGCGCCCGGGAGCATATTCGCCCATCTGGACGAGCAACTCGATCTCGTCGAGCTTGGCGAGCATCGCGCGCAACCCTGCCGCGGCGCGCTGCTGCCCGGTGCTGGCGAGCCGCGGATAGAGGCGCGAAAGGCTGGCAAGCACGTCGATCGCCGGATAATGGCCGCGCGCGGCGAGCTTGCGCGAAAGCACGATGTGCCCGTCGAGCAGCGAGCGCACCTCCTCGCCGATCGGATCGCCTTCCTCATCCTCGAGCAGCACCGTGTAGAGCCCGGTGATCGCACCTTGCGCGGACGCGCCCGCGCGCTCGAACAGCCGCGGCAGCTCGGCGAAGACCGAAGGCGGGAAGCCGCGGCGCACCGCCGGCTCGCCCGCCGCCAGCCCGATCTCGCGCAGCGCACGGGCAAAGCGCGTCACGCTGTCCATCAGCAGCAGCACGTGCCGGCCTTCGTCGCGAAGCCCCTCGGCGATCGCGGTGGCGACATGCGCGGCACGCACGCGCTCCATGGCCGGCCGATCGGACGTCGCAACCACCACCACCGACCGCGCGAGCCCTTCCTCGCCCAGCGTCTCCTCGATGAACTCGCGCACTTCGCGCCCGCGCTCGCCGATCATCGCGATCACAATCGCGTCGCAGCGTGCCTGGCGCGCGAGATTGGCGAGCAGCGTCGACTTGCCGACGCCCGCGCTCGCGAAGATGCCGACGCGCTGGCCGATCCCGATCGTCAGCAGCCCGTCGATCGCGCGGATGCCGGTCTCCATCGCCTGATCGACCGGGCGGCGGTCCATCGGATTGGGGGCGACGCCATGGATCGGCCGATCGGCTCCGCGCCGCACCGGGCCGAGCCCGTCGAGCGGCTGGAGCCGCGCGTCGAGCACGCGGCCGAACATGTCGGCGCCGTGCGGCACGCGGTCCTCGCCGCTGCGCAGGATCACGTCGCTGTCGAGCGAAAGCCCGCGCAGATCGCCCAGCGGCGTCAGGATCGCGCCACCGTCCGCCAGCCCGATCACTTCGGCCCACAGCGAATAGCCGGTCTCCGCATCGACGATCTCGCAGCTCTCCCCGATCCGTGCGCGCACCCCGGTGACGCGCAGCGTGGTGCCCAGCGCGCCGGTGATCCGGCCGTGCTGCTCGAACATCGGCGCCGCTTCGAGCGCACGCACCAGCGCGAGCGTGTCGGCGGGCCGAGTCACGCCGCGACTCCCCAGCGCTTGGCCAGCGCATCGAGCTGCACCGAAAGGCTGGCGATCACCTGGCCGGCGCTGGTGCGCAGCACGCAGTCGGTGGACCCGAGCGCAGGATCCGCGACGACCGTTACGTGCGAACGATCTGCCAGACGGACCGCGAGCCCGTCTGCCATTGACGGGGCAAGCTGGACGATGATCGGTCCTTCGACAGGCAACCGGGCGAGCGTCCGCTCGACGATGCCGGTGACCAGCGCCTCGTCGTCTAGAGTGCCGACGATCGCGCGGACCGCAGCCAGCGCAGCGGCGGCGATGTCCGCCCGCCGCGCCGCTTCGTGCTGCTCGATCGCCTCGGCAAAACCGGCGATCTGCTCGGCGAGCGCCGCTTCCACGGTGGCGCGCGCCTCGGCCAGCCCTTCGGCACGCGCTTCGATCCGCGCCGCCTCGGCAGCCGCCGAAGCCTGGTCGCGGATTGCCGATGCGGCCTGAAGCAGCGCCGCCGCATCGACGAAGTCGACGCGCTGATCGCGCTTGATCACCGCGGTATCGCTCGCCAGCAGCGTGGCGCCATCGGCGTGTACGAGGTGGAAGGTCATGCGAGCGCCTCCGCGAGCCCGCTCGCCCGTGCGACCAACGCGCGCGCCGCGGCGTCGTCGCGCGCGCCCGGAAAGCATGCCGCGAGACAGACGGGCAGCGCCGCCTCCAGCAACGCCTCGCCTTCGGGCAGCAGCCGTTCGGGCGGAGGGAGCGGCGCGGCTTCGGGCAGTTCGGCGGGCGGCTCCCCTTCGCAGGCCGCGTCGAGCAGGTCCTCGCCCACTGCCTCTGCGATCATCGCGAGCCGGGGCCCCGAGAGCTCTGCATCGATCGCCGCCCGGTGCCGCAGCAGCGCGGCGAGCGCGGCGAGGCGCCGGCGATCCTCGGGTGCGGCCGAAAGCCAGCCGGGCAGCTTGGCAAGGTCCGCAAAACGCGGCGCGGCTTCGCCAGAGAGCCGCCGCGCGAAACGCATTCCCCGCCCGTCCGGTGCGAGCTGCACCAGCGTGGCGTAACGCATCCGCAGCGCCTCTCCTCTCACGGTCGCACCGTATCCGGCACGCCGCCCTTCACCCGCCGCATCCGCAGCAGCGCGCGGCCGGCGAAGCCGAGCACGACCAGCGCGGCGAGCGCCGCCAGCGCCCGGACGAGCGTGGTGACCGAGACCATGCCCTGCTCCTGCGGCAGCATCGGCAGCGTCTGCGCAGGCACCATCACCACCGAGACTCGATCATAGGTGAGCCCGTCGATCGCATTGGTGACGAGCGCCTTGATCGCGCCGGTCTGGCTGCGGAGGTCGAATCCAGTGCGGTATTTGACGAACACCGATGCCGCCGACGGCTTCGCCTCACGCGAGAGCGGATCGGCCTCGGGCATGGTCAGGTGCACGCGCGCCTGCACCACGCCGTCGATGTCGCTGATCGTCCGGCTGAGCTCCTGCGACAGGCCGTAGATCAGCCGCGCGCGCTCTTCGAGCGGAGTCGAAGTGAAGCCTTCCTTCTTGAACACCGATCCGAGCGAATCGTAATTCTCGTGCGGCAGCCCGTGCGCGCGCAGCGTCTCGACCGCGCGGGCGAAATCGCTCTGCGCCACCGCGACGCTCCACGTCTCCTTCTCGCCTGCGACCTTGCTTGCCTCGATGCCCGCCTGGTGCAGCGCCGCGATCATCTCGTTGGCGCTGGTCTCGGTCAGCTTGCCATAGACTTCCTGCTTGCCGCAGCCCGCGAGGCTGAACGCGGCGAGCAGCAGCAGGAGGGCGCCGAGCCACCCCTGCCAGCGCCGGAGCGGAGCGGCCGCCATCATTGCTGCTTGAACAGCTGCTGGACGCCGTCCGAGCTGCGGTTGGCGATGTTGGAGGTGAGCTGCGCCTGGAACATGAACTCCGAGCATTTCATCGTGAGCTGCACGATCTCGCCGGGAGTCAGCTGCCCGCCGCTCGCCTCCGCTGCCTGGGCATAACGCGACACCGAACGCGCCTGGACGTTCACCTGGTCGAGCGCGTTGAACATGCCCTTGAGCGCCGGCGGGATCGGCCCTGCCGGAACCGTCGCTTCGATGCCGCCTGCGCGTTCGAGCGCGGCCTGGAAGCGGCCCTCGACCTGCGGGCTGAGGCCACCGCCGCCACCGGGCGGCAGCAGATCGAACGCGCGCCCGCCCGCCGGCGCCGACCCGGCCGGGCCAGCGACCGACGCGACGAGCGCACCAATGGCTTCGATGCTCATGATCAGTTCTTCCGCGCCATGGTCTCGAGCGCCTTGGAGACGCTGTCGATCGACGTGTGCGAGCTGTTCGCCATGAAGCTCATCCGCATCGATTCGGTGGTGAGCTGGGTGATGTCCGACGGCTTGTCGCCGCCTTGGCTGACGACATCGGCCTGGGCAGTGATCGCATCGGCCTGGGTGTCGAGCGCCTTGCCCCAGGCTTCGCCGAACGCCTCGAACCAGTTGCCGCGCCCGCTGCGGGCGTCGGTAGTGCCCATGTTGCCGAGCGAGATCAGCGTCCCCAGCGACGCGCTGTTGATCGGGTTGGTCATGATTCCGTGCCTCCGCTTGCTGCGCCGCCATTTGCGACTGGCTGGCCCGGGGCGGGCGGCGTCTGCGGCCCCAGGACGAGTTCCTCGATCTGGCCGTTCCGCTCGAAGCTGGCGCGGCCGTTGCCGATCGTGACGATGCGGTGCCCGGTGGGCACCTGCGCACCGGCGAACCAGCGCGTCCCGTCGGCAGTGGTGATGTAACCCGGGTTGCCGTCCACGAAGGTGGCGAGGCCATATTCGGAGCCCGAGAAGAAATATTGAAGGTCGCGGTCGCCGCGTGCCGGATCGGCCGCGAAATGGACGCGCGACACGCCGGGCACGTCCTCCTTGATCAGCCGCACGAGCTCGGCCTGGCGATCGGCCGGCAGGAACTCGGCAGTGACGAGCAGCGCGTTGCCGCGGCGCGGGACAGCCTCGCCGTCGATCCCCTGTGCGCGCAGCAGATCGGTGGCCGCGGCGGCCAGCGCCTCCATCGTATCGACGTCGAGCGTCGCCGTGCCCATCCGCTGCGCCACTACCAGCCGCAGTCGCGCGAGCGCGGCATCGTCCTTCACGATGCCCCGGATCACCGGACCGGCCGGGCCATCGGTGATGGTGAGATCGCCGAACCCGGCCGCGGCGAGCATCGCCTGATCGGCCGCCTCGTCGTGCAGCTGGTGCGACACCCATTTCGCCGCCGGCGCGGCGAGCGCGGCGAACAGCAGGAGCACCGCGGCCAGCGCAGCGTACAACGGCCATTGGCGATCGAGCGCGAGCGCGCCGCGCATCGGATAGAGCCGGGTGGCGACGCGCTCGCCGAGCGCCGCGCGCTGAGGCGGTGCGACCTCGTGCGCCTCGCCCGTAGGCGCGATCATCGACGAGAGACGCGTTGATTCGTCCCAGCGTTCGGACGCGGGATCGCCGACAGCGACGGCGAAGCCGCCCAGCATCATCGGGACATAGGCGGGGAGCGCCACCTGCTCGCCGGCGGCTACCGGTCGCCCGAGCAGGCCGATCTGCCCGGCGACGACCCGCACATTGGCCATTTCCTCGCCCAGATGGAGCTCGATCGAGAGGCCGCGGGTGGTGGGGTCGCGCAGGACGATGTCATGGTCGAAGCCATGCCCGATCCGCACGAACTTTCCCGGGTGCAGGCGGTGCTCGGCGCCGCGCAGCCGCCCGCTGAGCACGCGCAGGACGGGCGTGCCGACTGCGACCGAGAGGAAGGGCGCGTTCACCGTTTCCTCCGCCGCGACTTGCTGCCCTTTTCGGCGATCGCCTGAAGCTGTTCGAGCGGGATCGGCGTCGTCGAGGTCGGCTGCTGCGCCACCTGCGAGCGCTGTGACAGGATCCGCGGCGTGATCAGAAAGATCCGCTCGAGGTGCTGCCCGCCCTTCTTGCGCTTGCGGAACGCCTGGCCGAGCAGCGGGATGTCGCCGAGGCCCGGGGTCTTCGACTTGAAATCATATTGGGTGTCGATCGTCATGCCGCCGATCAGCAGGCTCTCGCCCTGCCGCACCACCGCGCTGGTGTTGATGCTCGACTGTTTCACCGCCGGGATGCCGTCGACGACCATTCCGGTGGGCGATCCGTCGAGGATCTCGATCGACATGCGCGTGCGCAGCTCGCCGCCGTCGTAGAGGATCGACGGATTGACGCGCATCACCATTCCCGCGGTCACCGGGAACAGGTCGACCTGGCGGTCGCCCGCGACGCGGACGTAATATTGAACCTGGTTGTTGAAGACCGCCGGGATGTTGTTGAGCGTGCTCAGCCGCGGCCGCGAGACGACGTGGAGCGCCCCGCTTTTCTCCAGCGCAGTGATGCGCGCGGCGAAGATGTCGAGCGATCCGGTGAGATAGGCCGCGGCAACGTTCCCGCTCGAGAAATTCTCGGCCGGGTTGGTCTCCTTGCCGCCGAATAGCGCCGCGAACCCGCCAACGCGCAGCCCGAAGTCGAGCCCCAGTTCCTTCAGCCGGCTGGTATCGAGCTCGAGGATCGTCGCCTCGATCTCCACGCCGCGCGGCTCGACGTCGAGCGCGCGGACGATGTCCTCGTAGACGCCCATCGATTCGGGGCGGTCGCGGATTAGCACGGCGTTGTTGGCAGGATCGACTTCGACGCGCGGACCGTTGATGTCGCGCACGGGGGCTTCCTTGACCACCACCGTGTCGAGCCCGGGCGTGCCCTGCTGGTCGAAGCTGCGCTGGTCCTCGTCGGGCGGGACCGCGTTGAGCCCGCGCCCGCCGAGCCGCGGCAGCGACTGGCGCTGGATGTCGAAATTGCCGCTGGTCGATACCGTTTCGGAAGGACGCCCGTCGCCCATCATCCCGCGCAGGATCGTTCCCACGCCCGGAATGGTGATCGTCCGGTCGAAGCTCTTCTGGATCGTGTCGTCGGCGCGCGCATAGCGCAGATAGAAGATCCGCACCTCATAGGGGGAACGCGTCGTGGCGCTGCTCAGCACGCGCGAGCGTAGCGGCGCGCTGCTCACCGTTCCCAACGGCGCCGGGCCGAGCAGCGGGGAGATCACTGCCGCGTCGGATGGAGTGGTCGACGCCTGGATGATCGCCGCGCTGGCCTGCGTCGTCCCGGCGAGCTGCGCGACTCGGTCGAGGAAGGCCGGCACGCCCGTGGCGCTCACGGCGTTGGAGGCCGCGGCAACGGTATTGGCGCCATCGACAATCCGCATCTTGCGCGCGTCGCGCACCACCGCTGCGGGATCGGCGGCGTTGAAGCTGCGCGACTGGATCTCGCTGCTCGAATAGACCCGGACGACGGCGCCGTCGTAGTATGCGACCAGATTGAAGGCGCGCGAGAGCTGGTCCCAGATCTTCTTGGGGCTGCCGACGAAGACGCCGTTGATCTTGCCCGTCACTGCCGAGCTGACCTTCACCTTGAGCCCCGCCTGGCCGAACAGATCGGTGACCGCGGCGTCGACGCGCTGGTTACGCGCAGTGAGCGTGATCGTCTTGTCGGGCAGCGGGGGCGCCTCCGCGGATGCCGAGGCTGTCGCCAGCGCCGCGCATGCGAGAATCATCCAGCTACGCCACGGCCGAATCGTCATAAGGCAAGCTCGTCCTGCATCTGGTTCGCCAGGCTCTCGGGGACGGAATTGAGCTCGCCCACGATGTCCAGCGGCACCGCTGGGTTCAGTTCGTTGAAGGAGATCACCGGCACGTCGAACAGATCGCCCGCGATCAGCAGGCGCAGCGGCCGGCGCAGGTCCTGCGCGGTGAGCACCGCCCGCGCTCCCGAAGCGGCGACTTGCTCGGCGAGCAGTGCGTTCAATGCGCGCATCTGGTGCGGGTTGATCGCGAGCCGCATCTGCCCGTCGACCGGGGTGAGCGTCTGGCGGATGATGTCCTCCAGCGCGGCGCCGACGATCAGCACGCGCAGCCGCCCTTCGTCGCACAGCGGCGCGATCAGGTGGCGGCGCATCGCGATACGCACGCGCTCGGCCATCGCGACTGCTTCGCGCTCGTACTGGCCGACCTCGCCGACCGCCTCGATCGCGTCGCGGAAGTTGCGCAGCGGCACGCGCTCCTCGGCGAGCAGGCGGAGCACTTCGCCGATCCGGCCGGTGGGCACCGCGCGCACGGCTTCCTTGACGACCTCGGGATGGCTCTCGCCCAGCCGATTGAGCTGGTCGGTCACTTCCTGCAGACCCAGGAACAGCACCAGGTTGCGCGCCAGCAACTGCTCGACGCGCTCGCCGATCGTGGTCGCCGGGTCGCCGCTCTCGACCACGCCTGCGCCGAGCGGAGCGTCGTGCGCCGAAAGCGCCCAGCTGCCCTCGTGCCCGCCCTGGGAGACGATGCGAAGATCGGGAATCGGAATGCCGCTGCGCTCCTGAAGCGTCGCGACCTTGGCGCGGACCAGCTCCGCCAGCGCGCGGAATTCGGGCCGGTCGGCGGGCATGCCCACGGTGAGCCGCAGTGCATCGAGCGCGGGGAGCGCGCGCGCTTCGATCACGGTTTCTCCGGCAAGCATCGCGGCGCCGCCTGTCGGCGCGAGGCCCAGCTTGCCCCGCACCCAGGCGCCCGAGGTCGGGTGACTTCCAATGCCGCCCGCGAGCAGTGCCGCGGCGAGCGCGAAGAAGACGAGCGTCGGGAAGCCCGGGACGAGGCCGAGCAGGATCGCCAGCCCGCCCGCGATCATCAGCACATGCGGCTTGCCCGAGATCTGGCGCGCGATCGCCGGGCCGAGGTCGCGGTCATGCTCCTCGTCGGTGGTCCGCGTGACGAGCAGGCCTGCCGCCATCGCCGAGAAGAGCGCCGGCACCTGCGCCACCAGCCCGTCGCCGATCGTCAGGATCGAGAAGGTGGTCGCGGCATCCGAAGCGGACATGTCGTGGTAGAGCATGCCGACCGCGAGTCCGCCGATCAGATTGACCAGCACGATCACGATCGAGGCGATCGCGTCGCCCTTCACGAACTTCATCGCGCCGTCGAGGCTTCCGTGGAGCTTGCTCTCGAGCTCGAGCGTGCGCCGCTTCTCGCGCGCCTCGTCCTTGGTGAGGATGCCCGAGCGCAGGTCGCTGTCGATCGAGAGCTGCTTGCCGGGCATCGCATCGAGGCTGAACCGCGCCGCCACCTCCGCGACTCGCTCGGCGCCTTTCGAGATGACGATGAACTGCACGACGGTGATGATCAGGAATACTACCAGGCCGACCACCAGATTGCCGCCCGCGACCATCTCGCCGAACTGCTGGACGATGTCGCCGCCGTCCATCTCGGTGAGGATCATCCGAGTCGTGGAGATGCTGATCGCCAGCCGGAACAGCGTCGACAGCAGCAGCACGGTGGGGAAGGTCGAGAAATCGAGCGGCTTGGACACGTACATCGCGCTCAGCAGCAGCAGGATGCCGATCGTCATGTTGGTCGCGATCAGCACGTCCAGCGCCAGCGGCGGCATCGGCACGATCATCAGCATGACGACCGCTATGAGGACACCGACAAGCAATATGTCCGCCACCCGAACAGGCAGCGCGCCGATGCGCCGGAGGGGAATCCCGCGAATCACGCTCAGCGGGTCCCCGCCGCCTGCTCGGAAACCAGCCGTTCGTAGCGCGCCATCACCTTGCGGACATAGTCCTGGGTCTCGGGATAGGGTGGAACCTGATTGCCGTATTTGCGCACCGCGCCCTCGCCGGCGTTGTAGGCGGCGAGCGTCAGGTGGAAATCGTTGAAGCGGGTGTGGAGCTGGCGAAGCAGCCGCGCCCCGCCGTCGACATTGGCCTCCGCATCGGTGATCGCGCCGCCGGGCACGTTCAGCATCCGCGCGGTGCCCGGCATCAGCTGCATCAGCCCGCGTGCGCCGGCGCGGCTCGTGGCATTGGCCTGGTAGCGCGACTCCTGATCGATCACTGCGTGGAGCAGCAGCGGATCGATCCGGTGCCGCGCCGCGACTCGCCCAATCATCGCGTCATAGGGGGTGGTATAGGAGATCGGCCGCATCGCCAGGATCGCGCTTGCGTCCACCGGGCCGATTGCGCTCGCAAGGTCCAGCGGCTCGTCGGCGGCCGGCGCGATTGCCGCCACCTGCATCGGTCCATCAGTCGCGGTGCGGGCATCGGCGACTGCCTGCGCGCCTGCGGGGCGAACCCGCACCGGCTCCGGCGCGATCCGGAGATCCTCGGACGGCACAACCTCGCCCGGAGTCGCGGGAGCCGCCACGACCCCCGAGCATTGGCTCAGCGTCTGCAACCCCGCGAGCGACGCTGCGTCCGGTACGCGCAGAGTCGCGGTGAGGGGACAGGGCATCGGCGGCGGGGGATCGTCCCTGGCGCTCGCCGGCTGCGCCAGTACGGCAATAGCAATGACGAGCGCAGGACCGAGCGCCCTATCGAACACATCCATCATAGTCGCATCGCTCCCCAAACCACCGTCGACCTTCGCGGCCTACAATCGTCTCAGCACGATGCCCCACATCTCCCGTCCTGCTCGTCCGGAAGCACTTAAAGCGTGTCCGCCTTTTCTTGCAGTTTCAAGTCATTGATTGATCTTTTTCAATAGCGCCATCTTCCCGATGAATCGTTTGTTTTCGTCGGTGAATCGTGGATGATGCAGGGAACTTTCTAATTATTGCAGACTCGCAACGATAATTCGTACTCAGCTTGTCGCACATTATACACGATTCGCCTTTGGAGAATCAGAAATTAACCTTATTTTTCATTTATTTGTCGGAATCTTGAACGTTTTGCCGCGCCTTAACGGCAGTTGACCGCGATGCGCCTGCTGCGGGATTTAATGCTGCATTGGTTGTTCCGCCCCACGGACAGTCAAACCTATAGACCTGCTCGGGCTGACGAGATCATCGCCGCGGCTTTTCTTGCCGTCGGCCGATTTCGGCGCAGGAGAATGCGTAAGCATGGCCCAAGGCAAAGACGGCGCGGACAAGAACGAGCTTCCTACACCCAAGAAGTTGCGGGACGCACGTAAGAAGGGCGATGTCGCCAAGTCCAAGGACTTGGGAACCGGCCTGCTCACGCTCGCCTGGCTCGTGGTTTTTCTCGGCGTATCCGGATATGCCGCGGGCGAGATTGCGCGGCTGGCGTCGAACACGTTGGCCGGCGCCACGACGCTGCCGTTCGACAGCGCCGCGACTGCGATCGGCCGGGATGCGGCCGAAACGCTGGTGCGCATCACTTTCGTCACTCTGGTTCCGATCGCCGCGATCGCGACTTTCACCGAATTCCTTCAGATCGGCCCGATCCTGACGACCGAGAAGATGAAGTTCGGGCTCGAGAAGCTCAATCCCATGGAAGGATTGAAGCGGATGTTCGGCAAGGACGGGTTGTTCGAGCTCGCCAAGACGCTGGTCAAGGTCGCGCTGATCTGCGCGATCGCCTGGTTCATCCTGCGCAGCGCGCTGGAGGGAGCGGGCGGACTGATCCGGCTCGCCGGCACCTCGCCGATCGACGAGTCCGGCCGTACTGCCGCGATGGCGGCGCTGGGCCAGACCTGGTCGCTGACGATCAGGATGCTCGCGATGGTGGTCTGCGTGTTCCTGTTCGTCGCCGTCGCGGACCGAGTCTACGCCAAGCACAGCTTCATCAAGAAGATGAAGATGAGCCGCCGCGACATCAAGCAGGAGCACAAGGAGGACGAGGGCGACCCGCAGGTCAAGTCGATGCGCCGCGACCTCCATCAGGAATGGGCGAGCCAGAACACGCTGGGCGCCACGCGCGGATCGGCGGCGCTGCTCGTCAACCCCACCCATATCGCGATCGCGCTCGACTATGATCAGGAAAACTGCCCGGTGCCGGTGATCGCCGCGAAAGGCGCGGGCGCGCTCGCGGCATCGATGCGCGCCGAAGCCGAGCAGGCAGGCGTTCCGATCATCCGCAACGTCAAGACCGCCCGCACGCTATGGGCGCGTGGCGAGATCGGCGAGATCGTGCCCGAGGACATGTTCGACGCGATCGCCGCAGTGATCCTCTGGGCAGCCAAGGCCCGCAGCGGCGAGGCACCGATGTGGCACGACATGGACGGCGCCGGGCGCCGGCCCACGGCCGCCCCTGTCCCTCTCCCGGCCATTTGAGCCACAAACAAGGAAACCGAAAAGCGCATGGGTATTGGAGCCGTAGTCTCGTCGATCCTGGCAATCGTGCTGGCGCTCGCGCTGGTGCTCGGGATGGCCTGGGGCGTGATCTGGCTGCTCAAGAAGGTGCAGGACCGTCAGCTCGGCGTCCGCTCGGACGGCGAGGGCGAGCAGCCGATCCGTTTCCTGCGATCGATGCCGCTCGGGCAACGCGAGCGCGTGGTGATGATCGAGGCACGCGGCGAGACGATGCTGGTGGGCGTGACCACCGGCTCGATCACGCTGCTCGCGCGCTGGCCCGGCGGGGCCGCGACGCCAGCTGAACCTCCAGTGGTGCGGCCGTGATGGCGACGGCACTCCGCCTGGATGCGCTGAGCAGCTTACCGCGCGTCGAGGCGGAGGTGGCGGCGCTCGCCGAGGCGCTGATCGCTCTGATGGAAGCCGACGGGATCGACGCTACGATCGTGCAGAGCGCGCCCGCCGGCCCTTGGTTCATCTGTTCGGGCGGGGTCCGCTTCCGCGTCGCGGGCGGGCCACCGCTCTCCCCCGAACGCGTTGGCGATGCGATCACCCTGCTCGATCGCGCCGACCCGCTGCTCGCGCGAGTCGAGGCAGCACTCGGCATCGCGCTCGAGCCGGGCGCAGTTGGGAATGGTGGATCGCCCTCGTGCATCGTCCTGTCGCTCACCGCCGATGCCATTGCCGCGACGATCGCCTTCCCGACCGACCATCCCGAACGCGCAGCGTGGGAGACCCGGGCGCACGCGCTGCAGCCCGCCGACGCGAGGCTGCCGGTGGTGCTGCGTGTGCTCGCCGCAGGCCCGCGGCTCGGCGTCGCCGAGGCGGGCGCGCTTGCCGCGGGCGATCTGGTGCTGATCGGCGCCCAGCCGACGGCCGTGCTTGAGGGAAGCGACGGTTCTGCGCTCACCGGCCAGCTCGACCTCGCGACCGGAGGCTTCACTCTGCATCCCGAAGGAGACCCGATGGCTTCCGAACCCGCAGCATCCGCTGCCCAACGCGATTTTGCCGTGCCGCTCACCGTTCGCCTGCCCGATCGGGCGACCAGCGCCGCATCGCTCGCTACGCTGCGGCCCGGAACGGCCTTGCCGCTCGGCCCGCTCACCGACGGAATGCCCGTCGAGCTGCTCGTCGCCGGCAGGCTTCTGGCGCGCGGCGAGCTGGTGCAACTCGGCGATCGTTTCGCGGTGCTGATCGAGGAGCGCGCGCAGATCGACGATGCCGACGCCACCGAACCGGTCGAAGTCGATCCGGATGCGGCGGAGGCGCACGCGTGAACCTGGCCGAGTTCACTCCCGGCTCGGCGCTGATCACGGTCATATTGATCGCGCTCGCGCCTTTCTTCGCAGTGATGGTCACCAGCTTCACCAAGATCGTCGTGGTGCTCAGCCTGGTGCGCAATGCGCTGGGCCTCCAGCAGGTGCCGCCCAATCTGGTACTCAACGGGCTCGCCCTGATCCTGACCGTGTTCGTCATGTATCCGACACTGGGCAAAATGCAGGCCGCCGCCGCGATCGAGGGGCCGGCCGCGCCGACCATGCCCGGCGAGCCGCAGGCCGAGGAGAACCCGATCGAAAGCACCGGCGACATCTTCGCCACCGCGGATCGCGCGAAGGAGCCGCTACGCGAATTCCTGATGAAGCACAGCGATCCGCGCGAGCGTGCCTTCTTCCTGCGCACCCAGCAGCGGATCGGCGATCCCGCCGCCGCGAACGCGCTCAAGGAGAGCGATTTCGTCGTCGTGATCCCGTCCTTCGTGGTCAAGGAACTCAAGCTCGCCTTCCAGATCGGATTCCTGATCTTCCTGCCGTTCCTGGTGATCGACATGGTGATCTCGAACATCCTGCTCGCGATGGGCATGATGATGCTCTCGCCGGTCACCATCTCGCTGCCGTTCAAGATCCTGCTGTTCGTGCTCGTCGACGGCTGGGTGAAGCTCACCCACGGGCTGGTGCTGTCCTATGCGTGAGGGGGCGGCCCGATGAGCGACGACATCGTCAATCTCACGGTGCAGGCGCTCTGGCTGGTGCTGCTGCTGTCGGCGCCGCCGATCATTGCCGCGTCGGTCGTCGGGCTGCTCGTCGCGATCATCCAGGCGGCGACCCAGCTCCAGGAGCAGACGCTCCAATACACGCTCAAGTTCTTCGCGATCGTGGTGAGCATTTTCGTGACCGCCAGCCTGATGGCGGGAACGCTCTACGGCTATGCCGACACGATCTTCATGGGACTGGCGGGGGTCGGGCGGTGATCGAGGCGGCACCTCCCGGAGTCGGAATCCCGCTGTTCGCGGCGATGCCCTGGCTCGATCAGCTGCTCACCGTCGGCGTTGCCGCGACTCGCTTTGCCTTCGCCTTCGTGTTCGTTCCGGTCTTCTCGCGCGAAGTGATGCCGGGGACGGTGCGCAACAGCATCATCGTGACGTTCGGGCTCGTCGCGCTCGCGGTCCAGCCCGATTTCATCCCCGAACGCCTCTCGGCGATGGACTGGGCGCGTATGCTGTTCAAGGAAGCTGCGGCAGGGGCCATCATCGGCCTCTTCTTCGGAACCGTGATGTGGGCGCTCTCCGCCGCGGGCGAGATCATCGATACCAAGGTGGGCGCGACGATCGGCCAGCTGGTCGACCCGCTGAGCGGCACCACCACGTCGCTAACTGGCATATTGCTCGGGCGCTTCGCCGAAGTGATTTTCGTCACCGCGGGCGGGCTCACTTTGCTCGTCGGCACGGTGATGGCGAGCTACACCGTCTGGCCGCTGGGGCCCGGCGGGCTCGCGATCGACATGCGCGCGGTGCAGTTCTTTGAAGGCGAGTTCGGGCGGCTGTTCGCGCTTGCCTTCATCTTCGCCGCGCCGGTGCTGACCGTGCTCTATGTGATCGACGCGGCATTGGGCTTCCTCAATCGCTTCGCCCAGTCGTTCAACGTCTTCGCCATGTCGATGCCGATCAAGGCGGCCGCGGCCGTCTTCGTCGTGATCCTCACTCTTCCGCTGCTCGCCCAAGCGATCGTCGCCGATCTCGGCACGCGCGCCGAGATCGCGGGCGGCGTGCTCCAGCGCACGGGGCAGCCGCAGTGAGCGGAGTGCAGGCCTCGCGGCTGACCCACGGCATGCCCGAGGGCCCCGCCGATGCGGAGGAACTGGCGCGGCTGGTCGAGCTGCTGCGCGAGTCTGAGGCACGGCGCGAGGCGCATGTGCGCGAGATCACGATCGGCGAGTTCATCGTCGCCGGCTGGCGCGTGCCGCTGCTCCACATCGCCGGGCTGCAGACGCTCACGCGCAACGAAGCGGCGGTGCTGCGCTTCCTCGGCTGGGGGCGAGCCAACGGCGACATCGCGACGCTGCTCAACATGACCGAGAACACCGTCCGCACCCATATGAACAACGCGATTCGCAAGCTCGACCTCGACGGCGTTCGCGAACTCAACAGCCTGGCAGGACTGCTCTTCCTGCCGCTCGAATGAGCACGCGAGGCTTTTGGGGAATGCGCCATCCGGCGCATTGCGGCACCGGCTCGCTCCCGCGCATTTCCAGGCATCTAAGCGATTCGTTTAGGCGAACTAAACGAATCGTCGAGCGCGCGCCGGGGCGATCCGGGCCAGTTTCCAATGCGTGGCGGCGGCGAGCCGCGACCGGCCAGCTCCCCGCATGGAGCACGAAATTCTCAGCGGAAAGGAACGGTCATGGGTATCTCCTTGGGTGGCCTGATGGGCTCGGTGTTCAATCCGGTCACGGCGATGACGCAGCTCGCGATGGGGCCTGCCGGATGGGCTTCGCTCGCAGTCCAGCTGCTCGGCTCGGCGATCGGCAAGCAGGTGATCCAGCAGCTCGGCCAGCAGCTCGGCCTGCCGCAGGGCATGATCAACATGGCGCAGAACGCCTTTTCCGCCGGAACCGGCACGATCGGCGGCCCGGCAACGATCGCGGAGGCGGTTTCGCAGCTCGGCCAAGCCTTCAACCTCTCGCCGGCCGAGCAGGGCGAGCTGCAGCGCTCGGCCGAGCAGGACTCGCGCGAGATGTTCGAGCAGCTCTCGGAAGCGTTCAAGAGCGGCAAGGACATGGCCGAAGCCAAGAAGACCGCGGGCGGCAAGCGCAGCTGGCTCCAGGTCATCGCCGACTCGATGGCCGAAGCGCTCGACAAGAAGGTCGAGGACATGGACAAGATGGCCAAGGCGCTCGACAAGCAGGGCAGCAAGAAGTCGGTGAAGGCTTCCACCGATCTGCAGGTCGCCGGCCAGGAATTCTCCTATCTGATGAACGCCAGCAGCACCGTCATCAAGACGATCGGCGAAGGCCTCAGCAGCATGGCCCGCAAGCAGTAAACTTCACTTCCACTGGTTTCGCGTACCGGGAGGGCGGACTTATGTCCGCCCTCCCTCGTTTTTTATAAGGAGGGTAGCCATGAAACGCTCGCTCGTATGGACGCTGGGTCTCGCGCTGACGTGGCCCGCGGCAGCATCGGCCCAGGACATGAGCTGGAGCACGATCACGCCGTCGATCACCGGAACCGACGTGCTCGGCCTCCATCTGCGCGAACAGGTGGAGCGCCAGAGCTCTGGCTCCGCGGAAGGGAACACCGCATCCTCGCGGCCGAGCTTCGTTCCCGAATCGGCAGCTCCCGCCGTGAACACTCGAGCGCTTCGCTACACGCCGTCGAAATCCAGGCGCACCGCCAATCTCTCCCGGTTCGTCGACAAGACCCGCGCGACCGATCCGGCCGGTGCGGCACAGCTCGAGAAGCTCTTCGCCTCGGGCGACATCATCGACAAGATCGGCGGCGCGCTCGCCCAGCAGGGCATGCGCGTCGACAATGTCGCGGACGCCTATACCGTGTGGTGGATCAACGCCTGGCAGGCCACGCGCGGCCACAACAACGTCACCTCGCGCGCGACCAATGATGCGGTACGCGATCAGGCCGCGCGGGCCCTCAGCGCCTCTCCCCAACTCGTCGGCGCCGGCGACGCTGCCAAGCAGGAGCTCGCCGAGTCGCTCCTCATCCAAGCGGCGATGATCGATTCGGTCGTCGAACAGTCCAAGGGCAATTCCGCGCAGATGCGCCAGATCGGCGCGGCCGTGAACCAGGGCGCCAAGCGCATGGGGCTGGATCTGACCACGATGGAGCTCACGGAGCAGGGCTTCGTTCCCGCGAGCACCGGGAGCCGCACCCGCCCGTCCATGCCGGCCGAGCCCGTGGAAGCCGTGGCCGCAACGGCGACGAGCGCCAGCCCCGGCATCTATGCCCCGATCGCGCTCGCCGCGCTTGGCGCCGGAGTCGGCGGTTTGATCTTGTGGAACCGCGGGCGCGGCTGAGGCGCGGCGCACTAAGCGATTCGTTTAGGCTGCCTAATCGAATCGTGGAGGGCGCACATGCCGGAACCATGGTCTTGAAGGTGCGATGCCGGACCCGTTCCGGCGCGCCCTCGCGAGGAGAAGACCATGGTTAGCCCCGTCCAGCAGGCCGCCGTCGACTATATCAAGGGAAAGCTCGACAGCTCGGGCATGTTCAACACCGTCAGCCACGGTGAGATGAACGACATCCGCTCCAAGCTCCAGGGCCTTTCCGCGACCGACGCGGATGCGGTGATCGACGAGCTGCAGAACCAGGGCCAGCTCGACAAGCTCGCGAGCGAGGCAGTCGACGGCGACTGGTTCGGAAACGGCGGCTATTCGGCCGACGAGCGGCGCGACCTCTTCACCGATCTCGCCAAGAAGCTCGACGGACCGAGCCTCGCCGCGGTGAGCGACGCCTTCGCCAAGACCGACGGCGGCGCCGACGGGCACAAGCGCGTCACCGAGCTGGCGGACGCAGTCGCGACGCACGCCTCCAGCTACGACAAGGTCAAATATGTCGAGGCGATGAAGGGCCAGGTCACTGACGGGGCGAACTGGACCGAGAGCCATGTCTTCAGCACGTCGAGCCACAAGAGCGATGCCGAGGCGGCCGCGGTAGGCAAGGTCCTCACCAGCCTCAAGGGCAGCGTCTATGCCGCCGACGGCTTCAAGGCGCTCAATTCCGAGCAGCTGCGCGCCGTGATGTCCGCATCGATCGACGAGACGATGACGAGCAGCATGGGCACGCCCAGCGTCGGCTGGAATGCCGAGAGCTTTACCGGGCTGATGGACTCCGCCGCTTCGATCTCCGACCCCGATCTCAAGGCGCGCATCTTCGATGCCGGCGCCGATACGCTGCGCGGCGTGCGCGAGACCAACGGGTTCGCCGGCCAGCCGATCATCACCGGCAAGGACGAGACGATGAAGACCATCACCGATGGCCTCACCAAGATCATCGACAGCGATACCACCGGAGTGATCCGCGAGCTCGCGTACAACAGCGAGACGATCGACGGTTCCGATATGGGGACCTATTCGCGCGCATTGATGGAGAGCGGCCAGGAGAAGAAGCTGGGCGAGATCATGGCCAAGCTCCAGCTCGGCAACGGTCTCAACCAGGATCCGGCCAAGCGGCTCGACGAGGTCACGCAGGTGCGCGTCGCCAACGGCGGATCGCAGGAGCGGCGCGAGAATGCCGGTGCGCTCGGCTATTTCGTCGGCGCCGCCTATGCCGGGGCCCAATCCTGGTCCACCGACGTCAAGAAGCAGCAGGAAGTGATGACTTCGGTGCTCGATTCGGCTCTCTCGATCATCGACAAGGCGAAGATCGGCGGCGATGCGGTGGGCACGGCCGCCAGCGTCGGCAAGGAATGGACGCATTATGCAGTGCGCTGGGCGCTCGAGGATCCGGGTCTCGCTCCGGCGCAACGGCTGGAGCGCGGAGCACTCCCGGTCGATCCGCAGACCAACGAGCTGGCGGTCGGCGACGACATCCGCAACGCGTTCAACACCAGCCTCAGCACCGTGCAGCGGACCGGCAAGCCTTGAGCCGGAAAGCGCGCGCCTCTTCCCTGATGCGGCGCGCGCTTTTGCTGCTGACACTCAGCGCCTGCTCTGTCGTGCCGCCAAAAGTTCCTGAGCCTCCGGCGATGCTCTCCCATCCCGCCGAATATACCTTCGGGGATGCGATTGCCGCCGCCGATGCGACCGCGGTGGGGCATGTCGTCGATCTGCTCGGCCCGCGCCATGGAAAGCCGGAGGTGACGCGCTACGTCGCACCCGCGGGCTCGGACCTGGCCGGGCTCGAGACCTATTATGATGCGAAGGCCCGCGCCGCCGGCTGGCAACCGATTGCGGAGGTCCGCGGCGCCCTTTCTCCCGGCGAGAGTGCGATCGGCTATCGCGCAGACGGCGGCGCGTTCGCAGTGGTCTGGCTAACCCCGCGCGCGAATTCCGCCGCGACTCCGGTCAATGTGATTCGCTTCTAACGCTGACACGATCGGGCGTCAGAACGGCACGTCGTCGTCGAGATCGTCGGGGAAGCCGCCGGCCGCGCTGCCGCCCGCCGGGCGCGCAGCCGCTCCGGCGCCGCCATTGTAGGTGCCGCCGCCGCGGCTGGAGGACTGGCCGGAGAATTCGTCACCGCCGGCCCAATCGTCGCTCGCCCCGCCGCTGCGGCCGGCGCCGCCGCCCTGGCTGTCGAGCAGCACCATCTGGGCGTTGAAGCCCTGCAGGACGATCTCGGTCGAATAACGGTCGGCGCCCGACTGGTCCTGCCATTTGCGGGTCTGGAGCTGGCCTTCGAGATAGACCTTGCTGCCCTTGCGCAGATAGCGCTCGGCAACGTTGGCGAGACCTTCGGAGAAGATCTTGACCGTGTGCCATTCGGTCTTCTCGCGCTTTTCGCCGCTCTGGCGGTCCTTCCACGTCTCCGACGTGGCGATGCGCAGCTCGACCACCTTGCCGCCATTCTGGAACGACCGCGATTCGGGGTCCCGGCCGAGATTGCCGACCAGAATCACCTTGTTCACCGAACCCGCCATCTACTTCCGCTCCTAAAGTCCGAGCGCGACCGCCGTCCAATAGGTCGCTCCAGCCGCTACGTAGGCCAGTGCGAACAAATAGCCAACCATGAACGCTGGCCATTTCCACCCGTTGGTCTCGCGCCGGGTCACGGCGATCGTCGAGATGCACTGCGGCGCGAAGACGAACCACATCAGGAAGGCGAGCGTGCTGGGAAGGGTCCAATGGGCGCGCAGGTTCTCGCGGATCGATGCCTGGCCGGCGTCGCCTTCGGGATCGTCGATCGCGTAGACGGTGCCGATCGCCGCGACCGCCACTTCGCGTGCGGCCATCGCCGGGATCAGCGCCAGCGCCATGTCGCGGTTGAAGCCGATCGGAGCGACGACCTTCTCCAGCCCGTTGCCGATCCGGCCGGCGATCGAATAATCGACCTGCGAGATGCCGCTGCCTTCGGGCGCCCTGGGGAAGCTCAGCAGCGCCCAGAGCACGATCGTGGTCACGAGGATGATCGTGCCCGCGCGGCGCAGGAAGATGTCGGCGCGCTGCCAGAGCCCGAGCAGCACGTCGCGCAGCCGCGGCAGCTGGTATTTGGGCATCTCCATCATGAAGCCGCTGGTCGCGCCCTTGGTCACCGTCCGGCGGAGCAGCAGCGCGGCGAAGAAGGCCCCAACGATCCCGAGCAGATACAGCGCGAAGAGCACCAGCCCCTGAAGGCCCACCCCCGGCGCCACGGCGCGATCGGGAATCATCGCGCCGATGATGATCGTATAGACAGGCAGCCGCGCCGAGCAGGTCATCATCGGCGCGATCAAGATAGTGGTGAGCCGGTCCTTCTCGTCCGAGATGGTACGCGTCGCCATGATACCCGGCACCGCGCAGGCGAAGCTGGAGAGCAGCGGAATGAAGGCGCGGCCGGAAAGCCCCACACTGGCCATCACCCGGTCCATCAGGAAGGCGGCACGGACCATATAGCCCGAGGCTTCGAGCACGAGGATGAAGCCGAACAGAATCAGGATCTGCGGCAGGAAGACGACCACCGCGCCGACGCCCGCGATCACGCCGTCGACGAGCAGCGAACGGAGCCACCCGTCTGGAAGCGCGCCGGTCACGCCTTCCGCGATCCAGCCCATCAGCGTTTCGATCCAGCCGATTGGCGCTTCGGACCAGGCGAACACCGCCTGGAACATCACGAACATCAGCCCGAGCAGCAGAATCGGTCCTGCCACCGGATGCAAGGCGATCGAATCGAACCGGTGCGTCCAGCGGCGGGCGCCGGTCTCAGACAGCGTCACCGCAGTCGCGATCTGGCGCGCACGGCGCTGGAGCGTGACGATGTCGTGCGGCACGCCCGCCCCGGGGCGTAGCTGATTGGCGCTGCGCACGACTTCGCCGAGGCGCTCCTTGAGCATGTCGAGACCGCGGCGGCGTACCGCGACGGTCGGCACCACGGGCACGCCCAGCTCGCGCTCGAGCGCCGTGGGATCGAGCACCAATCCGTCGCGCTCGGCAAGATCGATCATATTGAGCGCAACGACGAGCGGCTGCCCGAGCGCGATCAGCTGGAGCGTGAAGCGAAGGTGATTGTCGAGGTTCGAGGCGTCGACCACCACGACGATCGCGTCCGGAAGCCGCTCGCCCGCCTGCCGGCCGACGAGCACGTCGCGCGTCACCTGCTCGTCGGGGCTCGACGGCTCCAGGCTGTAGGTACCGGGCAGGTCGAGCAGCTCGACCGGGCGGCCGTCGGGCAGCGCCATGCGGCCGGCGTGACGCTCGACGGTGACGCCGGGGTAGTTGCCGACCTTCTGGCGCGCGCCGGTCAGCGCGTTGAACAGCGCGCTCTTGCCGGCATTGGGATTGCCGACCAGCGCAACGAGTGGGGCTTGGTTCATCGGATCAGCCGGCGCCCAGGCTCACATGGATCGCAGCGGCGACATGGCGGCGCAGCGCCACCGTCATGCGGCCGATCCGGCACGCGACCGGCCCGCCCCCGAGCAGGCCAGAGCGATGCAGCAGCTCGACCTCCACGCCCTCGTCGAGCCCGAGTTCGCGAAGACGGCGCGCCTCCGGCTCGGTGAGCGAGTGCCAGTCGACTCCAGTCACCGTGGCAGGGCGTTGGCGGGGAATCTTGGCGAGCCGAAGAGGCACGGGGATCGCGGCGGCGATGTTCATGCTGCGAGTCATTATCAATAGGCGCGCCCGGACGCCATAGGGTAATCTGCCGGAGGCGCGATCAGACCACGGGATAGCGGAGCCGCCCGACGAAACGCGAGAGGCTCGGGCGGTTCTGCGTGCGCGCGAGAAACCCCGCCTTGGCCTTTTCGAAGCGCATCACATCCTCAATCCGCCGCGCGAGGAAAGCGCGCGTATCGGCCCAGCCTTCGCTCTCGTCCTGGAGGAAGACGGCAATGGTCGCGGCGTAGATGCCGCCTAGCAGCGTGCGCTTGGTATAATGATTATAGTCGGTCGCGGTATCGCCGGCGAGCCGCCACATCACGTCTGCCGCGCGCCAGCCCAGCCGCGCGGCGCGAAGCGCGTTCTGGGGCATCGCCAGGATCGCGGTGGCGCGGCGGAGCGCCTCGCGATTGGCGGCCAGCAGATCGAGCCGCGCCTCCACGAGCGCTGCGATCCGCTGGCGGATCTTCATCGCCGCCAGCCCCTCCGGCGTGAAGCGCGCAGCCATTCCCCGATCGATGCTCGCGAACCAGGCGTCGATCATCGCTATCGCGCCGCCGGAGAAGGCGAGCCGCGCGACATCGCGATCGACGCCGAACGAAACCGCCGCCGCGTCGAGCGCGCGCGCGTTCCAGCCGTCGAATGCGGCGTTGGCGGCGACCGCAGGCGCAAGCGCGTCGCGCAATTCGTCGAGCGTGGCGTCTGCCAGGTCCATCAGTTCGATTTAGGCTCCCCAGCGGTGGGCGCAAGCGCTTCGGGCTTCTTTGCGCCGCCGCGCACCATCACCAGCGCCGCAGCGACCAGCGCCGCGCCGAACAGATCGGCGGCGGCGAGCCGCTCGTCATAGACGATCCAGCCGATCGTCGCGCCCACCACCGGCTGGATCAGCAGCGCGATGCCGACGATCAGCGGCGAGAGGTGCCCCAAAGCGTAAATCATCAGTCCCTGGCCGATGAGCTGACTGACCACCGCCATGCCGACCAGCGGCCACCAGTTGTGCGGCAGCACCTGCTCGCCGAGGAAGAGCGCCAGAACCAGCAGCGGCGGAATCGTCGCAAGCGAGGAGAGTGCCAGGGCCGGCACCGGAGCCATCGCCTCGCGCGCCCGCGCCATCAGGATGAAATAGACCGCATAGAGCACCCCGGCGAGCAGGCAGAAGAGATCCCCTACCAGATGCCGCGGCGACAGCTCGGCCGAGCGGCCCAGGAGGAGCCCGCCCCCGAGTGCAGCCAGCAGCAGCGCCGCCGCCTGTGGCCGCGTGGGCCACATCCGGGCGGCGATGAAGCCGTAGATCGGGTAGATGAAGGTCGCCGAGTTGCCGAACAGCGTCGAATTGGCGAGCGTGGTGCGGACGATGCCCAGATGCCAGCTCGCGAGATCGGCGGCGAAGGCGAGGCCGGCGAACGCGAGCACGCCCCACAGCCCCTTGGCCGAGGCGATCGGCTTCTGCCCCATGGCAAAGGCGGCAGCGAGCAGCACCGGCACGGCGAGCGTCAGCCGCCAGAAGCCCGCGGCGACCGGCCCCACGTCGCTCAGGCGGACGAAGAGCGGGCCGAAGGCCAGCGCGATATTGGCCAGCACCACCGCGACGACGGCTGCGACCGGCGCGCCCGTGGTTTGCCCAGGATTAGTTTTTCTTTGAGACCCACCTTGGTGCATGGCTCCCTCTAGCGTCCTATCTCGCCGGCGTCACACCAAAGAGGGTTTTTCCCGATGCCCAGCCTGTTCGATCCGATCCAGCTCGGCGCCGTCGCTGCGCCCAACCGCATCCTGATGGCGCCGCTGACCCGCGCCCGCGCGACGCGCGAGCATGTTCCGACGCCGATCATGGCCGAATATTACGCCCAACGCGCCGAGGCCGGGCTGATCATCTCCGAAGCGACGGGAATCAGTCGCGAAGGGCTCGGCTGGCCCAATGCGCCGGGCCTCTGGACCGAGGCGCAAGTGGAAGGCTGGAAGCCCGTGGTCGAGGCGCTGCACAAGGCTGGCGGGCGGATCTTCGCGCAGCTCTGGCACATGGGCCGGATCGTTCATCCGAGCTTCCTCGATGGCGCCAAGCCGCTCTCCTCTTCTGCCACGACCGCCCCGGGACAGGCGCACACCTATGCCGGCAAGCAGGATTATGCCGAGGCACGGCCCGCTACCAAGGACGATATCGCGCGCGTGCTCGACGATTATTCGCGCGCGACTCGCAACGCATTGCGCGCCGGATTCGACGGCGTTCAGCTTCACGCTGCCAATGGCTATCTGATCGACCAGTTCCTGCGCGCCGGCGCCAACCACCGCGACGACGAATATGGCGGCAGCCCCGAGAACCGCGGGCGGCTGCTGCGCGAAGTGGTGCAACGGCTGATCGAAGAGGCAGGCGCCGACCGCACGGCGGTCCGCTTTTCACCCAACGGCAATTCGCAAGGCGTCGAGGACCCTGATCCCGAAGCAGTATTCGTGCCCGCAGCGAAGTTCCTGTCGGACGCGGGTATCGCCTTCCTCGAGCTGCGGGAACAGACGCCCGAGGGCACCTTTGGCCGAAGCGACCAGCCTCGCATCTCGCCTGCGATCCGCAAGATGTTCGACGGGCCGCTGGTGCTCAACCAGGATTATGGTCCGGCCCGCGCCCAGGCCGAGCTCGATTCAGGCAATGCCGACGCGATCGCCTTCGGCCGGCCCTTCATCGCCAATGCCGATCTGGTCCGGCGCCTGAGCGCAGGCGCCCCGCTGAACACGCCCGACGTGCAGACCTTCTACAGTCAGGGCGCCGAGGGGTACCTCGACTATCCGCTCCTGGAGGAATCGCGCGCGGCCTGATCGAAGCCGTCGAGCCAGCGGGTGATTGCGGCGCGGATACCCGAACGGGTCTTCGCGTTCGCGATCGCCACGACCGCGACAGGGATCAGCCACCAGGCGAGGAAGGCAATTGCGACCATCACGGCTACACCGATCGCCACGGCGAAGCGAAGCTGCCTGAGCCGCGCCATGGCCGCATAGTCGAGCTTGAGCGTGCGCGGACCCTTGGCATCGTAGAGCGGGCTGGTGGTGAAGCTGGTGCCGTCGCCCGAGCCAAGCTTGCGGAGCATCGGGCTCGTGCGGCGCTCGGCGGGCGATGCAGTCATGGGCGCACGGACCGGCGCACCAGTGCGCGTGTCGATTACTTCCAGCCGGCGCCCGCGCTCCACCACCTTGTAGCGGGAGGGCGGCGGCTGCATCGCCATCAGCCGAAGCGGCTCTTGAGCGCGAGCATCGCGAGCGCGGCCTTGGCCGCCTCGCCGCCCTTGTCCTTCTGCTCGGGATCGGCGCGGACCAGCGCCTGCTCCTCATCCTCGACGGTGAGGATGCCGTTGCCGATCGGGAGCCCTTCGAGCGCGAGCGCCATGATCCCGCGCGCGCTTTCGCCTGCGACGATCTCGAAATGATAGGTTTCGCCGCGGATCACCACGCCGAGCGCGACATAGGCGTCATATTCTCCGCTATCGGCCGCCAGGGAAATCGCGCCGGGCACTTCGAGCGCGCCGGGTACGGTGACGACTTCATAGTCGTGCCCCGCCTCCTGCAGCGCAGTGCGCGCGCCGCTCAGCAGCAGATCATTGAGATGTTCGTAGAATCGAGCTTCGACGATGAGTACGCGGGCCATTATTTGTCCAGATCGATTGCGCGCTCGCCGACGATCGAGAGACCGTAGCCGTCGAGCCCGACGAGCGTGTGGTGGGTATTGGTGAGCAGCACCATGTCGTGCACGCCGAGCTCGGTAAGGATCGTGGCGCCCACGCCGTAGTCGCGCAGCTCCTCCATGTCCTTGGGCTGGAGCGTGCCCGCCTTGGCCTGGAGCGCCACCGAGAACTGGTCGGCGCGCGGGCGGTTGATCACCACGACGACGCCCGATCCTTCCTCGCCGATGATCTCCATCGACCGGCGCAACAGCCCACCGCGCTGGCCGCCCTCGCCGAAGATGTCGCTGAACGGCGAAAGTGCGTGCATGCGGACCAAAGTGGGCTTGGCGGGATCGACCTTGCCCTTGACCAGCGCGACCTGCTCGCTGCCGGTCGCCTTGTTCCAGAAGGTCAGCGCGGTCCACTCCCCGCCCCAATCGCTGGTAAAGCGGGCCTCGGCGCGCTTCTCGACGAGATGGTCGTGGCGGCGGCGATAGGCGATCAGGTCGCGGATCGTTCCGATCTTGAGGTTGTGGAACTGGGCGAAGGAGACGAGGTCGTCCATCCGCGCCATCGTCCCATCGTCCTTCATGATCTCGCAGATCACGCCCGAGGGATTGAGCCCCGCGAGCCGCGCCACGTCGACCGCCGCCTCGGTATGGCCGGCGCGCACCAGCACGCCGCCATCGCGCGCGACCAGTGGGAAGACATGGCCGGGAGTCACTATATGCTCGGCGCTCTTCGACGCATCGATCGCGACCGAGATGGTGCGCGCGCGATCCGCTGCCGAGATGCCGGTGGTGACGCCTTCCTTCGCCTCGATCGAGACAGTGAACGCCGTCTCGTGGCGCGTGCCGTTCGAGCGGCTCATCAGGTCGAGCCCGAGCTGATCGACCCGGCTCTTGGTCATCGCCAGGCAGATCAGGCCGCGGCCGTACTTCGCCATGAAGTTGATCGCATCGGGCGTCGCCATCTGCGCGGGGATGACGAGGTCGCCCTCGTTCTCGCGGTCCTCGTCGTCGACGAGGATGAACATGCGCCCGTTACGGGCCTCGTCGATCAGCTCCTCGGGCGAGGAGAGGAAACCGTGCTTGAGACGGGCCAGGGGATTTGAATGCTCAGGCTTTGCCACGGAGTGCCTCCATGCGCTGGAGATAACGAGCCAGCACGTCGATCTCGAGATTGACTTCACGACCCGCCTCGATCGCACCCAATGTAGTGACCGCGGCCGTATGGGGAATGATATTGAGCAGGATTTCCACGCCCTCGGCGGTGTCTCGCACTTCGTTGACGGTGAGCGAGACACCATCGATCGTGATCGATCCCTTAGCCGCGACATAGGGCGCGATCTCCTTGCCCGCCGCGATCGTCAGCCGGTGCGACCCGCCTTCCTCGCGCCATTCGGCAACGGTGCCGATGCCGTCGACATGGCCGGTGACGATGTGGCCGCCGAGCTCGTCGCCGAGCCGCAGCGCGCGTTCGAGGTTGAGCTTGCGCCCGACGACCCATTGATCGCGCGCAGTGCGCGAAACGGTCTCCGCCGAGACATCGAACGCCACCCAGCCCGGCGCTTTGTCGACGACCGTCAGGCACACGCCCGAGCAGGAGATCGACGCGCCGAGATCGATCTCGCTCGTGTCATAGGCAGTGGTGACGCGGACGCGCAGGTCACCCTGCTGCCGTGCTTCGGCAATGATGCCGATGTCGGTGACGATTCCAGTGAACATTTCAGGTGCCCGCGTAGACTTCGAGTCGGTCGCTGCCAAGCTGCCGTGCATCCACGAGCCGCCAGCGACCATGCGCATCGCCCAGCCGCGCGAGCCCGATGTCGCCCAGCGCGGCTGTGCCGGCGCCGATCAGGATCGGCGCGCGATAGAGGAGCAACCGGTCGACGAGGCCATCGCGCAGGAATGCGGCTGCGGTCTCGGCACCGCCTTCGACCAGCAGGTGGTCGACACCTTCTAGAGTGGCGATGTCGGCAGGTGCGCTCAATAACTCCCAACCGTCATCCCCGCGAAAGCGGGGACCCGTCTCCTCACCGTGCGACACGGACGACAGCGCGGGAGATGGCCCCCCGCTTTCGCGGGGGTGACGGGAAAGGAGGACGCGCCGCGGCGAGCGATCTTCGAGTCCGGCGAGCCGCACGTCGAGGCGCGGCTGGTCAACCTCCGAGGTGCGCCGGCCGACCAGGATCGCCTCGTTCCGCGCCCGCTCGAGATGCGCATGCGCGCGCGCCTCGGGGCCGGTGATCCAGCGGCTTTCGCGCGAGGGAAGCGCGATTCGGCCATCGAGCGACGTCGCAAGCTTGAGCGTGACGAAAGGGCGGCCCTTCGCCTGCCGCGCGAGAAAACCTGCCATCGCAGCGCGAGCCTGCGCTTCGGCAACGGCTTCCACGACTTCGATCCCGGCAGCCCGCAGCCGCGCCGCGCCTTCTCCATTGGTGCGTTGGTCCGGGTCGCCGAGGGCGATCACGACTCGGGCAACGCGCGCCGCAACGAGCAAATCCGCGCATGCGGGGCCTCGTGGCGAGACATGCGCGCAGGGTTCGAGCGTGACGTAGCAGGTCGCACCGCGCGCATTCTCGCCCGCTGCGTCCAGCGCCACCGCCTCGGCATGCGGGCGGCCGCCAGCCTGGGTCCAGCCGCGGCCGACTACGACGCCGTCGCGCACGATCACGCAGCCTACGTTCGGATTGGGCGCGGTGCGTCCGCGTCCGCGCTCGGAGAGCGCGAGCGCTGCCGCCATCCATCGCGAATCGGGGTTCAGAGGCCCCACGATTCGAGCTTGTCGTCTATCTTCTTGAATTCGGCCTGCTGCGCCTTGCGCTTCTTCTCGATCTCGGCCTCGGCGATGCGCTTCTTGGCCTGGTCGATCTTCTGCTGGGCGCGGATCTGCTCGTCGGTGCGGGTGATCGGCCAGCTTTCGACATAGATGATGTTGGGCCGATACTCGCGCTCGATCCGCGAATCGGCGACGAAACCGGAGAGGACCAGCACCGTCACTGCCGCCGCCACCGCCATAAACCACAACTCATAGCGCTTGCGCGTGGCCAGAAAGAGCCGGAGATCCCGAAAGGCGCGCAGCGGCGAGAAATATTTGAGAAGAGTCATGTTGCCCGCAAAGATAGGGGCGCGGGGGCTCTAGGGCAAACCCCCGCGCCAGGGGCGTCACTGGCTCGCGATCTCGAACCGGACGCTCATCGTCTTCCAGCTCTCCTCGGGCACCCCGCCGCGGGTGGCCGGCTTGAAGCGCCATTTGGAGAGCGCCTGGCGCCGTGCCGCCTCGAAGAAGGCCGTGCTGGTGGCGCTGAGCTGCTCGACTGCCTTCACGCGCCCGTCGATCCCGATCAGCACCTTCAGCCGCACCACGCCGTCACGCTCGGCGCGGAGCTCGGATGCCGGATAGGGGGGCTGGAAGTCCTTGAGGTAGCGCATGTCCTGCGATGCGCCGACCAGCGGCGGCAGAGGCAGAGGCGTGGGTTCTGCAAAGCTTGTCGGTCCAACCTTCTCCGCGAAATTGGTTGAGGGCGGTAGAGGTGGAATTGTCTCCGTAACGGTGGTGGGATTGGTCGTGTCGGATCTGATCACCGGCGTCGGCGCAACGACCGGTGGCTCCATGTTCGTGCGCGGCTCGGCGCGAGGCTCCGGCTTGGGCTCGTCGATTGGCGGCGGCGTCGGGGGATCGTAGGGCGTGATGAGCGTGATGGGACCGTCCTTGACCGCCGAGACGATGTTCGGAGCGATCAGAAAGAAGATACCTGCCATCACCGCGCCGTTGATGAGGAAAGCGGCGCCGAAGCTGGCGCTGCGCGACTGGCGGGGCTCGTAACGATGTTCGGCATACATGGCGTTGCACTCCATCTCCTAGCCACCGGTCTTTGCCGGGTTTAGCGATGATACATCATAACAAATCCGTGTAAATAGTTCCCTCTTCGTCGCTTCAGGCGGCCGACAATCGGGAGATCGCTGCCTCGCGGCCGATGAGCGGGAGGAGCGCGGCCATGTCCGGACCATGCTCGCGGGCGGTGAGCGCGAGGCGGAGCGGCAGGAACAGCGCGCGGCCCTTCCGGCCGGTTTCGGTCTTGAGTGCGCCAGTGAGTGCGTACCAGGGGTCGGCGGTCCAGTCGATTGTGGCGGCTACCTCGGCGGCGCGCTGGATATAGGCGCGGTCGTCCTCGGGAAGCGTCGGAGGATCGATCGGTCCCTCGACCACCTGCCACCAGTCGGCCGCTTCGCCGACGGTCGAGAGATTGGGACGGATCGCTTCCCATGCCGCTTCGCCCATCCCGTCGGGCAGGCGATCCGCCACGGCGGCGTGATCGAGCTGGTGGACGATGCGGGCGTTGAGTGCGGCGAGCTCGGCTTCGTCGAACCGGGCAGGGGCGCGGCCGAAGCGGGCGAAATCGAAGCTCTCGACCAGCGGCGCGACGTCAACGAAGGGCTCGACCGGGTCGCTCGTCCCGAGCCGCGCGAGCACCGCTACCAGCGCCTGCGGCTCGATTCCCTCTTCGCGGAAGTGCGCCACGCCCAGCGAGCCGAGCCGCTTGGAGAGCTTGCCCTCGCTTCCGGTCAGCAGCGCCTCGTGGGCGAAAGTGGGCGGAGCGCTGCCCAGCGCTTCGAACATCTGGAGCTGGGTCGCGGTGTTCGAGACATGGTCCTCGCCGCGCACGACATGGCTCACGCCCATGTCGATGTCGTCGATCACCGAGGGGAGCAGGTAGAGCCACGAGCCGTCGGCGCGGCGGACGACCGGGTCGCTCATCAGCGCCGGATCGAAGCGCTGGTGCCCGCGGACGAGGTCGTCCCATTCGATCGCTGCGCCGTGATCGAGCCGGAAACGCCAGTGCGGGCGACGGCCCTCGGCCTCCAAAGCCGCGCGCTCCGCATCGCTCAGCGCAAGCGCGGCGCGATCATAGACGGGGGGCAGACCGCGGCCGAGCAGGATCTTGCGCTTGAGCTCGAGTTCCTGCGCAGTCTCATACGCCGGATAGACCCGGCCGCTAGCGACCAGCTCCGCGAAGCGCGCCTCGTACAGTTCGAAACGCCCCGACTGGCGCTCCTCGCCGTCGGGCACGAGCCCCAGCCACGCGAGATCGGCACGGATCGAATCGACGAACCGCTCCTCCGAACGCTCGCGATCGGTATCGTCGATCCTGAGCAGGAACCGGCCGCCATGCCGGCGCGCGAACAGCCAGTTGTGGAGCGCGGTTCGGATGTTGCCGACGTGCAGCGTTCCCGTGGGGCTGGGCGCGAAGCGAGTGGTGACGGTCATGCCCGCGACCTAGGACCCGCACCGCCGGGCGGCAATGCCTCTTTGCCTTGCCCGATCCGCGTCCTAAGGGGAGTGCAACCGAACAAGGCGGACGGGAGGCCGCATCCCTATGAAACTCATGGCCGGCAATTCGAATCTGCCGCTTGCCCAGGCGATCGCCGATTACCTGGAAATCCCCCTCACCCAGGCGAACGTGCGCCGTTTCGCCGACGAGGAGATCTTCGTCGAGATCCTGGAGAACGTGCGCGGCGAGGACGTGTTCGTCCTCCAATCGACCAGCTATCCGGCGAACGACAATCTGATGGAGCTGCTGATCATGGTCGACGCGCTCAAGCGCGCATCGGCCAAGCGGATAACTGCAGTGCTCCCCTATTTCGGCTATGCCCGCCAGGACCGAAAGCCGGGGCCCCGCACCCCGATCTCGGCCAAGCTCGTCGCCAATCTGGTGACCACCGCGGGCGCCGACCGCGTGCTCTCGGTCGATCTCCACGCCGGGCAGATCCAGGGCTTCTTCGACATCCCGACCGACAATCTGTTCGCCGCGCCGGTGATGTCTGCGGACATCCACACCCGCTTCCCCGACAGGCAGTGGATGGTGGTATCGCCCGACGTGGGCGGCGTGGTGCGTGCGCGTGCGCTCGCCAAGCGGCTCGACAACGCGCCGCTGGCGATCGTCGACAAGCGCCGCGAGCGGCCGGGCGAATCGGAAGTGATGAACATCATCGGCCAGGTCGAGGGGCGCTTCTGCATCCTGATCGACGACATCGTCGATTCGGCGGGCACGCTCTGCAACGCGGCCGCCGCGCTCAAGGCTTCGGGGGCGGAGGACGTGGTCGCCTATTGCACCCATGGCGTGCTTTCGGGCGGCGCCGTGGCGCGCGTCGACAATTCGGCGCTGGCCGAGCTCGTCATCACCGATTCGATCGGAAACCATGCAGTGATCGCCGAGAGCAAGAAGATCCGCCACCTGACGATCGCGCCGCTGCTCGCCGAGGCAATCCGGCGGATCGCCGACGAAAGCTCGGTCTCCAGCCTGTTCGACTGATCCGGTCTGCTTGACTCGTGCCGGCAAAGTGAAGGGAGTCGGCTTCCATTCTTTCACTTTGCCGCCGCTGCCCTGCCGTTCGCGTTAGGAGCGACTCGGAAGGCGAGACGGTGGTCATACGGACCACGCAAGCAGCTGAAATCCTATTTTGGAAGCCCTATTCGAAGGCTTCCCAGACCAGTACCGCACCGACCAGGATCATCAGCCAGTAGATCGCGGTGTAGAAGCGTTCGGGCGCGACGCGGCGGACCAGCCACACGCCCGCGAAGGTCGAGCCGATCGCGACCGGCATCAGCGCGGCGGCGGTGAGCAGGTTCGCCGGCGTGAACTGGCCGAGCGCGGCATAGGCGGGGACCTTGAGCCAGTTGGTCGCCGCGAAGAAGACCGCAGTGGTGCCCACGAGCATGTCGCGCGACAGCCCCCGCGGCAGCACCCAGAGCTGGAACGGCGGCTGGCCGGCATGCGCGATCTGGCTGGTGAAGCCGGAGGCGACTCCGAATAGCGATCCCAGCCATTCGGGCAGCCGCCGGCGCGGCCGCGGTACCGAATGGCGCGCGGTCCAGAGCCGATAGGCGCCGAACAGCATCGAGATGACTCCGACTGCCGCCATGACGCCAAGCGGGGAGACGCTGGCGGCAAAGGCATAGCCGAGCCAGATCCCGAGCAGCGTGCCCGGCAGCATCCAGCCGAGCACGCGCCAATCGACGCTGCGCCGGAACGCCCAGACGCCCACCACGTCCTGCACAATCAGGATCGGGAGCAGGATCGCCGCGGCGCGCACCGGATCGATGACGAAGGTGAGCATCGGCAGCGACAGCGCGCCCATTCCCGCGAACCCGCCCTTGGCGAGCCCGATCAGGAACACGGCGGGGATGGCGAGCGCATAGAAATGCCAATCGGTGAGCATGGGGCGGGGGTAGAGTAAGCCGGGAAAGGACGAAAGCCGTCCAATCCTCGCCCGCCAGGGGGAGGTGGCAGCCGCAGGCTGACGGAGGGGGCGGATGCCAGAAGCTTTGACGGGCGCGCTTCCTCCCCCTCCGTCGCGCTTCGCGCGCCACCTTCCCCTGGCGGGAAGGATTTGAAGTGCCTTTGCCTTCGTGGCCAGACCGCCTAAGCGGTGGCGCATGGCGGAAGATCGGTCGGGGCAGACGGCGGTGATGTTCGTGTCGGCGCGTACCGGCGTGGACGACGAAGGCTATGCCGCGGCGGCGGAAGCAATGGCCGCGCTGGCGGCGAAGCAGCCGGGCTATCGCGGGGTCGACAGCGTGCGCGACGCCGACGGGATCGGCATCACCCTCAGCTATTGGGCCGACGAGGCGAGCGCCATCGCCTGGCGCCAGCATCCCGAGCATGCCGCGATCCGCGATGCGGGCCGCGACCGCTGGTACCGATGGTACGAACTCCATGTCGCGGAGATCGGGCGCAGCTACAGCTGGAAGCGCGGGTGAAGGTGCCCGCGGTGCGGATCAGCGGATTCGATCGCACCTTCGCACTGCTCTTCACCGTGATGCTGGCGATCGCGGCGGGCAATACCGCGCTGCAATCGGTACTCCCCGCGCTCGGCCGTTCGCTGGGCGTGGCCGATAGCGCGGTGGCGGCCGTCTTCTCGGTCTCGGCGCTGCTGTGGGTGATCGCCGCGCCCTTCTGGGCCAACCGTTCGGACCGGCACGGAAGGCGCGCGATGGTGCTGGTCGGCATCGCCGGTTTCACCATATCGCTGTTTCTGTGCGGGCTGTTCCTGGCGCTGGGCATCAACGGTGTGCTGGCGCCACTCGCGACCTTCATCGCCTTCATCGCCGCGCGGGTGATCTATGGCGCGTTCGGCGCCGCCGCGCCTCCCGCGGTGCAGGCGATCGTCGCCGGCCGCACCAGCCGAGAAGAGCGGACGCGCGCGCTGACACTGCTCGCCTCGGCTTTCGGGCTCGGGACGATCCTGGGCCCTGCGATCGCGCCCTATCTGGTGTTCGGCGACCTGTGGCGCGGCGGGCCGACGATCGGGCTCTCCGGCCCCGCCTTCGTGGCGGCGGCGATCGGCGCGGCGATCTGGGTGGCAGTGATCCGCCTGCTGCCGCGCGAGGAAACCCAGTCGCACGGCGCGGCGATCGGCTATCCCAGCATCGGCGGGCAAGCGACCGGCGCGAGCGTGACGGCCGCGGTAGCGGAACCCGGCGAGCGCATAGGCTATTTCGATCCGCGTGTGCGTGCGTGGATGATCGTAGGGCTCGTCGTCGGCCATGCGCAGGCGATGACCGGCCAGGCAATCGGCTTTCTGGTGATCGATCGGCTGGGAGCCAGCCCGATGGAGGCGCTGGAGCCGACCGGCCTGGTACTGATGATGGGCGCGGGATCGGCGCTGCTCGCCCAATGGGGCCTGATTCCGCTGCTCAACCTGACACCCCGGGCGCTGGTGATCGCGGGCTTGGTGGTGGGCGCGATCGGCTGCGCGGCGACGGGCACTGCGACTTCGCTGTACGGGATCGCGCTGGGCTATGCGCTCGCATCGCTGGGGTTCGGGTTCGCGCGGCCGGGGTTCACCGCTGGATCCTCGCTGGCAGTCGGGCACTCGGCGCAGGGATCGGTCGCCGGCAAGGTAACGTCGGTCAACGGCGCGGCCTTCGTGCTCGGCCCGTCGATCGGCGTCGGGCTCTACGAGCTTTGGCGGCCGCTCCCCTACCTGAGCGCGGCAGGGGCGCTGGCCGCCTTGCTCGCTTACGCCTGGCTCAGCCTTGCTTCGAGCCGCGCGGACGAAGCATCCCCGGAGCAATGAAGCCGAGCGGCTGGATCGAGACGGCATCCTGCTTGAGCTTGCCCTGCATCGCCTCGTACTCGGTCTGCATCTCGGGCGTGACGGTCGCGCGCGAATCGGCGAGCGCCTCCTCGAAATCGGCCATCGTCACTTCGCTCGCCTCGAGCGAGCGACGAAGCGCCACGAGGCCGGCGCGGCGGACTACATCCTCGAGGTCTGCGCCGGTATAGCGTTCGGCGCGGACGGCGATGTCGGCCAGGTCCACGTCGGCCGCCAGGGGCATCTTCTCGGTCTGGATGCGCAGGATCCGCTCGCGGCCGGCCTGATCGGGCACCCCGACATAGACCAGCTCGTCGAACCGACCCGGACGAAGCAAGGCTGGATCGATCAAATTGGGCCGGTTGGTCGCGCCGATCACCACCACCGATTGCAGTTCCTCGAGCCCGTCCATCTCCGAGAGGATGGTATTGACCACGCGCTCGGTCGCCTGCGGCTCGCCCAGCCCCCCGCCGCGCGCGGGAACCAGCGAATCGAGCTCGTCGATGAAGATCACGCAGGGTGCGACTTGGCGCGCGCGCGCGAACAGCCGGGCGATCTGCTGCTCGCTTTCGCCATACCATTTGCTGAGCAGGTCGCTCGACTTGGTGGCGATGAAGTTCGCCTCCGCCTCGCGCGCGACAGCCTTGGCGAGCAGGGTCTTGCCGGTACCCGGCGGGCCATAGAGCAGGAAGCCCTTGGCCGGGCGGATGCCCAGGCGGCGGAACGCGTCGGGGTCCTTGAGGGGCAGCTCGACGCCTTCCTTGAGACGCATCTGCGCATCGTCGAGCCCCCCGACATCGTCCCAGCGGACGTTGGGCTTCTGCACCATCACTTCGCGCATCGCCGAAGGCTGGACGCGCTTCAGTGCTTCCAGGAAATCCTCGCGCGTTACCGAGAGCGTGTCGAGCACTTCGGTAGGGATGCTATGGTCTTCGAGGTTGAGCTTGGGCATCAGCCGCCGCACCGCTTCGATTGCGGCTTCGCGGGCGAGCGCCGCGAGGTCGGCACCGACAAAGCCGTAAGTGGTGCGCGCGAGCTCGCCGAGATCGACGTGTTCGCCGAGCGGCATACCGCGAGTATGGATGCCGAGGATCTCGCGACGTCCGCGCTCGTCGGGAACGCCGACGACGATCTCGCGATCGAAGCGGCCGGGACGCCGCAGCGCCTCGTCGATCGCCTCGGGCCGGTTGGTCGCGGCGATGACGACGATGTTGGCGCGGGCCTCGAGCCCGTCCATCAGCGTGAGGAGCTGAGCGACAAGGCGCTTCTCCGCCTCGCCCGAGACCTGGCCGCGCTTGGGCGCGATCGAATCGATCTCGTCGATGAACACGATCGAAGGTGCGGTTTTAGCGGCTTCCTCGAACACCTGACGCAGGCGCGATTCGGATTCGCCATAGGCGGAGCCCATGATCTCGGGACCGTTGATCAGGTGGAAGGTCGCGTCGCTTTCATTGGCGACTGCGCGCGCAAGCCGCGTCTTGCCGGTTCCGGGCGGGCCGTGGAGCAGCACGCCCTTGGGCGGGTCGACGCCGAGGCGCTGGAACAGCTCGGGGTAGCGCAGCGGCAGCTCGACCATCTCGCGGAGCTGGTCGATCGTGCCGGCCATCCCGCCGATATCGTCATAGGTCACATCGGCGCGGCGGCTTTCCTTTGCCTCCTCATATTCGGGGCGGAGCTCAACTTCGGTATTCTCGTCGATATGGACCACGCCGCGCGGCACGGTGGAGATCACCGCGAGGCGGATTTCCTGGAGCGCATAGGCGGGCGCACGGAGGTATTGCGCGACGTTGGGCGGGATGTCGGCGCGCTGGTGGCCGACGGTAGAGATCGTGTCGCCGGCAGTGAGCGGGCGATTGAAGAAGGTGCGCTTGAGCGCGTTGCTCGAGCCCTGGAGCCGCAGGTTCGCCTGAGCGGGGGCGAAGACAACACGGGTGGCGGGCTTGGATTCGACCCGGCGCACCTCGACGAAATCGCCCGAGCCGACGCCGGCATTGGCGCGCTGGAGCCCGTCGATGCGGAGCAGCTCGAGCCCCTCGTCCTCGGCATAGGGCAGCACCGCGCGCGCGGGCGTGGCGCGCTTGCCGACGATCTCGATCACGTCGCCCTCGGTGATCCCGAGCGCCGCCATCAGCGAGCGCGGGATATGCGCGAGGCCGCGGCCGCTGTCCTCGGGCCGGGCATTGGCTACCTGGAGCTTGCGACCCCTGCTTTCGTCATCCGCCATTCAAATGTCCCCTCAAGGCATGAAGGCGGAACATAGGAACGCGAGTTGCGTGCCGCGAGGGGGCAAAAAAATGGCGGGCCGTAAGGGCCCGCCGGGAAAGTTTTAGGAGAGGATGCCTGAAAGGCCTGCTCTATGTGCGGTGCGGCATAAAATTGTGCAAGTGCGAAATGAACAAACGACCGTTGCAGGAGTTGCAACCGTCGTTGGCGTAACGACGGCGAGTCTTGGTAACCTTGGTGACTTGCGTGAACGCAAGTCCTGGTCGATATTCGTGATGCAGTGCACAAAAGAGGCTGAATGCGCAGGCTCCCGCCCCTTACCGCCATCGAGGCCTTCGTCCAGGTGGCCAGGCTTGGATCGATCAAGGCCGCCGCCGAGGAGCTGGCGCTGTCGTCGCCCGCGCTCAGCCGCCGGGTCCAGTCGCTCGAACGCTTCATCGGCAAGCCGCTGTTCGAGCGGCGGCACCAGGCGCTGCGGCTCAACGACGATGGCGAGCGGCTGCTGGGGCTGATCGCCCCCGCGCTCGATGCCATGACCGACGCAGTCGAGGCGATGACGAGCGGCACCGAGCTGCTCCGGCTGCGGCTGGGCGTTCTGCCGCTGTTCGCGACGCAGCGGCTATTGCCCAAGCTGCCCGAGCTCAAGCGCAAGCACCCCGAGCTCCATTTGGACGTGGATACCGCGAGCCACGGCGTAGCGCGGCTCGGCGACGGGCTCGACGCTGCGATCGTAATTGCGCGCGATATCGATCCGGGACTCTATGCGCGAAGGCTCGACCGCAACCGAGTCCATGTGATCGGCGCGCGCTCGCTGCTCGAAGGGCCGGATCCGATCACGCGGCCCGAGCAGCTTTCGCGGCTCACCGCGCTGGTGCACCGCGACATGCCGGAAACCTTCACTGCCTGGCGCGCCGCGGCGGGCTTTCCCGATCTCGAGCCGCTGGCGATCGACCATTTCGATTCGGGCAATCTGATGCTCGAGGCAGCGGCGCAGGGGCTGGGGGTGGCCTTCATGCTCGAATCGCACTTCGAATCGGCGCGCGACGAGCGGCTGGTGCGGCTCTTCGACCTGACGGTGGAGAGCCATTACAGCTATTGGTTCGTGTGCCGCCCGCGCGCGCTCGGCCAACGGCCGGTGAAAATCTTCCACGACTGGCTGATCGAGGCGATGGAAGCGGACAAGGTGTGAGCGAAAGCCCCTCCGCAAAGGGAGGGGCTCCAGTGCGATCAGGCCTCGGTGCGCATCTTGACGATCTTGCCGGGCTCGCGCGGCGGCTCGCCCTTGGGGAGCGCGTCGACATGCTCCATGCCGTCGGTCACTTCGCCCCAGACGGTGTACTGGCCGTCGAGAAAGGTCGCGTCGTCGAGGCAGATGAAGAACTGCGAATTGGCGCTGTTCGGATCCATCGTGCGCGCCATCGAGCAGACGCCGCGCGCGTGCGGCTCGCGGCTGAACTCTGCAGGCAGGTTGGGCTCCTTCGAGCCGCCCATGCCGGTGCCGCTCGGGTCGCCGCCCTGCGCCATGAACCCGTCGATCACACGGTGGAATACCACCCCGTCGTAAAAGCCCTCGTCCGCGAGCTTGACGATGCGCTCGACGTGCTTGGGGGCGAGATCGGGGCGCAGCTTGATGTGCACCTCGCCGGTATCGAGGGTCATGACGAGGTTGGTAGGCTCTGCCACTGTCGGAAACTCCACTGAAACAGTCAGGCCCGCACCTAGGGGCGCCGGGCAGGAGTTGCAAATCGTCTGCGACGATGGCAGCGCCGGGCCAGGGCCAGCCGAAGGAGGTCGACCATGAGTGAGACCGAACTTCATTCCGAGAACCCCGCCCCCGAAAGCGAGCTGGACGAGGACGACCGGCTGAAGCCCGAGTTCGTCAGCGCAGTGCTCGAGGCAGTCGAGGCCGGCGACACCGAGACGGCGCTCGCGCGCGTGGCGCCGCTCCACCCGGCGGACATCGCCGACCTGGTCGAGCTCACACCCGCCGAGCAGCGCCCGGCGCTGGTCGCCGCGATCTCCGATCTGATCGACGGCGATGTGCTCGCCGAGATGAACGACTGGGTGCGCGAAGTGCTGGTGGACGCGCTCGAGCCGCACCAGGTGGCCGACATCGCCGCCGAGCTCGACACCGACGACGCGGTCGCGATCATCGAGGACATGGACGTCGAGGACCAGCGCGAGGTGCTCCGCGCGCTCGACCCCGACGACCGCGCCGCGATCGAGGAAGCGCTCTCCTACCCCGAGGAATCCGCCGGCCGCCTGATGCAGCGCGAGCTGATCGCGGTGCCCGAGCATTGGACCGTCGGCGACGTGCTCGACTATCTGCGCGGCGACGATGCGCTGACTACCGATTTCTGGGAAATCTTCGTCGTCGATCCCGCGCACAAGCCGGTGGGCACCTGCAACCTGAGCTGGGTGCTGCGCACGCCGCGCGCGGTGGCGATCAGCGACGTGATGAAGCGCGAGCAGACGCTGATCCCGGTCGACATGGACCAGGAGGAAGTGGCGCTCCGCTTCCAGAAATACGCGCTGATCTCCGCCGCGGTGATCGATGCGAGCGGAAGGCTCGTCGGAATGATCACGGTGGACGACGTGGTCCACATCATCTCCGAAGAGGCGGGCGAGGACATATTGCGCCTGTCGGGTGCCGGCGAAGGCGACATCAACGAGCCGGTGATCGACAGCTACAAGGGCCGGGTGCGGTGGCTGATCACCAATCTGGTGACTGCGCTGATTCCTGCCAGCATCGTCTTCCTCTTCGAGGGCACGATCGCGCAGAAGGCGGTTCTCGCTGCGCTGATGCCGATCGTGGCCGGGGTAGGCGGAAATGCCGGCACGCAGACGCTGGCCGTCACGGTCCGCGCGCTCGCCACCAATCAGCTGACCCAGTCGAACACGATCCGGACGATCCGACGCGAAATCTCGATCGCGCTGCTCAATGGGATCACCGTGGCGGCGGCGATCGGTATCGCCGTGGCCGCACTGGGGACGGTACTCCCGGAACTCTCGAGCGACGGCGCCCTGCCCATCGTGATTGCGGCGGCGATGCTGGGCAATATCATGATCGCTGGACTAGCCGGCGTGCTCGTGCCGGTGACGCTCGAACGGTTCAACCAGGACCCGGCAGTCGCTTCATCGATCTTCGTCACCATGGTGACCGATTCGATGGGCTTCCTCGCCTTCCTGGGGCTCGCCACTGCGAGCGGGCTGGTCGGTTGATCCGAGCGCCCCGAAAACCCAGATTGCCGCCGTGCCGCTTCATCTCACCAAGGTCGCCTTTGGCTGCGACTCCGTCGATTACCTGAGCCAGCGCCTCGCGAGCCGCGGTGGCCCATGGGAGCACCCTACCCGCTACCTGCCCAAGCGGCACGGGGAGATCGTTTCCGAGGGCATCGAGGGCGGGTCGCTCTTCTGGATCATCAAGCATCAGCTGGTCGGGCGCACCCCGATCATCGGCTTCGGCGAGGCTGAGGGCGGGCGCACCGCGATCCGCCTCGAGCCGCGGCTGATTCTCGTCCATCCGCGTCCCAAACGCGCCCATCAGGGCTGGCGCTATCTGGAAGGCAGCGACGCCCCGGCGGACCTGGGCGACGGCGGCGATCTAGTCGAGATGCCACCCGCATTGATGCGCGAGCTCGCAGCGATGGGGCTGATCTAGCTTCGATCCTTCCTCGTCATGGGAAGGATAGATAGGCCCAACCGAAGCCCCGTTCGCCCTGAGCTTGTCGAAGGGCGGCCATCCTCCCGCCAACGGGCTTGGAAATGCGCCCTCGACAAGCTCAGGGCGAACGGATGTGGTTCGATCCCAGCGGAACGGGGCAGCGCAACGGACCCCTGCGGGTCAGTTCGCGAGCCGGGGGAAGGCGTTGCGGAAGGCAGCCACCTTGGGCTTGTCCCAGCGCAGGATGTAAGGGTGGGTCGGGTTTCGCCAGAAGAAGTCCTGATGATAGGACTCGGCTTGATAGAATCCCCCGGTCTCGATCTTCGTGACGATCGGCTTCGGATAGGATTTCGCTCCGGCGAGCTGCGCGAGATAGGCAGCGGCGACGCGGCGTTGGCGCTCGTCCTGCGGGAATATCGCCGACCGGTAGCTCGGCCCCTTGTCGGGCCCCTGGCGATTGAGCTGAGTGGGGTCGTGCGCGACCGAGAAGAAGATGCGCAGCAGCGTGCCGTAGCTCACGCGGGCGGGATCATAGACGATCCGGACCGCCTCGGCATGGGCGGTGTACTCGCGTGCCACCTGGGCATAGCTGGCAGTGGCGCGCGTGCCGCCGGCATAGCCGCTCGTCACCGACTGGACGCCCTTCACCGACTGGAACACCGCTTCCATGCCCCAGAAGCAGCCGCCCGCGAGCACCGCGGTCTGCGGCCCTTTTACGCCGGTTACGTCCTGCGCCGGGACAGGCACGGGAACCGCGCGCACCGCGGGACCCACGCCCGGCAGTGCGGCAACCAGAAGCAACACGATCGGCTTCGGCATTGATGAGCCCTCCCGGGCCAGGTCAGCGCAGCGCGGCGCAGGCCTCCTGGATACGCGAGCATGCCTCGCGCAGCAGCGCCTCCGAAGTGGCATAGCTGATCCGCATCGCGGGCGACAGGCCGAAGGCGGCGCCGTGCACCGCGGCGACTCGGCCCTCGTCGAGCAGATAGGAGATCATTTCCTCGTCGGTGGTGATCTCCTGCCCCTTGGGGGTGGTCTTGCCGATCAGCCCGGCGAACTCGGGATAGACGTAGAAGGCGCCTTCGGGCGTGGGGCAGGCCATGCCCTCGACTTCGTTGAGCATCGACACGACGAGGTCGCGCCGCGCCTGAAAAGCGGCGACGCGGTCCTTCAGGAAGCCCTGATCGCCGGTGAGCGCAGCGACCGAGGCGGCCTGCGAGATGCTGCAGGGGTTCGAGGTCGACTGCGACTGGAGCTTGCCGATCGCCTTGATCAGCCAGGCCGGGCCGCCGGCATAGCCGATCCGCCAGCCGGTCATGGCATAGGCCTTCGACACGCCGTTGGCCGTGAGCGTACGATCATAGAGCGACGGGCAGACCTGCGCGATCGTCGCGAATTCGAAGCCGTCGTAGAGGATATGCTCGTACATGTCGTCGGCATAGATCAGCACATGCGGGTGCCGCTCGAGCACGTCGCCCAGCGCCTTCAACTCCGCTGCGCTATAGGCGGCGCCGGTCGGGTTCGAGGGCGAGTTGAGCACCACCCACTTGGTCTTCGCGGTGATCGCCGCCTCGAGCTGCTCGGGCTTGATCTTATAGGCCTGGTCCGCACCGGCGGCGATGAAGACGGGCTTGCCGCCCGCGAATTCGACCACGTCGGGGTAGCTCACCCAATAAGGCGCCGGGACGATCACTTCGTCGCCCGCGTCGATCGTCGCGCAGAAGGCGTTGAACAGCGTATGCTTGCCGCCCGAGTTCACGCTGATCTGGTTCTCGGCATAGGTGAGGCCGTTCTCGCGCGCGAATTTTCCGACGATCGCCTGCTTGAGCTCGGGCGTGCCGTCGACATTGGTATATTTGGTCTTGCCCGCACGGATCGCTTCGATCGCGGCTTCCTTGACGAAATCGGGCGTGTCGAAGTCCGGCTCGCCGGCGCCGAGGCCGATCACATCGATCCCCTGGCGCTTCAGCTCGAACACGCGGCTGGTCATCGCGAGCGTGGCGGAGGGCTGGATGCGTTGGAGCGCGGCGGAAGTCTGCATGTGCGGGGCGCCTTCTCGGGAGAGGAACGGCGCGCCTATACGTCCGGCTTCGCGCTTTCCGCAACTGTAACGGCTGCAACCAGTCCGCGCAGCGCATTGCCGACGAAGAAGCCGTTCGCGAGGTCCCCGGGCCGGAGGTCTCCCTCGACCGCGCGACCCGCCTCTACCAGCTCGGCGCGGAGCACGCCTGGCAGCAGCCCGCGCGCGAACGGCGGAGTCACCAGCACGCCGCCCCGCTCGACGAAGATCGACGTGAAGCTGCCCTCGGTGAGGAAACCTTCGGGATCGGTGAACACCACTTCCCAGCTTTCCGCCGCCGCGCGGGCACGATCGTAGAAGCCGCGGCGGCTGGTCTTGTGGCGCAGGCGGAAATCGTCGGGCGCGACGGGGAGCGGTGCGACTGCGACACGCACCGGTGTGGGCGCGGGCTCCGGAAGCGGGGTGATGCCGATCGCGATCGCGCCGGAGCGCCCCAGCAGCAGTCGGACGCGCGCGGGGCTGCGCAGGCGGAAGGTGGCGGCTTGGAGCTCGTTGCGTGCGCTGTGACGGTCGAACGCGAAATCGAGCGCCTCCGCGCTTTCCTTGATCCGCGTCAGGTGTCGCTCGAGCAGCGCGATGCCGTCCTCGGGATCGAAACGCATCGTCTCGATCAGGTCGAACCCGGTCTCGCCCGCAGTCACGAAGGCTCCCTTGGCAAGGCACTCATCCCATTCCTCCGGCCCCTGCGAATCGGCGACCACGCCCGAGCCGAGCCCGAGCAGCGCCTGCCCCGGCTCATCCAACGCCAGCGTCCGTATCGCAACGTTGAACATCGCGTCGCCATTGGCGTCGAGGCGTCCGATCGCGCCCGTATAGATGCCGCGCGGGCTCGCCTCGACCTCCGAGATAACCTGCATCGCGCGGATCTTGGGGGCGCCGGTCACCGATCCGCAGGGGAAGAGTGCGGCAAGTGCGTCGATCGCGTCATGGTCCGGCGCGAGTTCGGCCGTGACGGTGGAAACCATCTGGTGGACGGTGGGATAGCGCTCAACTTCGAACAGGCTGGGAACCGCGACGCTGCCGGGGCGTGCGACTCGGGCGAGATCGTTGCGCATCAGATCGACGATCATCAGATTTTCGGCGCGCTGCTTCTCGTCGGCAGCGAGCGCGGCGGCGAGCGCTGCGTCCTCATCGGGCGATGCGCCGCGGAGCGCTGTACCCTTCATCGGCCGTGTCGTCAGTTTCCCGGCTTCCAGCGCGAAGAACAGCTCGGGCGAGAAGCTCAGCAGCCAGCGCGCGCCGGTCGCGACCAGCGCGCCATAGCCGGCGCGGGCGCGGGCCCGCAGCAGCGCATAGAGCGCCGGCGCGCTGCCGGCGTGGCGCACCGCAGCCCGGAAGGTGAGGTTCGCCTGATAGATGTCGCCCGCGGCGATATAGTCGGCGACGCGCGCGAAGGCCGTTTCGTAGTTGGTGCGTGCGACTTGTGGATGGGGGCGCCCTGCCCAGGCTCCGGCAGGATCGGGAAGCAGCGTGGGAACTGCTTCCGGGGTAACCTCTCGAAAGCCGTCGAACAGCCCGAACCAGAGCAGGGGAGTATCGGAGGGACGGGGTGGCTCGCGCCAAGCTTCAGCCACCAGGCCCGCGCTGGCTTCATAGGTTAGGTAGCCGGCGGCGTGCAGCTCTCGGCTGCGACCAACGCGAAGCCGTTCTAGCGCCGCGGGCACTTCGCCGGTGGTCCCAGCGCTGACGATCTCAACCGGCCGCGAGTAGAGGCGCGCCGGGGCGCCATCGGCGCGCGCATCGTCGAGGAGCACGAAAGGCGGTTCAGGAAGCGGCATGCCGCGCCCGAATGGAGCCCTGCCGCGCGCGGGGCAAGCCCATGTTGCCGCGTCCCGGCGCGCCGCCTATCTGGCTGGCATGTCGAACACTCCCTTGCGCGCGGCGATCGTGCCGGTGACTCCGCTCCAGCAGAATTGTACTTTACTGTGGTGCACCGAGACGATGCGCGGCGCCTTCGTCGATCCCGGCGGCGACCTCGACCGGCTCCGTGCCGCGGCGACCGAACATGGGGTGACGATCGAGAAGATTCTGATCACCCACGGCCACATCGATCATTGCGGCGCGGCGGGCGAGTTCGCGAAGGAGCTCGGCGTGCCGATCGAGGGGCCGCACGAAGCGGACCGCTTCTGGATCGCACGGCTGGAGGACGACGGGCGGCGCTATGGCGTGCGCGGCACCCCGTTCGAGCCGGATCGGTGGCTGGTGGAAGGCGACCAGGTCACGGTCGGCACGCTCGTGCTCGACGTCTATCATTGCCCCGGCCACACGCCGGGCCATGTCGTATTCCACCATCCCGCATCGAAGCTCGCGATCGTGGGGGACGTGCTGTTCCAGGGCTCGATCGGCCGCACCGACTTCCCGTTGGGCAATCACCAGGATCTGATCGACGCGATCACCGGCAAGCTGTGGCCGCTGGGCGGCGACACGGTGTTCGTCCCCGGCCACGGTCCGGCGAGCAACTTCGCGCACGAGCGGCGGACCAACCCCTTCGTGGGGGATGCGGCGCTCGCGCGCGACTGATCTCACCGCAGTGGGTTGGCGTATTGCTGGGCGAGGTAGATGGCATAAGCGGCGAGGCCGATCAGCGTGAGCATGGTGGTGAGCGCACCAATCATCCGCCCCGGCATCCAGCCGTCCATCCCGATCGGGTGGAGCAGCCGGCCGAGGAGGAACACCGCGGCGACGATCCACAGCCACAGGCTCGTCCCCGCGCCGAATTCGATCAGCGCGATCAGGATCAGCACGATCGGCGTATATTCAGCGAAGTTGAGCTGGGCGCGCATCCGCGCTGCGAGACGCGCATTGCCGCCGTCGCCGACCCAGATCTTCTCGGCGCGGCGGACCTGGCTGACGCGCAGAGCGAGCCAGAAGTTGACGAGCGCGGCGGCGCCGGCAGTGGTGAGTGCAACAGGAAGCAACATTGGCAATCCCCCTTCTGCCCTCCTTCCTACACGGCCTTGCACTATGAGCAAGAATCGCTATAGGCGCGCATTCGCTTCGTGACCTGTCCGCTGGTCCGGCGAGCGGCCGGCCCAGCCGTCGCTTGCCCGGCAAGCCATGCGGGCGTATCGCGACCTGATTCTAGGTTTGTTCGGATAAAGGTGCCTGATGGCCGTTCCCAAGAGAAAGACCTCGCCGTCGCGGCGTGGCATGCGCCGGGCGCACGATGCGCTCACGGTCGAAGCATTCCAGGAATGCTCGAACTGCGGCGAACTGAAGCGCCCGCATCATCTGTGCGCGGCGTGCGGCCACTATAATGGCCGCGAAGTCACCTCCGTCGAGGCCTGATACGCCACGCGAACAGGGGCCGGCCGGCATGACGATCCCGATGCGAATAGCCGTCGACGCCATGGGCGGCGACGAAGGGATCGCAGTCATGCTGGCGGGCGTCGCACGGGCGCGCCGCCGGTTCGACGGGATGGAATTCATCCTGGTCGGCGACGAGGCGCAGATCCGCGAGGGGCTGAAGACCCACCCGAATCTCACCGCCGCGTCGGAGATCGTCCACGCGCCTGAGGTCGTTGCGTCCGACGAAAAGCCGAGCACTGCGATTCGCCGCGCCAAGACCACGTCGATGGGGATCGCCATCGACCTGGTGAAAAAGGGTAAGGCGGGGGCTGCGGTTTCGTCCGGCAACACCGGCGCGCTGATGGCTATGTCCAAGCTCGCGCTTCGCACGATGCAGGGCATCGACCGCCCCGCGCTCGCCGCATTGATGCCGACGCTGGGCGAGAACGACACGGTGATGCTCGACCTGGGCGCCAACACCGAAGTCGATTCGCGCAACCTCGTCCAGTTCGCCGTGATGGGCGCTGCCTATGCCCGGATCGCGCTCGACCTCGAGCGCCCGCGAGTCGCGCTGCTCAACATCGGCACCGAGGAAATGAAGGGCACCGAGAGCATCCGCGAGGCCGCTGCGGAGCTTCGCGCTGCCGCGCACCTGCGGCTCGACTTCCAGGGGTTCATCGAAGGCAACAAACTGTCTCGCGGCGAAGTCGATGTGATCGTCTGCGACGGTTTTTCGGGCAATATCGCGCTGAAGACGATCGAGGGCACCGCGCGCTTTGTCGCCGACCTGCTCAAGCGCGCCTTCTCGAGCTCGACTCGCTCCAAGATCGGCTTCCTGATCTCGCGCCCCGCGACCGAGCTATTGCGCCACCACCTCGATCCCAACAACCATAACGGCGCCGTCTTCCTCGGGCTCAACGGCATCGTCGTGAAGAGCCACGGCAGCGCCAACGAAGTCGGCGTCGACACCGCCATCGGCTTCGCCGCCAAAATGCTGCGTGACGACCTCAACCGGCGCATCGCCGAGGATCTGGGGAATATCGAGGCGAAGGCTGCGTGACATTGCGTTCGGTGATCCTGGGGACCGGCTCCTTCCTGCCGGAGCGTCGCGTTTCCAATGCCGAGCTGGCAGAGCGAGTGGACACGAGCGACGAGTGGATCGTCGAGCGCACCGGAATCCGCTTCCGCCACATCGCCGCCGACGACGAGACGACGAGCACGCTCGCGACCGGCGCCGCCAAGGCCGCGCTCGCGGCTGCGGGCGTCTCCGCGGCGAGCATCGACCTGATCGTTCTCGCCACGGCCACCCCCGACCAGACCTTCCCGGCCACTGCCACCCGCGTTCAGACCGCGCTCGGTATCAACGACTGCGTCGCGTTCGATGTCGCCGCAGTCTGCTCGGGCTTTCTCTACGCACTCCAGGTCGCCGATTCGATGATCCGCGCCGGTGCGCACAAGCGTGCGCTGGTGATCGGTGCCGAGACCTTCAGCCGCATCCTCGACTGGGAGGACCGCGCGACGTGCGTGCTGTTCGGCGACGGCGCTGGTGCGATCGTGCTCGAGGCACAGGAAAGCGACGAGAAAAGCGGCCGCGGTATCCTCGCGACTCGGCTCCACGCCGACGGCCGGCACAACGATCTTCTCTACGTCGACGGCGGTCCTTCGAGCACCGGCACCGTCGGCAAGCTCCGGATGAAGGGGCGCGAGGTCTTCCGCCACGCAGTCGTGAACCTCGCCACGGTGATGGAGGAATCGCTCGCCGCCGCGGGGCTGCAGACCAGCGATGTCGACTGGGTGGTGCCGCACCAGGCCAATGCCCGCATCCTTGACGCGACCGCGCGCAAGCTAGGCCTCGCGCCCGAGCGCGTGGTGGTGACGGTGGACGAGCATGCCAACACCTCCGCCGCGTCGGTGCCGCTCGCGCTCGACACCGCGGTGCGCGACGGGCGCATCAAACGAGGGCAGCTGCTGGTGCTGGAGGCGATGGGTGGAGGCTTCACCTGGGGTGCCGCGGTCGTCCGTTTCTGAGGTATTTCCCTGACGTTGTCTCTCCGTAATGTTCCCGTTTGCGGGGCGAATACAATCTGATAAGTAGAAGTCGACACCGTCCAACTCCGGGGGAATTGCCGACATGGTGGCTGCGGGCACGCTGACCAGGGCCGATCTGGCCGAATCGCTGCACAGCGAGGTGGGCCTCAGCCGTGCTGACGCTGCCCGGCTGGTCGAGCAGATCCTTCATCACATGTGCGAATCGCTGGCAAACGGCGAGAATGTGAAGATCTCCGGCTTCGGCAGCTTCATCCTTCGCGATAAGGGCGAGCGCATCGGCCGCAATCCCAAGACTGGGGTCGAGGTGCCGATCGCCCCGCGCCGCGTGCTAACCTTCCGGGCCAGCCAGATGATGCGGGACCGCATCGTGGCGGGCGGCTGAGGGAAATCCTATGGCCGCAGAGAAAGCGGCCGGCGCCCTCCGCACCATCGGTGAGCTTGCCCAGGAGATCGGGCGGCCTCAACACATCCTGCGCTATTGGGAAACGCGTTTCCCGCAGCTCCGGCCGCTGACCCGCGCCGGCAACCGGCGCTACTACCGGCCCGAAGACGTTGCGCTGGTGCGGCGGATCCACCACCTCCTGGTCGACGAGGGCTATACGATCCGCGGCGTGCAGCGGCTGCTCGCCGGCGAGAAGAAGGTCAGGCCTTCGCCCGCGCCAGCGTCCCCCCGCGTCAGCCCCGCCGAATCGCTGCAGGCGGTGCGCGACTCGCTGGCGAAGGCGCTGAAGGACGACGCCGGCTAGGGTCTAGATCCATAAGCGGCAATGATCGTGACGGAGCGGATTTTGGCGCATGGGTAGGAGCGAGGAGGGAGCGATGCCGAAGCATCGTGACCGACAAGCGACGCCCTCCATGGGCCAAAATCCGCCCGCCGCTTCGCGGTTGCCCTGTCGCGCCCGCCGGCTGCGTTGCGGCACTTGCGCGTAGCGCCGCTACGCGCTGCGCACCGCTCCCTGCCGGACGAACGCGACAGGGCAATCACGACCGTTGCCGCTTATGGATCTAGACCCTAGGGCGTATCGGGCCCGAGGCTGGGGTCCAGGTCGCGGGGGCGCACGAAACGGACCAGCTCGGCGGCGCCCGCCGCGGCATCGGCCCAGCTGCTCCCGGCGAGACGGATTTCGGCCAGGCTCGCGGTGGGGAACTTGACCTCCACCTCTTCGCGTAGCGGACCGTTGTCGGGAACCAGCAGCAGGACCAGCTCCTCGAGCCCGGGATTGTGCCCGACCAGCAGGACGCGATCGGCCGCCTCCGGAAGCTCGTGCACCACATCGAGCAGTGTCGGGACCGAGGCGAGATAGATGCGCTTGTCCCAGGCGGGCGCGAGATCGCTGCCATAGCCTTCGCCGACATGCGCGAGCGTCTCGATCACGCGCGCCGCAGGCGAGGCGACGACAAGATCGAACACTAACCCCAGCGACTTCATGTGGCGGCCCATCATCGCTGCCGCGCGCTGCCCCTTGCCGTTGAGCGGCCGATCGAAATCGCGCGCGACCGGATCGTCCCAGCCGGACTTGGCATGGCGCAGCAGCGTGAGCGTTTTCATGCGACCCCGGGAATTGGACCTCTGGCCGGCGCCTCATGCCGCAAGCGCGGCTCCGAGGAAAGCCGCACGCGCTCCACTGCCTCGTCCAGGGACACCCGCGCGACCGGGGTGCCCGCGGGAAAGGCGCCGAGCAGCCGCGACGGCATCGCGGCCGACAGCAGCACAAAGGTACCGCGGTCGTCGGCACGGCGAATCAGCCGGCCAAACGCCTGGGCGAGGCGAGCACGGACGATCCGATCGTCATAGGCGCTGCCCCCGCCTGCAAGCCGCCGCGCAGCATGGAGCACCGTCGGCTTGGGCCAGGGAACCCCCTCCATCAGCACCAGCCGCAACGATTCGCCCGGAACGTCGACGCCGTCGCGAAGCGCATCGGTGCCGAGCAGTGAGGCGCGCGGATCGTCTCGGAAGATGTCCACGAGCGTACCAGTGTCGATCGGATCGACGTGCTGCGCGAGCAGCGGCAGGCCTTCGCGCGCGAGCCGATCGGCAACCCGGGCGTGGACCGCGCGCAGCCGCCGGATCGCGGTGAACAGCCCGAGCGTGCCGCCCCCGGCGGCGACGATCAGCCGGGCATACGCATTGGCGAGCGCGGGCAGGTCGCCGCGCTTGACGTCGGTGACGATCAGCACTTCGGCCTGGCCGGCATAGTCGAAGGGGCTCGGCGCTTCGAACCGCGCCGCGGGGCGCATCAGATGCGCCGCGCCCGAACGCGCCTCCGCTACCTCCCAGTCGCCCCCTGCGCGCAGCGTCGCGGAAGTAACGAGCACGCCGTGCGCGGGCTCGAGCACCGTGCGGGCGAAGGGCTTCGTTGGATCCAGCCAGTGGCGGTGGAGCCCCACGTCATATTCGCGGCCCTCGACGCGATCGACAGCGAGCCAATCGACGAACTCGGGATCGGCCGGGCCGCCGATCCGCGCGATCAGCGCGAGCCAGGCGCCGACCGTATCGGTGCGCCAGCCAAGCGAGGCGATCGCCCCTTCGATCCGGGCGCGGGCGGGACCATCCATCCAGTCGGGCGAATCGGCGAGCACCGCCTCGAGCCGCCGGCCGATCCGGACCAGCGGGCGGAGCAGCGAATCGAGCGCGGCACCCGCCGGGCCGGCCGCCTCGACCAGCGCGGCATCGGGTTCGGCGAGCTCGGTCTCGAGGCCGTAGCCGGCATCGCCCGAGCCATTGGCGTCGCGCGCATAGACGAGCCCGCGCACCGCGGCGAGCAGCGCCTCGACCGGGCCGAAGGGGTCGCCCTCGGCGAGCCGCTGGAGCCACTGGTCGCTGGGGAGCGCGCGCGCGGCATCGACGGCCTCGGCGATCGCGCGGCCGCCCTCTTCGTCATAGCTCGCGACGTCCGAGAGGCGAGCGGCGAGCCCGCGTCGGCGTCCCTTCGACCCCGACTCAGGGCCGATCACCCAGCGGCGCAGCTCGATCGCCTCCTGCCCGGTGAGCGCCGCGGCGAACATCGTGTCGGCGGCGTCGAAAAGGTGGTGGCCTTCGTCGAAGACGTAGCGCGTCGGGCGCGTCGCCGATTCGCGGCCGCGCGCGGCGTTGACCATCACCAGCGCGTGATTGGCGATGACGATGTCCGCATCGGCGCTGGCGCGCGCGGCGCGCTCGATGAAGCATTTCCGATAGTGCGGGCAGCCGGCGTAGATGCATTCGCCGCGCCGATCGGTGAGCGCAGTCGAGCCGTTGCGGCGGAAAAGCGTGGGGAGCCAGCCGGGCAGATCGCCGCCGACCATGTCGCCGTCAGCGCTATAGGCCGCCCAGCGCGCGACGAGCTGGGCGAGAATCGCCGCGCGGCCCGCGAAACCGCCCTGAAGCGCATCCTCCAGATTGAGCAGGCAGACGTAATTCTCGCGCCCCTTGCGCGTGACGATGCGGGGCTTGCGGACCGCGGGATCGGGGAAAAGCCGTTCGCCCTCATAGGATAGCTGGCGTTGGAGCGCCTTGGTGAAGGTCGATACCCACACCGGCCCCTCCGCCTGCTCGGCCCAGAGCGAAGCGGGAGCGAGATAGCCGAGCGTCTTGCCGATCCCGGTTCCCGCCTCGGCGAGGACCATGTTGGGCGCATCGCGGATCGCGCGCGGGGAAAAGGCCGCGGCAGCCGCGGCGGCATAGTCACGCTGCCCCTGGCGGCGCTCGGCGCCGCTGCCGGTGAGGCGGGCGAGCCGATCGGCGATGTCGGGTTCGGCGAGCGTCACCGTGCGCGGGGCGGGCCGCGCGGCACGCTCCTCCCATTCGGGGAGCTTCGAGAAGAGCCAGCGCTCGGCCTGGGCAGGCTTGGCGACGCGCTGGCTGAGCGCCACTGCCCAGGGCCAGCGCAGCCGGAAGAGCGACTGGAGCGAATTCCACGCACCCTCGCGTTCGGGCCAGTCGCCATCGGGCACGGCGAGCAGCACCTCGGCGGCACGGCGCAGGAGCGCGGCCACCCCGGCATCGTCCGCGGGCGCATCGAGCCCGGTGACGCGCGCGAGGCCCTTTGGCGTAGGAACCATGAATCGCGCCGGGTGGAGGAAGGCGAAAAGCTCGAGCAAATCGAGCCCCGAAAGCTCGGGATGGCCCAGCCGCTGGCCGACGAGCGGCGCGTTGAGCAGGATCACCGGCGTGTCCGCGGCGATGCGGATCGCCTCTCCCCGGCCGATCGCGCGCGTCTCGCCCTCGGTGGCGATCCAGACGCCGCCGTGGCTCGCGTGCAGCGCAGGATAGGGGAGGTGCAGGCTCATCGACACGCCACGTCGTACACTTTCCGTTCCGGTTGACCAGTCATTGGAGGAGTCAAGCTGACTGCAAAGTGAAGGGAGTCGCGCGTCATCTTTTCACTTTGCCCGACGGCGCGGAGGCGGCTCGGCAAAGGCGACGCGGACCGCGGCGAGCGCGACCTTGGGATCGACGCGGTGGATCAGCCCGACATAGCGGCCGCGATAGAAGCGCGGGTGCGTCTCCCCGTTCAGGACATGCTCGATGACATAAGCGAGCGCCCGATCGCGCGCGACCTGCTCGACCTGATCCCAGGCGGCGGCGAAGCTCTCCGCACCCTTGCGGCGGCGCAGATTGTACGCGGACGTCACCCCCATCCCCGCAGCGCGCGCCGCTCTGGCGACGACGCCGGTCTCCAGCAGCGCGGCGAGGAAGATGCGCTGGCGCGCCGGGGTCCAGCCGTCGCGGCGGCTGCGCACCAGCGGGACGGGCATGAAATGCGGAATGACGATGGCAGGCGACTCGTGCATCGACGAGTCTATCCCAGACGAAATCCTACATTGGAAGGGGGCCCTTCGGGGAGGAGTTCTGAATATTGGCCTTCCGAGTGACGATTGCGAAAGTCTCACGATCTGCTAGCATGTTCCCGTTACGTTCAAGGGGCGGTGCTGGAAATGAGCGAACTGGAGCCTGTCCGGCTGCATGAAGACGAAAGCACCGGCGATCGATTCCTGATCTACGCCAGCAGCACCGGCCTTCATGTCGAAGTGCGTTATCAGGGCGAGCAGCTGTGGATGACGCAGGCACAAATCGCGGAGTTGTTCGGGCGGGACGTATCGACGATCTCTCGACACATCAGCGCGATCCTCGACGACGGAGAACTGGACGAGAGCAATTTGCATAAAACGCAAATTGCTTCGTCCGCCAAACCGGTCACGCTCTACAGTCTCGATATGGTGATCTCGGTCGGATACCGCGTCTCCTCGAAGCAGGCGACGCTGTTCCGCAGGTGGGCAACGGAGAAGCTCGTACAATTCGCCACCAAGGGCTTCGTGATCGACGCCGCTCGCCTCAAGAGCCCCGAGAATCGCGATAGGATCGCCGAACTCCGCGACATCATCCGGGACATTCGATCGGACGAGGCCAACGTCTATCGCGAACTGCGCGCTATTTGCGCGATGTGCCAGGATTATGACGGGCACAGCGAGGCTTGGCAGGGTTTCTACAAGCAGACCCAGGCCAAGCTCATTTACGCCGTCTGCTCGAACACTCCTGCAGAAGTGCTTTCCGAGAGAGCGGACGCCACTCAGCCGAATATGGGCCTGCAAACCTGGCAGCATGGCAATATCCGGAAAGCGGACGTCGCGGTATCGAAGAACTATCTCGGTCCCGCCGAGGTTCGTGAGCTCAATCGTCTGACGACCATATTGCTCGACATATTCGAGGATCAGCTCGACTTGGGACGCCTCACCACCATGGGCCAGGCATCGACACTCTTAGACCAGCAACTCAGCCAACTTGGACGCGTCGTCCTGCGGAGCGGCGGCCGCGTCGCCATGACTGCCGCAAAGGCGCATGCGGAACGCGAGTATGAGAAATACAGGGCCGAGCAGAAGCTGCTGCGTCATGCGGAGGCTGACGAGGCAATAAGGGCAGTCAAAACGGCGTTGAAGCAATTGCCCAAAGGCAAACGATCTTCGGATCGGTAGAAGCGATCGGTACACTGGCCCCCCGCGCCGCTGTTCGCTACACGCGCCGCATCATGACCGACAAGCAAGCTATCCGCGCCGCCGCGCTCGAATCCAAGGCCTGGCCTTATGAAGAGGCGCGCAAGCTGCTGAAGCGCTATCCCAACGGCGCGCCGGAGAAGGGCTATGTGCTGTTCGAGACCGGATACGGCCCCTCGGGCCTGCCGCACATCGGCACGTTCCAGGAAGTACTGCGCACGACGATGGTGCGTCACGCCTTCGAGGCGATATCCGACATTCCGACGCGGCTGATCGCGTTCAGCGACGACATGGACGGGCTGCGGAAAGTGCCCGACAACGTGCCCAACAAGGAGCTGCTGACCGCGAACCTGGGCAAGCCGCTGACGCGCGTGCCCGATCCCTTCGGCTGCCACGAGAGCTTCGCGCATCACAATAATGCGCAGCTGCGCAGCTTCCTCGACCAGTTCGGCTTCGACTATGAGTTCGCCTCGTCGACCGAATATTATGCCAGCGGCCGTTTCGACGCGACGCTCAAGGCGGTGCTGCGCAACTATCAGGCGATCCTCGACATCATGCTGCCGACGCTGCGCGCCGAGCGGCAGGCGACCTATTCACCGGTGCTGCCGGTGAGCCCCAAGTCCGGCGTGGTGCTGCAGGTGCCGGTGGAAGTGCTCGATGCCGAGACCGGGATGATCGCTTTCGACGACGAGGGCGAGCGCATCGAGCAATCGATCTTCGGCGGCCGTGCGAAGCTGCAGTGGAAGGTCGACTGGGCGCTGCGCTGGGTGGCGCTGGGAGTCGATTACGAAATGGCGGGCAAGGACCTGATCGATTCGGTCACCCAGTCGAGCAAGATCGCGCGCGCGCTGGGGGGCAAGCCGCCCGAGGGCTTCAACTACGAGCTGTTCCTCGACGAGAATGGCGAGAAGATCTCCAAGTCGAAGGGCAACGGCCTCTCGATCGAGCAATGGCTGACCTATGGGCCGGACGAGAGCCTGGCCTTCTACCTCTATCGCGAACCCAAGCGCGCCAAGGCGCTCCACATGGGCGTGATCCCGCGCGCGGTGGACGAATATTGGCAGTTCCGCGGCAATTATCCCGCCCAGCCGATCGAGCAGAAGCTCGGCAACCCGGTGCACCACATCCACAACGGCGATGTGCCGGCAGAGACGCTGCCGGTGACTTTCGGGCTGCTGCTCAACCTCGTCGGGGTGATGGGGGGCGATGCGTCCAAGGAGCAGGTGTGGGGCTATCTCTCCAACTATGTCGCCGACGCCTCACCCGAAGCCTATCCCGCGCTGGACAAGCTGATCGGCTATGCGCTGGCCTATAACCGCGACTTCGTGGCGCCCACGCTCCAGCGTCGCGCGCCCGCGGGCGTGGAAGTGGCGGCGCTCGAGCGGCTCGACGCGGTGCTGGCGGGGATGCCTGCCGACGCTTCGGCCGAGGACATCCAGAACCATGTCTATGAGATCGGCAAGGCACAGTTTGGCGAGCTTGGCGGGTTCGATAACCTGCGCGACTGGTTCAAGGCGCTCTACGAGACGCTGCTCGGGTCCGAGCAGGGGCCGCGGATGGGAAGCTTCATCGCGCTCTACGGGATCGAGAACAGCCGCAAGCTGATCGCCGACGCGCTGGCGCGCGCCGCCTGAGCCCTCAGGGCGCGACTTCGGGCGCCCGCCATTCGAGCGCCACGGCTTCATCCGAACCGGGCACGTGCTCGGCGGCGATGCCGGCACGTTCGAGCAGCGCGACAACCTCGCCGGCGCGTGCGCCGGAAACTCCGAGCGGCAGGCCGAGGCGGCGCGCGCCCCAGATCGCGGTGTCGAGCGCGGCCTTGCCCGCGGCGTCGGGCCCTTCGTCTGCGAACGAGACCGGATCGAGCGTAGCTGCGGGCGGCGTGAGCTCGACGGTCCAGCCGGGCTCCGCGGCGGCGACGCGCTGCTCGAGCATGCGATAGGCCGAAAGCCGCGCGCCGGGGAGCGGCGTGGCGCGCGCGAGCACGCGCTTACGCTCGCGGTCGATCGTCACGGCGTCGATGCTCACCCCGGCGGCGAGCGCGAGCTGGTCCGCCGCATGGGTCGCCGCTCGCGCCGCGCTGGCGCGCGCCACGGTGGAGAGCTGCGCCGCTTCGGCCTGGGCGGCAGTGCCGACGCGATATTGCTCGAGCCGCACTTCGACGGGCCGGCCGAACAGGCGCGTCAACGTCTCGGTCGCGTCCTTCTCCGCGCCGGCGCGCAGCTCGGGCGTGAGCACCACCGCGCTCACCCGCACCGGCTCGCGCGCGAAATCCAGGTCCAGCTGGCTGAGCCGCGTGTCGCTGCCGAACTGCGCGGCGACGACCTCGCTCGCCTGGCGCGACGCGACGCTCTCCCACGCGATCTGGCGCAGCGCGATGCCGAGCGGCACGGCAAGTGCGAGGAAGACGGCCACGGCGAGCGCGGTCTGGAGCATCGTGTGCTGGGGCGAGAGATGCGTGCCGAAGCCGTAGAAGCGCGCGACCAGTGCGGCGGCGAGTGCGATCGTCATCAGGTTGGTGAAGAACAGCAGCAGCGATCCGCCGAACACCGTCCAGTTGGCGGTGGCGAGGCCGAAGCCGACCACCGCGAGCGGCGGCATCAGCGCCGTGGCGATCGCGACGCCGACGATCGTGCCTTCGCGCCCGCGCACCATCGCATAGGCGCCTGCGAGCGCGGAGAAGAGCGCTACGAGCAGGTCGAACAGGTTCGGCCGGGTGCGCGCCGCGATCTCGCTGGTGACGTTCTGGATCGGCGAGAAGAGCACGATCAGCGCGCAGAACAGCACGGCGATGCAGACGCCACCCGCTAACGCGATCGATGCGCGGCGGATCTCGGGCCAGTCGAAGGTGGCCAGGCCGAAACCCAAGCCGATGATAGGGCCCATCAGCGGCGAGATGAGCATCGCGCCGATCACCACCGCAGGCGAGGAGAGCAGCAGGCCCAGCACAGCGATCCCCGCCGACATCAGGATCATGAAGGCGTAGCGCCCGTCGAATCCGGCCTCGCCGCGCACCTTCTCGATGACGGCGACGTGATCGATCGAACCGGTCATCTGGCGCCGCCACCAGCGCCACGGCGTGCTGCGCAGGCTCAAAGTTGCACTCGTCTGCATCCCGCCCTCGTAAGGGCTTTGCCGGTCCCATTCCAGCCGATAGGAACAGACGAAAGGGGATCACCGATGACCAAGACGCTCGGCAAACGGGCCCGTTCGGCGCTTCGCGGCTTTCTCCACGACGAGGCGGCTGGCGGAATCATCCTGATCGCCGCGGCCGTTCTGGCGATGATCGCGGCGAACGTGCCCGGCCTCGCCGACGATTATCTGCATTTCCTGCACTTCCAGACCGGCCCGGTGATCAGCCCGAAATACGGGCCGATGACGGTGCATCTGTGGATCAACGACGCGGCGATGGCGCTGTTCTTCCTGCTCGTCGGGCTGGAGATCAAGCGCGAGTTCGTCGACGGGCGGCTGGCGAGCTGGGAGCGGCGGCGGCTGCCGGTGATCGCCGCGGCAGCCGGCATGCTGGTGCCCGCGCTGGTCTATCTGGGCTTCACCGCCGGCACGCCGAATCTGAGCGACGGCTGGGCGATCCCAGCCGCGACCGATATCGCCTTCGCGATCGGCGTGCTCGCGCTGCTCGGCAAGCGTGCGCCGACCTCGCTCAAGCTTTTCCTCACCACCGTGGCGATCGTCGACGACATGGGTGCGGTGGCGATCATCGCGGTTGCCTATACCGACAGCATCAACAGCCTTGCGCTGGGGCTGGCGGCGCTGGTGATGGCGGTGATGTACATACTCAACCGCAGCAAGGTGAGCCGGCTCTGGCCCTATCTGCTGCTGGCTGCACTGCTCTGGTACTTCGTCTTCCTTTCAGGCGTCCACGCGACGATCGCGGGGGTAGCCGCCGCGATGATGATCCCGCTCCGTCCCAGCCCGGGTGCGCCCGACCATGAAGATTCACCGCTCCACCGGCTGGAGCATGCGCTCCACCCCTGGTCCGCCTATCTGGTGGTGCCGCTGTTCGGCTTCGCGAACGCAGGCGTGTCGCTGGCCGGCATGTCGCCCGCGATCCTGCTGGCACCGCTTCCGCTGGCGATCATGCTCGGGCTGTTCCTGGGCAAGCAGATCGGCATCTTCGGCAGCATTTGGATCGCCGCCAAGACGCGCTTCGCCCATCCGCCCGGCCACGCCAGCTGGCCGCAAATCTATGGCGTGTCGCTGCTCGCGGGGATCGGGTTCACGATGAGCCTGTTCATCGGCGGGCTGGCGTTCCCCGGCAGGCCCGAGTTGGTGGACGAGGTCAAGATCGGCGTGCTCGCCGGCTCGATCCTCTCCGCACTGGCGGGATTCCTGGTGCTGCGGTTCGCACCTGGCTGGAAGGACGAGGCTCCGTCCGACGCGGACATGGAGCGCTGACGCCGGTCGAGCGTCACCGCCACCGCCCAGATCGCGAGACCGCCGAGCGCCAGCCCGGCGCCGACATAGCCCGTCGAGGTCCAGCCCCAGCCCGCAGCGATCGCCATCCCGCCGAGCCACGGCCCGAGCGCGTTGGCGGTGTTGAACGCCGAATGGTTGAGCGCGGCGGCGAGCGCCTGCGCCTCGCCCGCCACGTCCATCAGCCGAGTCTGGAGCACCGGGCCGAGCGCGCCGGTCAGGCCGATCGCGAACACGCTGAGACAGATCGACCAAAGGTTCGCCGCCGCGAGCGGATAGAGCGCCAGCGCCACCGCACTGCTCAGAAGCAGCACCGCCGCGGTGGGCATCAGCGCGCGATCGGCGAAGCGCGGTACCAGGAGGTTGCCCACCGTCATCCCGCCGCCGAACACCGCCAGCACCACGGGAATCATCGTGGCGGGCACGCGCGTCACTTCGAGCAGGGTGGAGGCGACATAGGTGTAGACGCAGAACAGCCCGCCGAAGCCGATCGCGCTGATCCCGAGCGTGAGCCAGACCTGGCCGTTGCCGAGCGCCGCCAGCTCGCGCAGCGGGCTGGCCCCGCGCGGCGCGGCATCGCGCGGCGCAAGCAGCACCACCAGCGCCACGGTGACCAGCGCGAGCACCGCCACGACGGCGAAGCCCCAGCGCCAGCCGACTGCCTGGCCGAGCCAATTGGCCATCGGCACACCTACGACGGTCGCGATGGTGAGGCCCAGCATCATCCGCCCGACCGCCTGGGACCGCTTGTTCGAAGGCACCAGCGACGCGGCGACCAGCGCGGCGATGCCGAAATAGGCGCCATGGGGCAGCCCGCTCAGGAATCGGAACACGAGCATCCAGCCATAGGTCGGCGCCAGCGCGCTCAGCACATGGAACAGCGCGAAGCTGGCCATCAACGCGATGAGCAGAGTGCGCCGCGCAAGCTTCGCTGCCGCCACCGCAAGCAGCGGCGCGCCGACCACCACGCCGAGCGCATAGGCGCTGATCACATGACCCGCGGCCGGCTCGTCGATGCCGAGACCGCGCGCCATGTCCGGCACGAGGCTCATCGTCGCGAATTCGGTGGTGCCGATCGCGAAGCCGCCCATCGCGAGCGCGAAATGGACGAGCGCAGGGTGGCGCGCGGGCGCGGAGACAGGCGTTGCCGGGGCGAGCATCGACGCCAGATGGCTATGCTGCACTGCAGCGTCAACCGGCCGAGGCTGCACATACGAATGCAGTGAATGCAATCGGTCCACAGCATCGACGCGGAGATGGTGGCGCATTAGAATGTAGCGATGCTGATGGCCGCTCTCCTCGCGCTCGCGGCGCCTGACGCCTGCCCCTCGGACTGGCGGTTCCTGTTTGCCAACGGGCCGCATGGCGAGGAGGTGGCGGGGGACCGGGCATCGCTGATCGCGGCGGTGCGGCGGGGCAGTCCGCTGCGCGTCGGCTGGGGAGAGGCCGCGGCCGACGGGAGCTGGTCGGTCGAGGAATTCTCCAACGTCGGCTTCACCAACATCATGGCCGGGCGCGACCTGGTGGTGCAGCTCGAGCCGGCGATGATCCAGAACGACTATCTGGACGCGAAGAAGGCCACGCTGCGCGCCCAGCCGCTCGAATGGCGCGCGATCATGTCGACCGACGGGCGCTTCGACGCGCAGATGACCGATCCCGCCACTGGAAAACTGTTTCGGACGCTGCGCCAGCGGACGCGCATCCACTGGTATGCCTTCGCGCCCGATCCGAAATGCGACACGCGGGAGACCGTCAACTCGGCGCCGCCCGGTCGGGCGAACGTCCTCGTCGAAAGCATCAAGCCCGACCCGTGAGAAGACGATCGGGGCCGTTGGTCGCTTAGGCAGCCGTGACTAGAGGCTACCCGCCGTCCGCCTCACCGGCTTTCCCTGCGCGGAGAAGCGCCGGATCCAGGGCCCCGCATGGAAGAGACTCATCAGCGCGTACATGGTGGCCATTCCCGTGAGCGGCGCTCCACCAGCGGCAGCGCAGAGCAGCTCTGCCGGCCCGCTGCCGTAAGTCACGCTGAACAAAGCCATCAGCGCGAAGCTCGGCGCGGCGGCGAAGGCCAGCCAGTCGGCGGCGGTGCGAGTCATTCCGGTGCGCCCGCTTCCGCCCGGAACGCCGCCTCGCCGGCGTCCGACACTTCGACCCATTTGGGATCGGGCGCCGCTTCCGCAGCATAATTATCGTGCCAGTTCCACCATTTATAGGGCACCGTCTGCGGATAGCCCGTAGGCGAATCCTCCCAGAGCTCCTGCCGGCCGAGCGCAGTGATATCGAGGTAGCTCCAGGTGCCGCCCATCGCCTCGTCACCGCGATTGTCGATGAAATAGGTGCGGAAGACCCGATCACCGTCGCGAATGAAGGCATTGGTGCCGTGCCACTCGTGCACGCCCAGATCGACGTCGAAGCCATCAGTGATCGTGTACCAGGGCATCGTCCAGCCCATCCGCGCCTTGAGACGGGCAATGTCAGCCTGGGGTGCGCGAGAGACGAAGGCGAGGCTGGTGTCGCGCGCGTTCAGATGCGCGACATGGGCGACCTGATCGGCCACCATCGAGCATCCGCGGCAAGCATGATCGGGCCAGCCGAACACACCGGGCTCGAAGAAGGCGCGGTAGACGATCAGCTGGCGCCGCCCTTCGAACAGATCGAGCAGGGTTGTCGGCCCCGCCGGTCCATCGAATCGATAGGCGTTGTCGACCTCCATCCACGGCATTCGCCGGCGCTCGGCGGCCAGTGCATCGCCGGCGCGGGTGTGGGCCTTCTCCTTGACGAGCAGCCGTTCGCGCGCTGCCGCCCACTCCTGGGGCGAGACGATCGGGGGATGGCTCTCCGGCAGTTCGGTTCGCATGATTCATGCTCCTGCGTTGCGGATTGGGTTTTCAATTCTCTCCAAATACAGGAGAGACAATCTGAAGCCGCACTGGCTTCGATCGGCCCTAATCCTCCCCGCCAGGGGGGGGTGGCGCCGAAGGCGTCGGAGGGGCGGATGCCAGAACGTGACTGGCGTGCTTCCTCCCCCTCCGTCATGCTTCGCATGACACCTCCCCCTTGCGGGGGAGGATCGTTGGTTCAGGCGCCGCGGCTCGATCCTGGCTCTAAGCCTCCCCGGTGACCTCGCCGATCCGCGGGACGACCTTGGTCCAGCCGCCGCTCATATTGCGGTACGCCGAATCGTTCGTCGGCAGCACGAAGCCCGAATGGACGAGGCGCAAGCGCGTGCCGCCTTCCACAGGCTCAAGCGTGAAGGTGACGATGGTGTCCAGCGGCGATCCATATTCCCGGTTGCCCGCGTGCCCGCCCTTCCATGAATAGGCGAAGCGCTTGTTCGGCACCGCTTCGAGGACTTGGCAGTGGATCGTGCCGTCCCATTCGCCGGCGGGCGTGGTCTGATAGGTGAAGCGGTTGCCCGCCACGGGCTCGAAATCGGTCGGGATCATCCCGAGCCAGCGGCCCATCAACGCGCCTGAGGTCAGCGTCCGCCAGATCGTTTCGGGCGCGTGGGGAAACAGCTCCTCGACCACGATCGCCTGGGTGCTGCTCTGCAATGCGACATCGTTCATGGATCGATCTCCTTGAGAAGGGTGCGCAGGTCGGCGAAGCGATCGCGCCAGAAATTGTCATAGTGCTTCAGCCAGTCGAACAGCGGTTCGAGGCCTTCGGGACGTGCCCGGTAGTAGACGTTCCGCCCCTGGGGCCGCTCGGAGACCAGTCCGGCGAGCTTGAGCGACTTGAGATGCTGCGAAACCGCGCCCTGGGTGACGCCGCTGGCGCGCGTCAGCTCGGCGACGTTGATTTCCTCCGAGCGCGCGATGCGCTCGAACACCGCCCGGCGGGTCGGGTCGGCGAGCGCGCGCATGACGGTATCGAGAGGTACAGCCTGGATCATGACTTTTTAATTAGTGCGTACTAATTAATTAGTCAATACTAATTTATCTATGCCTCGGCCGGAACCAAAAAGGGGCAGCCGTTGCCGGCCGCCCCCTTCGTCGTCTCGTGCTTAGGACCGTTCAGAGCTTCTCGGTGAGCTCCGGGACGATCTTGAACAGGTCGCCGACCAGGCCGATGTCCGCGACCTGGAAGATCGGGGCATCCTCGTCCTTGTTGATCGCGATGATCGTCTTCGAATCCTTCATGCCCGCCAGGTGCTGGATCGCGCCCGAGATGCCGATCGCGATATAGACTTCCGGAGCGACGATCTTGCCGGTCTGGCCAACCTGATAGTCGTTGGGGACATAGCCCGCGTCGACCGCGGCGCGCGATGCACCGACCGCGGCGCCGAGCTTGTCGGCGAGCGGCTCGATGATCGCGTGGAAGTTCTCGCCGTTCTGGAGCGCACGGCCGCCCGAGACGATCACCTTGGCGCTGGTGAGCTCGGGGCGAGTCGATTCGGCAATCTCGGCGCCCGCGAAGGTCGAGAGACCCCGATCTGCACTGGCATCGCCATCGCCGCTCACGGCCTCGACCGCGCCGCTGCCGCCGCTGGTCGCCGCCTTTTCGAACGCCGTGCCGCGCACGGTGATCACCAGCTTCTTGTCGCTGGTCTGGACGGTGGCAATCGCGTTGCCGGCGTAGATCGGCCGGGTGAAGGTGTCAGGCCCTTCCACCGAGAGAATGTCCGAGATCTGCATCACGTCGAGCAGCGCGGCGACGCGCGGCGCGACGTTCTTGCCCGTGGTGGTCGCCGGGAAGAGCACGGCGTCGTGGCTCTCCATCAGTTTGGCGATCAGCGGCGCGACATTCTCGGCGAGCGCGTGCTCGTACGCCGCATCGTCGGCGAGATGAACCTTGCCGACGCCGGCGATCTTGGCGGCTTCGTCGGCCACCGCCGCGCAGCCGGCGCCTGCGACGAGCAGATGGACTTCGCCGAGCTTCGACGCGGCGGTCACCGTGGCGAGCGTCGCGTCCTTGACGGCCTTGTTGTCGTGTTCGACCCAAACCAGAGTCTTCATATCAGTCTCCTCGGGGAGCATTCCCCGATCCGTTCGCCCTGAGCTTGTCGAAGGGCGGTGAGTCACAACGGGCTTCGACAGGCTCAGCCCGAACGGGAATGCATGCGCTTACTTGGCGATGCCCATGCCCTTGAGCTTCTCGACCAGCTCGTCGACCGAGCCCACCTTGATGCCGGCCTGGCGCTTGCCCGGCTCGATCACCTTGAGGGTCTTGAGGCGCGGCGCGACATCGACCCCGTAATCCGCGACGGTCTTCTTTGCGACGGGCTTGGACTTGGCCTTCATGATGTTGGGAAGCGTCGCATAGCGCGGCTCGTTGAGACGCAGATCGGTGGTGACGATCGCGGGAAGCTTGAGATCGACGGTTTCGAGCCCGCCGTCGACTTCGCGGGTGACCTTTACGCCCGCGCCGCCGAGCTCGACCTTCGAAGCGAAGGTGCCCTGCGGCCAGCCGAGCAGGGCGGCGAGCATCTGGCCGGTCTGGTTCGAATCGTCGTCGATCGCCTGCTTGCCCAGGATCACCAGGCCGGGCTGCTCTTCCTCAACGACCTTGGCGAGCAGCTTGGCGACGCCCAGCGGCTCGACCTCGTCGTCGGTCTGGATCAGGATCGCGCGGTCAGCGCCCATCGCTCGCGCGGTGAGCAGCACGTCGGTCTCCGCCTTTGCGACGCCGATCGTGACCACGACCACTTCGGTAGCGGCGCCCTTTTCCTTCAGGCGCACGGCTTCCTCGATCGCGATCTCGTCGAACGGGTTCATGCTCATCTTGACGTTCGCCAGATCGACGCCCGTGCCGTCCGCCTTCACGCGGGGCTTCACATTGAAGTCAAGCACGCGCTTGACCGGTACCAGGACCTTCATCGCATCCTTCCTCGATGACCCTCGAATTGGGTCGTAACTGGCTTACGTTTACGCGAACGTCAACCTGTAGCCGACACGCGCGCGGCGAACTCGGCCATCAATGGGCCGAACGACTCGGGTGGAGGGAAGTTCTCGAAACTGTGCGTCGCGCCGGTTTTCGCCCAGGGAAGCGCCTCGGCGGTGCACGTCTCGAGGAAGGGCGGATCGGCAGGCGGCACGTCCAGCAGCGTCGTCCGGACGTTGACGAAATCGTCGAAGCCTTCGGGCCGGGTGAACAGCCAGCTCATGCAATCCGGGCAGAAATAATGTCGAGTAGCGCCACGGAGGCCGCCGATCACTGGATCGCCCTCGGTCACTTCGAAGCAGTCGGCGGGCCAGCCGCCGCTCACCGAATAGGCGCTGGCGGTCATCCGCTGGCAGCCGCGGCAATGGCAGGCGCCCGTGAAAAGCGGCGCCCCGGAGACGCGGAAGCGGACCCGCCCGCAGCGGCATCCGCCTTCGCGCGCTTCCGGGGTGGCGGTCATGCCGCCTTCTGGACCTCGGCGACGATCTTCTTCGCCGCGTCGCCCAGGTCGTTCGCCGGAACGATGGCGAGACCGGAATTGGCGAGAATGTCCTTGCCCTGCTGCACGTTGGTGCCTTCGAGGCGGACGACCAGCGGAACCTGGAGGTTCACTTCCTTCGCCGCGGCGACGATACCCTCGGCGATGATGTCGCAGCGCATGATGCCGCCGAAGATGTTGACGAGGATGCCCTTCACGTTCGGGTCACCCAGGATGATCTTGAACGCCGCCGTCACCTTCTCCTTGTTGGCGCCACCGCCGACATCGAGGAAGTTGGCCGGGAACATGCCGTTCAGCTTGATGATGTCCATCGTGGCCATCGCCAGGCCGGCACCGTTGACCATGCAGCCGATGTCGCCATCGAGCTTGATGTAGGCGAGGTCGTACTTCGACGCCTCGAGCTCCATCGGATCCTCTTCGCTCTCGTCGCGGAGCTCCATCAGATCCTTGTGGCGGAACAGCGCGTTCGAATCGAATCCGACCTTGGCGTCGAGGACGAGGAGGTTGCCCTGCTCGGTCAGCGCGAGTGGATTGACTTCGATCTGCGCGGCGTCGGTGCCCAGGAATGCCGCATAGAGCGACGCGGCGACCTTGGCGGCCTGCTTGGCCTGATCGCCCTTGAGCCCGAGCGCATTGGCCACGGCGCGGCCGTGGTGCGGCATGAAGCCGGTCGCGGGATCGACGGCGAAGGTGTGGATCTTCTCAGGCGTCGAATGCGCGACTTCCTCGATGTCCATACCGCCTTCGGTCGAGACGACGAATGCCACGCGGCCGGTGACGCGATCGACCAGCAGCGCGAGGTAGAATTCCTTGGCGATGTCGGCGCCGTCGGTCACGTAGAGGCGGTTGACCTGCTTGCCGGCATCGCCGGTCTGGATCGTCACCAGCGTGTTGCCGAGCATGTCGGTGGCGTGCGCGCGAACTTCGTCGAGGTTGAACGCGAGACGGACACCGCCCTTGGCGTCGGGACCCAGTTCCTTGAACTTGCCCTTGCCGCGGCCGCCTGCATGGATCTGCGACTTCACGACATAGAGCGGCCCGGGCAGGCGCTTGGCGGCCTCGACCGCCTCCTCGACAGTGAAGGCGGCATGGCCAGCGGCGATCGGCGCACCGAACTTCGCGAGCAGTTCCTTGGCCTGATATTCATGGATGTTCATGGGAGAGGGCTCTCCAGTTTCGAAGGGCGGGAATGCGCGCCCGCCTTAAGCACAGCAGGCAAGAGGAATCCAACCTTTTCCGCTTTATTGCGACTGCGACACGATCGCAATAATGTCAGTCCGCGAGCCCGGTGGCGCAAAGCGCGGCGGAACTGGACGTGACGCCCAGAATCTCCGGATCGCCCAGCGCGCGGACGCTGTGCAGGAACCGGTCGAGCGATTCGGCGTGCTCCGCCTCGGGCAGGTCGGCGATCCGGCCGAGCTGGGCGAGCGAGAGCCGGTCGACCATCCGCTCGGCCATGCAGGCGGCGAGGGGCTTGGGAAGGCCGGCGCGGATCAGCCCCGAACGCAGCCGCGCCTCGGGAACCGCACAGCCGGCGACCAGCGAAACCGCCAGCGACGAAGCGACGACTCGGCGTATCATGGTGAAGGCGCTAGAACGCGGCTCGCGGCCGGGCAACCCGCAGATGGGAAGCGATTCCGCGACGAATGGCGGACAAGCCCGATTGACGCCCCGCGCGGGCACGCACAGATGCAGAGTCGATGGAGCATCTCAACCTTCCCGAGTCCGAATGGCGCAAGCGCCTGACGCCCGAGCAGTTCCATGTGCTGCGCGAGGCCGGAACCGAACGCGCCTTTTCGGGCCGCTACAACGACAACAAGGCCGACGGCATCTATCGCTGCGCAGGCTGCGGGCTGGAGCTGTTCGACAGCATCGACAAATATGATTCGGGATCGGGCTGGCCGAGCTTCACCCGGCCGATCGCGCCCGATCATGTGACCGAGCATGCCGATACCAGCCACGGGATGCGCCGGGTCGAAGCGCGCTGCGCACGCTGCGACGGGCATCTGGGCCACGTCTTCCCGGACGGCCCGCCGCCCACCGGCCTGCGCTACTGCATGAACTCGGTGAGCCTCGACTTTCGTTCACGTGGCGGAAACCCTGCGGGCGATAGTCTGGATGCCTCCGGCTCCTGATCCTTGTGAGCCGCGCGAATAGGGCTTAACCACCTAGCCGATGGCGTCCAAATTGCCGAAAGCCAAACGTGCGCCCGGGTGGCGCAATCTCGCCACATGGAAGCGCGTCGGCATCTGGTCGCTGATCGTGGGCGGTGCCGCGGGCCTGCTCGCGCTGATCGCGCTGGTGATCGCAGTCTATTCGACCAGAACGTCGCTGCCGAGCTACGACGAACTCAAATCCTCGCCCAATGGGCAGATGATCCGCGTCCATGCCGTGGACGGCACCGTGCTCGTCTCGCTGGGGCCGAGCTACGGCGAGTGGGTCCCCTACGATCAGATTCCCCAGGAGATGAAGGACGCGATCGTCGCAGTCGAGGATCGCCGCTTCGAGAGTCATTGGGGAATCGATCCTTGGGGCCTGATGCGCGCGGCGCGCTTCGCGGTCGCGAACCGCGGATCGGGCCGGCGCCTCCAGGGCGCATCGACGATCACCCAGCAGGTCGCGCGCACCATCTTCCTCTCGAACAAATATGATTTCGGTCGGAAGATGCGCGAAGCGGTGCTCGCGCTCGCGATGGAGCAGAAGTTCACGAAGGAGCAGATCCTCGAGCTCTATCTAAACAAGGTCTATTTCGGTGGCGGCGCCTATGGGATCGACGCGGCGAGCCGCAAGTTCTTCGGCCATCCGGGCAGCAGCCTGACGCTGGCCGAGGCCGCGGTGATCGCGGGCCTGGTCAAGGCGCCTTCGCATTATTCGCCCACTGCGGACGCCGACGCAGCGGTCGCCCGCGCCAGCGTGGTGCTCGACCTGATGACCGAGACGGGCAAGATCACCGCCGGGGAAGCGGCGGCCGCCGATCCCCGCAGCGTCAAGCTCGCGCCCGAGCCGCGCCAGAACAGCGTGCGCTATTTCACCGACTGGGCGCTGCCCCAGCTCGAGATGCTGATCGACGAGACCGAAGCGCCGCTGGAAGTGTGGACCACGCTCGACCTCAACATGCAGCGCACGGCGGACGAAGCGATCCGCAAGAATTCGCCCTCCAACGCCCAGGGCGCGCTGGTGAGCCTCGATCGAGACGGCGCAGTGCGCGCGATGGTCGGCGGCAAGGATTATGTCGCTTCTATCTACAACCGGGCGACGCAAGCGGTGCGCCAGCCGGGTTCGGCCTTCAAGCTGTTCGTCTATCTCGCCGCGCTCGAAGCGGGACACAAGGTGGACGACACGGTCGTCGACGAGCCGGTGACGATCAACGGCTGGACGCCGCGCAACAATTCGGGGCGCTTCTCCGGCGAGGTGACGCTGCGCACAGCCTTTGCCTATTCGCTCAATACGATCGCGGCCAAGCTGGGTCAGGAAGTGGGCTTCGGCGCAGTCGCCGACATGGCGCGCCGCTTCGGCATCACCACGCCGATCAACACCCAGCCGGCGATGGTGCTCGGCACCTCCAACGTGCGACTGATCGACATGACGCGTGCCTTCGCCTCGGTGGGGCAGAAGGGCGTGGCGGTGACTCCCTATGGCATCACCCGCGTCACTGCGAACGGCCAGGTGATCTACCAGCACGAAGTCGACACCAGCCATGTGCTCGTCGCGCCCTATGTCGCCGCGCAGATGACCGACCTACTCCAGACCGCGGTCGCCGCCGGCAGCGGCCGCGCCGCGCAGATCGGCCGCCCGGTCGCCGGCAAGACCGGCACCACCAGCTCGAACAAGGACGGCTGGTTCATCGGCTTTTCGAGCGGGCTCACCACCGGCGTCTGGATGGGACGCGACGACGCGCGCGTCGTGCCGGGGCTGCAGGGCGGCACCGCGCCTGCGCGCGCTTTCTCGGCATTCATGAGCAAGGCGGTGGCCAACCGGCCGGTCGAGCAGTTCGAGACCCAGGTGACGCTGCCCGAATGGCAGCTCGAGCCCGAGGACAATGCCTATTATGCCGGGCCCGACAACGGCATGTTCGTCGACGAGGACGGCAATCCGCTTCCGGAAGACCAGCAGCCGCTGACCGACGGGACCGAGCCGACGCCCGCCGCCCCCGCAGAGCCCGAAGACCAGATCGACCAGGACTGGATCGACCGGATGACCGGCCGAACGCCCCCTGCGCCGCAGCCCGCGCCGGGGCGCGCCGTGCCGCCGGTGCGCGAAGTGCCGCGCCAGCCGACCACCGAACGGCAGCCGCCGCGCGAGGTGCCGCAGGGGATTTTGGAGTAGCTATCTCCAGGCGTTCGACTCCTTAAAATAAGGAAGCCAAACCGTTACCTATCCTCCCCCGCCAGGGGGAGGTGTCAGCCGCAGGCTGACGGAGGGGGGCGGATTCCAGAACCTGCCAGCCGATGTGCCTCCTCCCCCTCCGACGCGCTTCGCGCGCCACCTCCCCCTGGCGGGGGAGGATTGTGGAGGGTTCTACCGCCCCACCCGGTGGAGCGCGGCACCGTTGCGGCGCAGCCACGCGCGCGCGGGTGCCGGATCGGCTTCGTAGAGCGTCGCGACCAGCCGGTGGAACGCCGGGGAATGATTCATGTGGATGCGGTGCGCGACTTCGTGCGCGACGGTGGCGCGGCGGACATGCGCCGGGGCGAGGATCAGCCGCCAGCTATAGCGGATCGCACCCGAGGAGGCGCAGCTGCCCCAACGCGCGCGCGGATCGCCGATCGCGACGCGCGTGACGGTGACGCCGGCACGCGCCGCATATTCTTCGGTCTCTTCGCTGAGCGTCCGCAGCGCCTCGGCCCTGAGCCAGCGCTCGACACGGCGGGAAAGCGACTCCTCAGGCCCGCCGCACAGCAACCGATCGCCTTCGCGCCGCGCAGTCCTGGGGCCGCGCGTGTCCCACACGATCTCGAGCTCCCCGCCCATGAAGGGGATCCGCGTACCCGCAGAAAAGGGGAGCATTTCCGGCAGCTGCGCCTGCTGCGCCGCGATCCAGCTCTTATGCTCCTCGGCCCAGGCGAGTGCCTTGCGCAGCGATGCGCGCGGCGGGAGCGTGAGCCGGACGCGGCCGTCGCGGGGATCGACCGACAGGCGCATGCGCCGGGCGCGGGCATTGCGGACGACTTCGATTCCGCCGCTCAAAGCTCCCGGTCCACGAGATGGTGCTCGAAGTCGCCGGCATCATCCTCCGAGATCGTCCAGCCGCGTGTCGACTGGCCGGCCTTATGGACCGACTCAGGGTCGCCGCTCACCAGATAATGCCAGTCGGGGAGCGGCTTGCCCTCTGCACGCAGCCGATAGGCACAGGTCGAGGGCAGCCATTCGATCCCGGCGACATTGCTTGCATTGAGCCGGACGCATTCGCTCACATAGGCGTGGCGGTGGCGATAATCGCTGCACCGGCCCATCCGCCGATCGAGCAGCCGGCAGGCGACGTTGGTGGCGAGCAGCTCACCCGTCTCCTCGTCCTCCAGCTTGTGGACGCAGCATTTTCCGCAGCCGTCGCACAGCGCCTCCCACTGGGCGCGGTCGAGCTTCTCGAGCGGAAGGTCTTCCCAGAAGCGCCCGCTCGTCATCGCACCCAATGCTTCACTTGATCGGCGACCGCCCTGCCGCCCTTGTCGATCGGAAGCGACGTGATCGGCTCGCCGTTCGGCCCCATCAGGAAGGCGACGGCGAGGTGATCGACCAGATAGCCGCCACTCGGTCCCGCCGGCTGCTTCTTGAAGTAGACGGCGTAGCGTTTCGCCACATCCGCGATCGCCTGCGGCGAGCCGGTGAGGCCCACGACGCGCGGGTGGAAGTTCGCCACGAATTCCTTGACCGCCGCGGGCGTGTCGCGCTCGGGATCGACGGTGACGAAGATCGGCACCACCTTGGCGGACGTGCGCGGGGCTTCCTTGTCGAGGAGCTTCATCGCCTGGCCGATCTTCGCCATGTCCGTGGGGCAAACGTCGGGGCAATAAGTGTAGCCGAAATAGACGATCCGGTAACGACCGGCGAAATCCGTATCGCGCACCGTGCGGCCATCCTGATCGGTGAGCGCGAAGGGGCCGCCGATCTTGGCGCCTGCGAGCGGAGGCTGCTCGGGCGCGGCGGCGCCGCCGCAGGCCACGAGCGGAAAGGCAGAGGCGATGATGAGTGCGGCGATGATCCTGTTCATGGCGTGACAGCACATGATCTGTTAGACGGACATCCGCAAGAACGGGGTTCCAGCAAAAGGTTTCTGCGTATCATGGTGTTTCGTGCTTTCGGCATGGCGGCAGCGGTCGCGCTTGTCCTGGGTGCGCCGGCGGCGGCGCAGCAGTTTTCGGACAGCTACGAGTTTCTCGAAGCGGTCCGCGACGCCGACGGGAACAAGGTCAACAAATATCTCCAGGACAAATCGCTCCGCATCGTCAATTCCAAGGACCGCAATACCGGCGAAGGCGCACTCCACATCGTCGCGCGCCGATCGGACGCGCTCTATCTGCGCGCGCTGCTCCAGGCCGACGATTGCAATCCCAACCTGCAGGACCGCCGCGGCAACACCGCGCTGATCATCGCCGTAGAGCAGAACTGGACCGAAGGCGTCACCGTCCTGCTGCGCTACAAGGCCAATGTGAACCTAGCCAACGCAGGCGGCGAGACGCCGCTGATCCGCGCGGTGCAGATGCACAACGAAGAGATCGTGCGCCGGCTGCTCGATGCCGGGGCCAATCCCGACAAGGCCGATTACGGCAGCGGCAAATCGGCGCGCGACTATGCACGGGAGGCGACACGCTGGCCCGGGATCGCCAAGCTCATCGAGGATGCCGGCAAGAACAAGGCCCAGGGCGCTTCAGGCCCGAAGTCCTAAGTTCCGGCGCGGCAGTCAGAACTGCGCCTCGGCCTCCGGGTCGAGCAGGTTGATCACCCGCCGCGCCGCGCGCCGCGCGAACCCCAAGGTGCATTTGCGGCGCGTCGCGCTCGCGAGCGGCACCGTCGCCGCCTCGCGCACCACTGCGGCATCGTAGCGGTCGGCAACGATCAGCCCGGCGCGCTCGGGAAGGAATCCCGGCTGGTCTAACGGCCTGAGATCGAACCCCTCAGGGACCGCCCAGAAGAACCGGTCGCAATGCGCGAGATAGTCGGTCCATTTGCCATCCCCGAGCAGATCGGCGCGCGACACCTTGATCTCGACGATCACGATGTTTCCGCGCGAATCGAGCGCCATCAGATCGGCCCTGCGGCCGCTGTCGAGCGGGACTTCGGCGATCGCGACGCAATCGTGGCGGAGAAGCATCCGCGTCACGCCGCGTGCGACGTCTGCGGCCACAAGCGCGGACGGCACCTGAACAGACGCCGGGGACGGATCGAATTCCATCCCCGGCCCCTAGAACATTATGGGAACGCTGAAAACCCGTGACCGGGATCAGCGATAGAAGATGTGATTGCCCACCGTCGCGACGCGCGCGCGGTTCCAGCTCGGCCGGACATAGCGCGCGTGGAAGAAAAGCGCGTTCTCCGCGGGGCTGTCCCACAGATTCTTCTGCGCGACCTGCGCCACCGCCAGCGCCTTGCGCCACTGGGCGTTGTTCGGCGGGGTGGGGATCTTGCCGCCGCGAATGAAGGAGAACTGGCCACGCTGGGCCAGCACCGAACAGACCGTCTTGGGGAAGCGGCCCGATTTGGTGCGGTTGAGGATCACGTCGGCTACAGCGAGCTGGCCCGCGAGCGGCTCGCCCTTGGATTCGTAATAGACGCCTACGGCAAGGCAATTGAGCTCGCGATCGGCCGCGGCATCGAGGTCGTCGTGCGCATCGACCGCTGCGGAGAGCGTCGCGTAATCCTGGTCTTCCTGGAGCGCCGCTTCGGGGAGCGGCTGGACGATCTCGCCCGGCTGTTTATGGATGACCCGGCCCTCGGCCGTGGTGGGAACAACAGTCTGTTCCAAAGTGTTATTGGCTTGGACTGGCGCAATCTGAACCGCCTGGACGGCGGGGGTGGCTGCTTGTGCAAGTGCGCCAACGCAGAAAGTCACAGCCGCGAAGGACGCGGCGCGAGGCAGGAATTTCATCAAACTTCATTGCTATGCGGTTGGTGCGCGGCCGACCCCCCTTAATGATCATGTCGATCCACGGGCCGCCGGGCTTCCCCCCGACTGCGTAACCGCTCGACTTCACACCCCGAACGGTACAACGCTATTTAACGAACCGCCCCTAGGGGTACGGGCAGCAACAAGTCAATCAAAGCTTAACGTTTCAGCGGCGAACCGTTCGGCCTCTGCGATATCCAGCTCCAGCACCCAAAGGTCGTTGTCGCGCGCGCGGCGGCGCTGCCAATAGTCGGTAACGGCGGCTTCGTCGGCGAGTTCATTGGGTCCCGAAGGCAGCAGCGCCGGTAGCCCCTCAGGGCCCAGCCCGCGCTCGAAAAACCGCGGATTTCTGCCCCTCTCATAGGCGAGAAACAGGATTCCACCGGCGGTCGCGTCGCCCTTGGCGAGCACCATTGCCGAGCCGCCTTGCTGATTGGCGCGGCGGACCAATGCGTTGACCAGCATGGCCGTCGCCAGCCGTGCCATTACGGGATCCGATAGCCGGGGAGCGAAGCGAGCGGGATTCGCGAGCGCATGAAGGTTCCGGTGCCGCGCGCGGCTTCCTCGCCCGTCGAATCGATCAGCCGCGCTTCGGCGACGAACACGCGGCGCTGGCCGCTCACCCATTTGCCCTCAGCGATCACCGGCCCTTCGCCTAGCGGCTTGGTGAGGAGCAGATTGAAGGCCGTGGTGAGCACGAAGCGATCGGTGACCAGGCTGTTGACCGCGTAGAAGGCGGCATCGTCGAGCATCTTGAAATAGCTCGTGCCGTGCGCGGCGCCGGCGGCGTGGAAATAGCGCGGATCGATCTGGAAGCAGATCCGCGCGACTCCGCTCTCGGGAATTTCGAGCCGCGATTCGAATAGCTGGTTGATCGGCGCCGCGGCATAGAGCGATTCGAGCGCGCGGAAATGCGCCTCGGCTCCCGTCGGCGGCAATGGATCAGGCGGCGTCACGCGTTTCCACGCCCGCGAGCAGCGCGAACAGCGCGTCGGGTGAGCCCGCACCGCGCAGCTTGGCGGCGAAATTGCGGTCGCGCAGCTTGCGCGACACGGCGGCCAGCGCCTTGAGATGCTCAGCCCCGGCGCCGACGGGCGAGAGCAGCACGAACACCAGGTCGACCGGGAGCTCGTCGACCGCGGCAAAGTCGAGCGGCTGCGCGAGGCGCACGAAGATGCCGACCACGCGCTTCAGCTCCTCGAGCTTGCCGTGCGGGATCGCCACCCCCTGACCGAATCCGGTGGAGCCCAGCTTCTCGCGCGCCGCGAGCCGATCGGCGACCAGACGCGCGTCGAGCCCATAGGCACGCTCCGCCGCGGCGCCGAGCTGCTGGAACAGCGCCTTCTTGCTGGCAGCGCTCACGCCGGAAAGCACCGCTTCCGGCGCGAGCAATTCGCTGATTTCGGTCATTGGTCGTCCAAATATCCCCGGAGGGCGGTTTCAGGCGGGGGCGCGATTGGGCTCGACCCAGCCGATCGTTCCGTCTCCGCGGCGATAGACCATATTATAAGCGCCGGTACCCGAATTGCGGAAGAGCAGCGCGTTGGTGTTCCTGAGGTCGAGCATCATCACCGCATCGGATACGCTCGCATCGGGCACGTCGACGCGGGTCTCGGCGATGATCAGCGGTGCTTCGGCCGGCTCTTCCTCCTCGGCCGGCTCCTGGAACAGCGTGTAGCCGGCATTGTCATAGGCGCCGTTCTCGGCAAGCGCCGTGGCTTCGCCATTGTGGCGATCCTTGAGGCGCCGCACATAGCGGCGGAGCTGCTTGTCGATCCGGTCGGCCGCTCCGTCGAACGCACCGTGCGCCTCCATGCCGCTGTTGGTCGCCTTGAGTACCAGGCCCTGCATCACGTGCATGACGATGTCGCAAGTGAAGCCATTGTCGCGGGGACCGCGCCCGAACGTGACGTGCGAGGAAATCGCGCGGGCAAAATATTTGTTCGCGATGCCCTGGAGCCGATCGGTAACCTGCGTCTGAAGCGCATCACCCGTCTCGACCTGATGCCCCGAAACCCGGATCTCCATGGACTTTTCCTCCGTATTGTCGACCGCAGCTAGGTACGCGGCCGAAACGCGTCAACCGGACGCGGCCGTGCCCCAGAGCGGCTCTTCCACTGTCTTGAGAAAGGCTGCGTGGCGTGCAAGTTCCGCATTAGAGGGCGCGAAATGCCGCGCCGGACGAACATGCACCCGCGCCGGAGCCTCTTCCGGGGTCTCTCGAATGATCGGCGTGTCGACGGCAAGGCCGAGCGTGATCTGCCGCCCGCCGGTCAGCTCGACATAAACCTGCGCGAGCAGCTGGGCGTCGAGCAATGCTCCGTGCAGCTGGCGCGCGCTGAGATCGATCCCGTAGCGGACGCACAAGGCATCGAGCGTGTGCTTGGCCCCGGGATGGCGCGAGCGGGCGATCGTGAGCGTATCGACCATTCGGCCCAGATCGACCAGGGGACGACCGCAGCGGCCGAGCTCGCCATTGAGGAATCCGAAATCGAACCCCGCATTGTGCGCGACCAGCGGGCAATCGCCGATGAATTCGAGCAGCCCCTCGACCACTTCGTCGAATCGCGGCTTGTCGGCAAGGAAGCGATCCGAAAGGCCATGGACGTTGAACGCCTCGACCGGCACCGGGCGTTCGGGATTGATATAGGCGTGGAACGTCCGCCCGGTCATCACCCGGTTGTGGAGTTCGACGCAGCCGATCTCGACCAGCCGGTCCCCACCTGCGAAGCTGAGACCCGTCGTTTCGGTATCGAACACGATTTCGCGCATTTTCCCGCTTATCCTCCTGTGCGGCCCACGAGGCAAGCGATCAGCCGCCGAACTTCCTCCCGCGTTTCGTCCATGCTGCCGCCGGTCGGGATGACGAAATCGGCGCGTGCACGCTTTTCGGCGTCGGGAAGCTGGCGTGCGAGGATCTCGGCGAAACGCGACTCGGTCATTCCCGGACGGGCGAGCACGCGCGCGCGCTGCACTTCGGCAGGGGCCGACACCACGGCGATCCGGTCCACCGCCTGCCAGCCACCCGCTTCGAACAGCAGAGGCACGTCGAGGGCGACGAGCGGCGCATCGCGGTACGCTTCGAGGAAGGCGGCGCGCGCGCGGGCGACTGCGGGGTGGACGACGGCTTCGAGCCGTGCATAGGCTTCGGGCTTGCCGAACACCGCCTCGCGCAGCGCCGTGCGGTTCACGCCTTCGGGGCCGGTGGTGTCGGGAAATTCGGCCTCGATCGCCGCCACCAGCGCGCCGCCGGGGCCCTGGAGCTGGTGCACCACGGCATCGGCATCGAACACTGGCACGCCTTCGTCGGCGAACATCCCCGCCACGGTGGACTTGCCCATGCCGATCGAGCCGGTGAGCCCCAGGATCACCGGACGGCGGCTCATTGGAGCAACAGCGCGCGCAACTCCTCGTCGCGGTCGCGCGGGGGCTCGGCGCCGAAGAACAGCTCGAAGGCGAGAGCCGCCTGGCCGATCAGCATTTCGAGCCCATCGACCGTGTCCAGCTCGCGCGCGCGTGCCTGCGCCAGCAGCGGAGTCTCGAGCGGGGCGTAGACGATGTCATAGACTACGGCATGCTCGGGGAGGGGCGAAAGGTCGATATCAAGCGGTGGCTGGCCCGCCATGCCGAGCGCGCTGGCGTTGACCAGCAGGTCGGCGGGCGGAAGCGGCGATCCGAGCGGCACGGCATCGCCCTTGATCCCGAAGCTCGACAGCAACGCTACGGCCTTGAGCACGTTGCGGTTGAGGATCGTCACCCGGCCGATCCCGAGCCGCGCCAGCGCGAACAGGATCGCGCGTGCACCGCCGCCGGCCCCCACCACCACGGCATGGCGCCCTTCGAGGTCGAGCCCGGCGATCGGCGTGTAGAAGCCGCCGGCATCGGTGTTGGTGCCGATCAATGCGCCGTCCTCGGCGCGCACCACGGTGTTGATCGCGCCGATCGTCGCACGAACGCCGCCGCGGTCCTCGACCAGGTCGAGCGCAGCCTGCTTGTGCGGGATGGTGATGTTGGTGCCGCGCCAGGCCGGATCGGCGCGGCGCGCTGTGAAATAGTCGGCGAGCCCCTCGGGCGCCACGCGCACCGCGCGATATTCGGCGTCGATCTCCAGCGCGTCGAGCCAGAAGCCGTGGATCAGCGGCGATTTGGAGTGCGCGATCGGATCGCCGATCACTTCGGCATAGCCTGTGGTGAGCGAAGTCGAACCAGGCTTCATGACGTCAGAACCCCTCGCACGCGCAGATAATCGAGGACCGGCAGCAGCGGCATGCCGAGTATGGTGAAGTGGCTCCCCTCGGTGCGGCTGAAGAGCTGGACGCCCGGCCCTTCGATCCGGAAGCAGCCGACGCAGCCTGCGATCGCCGGCCATTCGAGGTCGAGATATTGCTCGATGAAGGCTTCGGAGAGCGGCCGGACATGAAGCTTGGCGCGATCGACATGGCGCCACACTGGGCGGCCCTGTTCGACGATCACCGCAGCGCTGTAGATATCGTGCGTGCGCCCCGACATGCGGCGCAGATGCTCGCCGGCCTGTTCGCGGCTCTCGGGCTTGTCGAGCAGGCTGCCATCGTCGAGCGCGACGAGCGAGTCGCCGCCCAGCACCAGCGCGGGCGGGACGAGCGTCGAGACCTTGAGCGCCTTCAGTTCGGCGAGCGCATCCGCAAGGTCGCGCGGGCGGATGCCTTCGGCAAGCAGCGCTTGCTTGGCCGATGCCTCGTCGACCTGCGCGGCGACCGCTTCGTGCGGGACGCCGGCCGCATCGAGCATCGCGCGGCGCGACGCGCTCTGCGAGGCGAGAACCAGCGTCGTCATGCGCCCTTCGCCTCCAGCGTGCGCTCGTTGCAGAGCTGGATGATCGCGGCGGCGGTTTCCTCGATCGAGCGGCGCGTCACGTCGATCACCGGCCAGCCATTGTCGGCGAACATGCGGCGGGCATAGGCGATCTCGCGCTGGACCGAATCCTGATCGACATAGCTCGTCTCCTGATTCTGGTTGAGCGAGAGCAGCCGGTTGCGGCGGATCTGGACGAGCCGGTCGGCGCTGGTGGTGAGCCCGACGATCAGCGGGTGCTGAAGCTGGAACAGCTCGTGCGGCGGGGGCGCCTCCACCACGATCGGGATATTTGAGACCTTGTAGCCGCGATTGGCGAGATAGATCGAAGTCGGCGTCTTGGACGATCGCGAAACGCCGACCAGGACGATATCCGATTCCTCCCAATCCTCCGCGCCGATCCCGTCGTCGTGCGCGATCGTGAACTGGATCGCATCGACGCGCGCGAAATAGGCGGCGTCGAGCATGTGCTGGCGGCCAGGGCGCGCCTTGGCTTCCTGGCCTAGCAGGCTCGAAAGCGCGTGGCTCACCGGATCGAGCGGCGCGATCGCGGGCAGCCCCATCGCGCGGCAGCGCATTTCCAGCGTGCGGCGAATGTCGCTGTTCACCAGCGTGAAGATCACCAGCCCGGGGTTCTGCGATATCTCCTGCAGGATTCGCTCGAGATGCGCCTCCGAACGGACCATCGGCCAGAAATGCCGCAGCGTCTCGACGTCGTCGAACTGCGCGAGCGCGGCCTTGGCGATATTCTCCAGCGTCTCGCCGGTCGAATCCGAGAGCAGGTGGAGGTGCAGCCGCATCAGGCCGTGCGTGAATCTGTGGAGAACATGGCGGATAGGCGGTAGCGCAACCGGGCGCGTGGACCAAGCGCGCCGGAATCGGGGACTCGGCGCGTGATTCTTCCACAACCGCATCCACGGACCGCTGTTCCATTCCACAAGCTGTGAAAAACGTGGAATGCGCCACCGAATCCGAGGGCTTCCGCGGCGCGGCGCGAGTCAATCTGTTGGCAATATCCGGATCAACGCATAAGCCCCGGCTTCCACGCGCCAACTGACTCCAACAACCCTTAGATTCTTATCTTAATTGATTCTGGAAAGAGGCCGATCTGAGCACTCCGACCCCTAAGCCCCTGCTCGCGACGCTCCGCGGCGAGAAGCAGCCGGTCCCGCCGATCTGGCTCATGCGCCAGGCCGGGCGATACCTGCCCGAGTATCGCGCAATGCGAGCCGAAAAGGGCGGATTCCTCGAACTGGCGATGGATCCCGAAACTGCGGCCGAGATCACGCTCCAGCCGATCCGGCGCTTCGGCATGGACGGCGCGATCCTGTTCTCGGACATTCTGGTGGTGCCGATGGCGCTCGGCCAGAAGCTGTGGTTCGAGACCGGCGAGGGGCCGCGGCTGGCGCCCAAAATCGGCGCGCGCGCAGTGCTCGATGCGCTGGCGGCGGACTCGACGGTGCTCGATCCGGTCTTTGCGACGGTGCGGCGCGTGCGCGATCAGCTGCCGGCGGCGACCACCTTCCTCGGTTTCGCGGGAAGCCCCTGGACGGTCGCCACCTATATGATCGCCGGCCAAGGGACTCGCGAGCAGGCGGAGGCACGGCGCCTCGCTTATGGCGATCCCGCGCTGATGCAGGCGCTGATCGACCGCATCGCCGACTGCACAATCAATTATCTGGCGGCGCAGGTCGAAGCAGGCGTGGAGGCGGTGCAGCTGTTCGACAGCTGGGCAGGAAGCCTTTCGCCTGCGCAGTTCGAGCAATGGGTGATCGCGCCGACCGCGCGGATCGTAGCCGGGGTGCGCGCGCGTTGCCCACAGGTCGCGATCATCGGCTTTCCCAAGGGCGCGGGCGGCAAGCTACCCGCCTATGCGCGCGAGACCGGCGTGGATGCGATTGGGATCGACGAGACGGTGGATCCGGCCTGGGCGCATGCTTCGCTGCCCGCCAACCTGCCGGTGCAGGGCAATCTCGATCCGCTGGCGCTGATCGCAGGCGGGTCGGCGCTCGATAACGCGGTGGATCGCATCCTTGCGGCGTTCGCCGATCGGCCGCATGTCTTCAACCTGGGCCACGGCATCCTGCCCGACACGCCGATCGCGCATGTCGAGCAGCTGTTGGCACGAGTGCGGCGGGCATGATTGTCCGGAAGTGGAGGCGAGCATGACGGGATTCCTGGGCGGCGCCTATCTGTGGGTGAAGGCGTTCCACATCATCTTCGTGATCTTCTGGATGGCCGGACTGTTTCTGCTGCCGCGCTACCTGATCCATCACCAGGAGGCGCTGGGCACGCCTCAGGCCGCCGATTGGGTGAAGCGCGAGGCATTGCTCAAGCGGATGATCCTCTCGCCCTCTATGGCGATCGTCTGGCTGCTCGGGATTGCGCTGGCGGCCAATGTCGGGCTGTTCGACGGTCAGCCGGGGATCGGCTGGCTGCATGCCAAGCTGCTGCTCGTGATCGCGCTCTCGGGCTATAACGGCTGGGCGGTGGGCTATTCGAAGAAGCTTGCGGCGGGGGTGGCTAGCCTTTCGACCCGGCGCCTGCGGATGCTCAACGAGCTGCCGGCGCTCGCGGCGGTGCTGATTGTGGTCCTGGCAGTCGTGAAGCCCTTTTGAGCCCCGACTCCGCGTCTAAGGGTCCGCAGCTGCGTCAATCGCTGCCGATCCCGGTTGACTTGGGTGGGGGGCGCACCTAATTCGACTCGCGTGCTCCGGGAATCCGGGGCGCACCCTCCCTCCAGCATCGCAAATCGCGCGCATCTTTCGCCGACCGACGCTCCCCCCATAGCTTCCCAGCACCCGGACTCCCCATGCACCTCAAGGACCTCAAGAAAAAAGCGCCCGCCGAACTGGTCACCATGGCCGAGGAGCTCGGCGTGGAGAGCGCGTCCACGCTCCGCAAGCAGGATCTGCTGTTCGCGATCCTCAAGGCACAGGCCGAGCAGGGCGACCAGATCATGGGCGAAGGCACGATCGAAGTGCTGCCCGACGGCTTCGGCTTCCTGCGCAGCCCCGAGGCGAACTATCTCGCCGGCCCTGACGACATCTATGTCTCGCCCAATCAGGTGCGCAAGTTCGGCTTGCGCACCGGCGACACCGTGGAAGGCGAGATCCGCGCGCCCAAGGACGGCGAGCGCTATTTCGCCCTGACCCGGCTCGTCTCGGTCAATTTCGACGATCCCGACGCAGTCCGCCATCGCGTCAATTTCGACAACCTCACGCCGCTCTATCCCGAGCAGAAGCTCAGCCTCGACACGCTCGATCCGACGATCAAGGACAAGTCGGCGCGCGTGATCGACATCGTCGCGCCGCAGGGCAAGGGCCAGCGCGCGCTGATCGTCGCGCCGCCCCGCGTCGGCAAGACCGTGCTGCTCCAGAACATCGCCAAGGCGATCACCGACAACCATCCCGAAGTCTTCCTGATCGTGCTGCTCATCGACGAGCGGCCCGAGGAAGTCACCGACATGCAGCGCAGCGTGAAGGGCGAGGTCATTTCCTCGACCTTCGACGAGCCGGCGCAGCGCCACGTCCAGGTGGCCGAAATGGTGATCGAGAAGGCCAAGCGCCTGGTCGAGCACAAGAAGGACGTGGTGATCCTGCTTGATTCGATCACGCGTCTCGGCCGCGCCTACAACACCGTGGTGCCGAGCTCGGGCAAGGTGCTGACCGGCGGTGTCGACGCGAACGCCCTGCAGAGGCCGAAGCGCTTCTTCGGCGCCGCGCGCAATATCGAGGAAGGCGGCTCGCTTTCGATCATCGCCACCGCGCTGATCGACACCGGCAGCCGCATGGACGAAGTGATCTTCGAAGAGTTCAAGGGCACCGGTAACTCGGAAATCGTCCTCGATCGCAAGGTGGCCGACAAGCGCATCTTCCCGGCGCTCGACGTGGGCAAGTCGGGCACCCGCAAGGAAGAGCTGCTGGTCGAGAAGGCCAAGCTCACCAAGATGTGGGTGCTGCGCCGCATCCTGATGCAGATGGGCACCGTCGACGCGATGGAGTTCCTGCTCGACAAGATGAAGGACTCGAAGACCAACGAGGACTTTTTCGACTCGATGAACCAGTAATCTGCAGTCGGGCCGGCAGCGCGGGGTTTGCCCGTGTCGCTGTCCGAAATCGTACACGGAACCCGCGTGCCGCTGTCGCGTACTCTTGCGCGCGTCAATCCCGGCGCTAGGGCTGTCGCATGCTCGATCTGATCTTCAGCGCCGCGGCCGCGGGCCTCGGCTCCCCTGCCGAAATCTGGCACCACATCGTCGCCGATTTCTCGAACATCACCGAGCCGACGGCGCTCGCGGCGTTCGGTTCGGTGCTGATGATCGATCTGGTGCTCGCGGGCGACAATGCGATCGTCGTCGGCGCGCTCGCCGCGGGCCTTCCAGCCGATCAGCGCAAGAAGGTCATCCTGATCGGTATCGGCGCGGCGCTGGTGCTGCGCATCGCCTTCGCGCTGATCGTCAGCTGGCTGATGGGAATCGTCGGGCTGATCTTCGCCGGCGGGCTGTTGCTGCTGTGGGTGAGCTGGAAATTCTGGCGCGAAATCCGCCAGGGCACGCACAGCCAGGGATCGGCGGAGATCGGTGGCGACGAGCATTCGGGCCTGAGGCCCGCCAAGAGCTTTGCAGGCGCTGCTTGGGCAGTGGCGGTCGCCGACGTCTCGATGAGCCTGGACAACGTCCTGGCGGTCGCTGGCGCCGCACGTGAGCACCCGGGCATCCTGGTAGTGGGCCTGCTGCTCTCGGTCGCGCTGATGGGGTTGGCAGCGAACTTTATTGCCAAGCTAATCGACCGCTACCGCTGGATCGCGTATATCGGCCTGGCCGTGATCGTCTTCGTCGCCTTCCGCATGATCTACGAAGGCTGGGTGGGCAGCCACGAGACGCCGGGGATCACCAGCTTCTTCGCCTAGGAGGTCCGTTCGCCCTGAGCCTGTCGAAGGGCGAGTTCTTGGCGAGGGGAGCGCTGTAGAGCGCCCTTCGACAGGCTCAGGGCGAACGGAATTGGTGACCTTGGGCCCTAGCCCAGATTCTCTGCGAAGAACTCCGCGGTCCGTTTGTCTGCCAGCTGCGCCGCTTCCTCTGAGCGCCGCTTGCCGCTCTCAGTTGCGAAGCCGTGATCCTCGCCCGGATAGTCGTAAAGCGTGACCCTGGAGTGGCCGTCGAGCCCTTCGTGCATCTTTGCCTGAATGTCTGGAGTCACGAAATGATCGGCGCCTGCGACATGGAGCAGCACCGGGTGCGCGATCGCGTGCTTTTCGGCCAACAGATTGTCGATGCTGACGCCATAATAGCCGACGCTCGCGTCCGAATCTGTCCGCGTTGCGCACATGAAGGCAAGGCGGCCGCCGAGGCAGTAGCCAACCACGCCTACCTTACCGCCTTCGCCCAGCCGGGCGCGCGCCGCCTTGATCGTCGCTTCGATATCCGAGACGCCCTGCGCCTGGTCGAACTTGTTCATCAGTCCTAGTGCCTGCTGGAACTGCTCGGGCACGTCAGGATCGAGCTCGACGCCGCGTTCGATCCGCCAGAACAGATCGGGTGCCAGCGCGAGATAGCCGCTCTCGGCCCAACGGTCGCAACGCGCGCGGATGCCGGGATTCACGCCGAAGATTTCCTGGATCACGACGATGGCCGCGCGCGGCGTGTCCGCGGGTTCGGCGACATAGGCGTCGAAGCTGCCGCTGCCGTCGAGCGCGTCGATCTGGATCGTCCCGGTCATAGCAATGTCCCTCTCGCATGGCGCCGCTCGTGCTCGAGCAGCCAGAATTTGGTCCTGGGTCCTTCGCCGCCCGAATAGAACCCGAGTTTGCCGCCGGCGCCGAGCACGCGGTGGCACGGGACGATGATCGGAAAGGGATTGCGCGCGCAAAGCTGCCCGATCGCGCGAGCGCTGGAGCCGAGCCGCTGCGCGAGTTCGCCATAGCTCAGCGTATCGCCGTAGGGCACCTCGATCAGACCTTGGCGGAGCGTTTCGCCGCGATCGGTGCCGGTTGGGGCGAGCGGCAGATCGAAGCTCTGGCGCTCACCTGCGAACCATAGTTCGAGCTGTTCGACCGCGTCGCGGACCGCCACAGCGCTTGCCCGCGACAGCGGGCCTTCGTCTCCAATGTGCACGGCCGTGATCCGGCTCTCATCACCCGTGATCCGGATCGGACCGACAGGCGTTGCGATCAGGGCCTGGTCGCGCGCATACATGGACGAATGCCTAGCAGCCGCGCCGCGGCGCGCTCAAGCGGAGAAGCTGCCCATGAAGATCAATGTCGAAGTCGAATGCACCCCGGAGGAAGCGCGCCGGGCGATGGGGCTGCCGGATTTGTCTCCGATCCACGATCGCTATGTCGCGATGATGTCAGAAGCTATTGATAAACAAGGAAATCCTGAAGCTTTTGAAGCCATGATCCGGAACTGGGCGCCAATGGGCGAGGCGGGGATGAGTTTCTGGCGCGGCTTGTTCGAAGGCGGAGGCGGGAACAAGGCCGGCTGACGTGGATACGATCTTCGCGGTGTCGAGCGGTGCACCGCCCGCCGCAATCGCTGTGTTGCGTTTGAGTGGCTCCAAGGCGTTCGCCGCGGTCGAAGCGCTTGCAGGCGATCTGCCGGCGCCGCGACGCGCGGCGCTGCGAGCGTTGCGCGATCCGTCGGACGGCGAGTTGCTCGACCGTGCGTTGGTGCTGTTGTTCCCAGGTCCGCGGAGTGCGACGGGTGAAGATTTGGCCGAGTTGCACCTTCACGGGGGGAGGGCGGTGGTCCGCGCGGTGGAGGCTGCGCTCGGATCTATCCAAGGCATGCGGCCCGCCGAGCCGGGTGAGTTCACGCGCCGCGCGCTGTTCAATGGCCAGCTCGATCTGAGTGAAGCTGAGGGATTGGGCGATTTGCTGGCCGCCGAGACCGAGGGGCAGCGACGCGTTGCGTTTCGGTCGGCGGAGGGTGCGGTGCGGCGGGAGGTCGAGGGCTGGGAAGCGCGGCTGCTCGCGCTCGCTGCACATGCCGAAGCACTGCTCGACCATAGCGACGAGGACGATGTTTCCGGTCCCGGCGACGCGCTGCTCACGCTTCAGCACGGCGCGGCGGCACTCGCTGCGGACGTAGAGGTGGTGGCGGAGCGGCCACCGGTCGAGCGGCTGCGCGACGGTTTGCGCGTCGTGCTTGCCGGCCCGCCCAACGCGGGCAAGTCGACCTTGCTCAACGCGCTGGTGGGGCGGGACGCAGCGATCGTCTCGCCGATCGCAGGCACGACGCGCGACCGGATCGAAGCCCCGGTCGTGCGGGGCGGGACTGCCTATCTCTTTATCGATACCGCAGGATTAAACGAGGCGCCGGGCGATGCGATCGAGGAAATCGGCATTGCGCGGGCGCGTGACGCGCTGGACGTAGCGGACATCCTGCTGTGGCTCGGCGACGATCCGCCGCCCCAGCATCCTGCGGTGCTATGGATTCATGCAAGGGCGGATGAGGCGGAACGGGGATCGGCCGACGGCAAAGATCTGGCAGTTTCTGTGGTGACGGGCGCGGGTATAGACGCGCTCTGGGGCCGCCTTTCTGCATTCGCCGACGCGCTCCTTCCGCCCCCGGATATGGTCGCACTCAACCAGCGTCAGCGCCGGCTGTGTCAGGACGCAGCAGCGGCACTGCGACGGGCGGCGGCTCAAGCGGACCTGCTTCTGCTCGCGGAAGAGCTACGCAGTACGCGGATCGCCTTTGACGCGATCACCGGCAAGGCGAGTGTCGAAGCGATGCTCGACGCGCTTTTCGCGCGGTTCTGCATCGGAAAATGATGTTCCACGTGGAACGCTTTTGACCTTGGCGCCTGAAATCCCTAGCTGCACGAGCATGAAGTTCGACGTGATCGTCATCGGCGGTGGCCATGCAGGCACCGAGGCCGCGGCTGCTGCTGCGCGCCGCGGTGCCCGCACGGCGCTGTTGAGCTTCGATCTCGCAAAGCTCGGCGCGATGTCATGCAACCCCGCGATCGGGGGTTTGGGGAAGGGACATCTGGTCCGCGAGATCGATGCGTTCGATGGATTGATGGCGCGCGCTGCCGATGCCGCGGGTATCCACTATCGGATGCTCAATCGCAGCAAGGGAACCGCGGTACAGGGCCCGCGCGTCCAGGCGGACCGGGTCCGCTACGCTGCCGCGATCCAGCACATGCTAGAGGCGCAGACGAATCTCACCTTGGTGTCAGGCGAGGCCTCAGCGCTCGAAGTGCGTGGGGGCGTTGTGGCTGGTCTCCGACTCGCCGACGGTTCGTTGCTGGAAGCACCTGCGGTGGTGCTCGCCACCGGGACTTTTCTGGGCGGGCGAATCTTCCGCGGCGAGGAGCGGTTCGAAGGTGGGCGGATCGGTGAGGCCGCAGCCACGCGGCTGGCGCAGCAGCTCCGCGAGCTCGCCCTGCCGATGGCGCGGCTCAAGACCGGCACGCCGCCGCGCCTCGACGGACGTTCGATCGACTGGGCCCGCGTGGACGAGCAGCCGTCCGACGTCGAGCAGTGGACGATGTCGCCGCTCACGCCGGCGCGCGCGCTGCCCCAGCTTCACTGCGGCGTGACGCGGACCACCGCGGCGACGCATGACGCGATCCGCGCCGGGCTCGACCGCTCGCCGCTGTTCACCGGCGCGATCGATGCGCAGGGGCCGCGCTATTGCCCCTCAATCGAAGATAAGATTCATCGTTTCGGCGACCGCGACGGGCACCAGATATTCCTTGAGCCCGAGGGGCTGGGGACGCACCTTATCTATCCGAACGGTATGTCGACTTCGCTTCCGGTGGATATCCAGCAAGCGATGGTCGAGTCGGTGCCCGGCCTTGAGCGATGCCGGATCGTCACACCGGGCTATGCCGTCGAGTATGATTATATCGACCCGCGCGCACTCGAAGCCACGCTCGCCCTTCCACAGCTTTCAGGACTCTTCTTCGCCGGGCAGATCAACGGGACCACGGGTTATGAGGAAGCGGCAGGACAGGGGCTGGTTGCCGGCATCAATGCGGCCGCGCACGCGCTCGCGCGTGAGGCGCTGATTCTGGATCGGGCCGAGAGCTACCTCGGCGTGATGATCGACGATCTGGTGCTCCAGGGCGTTACAGAGCCTTATCGTATGCTCACCGCACGCGCAGAGTTTAGGCTTCGGCTGCGTGCGGACAACGCCGAGACTCGGCTGGGGGATATTGCCGGGCGACTCGACTGTCTGAGTGTGGAGCGCATCGCCCGCATGGAATGGCGTGGGCGCGAGCGCAACAAGCTGGAGCAGCATTTCGCGGTTCAGCACACCGCTAGCAATCTGCAGGAGCGGGGCGCTGCGGTTGCGCTCGACGGGGGGCGGCGCAGTGCCAAGGAATGGCTGCGCTTTCCCGCAGTGGAATTGCATCACGTGTCGGGCGACTCGCTCGACGCCGATCAGGTGCTGCTTGCCGAGTTTGTCGAGGATGCGCGTTATGCGCCGTATCTCGAGCGGCAGGCAGCGGAGGTGGCGCAGCTTCGCGCCAATGACAATGTCCGCTTGCGCGCCGATCTCGACTTTGCCGCTATTCCTGGTCTTTCGAACGAAATGGTCGAACGGCTTTCCGCAGCCCGGCCCGCGACGCTGGGCGCGGCATCGCGCATCCGCGGGATAACCCCAGCGGCGCTTTCGGCGATTCTTCTCCACGCCCGGCGATCCGCGGCATGACCGAAGAGGAGGCGCGGCTCTGGATTCGGGAGCGGTTCGGCGTTTCACGTGAAACACTGCTCGACGGCTATGCCGAACTGCTCCGGGAAGAAGCCCAGCACCAGAACCTCATCGCCGCCTCTACCTTCGAGACGCTGTGGGTGCGCCATTTCGTCGATTCTGCCCAGCTTGTGCCATTGTCCGAAGGCGCGCCGGACAGTGGCGCCTGGCTCGATGTCGGCTCGGGCGCCGGCCTCCCAGGCATCGTTGTGGCTGCACTGACCGGTCGTCCCGTCGTGCTGGTTGAGCCACGCGCTAAACGAATCGAGTTCCTCCGCCGAGCCGCAGAGGCGCTGGGCCTGAGCGAGAAGATCGTCGTGCAGGGATCACGGGTGGAGACCTATCGGACCGCCATACCCGCGGCAGTGGTTTCAGCCCGTGCGGTCGCTGAGTTGTCCCAGTTGTTCTCGTCCACAATTCACTGCACAGATTCGTCCACAGTCTGGCTGCTGCCCAAGGGGCGCAATGCGCAATCGGAGGTGGAAGCCGCGCGCATGAAGTGGCAGGGTGTGTTCCACGTGGAACCAAGCATCACACAGCCTGACTCGGGCGTCGTGGTAGCCCGGGGGGTGCGGCCCAGATGATCTGCATTGCGATCGCCAACCAGAAGGGCGGAGTGGGGAAGACCACAACCGCCATCAATATCGCCACCGCGCTGGCGGCGACCGGGCAGCGCGTGCTGCTGATCGACCTCGATCCGCAGGGCAATGCCTCCACCGGCCTGGGCATTGGCCATGCGCAGCGCGAGCGCTCCTCCTATGACCTGCTGGTGGGGGAATCGGGGCTCGATGAGGTGGCGGTTGCCTCACGCATCCCGGGGCTGGACGTCATCCCCGCCACCCAGGACCTTTCGGGCGCTGAAATCGAGCTTGTCGAGTTCGATGCGCGCACCCACCGGCTCGATGCCGCGATCGCACGCTACCGCGCGGAGCGATGGGATGTGGTGCTGATCGACTGCCCGCCCTCGCTGGGGCTTCTCACGATCAACGCGATGGTTGCCGCCGACGCGCTGCTGGTGCCGCTGCAGTGCGAGTTCTTCGCGCTGGAGGGGCTGAGCCAGCTGCTGAGCACCGTCGAGCGTATCCGGGGCCGGTTCAATCCGGGCCTGTCGATCCTCGGCGTGGCGCTGACGATGTATGATCGCCGCAATCGCCTCACCGACCAAGTCGCCGACGATGTCCGTGCGGTGCTCGGGCCTGTCGTCTTCGAGACGGTGATTCCCCGGAACGTCCGTCTTTCCGAGGCGCCGAGCCACGGCGTGCCCGCGCTGATCTACGATCATCGCTGCGCCGGATCGGAAGCCTATATCGCGCTCGCACGCGAAGTGATCGACCGCCTGCCCAAACTCAAGAAGGCCGCATGACCGATTCTGCCGCAGCCCCCCGCAAAGCGCGTCCCGGCCTCGGCCGCGGGCTCAGCGCCCTGTTGGGCGACAGCGTTCAGGAGGCGCCGATCTCGGGTGCGACGGAGGGCGGAAACCCCACCGGAGTGCGCATGCTGCCGGTCAGCTCGCTCGCGCCGCACCCGGGCCAGCCACGGCGGCATTTCGACGAGGCGGCGCTCGACGATCTCGCCCAGTCGATCGCAGCGCGAGGGTTGATCCAGCCGATCGTCGTCCGTCCGCACGGCCATAGCTATCAGATCGTCGCCGGCGAACGCCGCTGGCGCGCGGCGCAGCGCGCACGGCTGCACGAAGTCCCGGTCATTGTCCGCGAGCTCAGCGACGCCGAGGCGATGGAAATCGCGCTGGTCGAGAATATCCAGCGCCAGGATCTCAATGCAATCGAAGAAGCCGAGGCCTATTCGCGGCTGATCGGCGAGTTCGGCCACACCCAGGAAGCGCTCGGTCGGCTCGTCCACAAGTCGCGCAGCCATGTCGCCAATCTCCTCCGCTTGCTCGAATTGCCGCAATCGGTTCGGCAGATGGTGATCGAAGGCGCGCTCGAGATGGGGCATGCCCGCGCGCTGATCGGCGCGCCCGATCCCGAACGGCTGGCGCGCGAAGTCGTGGCGCGGGGCCTGTCGGTGCGCGAGACCGAGAAGCTCGCGCGCGAGGCCAAGCCCGAATCCGTGCGTCGCGCTGTCGGCGCATCCCCCGAACGCAACGCGGATATCGCCGCGCTCGAGCGTCAGCTCGGCGATGTGCTAGGGCTCAACGTCCGCATCGCGCATGGCGGCAGGGGTGGCACGTTGACCTTGTCCTATTCGACGCTCGACCAGCTCGACATGGTCTGCCAGCGCCTGACCGGCGAGCGGATCTAGCCTCAACCGCGCGCTCGCGCTGCCTGGCGGGCGAGCGCCGTACACTCGGCCTCCGCAAGGACTTCCCCTGCGCTCGCGCCGTGCATCAGCGCGCGTTCGGTTTGACGCACACGCTCGATCGCGCGGGCGAGTTGGCCCGCATTCCAGCGGCGCAGCGCGCGTCCGGTGGCCGGCTTCTCCCGGAAGAAAACACGATGTTTTTCAAGTGCCTGGTCGATAGCCAAGCCCGAGTCCACGTCCACACGGATATCGGCGAGCGTCATCAGCCGGCGCACGAGCTGGCGCAGCAGCGGAATCGCCGATCCGCCACTAGCACCCAAACGCGCCAGCTCGGAGCCGAGCGTATCGACTCGGCCATCGAGGATCGCATCGATGAGATGGAACATCTCGCTTTCGCCCAGATCGGCACCGATCGCCTCGAAAGCGTCGGCGTCGGCATCATGCGGCCGATCCGGCGCGGCATCGAGGTAGAGCGCGAGCTTCTCGATCTCGCGTGTCAGGATCGCGCGGTCACCGCCGCTCGCCGACGCTAGGCGCTGGGCCAAGTCGCTCGTCAGCCGCAGCCCGTGCTCGCGCGCCACCGCCGAGGCGAGCTTGGCGGCATCGACCCCCTCAGGGACATAGCAGGCGAAGGCGAGCGCGCACTGCGAGGCGATCGCCAGCTTGGCAAGCTTACCGCTGGCCTTGAGCCCCGACCCGATCGCGATCACCGGGTTTCCGGCGCGTTCGGCCTCGAGCAGCAGCGTCACGGCTTCGATCGCGCCTTCCTCGATCCCGGCGATGCGGACATAGCGCACCCCGCCGAACAACGACATCGAGGCCGCCTCATCGGCGAGCCGCCCGGGCTGATCGCGGAGCGCCTTCATGTCGACGTCGACACGCTCGGCCTCCGGTCCCAGCGCGCGCGCCAGCCGCCCGGCGAGCTCGGCCGCGCCGGCTTCGTCGGGACCATGGAACAGGTAGAGCCGGGTGTCGGGGTTGGGCTTGTCGACGGCGGCGCGGATCTGCGACGCGGTCGCCTTCATTGCGCGCCGGCTGGAGCGGGGGCCGTTTGGGCGAAGCGCGCCACGCGTGCGACGATCTGGTCCGCGACGATCTCCGAAAGCCGTTCGAGCGCGGTCCGCTCGGCGGCGATCGTCGCATATTCCGAATTGACCACGTCGACGCCAGCGTCCGATCCCGCCGCAGCATCGAGGACGATGGCGCCGTTGGTGAGGTCGACCAGCTGATAGCGTGCGCGCAGCGTCCGGCGCTCGCGCGCGACCGAATCGTCGCGGCGCACGCCCAGCCCGACGATCTGGTCATCGAGCTCGACCTGGAGCCGATACCGCGCTCCGCTCCGCTGTCCGGTGTTGAGGCGGTCACGCAGCGCGTTGGTCACCAGCCAGCCGGATTGGCCGGGAATCGGCGCGATCTCGACCGCGGCGAGCGTCGCGCGGACCTGCCTGCCGTCACCGCCGCCGTAGAGCGGCTTCAGCCCGCAGCCCGAAAGCGCCACCGCGCCAAGCAGGAGCGCCGCCCATCTCATGCGACGAGGTTCACCAGGCGATCGGGCACAACGATCACTTTCCGCGGGGCCTTTCCTTCGAGCAGCCGGACGATCTTGTCCGATGCAAGTGCCGCCGCCTCAACATCGGCGCGCGCGGCTCCTTTCGGCATTACCAGCGTATCGCGCAGCTTGCCATTCACTTGCACGGCGATCGTCACTTCGTCGTCGACGAGCAGTGCCGGATCGGCTTCGGGCCAGGCGGCGTCGGCGATCAGGTTTTCATTGCCCATTGCCGCCCAGGCCTCTTCGGCGAGGTGCGGCACCATCGGCGCAACGATCCGTGCGAGCGTGTGGATCGCTTCTGCGCGCGCTGCCGATGCCGGTGCCTTCTCGATGGCGTTGACCAGCTCATAGAGCTTGGCGACAGCCTTGTTGAACGACAGCGCCTCGATGTCCTCGGCAACCCCGGCGATGGTGCGGTGGAGCTTGCGGAGCAGCTCCTTGTCCGCGCCGTTGGCGTCTTGGCTCTCGTCAAGCCCATCGAACAACCGCCACAGCCGCTGGACGAAGCGCCACGCACCTTCGATGCCGTTCTCGGTCCACTCCAGGTCGCGCTCGGGCGGCGAATCCGAGAGCATGAACCAGCGCACCGCGTCCGCGCCATATTGGTCCACGATCGGCTCGGGATCGACCGTGTTCTTCTTGGACTTGGACATCTTCTCGATGCGGCCAACGATCGCTGGATCGCCCGTCGCGAGCTCGACCGCGCCTGCGCTGTCGCGGCGGATCTGCTCGGGCGAGAGCCAAGCACCCGCCCGCGACTTATAGGTCTCGTGTGTCACCATGCCTTGGGTGAACAGCCCGGCGAACGGCTCGGCCACGTCGAGCTTGCCCATGTGCTGGAGCGCGCGGGTGAAGAAGCGCGCGTAGAGCAGGTGCAGGATCGCGTGCTCCACGCCGCCGATATACTGGCCTACCGGCAGCCATTGCTCGGCCACCGTCTTGTCGAACGGCTTGTCGCTCGGCTGGCTAGCGAAGCGGATGAAATACCAGGAGGAATCGACGAAAGTGTCGAGCGTGTCGGTCTCGCGGCGCGCAGGTGATCCGCACCTGGGGCAATCGACGTTTTTCCAGCTCGGATGCCGGTCGAGCGGGTTGCCCGGAATGTCGAAGCTCACGTCCTCGGGCAGCACGATCGGCAGGCTCTCGCGCGGTGCGGGAACGACGCCGCACGCATCGCAATGGATGATAGGGATCGGCGTGCCCCAATAGCGCTGGCGGCTCACGCCCCAGTCGCGCAGGCGCCACACGGTGGTGCCGGTGCCCCAGCCGTCTTCCTCCGCGCGGCGGATGACCTCGCGTTTGGCGTCGGTCACGTCCATGCCGTCAAGGAAGTGCGAGTTCACCAGCGTGCCGGGGCCGGTATAGGCCTCGTCCTCGTGGAACTCCGGCGCGGTCTTGTCGCCTTCGGATACCACGCGGCGGATCGGCAGGGCGTATTTGGTCGCGAATTCGAAATCGCGCTGGTCGTGCGCGGGCACGCCGAAGACCGCACCGGTGCCATAGTCCATCAGCACGAAATTCGCGATGTAGACCGGTAATTCCCATGTCAAATCAAAGGGATGCGTAGCGCGAAGCCCGGTGTCGAGTCCCAACTTCTCCTGCGTCTCGAGCTCGGCGGCGGTGGTGCCGCCCTGCTTGCAGCGCTCGATGAACGCCTGGACCTCAGGATTGTCCGCGGCGAGGCGCTGCGCGATCGGATGGTCTGCCGCGATCGCGACGAAGCTCGAACCGAAGATAGTGTCCGGCCGCGTGGTGAAGACTTCGACTTCGCCGTCGTCGGACAGCTTGAACCGGAACTGCAGCCCCTCGGACTTGCCGATCCAGTTCTCCTGCATCAGCTTGACCTTGTCCGGCCAGTGCTCGAGGCCGTTCAGCCCTTCGAGCAGTTCGTCGGCGAACTGGGTGATCCTCAGGAACCACTGGCTGAGCTTCTTGCGCTCGACCAGCGCGCCCGATCGCCAGCCGCGGCCGTCGATCACCTGCTCGTTGGCGAGGACGGTCATGTCGACTGGGTCCCAGTTGACCGCCGATTCCTTGCGATAGACGAGTCCCGCCTCGTACAGGTCGAGGAACAGCGCCTGTTCCTGGCCATAATAGCCGGGCTCGCAGGTGGCGAGCTCGCGTGTCCAGTCGAGTGCGAAGCCCAGACGCTTCAATTGTGCCTTCATCGTCGCGATGTTCTGCCGCGTCCAGGCGCCGGGATGGACCTTCTTCTCCATCGCGGCATTCTCGGCGGGCATGCCGAAGGCGTCCCATCCCATAGGATGCAGCACTTCATGCCCTGTCATGCGCCGGAAGCGCGCGAGCACGTCGCCCATCGTATAGTTGCGCACATGGCCCATGTGGATGCGCCCCGAAGGATAGGGGAACATCTCGAGCACGAAGCTCTTGGGCTTGGGCGAATCGTCACGCGCGGCGAAGGTGCGGCGTTCTTCCCACGCCTTCTGCCACGCCGCGTCCGCCTTGAGCGGGTTGAAACGCGACGTCATCGCTAATGTCCCCGTCGGTTCAGTCGTTGACGAGGGCGGAGCGGCGCAGATCGCGGGCACGGGTGAGGATGATGTCCTCGAGCTTCTGTACCGTAGCCGCCTGAACCGGAGCGGTGACCCACTGGCCGGTCGAGTTCACTTCGCGCAGCGCCGCGACGCGCAGCGCGTCGGCGCGCAGGTCCTGGTCCAGGATGGTGACGGTCACCTTCATCCGCTCGGTCGGCACGTTCGGGTTCACATACCAGTCGGTGACGATAACCCCGCCGTTCGAATCGGTCTGGAGCAGCGGCATGAAGCTCAGCGTGTCTAGGCTTGCGCGCCACAAATAGGAATTCACGCCGATGGTGGTGACCTTCGACGCGGCGAGATCGGCTTGGGGGCGCTCTTTGCCGCCGCACGCGGCAACCGAAAGGACGAGCGACCCCAGGATCGCGGTGCGCAACAGGCGGTTCATCGACACATTCCTAAAGGCAAGGGAAAACCAGTGCGAGCATCTATAGGGGTTGATATGGCGGGAGCAAGGCGCCGATTCGCAGGCCCGCGAGGCGGTTTGTACCTAATTGTCTGCTGATTCTGTGGGCATGGAGCAACAGTTGCACGAAATTTGTGCCACCGGTGGAACCATGCTCCCGAATCATGGTAGGCGCCTTATCTAAAGGGAGTGAAAATGCGGCTGGGACGTTGGATCGCGGGAGTCGGGCTCGGGGCGCTGTGCGCCGCCGGCGCGATTATCGCGCCCGCGCTCCAGGCGCAGGAGAATGGAGGCGCCCAGCGCCTCGACAAGCGTTCCGCGGTTTCGGTCCCGCGTGGCTTCGGCGCCTTCACTCCGGCTGCCGCCGATCCCAAGCTCGCCGCCGTCCTCGCGCGCAGCGGACTTCCGGAGAGCGGCTTCCGCTTCACACCGTCCGAATCGCGCCGTGGCAACCGTGCAGTGACGGTCGCAGTGCGCGCGCGCTCGACGCGTGCGGCCCGAGCCGCCGAGCGCAGCGCGCTGGCTTCCGCGGAAGCGGTCAGCCTCGCGCCGATCGCCTATAACCTCGGTGTGTCGGTAGGCTGGAAGCGCTTCGCCGTCTCGGGCGACGTGACTCGAGTCGATCTGGTGAGCCAGCCCGGCGGGCGCGAGCAGACCAATGTCGGCGTCAGCTACGCCGGTAAGCGAATCACCGGCCGCGTGATCGCCGCTGCGGATCGTCCGCTAGCTGATACGCCCGTGCTGATCGGCGACAAGCCGAGCTATTCGATCGACGTGGGCGGGTCCTATTCGCTGACTCGCAATCTCGCTGTGACTGCGGGCGTCCGCTACAAGAGCGAGCGTGACCGGCTGCCGGAGTTGCGTGACGATCGCCGTGACAGCCAGGCGGTCTATGTGGGAACCGCCTTCCGCTTCTGACGCTCAGGTCCAGGCGTCTATACCTGCCCAGCCATAGACGCCGAGCACCGCAAGTCCTTTCGCGCGCTGCGTATTCATCCCCCCGAGCGCGATCACCGGCACGCGCAAATCCCGGATCATCAGCCCCAGCCGCACGCGGCCGAGCGTGCGTGCGCCGGGGTGCGAGCGCGTCGGGAACACCGGCGACACGAACAACGCATCGGTCCCCTGTCGGATTGCCGCGACCGCTTCGCGCCGTGAATGCACCGGGTGAGTCGAAACCAGCCCCGGGCGGGCGCGTTCGCCATGGACTCCTGCTTCACGGGGCCCGAGGCGCTGGCCGCCCGCCCGCACCAGCAGCAGCCCGCGTTTGCGGGCGAGCTTCGTCACTTTCGCGAACAGTGCGCGTCGCTCCCGTTGTTCGAGTTGGTAGTGACGGAAGACGATTCCGCTTCCGCGCGGCAGCCGCTCAATAGCTGCCCAGAGCGCGTCGCCCATGCGTTCATCGGTCATCAGCCAGAGGTGCGGCAGGGGGTGGCGGCGGTGCATCCGCCTGCCTATAGCGCGGGGCATGTCCATAGACGATGTCAGTCAGCGCTTCGCCGAAGTACGCGAGAAGATCGCGCGTGCCGCTCGACTCGCCGGTCGCAAGTCCAATTCGGTCGAGCTGATCGCCGTATCCAAGATGCACGAAACTGTCGCGATCCGGCCGCTGATCGCAGCAGGCCAGCGTGTGTTCGGCGAGAACCGCGTCCAGGAGGCCGCCGCGAAGTGGCCCGAGCTGCGGGCCGAGACGCCGGACGTGCGGCTCCATCTGGTTGGTCAGCTCCAGTCGAACAAGGCGGACGATGCCGTCGCGCTGTTCGATGCGATTCACTCGGTCGACCGCGCTTCGCTCGTCCCGGCGCTCGCCAAGGCGATGGACCGCGCCGGTCGGCGCCCTGACTGCTTCGTTCAGGTCAATATCGGCGCCGAGCCGCAAAAGGGCGGGTGCGCGATCGAGGCGCTGCCCGATCTGCTCGCGGAGGCACGCGCGGCGGAGCTGCCGATCGCCGGGCTGATGTGCGTGCCGCCGTTGGATGTGGAGCCGGCGCCTTATTTCGCGCTGCTGGCGAAGCTCGCACGCGACCACGGCCTGACAGGGCTCAGCACGGGCATGTCGGGCGATTATGAAACCGCGGTGATGATCGGCGCGACGCATGTGCGCGTCGGCACCGCCTTGTTCGGAGCACGCTCGTGAAGTTCGACGCCATAATCTTCGATTTCGACGGCGTGCTGCTCGAGAGCGAATATGCCGGCAACCGGCAGATCGCCGAATATCTGACTCGGATCGGCCATCCGACCACGCCCGAACAGTCGATGGCGAACTTCATGGGCCTCGCTGGGAATGACTTCCACTCGGCGATCGAGCAGTGGATCGGCCGTCCCATTCCCGAGGATTTCCACGATGCTCGTGCCGAGGAGGATCGACGGGCTCTCGAGGAGGGGCTTCCCGAGGTGGCGGGCGCGATCGCCTTCATCCGCGCACTGCCGCCTACACTGCCGCGTGCGATCGCCTCGTCGAGTTCGACGCGCTGGATCACTCGGCATCTCGAGCACCTTGGCGTGCGCGATGCCTTTGGGGACAAGATCTTCAGCGGACGCGAGCATGTCGCGTGCGGCAAGCCTGCGCCGGATGTCTATCTCCACGCAGCTCATGAGTTGGGCGTGGATATCGAGTGCACCGTTATCCTTGAGGATTCTCCGGTGGGGGTGACCGGCGCGGTGGCGTCGGGGGCGCATGTGATCGGGCTTTGCGCGGGCATGCATTGCGCGCCGGATCATGGCGAACGGCTGCGTGCGCTCGGAGTCCAGGAGATCGCGCACGACTTTGGCGAAGTGGCGCGGCTGATTCTTTAAAGTTGGTGCCCCGTGCGGTCGCGCTTGGTGGCGAGATAGCGTTCGTTGTGCGGGTTCGGCGGGAGCTTATGAGGCACGCGCTCGATCACCTCGATCCCCGCCTCCTGCAGCGCAGCTACCTTGTCGGGATTATTGGTGAGCAAGCGTATTTTCCGCTGCCCCAGTAGTGCGAGCATCCGCCCCGCCGTAGCGAAGTTGCGCGCGTCGACCGCGAAGCCGAGCCGGGTGTTGGCATCGACCGTGTCGAAGCCCTGGTCCTGCAGCGCATAGGCGCGCAGCTTGTTGATCAGGCCGATGCCGCGACCTTCCTGGCGCAGATAGAGCAGGATGCCCCATCCGCTGGCCGCAATTGCCTCTATCGCGGCGCGAAGCTGCGGGCCGCAATCGCATTTGAGCGAGCCGAGCATGTCGCCGGTGAGGCACTCGCTGTGGAGCCGCACGAGCGGCGGCCGTCCGTCCGGCTGGCCGATCAACAGCGCGATGTGCTCGCCGGGCATCTCGTCGGTGCGGAAAGCGACGATCTCCGCGTCCTCCGCGCCTTCGACGGGAAGCCGAGCGCGGCCGACGATGCGAAGCCGGTTGGCATCCTCATGGGCGTCAATGTCGGCGGGCGTGATCGCCTCGGCGTCCTCCCCCTGAATGGCGAAGAATGCCGGCAGCAGCCCGGCGACCCGGGCGAGGCGTAGCGCCGCAGCCGCGGCTGCGGCGGCGGCGAGCGGTACTGCGCGGAAGGGGCCCTTGAGCGGTGTCGCCAAGTCGAGCTGCGGGTCGGCGAGCGCGGTTGCGGTGCCGAAGTCGAGCCAGGGAGTCCGCTCGACCAGCACCGGGCAATCGGGTGCGGCGGCCTCACGCTGGTTGGCGAGCTTGAGCGTCGCCGCGCGGCCGGCCGAGAGCAGCACGGGCGCCTCTCCGGCAGGATCGAAGGCGTCGAGCCGTTCGGGGTCGGCAGTCTCGATTGCGAGCAGGCGCAGCGTACCGTCGCCGCCGCGGATCGCGATCGGCCAGCCGCGGCGGAGCGCGTCTATGGCGCGGGCAACGGCGCGCGGATCGCTCAAAAGTCAAATTCCGTGACGATCGGCACGTGGTCGGACGGCTTGAGCCAGCTGCGGCAGGGCTCGTGCACCTTGTGGTTGGTTGCGGTCCGGGCGACTTCGGGGCTCGCCCACATATGATCGAGACGGCGTCCGCGATCGGAGGCGGCCCAGTCCTTCGCGCGATAGCTCCACCAGGTGAAGCAACGCTCGGGCGCCGGGATGAAGCTGCGCCCCAGGTCCACCCAGTCGTGCGCGGCCTGGAGGCGGCCCATCGCCTCGACCTCGACGGGCGTGTGGCTCACCACGTCGAGCAGCGCCTTGTGGTTCCACACGTCGCATTCGAGCGGGGCGATGTTGAGGTCGCCGACCAGGATCGAAGGCACCCGCAGCCCCTCCGACCAGCGCGTCATCCGCTCGACGAAATCGAGCTTCTGGCCGAACTTGGGATTGATCTCGCGGTCTGGCGTGTCGCCCCCGGCCGGCACATAGACATTCTCGAGCCGCACGCCGTTGGGGAGCCGGACGCCTACGTGGCGGGCCTCGCCGTTGGCCTGCCAGTCGAAGCGATCATCCTCGACCACCGGCACCCGGGAGAGGATGGCGACGCCGTGGTGCATCCGCTGGCCGTGCTTGATGATGTGCTCATAGCCGAGCGCGCGGAACGGCGCTTCGGGGAAGTCGCCGTCGATGACCTTGGTTTCCTGAAGGCACAGGATATCCGGCGATTCCTCGCGCAGGAATTGCTCGACGATGCCGATGCGGAAACGCACCGAATTGATGTTCCAGGAAGCGATCTTCACCCGGACGATGTAGCTATCCAAATCCCGCTGCGCCAGATGCGGAAAGGCCCCCGCTCCGGGGGCAGTGGAGCGAGGGCCGACCTAGCGTTCGTTCACGCAGGCGGGATGTGGGTCAATCCCGAGCAACAGGGGGAAATCTCAGGTAATGGCCCACATCCGCACTCTGGTTTTTAGGCCCCGTAACCTGTCGCGGAGATGAACAGCAGGCCAGTGACGTCAGCGATTGCGGGGCCCCTGCCTCCGCGGATCGTTCCAGCGGAACGCTCCGTCGGAAACGGGTGCATTGAAGCGCTGGTTCGCCAGGCGGATGGTGGTGCGGTTGTTCTGCGAATCGAGCGCCACCCAGCCCTGAAGCATCAGCCCGGCGGGCGCCGAGGCGTTCTTCTGGAAGATCATCGTGATCCGGCCATATTCGGGATGGCGCGGATCATGGACTTCGACCGAGAAGACGGCCGGATCGCCGGTGGGCTTGAGCGTCGCATATTTGGTGATGTCGCGCTTGGGATTGAGCAGCACCGCCAGTGGCGAATTGCCGATCGGCCAGCGATCGACCTGCCGCACCTGATAGTCGATGAAATAGAGGCTGTTGCCGTCCGCGACGATCAGCTGGGGCACGCCCTTCTGATACTGGAAGCGGATCTTGCCGGGACGCTTGAGCGTCATCGTGCCGGTGAGCGCGCGTCCGTTGCGGTCGATCTGAGTGAAATCCGCGGTCATGCTGCTCACCGCCTGGAGGTGCTGCTGCACCTGGGCGAGCTCGGGCGCAGGCGCGGCGGCGACCAGCGCGGGAGCGGCGAGCAGAGTGAGGGCGAGGGGCCGTGCAAACACGTATTTCTTCTCCAATTGCCGGATGATGCCCCTAGGCGGGGTGGCTTGAATGCCTCCTGAACCCCCGCGCGCACCAAATGATCCTCACAGCGGGCGCCCGTCGGTGTCCATCAACACTTCGCGGCGGCCGACGTGATCGGGCCGCGACACCAGGCCGTCCTTCTCCATCCGTTCGACCAGGCGCGCCGCCGAATTATAACCGACGCGGAGCTGGCGCTGGAGCCATGAGGTGGATGCCTTCTGGCTTTCCGCCACCAGCTGGGTGGCGCGGCGATAGAGCTGGTCCTCGGGGCTGTCCTCGCCATCGGGAGCGCCTTCGAGGCTGAATCCGCCGTCCTCGGGCTCTTCGGTGACGGCGCTGATGTAATCGGGGGCGCCCTGGGCGCGCCAGAAATCGGCGACCGCCTGGACTTCGTCGTCGCTCACGAACGGGCCGTGGACGCGAACGATCTGCTTGCCGCCGGGCATGTAGAGCATGTCGCCCTTGCCCAGCAGCTGCTCGGCGCCCTGCTCGCCCAGGATCGTGCGCGAATCGATCTTGGACGTGACGTGGAAGCTGATGCGGGTCGGCAGGTTCGCCTTGATCACGCCGGTGATGACGTCGACCGAGGGGCGCTGCGTCGCCATGATCAGATGGATGCCCGCCGCGCGCGCCTTTTGCGCGAGCCGCTGGATCAGGAACTCGACTTCCTTGCCCGCGGTCATCATCAGATCGGCAAGCTCGTCGACGATCACCACGATCTGCGGCAGCGGCTGGAGATCGAGCGTCTCCTCCTCGTAGATCGGCCGGCCGGTATCGGGATCATAGCCGGTCTGGACCTTGCGGCCGAGCGCCTGCCCCTTGAGCTTCGCGGCGCGCACCTTGTCGTTGAAGCTGGCGAGGCTGCGGACGTTGACGCTCGCCATCATGCGATAGCGATCCTCCATCTGCTCGACTGCCCATTTGAGCGCGCGCACGGCCTTGGGCGGATCGGTCACCACATCGGCGAGCAGATGCGGGATGTCCTTGTAGATGCTCAGTTCGAGCATCTTGGGATCGATCATGATCATCCGGCACTGATCGGGCGTGAGCCGATAGAGCAGCGACAGGATCATAGAGTTGAGCCCGACCGACTTGCCCGAGCCAGTGGTGCCGGCGACGAGCAGGTGCGGCATCGGCGCGAGATCGCCGATCACCGGATCGCCGGCGATGTTCTTGCCCAGCACGAGCGGGAGCGACGCGCCCTGCGATTCGAACGCCTCGCTGCCGATCAGCTCGTGGAGGTTGACCGGCTCGCGCTTGGCGTTGGGAAGCTCGATGCCGATCACGGTGCGGCCGGGGATGGTCGCGACGCGCGCGGAGATCGCGCTCATGTTGCGTGCGATGTCGTCCGCGAGCTGGATGACGCGACTAGCCTTGATGCCGGCCGCCGGCTCCAGCTCGTACATGGTGACGACGGGGCCCGGGCGGACTTCGACGATCTGGCCCTTGACGTTGAAATCGTCGAGCACGCTTTCGAGCAGGCGGGCGTTGCGCTCGAGCGCAGCCTTGTCGATCACGGCGTTCTGGTTGGGCGGCGCCGCCTTGAGCAGATCGAGCGGAGGCAGCTTGTAGCTGTCCTTGAAGTCGAGGCTGGTCTGCTCGGGCGGTTTGCTGCGCGCGGGAGAAGGAGCGATCGAGCGGTCGGCAATCACCGGACCGGGGCGATTGTCGGGCACCACCAGCTTGCGCGGTTCGCGCGGCTCGCGCACTTCGGGAGGTTCGCGCAGCAGCGGTTCGGCCGTGGCCGAGCGCTGCGGCCGCTGCGCGGGCGAATCGCCCGGCGTGCGCGCACCACGCTCCGGCAAGCGGAGGTCCAGGCTGCGCCACCAGATCCACAGGCCGGTGAGCGCGAAGACCAGCCCCAGCCCGCGGGTGATCCAGAATTCGATGTCGGGCCGGCCGATGAAGCCGATGCCCCAGGAAAACAGCCTAGCGATGCTGAGGCCGATCACGCCGCCCCAGCCGCCGACGAGCCACAGCACCGAATCGCTGGAAAAGAACGAAAGCGCAGTAGAGAGCAGCACCACGCCGATCGCCACGCCCCAGAACATCCGCCGCCAATTGCCGACCGGGCGATCGGTCCAGAGCCGATGCGCGATGATAAGGCCGACGGGAGCGATCAGCCCGACGGGCAGGCCGAGAACCATCAGCAGCAGATCCGCGGTCCAGGCGCCCGGATTGCCGAGCAGATTGCGCGCCGGACCGCCCGAGGCGGTATTCAGCGAAGGATCCTGCGAATGATAGGTGAGGAGCGCGAGCACGGCGGCCATCGTCAGCAGGAACAGCAGGGTTCCGCCGATCAGCGCGCCGCTGCGGCGCGCGCCTGCCTTCATCGTGTCGCGCAACGGCGACGGTTCTGCGCGGGACGCCATCGTCCAGCCTCCAAATTGTCAGGGGGTGCGGCGCGAATCATCGCCTGTGGGGAGTCCCCCGTCAAGCATCGCGGGCACCGCCAGTTTTGACTCTTTTCACGGAAACTGCGTGCATCTCGTAATTTTATTACGCGTCGTGCGTGGGAATATCACCGGCGAGAACGCGCATCTGTCGGAACAATAGCAGAACAACGGTGTGTAGGAAAGCGTTTGTCGCGTGGAGGCTGCGGCGCCCGGGTCCAGACCCATAAACCACAACGGCCGGGATTGCCCTGTCGTGTTCGTCCGGCAAGGAGCGGTGCGCAGCGCGTAGCGGCGCTACGCGCAAGTGCCGCAACGCAGCCGGCGGGCGCGACAGGGCAACCGCGAAGCGGCGGGCGGATTTTGGCCCATGGAGGGCGTCACTTGTCGGTCACGATGCTTCGGCATCGCTCCCTCCTCATTCCTACCCATGCGCCAAAATCCGCTCCGTCCCGGCCATTGCGGTTTATGGGTCTGGACCCTAGTGCGGAGGCTATGGATCGCGCGGACGTCCTCATCCTCGGCGGCGGGCTGGTCGGCAGCGCGCTTGCGGTTGCGCTCGATGCGCATGGCCTCACTTCGATCGTGATCGACCCGGCGGATCCCGAGCTGATCCTCGGCGCGGGGTTCGACGGGCGCGCCTCGGCGATCGCGAGCGCCCCGATGCGGATGTTCGAGGCGATCGGCGTGGCGCCGCGGCTGGCGGGCAAGGGCTGCCCGATCCAGGGCATCCGCGTTTCGGACGGACTCGATCCCGGCAAGCTCGACTTCGCGCCCGACGCGGAGGAAGGCGCGCTCGGCCATATGTTCGAGAACCGCGTGCTGCGCAGGGCATTGTTCGAGGCGGCGCAGGCGGCGCCGGGGGCCGATGTGCGGATGAAGACGCGCGCAGTCTCGGTCGAGCGCGATGCGATCGGCGTCACGGCTACGCTCGATTCGGGCGCAGTGGTGCGGGCGCCGCTGCTGGTGGCGGCGGAGGGACGCAATTCGCCCACCCGCGAGGCGGCAGGACTCAAGACCGCGCGCTGGAGCTATGACCATGCCGCGATGATCGCGACGCTGGGGCACGAGCGTGCCCATGAGAACATCGCCTTCGAGATCTTCTACCCCGAGGGGCCGTTCGCGATCCTGCCGCTGCTGGACGACGAGAACGGCCATCGCTCGGCCGTGGTGTGGACCGTCAAGGCGAGCGAAGCGGCGGGGATGATGAAGATTTCGCCGCGCGCCTATCTGGCCGAGGCCGAGAAGAAGATGGGCGGCTTTCTGGGGAAGCTCGGGCCGCTCTCGGCGCGGTCGAGCTATCCGCTCGGCTTTCATCACGCCGCCTGGATCACCGCCGATCGGCTCGCGCTGGTGGGCGATGCCGCGCACGGCATCCATCCGATCGCGGGACAGGGCGTCAACGTGGGCTTCCGCGACGTGGCGACGCTGGTCGAGGTGCTGGTCGACGGCAAGAGGCTGGGCATGGACCTGGGCGACCCGCAGCTGCTCGCGCGCTACCAGCGCTGGCGCGGGCTCGACACCTTCATGGTCGCCGCGGCGACTGATGGCCTCACCCGCCTGTTCGGGATTCCGGGGCGTACCGCGAGCGCGGTACGGCGCTTCGGCCTCTCGGCGGTCGACAAGCTGCCGCCGCTGAAGGGCTGGTTCATGGCCGAGGCCCGCGGCGAGAGCGGCGACGTGCCCAAGCTGCTGCAGGGTGTGACGGCATAGACTCGGACTCTCTTCGAGTCGCTCGCGCCTTTGAGTGCGTGGCAACTGGGCCCCGGCCTTCGCCGGGGTACAGGACTTGAAATTCAGAGCTTCCGCGCTTCTTCGACCAGCAGTACGGGCACGCCGTCGCGAATCGGATAGGCAAGGCCGGCCTCGTCCGAGACCAGCTCCTGGCGCTCCGCGTCATAGCGCAGCCTGGTGCGCGTCGCGGGGCAGACGAGCCGTTCGAGCAGCCAGGGGTCGATCTCCATCATGGGAAGAGTGCTCATTGCAGTGTCGCCCGGTCCTCGCCGTGGCGGCCGAAGAACTGCATGAGCTGGACGACGAGCTCGGCGCGGTCGCTCAGTGAGCCGGCCTCGAGCAGCGCCTGTTTCGAGGCGGCGTCGAACGGGGCGATCTGGGCGATGCCGTTGACGAGCGATTCGTCGTCGAGCCGGCTGACGGCTTCCCAGTCGACGGCATAGCCGAGCCCGTCGGCGAAGCGGCGCGCCTCCATCTCGATGCTCGCGCGCTCGGCGAGGGCGAGCACCTGCGCCGGGCCCGCCTCCTCGAGCTCGGCTTCGACCTGGCGGAAGGGCGTGGCGACATCGAGCTCGCGCAGGATCGTGAACCGCGCGAGCCCTTCGAGGACGATGTTGAAGCGGCCGTCGGGCAGCGCCTCGACATCGGCGATGCGGCCGACGCAGCCGATGTCGAACAGCGCAGGCGGATCGGCCGAATCGCGCGGCTGGATCATGCCGATGCGCCGGTCGCGCGCGAGCGCTTCGGACACCATTGCCCGGTAGCGCGGCTCGAAGATGTGCAGGGGCAGCTGCATCCGGGGGAAGAGCAGCGCGCCGGGAAGCGGGAACACCGAGAGCCGCGTCACCGTCATCCGAACAGGATCGCGGAGAGCTTGCGGCGCTGCGCCGATACCCAGGGATCCTCGAGCCCCACTGCCTCGAACAGCTTGAGCAGCCGTGCGCGGGCGGCGGCTTCGTTCCACTCGCGGTCTTCCTGGATCATCGCGAGCAGCGTCTCGGCGGCGGCGTCGCGGTCGCTCGTCATCAGCGCGCCGGCGAGCTCGTAGCGCGCGTCCATGTCGCCGGTGGCGGCGCGGGTGCGCAGGTCGGTGAGATCGTCGACGGGCTGGGCCTCCTGCGCGAGGCTCACCGCGGCGCGGGCGCGCTCGATCTCGGGGGCCTTGGCAGCCTCCTCGGGAAGCGCGTCGAGCGCTGCAGCGGCTTCCTCGGTTCGGCCGAGCGCGACGAGCGCGCGGGCACGCCCGGCGACGACTGCGGGATGCTCGGGGGCAAGCTCGAGGATCTGGTCGAAGACCGACAGCGCGCGCTCGTTGTCACCGTCGGCGAGCACTTGCTCGCCCATCGCGATCAGCGGCTCGATCTCGGCTTCGGCCTGCGCGTCCTCGCTCTGCACGGGCAACTGGCGCAGGATCTGGTCGAGCATCGTGCGGAACTGAGTCTCGGTGCGCGCAGTCGAGAGATCGGCGACAAGCTGGCCCTGGAACATCGCATAGACGGTGGGGATCGATCGCACCTGGAATTGCGCGGCGATGAACTGGTTCTTGTCGACGTCGACCTTGGCGAGCCTGACCCCCTTGGACGCATAATCGGTGGCGATCTTGTCGAGCACCGGCGCCAGCGCCTTGCACGGCCCGCACCATTCGGCCCAGAAATCGATGATCACCAGGCTCGTCATCGACGGCTCGACGATGTCGCGGCGGAAAGCTTCGACGGCTTCCTTCTCGGCGGGGCTCATTCCAAGCGTGGCCAACGGACTGCTCCTCGTGGGATTGGCGGATCGGGATCGGCGCTATGTGGGCGTTCCGCCGCTTCGCGCCAAGCCTTTTCCCGAATCGCAGCAAGGGGCTTGCGCTCCCCGAAACCCGCTGCTAGTGGCCGCGCCTCACCCGCCCGGTGCGCTTCTTTCGCACGGGCCAGACGCCAGAGCGGGCGTAGCTCAGGGGTAGAGCACGACCTTGCCAAGGTCGGGGTCGAGGGTTCGAATCCCTTCGCCCGCTCCAGCGGCTTCCGGGGCCACGGCCCGGACATGATTGCGCCGCCGCCAACACAGCGTTTCCAGATTGTCGCCTTGCGGGCGCCGCATTCGGTTTCCAAATCTCTTGCGTCCCGAAAGCGGGAAGGGCTCCCGATCATCGGTGTTTTCGCGCCGTGCAGACGGCCATGATTTCGTTTGAGGTATTGCCTGTGCTGAAGTCCTTTGTTTCGAATCTGCTGGCGCTCGCGATCGCCGCGCTGCCGCTGGCTGCCGTGCCCGCCGCCGCCAACGATCGCGCCGCCGCGCCGATCGCGAGCGAATGGCGCAACCCCAGCAACAGCGTGCACGTGCGCATCGACAAATGCGGCGAGGCCATCTGCGGCACGGTCACCTGGGCGAGCGCCAAGGCGATCGCCGACGCGCGCCGCGGCGGCACCGAGAATCTGGTCGGCACCCGGCTGTTCCGCGACCTCGCGCCCGCGGGCAAGGGCAAGTGGAAGGGCAAGGTGTTCGTGCCCGACATCCGCCAGACCTTCTCGGGCACGCTGAGCTTCGCCGCCGAGGACAAGATGGTCGGCAAGGGCTGCGTGCTGTTCGGCGTGATCTGCAAGTCGCAGACCTGGTCGCGGGTGCGCTGAGGGTTTAGCCGCAGCATTCGGGCTGGCGCGGAGCGGCGGAGCGGCTAGCTTCGCGCCATGAACGCAGCACCCATACGAGTCGGAATCGGCGGCTGGACCTTCGAGCCGTGGCGCGGGACCTTCTATCCCGAGGGGCTCAGCCAGAAGAAGGAGCTCGAATTCGCCAGCCGCGCGCTGACCGCGATCGAGATCAACGGCACCTATTATTCGGGCTTCAAGCCCGCGACGTTCGAGGGCTGGGCGAAGACCGTGCCCGACGGTTTCGTCTTCGCGGTCAAGGCCTCGCGCTTCTGCACCAACCGCAAGGTACTGGCCGAGGGCGGCGAATCGATCGCGAAGTTCGTCGGCCAGGGGATCATCGAACTCGGCGACAGGCTCGGCCCGATCCTGTGGCAGTTCATGGCCACCAAGAAGTTCGACCCCGAGGATTTCGGCGCTTTCCTGAAGCTCCTGCCCAAGGCCCATGAAGGCGTGCCGCTGCGCCATGCGATCCAGGTGCGCCACGAAAGCTTCGCCGTGCCCGAGTTCGTCGCAATGTGCCGCGAGGCGGACGCAGCGGTCGTCTTCGCCGATTCGCCGCAATATCCTGCGATCGCTGATGTCACCGGCGATTTCGTCTATGCCCGGCTCGAGGCCGGCGAGGATGACAACCCCTTCTGCTATCCCGAATCCGACCTGCCGCGCTGGATCGAGGCGGCGCGGACCTGGGCAGCGGGCGGCCGGCCCGAGGGATTGCCTTATGTGGTGGATGCCGACCCGCCCAGGAAGCCGCGCGAAACCTTCGTCTTCTTCATCCACGGCGGCAAGGTCCGCGCGCCCGCCGCGGCACAGGAGCTGATCCGCCGGCTGGGCTAGCGAGAATTCGCCTGCGCGGCCGCGATCCACGCGCTATGCCGATCCCCGGCGGGGGATGATGGATGCGGATATTGCTGCTGGGTGCCGGCGGGTTCATCGGCCGGCATATATTTGCCGAGCTGATCGCGCAGGGCCATGAAGTCACCGCCGTCGTTCGCCGTGCCGAGGGACTGGACCAAGCCTTTCCCGATGCAGCGATCGAGGAGCGCGATCTTGCCCGGGCTACACGGGCTTCTGACTGGGAACCGCTCGCCCGGAGTACCGATGTCATCGTCAACGCCGCTGGTGTGCTACGCGGGCGCACGATGGACGCGATGCACGTCGACATGCCGCGCGCGCTCCATGCCGCGGCTGCCGCTGCCGGGGTGGGGCGCATCGTCCTGATCTCCGCGATCAGCGCGCGCGGCGATGTTGCAACCGACTATGCCCGATCCAAGCTCGAAGGCGAATGGGTGCTGCGCGAATCGGGCGTGGACTGGACGATCCTGCGCCCGTCGCTGGTCTATGGCGATGGGAGCTTCGGTGGAACCTCGCTGCTGCGGGGCATGGCCGGACTGCCCTGGCGCGTGCCGCTTCCGGGCACGGGAGGCTTCGTCTTCACTCCAATCCATGCGCGCGACCTGGCGCGTGCGGTGCGGATCGTTTGTGAGGATTCGCGCTTCGCCGGACGAACGTTGGAGCCTGTCGGTCCGGACACGCTGAGCCTGCGTTCGCTGCTCGACCACTATCGGGCATGGCTGGGATTCGGAGCCGCGCGTTTCGTTTCGGTGCCGATGCCCATCATGCGACTGCTCGGACGATTGGGCGATATGGCGGGCAGCGGACCGATTGCGACAAACAGTCTCGCGCAGCTCGTTGCGGGCAATGCGGGAGACAGCCAGGCGTTCGCGCAGGCTATCGGGTTTCGTCCGCGGAGCCTTGGCGAAGCGCTGCGTGATCGCCCCGCGCAGGTGCAGGATCGCTGGCACGCCCGCCTCTTCTTCCTCGCGCCATTCGTGAAAGCGGTGCTCGTGCTGCTCTGGCTCGCCTCTGCGCTGCTCGGCCTCGCCTATGGAGCGGTGCCCACTGCCGAGCTGATCGAGGCAGTCGGCGCGCCGCAGGGCTGGGCCGATCCGCTGCGCATCGGCAGCAGCCTGCTCGATCTGGGTATTGCCGCGCTGGTGCTGCTGGACCGCAAAGCGCGCGCCGCTACGCTGGTGCAGCTGGCGGTGATAGGCGGCTACACGCTCGTGATCGGAATCGGCCTTCCTGGCCTCTGGACCGATCCGCTGGGTCCACTGCTCAAGAACCTGCCGATCCTTGCGCTGGTGCTTGTCCATGGCGCCATCGGAGACAATCGCTGATGGACGCGTATCTACTCCTCAAATGGGTGCATGTGCTGAGCAGCACCGTGCTGTTCGGCTTCGGCGCAGGAACCGCCTGGTACTTCTGGAACGCGCATCTGACGCGCGATCCGGCGACGATCGCCACTGTCGGACGGATGGTGGTGCGAGCCGACTGGATATTCACCGGAACGAGCGGGGTGATGCAGCCCGCGAGCGGCTTGCTGCTCGTGCGGCAGGCCGGATGGCCGCTGGATTCGTCGTGGCTGGTCGCCACCTACGGCCTCTACCTGATCGCCTTCGCCTGCTGGGTGCCGGTCGTAGGCCTGCAGATCCGCGCGCAGCGGCTGGCGCAGCGGGCCTGTGAAACGGGCGAGCCGCTCGGTCACGATTATGATCAGGCGATGCGCTGGTGGTTTGCCCTGGGATGGCCCGCGTTCCTGGGGCTGATCGGGGTGTTCTGGCTGATGATCGCCAAGCCGGTGCTTTGGTGAGATCCTAAGGCCGCTTCGGGCTCGGCTTGTCCGAGACCATGCGTTCGCCGTCGATCACGATCGGGCTGGCGAGGCCGGGGATGCCTTCGCGGTCGATCTTCATGCCGCGCGCGATCACCTGCGGGTCGGCGAAGACTTCGTCGAGCACATTGATCGGGCCGGCGGGGACGCCCTGGGCCTCGAGCGCCTCGTAGAGGTCGGCCTTGGCCCAGAGCCGAATCGCGGCTTCGAGCAGCGGGATCAGCAAGGCGCGGTGCGTGACGCGGGCGGGGTTGGTCGCGAAGCGCGGATCGTCGGCGAGGTTCAGGCCGAGCACCGTGCAGAGCTTGCGGAACTGCGAATCGTTGCCGACCGCGACGATCAGTTCGCCGTCGCGGGCGTGAAAGGCCTGATAGGGCACGAGGTTGGCATGGCCGTTGCCCATCCGGTGCGGCACCTTGGCCGGGTTCGCCATCCAGTTGAGCGCCTGGTTGGCGAGCACGCCCACCTGCGTGTCGAGCAGCGCCATGTCGATGTGTGCGCCTTCGCCGGTGGCGTCGCGGTGGCGGAGCGCGGCAAGGATCGCGACCGCCGAATAGACGCCGGTGAAGATGTCGGCATAGGCGATGCCGGCCTTTTGCGGCGCGCCGTCGGGCTCGCCGGTGAGGCTCATGAAGCCGCCCATGCCCTGGATGATGAAGTCGTAACCTGCGCGGGCGGCATAGGGGCCGGTCTGGCCGAAGCCGGTGATCGAGGCGACGATGAGCCGGGGGTTCAGCGCGCGCAGGCTGGCGGGATCGAGGCCGTATTTTACCAGCCCGCCGACCTTGTAGTTCTCGATCACGACGTCGGCGTCCGCGATCAGCGCGTGGACCTCAGCCTGCCCTTCAGGGGTAGCGATGTCGATCGCCCGGCTTGCCTTGCCGCGGTTGCAGGCGTGGAAATAGGCAGCGTCGAGGTTCTCGCCGTCGGGGCCGTGGAGGAAGGGCGGGCCCCAGTGGCGCGTGTCGTCACCCTCGCCGGGGCGCTCGATCTTGATCACGTCGGCGCCAAGGTCGGCGAGCAGCTGGCCGCACCATGGGCCCGCGAGGATGCGCGCAAGCTCGACGACCTTGAGGCCCGCCAGCGGCTTCATCCCTTGCGGATCTCGTAAATCACGTGCCGCCGCATTTCGCCCGCCATCGTCCGCTCGACCGTGCCCTCGCGCAGCACGCCGCCGATCTTCGCCATCGCCTTGCGCGAGCGGATATTGTCCTCGCCGACGATGAAGGTGGCGGTGCCAACGAAGCGGTGGATGTGATCGAGCATCAGCCGCTTGATCTCGCGATTGTAGGTGCCGCCCCAATAGGCCCGCGCGATATAGGTCCAGCCGATCTCGATCTCGTCGGCCTCAGCGTCATAGCCATCGTAGCGGCTCGAGCCGATCACTTCGCCGGTCGCGCGGTCCTCGATCGTCAGCGCGCCGCCCGAGGCGAGCCCGGCGTCGAAGAATGCGTCGAACACCTCGCGCTTCCACCGATCGTGCGCCGGGTGGACCTCCCAGATCAGCGGATCGCTGGCAATCGCGAACAATGCCTCGCGGTCCTCGGCGGCCATTGGCCGGAGCGTGACAAGTTCGCCCTGGAGGATGGGCTGACGATCGGGCCCCATCAGAACGCGGCGATTCCCGTGATCGCGCGGCCGAGGATCAGCCCGTGGACGTCGTGCGTGCCTTCGTAAGTGTTGACCGTCTCGAGGTTGATCGCGTGGCGCATCACGTGGAACTCGGCGGAGATGCCGTTGCCGCCGTGCATGTCGCGCGCGACGCGGGCGATATCGAGTGCCTTGCCGCAATTGTTGCGCTTGATGATCGAGATCGCCTCGGGCGCCAGCGTGCCCTCGTCGAACATCCGCCCCGCGCGCAGCGCCGCCTGGAGCCCGAGCGCTATCTCGGTCTGCATGTTGGCGAGCTTGAGCTGGACGAGCTGGTTGGAGGCGAGCGGGCGGCCGAACTGGGCGCGGTCGAGCGTATATTGGCGGGCGGCGTGCATGCACGCCTCCGCCGCGCCCATCGAACCCCAGGCGATGCCGTAGCGTGCGCGGTTGAGGCAGCCGAAGGGTCCCTTGAGTCCCTGGACCTCGGGAAGCAGCGCTTCCTCGCCCACTTCGACGCCATCCATCACGATTTCGCCAGTGACCGAGGCGCGTAGGCTCAGCTTGCCTTCGATCTTGGGCGTGGAGAGGCCCTTCATCCCGCGTTCGAGCACGAAGCCCTTGATCGCGCCCTGGTGCGCATCGGACTTGGCCCAGACCACCATCACTTCGGCGATCGGCGAATTGGTGATCCACATCTTGGTGCCGGTGAGGCGATAGCCGCCATCGATCTTCTCGGCGCGGGTGCGCATGCCGCCGGGGTCCGAGCCGGCATCGGGCTCGGTCAGGCCGAAGCAGCCTACCCATTCGCCGGTCGCGAGCTTCGGCAGATACTTCCGCTTCTGCGCTTCGGTGCCATAGGCGAAGATCGGGTGCATCACGAGGCTGGACTGCACGCTCATCGCCGAGCGATAGCCCGAATCGACGCGCTCGACTTCGCGCGCGACGAGGCCATAGGCGACATAGCCGAGCCCGGCGCCTCCATAGGATTCGGGAATCGTCGCGCCGAGCAGCCCGAGCGCGCCCATCTCGGCCATGATCTCGCGATCGAAGCGCTCTTCCAGGAAGGCGCTGGTGACGCGCGGCAGCAGCTCGCCCTGCGCATAGTCGCGCGCGGCGCCCTGAACCATGCGTTCCTCGTCGGTCAGCTGCGCGTCGAGCGCGAACGGATCCTGCCAGTCGAACCGGCCCATCTCAGCCATTTTTACGTTTTTCCTCTCAGATTCTCACCGGCTGCACCGCGGAAAGCGGCGCCGCCGCCGCGCCCGTCGGCACCGGAGTCGGCGCTTCGAGCGCCGCTTTCTCGATCTCGGCCAGCCCCTTGCGCGCGGCGATGTAGCGCCGCGCCGCGCTCACCCAGCTCTCGGCATTGGCGGCACCGGGCATGTGGACGACCTCCGCCAGCGCCGCCTCGACCTGGCCCTGATCGAGCGAGCGGCGCGCGCGGCGGAGCCGATCGGACGTGCGCGGGCTGGGCGATTCGGCCTGGCGCAGCACGACCAGATCAGTGAGCAGCCGGCGCGCCTGCGCCCACAGCGTGTCGCTGGGGCTGCTGGTGAGCCGCGGCGCGATCGTGTCGAGCGCGAGACGAAGGTCCTCGAGCGTCACCGGCTCTTCGCCGGCGCGCAGGATCGCCGCGACGGCATCGCCGTGCTTCTCGCCGAACCGCGCGCGCAGCTGCGGCTCGAGATAGTTGAGCGGCTGGCCGCGCTCGAGCGTGCGGCGCGCCGCAAAGGCCACCATCAGCTGCTCGGCCCGGGTGGCGTGCGCCGATGCCACGCGCGAGCCGCTGTCGACTTCGCGGAGCCGGGCATCGAGCTGGTCGAGCCTGGCCGCGAGCTCCTGCTCGCGGGCGTTGAGAGTCGCCATGTCGGTCCCCGGAGGGAGCGGCGGACGCACGAAGGGCGGCGCTTCGATCGTGGTGGTCACTGGCGTGGGTTCGGGCACCGGCTCCGGGCCCATGGTGCCCCAGAGCTGCAGCGCAGCCGCGGTCGCGGCAATTCCTCCGACGAAGGCAATGCCTCCGATCAGCAGGCTGTTCTTTCCGGCGGAGCCGCGGACGGGCTCGGGCGCGAGGGGCTCGTCGCTCATGGCGCCCCTTATTCGCTGCGTCGCCCGCTCGGTCAATCGGCCAGCGCTATCGCGGTGGCGATCAGTGCCTCGGCATGCGGTGTCGGTGCGACGACCACGCTTTCCCAGCCGGTGCCTGCGGCCGCGGCGACGCGCGCGCTCATCGCGGCCAGCGCAATCCGTCCGCGTGCCGGGGCCGCGACCAGCTCGGCGAGCCGATGTGCGGCGCGAGTCGAATGGACCAGCGCGACCGATCCCGCGAGCCGCGCGACGGCTTCGGGTGCGACGGGCACGGCTTCGCTCGCATAGACCGGGACGATTCGCGCGACGATGCCGCCCGGCTGCAGCGTATGTTCGCGGCCCGACAAGTGGAGCGCGCGGCGGACTCCGCGCGCCTCGGCATTGGCGATCAGCTCGGCGGCGCCCTCCTGGCCGACCGAGACGACCGCGAGCCCCGCGCGGCGTGCCGCATCGGCGGTCGCTTCGCCCACGGCATGGACGGGGAGCGAGGCGAGCGCAGAGAGGCCGAGGCCGGCGTGGCGGACGGCGTTCGCGCTGGTGAGGATCAGCGCGTCGAATCCGGCGGGATCGGGCGCTTCCCAGGCGAGCGGGCGGACTTCGAACAGCGGCAGGCTGATCGCGACACGCCCGCGGCCCTCGATCGCGGCGGCGGTGGCGCGGTTGCCCGGTTGCGGCCGCAGCACCGCGATCGGTCGCCTCATCCGCCGAACAGCCGGCGGACGCTGTCGGGCGCGCGCGCGAGCAGGTCGGCCGCGACTGCGCGCGGCAGCCCCGAGTCGAGCGGCGCGCCCTCGAGCTGTGCATAGACGTGCGCGCTGCCGTCCTCGGCGAGCAGTTCGGCGCGCAGCGTCAGGATCGCGCCTTCGATCGTCGCGAGCGCGGCGACGGGCGAATGGCAGCTGGCGTCGAGCGCGGCGAGCAGCGCACGCTCGGCGAGGACGCAGGCGTGCGTCTGCGCGTCGTCGATCGCGGCGAGCAGCGCGCACACGCGCGAATCATCGGCGCGGCATTCGACGCCCACGGCGCCCTGAGCGGGCGCGGGGAGCATCACGTTGATCGGAATCGGCGTGCCGACGTCATGACGCCCCAGCCGCTCCAGCCCGGCGGCGGCGAGCAGGGTTGCGTCGGCTTCGCCCGCGGCGAGCTTGGCGAGCCGTGTGTCGACGTTGCCCCGGAAGAAGACCGTCCGGAGATCGGGGCGGAGTCTGCGGACCTGCGCGGCGCGGCGCGGCGAGCTGGTGCCGATCACTGCGCCCTCGGGCAGCGCTTCGAACGATTCGGCTCCCACCAGCCGGTCGCGCACGTCGGCACGGGGCAGCATCGCGGCGATCGCGATCATCTCGGGGCGGATCGTCTCGACGTCCTTCATCGAATGGACCGCGGCATCGATCTCGCCGGCGAGCAGTGCGCGATCGAGCTCCTTGGTCCACAGCGCCTTGCCGCCGATCTCGGCGAGGGGACGGTCCTGCACCTTGTCGCCGGTGGTACGGATCACGACGATCTCCACATCCTCGGGCGCGACTTCGTGCGCGGCGACGAGCGCCTCGCGCACCATCGCGGCCTGGGTGAGGGCGAGCGGCGAACCGCGGGAACCGAGGCGGAAGAGGGCCATAGTCTTGTGCTAATGCATCGGGGTTCTAGATGGATGCAATGGCGCTGATCCTGGGTCTCGAATCGAGCTGCGACGAAACCGCCGCGGCGCTGGTCACCACCGACCGCCGCATCCTCGCGCACAAGCTGGCGCGGCAGGAGGCGGCGCACCGGCCCTACGGCGGCGTGGTGCCCGAAATCGCGGCGCGCGCGCATGTCGAGGTGCTGGCCCCCCTGGTCGAGGCTGCGCTCGATGAAGCCGGTGTGACGCTGGGCGAAGTCGATGCGATCGCGGCGACCGCGGGCCCGGGCCTGATCGGCGGAGTGATGGTGGGGCTGGTGACCGGCAAGGCGCTGGCGCTGGCGAGCGGCAAGCCGCTGATCGCGGTCAACCATCTCGAGGGCCATGCGCTGTCGCCGCGGCTCGCCGATCCCGATCTCGACTTCCCCTATCTGCTGCTGCTCGTCTCGGGCGGGCATTGCCAACTGCTGCTGGTGAAGGGTGCCGGCGACTATCGCCGGCTGGCGACGACGATCGACGACGCGGCTGGCGAGGCGTTCGACAAGACGGCCAAGCTGCTGGGGCTCGGCTTTCCGGGCGGACCGGCGGTGGAAGTGGCGGCGGCGAAGGGGAATCCACGCGCGGTGCCGCTGCCGCGCCCGCTGGTGGGTTCGGGCGAGCCGCATTTCTCGTTCGCGGGGCTCAAGAGCGCCGTGGCGCGTGTGGTGGGCCAGTTCAGCGCGGAGGACATCGCCGCGTCGTTCCAGCAGGCAGTGGTCGATTGCCTGATCGACCGTACCCGGCGTGCGCTGGGCCAGGTCGAGGCGCGCGCGCTGGTGGTGGCGGGCGGCGTCGCGGCGAACGCGCTGGTCCGCGCTGCGCTGGAGGGGCTGGCGGCCGAGCAGGGGTTGCGCTTCGTGGCGCCGCCGCTGTGGCTGTGCACCGACAATGCCGCGATGATTGGCTGGGCGGGCGCGGAACTGTTCGCGGCGGGGCGCACCGATCCGCTCGACACGCCGGCACGCGCGCGTTGGCCGCTCGATCCGGATGCGGAAAAGGTCCGGGGGGCAGGAGTGAAGGCATGAGCGACGCGGCGATCGGCGTAGTGGGGGGCGGCGCCTGGGGAACCGCGCTGGCGCAGGTGATAGCGAGCGGCGGCCGGTCAGTCCGGCTGTGGGCGCGCGAGCCCGAGGTGGTCGAGGCGGTGAACACGCGCCACGAGAACAGCATCTTTCTCGCTGGGCGGCCGCTTTCGGAGGCTATCGTCGCAACTGGCGATCTGGCGGCTCTGGCGGGAACTGCCGCGGTGCTGGTGGTGACGCCGGCGCAGCATATGCGCGCGGTGCTCGGCCAGCTGCCTGCGGAGGGACAGCCGCTGATTCTCTGCTCGAAGGGAATCGAAGCGGGCAGCCTCAAGCTGCTCCACGAAGTCGCGCATGAGGTACATCCCGGTTCGCCCATCGCAGTGCTCTCCGGCCCGACCTTCGCACACGAGGTCGCCGCGGGACTGCCGACGGCGGTGACGCTCGCCGCCTCTGACGTCGAGACCGCGCGCGCGCTTGCCGAGCTGATCGCGCGGCCTGCCTTTCGCCCGTACGCCTCCACCGATGTCGCCGGTGCGGAGATCGGCGGGGCGGTGAAGAACGTGCTCGCGATCGCCTGCGGGGTGGTCGAGGGCGCAGGGCTCGGGCTCAACGCGCGTGCCGCGGTGATCGCGCGCGGCTTTGCCGAGATGACGCGCTTCGGAGTCGCGCGCGGGGCGCAGGCGGAGACGCTGGGCGGGCTTTCGGGACTCGGCGACCTGGTGCTGACCTGCACCTCGACCAATTCGCGCAATTTCTCGCTCGGCGTCGGGCTGGGCCAGGGGCGCAGCGCCGCCGAACTGCTGGCCGACCGCAGGACCGTGGCCGAGGGTGCGTTCACGGCTCCGGTATTGTGTGAGGCCGCGGCCGCGACCGGCGTCGACATGCCGGTGACTGCGGCGGTCAACGCGCTGCTCGAAGGCTCGGCGATCGGCGAGGTGGTCGAGGCGCTGCTCAGCCGGCCCCTGCGGGAGGAAGCGCAATGAAATGGGCGGCGCTTTCAGGGGAATCAATCTCGGCAAGCGCCAGCTCAAGTCGGCGGAACTCAAGGCCGTGGTGGAGGGCATGGGCTTCACGGAGGTGAAGACGATCCTCGCCTCCGGGAACGTCGTGTTCGAGGCTGGCGATGCCGCGCCTGCGGCGCTCGAGCGCGATCTGCACCTCGCCCTGGAGAAGGCGACCGGGCTGAAGTCAGAAGTGTTCGTGCGCAACCGCGCCGATCTCGACGCGCTGGTGAAGGCTAACCCCTTTCCCGAAGAGGCGCGCGAACGGCCGAGCTTTCTGGTCGTCAGCTTCCACCGCGAACCCGTCGACAAGGCGGCGATCGACCGGATCGCCGCGAGCTATGACGGTCCCGAGCGGATGGTGGCGGTCGGCCGTGAGCTGTTCACCGATTTTCCGGAGGGGCAGGGCCGCTCGAATCTGGCTCCGACGATGCAGAAGGCCAGGCTCTCGCAGGGCAATACTGCCCGCAACTGGAACACGGTGCTCAAGATCCAGGCCGCGCTGGCGGACTAGAAGTCGACCGCGATGCCCTTGCGCTCCCAGTCGCCGTAGCGGGTGGGATTCTTGCCCAGCGGGTCTTCGGTCTGCTTGCCCGGCTCGGGCTGCGGCACGGGCGGGCTCTTCGAAAGATATTCGGGCGGTTTCACATGTTCGGGGCGCTGGCCCATGGCATTGTTTCCTGGCGGTTCGCTTCCCAAATCGGGTGGGCAAGGAGTGGGTTCAAGTGAACGGTTTGAAGACAGGCATGCTGCTCGCGGCGCTCACCGCGCTGTTCATGGCGCTGGGCTATACGCTCGGCGGCAGCGGCGGGGCGTTGATCGCGCTGGTGGTCGCGGCGGGGATGAACCTGATCACCTTCTGGAACGCCGACAAGATCGTGCTGTCGATGCACCATGCGCGTGAAGTCGAGGCACGCACGGCGCCCGAGCTGGTGGGGATCGTCGAGGAGCTGAGCCGCCGCGCCGGGCTGCCGATGCCCAAGGTATACGTGATCGACTCGCCGCACCCCAACGCCTTCGCTACCGGACGCGATCCGCAGCACGCCGCCGTCGCTGCGACGACGGGCTTGCTCGACATGCTGACCCGCGACGAAGTGGCCGGGGTGATGGCGCACGAGCTGGGCCATGTCCGCAATCGTGACACGCTGATCATGACGATGGTCGCGACGATCGCGGGCGCGATCTCGATGATCGCCAACTTCGGGCTGTTCTTCCGCGATTCGGAAGGGCGCGGGCCGGGGCTCGCCGGAATCGCCGCGGTGTTCGTCGCGCCCTTTGCGGCGATGATCGTCCAGATGGCGATCAGCCGCACGCGCGAATATGGCGCCGACCGCGCCGGCGCCGAGATCTCGGGCAACCCGCGCGCACTCGCCTCGGCGCTCGCCAAGCTGGCACGGGGCGCTGCACACATTCCCAATCCGGTAGCCGAGCGCGTGCCGGCGGCGTCGCAGCTCTACATCGTGCCGGGGCTCGGCGGCGGCCGCGACAATATGTTCTCGACGCACCCGGACACCGGCAACCGGATTGCCGCGCTGGAGGCGATCGCGGCCGAGATGGGCGGCATCGGGGCGCCTGTGAATGCACCGGCGGTTGCCGCCACGCCCCGCGCCGCCAGCGTGCCGGTGACGCGCAAGCCTCGCCGCGCGAGCGCACTCGATCCGTACGGCCGCCGCTAACCCTTTCCTTCGCCGCGCGTGAGGGACTAGGGGGAGCCATATGTCCAGACCCCCCCGACCCCACCGTCCAGAGGCTGATGCGCCCGGCGTCCCCGCGCGCCGCGCTGCGCTCCGACTGCTCGACGGGGTGCTCCGCCGCGGGCTCGCGCTCGAACAGGCGCTGGACAATGCCGCGCAGGGGCTCGCGCCCAACGATCGCGGGCTCGCGCACGCAATCGCCGCCGAGGCGCTGCGGCGGCTGCCCGATCTCGATGCGCTGATCGATTCGGCCACTCAGCGCGAGCTTCCGGGCGATGCAAAGGCGCGCTTCGCGCTGCGGATTGCGCTGGTTCAGGCGCTCGCGCTCGGCACGCCCGGCCATGCCGCGATCGCCACGGTGCTTCCGCTGGTCGACGGCGGGCCGCGCAAACTGGTGCATGGCGTGTTCGGCACGCTGATGCGCCAGGGTGTCACGCTCCCCGAGCCGCCCACGCTGCCGGACGCCGTGGCGCTGCGCTGGCACGCCACCTGGGGCGACCAGATGATCGAGGATGCCGAGCGCGCGATCGCAGTGCCGCCGCCGCTCGACCTGACGCTGCGCGATCCTGTCCGCGCACCCGATCTTCCGGGCGTCAGCCTGCTTCCGGGGCATCTGCGTCTGGACGAGCGGGCGTCGGTACCCGGCATCGAAGGCTATGGCGAAGGCGACTGGTGGGTGCAGGACCTCGCCGCCTCGATTCCTGCGCGGCTGATCGGCGCCGGTGCGGGGCACGCGCTCGACCTGTGCGCCGCGCCGGGCGGCAAGACGCTCCAGCTTGCCGCGGCAGGCTGGGACGTGACTGCGGTGGACGTGTCCGAGAACCGGCTCGCGCGGCTGCACGAGAATCTGGAGCGGACGGGGCTCTCGGCTCGGGTGATCGCTGCGGACCTGCTGCAATGGCGGCCGGATGCGCCAGCCGATGCGGTGCTGCTCGACGCGCCGTGCAGCGCCACTGGCATCTTTCGCCGCCACCCCGATGTGCTCCACCGCGTCCGCCCGTCGCTGATCGCCGAGATGGCCGAGCTCCAGTCGCGGCTGCTCGACCGGGCGGCGGAATGGGTGAAGCCGGGAGGGGTGCTCGTCTTCTCGACTTGCTCGCTGGAGCCCGAGGAAGGCGAGGCGCAGCTCGAACGCTTTCTTGCGGCGCATCGGGACTATGCGATCGATCCCGTCCGTGCCGAGGAACTGCCGGAAGGCGTGACCGCGCGCGAGGATGGAGCGCTCCGCCTCCTTCCCGGCGTGCTCGCCGAGCAGGGCGGGCTCGACGGCTTCTTCATTGCGCGGCTGGGCAGGGCCGGCTGAGCAGTCAGCCCTTCTCCAGGGCCGCTTCGATCAGCGCAGGGCGCACTTCGCCTTCGAGCTGCTCCATCGTGCACTGGCGCGGAGCCTTGTCCGGGCGCCAGCGCAGGAAGCCGGTTCCGTGGCGGAAGCGACGGCCAGTGACATGGTCGTAGCGGACCTCGACCACCAGTTCGGGGCGCAGCGGCTCCCACTCGCCTGTTCGCTCGGTCGACCAGCGGCTGGGGCCGCCCGGAGCGTCTCCGGTGAAGCCCGGCGGTTCGATCAGCGCTTCGAGCTGCCTAGTCAGCGCAGGCCGGTCGGCGGCGGGAATGGCGGACGTGAAACCCACGTGATGCAGCAGCCCGGCATGGTCGTAGAGGCCGAGCAGCAGCGAGCCGACTTCGCGCTTCTTCGCGGCATAGCGGAAGCCTCCGACGACGCAGTCTGCAGTGCGCAGCCGTTTGACCTTGAGCATTGCGCGCTCGCCGGGCCGATAGGGTTCGTCGAGTCGCTTGGCGACGACGCCATCGAGGGCACCGCCGGCGGCGTCGAGCCAGGCTTGCGCGGCGGCGGGGTCCTCCGTCGCGGGGGAGAGGCGCAGATCGGGCGAACCGTGGCCGGCATGAAAGCGCTCGAGCGCGGCGCGGCGTTCTGCAAGCGGTCTGCCGGCCAGCGTACCGGCATCGGGGGACCAAAGGCAGTCGAACAGCATCAGCTGCGCGGGCGTCTCGGCCGCGAGCTTGCGGACGCGGCTCTCGGCGGGGTGGAGACGCATCTGGAGCGCCTCGAACGAGAGCGCGTCGCCGACGGGGATGAGCAGCTCGCCGTCGAGCACCAGGCGCTCGACCGGCAGCGCGCCGATCAGGGCGGCAATTTCCGGGAAATAGCGTGCCAGCGGTTTGCCCGACTTGGACTGGAGCGCGACGTCGCCGCCCTGCTTGAAGACGAGGCAGCGGAAACCGTCCCATTTGGGCTCGAACTGCCAGCCTGGCCCGTCGGGCAGCGCCTCGACGAGCTTGGCTTCCATCGGTTCGAGCCCGGGAGCGATCACCTGCTCGCGCCGTCGTACGGCTGGATCTGGAGCGCGTCGAGATCGATCCCGTCGACGCAGCGCAGGTTGATCTCCACCATCGCGTGCCCGTCGGGCGTGGTCCCCTCGGCGAAGGGCGCGACGCCGCACGTCTTGCAGAAATGATGCGCGATGACGTGGTGGTTGAAGCGATAGGTGGCGATGTCGTCGCGGCTACCCTCGAGCCGGAACTTGTCGGGCGTGGTGAAATGGTGGAGTGGCGCCTTGCGCCGGCAGATCGAGCAGTTGCACTGGATCGCCTGGGCGGGCGGATCCTCGTCGACGCTATAGGCGATACGGCCGCAGTGGCAGCTTCCGGTGAACGACATGGCTTTGCTCCCTCTTTGGGAAACCCGCGCGCGGGCTTTCCGATCCTGCCCGTTGACACGGGCACGCGCGTTTCGGAGAGCAGCGGCATGGGCAACGTCAAGCTGCATCCGAGCTGGCTCGATCCGCTGAAGGAGGAATTCGCCAGCCCGTACATGGAAACGCTCAGGGCGTTCCTGGTTGCCGAGAAGGCCGCGGGGAAGCGCATCTTTCCGGCGGGAAGCGAATGGTTCCGAGCGCTCGACCTGACGCCACTCGAGCAGGTGAAGGTCGTGATCCTGGGGCAGGACCCCTATCATGGGCCGGGCCAGGCGCATGGCCTGTGCTTCTCGGTGCGCCCGGGCGTGCGCGTGCCGCCGAGCCTGGTCAACATCTACAAGGAGCTGCAGAGCGACCTCGGCATCCCGCCGGCGTGCCACGGCTTCCTGGAGCATTGGGCCGAGCAGGGCGTGCTGCTGCTGAACGCCGTGCTCACGGTGCAGATGAGCATGGCGGCGTCGCACCAGGGCCGCGGGTGGGAGCGGTTCACCGACGCCGTGATCCGGCTCGTCAACGCTCGCCCCGAGCCGGTGGTGTTCATGCTCTGGGGCAGCCACGCGCAGAAGAAGGCGGCGTTCGTCGATTCGATCGAGCGCGGCGGGCGGCATCTGGTGCTCAAGGCGCCGCACCCGTCGCCGCTGTCGGCGCACAGCGGCTTCTTCGGGTGCCGGCATTTTTCCAGGGCTAACGAATTCTTGAAGGCGCATGGGCAGAAGCCGATCGACTGGGCGTTGCCGGCTCAGCCAGAATCGAACGTGAATCTGGCACCGCGCGGGGAACGCGGATAAGCGTTTGAATTCGTTATTGGGGGGTACGGATGAAGCGGATGCGTTTCGGGACTGCGCTGGCGCTGGTTGCGATGCTGGCGGCGTGCAGCGGTGGCGGTGGCGGATCGGTCAACGCTCCCCCGACGGCAGGTGGCGGAACGACGACGCCGACCCCGACTCCTCCTACGACCGCGGGCTGCTCGCTACGCGACCGGCAGAACTGGGCGGCCGCTCAGCTCAACGAATGGTATCTCTTCCCCGAGACGCTGCCCGCCAGCCTCGATCCGGCACCCTATGCCAGTGTCGATGCCTATATCGATGCGATGACTGCCACGGCGCGTGCGCAGAGCAAGGACCGCTATTTCACTTATCTGACCTCGATCGCCGAGGAGAATGCCTATTATTCCTCCGGGTCCAGCGCGGGGTACGGATTCCGGTTGACCGGCGACAGCGCCGCAAGACGCGTGTGGGTGACGGAGAGTTTCGAGGGCGCGCCGGCGCTTGCCGCTGGGCTGGACCGGGGCACCGAGATCCTGGCACTCGGCACCAGCGCGGCGAACTTGCGCACGGTCGATTCGCTGATCGCTTCGGGCGGTCTCGCCGCAGTGAGCAATGCGCTCGGCACCGAAGCAGTGGGCACCACGCGCGTGTTCCGCATCCGCGACGCGGCCGGCACGCGCGACGTGTCCGTTTCGATGGCCGATTATGCGCTTACGCCGGTTTCGAGCCGCTACGGTGCCAAGGTGATCGACGATGGCGGCCGCAAGGTGGGCTATGTGAACCTGCGCACCTTCATCAACACCGCCGATCCGGCGCTGCGCGCTGCCTTCGCGCAGTTCAAGGCGCAGGGTGTGAACCAGATCATCGTCGATTTCCGCTACAACGGCGGCGGGCTCATCTCGATCGCGGAACTGATGGGTGACCTGCTTGGCGCCAACCGCACGACCTCCGACGTGTTCAGCCACACCGTATTCCGCGCCTCGAAGGCTGCCAACAACGAGACGCGCTATTTCAGCCCGCAGCCCGAATCGATTGCGCCGACGCGCATCGCCTTCATCGGCACGGGCGGCACGGCATCGGCCAGCGAGCTCGTGATCAATGCCTTCATTCCCTACCTCCGTGCCAATGCGGCGCTGGTGGGGACCAACACCTACGGCAAGCCGGTGGGGCAGATCGCGCTCGACAAGGCTGCCTGCGACGATCGGCTGCGGGTGGTGGCGCTCGCGGTGCATAACGCTGCCAACCAGGGCGGCTATTACACCGGGCTCGCGAACACGGTGGAGGCGAGCTGTCGTGCGGGCGACGACATCAACTATCCGATGGGCGATCCGCGCGAAGCCTCGACCAAGGCGGCGCTCGACTTCCTGGCGGGGCGGAGCTGCACGCCGGTGAGCGGCGCAGCGCCGACGGTGGCGCTGCGCGACGCGGTGGGGCTCGGCGAAACTCCGCGCGAGCTGCTTGCACCCGAACGTCCGTCGACTTTCCAGCGCGAGGTCCCCGGCGCCTTCTGACGCTTCGCGGGAACCTCTCGCGCCGCCGGCGATTGGTGCGGCTCCGGCACCACCATGCCGGTTCGCGCGAAAAAGGGGAATGCGATGAAGTTCATGATGAGGGCCGCCTGTGCGGCGGGACTGCTGGCGCTCGCTGCATGCGGCGGCAATGCTGACGATCAGGCTGCCGAGAACATCGAGGCTGCGGGCGAAAACCAGGCCGACGCACTAGAGGCGCAGGCCGATGCGACGAGCAACGACCAGCTCCACGACGCGCTCGAAAGCCAGGCCGACAATATCGAGGATGCTGCCGAGGCCGCGGCCGACCGCGCCGACGACAATGACGACGCGCGGATCGAGAACCAGCTCGGCAACGCGATGTAACCCGCGCGAGGCCCCGTCACGCTTGTGGCGGGGCCTCGCGGATCACCTGAAGGAAATCGGCGCCATAGGCCTCGAGCTTGCGCGCGCCGACGCCCGAGATCCGCCCTAGTTCGGCAAGCGAGGCCGGGCGGCCGAGCGCCATGTCGCGCAGCACCGAATCATGGAAGATCACATAGGGCGGGAGGCCAGTCTCCTGCGCGATTTCGCGCCGCTTTGCGCGCAATGCCTCGAACAGCGGATTGCCCACCGGATTCTCGCCGCCCGCGCGACCGCGGCGTGCACGGCGCTCGCGCTTGGGCGGAAGCACCAGCTTGAGCGCGGCCTCGCCCTTGAGGATCGGGCGCGCTTCGGGTCCGAACTCGAGCCCGCCGTGCGGATTTGCTCGCAGCGCGTCGCGCAGCAGCAGCGCACGCGCGACCGGCTTGAGCAGCGCCGCCTCCTCGCCATTGACGATCCCGAAAACCGATAGTTTCTCGTGCCCGTTCATCAGGCTGCGCTCGCTCGACTGGCCCAGCAGGATCGATTCGATATAGCCGACACCGAACGTCATGCCGGTGCGGAACACCGCGGACAGGAACTTCTGCGCCGTGACGCTCGCGTCGATCGCGGCGGGCGGCGTGAGGCAATTGTCGCAATTGCCGCAGGTCTCGGGCGCATCCTCGCCGAAGTGGCGAAGCAGGATTCGGCGGCGGCATCCGGCCGTTTCGACGAGCGCGCCGAGCGCAGTCAGGCGGGTGCGCTCGCCTGCCTGGCGGTGCGGCTCGACTTCGCCGATCCGCTGGCGGGCGCGCGCGAAATCGTCGGCGCCCCAGAAGAGGTGCGCGACGGAAGGGTCGCCGTCACGCCCGGCGCGCCCGGTCTCCTGATAGTAGGCCTCGATCGACTTCGGCAGGCCAGCATGGGCGACGAAGCGGACGTCGGGCTTGTCGATCCCCATGCCGAAGGCGACGGTAGCGACCATCACCATCTCTTCGGACGCGACGAACGCCGCCTGGTTGCGGCGGCGCACCGCGGGATCGAGGCCGGCGTGATAGGGCAGCACCGGCCGGCCGGTCTCGGCGGCGAGCCGCTCGGCGAGCTTCTCCACCGCGGCGCGGGTCTGGGCATAGACGATGCCGGGGCCCGGCTGCTCGGAGACCAGATCGAGGATCTGGCGCGTGGTGTTCTCGCGCGGGCTGATCGCGTAGCGGATATTGGGCCGGTCGAACCCCGCGACGATCAGCCCGTCCTGCGGGATGCCGAGCTGCTCGAGGATATCGGCGCGGGTGTGCGCGTCGGCCGTCGCGGTGAGCGCGAGCCGCGGCACATGCGAAAAATGATCGAGCAGCGGGCGCAGCAGACGATAGTCGGGGCGGAAATCATGGCCCCATTCGGAGACGCAATGCGCTTCGTCGATCGCGAACAGCGCCAGCGGCGTGCTTTCGAGCAGCCGGCGGAAGCTGTCGTTCGAGGCGCGCTCGGGGGCGACGTAGAGCAAGTCGAGCGCACCGGAGCGGAAGCGGGCGATCGTCTCCTCGCGATTCTCGTCGACGCTGGTGAGCGTTGCGGCGCGGATGCCGACCGCTTCAGCGGCGCGGAGCTGATCGTGCATCAGCGCAATCAGCGGCGAGACGACGACGCAGGTGCCGTCGAGCGCCTGGGCCGGCACCTGATAGCAGAGAGACTTGCCCGCGCCGGTGGGCATCACCGCGAGGGTGTTCGCTCCGGCCATCACGCGATCGACCACCTGGCGCTGCACGCCGCGGAAATCGGCGAATCCGAATGTCTTGTGGAGGATGTCGAGCGGATCGGTCACCGCGCCCCTATCCCCTTCCGGGGGCGCCGCGGCAAGCTCATCCACAGGCTTGCGGCCAATCGCCGCACGACAGCCTTGCGGCAAAGCCCCTCGATCCGCCAAAGCGGAGGCGAATGACGGTCCGGGTTGAAATGGGGAAAGACACGGGCGGGGCAGCCGTGTCGATGGATCTCGAGGAGTTGCTCGCCACCCGTCTGCTCGTCCAGGGCAATTCGGGGTCGGGAAAGTCGCACCTGCTGCGCCGGCTGCTCGAACAGGCGGCGGGCCATGTCCAGCAGGTGGTGATCGATCCCGAGGGCGACTTCGTGACGCTGAGCGACCGCTACGGCCATCTCGCGATCGAGGCGTCCGAGCATAGCGAGCGCGACGTGGCGCGCTTCGCCTCGCGCATCCGTGAGCACCGCGCCTCGGTGGTACTGAGTCTCGAAGGGCTCGAGGCCGAGGGGCAGATGAAATGCGCCGCGGCGTTCCTCAACGGCCTGTTCGATGCGCCGCGCGACCATTGGTATCCGGCGCTCGTCGTGGTCGACGAGGCGCAGCTGTTCGCGCCGGCGGGCGGCGGCGAAGTGGCCGAGGACGTGCGGCGCGCGTCGCTCTCGGCGATGACCAACCTGATGTGCCGCGGGCGCAAGCGCGGGCTCGCGGGAGTGATCGCCACCCAGCGGCTCGCCAAGCTGGCAAAGAATGTCGCGGCCGAAGCGTCGAACTTCCTGATGGGGCGGACCTTCCTCGATATCGACATGGCGCGCGCTGCCGATCTGCTGGGAATGGAGCGGCGCCAGGCGGAATCGATCCGCGACTTGCAACGCGGACATTTCCTCGCGCTCGGCCCCGCAGTCTCGCGGCGGCCGATCGCGGTGCAGATCGGCGCAGTCGAGACCAGCGCGCGCAGCTCGAGCCCGAAGCTGACGCCGCTCCCCGAGGCTCCGACCGAGGATCTCAAGGGCCTGCTGCTCGCGCCCGCCGAGCCGAGCTGGACTCCGCCGGCGCCGCCTGCAGCGCCGGTACCCACCCAGACCGCTTCCGAACGGCTGATCGAAGCGCTCGCGCGCTCGGTGCCGGAGCCCGCCGAGGCGGCGCCTGAAATCGAGCCTGAGGAAGCGGCAGCGCGGATTGCCGACGTCCTGCGCGACATCGTCGAGGATTCTGAATCGACCTATCGCTCGCCTTCGGTGCTCTATCAGGATTTCCTGGTGCGGTGCCGGATGGTGGGGTTGGCGCGACCGCCGCTTGATCTTTCGGGCTTCGTCCGGCGGCTCTCGGCAGCGCGCGCCGGCATTCACGGCGATCCCGATGCGGAATGGTCGCAGGCGCTGGAGGCAGCGCGCGCGCTTCCCGACGATATGCTGGGCCCGTTCCTGTTGATCGCCCGCGCCGCGCGCGAAGGCGAACCCTGTCCCAGCGACGCCGAAATCGCCGCCACTTATGGCACCAGCTCGCTCGGCCGCGTTCGCCGGCTGCTGAGCTATATCGAGAGCCGCGAGCTGTTCGTGACGCGTGTCGATCTTGCCGGCAAACGCTCGATCACCATCCCGCGGCTCGGCTGGACCACTCAGCCCTCCGAAGCCGTCTAGGTTTCACTCGCTTTCCGTTCGCCCTGAGCCTGTCGAAGGCGCGCAGTGCGGAACCAGAGGTACGGTGCCCTTCGACAAGCTCAGGGCGGACGGGATTTTCTGGATACAAGCGGTTTCAAAACTACTCTAGACAGCCCGCCCTATGAAGCGGCCTAAGCTCTCGATCGTCATCCCCTGCTACAATGAAGAGGCGTGCCTGGACTTGCTCCATGCGCGCGTCTCGGCTGCCGCGAAGGCGGCGGTGGGGGAAGATTACGAGATCGTGCTGATCAACGACGGTTCGCGCGACGCGAGCTGGAAGGTGATGCAGCAGCTCTCGGCGAGCGATCCGCATCTGATCGCGATCAACCTGTCGCGTAACCACGGCCACCAGCTTGCGCTCACGGCGGGGCTCGACCTGTGCGCGGGCGAGGAAATCCTGATCATCGACGCGGACCTGCAGGACCCGCCCGAACTGCTGACCGACATGCGCGCGGCGATGCGCTCGCAGGGGGCGGACGTAGTCTATGCGGTGCGGCGCAAGCGCGACGGCGAGACGATCTTCAAGAAGATCACCGCCGCCTTCTTCTATCGCATGCTCGATCGGATCACCGATACGCCGATCCCGCTCGACACCGGGGATTTCCGGCTGATGACGCGGCGCGCGCTCGACGCTTTCCTGTCGCTGCCCGAGCAGGCGCGATTCATCCGCGGCATGGTGGCGTGGGTGGGGTTCAAGCAGGTGCCCTTCGTCTACGACCGGCACGAGCGCCACGCCGGCGAGAGCAAATACCCGCTCGCCAAGATGATCCGCTTCGCGCTGGACGCGATCACCGGCTTCTCGACTGCGCCGCTGCGCTTCGCGAGCCATGTCGGGCTGCTGCTCACCGGCGCTTCGGCGCTGCTCGTGCTCTACATCCTCGTCGGCTGGCTGTTTGGGCGCGCGATCCCCGGCTGGACCTCGTTGATGCTGGTGGTGGTGGTGCTCGGCGCGGTGCAGATGTTCGTGCTTGGGCTGATCGGCGAGTATCTCGGCCGGCTCTACGTCGAATCGAAGCGGCGCCCGCTCTACATCGTCGCCGATGTGGCGGGGCCGGTGAAGGGGCATGCGTCGCTCGGCTATCGCTTCGAGGATTCGGGCGAAGTCAGCGTCTCACCACAGACGATCCGGCACGAACCGGTGGAAGACTGAACGGATAGCTTCGGCGGGAATTCCTTCCTTTCCCGTTGGAGCTATGGCTCGGCTTCTCAGGGCAGCAGCAGCCCGGCGAGCGCGGCGCTCATCAGATTGGCGAGGCTGCCCGCGATCAGCGCGCGGATGCCCAGCTTGGCGATCATCGGCCGCTGGTTGGGGGCGAGGCTTCCCGTCGCCGCCATCTGGATCGCGATCGAGCTGAAATTGGCGAAGCCGCACAGCGCGAAGGTGATGATGGCAACGGTGCGCGGCGCAAGGTCGGTCATCTGCCCCAGCTCGATGAACGCCACGAACTCGTTGAGCACCATCTTGGTGCCGAACAGCCCGCCGGCCGCCACTGCGTCGTGCCACGATATGCCGAGCAGGTACATCACCGGCGCGAAGAGCGTGCCGATGATCTTCTGGAAGCTGAGGTCCGCGAACGGCTGGGCCCAGGCGGCGTTCCCGCTGGCATAGACGACCCAGTTTCCCAACCCGCCCAGCAGGCCGTTGGCGAGTGCGACCAGCGCCACGAAGGCAAGCACCATCGCGCCGACCGCGACGGCGATCTTGACGCCGGTCGAGGCTCCGGTAGCCGCGGCCATGATCAGATTGGCTGCGCGCTCTTCCTCCAGGTCATGCTCGGCGACCTTGATGGCTTCCTCCTCGGCATCGTCGCCGAGCGGGAGTGCGCCGTCCGCGAGTGCAAGCTCATCGGGCATGATGATCTTGGCCATCAGAAGCCCGCCCGGAGCGGCCATGAACGAGGCGGCGAGCAGATAAGGGAGCGAGGCCGGGCCGAGCAGGCTGGCATAGGCCGCCAGGATCGTGCCCGCGACGCCGGCCATGCCCACGCTCATCACCGCGAAGAGCTGCGAAGGCGTGAGACGCGCGAGATAGGGGCGGATGACGAGCGGCGATTCGCTCTGGCCGACGAAGATATTCGCGGCCGCGCACAGCGATTCGACCTTGGTCGTGCCCACCACCTTCTCGATGCCGCCGCCGATCCAGCGGATAACGAACTGCATCACCCCGAGGTGGTAGAGGATCGAAACCAGCGCCGCGAAGAAGATGATCACCGGCAGCGCGGCGATGGCGAAGCTCTGGCCGCCGAGCTCGGGCTTGGCCAGTGGGCCGAACAGGAAGCTGGTGCCGGCGCCGGCATAGCCGAGCAAAGCGGAGACGCCGTTGGACATGCCATGGAGCGCCGCCTGGCCCCAGCCGGTGCGCAGCACGAGCAGCGCGATTCCGGCCTGGAGCGCAAAGGCCGCACCGACCACGCGCAGCCGGATCGCGCGCTTGTTGCTGGAAAGCAGGAAGGCGATGCCGAGAATCGCCAAGATGCCGAAAATGCCGATCGGAAAGTGAGTCATCCGGATTTCAGTCGCGCCCCAGTGCCGGATCTTCAGCCGGCGAAAGCGGGACCATACACGCTGCACTGCGCCGCGCCAGCGCGGGTTTCGTACGGAGGCGCGGCCCCTTTCTCGACCCCAAGTTTCCCGCTAGCGTCCGCCGATGGAAATCCGCCCCCAGATCACGCGCTCGCTCTTCTTCCTCTCGATCTTCTACGGCGGCATGGTCTGCATCGCCGGCGTGCTCGGCAACAAGCAGGTGTCGCTGGGGCCGGTCTCGGCGATCGGCACCTGGGCAGGCGTGGGGCCGCTTGCAGTGGAAGCGGGGATCTTCGCCTTCCTGCTGCTGGTGGCGGTGTCGAGCGCGGTCGCCGAGCTCCATGGACGCCCCACCGCCAATCGGCTGGTGCAGTTCGGCTTCGTCCCGCTCATCGTCTCGATGGTGCTGTCGTATCTCGTCTGGTCGCTTCCGGCCTCGCCCGAGATGCAGCCGCAATACCGCGATTCGATCCAGCTCGTGCTGGGGACCACGTGGAGGATCTGGGGCGCCGGGATCGTCGCATACGGTGTTTCGCAGACGCTCAACGTGACCATCTTCAGCGCAATGAAATCGGGCCAGGGCAAGCTGCTGTGGCTGCGGGCCGGAGTGGCGGGGGTGCTGAGCCAGATCGTGGACACGCTGATCTTCGTCACGCTGGCCTTTGCGGGCGATTTCCCGATCGGGTCGCTGCTGGTCGGGCAGATGCTCGCCAAGGTGGTGCTCAGCGCCGTGCTGGTGCCCGTGCTCATCTATCTGTTCGTGGCGCTCGGCCGCACGCTGGACGGACGGCGGCCGCTCTAGGACGTTGGCGCTCCAGGTGCCGGGCTCGCACTGGGCGAAACTTTGCCCTAAAGGCGCGCGCATGACCGACAACGCACCCGATCCGGCGATGCTCGCCAAGGCCGAAACGCTCGTCGAGGCGCTGCCCTATCTGCAGCGCTATGCCGGCGCGACCTTCGTCGTGAAGTATGGCGGGCACGCAATGGGCGATCCCGAGCTCGCGCGCGACTTCGCCGAGGACATGGTGCTGCTCCAGGCAGTGGGCATCAACCCGATCGTCGTCCACGGCGGCGGTCCGCAGATCGGGGCGATGCTCAAGCGGCTGGGCGTCGAATCCAAGTTCGTCGGCGGGCTGCGCGTCACCGACGCGGAGACCGCGCGGATCGCGGAAATGGTCCTGGCGGGCTCGATCAACAAGGAGATCGTCGGCTGGATCGGCCAGGCGGGCGGCAAGGCCGTGGGCATCTCGGGCAAGGACTCGGGGCTGGTGACCGCCGAGAAGGTGAACGGCCGCGAGCCCGACCCGCTCCAGGGCATCGAGCGCCACGTCGACCTGGGCTTCGTCGGCGAGCCGGTCGCGGTCGATCCCTCTCTGCTCAGGACTTTGTCCGCGCAGGGCTTCATTCCGGTGGTCGCGCCGATCGCGCTCGGCGCCGACGGCCACACCTACAACATCAATGCGGATACGATGGCGGGAGCGATCGCGGGGGCGTGCGGCGCCAAGCGCTTCTTTCTGCTCACCGATGTCGCAGGGGTGCTCGACAAGTCGGGCGAGCTGCTCACCGATCTCGATCCCGCGCGCATTTCCGAGCTTCAGGCCGATGGCACGATCTCGGGCGGGATGATCCCCAAGGTCGAGACCTGCGTGGCGGCGGTCCAGGCCGGCGTGGACGCGGCGGTGATCCTCGACGGACGCGTGCCGCACGCGATGCTGCTCGAAATCTTCACGCGGCGCGGGGCCGGCACACTGGTCCATGCCTGACTGCAACGCTATCTAGTCGTAAATTCCCTTCAGCGGAGAACCGGGTTTGATCCTGATCCTCGACATCCTCCAGATCCTGCTCAACGTGCTCTGGTGGATCATCATCGTCCAGGCGATCCTGTCCTGGCTGATCGCGTTCAACGTGATCAACACCTACAACGAGTTCGTCGGTTCGATCTGGCGCGCGCTCCGGACGCTCACCGAGCCGCTCTACCGGCCGATCCGGCGCATCCTGCCCGATTTCGGCGGGCTCGACCTTTCGCCGATGGTGGTGTTGGTGATCCTGCTGATCATCCAGCAGGCGGTGATGCCCGCGCTTTATCGTGCTGCCATGGGCGGCTCGATCTGAGCCGATCCGGCGCCGCCTGGGCAGCGCGCAGCGACGGGATCGAGATAGCGGTGCGCGTGACGCCGCGCGTGTCGCGCGAAGCGCTGCTCCCCGGCACCGCCGAACATTTCGCCGCGCGGCTTACTGCGCCGCCGGTCGAAGGCGCGGCCAACGACGCGTTGCTGGCACTGGTCGCGAAGCAGTTCGGGGTCGCGAAGCGGGCAGTGACGCTGATCGCGGGCGAGACCGCGCGGATCAAGCGGCTGCGGATCACGGGCGAAACGAGGGCGCTGGCAGAGATCGCCGCCAGCCTCTATGGAAATGCGCCATGAGTGCGGCACTGATCGACGGCAAACTATTTGCGGCGGGGCTGAGGGCCCGAGTGGCGGAGCGCGTCCCCGCGTTTCACGCGGCGGCCGGGCGTGCGCCCGGGTTGGCGGTGGTGCTGGTGGGTGAGGACCCCGCATCGGCGGTCTATGTCCGCAGCAAGGGCAAGGCGACCCGCGAAGCCGGGATGGAGAGCTTCGAGCACAGCCTGCCCGCCGATGTCGATCAGGCGACGCTGATTGGGCTGGTGGACCAGCTGAATGCCGATCCGGCGGTTGACGGCATTCTCGTCCAGCTCCCGCTTCCCGCGCATCTCGACGCGCAGGAAGTGCTGCTTCGGATCGATCCGGACAAGGATGTCGATGGGTTCCACCCGGTGAATGCCGGCCGGCTCGCAACGGGATTGTCGGGGTTCGTCCCTTGCACCCCGCTGGGCTGCCTGATGCTGATCGAGGACCGGCTGGGTGATATTTCGGGGCTCGATGCCGTGGTGATCGGCCGCTCGAACATCGTCGGCAAGCCGATGGCTGCGCTGCTCACCGCCAGGAACTGCACCGTCACTGTCGCGCATTCGCGCACACGCAATCTGCCGCACTATCTGCTCCACGCCGACATCGTCGTGGCGGCAGTGGGACGGCCGGGATTTGTGAAGGGTGAATGGCTCAAGCCCGGCGCGACCGTGATCGACGTGGGCATCAATCGCACCGAGGATGGTCTCGTCGGCGACGTAGATTTCGATAGTGCTGCGTCGGTCGCGGGGGCGGTCACCCCTGTGCCCGGCGGGGTCGGCCCGATGACGATCGCCTGCCTGCTCCGCAATACGCTGGTGGCGGCGCATCGGCGCGAAGTCGTGGCACTGGACGAAGACGCGCTGTGACCCCGGCGGTGGTGGGCGCTGCGATCGTCGATCCCGGCTTTGACGTCATCAACGGACCACGTCTTCCCGCGGCGTCCAGATGATCGAGCTCTTCATTTCCGCGTTCGTCACTTTCTTCGTGGTGATCGATCCCCCTGGCTGCGCGCCGATCTTCGCGGGGCTGACCAGCGGCGCGAGTGCGGTCCATCGTCGCGCGATGGCGGTGCGCGCGGTGGTGGTCGCTGCGGTGATCCTGCTCGGATTCGCGCTGTTCGGCGAAGCGCTGCTCGGCGCGCTCGGGATCAGCCTCAACGCCTTCCGCATCGCAGGCGGGATCATGTTGTTCCTGATCGCGCTCGAGATGGTGTTCGAGAAGCGCACCGAGCGGCGGGAGGACCGGGCGGAGAAGATCAAGGCCGATGAAGTCACCGATATCTCGATCTTCCCGATGGCGATGCCGATGATCGCCGGACCGGGCTCGATCGCATCGGTGATGCTGCTGATGTCGCAGAGCCATGGCGCCGAGCGCACGCTGGTGGTACTCGCGGCGATGTTCGCGATCCTGCTGCTCACGCTCGCCGCGCTGCTCGCCGCGGGGCCGCTGATGCGGCTGGTGGGGGCAAAGATCGAGGCGGTGGTATCGCGCCTGCTGGGCGTGCTGCTCGGCGCCCTCGCCGTGCAGTTCGTGATCGACGGGATCAGGGCTTCACTGGTGGCCGGGCAGGCGCTGGGCGGGCACTGACCGGCGCGTCGGGCAGATCGTAGCGGATCCGCCACAGCCGGAACGGCGAGTTCCTGGGCAGTTCGACCGGCTCCAGCCATTTCGGCACCTGCCCGCGGTGAAGCTGGGCATAGAAGCCCCTGGCGCTGCGCGCGCGATAGACCGTCGTCTCGGCCATATTGGGGCAGATCAGCAGATAGGATGCGCCGTGCCGCGCAGCGATCGTGCGGAAGCCGCTCGCCGGTCCGGTGAAGGCGTGGTGCACGTCGAGGATGGCCGCGCCGTTGCGGTGATAGGGGCCCGCGACGCCATCGTGGTGGGTGATCGCTATCAGCCGTGGCCCCATGTCGACATGCGTGAACAGCGTCGCGCGCGGCACGGCGTTGAGCGGGAGCAGCGAACTCATGCGCGCGCAGGCGGCATTGGCCTGCGCGACATGGTTGGGGCCTGAGCTCCCCGGCTTGTCTCCGGGAAGATAGCGGATCAGAAAGCCGGCGAAGAGCCCCGAGAGGATCAGGAAGGCCACGACCGCCCCGACCACGCGGACCAGCGGCGAGCGGCGCGAAAGAAACCACGGCACCACCAGCCACAGCAGCGCCACTGCACCGGGCACGCTCAGCATCTGCGCAGCGGGCCCGGCGCGCACCTGCCAGAACAGCATCGCGCCGGCGAAGGCAGTGAACAGCGCGATCGCTGCCCAGGCGACCGCCTGGGGGCTCCGCCGCGCACGCCAGGCAGCGATGATCGCGCCGACTAAGCCGATCGCGGGGAGCACCGCCAGCGGGATTCCGGTCTTGAGCGGATGGCGGTAGATCGGCCGCGCCTCGCGGACGTTGTTGAGCCAGGTACGCGCGAGCTCGTCCGACACCTGCTCGGGGCGGCCGAGGCATTGCGGGAAGAGCAGCACGAAGCCGGCGACGATCGCGCTGCCGGCAAGCCCGGCGAGCAACAGCCTGGCCCAGCGCTGCCGTGGGCCGAGAAGCGAAAGGCCGAAGAGCAGGGCGCCGGCGGCCACCGTCACCGAGAGCCATACCGGCGTGAGCGCGTCGCACCGCGCGACCTGGTTGGCGTTCGATGCGAACAGCGCGAAGCCGAGCGCGGACCCGCCGCCGAGCGTGAGGCCATAGGCCCGCATCCGCCGCGCGTCTCCCGCATCCCATACCCAGCGCAGCGCTATGATCGCGCCTGCCATCGCGCAATAGGGCAGCATCTCGAGCCCGATGGTGAGCGAGACGGCGCTCGAAACCCCCACCGTGGCGCCGCCCCGCGCGCGCTTTGGATCCGCGAGGCCGGCGACGGTCATCGCCAGGCAGGCGAGTTGCCAGTTGTGGTGGTCGATGCGCATCGGGGTGAACATGCCGAGCGTGGAGGCACAGCCGAGGAGCACCAGAATCGCGAGCGGCCAGGCAAAAGGCGCGACGAGGCGGCGGACGGTGAGCGTAAGGCCCGTCATCGCAAGGGTGAGGGGCAGCAGCGGGGCGATGCCGCACGCCCATTTCTCCGCCGCCGCGGTGCCGATGAAGGGCTTGAGCAGCAGGATCAGGCCGGCGATCGGCAGATCGGGGATGCGCGACCAGTGGATGTCGAACCCGCCGAGCGCCGGATCGAGGCGATACTGGCGCAGATCGTACCAGCCCTGCCCGGCGAGCAGCGCGCGGACCTGCATCAGCCGCATATTGTCGTCGGTGTCGCCGAGGACGAGCCAATAGATGTTGCCCTGGCGCTGAACCAGATACCAGGCGACGATCGCCGCCCAGCAGACCAGCATCCATGCCAGCCAATGCCGGTCGAGTTCCTGGTCCAGGCGGAAACCGCGGATCGGCTTGAGCTTCAAAATCGCTTCCCTCGCTTCGCGCTCCGCATTAGGGCGACCCCTTGCGCGAGGGCAAGCTACAGTGACGGCGTTCCTGCAACGAATGGAATCGATGGTGACGGACGGGCTGATCGGCCAGCTGGTGCGCTTCGGCATCAGCGGCGGGATCGCGACCGCTGTCTATGCCATCGTCTATTCGCCGCTCGCCAAGTACGAGATCGTCTCGCCTTCGCTCGCCAATCTCGCCGGCTATTTCTTCGCGATGGTGACCGGCTATTTCCTCCACAGCCGCTGGAGCTTCCGCGGGCACGGCGAACGCGGCAATGTCGCCAGGACGGGCAGCCGTTTCTTCGTGGTCAGCCTGGTGAGCCTGGGGCTCAACAGCCTTTTCGTGTGGGTGCTCACCGAGGATTCGATGCTCGACGGCGATTGGTGGTGGCCGCTGATCCCGATCCTGTTCGTGACGCCGCTCGCCACCTTCGCGCTCAACCGTGTCTGGGTTTTCAAATAATGGACCGCGTCGTCTACGAGCGCATGGCTGCGCACGACACCACCCATTGGTGGTACCGCGCCCGGCGCGAGATCCTTTCGGACTATCTGATGCGCTTCGGCGCGCTGCCGGCGCATGCCCGCATCCTCGAGATCGGCTGCGGCACCGGGCACAATCTGCCGATGCTCGCGCAGTTCGGCCAAGTCGACGCGATCGAGATCGACGAGACTGCGCGCGCCAAGGCGAGCGAGCGGCTGGGCAAGCCGGTGGGCACCTCGCCGCTTCCCGAGCTCGTCGGAGTCGAGGCCGGCAGCTACGATCTCGTCGCGGTGCTCGATGTGGTCGAGCATGTCGAGGACGACGTCGGTGCCTTGAAGGCGATCGCCAAGGCTTTGAAGCCTGGCGGCAAGATCCTGATCACCGTGCCCGCGCACCAGTGGATGTGGAGCGCGCACGACGTGGTGAACCATCACAAGCGGCGCTATTCCAAGGCGACGCTCGCCGCGGCGCTGCGTGCGGCGGGGCTGGAGTGGCGGAAGCTCGGCTATTTCAATTCGCTGCTGTTCCCGGTCGCGGTGGCGGCGCGCTTCGCCGGCAAGCTGATGGGCAAGGACGACAGCGATGATTCGCCGCCGGCCAAGCCGCTCAACACGGCGTTCGAGAAGATCTTCGAGCTCGAGCGGCACCTGGTGGGGCGGGTGCCGCTGCCGCCGGGGCTGTCGCTGATCGTGCTGGCCGAGCCTTCTCAGCGCGTCGGCACGGGCTCGGTCCCGGAATAGTCGTAGAAGCCGCGCTTGGTCTTGCGGCCGTACCAGCCGGCCTCGACATATTTCACGAGCAGCGGCGCGGGGCGGAACTTGGGATCGCCGGTGCCTTCGAACAGCACGCGCGTGATTTCGAGGCAGGTGTCGAGCCCGATGAAATCGGCGAGCGTGAACGGGCCCATCGGATGGTTGAGCCCGAGCTGGCAGGCGGCGTCGATGTCCGAAATCGTCGCGACGCCCTCGCCGAGCGCGAAGCAGGCTTCGTTGAGCATCGGCATGAGCACACGGTTGACGATGAAGCCGGGCGCGTCGTTGGCGTGCACGATGCGCTTGCCGAGCGACTGGCCGAACGCCTCGACGGCGGCGACGGTGGCGTCCGACGTGGCGAGGCCGCGGATCAGCTCGATGAGGCCCATCACCGGCACCGGATTGAAGAAATGGACGCCCATGAAGCGGCTCGCATCGGGCGCTGCCTGGGCGAGGCGCGTGATCGGGATCGACGAAGTGTTGCTGGCGAGGATCGCCTCGGGCCCGAGCACCTTGCCGACATTCTCGAAGATCTGGCGCTTGATCGCCTCCCGCTCGGTCGCGGCTTCGATCACCAGATCGCAGGGCGCCATCGACGACACGTCTGACACGGGCTGGAGCCGGGCCAGCGCCGCCTCGGCATCGGCCGCGGTGACCTTCTCCTTCTCGACCGCGCGGGCGAGCTGCCTGGCGATCCCGGCCTTGCCCGCTTCGGCGCGGACGAGATCCATGTCGGAGAGCAGCACGGCATAGCCGGCCTGCGCCGAGACCTGTGCGATCCCCGCGCCCATCTGCCCTGCACCGATCACGCCGATTGTCTTCATGCCGTCTCTCCCGTCGTCGCCGCTCTCCTATCGCCTCGCCCGGCGATCGGATAGGGGCTCAGGGGGCGGTGCGGATCGGCTGCGCTTCGCATAGTGTCAGCGCGAACCAGCCCTGCGGGTCGGTCCATTCCTCGATTGGAGTCCAGCCGCCGGCGCTGAGCAGCATCCGGCCGCTGTTGGGGCCGTATTTATGGCTGTTCTCGGTGTGGATCGTCTCGCCCGCGGTCATCGAGAAGGCGCGGCCGTCGACCTCGAAATCCACGCCGCGCGTCGCCTCCAGGTGCATTTCGATTCGGGCAGCATCGGCATTCCAGATCGCGCGGTGGCGGAAGGCGTCGACAGGGATTGTCCCGCCGAGCTCGCGGTTGATCCGTTCGAGCAGGTTCAGGTTGAACGCGGCGGTGACGCCCTGGGCGTCGTCATAGGCCGGGATCAATATGTCGGGTGACTTGATCCGGTCCATCCCGATCAGCAGCCGCGCGCCTTCGCCGAGCCATTCGCGCATCGCGCGGAGCAGATCGACTGCATGGAAGGCCTGCATGTTGCCGATCGTCGAGCCGGGGAAGAAGCCGAGCTTGGGCAGTCCGGCGACCTCGGGCGGAAGCGGCACCGGTCGAAGGAAATCGGCCTCGACGGGGTACACCGGGAGTCTGGGAAACCCGCGCGACAATTCGCGCGCCGAGTGACGGAGGAAAGCACCCGAGATGTCGATCGGCACATAAGCGGCGGGATCGATCGCGCGCAGCAGGATGGGGGTCTTGGCCGACGAACCCGAGCCGAACTCGACCACCGCGGCATCGGGCGCGGCGAGCGCGCCGAGCTGTGGGCCGATCTGCATCAGCAGCGCGGTCTCGGTGCGGGTCGGGTAATATTCGGGAAGCCGGGTGATCGCTTCGAACAGCTCCGAGCCGCGGCGATCGTAGAACCAGCGCGCCGGGATCGCGCGCGGATGTGCGGCGAGGCCATTCAGAACGTCGGCGCGGAAATTGGGGTCGGCAATTCCCGACTGGCCATCCTCGGCTTCCTGCTTCAGCATCGCCCGGCACCTTCAAACGTCATTCCCGCGAAAGCGGGAAACCATCTCCGAACGGGTCCGCTTGCTGAGGCGGCGGGAGATGGGCCCCCGCTTTCGCGGGAATGACGATAAATGGACATCACAGATCCTTTGCCAGGCGTACGCCGGTGAACTGCCAGCGCTGGTGCGGATAGAAGAAGTTGCGGTAGCTCGCGCGCAGATGGCCGCGTGGAGTCGCGCAGCTGCCGCCGCGCAGCACGAACTGGCCGCTCATGAACTTGCCGTTGTATTCGCCGACCGCGCCCTCGGCAGCGCGGAAGCCCGGATAGGGGCGATAGGCGCTGCCGGTCCATTCCCAGACATCGCCGAAGAAGGCCGGACCCGAAGACGCGGGCCGCGGCTCGACCGGGCCTGCCGCGTCGAGCTGGTTGCCCGAATGGGGATCGTGTCCCGCGGCCGCGGCTTCCCATTCGAACTCGGTGGGGAGCCGCGCGCCGGCCCAGCTGGCATAGGCGTCGGCCTCGTAGAAGCTGACATGGGTGACCGGAGCAGCGGGATCGATCGGGCGGCGGCCGTCGAGCCCGAAACGCGTCCAGACGCCGTCCTCCTGCCGCCAGTAGAGCGGGGCTTCGATCCCCTCGGCCTGCACCCATGCCCAGCCGTCCGCCAGCCACAGCCGGGGATCGCGATAACCGCCGTTCGTGATGAAGGTCGCCCACTCGCCGTTCGTGACGGTACGATCGGCGATCGCGTGGCGCGCGAGCAGCGCCTGGTGGCGCGGGCCTTCGCAATCAAAGGCGAAGTTCAACCGATCGGTTGAGCGACTGGTTGACTTGCTTGACTCGATTCGCAGTTCTTCGACTGCGGTTGACTCAAGCTGATGGCCGATCTCGACCACCCCCGCCGCACCCTCGATCCAGCCGATCGGGCCGGGCATCGCGACCGGCACCTTGGGGGCACCCGGCCACATCGCGGGCTCGAGCGGATTGACCGAGAAATGATGGAGGATGTCGGTGAGCAGCAATTCCTGATGCTGCTGCTCGTGGTTGCAGCCGAGCACCACCAGCGCCTGCGCCGCATCGGGAAGATCGGGCAGCGCGTCGATCAGTGCGGCGGTCACATGCGCGCGATAGGCGAGAATTTCGTCGAGGCCCGGCCGCGACAGCATGCCGCGGCGCGGACGCGCGTGGCGCTGCCCCTCGGCTTCGTAATAGCTGTTGAACAGGAACGGCCAGCGATCGTCGAACAGCCGGTAGCCGGGAACATGATCGCGCAGCACGAAGGTTTCGAAGAACCATGTCGTGTGCGCCAGGTGCCATTTGGCGGGTGACGCATCGTCCATCGACTGGATCGTCGCATCGGCATCCGAAAGCGGACGGACGAGCGCCTCACTGAGCGCGCGCGTGCGCGCGAGCTGCGACGCAAGCGCGGACGGAGCCGGACGGGAACCCGTTTTCGTTCGCATTATGTTCTCCTAGCCGCGCAAGTCGTGCGCGTCAACCGGAGCCGATCAATTCAGCGCGATGCCCCGGGCACCCACAGCACTTCGCCGGGGCCGTCCCGACTGGCGGCGCGTGCGGCGACGAAGAGGAGATCGGACAGCCGGTTGAGATAGGCAAGCGGCAGCGCGTCGGCCTGTGCGGCGACTGCGGCACGCTCGGCGCGGCGCGTGACGGCGCGGGCGAGGTGGAGCGCGGCAGTGCCGGACTCGCCTGCGGGAAGGATGAAGCTGGTGAGCGGGGCGAGGCCGGCATTGAGCGAGTCGATCTGCGCTTCCAGCCAGGCGATCTGATCGGGAACGATGCGAAGCGCGCCTTCGATTCCTGTCGGTGTCGCCAGATCGGCGCCGAGATCGAACAGATCGTTCTGGATGCGCGCCAGGATCGGCTCGAGCGGGCCGTCGCCGAGTGCCGCGCGGGCGACGCCGATCGCGCTGTTCGCCTCGTCGACATCGCCGATCGCGGCCATCAATGCGTCGGCCTTGGAGACGCGCGAGCCGTCGACGAGGCCGGTGGTGCCGTCGTCGCCGGTGCGAGTGTAGATCTTGTTGAGCTTTACCATGTCTGTCTCCCCTCCCTGCTTGCAGGGAGGGGAGACAGACGGGGGAGGGCCGGAAGCCTCATCCCTTCGCCGAGGCGAAGAGGAGCATCACCATGATGATGCCGATCGCTACTGCCTGCCACAAGATGCGCTGCTGCATCATCTTGTTCGAGCGCAGGCTGGGGGTGCTGGGGCCCTCGCCCTTCAGATCGGCCTCTGTGGTGCGCAGGAAGATCACCACGCCGCGGACCAGCGCGACGACCGTGGCGATCATCGCGGCCACGAGGAGCAGGACGAGGAAGAGGTTCATGGGGGGACGCCTACTCCTTTGCCGCGGCGAAGCCAACCGGGAGCCGGCCGGCGCGCAGCGCTTCGGCAAGGGCCGGGCCGTCTTCGCCGGCGCGCCGCAGCGCTTCGATCGTGGGGGCGCCGTGGCGCTTGGCGAGGCGCTGCCCGTCGGGGCCGAGGAGCAGCGGGTGGTGACGGTATTCGGGGGTGGGCAGGCCGAGCAGCGCCTGGAGCAGGCGGTGGACATGGGTGGCGGCGAACAGGTCCATGCCGCGGATTACGTGCGTGACGCCCTGGGCGGCATCGTCGACGGTGACGGCGAGGTGATAGGAGGCGGGGGCGTCCTTGCGCGCGAGGATCACGTCGCCGTGGGGGAGCGGGTCCGCTCGGATTTGGCCGGCGAAGGCGTCGTGCCAGTATAATCCCTCTCCCCCTCGGGGAGAGGGAGGGAGCCGCGTAGCGGCGGAAGGGAGAGGGGCAGTGGCGGGCGGAGTGCCCCTCTCCCTTCCCACGCCTTCGGCGCGGGCCCCTTCCCTCTCCCCGGCGGGGAGAGGGAGATTTGCGAGCGCCTTCGCCACATCAAGACGCCAGCTGTGGGGCTTCGTCAGGTCGGGCGCATCGAGCCCCCGGCAGGTCCCCGGGTAGACCGCCCCTTCGGGCCCGTGCGGGGCGCTCAGGCTGGCGGCGATATCGGCGCGGGTGCAGAAGCAGGGGTAGAGCAGGCCCTGCTCACGCAGCCGATCGAGCGCCTGTTCGTAGAGCGCCAGCCGCTGCGACTGGAACACCACTTCGCCGTCCCATCCGAGCCCGAGCCACTCGAGATCGCGGAAAATCGCATCGACATGCTCGGGGCGGCTGCGGGTGCCGTCGATATCCTCGATGCGCAGCAGGAAACGGCCGTCGTGCGCGCGCGCGAAATCATGCGCTGCAATCGCCGACCAGGCATGGCCGAGGTGGAGGCGGCCGGTGGGGCTCGGCGCGAATCGGGTGGTCACATTCACGAAACCGGCCCTTGACCACGAGTCGCGGCCTGTGCTGTCATGCCCATGTCACGCTTCTCGGCGAGAGGCGGGGCAGCAAAGAGAGGGCGAGGGCGCGTATGTACCATCCCGATCTGATCCGACATCCGGACGGCTGCCCGGCGCTGGTGCTGAACGCCGATTACACGCCGCTCAGCTATTATCCCCTGAGCGTGTGGCCGTGGCAGACCGCGATCAAGGCGCTCTTCCTCGACCGCGTGGACGTGGTCTCCTATTACGAGCGGGAAGTGCGAAGTCCCAGCGCGACACTGAAGCTTCCTTCGGTGATCGCGCTCAAACAATATGTAAGACCCTCGCAATTCCCCGCCTTCACGCGCTTCAATCTCTTCCTCCGCGACAAGTTTGCCTGCCAATATTGCGGAAGCCCGCGCGACCTCACCTTCGATCATGTCATTCCCCGCGCCCAAGGCGGGCGCACCACGTGGGAGAATGTCGCGACTGCCTGCGCGCCGTGCAACCTCCGCAAGGGCGGGCGCACCCCGAAGCAGGCCGCGATGCCGCTCCACATCCAGCCGATCCGCCCGACGAGCTGGCAGCTCCAGGAGCATGGCCGGCGCTTTCCGCCCAACCACCTCCACGACACCTGGCGCGACTGGCTCTATTGGGACGTGGAGCTGGAAGCTTGAGAGGTTTGTTTGGGAATGCCGCAGGGCGCATCCCGGACAGGCTCGGAGTTCATCTGTATTATTGCACTAACACAGTCTTTGGGCTAATCGGGTCCGAACGACGGCACGGCGTGTAAGGGGGCACGCTTCCCCGAGCCCCTTCAACGCGTTAGAGTTGCAGCAGATGTCCCGCGAACCCGGCCCCAGCGACGGTCGCTTTCCCCTCCGCAGGCAGGCCGGGTTCGAGCCCGCGCCCAAGTTGAACGCGGGAGACGCGCGCGTCGCTGCGCAGTGGCGCGAAATGACTCCCGAACCGGCGATCGAAGTGCGGGGCGCGGGCCATCTGGCGGAGCCCGAACGCTCGCGCGGCTTCTTCCGGCGAAGTCCGCCTCCGCCGCCTCCGCCGCAGGAACCTGAAGAGCCCGAGCTCGCAGGCGGCGATGCAGGTCCGCCGCCGCGGGCGCGGAATTACTGGCGCTGGGTGACGCGCGGGATCGGCGCGCTGATTATACTGTTCGTGCTCGCGGTCGCGTGGCTGGCGCTCACTGCGCCGCTCTCCAAATCGCTCCAGCCGCCGGCGCCGCCCTCGATCACCTTGCTCGCATCCGACGGCACGCCGATCGCGCGGCGCGGCGCGGTGATCGCCGACCCGGTCGACGCGGCGAAGCTGCCCGATCATGTCCGCGATGCGTTCGTCGCGATCGAGGACCGGCGCTTCTACGGCCATCTGGGCGTCGATCCGCGCGGCATTTTGCGCGCGATGATCCACAATGCGACGTCGGACGGCGGATCGCAGGGCGGGAGCACGATCACCCAGCAGCTCGCCAAGAACGCCTTCCTGACTCAGGACCGGACGATCACGCGGAAGATGCGGGAGGTGCTGATCGCCTTCTGGCTCGAGGCGTGGCTGTCGAAGGAGGAGATCCTCTCGCGCTATTTGTCGAACGTCTATTTCGGCGACAATGTCTATGGGCTGCGCGCGGCTGCGCGGCACTATTTCAGCACCGATCCCGAGGATCTGACGATCAGCCAGGCGACGCTGCTCGCCGGGCTGGTGCAGGCGCCGAGCCGGCTCGCACCGACGGGCAACCTGAAAGGTGCGCGCGAGCGGCAGAAGCTGGTGGTGGGGGCGATGGTCGACGCGGGGTTGCTAAGCGAGGCCGAGGGCGATGGCGTGCGGCCGGCGGTGCTCAAGGTGGCCAAGAGCAAGGAACTGCCCAACGGCACCTATTTCGCCGACTGGGTGCTCCCGCAGGCGCGCGACCGGGCGGGTGGAGTCTCGACCGAGCAGACGGTGCGCACCACGCTCGACAGCGGCATCCAGCGCGCTGCCGAACGCGCAGTGGCAGCGGCAGGGCTGCGCCAGTCGCAAGTCGCGCTGGTGGCGATGCGGCCCGACGGGCGCGTGGTGGCGATGGTGGGCGGCAGGAACTATCGCCAGAGCCCGTTCAACCGCGCCACCCAGGCGAGGCGCCAGCCGGGATCGACCTTCAAGCTGTTCGTCTATCTCGCGGCGCTGCGATCGGGGATGAGCCCCGATACGATCGTCGACGATTCGCCGGTGACGATCGGCGAATGGACACCGGCGAACAGCGACGGGCGCTACGCTGGCAAGATCACGCTGCGCCAGGCCTTCGCCAAATCGAGCAACGTCGTCGCGGCGCGGCTGACGGCGGAGATCGGCGTGGGGCGCGTGATCCGCGCCGCGCGCGACCTGGGCATCTCGACGCCGATCGCCAACGAGGCTTCGATCGCGCTCGGCACTTCGGGCGTGTCGCTGCTCGAGCTCACCGCCGCTTACGCTGCGGTCGCCAACGGCAGCTATCCGGTGCGTCCCAAGGGGCTGAGCGACGAGGAGGCGGCGGACGACTGGCTCGCGCTGCGGCTGGGCGGGGCGACGCGCTTCGGCGCACGCGAGCTCGACGACATGCGCTCGATGCTCGCTTCGGTGATCGAAGGCGGCACCGGGCGCAGCGCGCGGCTGCCGGTGCCGGCGTTCGGCAAGTCCGGCACGACCCAGGACAGCCGCGACGCGCTGTTCGTCGGCTATGCGGGCGATCTGGTGGTCGGCGTGTGGCTGGGCAACGACGACAATTCGCCCAATCCGGGGCTTTCGGGGAGCGGCATTCCGGCGCGCATCTGGCGCGACTTCATGGTCCGCGCGCTCGACCTCAAGCTGCCGCCGCCCCCGCCGGTGGAGGAGCCGGAGGATAATGCGATGACGCTCGACGAAGTGCTCAACGGCGTCGAGATGTTCATCGACGGCTCGGAGATCGACACCGACGTGATCCGCCCGCGCGAGGGTTTCCCTGAAGACGAAACCCCGGTGCCGGTGCCGATGGAGGACGAGGGCCTTCCCCCGCCGCCAGGCGAGTAAGGGAGGCCCCATCCATTCTTCTCCCTTGCAAGGGAGGAGAGCAGGTCAGGGTGAATGCCGGTCGGGTCGCCGGTTGCTCGGTTGACCTTGGCGGCGCGGGCTCGCAATGCGCGGGTATGCGCTTCTTCTCCGACAACGCCGCTCCCGTTTGCCCGCAGGTGCTCGAGGCGATGGTCGACGCCAATGTGCTCGACACTGCCTATGACGGCGACGGCTGGTCGAAGCGGCTCGACAGCGCCTTTTCCGATCTGTTCGGAACCGCGGTGCGGGCGCTGTGGGTGCCCTCGGGCACTTCGGCCAATGCGCTGGCGCTGGCGGCGCTGTGCCCCCCGCACGGCAGCGTGGTCTGCCACCGCGACGCGCACATCCAGAACGACGAATGCGGCGCGCCGGAATTCTACACCCACGGCGCCAAACTGGTGCTGGTCGAGGGGCCGGGGGCCAAGCTGACGCCCGCGGCGCTCGATGTGGTGCTCGCGGGAATCCGCGACGATGTCCATCAGGTCCAGCCGCACGCGATCTCGATCACCAACGCGACCGAATATGGGCTGGTCTACACCCCCGACGAAGTCGCGGCGATCGGTGCGCTGGCGAAGCGCCGCGGGCTGGGGCTGCACATGGACGGCGCACGCTTCGCCAATGCCGTGGCGCATCTCGGCTGCCATCCCGGCGAGGTGACGTGGCGCGCGGGTGTCGACGTGCTGAGCTTCGGCTTCGTCAAGAACGGCGGGATGAGCGCCGAGGCGCTGGTGTTCTTCAAGCCCGAACTTGTGGACGCGACGCTCTACCGCCGCAAGCGCGCCGGGCTGCTGCTCTCCAAGGGGCGCTACCTCGCCGCGCAGATACTGGCGATGCTCGAGGATGACCTGTGGCTCGCCAATGCGCACGCGGCGAATGCGGGGGCGCGGCTGCTCGGCGAGGCGGCGGGCGCGCGGCTGGTCTATCCGGTCGAAGCCAACGAAGTGTTCCTGCGCGCGAGTCCGCAAGAGGCGGCGGCACTGCGCGCGCTGGGTTTCGACTTCTACGACTGGGCGCCGGGCGAGGTGCGGCTGGTGACGTCATGGCACCAGTCCGAAGACGCGATCCGTCCGCTGGCCGAGGCGATCGCACGGCTGTGAGGCGGATCACTCCCATCGCGCCGCCGAAGGATCCGGCACCGATGGAGCGCATCCCTCCGCGCTCGGCACGGCTCGACGTGCTCATTCCCTTCGCAGTGGTGACGCTGATCTGGGGATCGACCTGGCTGGTGATCCGCGATCAGCTCGCGGTGGTGCCGCCGAGCTGGTCGGTCGCCTATCGTTTCTGGGTGGCGGGGCTGGTGATCCTCGCCTGGGCGGCGATCCGGCGCGACCGGCTGCTGCTCGACCTGCGCGGCTGGGTGTTCGCGGCGGCGCTGGGGCTCGCGCAGTTCGTGCTCAACTTCAACTTCGTCTATCGCGCCGAGCAGCACATCACCTCGGGCGTGGTGGCGATCGTCTATGCGCTGCTGCTGGTGCCCAATGCGCTGCTCGCGCGGATATTCCTGGGTCAGCGGATGGGGCGCGCGCTGCTGATCGGATCGGCAGTGGCGATGGCCGGCATCGCGCTGCTGTTCGTCCACGAGGCGCGGCTGAGCCCGGTGGGGCCGCATCAGGCGCTGCTCGGGATCGGAATCGCGCTGGCGGGCGTGCTCTCGGCATCGGTCGCCAATGTGATGCAGGCGACCGACACTGCGAGGGCCTATCCGATGGCGACGGTGCTCGCCTGGGCGATGCTGATCGGCGCGACCGCGGACGCGGCCTTCGCGCTGGCCACCGTGGGCCCGCCGGTGTTCGAGGCGCGCTGGGGCTATATCGCAGGGACGCTCTATCTGGGCGTGCTCGGATCGGCACTGACCTTCACCATCTATTACCAGCTGATCCGCGCGATCGGGCCCGCCAAGGCGGCCTATACGAGCGTGCTGATCCCGGTGATTGCGATGTTGCTCTCGACTCTGTTCGAGGGTTATCGCTGGTCGTGGCTAGCGGGCGCGGGCGGCGTGCTGGTGCTGGTGGGGCTGGTGATCGCGCTGAGGGCGCGCAGGCCCAACCGGTAATCGGGGTAGCGCGGCCGCCAGCCTAGCACGCGCTTCGCCTTCAAGTTCGCGACGCGGCGGTTCTCCGAATAGAAGGCGCGCGCCTGCGGGCTGAGGCGTGCAGCGCCGATCGGCACCAGCGGCGGGACGGGAAGGCCGAGCAGCGCGCAGGCATAGGCGATCACGTCGGACTGCGGCGCGGGCAGATCGTCGGCGAGGTTGTAGGCGCCGGGTGGCGCGCCGAGCCCTGCCACCACGCCCTCGACAATGTCGTCGACATGAATTCGGCTGAATACCTGGCCGGGCACGTCGATCCGCTGTGCGCTGCCTGTCCGCACCCGATCGAGCGACGAGCGGCCGGGGCCGTAGATGCCCGGCAGGCGGAACACGCGCGCACCCATTGCCAGCCAGGCGGCGTCGGCCGCGGCACGGGTGCTGCGGCGGCCGAGCCCCACCGGCGCGCTCTCGTCGACCCAGGCGCCGCCGGTATCGCCATAGACTCCGGTCGAGGAGAGATAGGCGAGTGCGGCGCCGCTTGCCGCGATCTCCGCGCCATAGGCGGCGAGGACCGGGTCGTCCTCGCCCGGGGGGACCGAGGAGAGGATATGGGTGGCGTGCGCGATCTCGAAGGCGGTGCGTTCGCGATCGGCGAAATCGGCGCGGGTGGCGCCCACTACGCGCCAACCTCGCCCTTCAAGCCGGGTGGCGATACGCGAGGCGGTGTAGCCCAGGCCGAAGATGAAGAGGCGCATCTAGATCCTCCCCGGAACGGGGAGGGGGACCGCGCCGCGAAGCGGTGTGGTGGAGGGGGGCCTCCACACCGGAATCGCTTGTGGCGCTCCCCCTCCACCATGCTTCGCATGGTTCCCCTCCCCGTGCCGGGGAGGTTCGAGGTTACTCAGCCCCATAGCCCTTGAACTGGGTGCCGAAGAAATCGCCCTTGTTCCAGCGCGGGCGCTCCTGGGCATCGGCGATCGCGCGCGCGGCGGTGTAGGTGACGCGCAGGTATTTGGCGGCGGAGGCCCAGTCGAAGGGCAGGGACAGGTCGTCCGAAGGCTTGTGGTAATGCTGGTCGAGGAATGCGCGCTGGTCCACCGCGCCGGTTCCGCCCGGTCCGGTGTCGATCGAGACTGCCGGAATGCCCGACTGGACGAAGCTGTAATGGTCCGAGCGGACGAAGAACATCTCCTCGGGCTCGGGATCGGGCACGGTCTTCAGCCCCTCGGTCGCGGCGGCGGCGGCGAGGGCGGGGCCGAGCGTCGAGCGTTCGCCGCCCAGGATCACCAGGTCCTGAAGCGCGTAGGTGAAGATCGGCATGTCGATGTTGAGATCGGCCATCAGCCCCTCGCGCGGGACGGTGGGGTGGCGGGCGAAATAGTCCGATCCGATCAGCCCCTTCTCCTCGGCAGTGAGCGCGACGAACAGGATCGAGCGGCGCGGGCGCGTGCCGGACTTCCGGAAGGCGCGGGCGATCTCCAGGATCATTCCTACCCCCACGGCATTGTCCATCGCGCCGTTGTAGATCGCGTCGCCGTTCACCGCCTCGCCGACGCCGACATGGTCGAGATGTGCGGAGAGGACGAGATACTGGTTCTTGAGCGCGGGATCGCTGCCCTCGATCATCCCGATCACGTTGCGCGTATCGCGCATCGTCACGCTGGTCTTGCTGGCGACGCGGAGCGTGCCGGTCAGCGGTCCCCGCGGGAGCGGCTTGGCCTGGCGCTCGGCGGCGAGCACGTCGCGCCAGCGGATCGCCGATCCGGCGAACAGCTTCTCCGCGCCGGCCGGGCCGACATAGCCGACCACCGGCGCGCCCGGCGAGATCATGTTGGCGCGGCCGTCCGGACCTGCCCATCCCGAGCGCGCATAGTTCCAGAAGGGCACGATCGTCTCGAACGGCATGTCCGCGCGGGCGGCGGCGGATTCGAGCACGATCACGGCCCGGGCGCCGCGCGCCTCGGCGAAGCGGGCCTTCTGCTCGTCGTCCGAGAGGTGCGCGGCGACATCGTTGGGGATGCCCGAGGGCAGCCCGCCCAGGATCGCGACGATCTTCCCGCGCACGTCGAGCCCGCGATAATCGTCGATCTGCGCCTCGGGATAGACCACGCCATAGCCTGCGAAGACGATTCCGCCCTCGGCGGTGAAATCGGGGGTGGCGGGGACTGCGCCGTTGACGAAATCGATCCCGAACTGGAGCGGGATCGCAGCACCGCCGCGCGTGAGCGTCCAGCGCGCCTTTTCCGAAGGGCGGTAGTGCGTGAGCTTGACCGGCTGAAACCAGCTGCCCTTCTCGCCCGCCGGAGTGAGGCCCGCCGCCAGCATCTGCGCGGCGACATATTCGGCTGCGCGATCATAATCGCGCGTGCCTGCCTCACGCCCCCGCAGCGCGTCCGACGCGAGGAACTGGACATGCGCCTTCAGCGCCGTCTGTTCGGGCGGGAGCTGCTGCGCCCGCGCGGGAAGCGCAAGCAGCAGCAGGGCAAGCAGGGCCAGCGGGCGCATCGTCATTCGGGAATGGAGGCCTCCAAGCCTATTTCGCCATCGGTCCGCGATAAAGCGTGCCGAAGAAATCCCCCTTGTTCCACAGCGGCCGTGCATCCGCGTCGGCGATCGCGCGGGCGATCGCGGCGTTGATCCGCACGAACCGCACGCCCTGGACGAAGTCGATCAGCCCGACCTCGTCCGAAGGCTGGTGATAGTGTTTCTCGATGAACAGGTCGGCCGCTGCCTTGCCCGGGCCCGCGGGCCCCGGCTCGAGCGAAACCGAGGGCACGCCGGCGCGCACGAAGCTGTAGTGGTCGGTGCGCACGAAGCTCGCCTGCTCGGGCGCGGGATCGGGCGAGAGCTTGACGCCCTCGGCCGCGGCGACATCGGCCACTACCTTGCCGATGCTGCTGCGATCGGCGCCATAGGCGACCAGATCCTCGAACTGGTAGGTGAGGATCGGCATATCGAGGTTGACGTTGGCGACGATGCTGCCTTTGGGCACGGTGGGGTTAGCGGCGAAATAGTCCGAGCCGACCAGCCCCTTCTCCTCGGCGGTCACTGCGACGAAAAGGATCGAGCGGCGCGGGCGCTTGCCGGATTCCTGGAGCGCACGCGCGACTTCGAGCATCGCGGCGGTGCCCACCGCATTGTCCATCGCACCGTTGAAGATCGTGTCCCCCGCGGCATCGGGCTTGCCGACGCCGACATGGTCGAGGTGCGCGGAGAGGACGACATACTGGCCCTTGAGCGCGGGATCGCTGCCTTCGAGAACGCCGACGACGTTGCTGGCCGTCAGCGTCTTGATCTCGGTCTTCGCAGCGCCTTCGGCCGTGACGCCGAGGTCGCCGGTGGGGAGCTTCGTGCCTGCCTTATCGGCGGCGAGGACATCGGCCCAGGCGATCTTCGATCCGGCGAAGAGCTTCGCCGCGCCCGCCATGCTGAGATAGGCGAAGGCGGGCGCGCTCGGCCCCTCCGAGTGCGCCTTGCCGTCGGCACCGGCCCAGGTCATGCCGGGCGTGTTCCAGTAATCGATGCTCGCTTCGAACGGGAAGATCGCGTGGCGAGTGTTGCCTTCGATCAGGATCACGCCCACCGCACCGTGCTCGGCGGCGATGCGCGCCTGCTCGTCGGGCTGGCTCAGGTGTGCGCGGACTTCGCTGTTGAGCGAATGCGGCGCGTCGCGCAGCACCGCGACGATCTTTCCGCGGACGTCGAGCCCCTTATAGTCGTCATGCCCGCTCGTGCGATCGACCACGCCATAGCCGGCGAAGACCACCGGCGCGGCAAGCGAGACCGACGGCGCGCTCGCGCTGGCGCGTGCGAGATAGTCCTTGCCCCATTCGAGCGGAGTGGCAGCGGCACCGCGCTTGAGCACCAGGCTGCCCTTGTCGGCGCTCTTGAACGAGACGAGCGGCACGCTCTGGAGCCAGCTGCCGTTCACCCCGCCGGGCTTCAGGCCCGCCGCGAGCATCTGCGCGGCGACATATTGCTCGGCGACCGCAAGCTCGGGCGAGCCGGTGTCGCGGCCGCGCATCGCGTCCGACGCGAGGAACTGCACATGCGCCTTGAGCGCGGCTTCGGCCGGCGGGAGCGTCTGCGCCGCGGCCGGAACCGCGGCGAGCAGCGGGAGCGCGTAGAGGAAGCAGCGCATCACTTCTCCATCGGTCCGCCGAAGGTGGTGCCGAAGAAGTCGCCCTTCTTCCACATCGGGCGCTGATCGGCGTCGGCGATCGCCCGCGCGATGCGATAGTTGACGTCGACGAAGCGCACGCCCGACTCCCAGTCGATTGGCGCGGTCTGCGCGACTTCGTCCGAGGGCTGGTGATAGTTGTTGGCCAGGAACGCGTCGGTCGCCGCCTTGCCCGGGCCCTTCTCGCCCGGCCAGAGGAAGACCGAGGGGATGCCCTGCTGGACGAAGCGGTAATGGTCCGAGCGGACGAAGAAGGCTTCGTCGGGGCGCGGATCGCCGCCGACGCCCACGCCGATCTCCGCCGCGGCCTTCTGGACGATCTCGCCCAGCGTCGAATGCGCGGCGCCGAACGGCGTCACGTCCTCGAACTTGTAGGTGATGATCGGCATGTCGAGGTTGACGTCGGCGACCATGTTCGCCTTGGGCACCGTCGGGTTGTGGGCGAAATAGTCGGCGCCGACGAGGCCCTTCTCCTCAGCAGTGACCGCGAGGAACAGGATCGAGCGGCGCGGCTTCTTGCCCGAAGCCTTGAAGCGCTTGGCCTCCTCGATCAGCGAGGCGATGCCGACGGCATTGTCCATCGCGCCGTTGTAGATCGTGTCGCCCTGCGCATTGGCCTTGCCGACGCCGACATGGTCGAGGTGGGCGGAGAGGACCACGACTTCCTGGCCGAGCTCGGGATCGCTGCCCGGGAGGATACCCGCCACATTGTAGCTGGTAATCGGCGTGTTGGCGGTCTTGAGGCCGACGGTGAGCGTGCCGGGGAGCTGGACCGGCTTGAACACCGCGCCATCCTCCTGCGCGCGCTTGGCCACATCCGCCCAGGCGGTCTTGGCGCCCTGGAACAGCTTGGCGGCGCCGGCCTGGCTGAGCATGCCGAGCCCGGGGGCGGTGGGAGTGGGGATGTGGCCGGTGCCGTCGGCGCGGCCCCAGGTGACGCGCGGGCGATCATAGTTGGCCGCGATCGTCGCGAAGGGATAGTTGCCGCGGCCGGCGCGCGGGCTTTCGAGCGTGATGTAGCCGACGGCGCCCTTCTCCATCGCGATTCCGGCCTTGGTGGCGGGGCTGGAGAAGTGCGCGCGCTCCTCGCTCGGGAAGCTGCTCGGCGCGCCGCCGAAGAAGGCGACGATCTTGCCCTTCACGTCGACGCCCTTGTAGTCGTCGCGGCCGAGCCCGGCGATGCCGTAGCCGACGAAGACCACCGGCGCGGTGACACTGTATTCGGTCCTGGAGGGGTTGCCGGCAGGGACGTAATCCTCGCCGAAGACCAGCGCGACCGGAGCGGCACCCTTGCGCGCGATCGCCATGCTGCCCTTGTCGGCGGGCTTGTAGCTGATCAGCGGCACCTTCTGCAGATACGAGCCGTCGTCGCCCGCGGGGCGCAGGCCCTGCGCGTAGAATTGCGAGGCGACGTACTGGGCGGCGATGTCGTACTCGGGGGAGCCGGCGTCGCGCCCGCGCAGCTGATCCGAAGCGAGGAACATCACATGGCTCTTGAACGCCGCCTGATCCTCGGGGAGCTCGGCATTGACGACGGCATTCTTCTGGGCGGGCGTGAGCGCGGGCGTCGGGGTGGGAGCGGGCGTTTCCTGGGCGCTTGCCGCCGTCGAGGCGAGCAGGGCGAGGATGTACGGCGCGGAGGAACGAAGCATCAAGGAACCCTCATGGTCGGGAGATAATGTATCGGTAGCATTTCGCGACTGGCAGGCAATGCAAGAATCTTGCGCGGCAGAATCTGATGGCGGCCCTGCGCCGTCGTCCTATATCGCGAGTCATGATGGCAGACGCTCAGACCGCACCCCAGGCGCCCCGGATCACGCGCCGCGACGAATATCGCGCTCCCGAATGGCACGTCCCAGAGATTGCGCTCGACTTCGACCTGGACCCTGCGGAGACGAGGGTGCGCGCGACGCTCAAGGTCGAGCGGAACGGCGATGCTCAGGCGCCGCTGCGGCTGCTGGGCGACGGGCTGACGCCGGTCGCGGTGCGCGTCGACGGCGCCGAAGCGGCAGGCTGGAGCATGGACGGGCCGGACCTGCTCATTCCCCTGAGCGGCGACGCGCACACGATCGAGACCGAAGTCGTGATCGCCCCAGAGCGCAACACCCAGCTGCAGGGGCTCTATGCCTCGGGCGGGATGCTCTGCACCCAGTGCGAGGCCGAGGGCTTCCGCCGCATCACCTTCTTCCCTGATCGCCCCGACGTGCTTTCGAAATACCGGGTGCGGATGACCGCGGACAAGGCACGCTTCCCGGTGCTGCTCGCGAACGGCGATCCGGTCGGCCACGGCGATGCAGAGGATGGCAGGCACTGGGCCGAATGGCACGATCCCTTCCCCAAGCCGAGCTATCTGTTCGCGCTGGTGGCGGGCGACCTCGTCGCAAACCGCGGGACCTTCACCACGATGAGCGGCCGCGACGTGCAGCTCGGCATCTGGGTGCGCTCGCCCGACCTGCCGAAGACCGATCATGCGCTCCACGCCTTGAAGCTCTCGATGGCGTGGGACGAGAAGGTCTATGGCCGCGAGTACGACCTCGACGTGTTCAACATCGTCGCGGTCGACGACTTCAATTTCGGCGCTATGGAGAACAAGGGGCTGAACGTCTTCAACAGCCGCTACATCCTCGCCGATCCCGACACTGCGACCGACTATGACTATGACGCGATCGCAGCGGTGGTAGCGCACGAATATTTCCACAACTGGTCGGGCAACCGCGTCACGTGCCGCGACTGGTTCCAGCTGAGCCTCAAGGAAGGCTTCACGGTTTTCCGCGACCAGAGCTTCTCGGCCGACCAGGGCAGCGCCGCGGTCAAGCGGATCGAGGACGTGCGGGGCTTGCGCGCCAGCCAGTTCCCCGAGGATGCCGGCCCGCTCGCGCATCCGGTGCGCCCGGACGAATATATCGAGATCTCGAACTTCTACACGGCGACAATCTACAACAAGGGCGCCGAGCTGATCCGGATGATGCACACCATCCTGGGACCCGAGAAGTTCCGCGCCGCGACCGACCTCTATTTCCAGCGGTTCGACGGCACCGCCGCCACCTGCGAGGACTTCGTCCAGTGCATGGAGGAAGCGGGCGAGGTGGACCTGACGCAGTTCCGCCGCTGGTACAGCCAGGCGGGCACGCCGCGTGTGTCGGCGACGCTCACGCGCGAGGGCGGCAGGGCACGGCTCAAGCTTGAGCAGTCCGTGCCGCCGACGCCCGGCCAGCCGGTCAAGGAGCCGATGGTGCTCCCGCTCCGGCTCAAGCTGTTCGGCAGTTTCACCGGGCGAGCGATGTGCGACGAGCAGCTCGTCCTGCTCAAGGATCCGGCGGCCGAGATCGTCTTCGAGAACCTCACCGAGCAGCCGGTGCTCTCGATCAACCGCGGCTTCTCCGCGCCGGTGATCGTCGAGACCAACCGCACCGCGGCCGACCTCGCCTTCCTCTCGGGTCACGACGACGATCCTTTCGCACGCTACGAGGCGATGCAGCAGCTGATGCTCGACACGCTGGTGGCGGCAGTCGCGACCGGCAGCGCCGATCACGGGCCGGTGATCGATGCGGTTCGCGGCACGCTCACCGATCCAAAGCTCGACCATGCCTTCATCGCCGAGGCGGTGCTGCTCCCGTCGGACAGCTTCGTCGGCGACCAGATGGCGCTGGTCGACCCGGAAGCGATCTTCCGCGCCCGCGAGGCGCTCCGGGCCGATCTCGGGCGCGAGCTCGGCGATGCGTGGCGCAGCGCCTATGAGGCGGTCCGCGCCAACCGCTTCGAATATTCGCCCGCCGCCAAGGGCGCGCGGCGGCTCAAAAACGTCGCGCTGGGCTATATCGCGGCGAACGACGCCGGCGATGCCGCCGATCTGGCGTTCGGCCAATTCGAGGGCGCGGACAACATGACCGATCGGCAAGGCGCGCTCACCACGCTCGCCAACGGCGACTCGCCGCTGCGCGAGCGGGCGCTCGACGCCTTTTACCAGCGCTATGCCGGCAACGGGCTGGTGCTCGACAAATGGTTCCAGACGCAGGCGCTCTCGACGCGCGACGATACTGCCGAAGTGGTCGAGCGGCTGGCGGCGCATCCCGATTTCACGCTCGCCAATCCCAATCGCGCGCGCGCGCTGCTCGGCGCGTTCGCCGTCAACCAGCGTGCCTTCCACGAAGCGTCGGGGCGCGGCTACCGCTTCGTCGCCGACCAGCTGATCGCGCTCGACAAGCTCAACCCGCAGACCGCGGCACGGCTGGTGCCGCCGCTCGGCCGCTGGAAGCGCTTCGATGCCGAGCGCGCGGGCAAGATGCGCGCCGAGCTCGAGCGGATCGTCGCGACGCCGGGGCTCAGCAAGGACATGTTCGAGCAGGCGTCGAAGTCGCTGGACTGAGTCCGCTTTGAACGGAAGCGCCGGGAAGCCGCGTCCCGCGCAATGGGCCATATCGGCATGGACCCCTGAAGAGGAGCGGACCATGACCCTGTCGTACAAGATCATCGCCTCGCCGGTCGGCGCGCTCAAGCTCGTGGCGAGCGACGCCGGTCTCGTCGCGATCCTGTGGGAGAACGACGATCCCGCGCGCGTGCGGCTCGGCGCGACGACGGAGGATGCGGAGCACCCGGTGCTGGTGCGGGCCGAGGAGCAGCTGCGCGAATATTTCGCGGGAAATCGCAGGCACTTCGATGTCCCGCTCGATTTCCGCGGCACCGATTTCCAGAAGCGCGTCTGGGCAAGGCTGCTGGCGATCCCCTTCGGCGAGACGCGCTCCTATGGCGCGGTCGCCGCCGAGCTCGGCCGGCCGGAGGCTTCGCGCGCAGTAGGCGCGGCGAACGGCCGCAACCCGATCTCGATCATCGCGCCCTGCCACCGCGTGGTGGGATCGAACGGCAAGCTGACCGGGTTCGCCGGTGGGCTGGAGGCTAAGGCTTATCTGCTCGGCTTGGAGGGCGCGCTCTGAACTGAGCGGCTAGGCCAAACCGACATTTAGATTTTTGGCCTCATTTCCCCGAAGTACACCGTCACCCGGCCTTGTGCCGGGGTCCACCGGGAGACAAAGGGCCGGACAAGAGGCTCTATGGCATCCAGTGCGGCGAAGTGGACCCCGGAACAAGTCCGGGGTGACGGGTAGTGTGGGCTGATCTGACGCGCTTCTACCTAAATGTCGGTGCGCCCTAGAGTTGGTCTCAGCAGCGCTGAACAGGTGCCGATCCAGCAAAGCTGAAAACGACTCTCGCATCAGCCCATCACGTTGCGCCCGCGCTCCACCGTGGCGGTGTGGCCTGCGCGCGCCTTGGCCGAGCGCTGCAGGATGGTGTCGACGAACACCCAGTCGTTGCTCGCGCGATCGGGCGTGAGCGTGAGCGCCATATAGCCGCGGTGGCTGGTGTCGCACCATTTGAGCTCGGGGCTGGCAGCGACCAGCGCCGCTGCGACCTGCTTGGGATCGATCGAAACGGCATTCTCATAGCCGGGCGAAGTGACGCTCTGGCCGGCGAACTCGACGCCTGCGGGCTTGCCGTCCTGCGCAAGATCGAAGGCCCAGGCGTTGTGGCTGTCGCCGCACAAGACGAGCAGATTGGCGCCGGCTGCCTGCGCGGACTGGAGGAAGCGCGCGCGGGCAGCGGGATAGCCGCCCCAATTGTCGAGGTCGGTCGGGAGCCCTGCCTTGGCGGCCATCACTGCCGCGCCGACATATTGGCGCTCGCTCGCCGTCGCATCGGGCTTGAGCCATCTCAGCGCCTCGGCGGGCGCGCGCATCGTGCCCATGATCGTGCCGAAGCCGACGACCTGCCAACGCTGGCCCGCGCGGACCGAACGCGCGAGGCCGTGCGACAGCCAATTCTCCTGCGTGGTGCCGAGCATCGTGGCTGCGGGATCCTGCCAGGGGCCGTCGCGGAAAGCGGCCAGCGCGCGCGCCGGATCGGCTTCCTTGAACAGCGGCGCAATGTCGGGGCCTTGGGTGCGGCCGAGCAAGCGGCTCTCGGTGCGGAACAGCGTCGCGAGCGTGCCGATGTCGTAGCTCGCCCAGGGCTCGTCGGAGATGGGCATCCACTCGCGGAACACCTGGATCGCCGCGGCGCGGCGCGCGTTCCAGTCGCCTTCGTTCGCCTGGTGGTTCTGCGCGCCGCCTTCCCAGCTGTTGTTCGCCGATTCGTGATCGTCCCACTGGACGAGCATCGGCTTCATCGCGTGGAGCGTCTGGAGGTCGGGATCGCTGCGATAGCTGGCGTAGCGCAGGCGATAGTCGGCGAGGTGGAAGATCTCGCCCTGGGGCTGGGGCCAGCGGCCGTCGACCGCGCCGGTCTTAGGTGCGTAACCGCCCTTGTGATATTCGTAGATATAGTCGCCGAGATGGACCCACAGGTCGATGTCGTCGCGTGCTGCCGCATGGGCATAGGCGTTGAAATAGCCGAACGGCAGGTTCGAGCAGGAGAAGACTGCGATGCCGAAGCGCGCCGCGTCGCCCTCGGGCAGGGTCTGGGTGCGGCCGATCGGCGAGAAGCTGCCGTCCGCTGCCACGAAGCGGTAGAAATAGCGCGTGCCGGGACGGAGCCCGGCGACGGTGATCTTGGCGGTATGATCGCGCCAGGGGCCGGTGACGATCTCGCCGCCTGCCGCGATGCGGGCGAAGTCCTGCGTCTCCGAAAGCTCGGCGCGCAGCCGCGCGGCGCCGCCGTCGGACGGCACATAGCGAGTCCACAGCAGCATCGAATCCTGCGCGGGCTCGCCCGAGGCGACCGAATGGGTGAAGCCGCGCGCCGCCGTCTGCGCGATCGCGAAGCCGGGAATGGCAAGCGCGCCCAGTCCCAAGCTGCCCGTGAGCAGCAATGAACGGCGGTCGATCGTGAGCGTCATGCAAGTCCCTCCAACCCGGTCCGTCGTGGCTCCTGCCCGGTCGAGATGGAATTACTGTGACAGTCCGCGCGAATCGGGCATAGGGGCGATGACGACTGGACCCGGGACCGCCATTCGCCTTGCCATTTCGCGTGCCATGACCAATTCGATTTCGCTCCCAAGCGCGGCACTCGGCCGTTTCGCGGCCTTCGCTGCTCTTTTCCTGCTGCTCGCGCTGTTCGCGATGGCGCGGCCGATCGATCATGACGAGAGCCAATATGTCGCCGCCGCAGTGCTCTCGGGCGAGGGGCTGCTGCCCTACCGCGACTATGCCTATCTGCAAACCCCGCTCCAGCCCTTGCTGTTCGGCTGGATGGCCAAGGCGCTGGGTGCCCTGGCCTACCCGGGACTGCGGCTCGTCAATGCGCTGCTGGGCGCGCTTGCGGTGTTCTTCGTCTTCGGCGCGGCGCGCGCGGGCGGGGTGTCGCTGCGGGGCGCGCTGATCGCCGCCGGGCTGTTCGCCACCACCGATATCCTGCTGTTCGGCACCGGCATCGCGCGCAACGACGCGCTGCCGGTAGCGCTGCTGGCCGGTGCGCTGTGGCTGATCGTCGCGGGCGAGGGGCGGCCGCGCACGCCCGCCGCGGCTTTCTGCGTGGGGCTGCTGCTCGCTGCCGCGGCTGCGGCCAAGGCGAGCTATGTGCTGCCCGCGGCCGCCTATGGCGCGTGGACGCTGCTCGATCGCGAGCACCGGCCGCTGTGGGTGGCGGCAGGCGCGGCAGTGCCCACCGTATTCGTCCTGTGGTTCGCGAGCCTCGCGCCCGAAGCCTTCTGGTTCGGTGCCTTCACCTTTCCGGCCGACGCGCCCGAGCAATATTATGCGAGCGGCGGGCGCGCCTACAAGCTGACCCTCGCCTTCCGGCTGATCGACCTGACCAAGTTCCTCGCGCTCGGCGCGGCGCTTCCGGCGCTGGTGCTGGTGGTCGCGCGGCTGCGCCGCACCGGCGGCGAGCGCGAGAAGCTCGACTGGCTGCTCGACCTGCTGATCGTCGTGGGGCTGCTCTCGGCGGTGCTGCCCGAGCCGACCTGGCGCCAGTATCTGCTGCCGATGCTGCCGCCGCTGTTCGTGCGGCTCGCGCGTGCGTGCCGGGGCGAGACGCTGCCGCAGTGGCAGAAGATCGGCTTTGCGGTCTTCGCGCTCGCCGGACTCGCGCCGACGGTGATAGCCTTCGGCCGCGCGACGCTGGAGGGAATCCCGATGGTGCGCGTGGTCGCGCAGGGCCGGGCGATCGATAGCGCGCTCGATGCGGTCGGCGCGCAAGGGCCCGTCGCTTCGATCGCACCCCAGCTGCTCCCGGCTGCCGGGCGACTTCCCGACAAGCGCTTCGCGGCTGGACCTTTCTACTTCCGCAGCCGCGGGCTGATCTCCGAAGCCGACGAGCAGCGCTTCCACCTGATCTCGGGCGAGCGGCTGGGCGCCGACGAACTCCCTTCGGTGGTGCTGCTCGGCGGCGAGGCGCCCTGGTCGGGCGGCGAGGCGCGGCTCGATGCCCAGATCGAGCGTGCCGCTGCGCCGCGCACCGCACGGCGGTTGAAGATCGGCGACGGCCCGCTCAGGCTGCTGCTGCTCCGGCCCCCGCTTCAGGCGGCGGCGCGGGCGCGCTTGTCGAGCAGGTCGGAATAGACTGCCATCAGCTCCGCGGCGTGATCCTCGTCGCTGCGGACCAGCCCGGCGGCGTGGCGCGCGGCGGCGCGCAGAATCGCTGGTTCGCGCGCGAACATGCGGCGGATCGCGTCGGCCGCCGAATGCGCGTCGCGCGCGGCATAGATCTCTGCGAAGAGCGGGTCGGCGATCTCGGCGAAACCGCCTTCGTCGGGGCCGATCAGCGGCAGGCCCGAAGCGAGCGCCTCCGACGCCACCAGCCCGAACGGCTCGGCGTCGGACCCGTGGATCAGCGCGTCGCAGCTCGCCATGATCCGCGATAGGCGCACCCGATCATAAACCGGGCGGAAGATGCGGATGTGCGGACTGTCAGCGATCCGCTGCTCGAGATGCCGGCGCTCGGGACCGTCACCGATCAGCACCAGCCCGACCGGGATGTCGGTTGCCGCCGATTCGACCGCGTCGATCACCAGCGGCCAGCGCTTCTCCTTGTGGTGCCGGCCCAGCCCGAGCAGCAGATGCGCTTCGGCGGGGAGCCCGCATTGCTCGAGCAGCGCCACGCGCAGCTTCTCGTCGCGTAGGTCGGGCGAGAACCAGCGTCGCTCGATCCCCAGCGGCACCGAGGCATGGACGTGTAGCCCCCGCCGGCGGAAACGCTTGGCGAGCGCGGGACCGTTGGTGACGAAGGCGTCGTAATGCGCCAGGAACCGGTCCATGTAGCGCGTGTACCAGGCGAAGGCCTGCTCGACCTGGATCGGAGTCGCCACGCTGTCGAGCCATCGCTGCGGATAGGCGCCGATACTGTCGCCGTGCGCGAAGAAGACCTTGAGCGCGTCACCCTTCCACTGCGCCACCGTCCATGCCGGGCGCCAGGGCGAGCTCGTCTCGACTACGTCCGGCTGGAGATCGTCGAGCAGCTCCCAGATCGGCTCGTCGCGCACGAAGATGCAGTAGTTGCGGTCGAGGATCAGCGGCGGCGCCTTGAGCCAATAGATGCGCCCGCCGCCGGGCCGGTCCTCGATCGCGCTTTCGAGCGCGGGGGCGACGACGATCAGCTCATGGCCCATGTCGGCCATGATGCCCATCTTGCGATCAAGATACGTGCGTACCCCGCCGCCGGTGGGCGAATAGAATTCGTTGACGTCGACCACGCGCATGGCGTGAAGCTTAGGGCCCGTGCTCAGTACCCGCAACGGCCGAGACGGAGCGGATTTTGGCGCAGAGCGAGGAATGAGGAGGGAGCGATGCGGTGCCATCGTGACCGACGAGCGACGCTGCCCTGCGCCAAAAGCCGCCCGCCGCTTCGCGGTCGCCCGGAGAAGCGCGCAGGACTGCGTCGCGCCGCTTGCACGGACGCACCGGTCCGCGCAGCGCGTCGCTCCTTGCCTGCCCACTTCTTCGGGCGATCTCGGTCATTGCGGGTATTGAGCACGGGCCCTAGTCCATCGGACCGAAGCCGCCCAGCCCGCGCAGATATTGCGAGTGGATGGTGACGGAGCCGCCGCTGGGCGCAACGTTGAGCAGCGCCTGGCGGAGCTTGGGGCGGCTGCGGCCGAGCCGCTGGTTGCTCGGGAAGCCGGCGCCGTCCTGCCAGAAGTTGAACTTGTTCTTGCCGTCGCGGTCGTGCGTGAAGAGCAGCGCCCATTGGCCGGCGCTCGGCGCGCGGATGCAGATCGTCACCGGGCCCGAGGCGGGCATCGGCGCCCAGACGCGGCGGAAGGGCTTGCCCTCGCGCACCAGATCGCGATCGTCCTTCAGGAAATCGTCCTCGGTTGCGGGATAGAGCTCGACCTTGAGCCGTCCGGTGCGATCCTTGAGACCCTCGACATGGACGTAGACGCGCGGGCCGCCGGGGAGGGCGCACGAACCATCGATCGGATCGGCGGCGGAAGCGGGAAGGGCCGCAAAGGCGAGCGCCCCCGCACCGATTGCCGCGGTGGCCGAAACGAGCTTGCGGATCATTGCGTCTTGTTCCTCGTGAGCAGCGAATGGAGGCTGAAGCCGGCGATCAGTGCGACATGGACGAGCAGGCTCATCGCGGCGATCAGCGCCATCAGGTCCGAAAGCGCCTCGCCCTGGCCGATCAGCATGATCGCGAAGGTGGCGAAGACCAGCTCCTTGTTGGGCACGAGCGGCAGGCGCCAGGCGAGCAGGCGGGCGGCGGCGAGGAACAGCCACACCACCAGCGAGATCTGCGGCATCGCCGCATGCCAGGCGAGCGCGATGAAGAAGGAGCCGAGCACCAGGCGGGTGCAGTGGATGCCGAAGATCCACCAGAGCGTCGGCCGCGGCAGCGAGAAGACGCGACGCGAGAAGATCAGGAAAGGAAGCGAAGTGAGGATGATCAGCCCCAGCGAGCCGAGCACCAGCTTCTGCTGGACCGCGGTGAGCAGGTTGATCCCGAACGGCAGCGCAAGCGAGATGCCCAGGAAGGTGATGCCATTGCCCGCGATAGCGGAGAGGATCATCACGTCCTTCACTGCGCCGAAGGGGGCGGCGACCATCTTGGTGCGCTGGCGTGCCCAGGCGTAGAAATAGGCCTCGCCCGAATAGCCGAGCAGCACTTCGTTCGAGATGCGCTTCTTGTGGAGCGCGGCCATGCCCGACAGCGGAATCTGCCAAAGCCGGCGGAAGATCACATAGTCGAAGGTCGGCGGCCCCAGATAATAGAGGGCGAATGCGAGATAGAAGAGCGGATTGGTCGGTACGCTCTTCGAAAGCGCGCCCAGCCCCGATCCGAACAGCTCGTGCGCGAGCGCGCCGATCATCAGCAGCGTCAGCGCGCCGCCGAGCAGCATCGGCCAGCGCCGCTTGATCTTTTCGACGGGCTCCAGCCCGGCGAGGTCGGGCGCACCGGCCAAGGGCGCGGCTTCGACAACGCTGGTGTTCACCGAAGCCTCCACAGCTCGTTCGTTCACTGGTTCGTTTTCCGCTGCCGACAAGACGCAATCACTACCGCTTCCGCGTCTTTGCCGGTTTCCCGTTGTCCGGCCGCTGTGCGGAGAGACGCGGGTGACAGCAGATTGCGGTTTATTCCGGGGGCGATTTGGGCTTTAGCATGGCAAACCGCAAGGTTCCATGTTGCAACGCAAACAGCCCCGAACCGCCGAACACATCCTCGCCTATGCCCAGACTCTGCGCGGCGGCGGGGTGGAACGCGCGCTCCTGCGACTCGCCGCAGGGTGGCTGCGCGAGGGGCGGCGCGTGTCGCTGGTGCTGGGTTCGGCGGAGGGGCCGCTGGCGGCGGAGCTGCCTCCGGGCATCGAGCGGATCGACCTGCACGATCCACACTACCGCGCGATGCTCGCGCTGCCAGAGCAGGTCCGCACGCTGGCGCCCGACCTCCTGTTCTGTCCCGGCAACCATTATAGCGGCGTGGCTGCCTTCACTCGGCTGCGGTTAGGGCGCGCCTGCCCGCCGCTGGTCGCCAAGGTTTCGAACGCGCTGGTGCGGCCCGAGCTCGGCCCGGTTGCGGCCTGGGGCTATCGGCGCTGGCTGCGGATGCACCCGCGCTTCGTCGATCAGCTCGTTGCCATGACTCCGGCGATGGCGGCGGAGGCCATGGCCGAGACGGGGATGCCCGCGGATCGCGTGAGCGTGATCGCCAATCCGCCCGCGGTGCCGCGACCCGAGGCCTCGCCGGTACAGCTGCCTGTCGGGCGCTACATCGTCGGGGTCGGGCGGCTCGAGCCGCAGAAGCGCTGGGACCGGGCGGTCGCCGCGCTCCCGCTGCTCGCCGATCGTGAGGTATCGCTGCTGATCCTGGGCGAGGGGAGCGAGCGCGCGGCGCTCGAAGCGCAGGTGCATGCGCTGGGCCTTTCGGAGCGCGTCCATATGCCGGGCCATGCCGGCGATCCGTTGCCGGCGATCGCAGGCGCGGCGGTGGCGGTGCTCACTTCGGATTACGAGGGCGTGCCCGGCGTGCTGCGCGAGGCGCTTTCGGTCGGGACTCCGGTGGTCTCGACCGAATCGAGCGTCGCGGTGCGCGAGATCGTCGCAGAGGCGGGTCATGGCACAGTGGTGACGCGCGACGACCAAGCGGGGCTGGTAGCCGCGCTCGATCACTGGCTCGCACCGGGCCGAGCGCGTCCGGAGCCTGTCGCGGCGAGCGGCGATCCGATCGCCGAATATCTCGCGCTGTTCGACCGGCTGGTCGCTCAGCGCAGCCGGTAACGCAGCCCCAGCCAGAGCGTCCGCGGCGTCGCGCGCTCGACCACGCCGGGTCCGCTGATCCCCGCCTCGACGCGTGCGTCCGCCAGATTTTCGGCGCGCAGTTCGGCCACCAGCCCTGCGCCGAGCGGCGCGGCGGCGACGGCATCGAAAGTCACGGCATCGTCGAGGGGGCGGCTGTTCTGGTCGTCCTCGAACTGGGAACCCAAATAGCGCGCGGTGAGCGACAGCCCGGCATCGCCGCGGTGCCATGCCGCGGTGGCGGAGGCCTGGTGCTGCGCGGTCTGGGCCGGCCGCAACCCGTCGAGCGGCGCGGCGATGCCGCTCGCCTCGACGCGGGCGTCGATGAAGGCATAGGAAGCCGAAAGCGCGAAGGGGCCGCGTTCGAAACGTGCATCGAACTCGACGCCGCGCGCCTCGACTGCGTCGATGTTCTCGCGGCGGCGATAGACGCCCGCCGCCGAGACGAAGCCGACGCCGGGGAAGGTGCCGGGGCCGTTGGCGACCGTCACATTGGCGATCGCGTCTTCGAGCCGGTTCCAATAGCCAGTAAGGCGCAGCGTAAGCGGCTCGGCGGGGCGCCAGTCGAGCCCCAGCTCGGCCCCGGTCAGCCGCTCGGGCGCGAGATCGGCATTGGCCGCGGTGGCGTCGGGGCCGACGCGGAAGGGACGGTAGAGCTCGTTGAGCGTGGGCAGCCGCCAGCCGCGATAGCCGGCAGCGCGCAGCGATACCGGTCCGAGTGCGAGCGCCGCACCGAGCCTTCCGGTCGCCTCCCATCCGTTCCGGTCGGCGAAGCGCGTGTCGGTGAGCGCAGCGCCGCCGGCCAGCGGGCGCTCCTCGAGCCTGCCCGAGCCGATCTCCCACCGGTCGAGTCTTCCGCTCGCGTTCAGCGTCAGCGCGCCGGTCTCGGCGCTGAGGTCCGCGAAGCCGCCGAAGGTTGTGCTCGCCCCGCCCGCGACGCGTCGGCGAGTGGGGGCGCCGTTCGCATAGCTGTAAAGCTCCTGCGTCCGCCCCGAGACGCGCCGGACGTCGCCGCCGATGCGCAGCGTCATGACGTCACCCAGCGGCGGCTGGAGCTCGAAGCGCGCGCCGATGCCGGTCGAAGGCACGTTATACTGGTCGAGCGTGGGAGAGGCGGTCGTGCGCGTATCATCGACGCTGGCGAAGCCGCTCGCGAAGGCGCGCGTCTGAACATAGGCGAGCGCCGACCAGTCCCAGCGTCCGCGCCCGACGAGCCGGAGGCTCGCGTCGGCGCCGTCGCTCTTCACCGGCGTATAGTCGACGCCGCGGTCGCGCCGGTCGCGGAAGCCCGACAGGTTCGCCTGAAGCTCGGTCCCGCTGCCGACATCCGCCACCCCCCGCAGGGCAAGGCTCATCTGCTCGTATGGCGCGGGCCGGTCGGCTGGGCCGCGGTCTTCCTCGACGACAGGGGTGAAGCCGTCGCCGCGCGCATATTGGCCAGCAAAGGTCACGAAGCCGCTACCGAGCCGTGCCGCAGCGGTTGCGGCGGTATCGATCGAATCGCGGCTGCCATAGGCCGCACGCAAACCGAGCGCGCCCAGCTCCTCGGGTCCCCCACTGGTTAGCTCCACCGTGCCGGCGAGCGCGCCCGCGCCCCAATAGCCGCTCCCCCCGCCGCGCGTGATCCGCGCCGAGGCCAGCCGGTCGGGCAGATAGGCGGGGAAGGCGACCCAGCCGCCGAACGGATCGGCCTGGGGCACGCCGTCGAGCAGCAGCAGCGCCCGGCTGGAGGCATTGCCGCCGATTCCGCGCAGCGTGATCCCCTGCGCCGTCGGATGCGACGAGCGCGAATCCGAACGGCGAAACTGGGCGAGGCCCGCTGCGTCGCGCAGCACATCCTCCAGCCTTCCGCTGGCGGTATTGGTCAGCCGGTCGCGCTCGATCGTCACCACGTCATAGGCGGCGTCGCCCGGAGGGGCGTCGAGCCCGCGCCCGGTGACGACGATCTCGCGCTGTTCCTGTGCGAGCGCCGGCCCCGCGAGCAGCAGTCCGGCCGCCAGTCCGGCCAGTCTCACTTGGGCGCTACCCGGTCCGGATGCGCCGCCGCGAAGGCTTCGATCTCCTGCGCCGCTGCATCGGCGCGCACCAGCTTCGGGAAAGCATCGAGCGGCACGCCGAAGCGCCGGGCGTTGAACATCTGCGGCACCAGGAACACGTCGGCGATGCCGGGTGCGTCGCCGCCCAGGAACGGGCTGTCCCCGGCCATCGCCTCGAGCGCCGCGAACCCCTCGGCGATCCAGTGGCGCGACCATTCGTCGCGCTTGGCGTCCTCGGCGCCCAGCTCGTTCTTGAGCCAGCGCATCACCCGCAAATTGTTGAGCGGGTGGATGTCAGCGGCGACCACCAGCGCCTGGGCGAGCGCCGCAGCGCGCGCGTCGGGATCGGCGGGGATCAGCCTTGGTTGGGGGTAGCGCGCGTCGAGCCAGTCGATGATCGCCAGACTCTGCGTCAGCACCTTGCCGTCGACTTCGAGCGCCGGGACGAAGCCCTGCGGATTGCGCGCGAGATGCTCGGGCGTGCGCTGCTGGTCCTCGAGCAGCATCACGTCGCGCCGCTCATAGGCGAGTCCCTTGAGATTGAGCGCGATCCGCACGCGATAGGCAGCGGACGAGCGGAAGTAGTCGTAGAGCAACATCGAAGAACCCTCCCGGTGCGGGCTAAAGCTGCGGCGGCGGCAAGGGTTCCCCGGCCGCGGGCGCGCCGGGGCCGAGCGCCTGGCGATGCCCCAGGCGCCAGCTGACGCTGCGGCGCTGGTTCGCCCCGGCGCCGGCGCGGGCGGCGCGCTCGGCCTCGCTCTCCAGCGCGACCTTGATCATCGCCACCATCGGATCGGCGAGCGCCAGCCCCATCACGCCGAACAGGGTGCTCGCGAGGATCTGGGCCGAAAGCGTGAGTGCGGGCGGCAGGTCGACGGTGCGCTTCGCAACGATCGGGATCAGGACATAGCCGTCGAAGGTCTGCACCCCGAAATAGATCGCGATCGCCCACAGACCCTGGTTCACGCCCGCGCTGAACCCCACCGCGACCATCAGCACGCCGCTGACGAACGCGCCGATATTGGGAATGAAGGCGAGGATGCCGGTGATGATCCCGAGCAGCAGCGCCATCGGCACCCCGGCGATCGAAAGCAGGATCCAGGTGAGCACGCCTTCGAAGACCATGCCGAGCAGCCGCCCGGCGAGCAGCACGCGCAGCGTCCGCGCCATCCGCCCGATCGTGACCGAGAACTGGTCGCGCGTCTCGACAGGCACCATCCATTGCAGCCCGCGCTCGTAGATCCGCGGCTCGATCGCGATGAACAGGCCAATCGACATGACCATCAGCAGGCTCGCGCCCGCGCCCAGCACCGATCCTACCGCGGAGGTGAGTCGCCCGATCGATCCCAGCGCCTGCTGGGCGATGCCGGCCAGGTCGGCACGGCCCGGCATCAGCCCAAGGCTGGCGAGCCAGTTCATCACGCGATCGCCCTGGACCGTCAGTGTGGCGCGAAGCTGCTCGACCTGGATCGCGATCTGGACGCCGGCGAGGTAGAAAGTCCCGCCGATGAAGGCGATCACCAGCAGCACCACCAGCAGCAGCCGGATTCCGCGCGGCAGCGGCAGCACGCGGCCCAGCAGCCGCACGCCGCCGTCGAGCATCGATGCGAAGACCAGCGCGCCGAAGATGATCAGCAGCGGCTGGATCAGCAGCACGATCAGGGCAACGCCGATCGCCAGCCCGAACCAGACCGATGCGCGCTTGAGCTCGGCGCGCACCATCGGGTCGCGCAGCTCGTTGGGGCCGGGCTCGTGGACGACGTGAATGCCTTCGGATTCGGGCGAGTTCGCGCTCATCGGGCCTCCCGTTCGGGGTGAAGCGAAGTGCCGGCGCGCCCGGCGCGGAACGACCGCGCCCAGCTCAGCGGGTTCCAGGTGGCGCTGCCGTCGAGCGAAAAGGTGATGAATTCGGCGCGCCCGCCGATATTCTCCCACGGCACCGGTCCGCCGAGCCCGTTGCCCGCCGCCACCGGATAGCGGCTGTCGGCGCTGTTGTCGCGATTGTCGCCCATCAGGAATACCTTGCCTTCGGGCACCTTGATCTCAGGATAGTCATCGCCCGGGCTCCAGCCGCTGTCTACCGTGTCGTAGGAGCGGCCGTTCGGCAGCATCTCGCGGAAGACAGGCAGGCGGCAATAGGCGCGGCCGTCGGGCGCGCGGTAGAGCCGGCGCGGATACTGGATCGGGTCGCAGCGCGTATTGGCATCGACCGGGATCATCCGCTCGCCTGCGCCGCGCCGGGGCACCGCAGTGCCGTTCAGATAGACGATGCCATCCTGCACCGCGATCCGGTCGCCCGGCAGCGCGATCACTCGCTTAATATAGTCGGTGCGCGATCCCGGCGGGGTCACGATCACCACGTCGCCGCGCTCGGGCATCCGGCCGAACAGCCGGCCCGGGATGAACGGCAGTACGTGGAAGGTCGGCGTGACGAAGGAATAGCCATAGGGATATTTGGAGACGACCAGCCGGTCGCCCACCAGCAGCCCGGGCATCATCGATTCGGAGGGGATGTAGAAGGGCTTGGCGACGAAGCTGTGGAAGCCCAGCACCGCGAGCACCAGCCACAGCAGGCCGCGCGCCTCGCCCCACCAGTCGGTGCCCTGGCGCTTGGCCTTGCCCTGCTCCTGCTCGATACCACCTTGCCTCAACGCCAGTTCGTCCGCGGCCGCCATCAATCGTCCTTCCCGACCGCCACTGCCTCGATCATCACCATGGCGAAGGCCCAGGGATGATCGTCGGTCAACGTCAGATGCACCTTGGCGACGTGGCCGGGCGGGGTGATGGCGTCAAGCCGCGCCCTGGCGCCGCCGGTCAGTGCCAGCGTGGGCGCGCCCGAGGGTGCGTTGACGACACCGATGTCCTTCAGGAACACGCCCTGCTTGAAGCCGGTTCCGACCGCCTTGGAAAAAGCCTCCTTGGCGGCGAAGCGCTTCGCTAGCGTCGCGGCATAATTGTGCGGGCGCCGGGCCGCCTTGGCGAGCTCGAGGTCGGTGAAGGCGCGCGCTTCGAACCGCGCGCCGAAACGGTCGAGCGAGGCCTGGATCCGCTCGATGTTGCACAGGTCCGAGCCCAGGCCGAGGATCATGCGATCCTCCCCGGAACGGGGAGGGGGACCATGCGAAGCATGGTGGAGGGGGAGCGCCGCGGCGGAGTCGCTAGGTGGAGAGCCCCCTCCACCACCGCCTTCGGCGGCGGTCCCCCTCCCCGTTCCGGGGAGGATCGGGGAAACACCCTCACCGCGCCTCGTCCATCAGCGCGCGCATGCGCTGCACCACCGGGGCGAGCCCGTCGAAGATTGCCTCGCCGATCAGGAAATGGCCGATGTTGAGCTCCGCGATCTGCGGAATCGCTGCTACGGCCACGACATTGTCGAAGGTCAGCCCATGCCCGGCGTGCGGCTCGAGCCCGGCCTTGGCGGCGAGCGCGGCCGCGTCGGCGATGCGCTTGAGTTCCTCGGCGCGGGCGTCCTCGGTCAGTTCGCAATAGCGGCCGGTGTGGATTTCCACCACCGGCGCTCCCAGCCGCAGCGCGGCGTCGATCTGGCGCTCGTCGGGCTCGATGAACAGCGACACGCGGCTGCCGGCGTCGCGCAGCCGGGCGACGATCGGCGCGAGATGGTTGTGCTGCCCCGCAGCGTCGAGCCCGCCCTCGGTGGTGCGCTCCTCGCGCTTCTCGGGGACGATGCACACGGCGTGCGGACGATGGCGGAGCGCGATCGCCAGCATCTCCTCGGTCGCCGCCATCTCGAGGTTGAGCGGCACGGTCAGCTCGGCGACAAGCCGGGCGATGTCGTCGTCGGTGATGTGGCGCCGGTCCTCGCGCAGATGCGCGGTGATACCGTCGGCCCCAGCTTCTGCCGCGAGCAGCGCGGCGCGCACCGGGTCGGGATAGCCCGATCCGCGCGCGTTGCGCACCGTGGCGACATGGTCGATGTTCACCCCCAGGCGGAGCTTTCCGCTCATGCGAGCGTCCGGCTCCCCGGCTTGATCGCCGGGATCGCCGCCAGCTCGGGCGGGAGCTGGTCGGCGCGATAGGCGGGGATGTCCATCTGGAGCAGCGAGATCAGCGGCACGCCGACATCGGCAGTGCCATTCGAACGATCGACGATGCAAGCAGCGCCGACGAGTTCGCCCGGGTGCTTGCGGATCGCGGCGATGCACTCGCGCGAGGAGAGCCCGGTGGTGACGATGTCCTCCACCATCACCACGCGCGCGCCTGCCGGAATTTCGAAGCTGCGGCGCAGCTGGAACTCGCCATCCTCGCGCTCGACGAACATCGCCTTGCAGCCCAGCGCGCGCGCCGTCTCATAGCCGGGGATGATTCCACCGATCGCCGGCGAGACGACGATGTCGATCGGCCCGAAGCGCTCGCGGATCAGCGCGCCCAGCGCGCCGCAGACGCGCGCAGTGCGCGCTGGATCCTCGAAGATCCGCATCTTCTGGAGGAACAGCGGCGAGCGAAGCCCGGACGAGAGGATGAAATGCCCCTCGAGCAGCGCGCCCGCGTCGCGGAACTCGTCCAGAATCTCGTCGCCGGTCAACGCTTCGCTCCTGTGTGATGAGGCGGAAACCGCTCTTAAGCGCGGTGCCGATCCGCCGCAACCGCGCGCAAAAGGGGTTGAGAATGGACTTGAGCCGCGTATAGGCGCCTGCCATTGGGTAACTTCCTTATCTCACGCCTACGGCGCCTTTCGCGAACAGGGTGATTACAGACGATGCGCATGCTTGGGTTGACTTCGATTGTCCTGGCAGCGGGACTGGCGCTGGCGGCGCCGGGCCACGCCCAGAATGTGGCGGCGCCCGAGGCCGCGCCCGCCGCTGCCGCCGCGCCGCAGCCGGCCGGTGCCGAGGCGACGACGCCCGCGGCAGCCGCAACGCCCGCGGTTGCCGACCCGACGCTCGACGCCAGCGGCCAGCCGTTGCTCAAGGCCGAGCCGGGCGTCGGCTATGCTGCGCCGGGCGGCATCACCATGCTCGATCAGGTGACCCCCACGGGTCGCGAGCTGCACTGGTTCCACAACAAGGTGCTGCTGCCGCTGATCGTCGCCATCTCGCTGTTCGTGCTGGCACTGCTGATCTGGGTGATCATCCGCTATCGCCGCGCCGCCAATCCTGAGCCGTCGCGCACCAGCCACAACACCTTCATCGAGATCGTCTGGACGCTCGTCCCGGTCCTGATCCTGATCGCGATCGCGGTCCCGTCGATCCGTCTGCTCGCCGCGCAGTTCAAGCCGGCGCCGAAGGAAGCGGTGACGCTCAAGGCGATCGGCAATCAGTGGTTCTGGACCTATGAATATCCCGATCACGGCGTCCAGCTGACTTCGAACATGCTCAAGGAGCAGACCGAAGTCGCCGCCGGCCAGCGTTTCCGCACCGATGCGGACGGCCCGCGCCTGCTCGCGGTCGATCAGCGCGTGGTGCTTCCTGTCGGCGTTCCGATCCGGCTCCAGACCACTGCGCAGGACGTGATCCACAGCTGGGCGATCCCCGCCTTCGCGCTCAAGCTCGACGCGGTGCCGGGCAAGATCAACGAGCTGAGCTTCACGATCGAGAAGCCGGGCCTCTATTTCGGCCAGTGCTCGGAGCTTTGCGGCGCACGCCACGCCTATATGCCGATCGCGGTCGAGGCAGTGAGCCCCGAAGTGTTCGCGCAGTGGGTCGCCTCGAAGGGCGGCACGATGCCGGCCGCGGCAGCCGAGCCTGCCGGCGCGCTCGCCAACGACACTGCCGACGACACGGCGAACGGCACGGCCGACGAAGGCGCCCCCACCGTCAACGCCACCGCCGCCCCGGCGGTCACCAACCAGCCTGCGACTCAGAATCCCGCCGGCCTCGGACAAGCGGACCACACGAATGACTGACACCGCCGTTCCCTACGCAGCGCATGGCGAGCATGACCACGCGCACCATGACGCCGATCACAAGCCGGGCTTCTTCGCCCGGTGGTTCATGTCGACGAACCACAAGGACATCGGCACGCTCTATCTGATCTTCGCGATCGTCGCCGGGATCATCGGCGGCGGCATCTCGGGTCTGATGCGCTGGGAGCTCGCCGAGCCGGGCATCCAGCATCTGCAGTGGATGGCCTCGCTGCTCCACGGCGGCGAGCAGAGCTTCGATCAGGCGCTGCACTTCTGGAACGTGCTGATCACTGCGCACGGCCTGATCATGGTGTTCTTCATGGTCATGCCGGCGATGATCGGCGGCTTCGGCAACTGGTTCGTGCCGATCATGATCGGCGCGCCGGACATGGCGTTCCCGCGCATGAACAACATCTCGTTCTGGCTGCTGATCCCGGCCTTCCTGCTGCTGCTCGCCTCGCCCTTCGTGGGCTCGGGCGCCGGCACCGGCTGGACGGTCTATGCGCCGCTCTCGACCTATGGCGAGCCGGGGCCGAGCGTGGATATGGCGATCCTCTCGCTCCACATCGCGGGCGCCAGCTCGATTCTGGGTGCGATCAACTTCATCACCACCATCTTCAACATGCGCGCGCCGGGCATGACCCTGCACAAGATGCCGCTGTTCGTGTGGTCGGTGCTGATCACTGCCTTCCTGCTGCTGCTCGCGCTTCCGGTGCTCGCCGCGGCGATCACGATGCTGCTCACCGATCGCAACTTCGGCACGGCCTTCTACGACGCGGCCGGCGGCGGCGATCCGGTGCTCTACCAGCACCTCTTCTGGTTCTTCGGCCACCCCGAAGTGTACATCATGATCCTGCCGGGCTTCGGCATCGTCAGCCAGATCGTCGCCACCTTCAGCCGCAAGCCGGTGTTCGGCTATCTCGGCATGGCCTATGCCATGGTCGCGATCGGCCTGATCGGTTTCGTCGTCTGGGCGCACCACATGTTCACCACCGGCCTGTCGGTGACGGTGAAGATGTACTTCACTGCGGCGACGATGGTGATCGCGGTGCCCACCGGCGTGAAGATCTTCTCGTGGATCGCCACCATGTGGGGCGGCTCGATCAGCTTCCGCACGCCGATGGTGTGGGCGCTGGGCTTCATCTTCATGTTCACCGTCGGCGGCGTGACCGGCGTCGTGCTCGCCAACGGCGGCGTCGACGATTACATGCACGACACCTATTATGTGGTGGCGCACTTCCACTATGTGCTGTCGCTAGGCGCGGTGTTCGGGCTGTTCGCGGGCTTCTACTACTGGTTCCCGAAGATGTCTGGCCGGATGTACAGCGAAGTGCTGGGCCAGCTGCATTTCTGGGTATTCTTCATCGGCGTGAACGTGCTGTTCTTCCCGCAGCACTTCCTGGGCCTGCAGGGCATGCCGCGCCGCTATCCGGACTATCCGGACGCCTATGCCTATTGGAACCACATTTCGAGCGCCGGCTATGCGATCATGCTGCTCGGCATGGTGTTCTTCTTCGTCAACGTGATCTGGTCGCTGATCGCGGGCAAGAAGGCGGAAGCCAATCCGTGGGGCGAAGGCGCGACGACGCTCGAATGGACGCTGTCGAGCCCGCCGCCGTTCCACCAGTTCGAAACCCTGCCGGTGATCGATGGCGGCAGCCACCACTGAGACCGGCCGCAAGGCTGAACGAAGCGCCCCGGGGGAAACTCCGGGGCGCTTTGCTTTTGGGTACGGCTATGACGCAGGGCGGCGCGTCGTGCCGCCGCCCTGCACCTTCCCTCAGAGACCGAAATCCCAGAGCAGGACGCCCGCGCCGATAAGCGCGGCGATCAGGCCCAGGACCACCAGCAGCCCCTGAAGGGACATTCCGAACTCGCGCCGATGGCTGCGTTTCAGCAAGTCGAACTGCTCGCGCATCCCGGATCGCCCCATCAGCGTTCCGCGCTCGATCAGCGGCCCGCGCGTCAGGAACGCCACCAGCGTATCGCGCTCCTCGTCCGAGACCGCCGGATAGCGCGCCAGCAGGCCCGCCATGTGCTCGATCAGTTCATTGTCCGCCTGCCCCGGCAGGCGGGGGTTTTCGATGTCCATGAGAATATCTCCTTCGGCCGCGCGTGCGGCCGTTGCGCCGCACGGGCGCAGCTTTGGCTCCGCCGGGGAGCCATCCGATCAGCGATTGGGAGAATCAGCCTTGCGGCGGTGCGCGCGGAGCGGTTCCGCCGCGATGATGCGACGGTGCCGCGGCAGGGATCGGCGGCACTGGCTCGACAGGCGCGATCGCGAGCGGACGAACCGCGGCGGTTGCGATGCTGCAGACCGCAGGACCGTCGATCGGAAGCGGCGCCGGCGTCCGCTTGATCGGGATCTGGGCGAATTGCGGCCCCGAAGCCGCCGCGACGCAGACGTTCGCGGTGTCCGCCCGGAAGGTCGAGCCCTGGGGGAAAGCGGGCGCAGCCGAGGCCGGCGCGAGCGCGTGGAGCAGGATCGACGCGAGCAGCGCCAGCGGCAGCACGCGCACGATCCGGCGAGTCGCGAGAAAATCGAGGCGGAGCCGCCGAGTCACGCGGATGCTCCTATCGTGCCCCGGCGGCGCGTGCAAAGGGACCATATATCGCCCGCATCCCTGCGACGAATGCCAAGCCATGCAGATGCTGGGCCTTTTCCCGCACCGCGCACGCGCCTATAGCGCCGCCAAGCCATGACCACGACCACCGCGACTCCGACCACGCTGCCTGCCGACTGGCGGGACTTCCTCGCGCTCACCAAGCCGCGGGTGATGACGCTCGTGGTCTTCACGGCGCTGTGCGGGATGCTCGCGGCGCCGGTGCCGATCCATCCGGTGCTGGGCTTCACGGCGATCCTGTGCATCGCGCTCGGTGCAGGCGCGGCGGGTGCGCTCAACCAATGGTACGAAGCCGATCTCGACGCGAAGATGCGCCGCACCCAGGGCCGGCCGCTCCCGGCGGGCCGGATGGACCGCCAGTCGGCGCTCCATTTCGGAGTCGGGCTGGCCGGTTTCAGCCTCGCGCTCATGTATTTCGCGATCAACCTGACCGCGACGGTGATCCTCACCGTCTCGATCCTCTTCTACGTCTTCGTCTACACGATCTGGCTCAAGCGCCGCACGCCGCAGAACATCGTGATCGGCGGCGCGGCAGGCGCTTTCCCGCCCGTAATCGGCTGGGCCGCGGCGACGGGCGACGTCGTGCTGCTGCCGGTGCTGCTGTTCGCGCTGATCTTCCTGTGGACGCCGCCGCACTTCTGGGCGCTCGCGCTGTTCGTGAAGACCGATTACGCCAATGCCGGGGTGCCGATGCTGCCGGTGGTGGCGGGCGAGCGCGTCACGCGCCACCAGATCGGGCTCTACACGATTCCGATGGTCCTCGCGACGATCGCGCCCTGGCCGCTGGGCCTCACCGGCGCGATCTACGGAATCGCCGCGATCGCGCTGAGCGGCGTGTTCGCGCTGTTCGCCGCGCAGGTGGCGTTCCGCCGCTCGGCCGAGGACGACCGAATGGTGCCCGAGAAGCGGCTGTTCAAATACTCGATCCTCTATCTCTTCCTCGTTTTCGGCGCGCTGGTCGTCGACCGGTGGCTGGTGTGAACAAGCGTGACGATGATCTGATGCGCGGCCGCAATGGCGCGGTTTCCTCGGCGGGCCATGTCGATCCCACCGCTCTCATCCGCAAGCGCCAGCGCGATCGCGCGCGGCTCATGGCGGTGCTGCTCGGCGTGTTCGTGATCCTGATCTTCGCGATCTCGATCGTGAAGATCCAGCTGGGGCACGGCGGATGACCCGCAACCTGCGCACCGCGCTGCTCGCCGGGCTCGGCGTCTGCACGATGACCGGCGTCGGCTTCGCGAGCGTGCCGCTCTATCGCATGTTCTGCGAAGTGACCGGGCTCAACGGCACCACCCAGCGCGGCGACCGCGCGCCGGGCGCGACGGGGCAGAAGATCACCGTCGCGTTCGACAGCAATGTCAGCGCCAAGCTGCCGTGGAAATTCGCGCCCGAGCGCCGCGAGGACGTGATCGACATCGGCGGGCGCGACATGGCGTTCTACACCGCCACCAATCTTTCGGACAAACCCGTCACTGGCACCGCGACCTACAACGTCACCCCGGCAGTCGCGGGCAAATATTTCACCAAGATCCAGTGCTTCTGCTTCACCCAGCAGACGCTGGAGCCGGGCGAGACGGTGCGCATGCCCGTGCTCTTCTACGTCGATCCCGGGATCCTCAACGATCCCGACACCAAGGACGTCGAGGAGATCACGCTGTCGTACACCTTCTACCCCTCGACGGACGAAAAGCCCGCGAGTTAGGACCTCTCTAATCCCCCCGTTGCGGGATGCGGATTCGAGCCCTAAAGCAGCGCCAAACCAAGGATACAGGGACGAGCCGATGGCCGGAGCCAAGAACCACCCCTATCATATTCTCCCGCCCAGCATCTGGCCGCTCTTCGGCTCGATGGCGGCGCTGGTGCTCGCGTCGGGCGGCATCATGTGGATGCACGACATGCCGAGCGGCAACCTGGTGTTCTTCGCCGGGCTCGCGCTCATCCTGATCACCTTCTTCGGCTGGTGGTCCAACGTGATCGCAGAGGCGCATGCCGGCGATCATACCCCGGTGGTCCAGCTTCACCTGCGCTACGGCATGATCCTGTTCATCGCCTCCGAAGTCATGTTCTTCGTCGGCTGGTTCTGGGCCTGGTTCGATTTCGCGCTCTTCCCCTCGGCGGTCGAGGCGGTCGGCGGGCAATGGCCGCCCAAGGGCACCGAAGTGATCAGCGCCTGGGAGTTCCCGCTCCTCAACACGCTGATCCTGCTCTGCTCGGGCTGCACCCTCACCTGGTCGCACCACGCGCTGATCCACAACCAGCGCGGCGGCGCACTCAAGGGCGTGTGGGGCCCGCTCGGCGTGGGCGAGGACGACAACGTCAAGAAGGGCCTGTGGCTCACGATCATCCTCGGCCTGATCTTCACTGCGATCCAGGCCTATGAATATGCCCACGCGCCCTTCCCCTTCAAGGCGGGCAGCGAAGGCGGATCGAGCTATGGAGGCGCCTTCTTCATGGCGACCGGCTTCCACGGCTTCCACGTGATCGTCGGCACGATCTTCCTGATCGTGAACCTCGTGCGCCTCTACAAGGGCCACTTCACCCCGCGGCAGCACTTCGGCTTCGAAGCCGCCGCCTGGTACTGGCACTTCGTCGACGTCGTGTGGCTGTTCCTCTTCGCCTCGATCTACGTCTGGGGCGGCTGGGGTGCACCGGTGCACGGCGGCTGATTGGCGGACATGCGCCGCTGGCATCTTGCGCAGATCAATATCGGCCGGCTCGTAGCGCCGGCCGACGATCCGCAGGTCGCCGGCTTCTTCGCAGCGCTCGACCGCATCAATGCGCTCGCCGAGGCGAGCCCGGGCTTCGTCTGGCGATTGAAGGGCGAAGGCAATAACGCCACCGATATCCAGGCGACGCCGGACCCGTTGCTGATCCCCAACATGAGCGTGTGGGAGGATGCCGACGCGCTGTTCGCCTTCGTCTATCGCAGCGCGCACACGCCGGTGATGGCGCAGCGCCGCCAATGGTTCGCGCCTTTCGAGGGCGCCTATCAGGCGCTATGGTGGATCGAGGCAGGGCATCTTCCCACCGTAGCCGAGGGCCTTTCCAGGCTGTGGCTGCTTGATCGCTTCGGGCCGAGCCCGCAGGCCTTCACGTTCAAGGCCCGCTTCCCGGCCCCGGGCGAGGCCGGCCTGCCCGCCGACATGCAGCCCGATCCATGGTGCGTCGGCACGGCGTGAGCGAACGTCCCGCTTTCGATTCGGGGCTCCACGGCTGCTGTCCGCGCTGCGGTGCGAAGACCTTGTTCCGCAACTTCGTCGCCTTCGCCGACCGCTGCCCCGGCTGCGGACTCGACTATCGCCAGTTCAACGTCGGCGACGGGCCGGTGGTGTTCCTGACGCTCGGCATCGGCGCGCTGGTCACGGCGCTGGCCTTGTGGGTCGAGTTCACATTCGAGCCCGGCTTGCTGATCCACGTCCTGCTCTGGGTCCCGCTGACGGCGGCACTCACGGTGGGATTCCTGCGCATCGGCAAGGGCTGGCTGCTCGCGCTCGAATATCGCAGCCGCGCCGGCGAAGGCAGGATCGCGGGGGACCTATGACCCGGGGCATTCCCGTCATCCCCACCGTGATCGTCGCGCTCGCCGTCGCGGCGATGATCGGGCTCGGCTTCTGGCAATTGCTCGATCGGCGGCCGAAGAAGCTCGCGCAGCTCGAGCAGCTCGCTGCCAATCCCTCCAAGCCCGAGATCGCCTTTCCCCGCACGCCGGACGAAAGCCTCCTGTTCCGCCGCGCGCACGGCTTCTGCGTCGAGCCGGTCGCGATCCGGCTGGTGGGCGCGGGCGGCGCCGGGTATCGCGCGATCGCCGAGTGCCGCACCGGCGCCGAGGGGCCGGGCATGCTCGTCCAGCTCGGCACCACGCGCGATCCCAACGCCAGGCCGCAGTGGAAGGGCGGCGAAGTCCGCGGCTTCCTGAGCCATGCGCCCGACGGCCGATCGATGCTGGCCTCGCTGTTCGATCGCACGCCGCAGCGGCTGCTGCTGGTTGCGGACGCGCCCCCGGCGGGCCTCGCGCCCAACGGCAGGCCCGATCTCTCGTCGGTGCCGAACAACCATCTCGCCTATGCGGGGCAATGGTTCTTCTTCGCGATCGTGGCGGCCGTGATCTATGTGCTCGCGCTGCGGCGCCGCCGGGTTTCGCCCGCGTAAAGATCGGCTTGCTTGCGGGCGCGCGCCGGCGCCGCTAACCCGCCGCCATGCGTTATCACAGCACCCGAGGCGCCGCGCCCTCGCTCGGCTTCCGCGACGTGACGCTTGCGGGCCTCGCGAGCGACGGCGGACTGTACGTTCCCCAGAGCTGGCCGAGCTTCACCCGCGACGAGATCGCGGCGATGGCCGGCCTCTCCTATGTCGAGACGGCAGTGCGGGTGATGCTGCCCTTCGTCGGCCCGGACCTGAACGAAGACGAGCTGCGCGACCTGTGCACGCGTGCCTATGGCCGCTTCGCGCACGCCGCGGTGACTCCGCTCGTCCAGCTCGACGAACGCCAGTGGCTGCTCGAACTGTTCCATGGGCCGACGCTCGCCTTCAAGGACGTCGCGCTCCAGCTGCTAGGCCTGCTTTTCGAGAAGTTCCTGACCGGGAGCAGCCAGCACCTCACCATCGTGGGCGCCACCTCCGGCGACACCGGATCGGCGGCGATCGATGCAGTCGCCGGGCGGATCGGCGTGGACATCTTCATGCTCCACCCCAGGGGCCGCGTCTCGGAGGTCCAGCGCCGCCAGATGACGACGGTGCTCGCGCCCAACGTCCACAACATCGCGATCGAAGGCAGCTTCGACGATGCCCAGGCGCTGGTGAAGGCGATGTTCAACGACGCGAACTTCGCTAGCCGCTTCCAGGTGACTGCGGTCAATTCGATCAACTGGGCCCGGCTGATGGCGCAGGTGGTCTATTATTTCTACGCGGCGGTTCGCCTCGGCGCGCCGGGTCGCCCGGTCGCCTTCGCGGTGCCCACCGGCAATTTCGGCGACGTGTTCGCGGGCTATGGCGCGGCGAAGATGGGGCTTCCGGTGGCGAAGCTGGTGGTGGCGACCAACGTCAACGACATCCTCCACCGTGCGCTTTCCTCCGGCGATTATTCCACCGGCACCGTCACGCCGACCGATGCGCCGTCGATGGACATCCAGGTGAGCTCGAACTTCGAGCGGCTGCTGTTCGATCTCGCCGGCGCGCCGATCGCCGATCAGATGCGCGGGTTCGAGGCGAGCCGTGCGATGCAGCTCACCAATGCGCAGCGCACCGGCGCCGCGGCGCTGTTCGCGAGCGACCGGATCGACGCCGAGGGCATGAACCAGGCGATGCGCTGGGCGCATGCCGAGGCGGGGCAGGTGATCGATCCGCACAGCGCGATCGGCCTCGCCGCCGCGCGCCGCGCCGATATCGCCGTGGACGTGCCGGTGGTGACGCTGGCGACGGCGCATTCCGCCAAGTTCGCCGATGCCGTCGAGCGCGCCACCGGCGTCCGCCCCGGCGTCCCGCCCCGCGTCGGCGACCTCTACCAGCGCCAGGAGCGCTACGACGTGCTTCCCGCCACCTTCGAAGCAGTGACCGGCTACATCGCCGAGCGCGCGACTCCGCGGGGCTGAAATCTCGCGCTCGGCGAAAGCAGGGGTGCGCAGGCTTGGATACCCGCAGGGATCTCGATCTTCCCCCGTTAGGAGGAAGATTGAAGAACCTCGGCGCCAAGCCGAGGCCGCGAGCCCGCTAGTGATCGAGCCAGTGGCGGCGCACGAAATAGACCGTGATCGCCGCGGACACGGCTAGGCAAGTCGCCGTTACCCACCAGAAGGTCGCCGGCACCTCGGGCACCGGCAGGGGCACGTTCATTCCGAACAGCCCGGTGATGAAGGTGAGCGGCAGGAACACCAGCGCCGCGACTGCGATGATCAGCGAGCGCTGGTCGATCTGCTCGGCGCGAAGATCGGTGAGCGTCTCGTGGACCAGCGCGGCGCGCTCGCGGATGCTTTCGAGCTCCTCGGCCATGCGCGCGGCGCGGTCGGCGGCGGCAGAGAGGTGCAGCCGGTCATCGTCGCGGAGCCAGTCGCCGGGGAGCGTAGCCAGCTTTTCGAGCGCGATGCGCTGCGGCACCATGAAGCGGCGATAGCCGATCGCCTGGCTGCGCGCGCGGTTGACGCGGTGGCGCAGCTCGAAGGCATGACCGGTGGTGATCTGCTCCTCGCAATCGTCGAGCGAATCGCCGAGATCGGCCACCATCGGATCAAGTTCCTCGGTGATCTGCTGCGCGATCGCCGCGATCAGGTCGCCGGGGTCGAGGATTCGGCCCGCCTCCACTGCGGCGCGCACCGCATCGAGCGCGCTCAGCGGCTTGCGCGTCACCGAGAAGACGCAGCCCCCGTGCGCATAGACGCGGATCGAGGCGAGCAGGTCCGATGTCGCGAGCTGCTCGGACGAGAGCCCGCGCAGGTTGATCACGGCGCCCTCGCCCACCGCGTCGCAGCGCGGACGCGTCTCGGCGGCGGTCAGCGCCTCGACGACATAGGGCGAGAGCTGCGCGGCGCCGCTCAGCCAGGCAGTGGCGCGATCGTCGTTGGTGGTGAGGTGCGTCCAGGCGAGATCGGCATGCTGGTCGAGCGCCGCCTTGAGCGGGACGTCCTCGGCCTTACCGCCGCGCACCAGATAGGCGAAGCCGCTCATCGGGCCATCTCCAGATCGATCGAAAGCCCCGTGCCGGGGTCGTCCGGTGCCTGCTGGCAGGCGATGCGGATCGCGTCGGCGCGCGCGCGATCGAGGATCGCGGCGGGAACGTCGGGGCGGTGGAAGATGCGCTCGGCCTGGGCGAGCGCACGTGCCTGGCGCAGCGTGAGATCGTCGGGCTCGACCGAGGCCAGCCGGAAACGCAGCAGCATCGCCGGGGGAGCATCGCCGCTTGCCAGCCAGCGCGTCACTGCGTCGGCCGGCTGATCCATCAGCGGATCGAGCGGGCCTGCGAGCGCCGCGCCGATCGTGCGCCGCCGTTCGCCGCTGTCGGGCCACCGCGCGCGGATCGCGCCACGCGCGGCGTGGAGCCCTTCGGCCAGCGCGCCGAGCGTCGCGGGAAGCAGGGCCTCGATCCGCTGGCGGAGCGCCGCCGCCAGCCCGGCCGAAGCGCCCGCCGTGCCGATCGCGACGAGCACCGGGCTGCGGTCGACGATCGCGGGAAGAGTGAAGTCGCACAGATCGGGCCGGTCGACGGCGTTGACCAGCACGCCGCGCGCGCGCAGCCGCGTCACCGCCGGCTCGGGATCGGCGAGCGCGACGATCGCCAGCCGGGCATCGTCCTGCTCGCCCAGGATTCGGGCGCCGGCGCGTTCGAGCAGCCGGCGCTTGGCATCGGCCGCCTCACCCTCGCCGACCAGAATCACCGGCCGCCCCGCCAGCTTCACGAAGATCGGCAGGGCGGGCAGCGTCATCTCAGAGCCAATCCGGCACATGCTCCTCGGCCATGATCGTCTCGGCCGAGATGCGCTGCGCCACCACTTCGAACCGGCCGCCCGAGACGAGCACTTCGGGGACCAGCGGGCGGCTGTTGTAGGTGCTCGCCATCGTCGCGCCATAGGCACCGGCGCTGCGCAGCACGATCAGGTCGCCCGATCGAACCGCGTCCATCTCGCGGCCCTTGGCGAAGACGTCGCTGCTCTCGCACACCGGCCCCGCGATGTTGGCGGTCATCCGCTCGCCGGTCGGGCGGACCGCGGCGACGTCGTGATAGGCATCGTAGAGGGCGACGCGCGCAAGATCGTTCATCGCGGCGTCGACGATCACCCAGGGGTGGACCGGGCCGGGCTTCACCCACAGCACTTCGGTGACGAGCACCCCGGCATTGGCGCAGATCACGCGGCCGGGCTCGAACATCAGCTCGACGTCCCAATCCTTCGTCACGCGCGCGACCATTTCGCCGAATTCCGCGGGAGAAGGAGGATTCTCGCTGGCGCGATAGGGCACCCCCAGCCCGCCGCCGAGATCGACATGGGTGATCCTGTGGCCGGCGGCGCGCAGCTCGCGCACCAGCTCGCCGACGCGCTCGAACGCGCGCTCGAGCGGTTCGAGGCTCTGGAGCTGGCTGCCGATGTGCACCGCGACGCCGCGCAGATCGAGCCCGGGGAGCGGGGCGAGCCGATCGAAGATCGCTCGAGCCTCGCTGATCGGCAGGCCGAACTTGTTCTCGGCCTTGCCGGTCGAGATCTTCTCGTGGGTGCCGGCATCGACATCCGGGTTGACGCGGATCGTCGCGGGGGCGCGCATGCCTTTCGCGGCGGCGATCTCGGAGAGCACGACGCCCTCTTCCTCGATCTCGAGGTTGAACTGGCCGATCCCAGCGTCGAGCCCCTGGGCGAGCTCGGCGCGGCTCTTGCCCACGCCCGAGAAGACGATGTCCCTGGCCGGCATTCCGGCGGCGAGCGCGCGCGCCATCTCGCCGCCCGAGACGACATCCGCGCCGAAGCCCTCGTTGGCGAGCAGGCGTAGCACCGCGAGATTGGGATTGGCCTTGACCGCGAACGCCAGATGCTTGCGCGGCACCGCGGCGAGGCCGTCGCGGAACACCTGCGCGTGGCGGCGCAGCGTGGCAGTGGAATAGACGTAGACGGGCGTGCCGACTTCCTCGGCGATTCTAACGAGCGGCAAGTTCTCGGCGTGCATCGTACCGCCGATCAGGGAAAAATGGTCCATGGAATTCCGTCAGTTGGAAGGCGGCACGTCGAACTTGTCGCTGCGGCGCGGTTCGGAGCTTTGGATGAGGTCGTCGCCCCGCGCGGGGCGCGTCTGTGGTGTCGGTTTGAGCAGGTCCTCGGGCGTAGGCGTCGCCGTCGCGCCATAGGGGGCGACCGGAAGCGACGCGCCCGGCGCGGGGGCGAGCGGTTCGCGCGCGCCGCAGCCCGTAAGCAGGAGTGTGGCAAGGATGCCCGCCGGCAGCAATCGCTTCATCGCCCTTCCTCCTCGCGCCCTTCGGCTTCCCTCTGCGCCCGCGCCGCCCGGATCGCCTCGCGCACCCGCGCCGGCGCCGTGCCGCCGAAGCTCGTCCGGCTGTTCACCGAGGCATCGACGCTCAGGACACCATATACGCGATCGTCGATCCGTGCGTCGATTTCCGCGAGCGCGTCGATTGGAAGCTGGTCGAGCCGGATTCCGCGCGCCTCGGCAGCGGCGACGGCGCGGCCGGTGATGTGATGCGCCTCGCGGAACGGCACGCCCGCCTCGCGCACCAGCCAGTCGGCCAGGTCGGTCGCGGTCGCGAAGCCGCTTTCGGCGAGGCCGCGCATCCGATCGGTGCGGAAGGTCGCGCTCTCGACCATCCCGGTCATCGCCGCGATGCAGAGGCCCAGCAGGTCGTGCGTCTCGAACACCGGCGGCTTGTCGTCCTGCATGTCCTTCGAATAGGCGAGCGGCAGCCCCTTCATCGTCATCATCAGGCTGACGAGCGCGCCGGTGATCCGCCCTGAATGGCCGCGGACGAGCTCGGCGGCGTCGGGGTTGCGCTTCTGCGGCATGATCGAGCTGCCGGTCGACCATTGATCGGACAGGCTGACGAAGCCGAAGGGCTGGCTCGCCCAGATCACGAATTCCTCGGCGAGCCGGCTGAGGTGCAGGCTGCACTGCGCGGCGGCGGTGAGATATTCGAGCGCGAAGTCGCGATCGGAAACCGAATCGAGCGAATTGCGCGTCGGGCCGTCGAAGCCGAGCGCCGCGGCGGTGGCGTCACGGTCGAGCGCGAAGCCGGTGCCCGCGAGCGCGGCCGATCCGAGCGGGCACAGGTTCATCCGCGCGCGGGCATCGCGGAAGCGCGACCGATCGCGGTCGAGCATCTCGAAATAGGCCATCAGATGATGGCCGAGCGTCACCGGCTGCGCGCTCTGGAGATGGGTGAAGCCGGGCATCACGCTGTCGGCATGTTCTTCGGCGCGGGCGAGCAGCGCATCCTGGAGCGTGCCCAGCGCTGCCTCGGCTTGGTCGATCGCGTCGCGCACCCACAGGCGGAAGTCGGTCGCGACCTGATCGTTGCGCGAACGTGCGGTGTGGAGCCGGCCGGCGGTGGGCCCGATCTTGTCGGCGAGTCGCGCCTCGGTGAGCATGTGGATGTCTTCGAGCGTCAGGTCGTCGGGGACGCCTTCCGCCTCGAACTCCGCAGCGACCTGATCGAGCCCGGCGGCGATCTGCGCGGCGTCTTCGGCGGCGACGATGCCCTGCTTGCCGAGCATCGCGACATGCGCCTTCGATCCCGCTATGTCCTGTCGCCACATGCGCTTGTCGAAGGGTATCGACGCGTTTATCTCGCGCATGACAGCGGACGGGCCTTCGGCGAAGCGCCCGCCCCACATTTTGTTGCCACCTTCGGCATTGGAGCTCTGCTTGCGCTCGGCGATCGTCTTTCTCCTCTTGGCGCTGCCGGCAATCGCGGGCTGCGATAGGCAATCCGCGACCAACCAGCAAGCGAACGAAAGCGCCGCCGTACCTGCCGCGAACGAATCGGGGCCTTCGGCTGTGAAAGTCGACACGAGCCACAAGGGCGAGGCGGCGCCCGACATCGCCTTTCAGGGGTCGGACGGCGCGAAGCTGACGCTCGCCGACTTCCGCGGTAAGCCGGTGCTGCTCAACCTCTGGGCGACCTGGTGCGCGCCGTGCGTCAAGGAAATGCCGACGCTCGACGCGCTCGCCGTGGCGAAGGGGGACGCGCTTCAGGTTGTGACGATCAGCCAGGACTTCGAGGGCAAGGAAAAGGTCGCGCCCTATTTCGCCAAGGCGCAGTTCAAGGCGCTCAAGCCCTATCTCGACACCGAAGCGGGGTTCAGCCTCGGGCTGGGGCTCAACCTGCCGACCACGATCCTCTACGATTCGCAGGGGCGCGAGCTGTGGCGGGTCGCCGGCGAAATGGACTGGTTCGGCCCGGAAGCCGCGCAGCTGATTTCCCAGGCGAGCTGACTCGCCCGGTCCCGCAGGCGGGGCGGCTGACCGAACCCCGGCCATTTGGGGGAAACAAGCACTGGTTACCGCCGTTTCCGTTTTCAGAGTGATTCCACGCGGGGTTGGTACAGTGTCCAGCGAAAGTCGTGATCTCCTTGCGGAGGTCCAGAGGTCGCAGGAGAGGCTTCAGGAAAGCATCGAGCAGAGCAAGCAGCTGACGCAGCGCTCGCAGCAGCTGCTCGATCGTCATCGGCAGAACCCGGACGGCGGCGCGCGGGCCTAGCCGCGCCTTCCGCCCGGGTTCCCTCGCATTCCGATGCGCCGCACCGCGCAATACCTCCGCACACGGTGCTGCCTGTCGCGCGTCGCGACGGCAAAAGATCGGGAAAATGGATGCCCCGTGAGGATTCGAACCTCAATTGACGGAGTCAGAGTCCGTAGTCTTACCTTTAGACGACGGGGCAACGTGAGGCGCGGCAAATAAGGCGGCGATCCGGGGCTGTCAACGCGCTTCGGTGGCCGCCTTGCCCTGTGGATGCGCCTGCGCTAGCCTCGCTCCCAAGCACCGACGGCGCCGATCCGGAGCCGCGACGGACAGAACATAAGTGAGTGATATCATGGGGGATGGCCCTGCCAGACTACCCCGCGGCCGGAGCAGCGGCTCCGCCCGGCCAGTTTCGAAGCCGCCCGAGCCGAAGCCGGGGCATCCGCGCTGGCCCGAGGCGCGCCACTATGCCGCGCTCGATCTGGGCACCAACAACTGTAGGTTGCTGATCGCGCGGCCCCAGGGTGCAGGGTTCGCTGTGGTCGATGCCTTTTCGCGGATCGTCCGGCTCGGCGAGGGCCTCGCCACCACCGGGCGGCTTTCCGACGCGGCGATCGAACGGACGCTCGCGGCGCTGCGCATCTGCGCGGACAAGCTCCGGCGCCGGAACGTCGCGCTGGCGCGCTCGGTCGCGACCGAGGCGTGCCGCCGCGCCGCGAACGGCTCCGAGTTCATCGAGCGCGTCTATCGCGAGACGGGAATTGCGCTCGACATCATCACCGCCGAGGAGGAGGCGCGGCTGGCGGTGCTCGGCTGCCACGCGCTGCTCGAGCCCGGTGACGGGCCTGCGCTGGTGTTCGACATCGGCGGCGGATCGACCGAGCTGGTGCTGGTCGATTCGCGCGCCGAGGTGCCGCGCATCCTCGACTGGCACAGCGCACCCTGGGGTGTGGTGTCGCTAACCGAGGCAGTCGGCCTCACCAGCGAGGACGCCGGCGCGCGCGAAGCGGCCTATGCCGAGATGCGCGCGCGCGTCGCCGATGCCTTTGCGCCTTTCGTCGCGCGGCTCCGCCAGCCCAAGGGCACGCCGCGGCTGCTCGGCACCAGCGGCACCGTGACGACGCTCGCGAGCGTGCATCTGGGGCTTCCCGCCTATGACCGCTCCGTGGTCGACGGACTGATCGTGCCCGCGCCCGCGATGCGCGACGTGAGCCGCCGCATCGCGGGGATGAGCATGGCCGAGCGCAGCCAGGTGCCGTGCATCGGCAGCGAGCGCGCCGACCTGGTGGTGGCGGGCTGCGCAATATTGGAGACGATCTTGGACTTCTGGCCCGCCGAACGGATCGGCATCGCCGACCGCGGCATTCGTGAGGGAATCTTGCGCAGACTGATGAACGGAGCCGTGCTGTGAGCCGCGGCGGCGGCCGGGGGCATGTCCGCGTGCGCACCGCGCGCGGACGCACCGCACAGTCGACGCGCTGGCTCGAACGCCAGCTCAACGACCCCTATGTCAAGCGCGCCAAGGCCGAGGGCTATCGCAGCCGTGCGGCCTACAAGCTGCTCGAGCTCGACGAGAAGTTCGATTTCCTGAAAGGATCGAAGCGCGTCGTTGACCTGGGAATGGCACCGGGCGGCTGGACGCAGGTGGTGCGCAAGCGGCTGCCCAAGGCCGCGGTGGTGGGGATCGATTTGCTGCCCGTCGATCCGATCGAAGGCGCGATGATCCTCCAGATGGATTTCATGGACGATCACGCGCCCGACCTGCTGATCGAATCGCTGGGCGGCGCGCCGGACCTGATCGTGTCGGACATGGCGGCGAACACCGTCGGCCATCCGCAGACCGATGCGCTGCGGACGATGGGGCTGGTCGAGACTGCGCTCGACTTCGCGATCCAGACGCTCGAGCCCGGTGGCGCCTTCGTCGCCAAGGTGTTCGCGGGCGGCGCCGATTCGACGCTGGTCGCCGAGATGAAGCGCAACTTCACCACCGTGAAGCACGCCAAGCCGCCGGCGAGCCGCAAAGGCTCGGTCGAATGGTTCGTGGTGGCGCAGGGCTTCAAGGGGCGCGGCGGGGACGAAACCCCGGGGGACTGACAAACTTTTGCGACAGCTAAGGCGCAGCATGCGCGCCGTCCGCCCACTTATTGGGCGAGTCGCAGGAGCGAATCCGATGAAGAAGCCATTGCTAGCCGCCGCGATGCTGGGCGCGACCATGTTTGCAGGGCCCCTCCATGCCGGCGAGCAGGATCGCCGTGCCGCGGCGATGGCCGCGATGTTCCCCGATCCCGACGGGGACGGCGCGACGAGCAAGGAAGAGATGCTCGCGGCGAGCGATGCCCGCTTCGCCAGCCTCGATGCGAACAAGGACGGCAAGCTCGCCGGCACCGAGATCGGCACCGGCCCGGGAACGCGGATGCTGGGGCGTGCCGATACCGACGGAGACGGGCAGGTCAACCAGGCCGAGATGCGCGCGGCCGCGAGCACGCGCTTCGATCGGCTCGACGCGAACCGCGACGGCAAGGTCGATACGGCCGAACGCGAAGCCGCGCGCCAACGGATGATGGAGCGTCGCGGCGGCGAATAGGGACTCCGCAAACAAGGCGAGCGGGTCGATTGCAAACGCAAAAGACTTCGTCAGCTTTCTAAATCCTCCCCCGCCAGGGGGAGGTGTCGCCGAAGGCCACGGAGGGGGAGGAAGCACAGCGATAGTTGATCGCGGACCGCCCCCTCCGTCACGCTGCGCGTGCCACCTCCCCCTGGTGGGGGAGGATTGAACTGCCGCTCATTCGCTTAAGTTTGCAATCTGCATGATCACTAAACGAAAAGGCCGGGGATCGCTCCCCGGCCTTCATTTTTCGTCGCTCGAACCGGCTGCCGATCAGCCTTCGTAATCGGCGCCCAGGTTCTGGTTGCGCGGCGGAGCGGCGGCGGTGAGGCGCAGCGCCTCGGCCGAAGCCGCGAGCGAGCCGACTTCGTCGGGCGCTTCCTCGTCGTCGATCTGGACGCGCTGGAGGCTCGACACCACCGCTTCCTCAAGATTGTCCGGACGGACCGTCTCTTCGGCGATCTCGCGCAGCGCGACGACCGGGTTCTTGTCGCGATCGCGATCGATCGTCAGATCGGCACCGCCCGAGATCTGCCGTGCCCGCTGCGCTGCGAACAGCACCAGATCGAACCGGTTGGGAATCTTGTCGACGCAATCCTCGACTGTGACGCGCGCCATTTACGCTTCCTTGGAATCAAATGTGCCGGAAAGGCGCGGACTTAGGGAGAGGTGTCCGCAATGTCAAGGAAATGCCCCGGCTTGCCCTTTGGCGCGGCTTTGCCCATCACCGCCGCCATGGCCGCTCCGTCCCAGCCCAGCTTCACGGTCGACGGCAACCGGCTGACGCTGCTGACCGACGGCCCCGAACGGCTCGCGAAGCTGCTCGAACTGATCGGCTCCGCCCGGCGCACGCTCCGCGTCCTCTATTACATCTATGTCGACGACGATGCCGGCCGCGCCGTCCGTCAGGCGCTGATCGATGCGGCGGCGCGCGGCGTCGACGTCCATGTGATCGTCGACGGGCTCGGCAGCGAAGCGGCGGCGAGCCACCATTTCTTCGAGCCGCTTGCCGCGGCGGGGATTGATCTGTGCCGCTTCGTGCCGCGCTGGGGGCGCCGCTACCTGCTGCGCAACCATCAGAAGCTCACGCTGGCCGACGACGATCGCGTGATCATCGGAGGGTTCAACATCGAGGACAGCTATTTCGGCACTGCCGAGCAGGCGGCGTGGCGCGACCTGGGGCTGATGGTCGAGGGGCCCGCGGCGGGCCGGCTGACCGGCTATTTCGACGCGCTCGTGCGCTGGACGCACCAGAGCCGCGCGCCGCTCCGCCAGCTCGGCCGGCTGCTCAAGAGCTGGAGCGAGCCCGAGGGGACGACGCGCTGGCTGCTCGGCGGGCCGATGCGACGGCTCTCGCCCTGGGCGCGGGTAGTCAAGCGCGACATGGAACGTGCCCGAACGATCGATCTCATCGCCGCCTATTTCGCTCCCAGCCCCGGCATGCTGCGCCGGCTCGACAAGGTTGGGCGGCGGGGGCGCGTGCGGCTGGTGCTGCCATCGAAGCTCGATCATGGCGCTGCGATCTGGGCGGCGCGCTTCACCTATGCCGGGCTGCTCCGCAAGAAGGTGGAGATCTACGAATATCAGCCGACCAAGCTGCACACCAAACTGTTCGTGATCGATGACGTCGTTCACATCGGCTCAGCCAATTTCGACATCCGATCGATGTTCCTCAACCTCGAGCTGATGCTGCGGATCGAGGACCGCGCCTTCGCGGCGCATGTTCGCGGCTATGTCGATGGCGAGGCGGCGCTTTCGGAGCGGATCACGTCCGAGCTGCACAAGGCGCGGACCGGTCCGGTCACGCGGCTCAAGCAGCTCGCCGCCTATTTCGTGATGGCGGTGCTCGACTATCGCGTGACTAGGCGGCTCAACTTCAGCCCGCGGCGACGGCGTTAACTTTGGTCTGTTTCAGCTTGCTGAAACCGAGCTCATTCGCCGGGAATCTCGACCCTGTGGCCGAGAGTCTCGCGGACATAGAGCCGCTTGACCAGCACGAAGGCCACCACCACCAGCGGCGCGGCGAGCAGCACGCCCACCGGCCCGAACAACACTCCGGCGGCGAGCACCCCGAGCAGCGTCAGCGCGGGCGGAATCGCCACCGTGCGGCGCACGATCAGCGGCGTGATCAGATTGCCCTCGGCCTGCTGGACCAGCAGATAGACCAGCAGCGCGTAGAGCACCGTCTCCGGGCTCACGGTGAGCGCGATCAGCAGCCCGGGCACCGCGGCGGCGATCGGACCCACCAGCGGCACGAACTCGGTGAGCCCGGCGATCAGCCCGAGCGCGAGCGCGGAGGGCACGCCGACGAGCCACAGGCCGATTCCGGTGAGCACGCCGACCAGCAGCATCGCGACGAGCTGGCCCACCAGCCAGAGCCGCAGCGCGCGGCCGGCGTTGCGCAATGCGCCGATCACCTGGTCGTGCCGCTCCCTGGGCACGAGCAGCGCCATGCCCTCGACGTACATTGTCGGAGCGAGCGCGAGGTAGACGCCTGCGAACAGCGCGATGATCAGGTTGGCGATGGCGCTGCCGAGCGTGCCGACGAAGCTGCCGAAGCGCGAAGCCACGTCGCGCGCGCTCGGCGTCGCCTCGCGGAGCCATTCGAGCAGCTGCCGCCCGAACACGCTTTCGTCGAGCTTCGCCTGGAGCGAGGCCCAGCCGGCGGTGAGCTGCGACTGAAGGGTCGCGAAATCCTGGGTGATGCTCGTTCCGAACAGCGTCAGCGTCATGCCGACGAGCATGACCAGCACCACCAGCGCGAGCATCACCGCGATGCGATCGGGCAGACGGCTCCAGCGGCGGATCGGAGCGGCGATCGCGCGCAGCATCACGGCGATCAGCGCCGCCCCGAAGATCAGCAGCAGCACATGCGCCAGCGCATAGGCGAGCAGCGCCAGTGCCACGAACAGCAGCACGAGCGCACAGCGGCGGGCAAATTCGGCGATGCTCAATCGGCTCTCCGCAAATCGTTCCGGCCTAGAGACGATCGCATGGGCCGCCGGGTTCCCGGCTATACCAGCAGTGCCGGCAGCGCCTGCCAGATCACGGCGACGAGGGAGAGCATGGCCGAAAGCAGCGCCAGCCGCCGCATCCAGCTGTCGGCAGCGTCGCCGGGCGGCGTGCGCACTGCCTGGGCGAGGAGCAGCCCGTCGGCCGCTACGCATCCCGCCGAGACGAGCAGCACCAGCACGCGCCCGAAGGTGGTGGTGAGAAAGATGCTGCCGATCGCATAGAGCGCGAAGAAATGCACCGTCCAGACGATCAGCCCGCCGAGCATGAAGGCCCAGGCGCGCATGCTCAGACGACTCCGGGGAAGAGGCGGGTGAGGATCGCGGTGAGCGCGCCTTCCCCGGCTGCATAGACGAGGAACAGCACGATCAGGTCCATGCTGTTGTTGCGCGGGCGCACGATCAGCCCGCGGGCGTTGCGCGCGGAAAGATAGGCCGCCATCAGTAGGCCGATCGCGACGAGAATGCCCTCGAGCGCGAGCAGGGCATAGACGGTGGCGCCCTGGCCGCTCGCGTCTGGCCGCAGCCCGGAGGCGATCCAGGCCCACAGATCCAGCGAGAAAGCCAGCGCGAGCGCGGCCGCCGCGCAGACGATCAGCACGCCGGGGGTCCAGAGCTCGGTCTTCTCGCGGGCGAGCATGCGCCGGGCGTGGACCGCGAGGCCCGCCGCGGCGGCATAGGCCGGCAGGATCGTCGCGAGCCAGTCGAGCCCCGCCGGCGCGACCCAGAACTGCGGGTGGACGCCGTAGAGGTAGAGATAGCTGAACACCGCCATCACGAAGATCATGAAGATCACGGTCAGCAGGATCACCATCGCCCACCAGCCATGGCTCGACGGGCCGGTGACATAGGTGGCGACGCGGATTCCGCCGCCCGCGTCGACGGTTTCCTCGGGGATCAGCCGGTCGGTCTCCCACAGCCAGCGCAGGATGCAGAACAGCGCCAGCACGCCGCTGACGAAGGACGGCGTGTATGCCTGCACCGTCAACAGCAGGAAGAAGCCGGCGGTGAACACCGCGCCCAGGAAGGGCCAGGCCGAGGGGCCGGGCATGATCTGGAGATATTGCGGCTCGGCGCGGACGGGACTGGTGATCAGCGTCTCGCGGCGTCCGGTGGGCGCGCCGGGGAGGAAATAGCGGCCCTGCTCGACATCCTCGGCGAGCCCGGGCTGGTCCCATAAAGGCTCGCGGCTCTTCACCACCGGGATGCTGCGCGACGAATAGAGCCCGGTAGGCAGCCATTCGAGCGTGCCGCCGCCATAGACGTTGCCCGCGTTTTCGGAGACTGCGAAGCGGAAGTTGCGCGCGAGGTCGATTACGAACAGCAGCACGCCGAGCCCGAGCATGAACGCGCCGATCGTCGAGATCAGGTTGGTCACTTCCCAGTCGCGTCCGGGCAGATAGGTGTAGACGCGCCGGGGCATCCCCATCAGCCCGGTGAGGTGCATCGGCAGGAAGGTCACCTGCATGCCGATGAACATCAGCCAGAAGATCCATTTGCCCAACGCTTCCGAAAGCGCGCGCCGGCTCATCATCGGCGTCCAGTAGTAGAAGGCGGCGAAGAGCGGGAAGACCATCCCTCCGATCAGGACGTAGTGGAGGTGCGCGACGATGAAATAGCTGTCGTGCGCCTGCCAGTCGAACGGGACCATCGCCACCATCACTCCGGTAAGCCCGCCGATCACGAAGGTGATCAGCCCGCCGAGCAGGAAGAGCGTGGGGGTGTTGTAGCGCGGCCTGCCGAGCGCGAGGGTGGCGATCCACGAGAAGACCTGGACGCCCGCGGGGACGCTCACTGCCATGCTCGCCGCCGAGAAGAAGCCGATCGAAAGCGCCGGCATTCCGGTGGTGAACATATGATGCGACCAGACGCCGAAGCTGATGAAGCCGGTCGCGAGGAAGGCGAGGACGATGAGGTTGTGCCCGACGAGCGGCGTGCGTGCCATCGTCGCCACCATCATCGAGACGAGCCCCGATGCGGGCAAGAAGATGATGTAGACCTCGGGGTGGCCGAAGAACCAGAAGAGGTGCTGCCACAGCAGCGCGTCGCCCCCGCGGGTGGGGTCGAAGAACGGCCAGTTGAACGCCCGCTCGATCTCCAGCAGCAAGGTGCCGAGGATCACCGAGGGGAAGCCGATGACGATCATCACCGCAAAGACCAGCATCGCCCAGGCGTAGACGGGCATCTTGTCGAGCGTCATGCCGGGCGCGCGGGTCCTGAGCACGCCGACGATGATCTCGACGGCGCCGGCGATCGCGCTGATCTCGATGAAGCCGATCCCGAGCAGCCAGAAATCGGCGTTGATCCCGGGCGAATAGGCCATGCCGGTGAGCGGCGGGTACATGAACCAGCCGCCATTGGGCGCGAGCCCGACGAACAGCGAGGCGAAGAAGCACAGCCCGCCGACGAAGTACGCCCAAAAGGCATATGCGGAAAGGCGCGGGAAGGGCAGATCGCGTGCGGCGAGCATCTGCGGCAGCAGCAATATCCCCAGCGCCTCCATCGCCGGCACCGCGAAGAGGAACATCATCACCGTGCCGTGCATCGTGAAGAACTGGTTGTACGTCTCCTGGGGCAGCAGCCCGACCAGCGGCAACGCGAGCTGGACGCGCATCGCCAGCGCAAGCAACCCGGCGAGCAGGAAGAACAGGAAGGCGGTCGCGACGTAGAAGGTCCCGACATAATTGTTGTTGACCGCGGCGAGCAGCTCCCAGCCCCTGGGCGCGCACCAGATCTGCTCGAGCTCCTCCAGTTCGTGCGGGGGGCGTTCGCCTTTGGTCGGGAAGCGGCGATAGAGCGCGGGATCGAACCCCGTTTCGGACCTCACTTCTGCGCCTCGAGATAGGCGGCGAGCGCCTGCAGCTCGGCCCCGCTCAGCATCGTGTAGGGCGGCATGCGGTTGCCCGGCTTGATCGCCTGGCTGTCGCCGACCCAGCCCATCAGCGTGCCGCGGTTGTTGGGCAGGATTCCCGCTCCCAGCGAGCGGCGGGTGCCGACATGCGTAAGATCGGGGCCGGCGGTGCCGTTGGCGGGGGTGCCGGCGATCCGGTGGCACGCCGCGCAGCCGGTCGAGCGGAACAGCTCGACGCCGTGCGCGAGCGCCGCCGGGGCGGGCTGGCGCGGTGCGCGGCGCGCCACCATCAGCCGGGCGAAGTCCTGCGGCGCGTGCGCCACGACCACGAAGCCCATCAGCGCATGCGGCCCGCCGCAATATTCGGCGCATTGCGCGCCATAGACTCCGGGCGCGTCGGCCTGGATGCGCATCACGTTGCGGCGTCCGGGGATCATGTCGAGCTTGCCCGAGAGGCGCGGCACCCAGAAGCTGTGGATCACGTCGCTCGATTCGAGCTCGATCGCAATCGGCCGGCCCGCGGGAATGTGGAGCTCGTTGGCGTCGAGATCCACCGTCCGGCCCTGCCCGTCGAGATAGGCGACGCGCCACCACCACATCTCGCCGGTGATCCGCACGCGCATCGCATCCGGCCCAGCGGGCGTGTTGAGGTGCCGCGTGAGGCTGAGGCCGTAGACGAGCAGCAGGCTCAGCACGACGATCGGGAACGCGATGCCGCCGATCCAGATCGTCCTGGTCCCGCCGAGCCGCGCCTTGAGCCGGTAGTCGCCCCTCAGCGCGATCCAGAGTGCAGCGAGGACGATTCCGAGCACCGCCACGACCATGCCGATCAGCACCCAGCTCAGCAGCGCGATCGACCCCGCATAAGGGCCCGCCGGATCGAGCACCGGCGGCGGCCAGCCGGAGAGCGCCTCAGCGATCGCCGAGCGCATAGAGATAGGCGGCGACATCGCGCGCCTCTCCTTCGCTGAGCGGCATCGCCGGCATCGTCGTTCCCGGCAGCACCGCGGGGGCATTGCGGACGAAGGCGGCGAGCACGTCGGGGCGATTGGGGAGCTTCCCCGCGATCAATGCCTGGTCGGCGAACTCGCCGAGCGCCGGGCCCACGGCGCCTTCGGGCCAGGCGATCCCGGGGATGGTGTGGCAGGCAGCGCAGCCCACCCGGGCGATCGCCGCCTTGCCGCGCGCGGGACTCGCCTGGGGCATGAAGTGCTGCTCGTCGGGCGGTGGCTTGCAGGCGACCAGCAGCAGGGGCAGAATGGCGCAGGCTCTGGGCAAGCATCCCCCTTTCGCATATTTGCCGTGGACGTGCAGCGTTCCGCTTCCGGAACCATCCCCAACGGCGCAGGTTCCCCGGATCACGATGCTATCGCCCAGCTTTCCCCTTCCCGCCGCCGCGCTCGTCCTGCTGCTCGCTGTTATAGGCTGCGGCGCCGTCGACCGGACCGCAGCCGATCGTTTCACTGCGAACGGCGAGCTGATCGCGCTGAGCGGCGGCGATGCGGGAGCGGCAAACGCCTGCATCGAATGCCACGGAGTCGACGGGCTCGGCGATGGCGGGGGTACGCCGCGGCTCGCCGGGCTGGACCGGGGCTATATGGAGGCGCAGCTCGCAGCCTATGCGGACGGGCGCCGGCACCACGCCGCGATGGAGGCGATCGCCCGCAAGCTCGACGCCGGCCAGCGCCAGGCCGTCGCGACGCACTATGCCGCGCTTCCCTTCACGCCTGAGACGGCAAGGCCGGCGGCGGGAGCGGCCGCGGCGCTCTACAACGGCGGCGACCCGGCCCGCGGGCTTCCCTCCTGCGCTTCGTGTCATGGCGAGGCGGGTGAGGGGCTGGGGCCTGCCAATCCGCCGCTCGGCGGACAACCCGCGATGTATCTGGCCGAGCAGCTCGACCAGTGGCGCCAGGGGCGGCGGCGCAACGATCCGGCGAACATCATGCTAGAGATCGCGCGCCAGCTCACGCCACAGGAGTCCGCGGCTCTCGCGGCCTACGCTGCCGAACTGCCCGGGGGTCCTCCTCATCCGGAATCTCCGGAAGCATCCCGCGAAGCACGTCGTGACGATCCCAGAAATGATGCTTCAACGCCGCACCCACGTGCAGGGGGATGACGAGCAGCAGCACCCAGACGAGCAGCAGATGCACGTCTTCCGCAAAGTCCATGATCCGCCAGCGCAGCGTGAGCGAAAGGCTGTCGAACGGGAGCTGCGGCCAGGGCATCAATCCGGCAAGGTAGAGCGGGCCCGGTTCGGCGATCGAAGACCACATCGCCCAGCCCGACAGCGGCAGGCCGAAGAAGCATATGTAGAAGACATAGTGGATCGCGTAGGCGAACTGGGTCTGCCACCCCTGCCGATCGGCGTCGTTGACCGGCCCGGGGATCAGCAGCCGCCAGCCGAAGCGCGCGATCCCCAGCACCAGGATCGGCAGCCCCGCGGCGCTGTGCACCTCGAATGCATGGAGCTTGTCGCCGCCCGCGGGCAGCCAACTCGTGTAATAGCCCCAGCCGAGCTGGAACAGGACAAGGAAGGCCATGACCCAGTGGAAAGCGATGCCGACCGGCGAATAGCGGCTCCGCTCGGTGTGCCTGCGGGCCCATGCGCGCAGCCCCTCGATCATGGCGCCGGCACTGCCCGGCCTTCTCGTGCGAACCAGCGGCCGAGCAGCAGCAGCGCCGCGCCGAGATAGATTGCGCTCGCGGGCGCCCACATGATCAGCCCGGCGAGTTGCTGGTCCTCCAGCGGGCTCAAACCCCAGGCGAGAGTGGAGAGCAAATGCGGGACGTAGAGCGGCGCGCCGGCAAAGGTGATCAGCGCGCCGAGCAGCCCCATCTGGACCATCGTCGCGAGAAGCGCCGCGATACCGGCGGGCGTGGGCCCGCGGCGGATGGCCGTCCATAGCCCCGCCGCGCTGCCGAGCAGGCTCGCCTGCATCGCCCAATAGACCAGGTCGCTCGACAGCGCCTGGGCATAGGCCGGCGGCGAATGCCAGAACCAGAAGACCAGCGCATGGCCCCCGGCCCAGGCCGCCACGCCGCCCGGCGCGCGCCAGGCGAAGGCGCGGGCGAGCATCGGCGCGGCCATCGCGGTGAGGGCGATATGGTGCACCACGCGCGCCGAGAAGAGCGCCGAGGTCAGCGCGCAGAAAGGCGAGACGAACAGCAGCGCGAGCAGCCCGGCGGCACCGAGACTCCAGCGGCGCTCCGCGGGATCGAGCCTGCGCGACACCAGGCAAAAGCCCGCGAACAATAGGAGGATTCCGAGCACGGCCGGGTCGAGGTTCCAGCGCGCGAGCAGTTCGCCCGGCGCGGGCGCCGCTCCGCAATAGGGCATCCAGATGCGCGGCGCGGCCATCGTTTCCCCTCGGAAGCCCTCCTGATTTCACCCGATGGTTTCGGAACCGATCTACGCCCACTCGGTTCCCCTCTGGAACAGGAGGGTAGATCGATGCCGCAGACTCGCGCGCGTTCCGCTTCCATCGTGCTGATGGTTCTGGGGGCGACCCTCGGCTTGATAGGGCTCGTGCTGGCGATCGGCGGCGCGTGGCTCTCGCTGCTCGGCGGCTCGGTCTATTATTTCCTCGCCGGCCTTGGCCTGATCGCCTCGGGCTTGCTGATCTTCCGCGGGCGCCCGCTCGGCGCCGGAATCTATGCGCTCGTCTGGCTGCTCACCCTCGTCTGGGCGTTGTGGGAAGTGGGGCTCAACGGCTGGGCGCTCGTCCCGCGCGTGATCGCCCCCACGGTGCTGCTCGTCCTGGTGCTGCTTGCGCTGCCGTTGCTCCTGCCCGCCCGCGCGCGCTGGGGAACGGCGATCGGGGCGGTCGCGGGCGTGGTGCTGGTGGTGGCGATCGCAGGCTTCACGATCTCGCGGATCAACCAGCCGCCGGTCGGCGCGCTTCCCGCTGTCATCGCCTCAACCGTCGCCGATCCCTCGCCGCTCAAGCCCGGGACCGACTGGCCGGCCTATGGCGGCAGCTATGCCGCGCAGCGTTTCTCGCCGCTCCAGCAGATCACGCCCGCGAACGTCGAGAAGCTCAAGCGCGTGTGGCTCTACAACACCGGCGACATGCCCGAGGGCGATCCGAAGAAAAGCAAATACGGTGCCGAGACGACGCCGCTCAAGGTGGGCGACACGCTCTATCTCTGCTCGGCGACCAACATCCTGATCGCGCTCGACCCCGCCACCGGCAAGCAGCGCTGGCGCTACGACCCGCAGGTGCCGCACGACTGGATTCCCTATACTGCCGCCTGCCGCGGCGTCGCCTATTTCGCGGTTCCCGGTGCGACGCCTGACACCCTCTGCGCCGCGCGGATCATCGAAGGCACGCTCGACGGGCGGATCATCGCGGTCGACGCGCGCACCGGCCGGCCGTGCCCCGGCTTCGGAACCAACGGCCAGGTCGACATCAAGCGCGGCATGGGCGCAGTGGTGCCCGGCATGGTCTCGATCACGTCGCCGCCAACGATCGTCCAGGGCGTGATCGTCACCGGGCACCAAGTGCTCGACGGGCAGAGGCGCGACGCGCCCTCAGGGGTGATCCAGGGCTTCGACGCGGTCACCGGCGCCAAGCGCTGGGCGTGGGACATGGTCAACCCGCAGTGGCAGGGCGACCCGCCGGCAGGGCAGGAATATGCCCGCGGCACCCCCAATATGTGGACGATCGCGAGCGGCGACGAAGCGCTCGGCCTCGTCTATCTGCCGATGGGCAATTCGGCGGTGGACTACTGGAGCGGCAGCCGCACCCCGCAGGAGAAGGCGTTCGCCACCTCGCTGGTGGCGCTCGACGTGAACACCGGCCGGCCGCGCTGGCGTTTCCAGGCGGTGCATAACGACGTGTGGGACTATGACTTCGGCGCCCAGGCGACGCTGATCGATTTCCCGATCGGTGCGGGGGCGGTCCCGGCGTTGCTGCTGCCGAGCAAGCAGGGCGACATCTATGTGCTCGACCGGCGCACCGGCCGGCCGCTGTTCCCGGTGCAGGAGCGCAGCGTTCCGCGCAGCGGCGTCGAGCCGGAGCAGCGCAGCCCCGCCCAGCCCTTCTCGAGCTATCACACGCTCGCCTTCCCGCCGCTGGTGGAGCGCGACATGTGGGGCATGTCGCCGATCGACCAGATGGTGTGCCGCATCCAGTTCCGCCGCGCCGAATATCGCGGGCCGTACACACCGCCGGTCGCCGATCGCCGCTACATCCAATATCCCGGCTACAACGGCGGCACCGACTGGGGCGGGATCGCGATCGATCCGGTGCGCGGCGTGATCGTCGCCAATTACAACAACATGCCCAATTACAACCGGTTGGTCCCGCGCGCCGAGGCCGACCGCCAGGGCTGGGTGCCGCGCGGGGAATCGCGTGGCGGGAGCATGAGCGAGGGCGGCCACGGCTCGGAGGACCCGCAGGCAGGCACGCCTTATGCTATCGCGGTCAACCCCGGCTGGCGCCTGCCGCTGACCGGCCTGCTCTGCAAGCAGCCGCCCTATGGGGGCATTCGCGCGATCGATCTCAGGACCGGCCGCACGATCTGGGACCGCCCGTTCGGCACGGCCCGGCGCAACGGTCCCTGGGGCATCCCCTCTGGGCTCCCGGTCACGATCGGCACGCCCAACAACGGCGGCGCGGTGGTCACTGCGGGCGGGCTGGTGTTCATCGCGGCGGCGACCGACGATCTGATCCGCGCGATCGACATCCGCACCGGCAAGACCGTGTGGCAGGACGCACTGCCGGCGGGAGGCCAGGCGACGCCGATGACGTATGAGGTCGATGGCAGGCAATATGTGGTGATCATGGCGGGCGGCCATCACTTCATGGAAACGCCGATCGGCGATGCCTTGATTGCCTATGCGCTTTCCGACTGACGCGCCCGGCGCTCGATCGGAACACAAGCCGCGCTTGCCATATCGGCGCAATCGCGCATCTTCTCGCATGCCGGGTCGCAGGCAAGCGACTCGGCGCTGCGAAAGTCCCGGATGAACCACGCCCCGCTTTCCCGGCCGGCGCTCGTCGAAGGCCCGCGGCCGACGATCGGAGCGCGCCATGCGATCGCGCTGTGCGTGGGAATCGTGATCGGGGCGGGCATTTTCCGCGCCCCCGCGATGGTAGCTGGGGCATCGTCCAGCGAAGCGGTGTTCCTCGCGACCTGGCTCGCGGGCGGCGTGCTCTCGATCCTCGGCGCGCTCTGCTATGCCGAGCTCGCCTCGGCCTATCCCAGCGCGGGCGGCGACTATCATTTCCTCGAGCGCGCCTTCGGGCACCGGCTCGCCTTCCTCTACGGCTGGGCGCGGCTCGCCGTGATCCAGACCGGGTCGCTGGCGCTGCTCGCCTATGTGTTCGGCGACTATCTCGCGGCGCTGTGGCCGATCGGGCCGTTCGCGAGCACGATCTATGCCGCCGCGCTCGTCGCTGCGCTCACCATGCTCAACTGGCTCGGCATCCGCCAGGGTGCGGGCACGCAATTCTGGATGACGTGTGTCGAGGTGCTGGGGATCGGCGCGGTGATCGTCGCGGGGCTGCTCGTCGCTCCCGAAGCGGTGCCCGCCGTGCGGGGCGAACGCGAAGGCGCGCTCGGGCTGGTGCTGGTCTTCGTGCTGCTCACCTATGGCGGGTGGAGCGAAGTGGTCTATGTCTCGGCCGAGCTCCGGAATTCGCGCCGCCGCATCGCGCCGGTGATGATCGCGAGCCTGGGCATCGTCACTTTGCTCTACCTGCTGGTCAACTGGGCCTATCTGCGCGCGCTGGGTCTCGACGGCATAGCGGGCTCCGAGACCGTGGCGGCGGAAGTGATGGCGCGCGCGTTCGGCCCGGCGGGCACGACTGCGATCAGCCTGATGGTCGCGGTGGCTGCGCTCACGTCGGCGAACGCGACTGCGATCACCGGCGCCCGCACCTCTTATGCGCTCGGCCGCGCTTTCCCGCGGCTCGGCTGGCTCGGCCGGTGGGATTCGGAGCGTGACACGCCCGGAAACGCGCTGCTCCTCCAAGGCGCGATCGCGCTGCTGCTGGTGGCGGGCGCTGCCTTCGGGCGCGACGCGTTCGGCGCAGTCGTGGAATATACGGCGCCGGTCTTCTGGTTCTTCCTGCTGCTCGTCGGTATCGCGCTGTTCGTGCTGCGCAGGGGGGCGCCGCCGCCCCCAGGCAGCTTCCGCGTGCCGCTCTACCCGCTCGTCCCGGCGCTGTTCTGTGCGACCAGCGGCTATCTCCTCTACTCTAGCGTTGCCTACACCGGGCCGAGCGCGCTGGTCGGCGTTGCGGTGCTTGCGGTCGGCGCGCTGCTGCTCCTGTTCTTGCGTAGCCCACCAGCCGAGGAGTCACCGTGATGAGGATTGCGTTCCCGATGATCGCCGCGCTCGCGTTTGCCGTGCCGGCCTGCGCGCAGGAAGCGCCCCAGGCACAGGCGCAGGAGGGCAACGCCAGCCGCACGCCCGATGTGATCTATGTACCCACCCCCGAGCGCGTGGTCGCGCAGATGCTCGCGCTTGCCAAGGTCGGGCCCAAGGACGTGCTCTACGATCTGGGTTCGGGCGACGGCCGCATCCCGATCACGGCCGCCAAGGCGCACGGCATCCGCGCCGTGGGCATCGACATCGATCCGGAGCGCATCGCCGAGGCGCGGGCCAACGCCAAGGCGGCCGGCGTCGAACATCTCGTCACGTTCCGCCAGGCGGATCTATTCACCACCGACATCAGCGAAGCGACGGTGGTCACGCTCTACCTGCTCGACACGCTCAACCTGAAGCTGCGCCCCAAGCTGCTGGCCGAGCTCAAGCCCGGCACGCGGGTGGTGAGCCACGCCTTCAACATGGGCGACTGGAAGCCCGAGGTGCAGCAGGAGATCGACGGGCGCACCATCTATCTCTGGACGATCCCCAAGCGCTGATCGCGGCCGGTAGCGTGCTGCGCCGCCGGGCTGAGCCGGCGGCGCAGCACGGTATCAGGCCACCAGCTGCTCGGCGCGAAGCGTCCGGGCGGCGGCGACCATCGCTTCGATCGCCGGCTTCACTTCCTCCCATTTTCGGGTCTTGAGCCCGCAATCGGGGTTCACCCACAGCTGCTCGGGGGCGAGATGCTGCTGAGCGAGGCGCATCAGCGCCACCATCTCCTCCTCGCCGGGCACGCGTGGCGCGTGGATGTCGTACACCCCCGGCCCGATCGCGCTCGGATAGCGATAGCGCGCGAAACCTTCGAGCAGCTCCATCTGCGATCGCGCGGTCTCGATCGAGATCACGTCGGTGTCCATCGCGCCGATCGCCGGCAGGATGTCGTTGAACTCCGAATAGCACATGTGCGTGTGGATCTGGGTGGTGTCCTCCACGCCCGCGGCGGAGAGCCGGAAGCAGTCGACCGCCCAGTCGAGATAGGCTTGCCAGTCGCGCTTACGCAGCGGCAAGCCTTCGCGCAGCGCGGCTTCGTCGATCTGGATCGCCTTGCAGCCAGCCGCCTCCAGGTCCTGCACTTCGTCGCGGATCGCCAGCGCGATCTGCCGGCACGATGCGGCACGCGGCTGGTCGTCGCGCACGAAGCTCCAGTTGAGGATCGTCACCGGGCCGGTGAGCATGCCTTTCACCGGCTTGTCGGTGAGGCTCTGCGCATAGCGCCACCATTCGACCGTCATCGGTTTGGGCCGCGACACATCGCCATAGAGGATCGGCGGGCGGACGCAGCGCGAGCCATAGCTCTGCACCCAGCCGTTCACCGTAAAGGCGAAGCCGGCGAGCTGCTCGCCGAAATACTGGACCATGTCGTTGCGCTCGAACTCGCCGTGGACGAGCATGTCGAGCCCCACTTCCTCCTGCCAGCGGATCGCGCGCCCGGTCTCCTCGCGCAGGAATTGCTGATAGGCGGCTTCGTCCAGCTGCCCGCGATTATATTCGGCGCGCGCGTGGCGCACCTCGGCGGTCTGCGGGAAGGAGCCGATCGTCGTCGTCGGAAAGGCGGGGAGCGCCAACGCTTCGGCCTGGGCGCGCGCACGATCGGGATAGGCGGAGTGGCGCTCGCGCATCTCGGGCGTGATCGCCGCGATCCGACTTGCCACCGCCGCGTCGTGGATGCGCGGCGAAGTCTTGCGGTTGGCGGCGGCGGCAGCAGCTTCGGCAAGCTCGGCCGCCACGCTGGCGCGGCCTTCGTTGAGCGCTTGCTTGAGGATGCTCAGCTCCTCGACCTTCTGCACTGCGAAGGCGAGCCATTGCTTCACCTCGGGTTCGAGTTTGGTTTCGAGCGCGAGGTCGACGGGCACGTGGAGCAGCGAGCAGGACGGCGCCAGCACCAGGTCGCGCGTCGCGGCGAGCGGCTCGAGCCGATCGAGCAGCGCGTTCAAGTCGGCGCGCCAGACGTTGCGGCCGTCGATCACGCCCAGCGAGAGCAGCAGCGATTTGGGCGCGGCCTTGAGCAATGGGTCGAGCTGGCCGGGCGCGCGGACGAGATCGACATGCAGCCCCGCGACCGGCAGCGACGCGGCAAGGGTGAGGTTGTCTTCGAGCCCGCCGAAATAGGTAGCGAGCATCAGCTTGACGCCGGGGCGAGCGAGCCGGGCATAGGCGCGCGTGAAGGCGCGCCGCTGCGTCTCGCTGAGGTCGGTCGTGAGCACCGGCTCGTCGATCTGCACCCATTCGGCGCCGGCTTCGCCGAGATGGCCCAGGATGACGCCGTAAAGGCCCAGCACTTCGTCGAGATAGTCGAACGGGTCGACTCCGCGCCCCTTGGCGAGGCTCAGCCAGGTGACGGGACCCAGCAGCACCGGCCGCGTCTCAAAGCCCTGCGCCTTGGCCTCGCGATATTCGTCGACGATCTTGAGCCCGTTGAGCGCGAGCCGGTCCCCCACAGCCAGTTCGGGGACCATGAAGTGGTAGTTGGTGTCGAACCACTTGGTCATCTCGCAGGCGGTGAGGCTGGCGTGCGCGTGGCCGCAGCCGTCCTCCGCCCCCGTGGTGCCGCGCGCCATCGCGAAATAGGTCGCGAGGTCGGCCTGCCCGTCGGCGGCGCCGTAGCGTGCGGGCACTGCACCCAGCATCACGCTGGTATCGAGCACATGGTCGTAAAGCGAGAAGTCGTTAGACGGGATCCAGTCGGCCCCCAGCCCTTTCTGCCGCGCCCAGGCAGCGGTGCGCAGTCCCGCGGCGGTCTCGAGCAGATCGGCTTCGGACGATTTGCCCGACCAGAATTTCTCGAGCGCGAATTTGAGCTCGCGGCGCGGGCCGATGCGCGGGAAGCCGAGCGTTGCAACAGTGACGGTCATGTTCTTCAACCCCGAAGAGGGCGGGGAAACAGGCCGGGCACCGGCACGCGCGGCGGATCAGCCCGGCCGCAGCATGCAAGCGGCCAGACCGGGCACCCCGCCGGTGGACGTTATCGCGTCGGAGGCAGGTCTCCTGGCTCACGGGTCAACGCTGCTGGTCCGGCCTTCCCGGCAGCGCGAACGCCGCCAGTGACTCATATCGACCAGCCGCTCGCCGCTCACAGTTGCGGGGGCAGCGCCGGATTCGCACCGGCTTCCCGTCTTAGCTCCAGCAGGAAACGCCCTGCTGGAGAACCTCGACGCGCCAAGCATCCCGCCTGCAGAGCGTCGCGTCAAGTCTCATATAAAGAATTCTTTATATCATGCGCGACGACACATTCTTTCCCCATGCCGCCGCCGCCGGAAAGCAGCCTTACACTGTGATCGTATAAAATATTTGATTCTGATATCGTATACGGTATTCTTCGGGGTGGTCTGCAAAACAAAAAGGGGAAATCGATGCTCAGAGAAGTTCGGATCGGCCTGCTCGGCACCTCCGCGACGGCGGTATTGATCGCCTCGGCGGCCCCGGCGTTCGCCCAGACAGCCACGAGCGCCGCCACGGAAAATGAGACGCCCGCCGCTCAGGAGGAAGTCACCGTCACCGGAACCCGGCTCCAGCAGCCGGGGCTCCAGAGCAACAGCCCCATCACCACGGTGATGCCGGAGGAAATCCGCCTCCAGGGCGCCGTCAATATCGAGAATGTCATCAACCGGCTTCCCCAGGTCACTCCTGACGCCAACGAGAATGTCTCGAACGGCTCGGACGGCACCGCCCGCATCAACTTGCGCAACCTGGGCAGCAACCGGAACCTCGTCCTGGTCAACGGCCAGCGGCTGTTGCCGATTCAGGCGAACGACGTGAACCTGATCCCGGCCTTCCTCGTCGAGCGCGTGGACGTGGTCACCGGCGGCGCTTCGGCAGTGTACGGCTCCGACGCGATCTCCGGCGTCGTCAACTTCATCCTGCGCGACGATCTCGAAGGCGTCCGGGCCGACGTCCAATATGGCTTCTCGATTCACGACAACGACAATCGCGGGCTGCGCGATCTCATTCGCGCGAACGGCTATCAGGCGGCACCTCCGTCTCCGGTCGACGGGCACCGGTTCGACGCCAATATCGCCTTCGGTACCAATTTCGCGGAGGGCCGCGGCAATGTGATGGCCTATTTCGGCTATCGCGACGTCAAGCCCATCACCCAGGCCGACCGCGACGTCTCCGCCTGCGCGCTGGACCCCGCCGACAACAATAGCGCCTTCACCTGCGGCGGATCGAGCAACAACGAGTTCGGGCTGTTCCAGCCGCTCACCGGCCCCAGCGCCGGGCTGCGCTTCAACAACACCCGCGACGGAGCGAAGACGTGGGTGCCGTATGACGCCAGCTTCCGCTACAATTACGCGCCGCTGAACTATTTCCAGCGATCGGACGTGCGCTACACGGCCGGCGCCTTCGCGCGCTACGAGGTCGATCCGGCGGCGGAGCTCTACGGCAGCTTCATGTTCATGGACGACCAGACCTTCTCGCAGGTCGCCCCGTCCGCACTGTTCCAGGGCACGACCTTCACGGTCAATTGCGACAATCCGTTCCTGAGCGCGCAGCAGGGCCAGCTGCTGTGCGGAGGCGATCTGGGCAGCCCGACTGTCTCGCAGAACCTGTTCATCGGCTATCGGCCGGTCGCGGGCAACGCGCGTCCGCGCCGCGATGACCTGCGTCACACCACCTATCGCGTCACCGGCGGCGTCCGCGGCGAGCTGGCAGAGGGCATCCGCTACGACGCCAACGTGCTTCTCTCTCGCGTGCTGTTCAACGAGAACTACCAAAACGATATCGATCCGCAGCGTGCCAACCGTGGGCTCCAGGTCGTCAGTGTCGCGGGCGTGCCGACCTGCAAATCGGTGATCGACGGCACCGATCCCAGTTGCGTGCCGCTGGACGTGTTCCGCTACAACGGCATCAGCGACGAAGCATTCGACTATATCTACGCCCCCACTTTCACGCGCGGCGTCGACAAGGAATCGGTGCTCAACGCCACGGTGAGCGCGGACCTGACTTCCTATGGCGTGAAGCTGCCCTGGGCCGATCAGGGCCTGGGCGTCGTGCTCGGCGTGGAGCATCGCCGCGAAAGCCTCGAGTTCCGCGCCGATGCGCTCGCGCAGCAAAAGGGCACGCGGGAATCGGAAGGTAGCTTCCACGTCACCGAATTCTTCACCGAGATGCGATTGCCCATCCTGGAGGGCCGCCCCTTCGCGGAGGAGCTGTCGCTCACCGGAGGCTACCGCTATTCGCAATACAGCACGCGCGACCGGGGCATCTCCACCTACAAGGGCGAGATCGCCTATGCGCCGGTGAAAGACCTGCGGTTGCGTGCGAGCTACAATCGCGCGATCCGTGCGGCGAACATCGGGGAGCTGTTCGCCGCCCAGCAGATCGGCAACGTCTCCGCGCAGGATCCGTGCTCCGGACCCTCGCCGTCGGCGACGGCCGCCCAATGCGCGCTAACCGGTGTCAGCGCAGCGCAGTACGGCAGCATCATCGAGTGCCCGAGCGAAGTGTGCAGCGCGCAGGGCGGCGGCAACGCGGCGCTGCGGCCGGAGGAGGCGGATACCTACACGGCCGGGCTGGTCTTCTCTCCCAGCTTTGTTCGCGGCCTGTCGTTGTCGGTCGATTATTTCAACATCAAGGTCCGCGACTATATCAGCTCGATCCCCGCGTCGCTGACGATCAGCCAGTGCATCGCGACCGGCGATCCCTTCTTCTGCAGCCTGTTCCACCGCGATCCGCGTTCGGGCGTGCTGTTCGGCGAGCAGGGCTATGTGGTCTCGACCACGCAGAACACCGGATCGCTCAAGACCTCGGGTGTCGACGTCGGGCTCAACTATGCGGTGCCGACCGGCATCGGCCGGTTCGAAGTCTCGATGGTCGGCACCTGGCTCAACGAACTCGTCACCGAGCCGCTTCCGGGCCTCGGCTCCTATGACTGCAAGGGGCTGTTCGGCCCCACCTGCGGGCAGCCGAGCCCCGAATGGCGGCATCAGGCGCGCCTGACCTGGCGCGATCCGGGCGACTTCGCGGCGGTATCGCTCAACTGGCGCTACATCGGCCCGACCAGCCTGACCAACAACACCGACGATCCGTTCCTTACCGGGCCCGCTTACACACTGAACGCCAGCATCCCGGCGTACAGCTATTTCGATCTCGCGATGACGGCGAAGGCTGCCGAGGGACTCGTCTTCCGGGCAGGCATCAACAACCTGCTCGACAAGGATCCCCCGGCGATCGTGCAGGGCCTGCTGGCGGTGTTCGGCAACGGCAACACCTATCCCGGCGTGTACGACGTCGCCGGCCGCACGCTCTTCGTGGGCCTGTCCGCCGAGTTCTGATATCCCTTGCCCCAGCTGCCGGCGGATACGCGAGTATCCGCCGGCTTTTTCTTGGGTTCAGCGGGGCGCCAGCACTAAGCGCGTGACTTCGGCCGAGAGCGGCACGCTGTGGAAGCCGCGTTCGGGCACGCCGCGATCCGGCACGAAGGCGGGTCCTCCGGCCGGCGCTTCGACCGATAGCCGGGCAGCCGGCGTCGTCGCGTCCGCCGGATCGAGCAGGAGCTCGATGCGGCGCGCTGCGGGCAGCCAGCGCGCGCTGCGTATGCGGCCCGCCGCCAGCGTGATCCACTGGCCGGCCGGGGCGACGAACAGGCGCCTGCGGGCGCCGTCGTGCGGCACGATCTCGATCGCTCCGTTCGCATCGCGCACCGTGCCCCCGAAGCCGAGCCAGCCGAGCTCCGGGTGGCGGACCAGATAGGTGGCGGCGGCATAGGCATGGCCGAAATAGCCCATGCCATAGTCGCCACTGTACGGGTCCCAGCGCATCATGTCCGGCTCCGAGTGGAACGCCGCCGATGCGAAGCCCTCGCGATCGACGTTGGTGATGCCGCCCATGAACCCGCCATAGGCGACCCGGAGCAAATGGAAGTCGGCGGGATCGCGGCGGAAGGCATCGAACAGCGGCACAGCGTTGAGCGCGGACCCATAATGGTGGATCTGCCGTTCGATGCGTTTGACCTTGCCGCCGTAGAGGAAGTCCCAATAGCGGCGCGCATTGCCGTTATAGCCCCAGTGCGGGATCGCGGGATCATAGCCTAGGATCACCTCGCGCGTGATCTCCGCCTCCCGCGAATGGCCGAAATGGCGCATCCAGGCATAGACTTCGGGCTGTCCGGTCGAATCCCATGCCATCTCGCTGCCGAAGGGATAGCGCAGCGTGCGCCAATGATCGGCCCGCGCGCGCATCAGCCGCTCGACTTCGGCTGCTTCGCGCGTCATCCCCTCGCGCTGCAGATCGAGCAGGATCTCCAGGAACACCTCGCCCTCCATTTGCCCGAACTGTGCATAATGGGGGGCGTCGCGCATCATCGCGACGGTGGTTCGATATGCCCATTCCAGATACCAGCGCCAATCGTGGCGCCGGACCAGGCCGGCATGGTTCCGCGCGAGGCGGTACATCACCCAATGCGCGGCGGCGACATGGGGATAGTTGTACGATCGCCCTAGGTCGGCGGCCTGCTTGGCATCCCAGGATGCCCAGCTGCTCCAGTCGATCGACTTGTCGTAATAGCGGGCGAAGGTCTTGGGATCATACCAGAACAGGCTCTTGCGCACGCCACCCGCCTGCGGGCCCTCGGCTACCTGCAGCTTGCCGACGATGGTCTCGTCGATCATCCGCTCGAGCTTGGCGATCTCCGCACGATCGGGGTGGTCGAGCTGCTTCATCGCCGCGGCGAGCCAGGCTCCCGCGCCGCCTTCGTCGCTGAGCCCGGCGATCCAGACGCGCTGGTCCTGCGTCACGACCCGGTCTGCCTCGCGGTCGTAGCTCAGGATCGCGGGGGCGCGCCGGAACGGGTCGCGCGGATCGTCGAACCACTGGCGCGTGGTGGTAAAGCGGCCGATGTCGGCGGAGACCTGCGCGAGCGGTTTGGTGAGGTAGTAATGCACGGTCTGGATGCTGCCGTCGGCATAGGTGATCGCCACGCGCGCGCGGCCCCAGCCTTTGGCCTCGACGCGGTAGCGTGCCCAGCCCGCCGGCCCCGGTACGCGCTCCAGCCGCATCGCGCCGGCCGGGAATATCGCCACCTCGCGGATCGGCTGTGGCGCCTTGACGAACAGGTCCGCGGGCGCATCGCTCGGGACGACATAGCCCGGGATGCCGATCACCACCGGACGCCGCTGCGCCATCAGCGTCGGCTCGACCGCGCGGATCGCCGGGGCCGCGACGAAGCGCACCCCGAAGCTCCGCCGCTCGCCCGGGGCCAGGGTGAAGCCGGTCGGCGGGTTCCACGGCTCGCCGGCACCGGGCTCCGCCATCGCCTTCGAGGCAATCATCCAGTCGTAGAAGCCCTCTGCGGTCTGGAGCCGCCTGGTTCGGTCGGTGAAGAGGTCGCCGGGTCCGGCGTTCCCTTTCTCGCGGATGATCCGATACGCCTCCAGCGGGGTGCGTCCGTCCGGCAGCACCAGCAGCGCCGGGCCCTGTCCGTTGAGCCGCGTGACCTGAAGATAGCCGGCGTCCTGGCCGATATAGGGATCGACGAAGTTCGCCTGCGCATGCGCCTGTTCCAGATTGCGATCGGTGATGATGTTGTCGAACACCATCGGCAGCCCCATTCCGCCGACCTCCACCGGGGCGGTACCCGCGTTGGCGAGGGTGACTCGCATCACCAGCGCGTCGCCCTGCCGCAGCCAGGCGCGCTCGATCGCGAGCGGGAAGCCCTCTCCCATAGTGCCCGAAATATCGGCCCGTGCGAGCTCGTCGCCGCGCGGCGCCAGCGGGCGGATCGGCCGGCGCGCATTTGCGGAAGCGAAGTCTCGCCAGCCTCCCCCGCCCACGCGCAGGCGGAGGTGGACGTCGCCGATGTGCACATAGCCGTCGCCCCGCCGTTCGGCCCCTCGCCCGGAGGGGACGAAGTCGAACCCCGCCATCGGCGAGAGGCGCGCCAGCGTCTGCGTGTCAGGTCGGAACGCGACCGTGAAGCTGCCGATCCGGTGGACCTGATCCGTCGCCGCTGCCGCAGGTTCGCGCGCCGGCGCGGCAGACGACAGCAGCATTGCCATCAACGTCAATCCCGCCGCCAGACCCGCCGAAACGCGCCAATCCCTCATGCACCAAACCTCCCTTCGATCCGTCCGCCAGCAGTTGACAGCCCGCCTGTTCGCCGTATCGTATACGGTATTCGAGGAGATGGAAATGTCGATGGGTCGCAGGGAATTGCTGATGTCGGGCGCGATCTTCCCTCTCTTCGCTCTGCCCCCCGCGCGCGCCGCAGCCTCTGCGCTCCCGGCGAAGGCGACTCCCTTTCCGCTCTCGGCGGTGCGCCTGCGGCCTTCCGATTATGCGCATGCGGTGGAGGTCAACCGCGCCTATCTGCTGCGCCTGGAGCCCGATCGGCTGCTTCATAATTTCCGCAAGTTCGCGGGGCTGGCGCCGAAGGCGAAGATCTATGGTGGGTGGGAAAGCGACACCATCGCCGGCCACACGCTGGGTCATTATCTCTCGGGTCTGGCGCTCACCCATGCGCAGACCGGCTGTACCGAGTGCGCCCGCCGCGCCGCCTATATCATCGATCAGCTCGCGGAATGTCAGGCGGCGAACGGCGATGGATATGTCGCGGGGTTCACGCGCAAGCGCAAGGACGGGACGATCGCCGACGGGAAGGAGATATTCCCGGAGATCATGCGCGGCGAAATCCGTTCGGCGGGCTTCGATCTCAACGGCTGCTGGGTGCCCTTCTACAATTGGCACAAGCTCTACACGGGCCTGTTCGACGCGATCGACCACATCGGCCCCAGCGACAAGGCCATGGCGATCGCGACCGGGCTCGGCGGCTATATCGACAAGCTATTCGCTGCGCTCAGCGACGAGCAGGTCGAGACGATGCTCGCCTGCGAATATGGCGGACTCAACGAGAGTTTTGCCGAACTGCACGCGCGGACCGGCGATCCGCGCTGGCTGCGCCTTGCCGAGCGCATCTACGACCGGCGCAACCTCGATCCGCTGACGCAGAAGCGCGATCAGCTCGCCAACTTCCACGCCAACACGCAGGTGCCCAAGCTGATCGGCCTCGCGCGGCTGCACGAGATCACGGGCAAGGAAGCGCAGGCCACCGCCCCGCGCTTCTTCTGGGAACGCGTCACCAAGCACCACAGCTATGTGATCGGCGGCAATGCCGATCGCGAATATTTCTTCGAGCCCGATACGGTGGCCCGGCACATCACCGAGCAGACCTGCGAGCATTGCAATACCTACAACATGCTGAAGCTGACGCGGCACCTGTTCAGCTGGGCGCCCGACGGATCGCTGTTCGACTTTTACGAGCGCGCGCATCTCAACCACGTCATGGCGCAGCAGGAGCCCGTCAACGGCGGCTTCACCTACATGACTCCGCTGATGACCGGGGCGAAGCGCGAATATTCGGCGCTCGATGGCGAGGAGTTCTGGTGCTGCGTCGGCACCGGAATGGAGAGCCACGCCAAGCATGGGGAATCGATTTATTGGGAGGGCGGCGAGACGCTCTTCGTCAATCTCTACATCCCCTCCGATGCGCGCTGGGCCCGGCGCGACGCGCGGCTCGGACTCGAGACCGGCTACCCGTTCGAAGGCGAAGCGACGCTGACCTTCGCGGAGCTGGGCCGCGCGGGCGCCTTTCCGGTCGCGCTGCGCGTCCCTGGCTGGGCGAAGCACGCTGAAGTGCTGGTGAACGGCAAACCCTTCGCTCCGGTGCTGGCCGGGGGCTATACGATCGTCGAACGCCGCTGGCAGCCGGGCGACGCAGTGACGATCCGCCTGCCGCTCGATCTGCGGCTGGAAGAGACGCCCGGCGATCCGCAGACGATCGCCGTGCTGCGCGGACCGTTGGTGCTGGCGGCCGACCTCGGCCGCGCCGACGGCGAATGGGACAAGCCCGATCCCGCGATGGTCGGCGACGATCTGCTCGCGCGCTTCAGACCAGTGGCTACAGGCGCGGCGCAATATGAGACCGACGGGCTGATCCGGCCCGCGGACCTGGTCTTCGTTCCCTTCTATCGCCAGCACGATCGGCGCAGCGCAGTGTATTTCCGCCGCTTCACCGACTCGCAATGGCAGGCGGAAGAAGCTGCGTTCCTCGCCGAACAGGCGCGCCAGAAGGACATCGCCGCCCGATCGGTCGACGTGATGCATCTGGGCGAGATGCAGCCCGAGCGCGACCATGGGCTGACCTCCGAGATATCCTATCCGCTGGTCTATCGCGGCCGGAACGGGCGCGACGCCCGCACCGGCGGATTCTTCGAGTTCACGATGAAAGTGAAGCCGGGGCCGCTGATCCTTCAGGCGACCTATTGGGGCGACGAGCGCAAGCGCAGCTTCGACATCCTCGTCGACAACCAGCGCGCCGCGACCCAGACGCTCGAAGCCGACAAGCCGGGCAGCTTCTTCGACGTCGATTATCCGCTGCCCGAAGCGCTCACCCGGGGCAAGGACAGCGTCAGGGTCCGCTTCGTGCCGCACGACAAGAACACCGCGGGGCCGGTCTTCGGCGTGCGGCTGTTCACCGCGAAGCCACTGCCGACGACATGAGCGGCGGCGACGAGGTGCATATGACGCTGGAGGAGGTGCGCGCGTTCGCCCGCGCCACGCTCGCCGCCGTGGGCCTGCCGCCAGCGCATGCCGAGGCCGTGGCCGAGACGATGGTCGCGGGCGAGCGCGACGGGTGCGGGGCGCACGGGCTCTACCGGCTACTGGTGGCGGCGCACAGCGTCGCGAGCGGCGTGGTTGTCCGTGACGCGGTTCCCCGTCTTACGCAGCCCTTGCCCGCGGTGGTGCGGGTCGACGGCGGCGGCGGCTTCGCGCAGCTTGCATTCGAGACCGGCCGGCCGGCGCTGGTGGAGGCGGCGCGGACCAACGGGATCGCCGCGCTGGCGCTCAACCATGTGGCGCATTTCGCTGCACTCTGGCCCGAGGTCGAGGCGCTGGTCGCCGATGGGCTGGTGGCGTTCGCCTGCACGCCGAGCCACGCCTGGGTCGCACCCGCCGGCGGCACCCGGCCCGTGTTCGGCACCAATCCGATCGCGTTCGGCTGGCCGCGTCCCGACCGCACGCCTTTCGTGTTCGATTTCGCGACCAGCGTCGTCGCGCGCGGCGAGATCGAGCTGCATCGGCGTGCGGGCAAGGCCGTTCCGGGCGACTGGGGCTATGATGCTGCCGGCAACCCGACGACGGTTGCCGAAGAAGTGCTCGCCGGGGCGATGCGGACCTTCGGCGGCCACAAGGGGTCCGCGCTCGCTGCGATGGTCGAGCTGCTCGCCGGGCCGTTGATCGGCGATCTCACAAGCCGCGAATCGATTGCGCTCGATGGGGGACGGGGCGGCTCGCCGATCGGTGGCGAGCTGATCCTCGCGATCGATCCCGCCGGGTTCCTGGGTACCGCCGCGGCCGAGCATCTCGCGCGCGCCGAGGCGATGTTCGCGGAGATCGAAGGGCAGGGCGCACGGCTGCCGGGCGCGCGCCGCCACGCCGCGCGTGAGGCCAGCCTGCGCGACGGGGTGTGGGTGTCCCGCCGGCTGATCGAAGACATTCAGGACATAGTGAGGGAGGCAGCATGATCATGCGCACGCTGGTGACGGCGATCGTCGCGACCACGGCGATCACGGGCACGGCACCATCGGCCTTCGCCCTGGCTTTGTCGGAAGACGCCACCGCTGCGGCGGATGCGCGCTTCAAGGCACTGTCCGAAGCCGAATATGCCTGGCGCAAGACGCTGTGGCCGTCGGACGAGAACACGCCCAAGAACGAGCGCCGCGGCCTTCCCGACGTGGGGCCCGAGATGCAGGCTGCCAAGCTCGCGCGCTGGACCGAGACCGCCGCCGCGCTGGATGCGATCGATCCCGCCGGGCTCTCGCCGCGGGTTCGCACCGATTATCTAGTCTACAAGGCGCAGATCGATGCCTTGCTCGCGGAGCAGCGCTACCGCGAATATGAAAAGCCGCTCAACGCCGATTCGAGCTTCTGGGGAGACGTCGCCGGGGCCGGGCGCGAAAGCTATCGCACCGCGGACGATTATCGCCATTATCTGCGGATCCTGGGCGAAGTCCCCCGCTATTTCGACCAGCAGATTGCCAACATGCGCGCCGGCCTGAAGCGCGGTTTCACGCCGCCCCGGATCACGCTCGAAGGACGCGACATCGGTGTAGCCGAGGTGGTCAAGGCGGGGGGCACCGAAGCCTCTCCCTTCTACGCGTCGTTCAAGACCATGCCGGCGACGATCCCCGCGACCACGCAAACCGAGCTTCGTGTGGAAGCCAGGCGCGTGATCGCTGCCGCGGTCGTGCCGGCGCATGCGAAGCTGCTCGCTTTCCTGCGCGAAGAATATGTCCCCGGCGCCCGCACCACGCTTGCCGCCTATGCCTTCCCCGACGGCGACGCCTATTACCGCTCGAAGATTCGCGAGTTCGTGACGCGCGACATGAGCGCCGACGAGGTCCACGCCATCGGCCTGTCCGAAGTCGCCAAGATCAAGGCGCGGATGCATGCGGTGATGCGCGAGCTGAAGTATGAGGGCGACCTCGCCGCGTTCCTCGCCTTCCTGCGCACCGATCCGCGCTTCTATGCCAAGACTCCGCAGGAGCTGCTCGATCGCGCCGCGTGGATCGCGAAGACCTTCGACGGCAAGGCCGACGACTGGTTCGGCCGGCTCCCGCGGGCGCGGTTCGCGATCAAGCCGGTGCCGGACGATCTGGCGCCCTTCTACACCAGCGGGCGCGGCGGGCCGGGCATCTACCTGGTCAATACCTACAATCTTCCCGCGCGCCCGCTCTATTCGCTGGCCGCGCTGACGCTGCACGAAAGCGCGCCCGGCCACGCCCTCCAGATGTCGCTCGCCGCCGAGCTGGAAGACCTGCCCGCCTATCGCCGCGAGACCTATATCTCGGCCTATGGCGAGGGCTGGGCGCTCTATTCCGAAGCGCTCGGCGAAGACATGGGCATGTACGAGACGCCCTATGATCGCTTCGGCATGCTGAGCTACCAGATGTGGCGCGCCGCGCGGCTGGTGGTCGACACCGGGCTCCACGCGAAGGGCTGGACGCGCGAGCAGGCGCAAGCCTTCCTGCGCGACAACACGGCACTCTCGAATCACGAAGTCACTACCGAGGTCGACCGCTACATCGCCTGGCCGGGCCAGGCGCTGAGCTATTACATGGGCGAGCTCGCGTTCCTGGCCGGCCGCGCCAGGGCGGAGAAGGCGCTCGGCGCCAGGTTCGACATCCGCGCCTTCCACGACGCGATGCTCGCGCTCGGATCGGTGCCGCTCCCGCTGGTCGATGCGCGCGTCGACCAGTTCATTGCCGAGGGCGGCAAGGGCCCCTATCCGCTGAAGTAGCGGCGGTCAGCCGAAGGGCCGGTCGATCGAAGGCTGCGGCTCGGTGAACCAGGCCGCGCCGTCCTCGGTTACGTGGAAATGATCCTCCAGCCGGATGCCGAACCGTTCGGGCACGACGATCATCGGCTCGTTGGAGAAGCACATGCCCGGCGTCAGCGGCGTGCGGTCGCCCTTCACCAGATAGGCGGGCTCATGGATGGCCAGGCCGATCCCGTGCCCGGTGCGGTGCGGAAGCCCGGGAAGCCGATAGTCCGGTCCCAGCCCGGCGCGCTCGAGCACCCGGCGCGCCGCGGCGTCGATCTCCTCGCACGGAACGCCCGGCTCCACTGCGGCGAACGCCGCTGCCTGCGCCTCGTGCTCCAGCTCCCAGAGCTCCCGCACCTCGTCATCCACGTTCCCGAAGGCATAGGTCCTGGTGATGTCGGAATGATAGCCGTGAACCCGGCAGCCGGTGTCGATCAGGACCAGCTGGTCCTCTTCCAGCTGCTGGTCTCCCGGCAGGCCGTGCGGAAAGGCAGTCGCGCGGCCGAACTGGACGGCGCAGAAATACGAGCCGCCGCCGCCGATCGCATGGTGCGCCGCATCGATGAAGCGCGCGACTTCGCTCGCGGCGATCCCCGGCCGCAGGATCGCGGCGGCGCGCCGGTGCACCTCCAGCGTCATTGCCTTGGCCTCGGCAAGGCAGGCGAGCTCGGAGGGCGACTTGCGCATCCGCAGCCGGTCGATCGCCGCGGCACCGTCGCTGAGCGTAAGCCCGGCGGCGCGGAGTCGCTCGCCCCAGCCGAACGGCAGCAGCGGGTCCACCGCCAGCGGCGCCGATCCGGTCAGCGCGCGGGCGACCAGCGCGACGGGATCCTCATGCTCCTCCCACAGCCGGATGCTCGCGGGAATGCGCAGATCGGCCTCGAGCGATCCGAGCTCGAAGCGCGGACAGATCATGACGGGCGTACCGCGCACCGGCAGCAGCAGCGCCACCATCCGCTCGCTCGGTCCCCAGGGCACTCCGGCGAAATAGCGCAGGCTCGGCCCGGCATGGACGAGCAACGCCTGCGCGCCGAGCGCTTCGGTCAGCTCGCGCGCAGCTTCGATCCGGGCGGCATGTTCGCTCGCGGCGATCGGGGGCACCCGGTTCGCGGGCGGGCGGATCCCCGCGAGCTCGGTCTGCGCGTCCGAAGTTCCGATGGTCATGCTGCCTCCCTCATCCGAAACGCGCCAGGTCGAACGGCGCGAGGTCGATCGCGGGCGTATCGCCGCACGCCAGCGCGGCAACCGCCTCCGCGGTCACCGGTGCGAGCGTCAGGCCCAGGTGCTGGTGCCCGAACGCGTAGAACAAGTTCGCCGCGCGCGTGGAGCGGCCGATCGCGGGAAGATAATCGGGCAGCGTCGGGCGGGCACCCATCCAGCGGCGGAACGGACCAGTGACCGGCAGGCCGAGCGCGGCGGCGTGCGCCTCCAGCCGCTGCCATTTGCGCGGGTCGGGCGGCGCGTCCAAAGCGCCGAACTCGACGAAGCCCGCGATCTGGACGCTGTCCGCGAATCGGGTGGCGATGATCGAACGGTCCTCGAACACCACCGGCGGCAGGTCCGCGGGCCAGCGCTCGGCCGAAGCGCGGACGTGATAGCCGCGCTCGGCGATCAGCGGCACGCGGTGTCCTGCGGGCGCCATCAGCGCGCGCGAGCTCGCACCCGCGGCGACGATGATCCGCTCGGCGGGAAAGCCGGGCACGTGCAGCCGGCTGCCGTCGCATTCGATGCGCACCGATTCCAGCAGCATCGCCACGCCGGCATCGGCGAGCGCGGCTCGCGTCGCTTCGGCCAGCATGTCGAGGTCGGCGATCTGCCCGCTGCCGGCGAAGCGGATCGCGTCGACGATGCCGGGCGAGAGGGTACGCAACTGTGCCAGCGTCGCGGCGTCCACGTCGCCGATCCGGGCCGTTCCGGTATCGGCCGCCTGCCACGCCGCGCGGCACGCCTTCGCTCCGGCGGCGCTCTCCCAGGTCACGAAATGCCCGTCGGCGCGGAGCAGGTCGGGGCGCCCGAGCACCTCCGCCAGCCGGCTCCAGGCCGGCATCGCCTCGGCGAGCAAGGCGCCCAGCGCCGCGCTTCCCTGCGCGAACTTGACCGGTGTCGAGGCCGCGAGCAGGCGCGCCGCAAAAGGAAGCCAGTCGCGCGCCATTCCCGGGGGCAGGTCCACCGCGCCGCCGAAGCGGAACAGCCTGCGCGGCAGGCTGCGGATCGTGGCCGGCGAAGCGAGCGGCGCGACCTGTTCGGTGGCGATGTGCCCGGCATTTCCCCAGGACGCAGCTTCGTTGCCCGATGCGGCATCCACGATCGTCACGCGCTGCCCTCGCCGGGCCAGGGCGAGCGCGATCGATCTCCCCACGATCCCCCCGCCGATCACCAAAAACGTCATTCGCCGCCCGCAGCCTGTTGCGCCCTATATCGCATTATCGTATACGGTATTCGCAAACAAGGCAGGAAGACAGATGACGATCGAGTGGCATGGCGTATTCCCGGCAGTGACGACTCAGATCCGGGAAGATTTATCGATCGATCTCGGCGAAACCCAGCGTGTGGTGGATGCGCTCATCAAGGATGGTGTCACCGGCGTGATTGCGCTGGGCACCGTGGGAGAGAACAACTCGCTCACGTTCGAAGAGAAGGTGAAGGTGCTTACGGCGATCGTCGAAGTGGTCGACGGCCGCGTTCCGACGATCACCGGCGTTTCGGAATATGACACGCGGCGCGCGGCTGCCTATGCGCAGGCGGCGGAGCGCGCGGGTGCGAACGGGCTCATGCTCCTTCCGCCGATGGTCTATGTGCCCAAGCCGCACGAGCTGGCGGCGCACTTCAAGGGCGTGGCGGCGAGCACCGCGCTGCCGATCATGCTCTACAATAATCCGCCGGCCTATCGGACGACGATCGACGTCGAAGTGCTCCAGATGCTCGTCGATGTGCCCAACATCGTCGCGGTCAAGGAATCCTCGCCCGACACGCGCCGCTTCACCGATTTCCTCAATGCGTTCGGCGATCGCTTCGTCCTCTTCGCCGGGCTCGACGACGTCGCCCTCGAAGGGCTCTATCTCGGCGCCCGGGGCTGGGTATCCGGCCTCACCAATGCCTTTCCCAAGGAATCGGTCGAGCTGGTGCGCGCTTTCCTGCGCGGCGATCATGCGACGGCGATGGAGATCTACCGCTGGTTCATGCCGCTCCTCCATCTCGATGCCGAACATGATCTGGTCCAGTCGATCAAGCTCGCCGAGCAAGTGATGGGCCGCGGGTCGGAGCGGGTGCTGCCGCCGCGCTATCCGCTCGAAGGCGCGCGCCGCGCCGAAGTGATTGCGATGGTGGAGAAGGCTGCGGCCACACGGCCCGTGCTTCGCGACGCGCAAGCGGCCTGATACGCAGCAGTTCATGCGCCACACATTCTTCTGCATCGACGGTCACACCGCCGGCAATCCTGTCCGGCTGGTGGCCGGGGGCGCGCCGCTGCTGCGCGGCGCGTCGATGTCGGAGCGGCGGCAGGACTTCCTCGCCCGCTTCGACTGGATCCGGACCGGCCTCTGCTTCGAGCCGCGCGGACATGCGATGATGTCCGGCGGGTTCCTCTACCCGCCCACGCTTCCGGACACCGACATCGGAATCCTGTTCATCGAAACCAGCGGTTGCCTGCCGATGTGCGGCCACGGCACGATCGGAATGGTAACCTTCGGGCTGGAGCACGGCCTGATCCAGCCGCGCCGGCCCGGGCAGCTGCGCGTCGAAGTTCCCGCGGGCGTCATCGACATCGCCTATGAGACCGAGGGCGATCGCGTGATGGCAGTGCGGATCGTCAACGTGCCCGCCTATGTCGCCGCACGCGGCGTCTCGATTGACGTCGAAGGGCTCGGTCCGCTGACGCTGGATGTAGCCTATGGCGGCAACTATTATGCGATCGTCGAGCCCCAGGCCGGCTATCCGGGGTTGGACGCAGTCGATGCGGCCTGGCTGATCGAGAACGGGCGGCGGGTGCGTGCAGCGGTGCGCAAGGCCGTCGAGCCGGTCCACCCCCTCGATCCCACGATCCGCGGAGTGAGCCACGTCCTGTGGGCGGATGCCCCCAGTTCAGAGGGCGCGGACGGGCGCAACGCCGTCTTCTATGGCGACGGGGCGATCGATCGCAGCCCCTGCGGCACGGGCACTTCGGCCCGGCTAGCGCATCTCGCCGATCGCGGGGAGCTGGCTCCGGGAGACCGGTTCGTCCACGAAAGCTACATCGGCAGCCGCTTCATCGGCCGGGTCGAGCGTGCGACGCGCATCGGAGACACACCTGCGATCGTGCCCTCGATCGAGGGCTCGGCGATTGCCACGGGCTTTAACACGATATGGATTGATCGCGCCGACAGCTTCTGGAAAGGCTTCGAGGTCACATGATGGCCGCGTTGCAGTCAGGCCCGTCCAGGCAGGGGGATCCACCCGTGAGCATCGTCGTCCGCACCCTTTCCGACCACGTCTTCGAAATAGTCCGCGAGCGGATCGTATCCGGCGCGCTGCGCCACGACATGCCGATCCGGCAGGATGCGCTGGCGGCCGAGCTCGGCATCAGCAAGATACCCCTCCGCGAAGCGCTGGCGCGCCTCGAGCAGGAAGGCCTGCTGTCGAGCCAGGCGAACCGCGGCTATACCGTCCGGCCGATGTCGGCGGAACAGGCGGAGGAGATCTACGCGCTGCGCCTCTCGATCGAGCCCGCCGCGGCCGCCCGTGCGGCCATGGTCGCGGACGAGCGGGCACGTGCCGATGCGATCGCGGCGTTTCACGCGCTCGACGAAGCAGCCTCGACCAACCTTCCCGAAGTCGCCGTGCGCAATCGCGAGTTCCACACCGCGTTGGTGCGCCCCGGCAAACGACTGCTCACTACCGAGCTGGTCGAGCGGCTCTCCATCCTGGCGGAACGCTATGTCATCGCGCATCTCGAGCCCGCCGGCCGCGACGCGCGCGCGCATGTCGAGCATCGCGAGCTGATCGATGCCTGGATGGCGCGCGACGCTGCGCGCGTGAAAACGCTGCTGCACGATCACATCGAAGGAACGCTCAAGGACCTGCAGGCCCAGTTCGCGGCCGGCGGGGACTGATCGGCCACGTGCGCGCGGCCGATCGAACATGACGAAGGGGAAAGCATGTCGATCATGGGACCGCGCAAGATGCTTGGGGCCGAGGCGCCCGACGGCCGGACGCTGGCCAAGACGCTCAGCTGGCCGCACCTGATAGCACTGGGCGTCGGTGCGATCGTCGGTACCGGAATCTACACGCTCACCGGGGTCGGCGCCGAGCGGGCGGGCCCCGCGGTCATCCTCGCCTTCGCCATCGCCGGGCTGGTCTGCGCCTGCGCCGCGCTCTGCTATGCCGAGCTCGCCACGATGATCCCGGCGGCGGGCAGCGCCTATACTTTCAGCTACACCGCCTTGGGTGAGACGATCGCCTGGGTGGTCGGCTGGTCGCTGATCCTCGAATATTCGCTCGCCTGCTCCACCGTGGCGGTGGGCTGGTCCGGCTATCTGGTCGGCTGGATTCAGGCGGCGGGTGTGACACTTCCGCCCGCGCTGCTGGTCGGCCCCCACGACGGGGGCCTCATCAACTTGCCCGCGGTGCTGGTGGCGCTCGGCGTAATGGGCATGCTCGTGGCCGGCACGCGCGAGAGCGCGACGCTCAACATCATCCTGGTGATCATCAAGCTCGCTGCGCTGTCGTTGTTCGTGCTGTTCGCGCTTCCCGCCTTCGATGCCGGCAACCTCCAGCCGTTCATGCCCTATGGCTTCGGCAGCGCCGAGATCGACGGGGTGCAGCGCGGCGTGATGGCGGCCGCGGCGATCGTCTTCTTTGCCTTCTACGGCTTCGATGCGGTCGCCACCTCGGCGGAGGAAGCGAAGAATCCGGGTCGCGATCTCACCATCGGGATCATCGGCTCGATGCTGGTCTGCACGGTGATCTACATCGCCGTCGCCATCGCCGCGATCGGCGCCATTCCCTATCTCCAGCTCGGCAACTCGCCCGAACCGCTCGCGCTCGTGCTGCGCACGCTCGGCCAGCCTACGGCCGCGCATCTGATCGCGCTCGCGGCCGTGATCGCGCTTCCGTCGGTGATTCTCGTAATGATGTACGGCCAAAGCCGGATCTTCTTCGTCATGGCACGCGACGGCCTGCTGCCGCGCAGGCTCGCCACCGTCAGCGCACGCACCGGCGCCCCGACGCGGATCACCATTCTCACTGGCCTTTCGATCGCAGGCGTCGCCGGCTTCTTCCGCCTCGACGAGATCGCAGAGCTAGCCAATGCCGGCACGCTGGTCGCGTTCGTCTCGGTCGGGCTGTGCCTGATGGTCCTGCGGCGAACCGCGCCCGACGCCGTGCGCCTGTTCCGCTGCCCGGCACCTTATGTGGTCGGCACCGGCGCGATCCTCGGGTGTCTGTACCTGCTGTTCAGCCTTCCGAGCACGACCCTGGTGCGGTTCGCCGCCTGGAACCTGATCGGTCTCCTGGTCTATTTGCTGTTCAGCCGCCGCACGAGCCGCGCGCGCCAGCTGGCGCAGGCCGGCGTGCCCGCGACGGTGCCGCAGCCTTAGGCCGTAGGTCGGGCGCGGCATTCGGACAGCAGATCCCCGGACGCTCACCAGCGCCAGGGGGATCGTGCATGAGCATATATGGCCAAAGAAAATCCCGAGATTGCCGCCGAAAAGGCGGGGAGGGACAGTTCGCAAGTATCCATCGCTTCCTTTTTGAGCGCGCGGAGCTCGCCTCAAGGAGCGGGCGTCATGATACATGGGTTGCAGCCGTCGCGTTCTACAATCGTCGATTATCTTGCGATAAATCGAAAGGGGATAAACGGACAATTGTAAAATAGTGTAAAATCTAGAATAAACATTAACAGCGTCATGCCTTTTTGCACTATACTGGTGACGTGGGAGTATTACATCATCCTGCGTCCAGCGCTGCTGTAGACTATGGATTACTCGGGTCGTCATCGGTTCGGAGTGGCATCACTCACGATCGTTCACTTCTCGACCTTGCCCGGCGAATGCAGGTGGCGCGTCAAAAGATCGCGATACTCTTCCCGAGAAATATCTTCCGGGATTCGGCCTGGGACATGGTGCTTGAACTGTTTGTCGCAGGTCAGGAAAAACGAGCCGTTTGCATCAAGGAGTTGATCCTAATCTCCGGTGAAACGTCGACTAGTGCCCTCCGACGTATCGATCGTCTCGAAACTGCCGAGTTGCTCCGCCGCGCCCATGATTCAGGAGATCACCGGCGTGTGGTAGTGACCTTGACCGCGAAGGGAGAGGGCGCGATGAGTGCGATGCTCCAGAGCCTATTCTTCAGCGCCCCGCCGTCCGGGAAGATTGGCTAGGCCGGATGAAGCGCTACGGGGCACGAAAGTGTCCCGTAATGATCGGAGGCATCGCCTGTTGTCGGCCGAAGGGAGCTGCTAATCTTGCAGGATGCTCGCTGCTCTCCGCTTATGCTGCTTAGCCCTCATGGCAGGATCATTGGCGGCTGGTTGCAGCAGCCGGGAGGAAGTTGCTGTTGCGTCCGTTGGGCAGCTTCCGGATAGCGGCACCTTCTCGGTGGTATCGGCTGCGGACGAACCCCGCGCAGCTCTCGTAAAGCTGGTCGCCGATCGTGTAGCGCGCGCAGGGATGCAGGAGCGAGACGACGCCCATTACGTTCTCCAGGCTGCCTATGCGCAGCGGCCCGTTGCATCGGGGTTGTTCGTGCCGGATGCAAACTCCGACGCCTGGGCGCGCCCGCCTCGCCGCAGGGGAGGGAAGGGTGTTGCCCCGGTGCTGGTCGTGACGCTCAGCGAGAAGGGCAGCGGACGAGAAGTCTATCGTGGCACAGCCTCAGTTCGCGGTATCCGCAAGACTGAGAGCCGGGACGCGAAGCTCGTGGAAGCGTTGCTTGGCGGCCAGACGCAGCCCGTCCCTTGAGCTCTTGAGCCGATCAGGCGACGAGCGGCAGGCTTACCCGGAATATCGTGCCACGGCCAAGCGAGCTCTTGCAGCTGATCGAACCCGCGTGCCGGCGAACGACTACGTTCACGAACGTGAGGCCCAGGCCAGTACCTTTCCCCGACCCGTCGCTGCGATCGCCGATACGGTAGCGCTCGAAGAGCGCGCAGATCTGATCCGCGGCCATTCCCGGCCCGCTGTCGCTGATCTCGACGTGGACTTCGCGATCCCCTTCTGCCGATAGGCGGCACCTAACTACGCTGTCATGCGGGCTGAACTTGGCCGCGTTGTCGAACAGATTGAGCAGGGCACGGGTCAGGAGCGAGCGTTCTCCCTCGACGAGCCACTCCCGATCATGCCCCTCCAGGACCAGTTCCACGCGCTTTTCCGCAAGCCGCGGCCAGATCTCGTCGGCGGCTACGGCCAAGATGTCACTGAGATCGAGGGGTTCCAGGCGATAGGTCATCCGCTCGGCGCGCGCGAGCTGGACGAAGTCGTCGGCGAGCTTGAGCGTCCGGCGGGCGTAAGTACGCACCCGATCGGCGACCGACGCTGCGACCTGACCGGGTCCCGCCCCGTCGATCGCCGCAAGGATCGACGCCTGGGGCGTGCGCATGTCGTGGGAGAGAAACTGCATCAGCTCTTCGCGCTGTTGCCGGCCCTGCCATAGCTCGGTGACTTCGCTTAGCCGCAGAATCCACCCGAGTGGGGTATCCTGATCGCCCTGGCGCTCCGTCAGGCGCCCCTCGAACACCCGCTGATCGCGGCTCAGGAGCCAGCCTTGCCAGGGTTGAATGTCTGGCGGGCGAGGGAGGCCTCCCCGGTCCAGCGGCGCGCCGGTTTCCTCCTCGATCGGATCGAGCGCACCGAGCAACTCCATCAGGTCAGACGCTGTCTTGGACAATCCGAAACTCTCGAGCAGTGCAGCGCCCGCCCCGTTGGCGAGGAGAAGCTGCCCCTCGCGCGAAAGGATCAAAATGGCGTCGGGGATCTGGTGCAGGCTCTCGCCCACGAACTTGCGCATGTCACGCAGTCCGGTGATCGCGTCGTCGAGCAGGAGGAGTTGGCGCGTGATCGGGTCGGCGCCTCCAGGCGCTGGGCGGGCCCGCCCGAGCAGGTCCGGCTCTTGCCGCAAATCCTCGAGCCGGCGAAGCATATGGCCGCTTACCGCTGCCAGGCGGCGCCAGGCCCACAGCGGGTATACCAGGATGAGCAGGACAAGGGCCGGCACAGGGGAAATCCAGACGCGCAACTGCAGCAGCAGGAGAGCGGACGTGCCGGCCACCAGCACCCCGGCACCCGCCACCACCCAGGGCACTTGGCGAGCGGGCGCCACGCGCAATCCGATAAGCAGCATCCATAGCGGGACGATTGTCAGCAGCCCGGCCTCTGCAAGCGAGCCATTGGAGATCAGTCGCCCTCTCAGCACAGCGTCCAGGATATTGGCCTGAATCTCCAGCCCCGTCATCACGCCTTCGCCGTCGCCCCGAGCAGTGGGGTGGCGGTCGCCCAGCCCGGCTGCGGTCGCTCCGACAACCAGTAGCCGCCCCGCGAGCAGTTCCCGCGGGATCTCGCCGCGCAGTACGGCGGAGGCCGAGATCGAGGGAAAGGTGCCGGAGCCGCCGGCAAATGGAAGGAGCTTCGGCGTCGCGCTGTCGCTTGGCGCCCGCGCCGGCGCGGTTCCCGCCAGCGCAAGCATGAGATGCGGGATCGGGGCTTGCACGCTGCCCTCCACCAGCCTGATCCGCCGGAACATGCCGTCGACATCGGCGATCAAACTGACGTGCCCGATGCCGGTGGCCGCCCGCCTCACCGGCTCCATGGGTACAATCGTTTCGAAGAGCGCGCCATTGCGGCCGGGAGCACTGATCAGAAGCGGCAGGAATATCCGAGTGCTCGATACGGCTTTTGCGAGTGCTGCATCGGCCGCAGGCGTCGTCGGCTCGAGCAGGAGGACGTCATAGGCTGCGCCAGCAGGTTCCGCATCGGCAAGGGCAGCGACAAGCCGCGCCTGAAGGTCGCGGGGCCACGGCCAAGGGCCGAACTGCTCGAGACTGGCGTCGTCGATCGTCACCAGAAGGATGCGTGGGTCGGGAGAGCTTTCATCCGCACGCAGCATCAGATCATAGGTGAGCCGGTCGAGACGTGCAGTGGTTCCGTCGTAGACGATGGCCAAGCCTAGCAGAGTCGAGACGACGGCGAGAATCCACCATTCCGCGACCAGGCGGAGCGAGCGCCAGGCCCGCCTCATTCGTCAGCGGCAATAGTGAGCCGTTCCGTCGGAGACCATTTGGCGAAGACCTCCCCATCGACGAACTGGAGCGTCTGCACACGCCATTCATAGGTGCCGGGCGGAAGGTCGGTGATGACGAAGCGTTGCGTCGAGAGCCCTGGCTCGTCGACTAGCGAGGGCCCTTCCTGATCTGCCCGGCGTAGCTCGAAGCGATACTGGCGCTCGCCACTGCCTGCCACCTGCCAGCGGAACAGATACTCGTGATAACGACCGATCTGCCGTCGATCGAGCGCGACCATGATCCGGTTCAGCCTGCGCTGAAACGAGAAGGTTTCCGGCAAGCCCTCCAGTCCATTCGCATCAATGGCCGATACCCGGACGAACCATGTGCCATCGCTGATTCCCGGCATCTCGGCGACCGTGCCGGACACGGTGGTCTCGGAAAGCACATCCAGGAAACCGGCGTCGTAAGCAACCTGGACGCGATAGGCTTTGGCACCGGGCAGCGGTTCGAGCTCGAAGAACAGCTTCTCCTCGTCCTGTACCCGCCCTGGCCTGCGCAAAGCCGGGGGTGGCAGCAGCGCGACCGGATCGCTCGTGCCCTTGTCGCTGGAAAGCGCGCCGTAACCCTGGCGGAGCTCTTGCTCGGGAGTGACGGCCGTCCCCTCAACGCCTACGGTTCCCTCGAGCACCTCTGTGGTGCCGCGTAGGGCCGCCGTGTCATAGGTGACGCGGTATTCCGTCCCTCGGACCGCCGAAACCGAGACCGGCGTCGAGAAGCGGAAGTCACTTTTGTCTCTGTCAGTGATCGGGATGACCCGCGTGTGCGCTCGCCCGTTCACCAGTCCGAACAAGCGCTCGACGCTTCCATTCAGCGTGTAACGACGGAGCCGGTGAACGGCGACGCGACTTTGCGACGGCAGCGCGACCACGCTCTCGTCGGATAGACGGAGGGTCACGAAAGAATTGCCAGAGGTCGCCAGCGCATCTCCCTCTGTGACCTCTGCACCGAGCGATGCGGGCAGTTCCCGTCCCTGACGGATCAATCGAACGGCACCGCGGAACGCGATGATCCTTGCGGGAAGGCGCTCGAACCTGAGCAGTGGCTTCGGGAAGAGCAAAGGCTTGCCGACCGGCAGCCGGTAAGGGTCCGTGATTTTGTTGAGACGCTGGACGGCGCGGAAATCGGCCCTTCGGACCAGATATCGCTCCGCAAGCGTGTAGAGATTGTCGCCTTTTTTCGCGTGATAGACCACGGGATCGTCGCGAACCGGCGCGGCGGAGGTGAAATGGGCGGGAAGCAGCGCGATAAGAACAGCAATCCAGAACTTATGCAGCTGCATCGCCCCCGCCTATTCTATCGTCTCCAAGCGATAGCCATAGGCGTAGACCGGTACAAGCCGGAAGCCTCGGCTGGAGCGCAGCCCTAGCTTGGATCGGACCTTGGAGATGTGGGAGTCGAGTGTCCGCGTCTGGAGGTCGGGATTGCGTCCCCATAGCGCCTCAAAGAGATAGGAGCGGGACATGGTGCGATGCATGTTCCGGAACAGCATGAGCGCCAGCGCGAACTCCTTGGCGGTCAGTTGGACGGGCTCGCCTGCGACCGTCAGCGTCTCCGTCCGGCTGTCGAAGCGGTAATCGCCGAACTGCTCGACCCGCCCTTGCGGGGGCTCCGGATAGGCGCGCCGACGAATGGCTTCGATACGTGCGGTCAGGACCGCGGGCTGGACGGGTTTCACGACGAAGTCGTCGGCGCCGGCCTGAAGCGCCATTACCACATCCTCTTCGGTGGTTCGGCTCGTCAGCATCAGGATCGGCGGGGCTTTGGTGAGATTTTCCTTCACCCAACGGATCACCGAGAGGCCGGACACATCCGGTATGTTCCAGTCGAGCAAGAGAAGGTCGAGCGTCTCGTGAGTCAGAAGATTGATCATCTTCTGGCCACTGTGGAAAACGAAGCAGCTGTATCCAGCTTTGGCGAGCGTCTGCGCTAGGTAGGTAGCGAGTTCCGGCTCATCCTCGAGAATCCCGATCCGCATCTTATCCGTTCGCCATTGCGATAACGTCACGACTCTAGCAGTCCTCCTCGCGCTTGCTGACCCCGGCCCCCGTCGAATTCACATTGCTTTACAATTGACCGCGGTTTTCCATCGATTGGCGACATGCGGAAGGAGGTGATTGTAAACTAAAGTAAAATCCAAAATCGCGGCCTTTCCTTCCTGCGGCGAACCGTGCACTCACGTCGATGTTCCGTTTCGGCGGAGCCACACGGGGGTAATCGTGACCAATATCATTGTAGACGCGCTCGTCTCGAGCCACGCATTTCTGCGTCGTCTTTTCGTCGTCCTCGCGCTGTGCGCGGCTGCGCCTGCATTTGCTGCAGATCTGCAGGTGTCGACGTATACGTGGGCGCCGGATCCGGTACCTAACGGCGCCACGACGCAGTTCTCCGTTCGCGTGACCAACAATGGTCCCGGAAGCGTTGGCGACGCGGTGGTCACGATCGCAGTGTCGAGCCGCTTCCGCGTCGATCCAGGGAATTTCCCGAGCTATTGCGCAGTCAGCGGTGCGACAGGATCGCAGACGCTGACCTGCAATCTGCCCAATCTTGCGCAGGGCGACTTCAACTTCAATTATACCGCCACGGCCATCGCAATAGGGTCCGCCAACACCGTCGCGACCATCTCGAGCGCGATTGCTGGTGACGCCAACGCAGCGAACAACAGCCTTACAGTTACGCCCGCAGTCCAGATCGGCGCCAACCTCCGCACGACCAAGAGCGACAATCTGCCCGGCGGCACGATCGTGGCTGGTGGCGTGATCAACTACTCGCTGAACGTTTTCAATGATGGTCCGGATGCGACCAACGCCATCCGGGTCACGGACAATCTGCCTCCCGCCACCGACCTCGTCTATCAGGCGGCATCGGGTACCAACTGGTCCTGCTCACAGAGTGGGGTTCAGGTCGTCTGCAACTACACCGGGGCGGCGGTAATTGGCGCGCTACCGCCTGTGACCGTGACCGGTCGCGTGGTCGCGCCCACCGCGGGCACGATCACCAACAATGCCTTCGCCTCACTGACGAGTGCGCTGGTGCTTGACCCTAACGGGGCGAACAACGCTGCACCGCCCGTCGTTACTCAAATCCAGCCCGGGAGCGACCTTCGGGCGACCAAGACCATGACCCAGCAGAATCTGGTGGGTTCGAACAGCACGATTACCATCGGCATCATCAACGACGGTCCGCGCAGTATCAGCGGGGCCACGATCAGCGACACGATCGGCAGCTATTTCACCATCGGCTCGCCGCTTCCCTCCGGCTGTTCGGTCGCAGGACAGACCGTGACCTGCAGCGGCGGCACGCTCACGGCGGGACAATCGCGCAACTTCGCGATTCCAGTGACCGCCACGACGCTGACCCCAGGGACCGGCACTCAGACCAACACAGCCACGATCGCGCTGCCGGCGGGCGGTGCCGATCCGGTTCTCGCGAACAACAGCGCAAGCCAGACCTATCGCGTGGTTCCGGTGTTCGCCGACTTGCGTCTCCAGAGCAAGACGAAGAGCCCGAACCCGGTCGCGGCCAATGGGCTCGTCACCAGCAACATCACCGTGCGCAACTATGGGCCGTCGGTGCTGAGCTACAATCCGGCCGCCCCGCTTCGCGTCACGGACCAGGTCTCGGCCGACGAAACCTATGAAGCCGTGGATGCGGCAACACCAGGATGGAGCTGCAGCCAGGCAGCGTTGCTCATCACCTGCCAGACCACGGGCACCGGCACGCTCGCAGTGAATGCCGACATCGCGCTACGCCTGCTGACGCGCGCGAGCGCGACCGCCAACGCGAACATCGTCAATACCGCCTGCACAGGCTCGACCGCAGGTTCCGCGGCGAGTCCGCTCGATCCGACCAGCGCTGACAATCCGACCGAGCAGAACGACTGCAGCGGCGGCGTGGGCGTACGTGCGACGACTACCGAGACGGATCTGGCGATCGAGAAATATGTGTCGCTGAACCCCGCGGGCCCGTGGACGGCGTCGTCGGCGCTGACTGTCCCCGCGAGCGCTAACGACGTCTATATCCGGATCGTTGCCCGCAACGTCGGCACCGCCAGTGCGACAGCGGTCGTCACGGACAATATCGCGCGTCTCAATGAGACTGGCTTCGTAACGCCGGTTGCCCTGATCGACGACGGAAACGGCAGCTACGCCTATAATGCGGGGCAGGGCCGCGTCACCTGGACTCTCGACGACATGGCGCCCGGCGCCACCGAGGAACTGGTCTTCCGCATCAGCCGGCCGGTGAACAGCGGAACGGTGAACAACACCGCCACGATCAGCTCGCCGAATGCGATTGACGTCAACAACGCGAACAACAGCGCGACGGCGAGCTATGCGATTACGCCGCTCGCCGACATCTCGGTAACCGGCAAGTCGATCTCTCCCAACCCGGCGCGAGTCGGGGTGCTTTCCACCTACACGATCTCGGTTCGCAACCTGGGCGCCAATCCGGCCCAGGCGGTGACGCTAACCGACACCATCGATCCGGATCGCTTCGAGCTGGTCGGTTCCCCCGCAACGACAAAGCCCTCACCCGCTTCGTGCAGCAGCAACACCACCACCGGCGTGGTCACGTGCAGCCTCGGCACATTCAGCCGCACCGAGAACTTCCAGATCACGCAAGCGGTGCGACCGCGTTTCCCGTTCGGCGGCGCGACTACGGGCTTCCCGATCTCGCATACCAACACGGCATCGGTGACTACCACCACCGAAGAGAGCGACAGCGCCAACAACCACCTCAACAACAGCTTCTCGGTGACCCACAGCGTCTCTGCGCCCGACTATGATCTGGCGATCACCAAGCTCGAGCCGGGGCCAGAATATGATCCGCGGCGCTTCGGCGAGGAGCTGGTTTACGATATTCGAGTAACCAACTTCGGCCCCTCGCGGGCGACCAACGTGTTGGTAACCGACACGCCGCAGCCGCCGGCCGGCTATGGCATGGCGCTTGCCGGATTCAGCGTGAACCCGGCCGACGTGCCCGCCAATTTCACGCGCTACACTCCGCCCGCTCCCAACTGTGTGACCGTCGCTGCGGTCGTGCAGTGCCGGCTCCACGGTTCCGACAGCGCCGCCAATTACCTCGATGAGCAACGCGAAGTCGTATTCCGCCTGCGCTTCACGCCCACTGGCCCAGCGCCCGCCGGCAATCTGACCTTCACCAACTCCGCGAACATTGTCGCGCTCGAGCAGGACAATACTACCGTCAACCAAGCCGACGCCGAGCTCGCCAACAATACGGCTACCCAGCAGACGACGGTCATTCCCTCGGTCGATCTCGAGGTAGTCTCCAAATCGCGCGTCACGGCCAGCCCGGCCTCGATCGGCCAGCCGATCGACTACGACATCGTGATCCGCAACAACGGTATCTCGCCGATTGCCCAGGTCCGTGTCACCGACACGCTGCCGAGCGGCTTCACGCTCGTCGGAACGCCGAGCCTGGTATCGAGCGAAGGTGCGGCTTCTGTCGGCAACATCGCCTGCACCGGCACCCAGACCGTCGTCTGCATCATCGACGGAAGCTTCCCGCCGAGCGGCGATCGCGTCACTATCCGCATCTCCGCGCGTGCGACCGATCCCTATGCAGGGCCGTTCGACTCGGATCGCACCAACACCGCGAGCATCGCGCCCGGACTGGATTCCGGCGGCCAGCCGTTGGCGCGCGACCCGGTCGACGCGAACAACAGCAAGACGGCGGTGGCGCAGATCGCCCAGTCGTCGATCGCGGGTACCGTGTTCGCGGACGACAATCTCAACAACAGCGTCCAGCCAGGCGAGGGGATCGGTTCGGTCACCGTCACGCTGACCGGCACTGACAATTTCGGCAATGCCGTCACCCGTAGCGTGCAGACCACCGCGACCGGCAGCTTCCTGTTCGATCGTCTGCCCGCGGGCACCTACACGCTCATTGAAACCCAGCCCGGCAGCTACCTCGACTTCAACGAGACTGCCGGCGCCGCGGGCGGCACCGTCAACAATGCGGGGGTCGGCAGCGGCGCGACCTTCAACACGATCGGGGCGATCACGCTCCCGCTCGATACCGACGCTACGGGCTACCTCTTCCAAGAGATCCGTGCAGGCTCGATCGAGGGCACCGTCTTCAAGGACGCCAACAATAATGGCGTGATCGACGCGGGCGAGCAGGGCGTACCGGCGGGCGAATTCCCTTCGACGCCACAGATCCGTCTCACCGGCACCGATTACGCCGGCCAGCCGGTCAACCTTACCACCATCGTCGATGGCGCGGGCCGCTACAGCTTCACCAACCTCGCGCCATCGGACGCCGCCGGCTATACGGTGACCCAGCTAGTCCAGCCGACGGGCCTCTCCGACGGCATCGACAGCAATGGCACGGGCGTAACCGTAGCGAACTCGGCCGGCCGTACCGCGCCTGAGGACATTCGCGCCGGCGTCCTTGCGCCGGCAGCGGCACTGACCAATCGCGATTTCGGCGAGATTCCGAGCTCGACGCTGTCGGGACGGATCTTCTTCGATCCGGATCAGGACGCCGTGCGGGATCCGACCGAGATCAGCTATCTGGCCGGCGCGCTCCTGCGCCTCACCGGCACCAACGACGTGGGTCAGACAGTCGACTGCTCGGTGACCACGACCGCGAGCGGCGAATATGGTTTCCCGCTCGATACCGATCCCAACCCGGCCTGCCGCGTGCTGCGTCCCGGCACCTATACGCTCACCGAAACGCCGCCGCCTGGCCTCACCCATACGGGTGCGTTCATCGGCACCGCCAGTGGCACTGCGGGCGGTACTTCGGGCGCGAACACGCCGGTTCCGGGCGCCGGCAACACGGTCGTCAGCAACATCGTGGTCGCCGCCGGCACCATCGCCTCGAACTACGACTTCGGGGCCACGGGCGAGGGCCTGGGAGGCTATGTCTATGTCGATCGCAACAACAATGGCGCGCGCGACAACGGGGAGCCCGGCATCGCAGGCGTGACCATCACGCTCTCGGGCCAGACTGCGGGCGGCCAGGATGTCTGCACGCTGATCGCGGATTGCACCGCGACTACCGACGTGACCGGCAACTATCTCTTCTCCAACGTTCCGGGTTCGTCGCCTGCTGGTTACACGCTGCGGGAACAGGCTCAGGCCAGCGCGCCGCTCAACGTCTTCGCGGACGGCCTTGATGCCGCGGGCGACGTCGCAGGCGACCCGCGCGGCGCCGCAGGAAACGATGTCATCACCGGCATTGTCCTCAATGCGGGCGACCTCGGCCTCAACAACGCTTTCGGCGAACGCGGCGGCTCGCTTTCGGGCGCTGCCTATGTCGACGGCAACGACGATGGTGTCCGTCAGCCCGGCGAAACCGTGCTGGCGGGAATCGAAGTCACGCTCTCCGGGACCACCGCGGGCGGGCAGGACATTTGCGTGCTGCGTGCCGCGCTTGATCCGGCAATGACTTGCACCACCACGACAGCTGCGGACGGCAGCTATCGCTTCGATGCATTGCCCGGGGGCAACTACACGCTCACCGAGGCCCAGCCTTCGCTTTATGCCGACGGCCGCGAATCGGCAGGCACGCCCGCAGGCTCCGTCGACAACGGCAGCTTCGGCGCCGCTCCCGCCACCAATCGCATCGTCGCGATTCCGCTCGGCAATGGGCAGGACGGCACGGGCTACGACTTCGGCGAGCGTGCGATCACCATCTCCGGCCGCGTCTATCTCGATCCCGAACGCGACGGCGTCGACGACAACGAACAGGGAATTCCCGGCGTCACCATCACGCTTCGCCGTCAGGATGGCAGCGTGGCGGGAACGGCTACAACCGTTCCCGATGGCAGCTATCGCTTCGAGAACCTGCCTGCCGGGACCTACACCGTCGAGGAAACTCAGCCGGGCGGCTATGGCTCCTCCACGCCGAACAGCCAGTCGATCAACGTCACCGCCGGGCAAAATCAGGAAATCGACTTCGGCGAGACCGACTCGTCCCTGGCAGGCTCGGTCTTCGTCGACAGCAACAATGACGGCATCCGCCAGCCCGGCGAGCGCGGTATCGAAGGCGTTACCGTGCGTCTCACCGGCACCGATGGTGCAGGCGTCACGGTCGACCGGACGCTGACGACGGATGCAAGCGGCAACTACCGCTTCGAGAACGTGCTTGGCGGCACTTATGCAGTCGCGGAGACGCAGCCCGCCGGTTTCGGCGACGGCAGCGAGACCGCCGGCACATCGGGCGGAACCGTCGGCGCCGACGCGATCACGGCGATTGCGCTCGCGCCGGGCCTCGACGCGACCGACTATGTCTTCGGCGAGCTCGGCCAAGGCCAGGGCGGCGTCGTTTACGTCGACCTCAACGAGAATGGCGTTCAGGATCCCGGCGAGCCGGGCATAGCCGGCGTCACCGTCGAGCTGCGGAAGCCGGATGGCAGCATCGTTGCGACCACCACTACCGATCCCGACGGTGGCTATGCTTTCGCCGATGTCGAGGCGGGCGAGTATCTGATCGTCGAGACTCAGCCCGGCGGCTACGGCAATGCGCCGGAGAACCCGAGCAACCGCGTGCCGCTGACCGTGGGCGTGGGACGGCCGGTCACGCCGATCAACTTCGGCGAGACGGTGGGATCGATCGCGGGCGGCGTCTACAACGACAGCAACGACAACGGCGTTCGCGACCCGAACGAGCCGGTCATCGTCGGAGTCACGGTGACGCTCACCGGTGCCGATGCGCATGGTCAGCCGGTCACGCGCACCGCAGTCACCGGGCAGGACGGCAACTACGTCTTCACCGGCGTCCCAGGCGGCACCTATCAGATCGTCGAGACCCAGCCCGAAGGTTATGACGACGGCAAGGACAGCCCCGGCACTGCCGGCGGCTCGGCGGCTGGCGACACCATCTCGGCCATCACGCTCGGCGCGAACGAGGACGCCACGGGCTATCTGTTCGGCGAGCGCGGCGCAGGTGCCCGCATTGCAGGCACGGTGTGGTTCGATCGCGATCACGACCGTGCGCGCGACAGCGGCGAGGATGTGAAGGCGGACTGGACAGTCGAGCTGCTGCTCAATGGCCAGCTGGCCGCGACCACCACCACCCGTGCCGATGGCACCTATGCCTTCACCGGCATCGCGCCCGGCACCGGCTATCAGGTCCGTTTCCGCAACCCGGCGAACAATGCAGTCTTCGGAAGTGCGCGCACCAACGAGACGGGCGCCAACATCACCGAAGGCGTGATCTCGCCGGCCAACCCGGGCGGCGCGCGCACCGAGGGGGGCGTTCTTTCGGGCCTCACCTTGAAGCCGGGTCAGGAAGTGGCACAGCAGTCGCTGCCGCTCGATCCAGCGGGGGTGGTCTATGACTCGGTGCGCCGCGTCGTGGTGCCGGGCGCGATCGTCGCGATCGCCGGGCCGGCGGGCTTCGATCCTGCGCTGCACCTGCTCGGCGGTACGTCAAACGTGTCGCAGGTCGTGGGCGGCGACGGTATGTACCAGTTCCTGCTGTTGGCGGGCGCTCCGGCAGGCACCTATTCGCTTGCGGTCACGCCGCCCAACGGCAGCTACAATCCGGTCCAGCCTTCAACGATCATCCCGCCGTGCGCAGGACCGCTGACGGTCGGCGCGGCTCCGGATCCGATGCTGGTATCCGCCCATAATGGAGCACCGCCCGCCAGCGCGCTTCGCGGCTGCGCCCCGGGGGGCGACACGACGGCCTACTTCCTGAGCTTCGTGCTGACTCCAGGCGTGTCGGCGAACGTCCTCAGCAACAACATTCCGATCGACCCGATCCTCGAGGGCGCGATCGAGGTGACGAAGACGACGCCGATGGTGAATGTGACGCGCGGCGGCTTGGTCCCCTACACGGTGACGGCGCGCAACACGCTCGCCGGCGGGCTGACCGGCATCACCGTCACCGACCGCGTCCCTGCCGGCTTCCGGTATCGCGAGGGCAGCGCCACGGTGAACGGCGTCCCCACCGAGCCTGTCCAGGCGGGTCGTCTCCTGTCCTGGCCGGGGCAGAATTTCGCCGCGGCCGAAGAGAAGACGATCAAGCTGATCCTCGTGGTCGGCGCAGGTGTCGGCGAGGGCGAGCACGTCAACCAGGCCTATGCGGTCAATCCGCTGGTCGGCACGGTGGTCTCGAACGTCGCCGACGCGACGGTCAGGATCATGCCCGATCCGGACTTCGACTGCACCGATATCCTGGGCAAGGCCTTCGACGACGTGAACATGAACGGCGTCCAGGATCAGGGCGAGCGGGGCATCCCCGGCGTCCGCCTGGCCTCGGCGCGCGGCCTGCTCGTCACGACCGATGCGCAGGGACGCTACCACATCACCTGCCCGATGATCCCGAACGAAGACCGTGGCTCGAACTTCATATTGAAGCTCGACCAGCGGACGCTGCCGACGGGTTACCGCATGACCACGGTCAACCCCGAGACGGTGCGTCTGACGCGCGGCAAGTTCGCCACGCTGAACTTCGGCGCCGCCCTCGGCCGGGTTGTCCGGGTCGATGTTAATGCCACCGCCTTCACGGGCGAGCAGGTCGGTCAAGCCTTCCTCGGAGAGGTCGACAAGCTTGTTGCCAGGCTGGCGGAGCGGCCTTCGATCCTTCGCATCGCTTATGGCGCGAGCGGCGAAGAGAAGGACCTCGTCCGTCGCCGGATCGCGGCGCTGCGCGACGCAATCGAAGAGAGATGGGAGCAGAGAAGGGATCGATACCGGCTGGTGATCGAGGAGGAGACCACCACTCCCGCTGCCCTTGCGCAGGGAGACGTGAAATGAAGCTGTTCCCGATCAAGGCTGTGGCCCTGCTGTCACTCGGCATCTCGACCATGGCGCTCGGCACGGCGCTCCAGGCCCAGGATTATAAGCCGGCTCAGGAGCCAGAAGGGCATTGCGGCAGCGAGGCCCGCCCGTGCGGACCGCGGCACGACGACAGCTCGATCGAGACGCGGGGACTCGCCCCGAACCTGGAGCAGGGCCCGGCCTCCGGTGCTTTCCGGGTGAGCGTTGACGGTCAGGCTGAGACGCCAACCAGCGCGGACGCCCAGCGCGCGACCGATGTCGCGCTCGGCAGCGACGCGATCGACGTCAAAGTGACCGCGCTGGACGGCAAGCCCGCGCTCAGCGTCGTGCCGGCGGTCCCGGCAGTGGCGCCGGGGCAGCCGCTCGCGTTTCATCTCTTCACCAACTATGCGGCGTTCATCCGCAAGGCCGAGCTCCGCATCTTCGGCCCCGAGGACTCGATCGAGGGCACGCCACTTGCAATCGTGAACGTGACGCTTGGCGAGTCGGCGATGTGGACGCCGGGCGACGATCAGCGCCAACATCGGGTAGTGCTGCGGGTCTATGACGCTGGCGGCCGCTACGACGAGACGGCGCCCCAGTCGTTTCTTGTCACTTCCGCGCCCAAGGAGCGCGAACCTGACACGCGCAACGGGCCGTTGTTCGAGAACCAGCGGACCACCGCCAACATCGCAGTAACTGGCCCCGAAGTGACGGTCGCCGGCACCGTGAAGGAGCCGGGGAGTCGAGTCAGCGCCTTCGGCATGCGTATCCCTGTGGATGCGACGGGCCGTTTCGTGTCTCAGCAGATCGTGTCTGGCAGCACGAAGGATATCGTCGTGCGGGTCGCGCCGGCAAGCGGTGAGGCGCGCGAGCACCGCCGGGCGTTCAACCTTCCCAAGGGTGATCATTTCCTCGTCGCGATCGCCGACCTCACTGCCGGCCACCGCAGCTTCGACGACGCCAAGCTCGAGCTCCAGGGCGATGCGGCCGATCCGCGCAAGGACTATATCGATGGCCGGATGGCCTTTTATTACAAAGGGCGCATCTCGCAGGATTGGCGGATAACCGCCTCGGCCGATACGGGCGAGCATCCGCTGCAGGACATCTTCGACAGTTTCCTCGAGAAGGATTCGCGCTCGCTGCTGCGCCGGCTCGATCCGGACCGGCATTATCCGGTCTATGGCGACGACAGCGTCACGGTCGAGGATGCCCCGACCTACGGTCGCTTCTATGTGCGCGCCGAGAGCGAGAATGCCGAGGCGATGTGGGGCAATTTCCATACCCAGCTCACCGGGTCCGAGCTCATCCGGTATCAGCGCGGCCTCTACGGGGCGCTCGCATCGTGGCGTAATTCGGAGAGTACGGCGGGCGGGGAACGGCGAACCGAGATCAGCGGCTTTGCTGCAGATCCCGGCACGATTGGCAGCCGCGAGGATTTCGCCTCCACGGGGGGCTCGGTCTATTATTTGCGCAACCAGGACCTGGCTCAAGGCTCGGAGCGTCTCTTCGTCGAAGTGCGTGACCGCGATTCCGGCATCGTGATCGAGCGGCGCGAACTCATCGCGGCGCGCGACTACGACATCAACTATATCCAGGGCCGCGTGCTGCTGCGCGAGGCGCTGCCGATCACCGCCGACAGCGATCTGTTCGTGCGCAACTCGTCGCTCGCCGGCAATCCGGTGTGGCTGGTCGCGACCTATGAATATTCGCCAGGCCTGACGCGTCCGGACGCGCTCACCCTCGGCGGTCGGGCGCAGCAGTGGATCGGCGATCACCTGCGCGTGGGCGCCACCGGCTATCATCAGGGCGAGGATCAGGCGTCGCAGGACCTCTACGGCGCCGACATGCTGCTGCGCTACAAGCCAGGGACGTATCTGCGGACCGAGTTCGCCCGGTCCAACGGGGCAGGCAACGGTGTCTCCTATTCATCGACGGGCGGCTATGACTTCACGCAGCTGACCACCGTCGCCCGCCAGTCCGACGCCTATCTTGTCGAGGGTGCGGCCGATCTCGACGAGATTGGAGTCGGCGCCGGCAGGATCTCCGCCTATTGGCGAAGCCGCGAGCAGGGCTATTCGGGGCCGGGCGAGCTGACCTTCGGCGAAGGTCTCGACCAGTTCGGCGGCGCGGCCGACATCGAGGTAGCGCCGGGGACCAAAATCCAGGCAAAGGCGGATCTCACCGACGGCACGGTCACCAACCGCCATGCCATTGAAGCGGGCGTCCGCCATGAGAAGGCGGACGGCTGGTTCGGCAGCGTCGGCGTCCGCTCGGAGAAGCAGGAAGGACAGGCGACGAACTATACGCCCTATCCGGCCGATCCCGGTTTCCAGGGAACGCGCACTGAGGTCGCCGCGAGCATCGGCTATCGTAGCACCCCGGCGCCGGAAACGCCGACACAGGACGATCAGGCGCAAAAGCGCCGCATTCCCTGGGCGCTCTCGCTGTTCGGCCAGAAGACCTTCGATCGCTCAGGCGGCCGCCGCGAGAACGACCGGATCGGCGTGGCGGGAGACGCGCAGATCACCGAACGGCTGAAGCTGGCTGCTGAGGTCTCCGACGGCGATCTGGGCTTCGGCGCCGACGCGCGGATCGACTATGCAATGGGCGAACGCGGTTCGATCTATCTCGGCTACGCGCTCGCCGCCGAGAACCCCGATGCCTTCACCAGCGGGAGGCTGGGCCGTCTCACTGCGGGCACTCGGCGGCGTTTCAGCAGCGCCGTCTCGGTGTTTGCCGAAGGCCGCTACGAGCATGGTTCGGGTCCAACTGGGCTCACCCAGGCTTATGGTGTCGATTTTACCCCAATCCCGGGTTGGACCTTCGGAGCGCGCTACGAGACGGGCTCGCTCGCAGACGCGCTCGGCCGCCGGATCGATCGCGAGGTGATTGGCGGCACCGTCGACTATGGCGGCGAGCGGCTGCGCTGGAGCAGCGCGCTCGAGTTCCGCCAGGACGGCAGCAACATCTACGGCGATCGCGAGACCTGGGCCACGCGCAACCAGGCGACCTTCCAGGCGACCGATGCGCTGCGCCTCTTCGCCAAGGCGAACCTCTCGGTATCCGAAGGAGATGCCTCGGGCGGTGCGCTCGATGCCGACTATTATGAGCTGGTTGCTGCGGCCGCGTTCCGGCCGGTCGACAACGACCGGCTGAACCTGCTCGCCAAATACACTTACCTCTATGACTTGCCCTCCCCGGGGCAGGTCGACCAGCTTGGCCTGAACATCGACTATGCCCAGCGCAGCCACATCGTGGCGGTCGACGGCACCTATCAGCTGACGCCGCGCTTCGCGCTTGGCGCCAAAGTCGCTCACCGGGTCGGTGAACTCCGGCTGTCGCGCGACGAGACCGCGCCGTGGTTCTCGAGCGCGGCGACCTTCTGGGCGGTGCGCGCCGACTATCGCGTGGTCGCGCGGTGGGATCTGCTGGCGGAGGTCCGGCAGCTCTCGATCCACGAGGCCGACGACAGCCGGCTGGGTGCGCTGGTCGGGGTCTACCGGCACCTCGGGAATCACGTGAAGGTCGGTGTGGGCTATAATTTTACCGATTATTCCGACGACCTCACCGATCTCAGCTACGACGAGCGCGGCTTCTTCGTGAACCTGATCGGCAAGTTTTGAGGCTCGGCCTGCGTGATCGAACATCTCCTCACGCTGCTGGTATTCATCCTGGGAGCCGAGAGCCTGATCCTGACCGCGCAATTGATCGAGGGGGAAGAGCGCAGGGCAGATGACCCTGCGCTCGGCGTTCCAATCGAACCAGAAGTATCTCATCCATGCCCAGCCGCCGTGTGGTATCGGCAATGGAGAACTCGTTTCCGTTCACCGCATCTTGCCCCCTCGGGAAGCATGGGCTGTCCCAGTTCATCAGCGGGTGAGAACCGGCAGGTTCGCCGTCTTGAGCATGTAGAGGCCGGGCAGGAATGCGTCGGCGAGTTCTCCCTCGTTGTAGAAAAGAGCCGTCTGGCCGCTTCGCACCGTCAGCTGGGCGCCGTTTTGGATCTCCCGATCCTTCATCGGATAGCGGACCGCCAACACGCCAGGCTCGTCGACCTGGTCGATGACGTCGACAAACTGCTTGGAGAGAAAGTCGAAAATGCCCATTTGACGCCCCCTTTGTCGGCCAGGATAGGATCAAATCGGCAGCCGCGAAAAGCCGGTAACTGCGCATCTTTGCTTCAGATTTGCGCAGCCCTGATCCGTTTTCAACGCAGATCGCATAAGGCAAGTTTTGTCGCCTCGGCTGCTTGTGGGCCGTTAGCGGAATGGCGGTTTTGAGAGCGCCGATGACTCTAACCGGCCCTTCGAGGCTCAGTGCAATCCAGATGTCGGATGCTGAGTTCTTGCCGACAGGCGGCATTCGGGCTGGGCGCACTCTCGACAACAAGTGAGGGAACCCACGACGATCTGGGAGTATCTGCATTGCCCGCATGATACGGCCACTCTGGACATGCCTTCTCCTGCATCGGAGTCTACCTCACCGGAAATACCGATAACACCCCCGCGATCAACAGCGGCAGGATCGAAGGTGCCACCTACGGAGCAGTAATCGGATATGTGCTGAACAACAGCGGCACGATCGGCGCGATCGGCTCCGGCACCGCGGTCGGGCTGTCGGACTACGGCGTATTGAACAACCTCGCCGGGGGAGTTGTCTCCGGCGGAGCTTATGCGGTGGCGGGCGCGGGCCCCGGTGGTATCTACAATGGCAAGGTTTTCAACGCCGGCACGATCAACGGTGACGTCAATTTCGTCGCGGGCGCGGGCAGCGGATACACCAGTGGAAATACCTTCGTTGCCGTCGCCGGCGGCATCCTGAACGGCAATCTGACGCTCGGCAACGGCGACACGCTAGTGACTGATCTCGTGGCCAGCGGCTCGGGTCAGTTCGCCGGCGTTAACGGCACGGTGACCACCCCGGCGGCCTGCTGCGCTACCGCGTGTCCGCCGACGCAAGCGCCGTGATCGGCGCGGTCGGGCCCGTTCGCCACCACCGGCTATGAACTGACTGGCGGCGCACGCCTCACGCTCACCGCCAGCGCGCCGCAGACGCTGCCGCTGGTGCTCGCCGGCGACGGCACCGTGGATCTGACGGCTGACATCGCCACGACCAACCGCGCGGCGCTGACGGTCACTGCTGCGGCCCTGGTCCCCGGCACTGGCCAGGGGAGCACGCAGGCGTTGACGATTGTGAACCGCGGCACCCTGTCGGGCACCATAACCGACTATTTCAGCAACGCGTTCGGCGTCGTCCAGCTCGGCATGAGCAATACGCTGCAGAATGAGGGAACGATTCGGGCCGCCTATACCGCGACCAATGGCGGGACGCCTTCAACGCGGCCGCATCACCAATCTCACCGGCGGCACAATCAGCGGCGGCAATGGGATCGCCATTCGCGCCGGGGGAGCCGTCGCCAATGCTGGCACGATCATCGGTGATGTCGATCTCAGCTCCCGCTACGGAAACGTCTATTATGCCAATGGCGGTAGGCCGCCTAAACCGATCAGCTTTTGGACCGATTGCTGAATGGGGCTTTGTGGCACCGAAGGCAGAGAGCGGATGTTCATGAGGCGGCGCAATGATCGGCTGCTTCCGGCCACTCCCACTTCATATCAACTTCGCACACACTTATGAACTTCTTTCCGACAGTATCAGTATGCCGTCTATCCCAGCCTCGGCCTGGAGGAATGCTCAGGCAAGTTCGGGCGAACACGGGGCATAGCACCCGAAGTCGTCTCGCGATCGCGATTATGGCGCTCGTACTGACTCGCCGACCGTACCTCAGTTGAGCGCCCTGAAGCGGATCGCGGTCCCGCCACCGGGCGCTAGGTCCAGCGTCAGCATATCGGCACCCGTAACCACCTGCCTGACAATCTCATGGCTGGTCGGGTTCGTCCGATAGTCGGCACCCGGCCCGTCGCGGTAGATCTGCGCTTCATAGCGCCTGCCCGGTGCCAGGAAGTCCAGCTTCTGCGTGAGCCTACGGGCATTCTCGTCGGTGACCGCGCCCAGGAACCAGTTCTTGCCGCCACGCGGCTGGCGGGCGACGACGACGTAGTCGCCTATCTCCGCGGCCAGCGTCCTCGAGACTTCCCAGTCCGTCGGCACGTCGCGGATGAACTGGAAAGCATCGAGCCGCGCCTCGTAATTCTCGGGCAGGTCGGCGGCCATGTGGATCGGACTGTAGAGCACCACGTACAGCGCAAGCTGCGTGGCGAGCGTCGATTGCACGCGCCGGCTCAGCGCCTCCTGCCCGTGCACCAGACCGAAGATGCCCGGCGTATAGTCCATCGGTCCTGCGAGCATCCGCGTGAAGGGCAGGATCGCGACATGCTCGGGCGGGTTGGTGGGGTTGCCCCAGGCGTTGAACTCCTGCCCGCGCGCGCCTTCGCGGCTGATCCAGTTGGGCCAGGTCCGGCGTAGCCCGGTGTCCTTCACCGGCTCGTGCGTGTTGATCGCGATCCGGTGCCGCGCGGCGGTCTCGACCACCTTCAGGTGGTGATCGACCATATATTGGCCCGCGAACCACTGGAGCCCGCCGTCGCGATCGACGATCGTCCCGCTGTGGCGGACATAGCCTGTCTTCACCGCGGAGACGCCGACGCTCTGGTAGAGCTTCATCGCCGCTTCGAGCTGGTTCTCGTAATTGACCACCGCGCCCGCGGTTTCGTGGTGCCCGATCAGCTTGACGCCCTTGGACCGGCCATAGGCGGTCAGGCCTGGAAGATCGAAATCGGGATAGGACCGGGTGAAGCTGAACTTGTCGCCATTGGCGACCCAGTCGCCGTCCCAGCCCTGGTTCCAGCCCTCCACCAGCACGCCGTCGAAACCGTATTTGGCGGCGAAGTCGATGTACTGCCGCACGTTGGCGGTGGTGGCGCCGTGCGCGCGGCCGCTGCCCCAGGTCGTCTTGTTGAGGTGCATCTCCCACCAGACGCCGACATATTTGCCCGGCTCAAACCAGCTTTTGATGTCGGGAAGCTTGCTCGGCGCATTGAGGTTGAGCTCGATCCGGCTGTCCGCGAGCGCCCCCGCGCTCTCGCCGATCAGCAGCGTGCGCCAGGGGGTGGTGAACGGTCCGGTCTTCTTCGCGAGCACGCCGTCGGGCCAAGGCATCAGCCAAGCGGTGAGCGTGCCGCTGCCGTTGCCCTGCAGCAGCATCGACGGGAAATCGACCAGCGCCGCCTCGTGGAATGAGAGATAAAGCCCATTCGCCCCCTTCATCGTCAGCGGCGTCTCGGCAAGCGTGATCCGCCGCGCGTCGGTCTGGGTGTAGAGATATTCGTCGCGCTCCTGGCCCAGCCCCTGGTACCACCAGGCCTGATAGGGGCCCGTCAGCGCGAACTGGGTGCGGTCGGCGGTCACCGCGACCGGCTGCCCCGCCGGGATCGCGCCATAGGCATAGCGAAAGCCCAGCCCGTCGTCGAAAACCCGGAAGATGACTTCGACTGTTTTGTTGAGTGCAGTGTCGCCGGTCAGCGTGACGGTCAGCTCGTTGTGGTTGTCGCGGACCAGCCTCTGCTCGCCCCAGGGCTGCTCCCATTGCGTGTCGACGCTCGCGCGCCGCGGATTGGAAAGCCCGGTGTAGCGCGCCGCCTGTTCTCCGGCGAAGCTCAGGCCCATCTCGGAAGGCGTGAGTACCGTCACCCCCTTGCGGCTGACTTCGTAGCGCGCCTTGCCGTCCGCCACCGATACGCAGACTTCGATCACCTTTGCCGGCGATTGCGCGCATTCGCGATCCGCGGCCTGCGCGCCAGCAGGAGCGCCGAGAAGTGCGAGCAGGGCAAGGGTGCGGAGCGTCATCGAAAACTCTCTGGCTCGAGGGATGTTGGCATCCGGAGGCGGAGGCGAAAGCCTCGGCTCACAGGAAAAAATGGCGTCGCCGACCAGCGCGGCGACGCCAGGGAAGGGACTCAGAATTTGAACCGCGCACCGAACTGGAAGCGCCGGTCGGTCTTGCTCCAGTTGGAGTCGATGAAGACCGGCTTCGCGCCCGGCGTGGCCGAAGAGTCGCCGAAGACCTGCTGCTGGTAGACCAGGGTCGTATCGAGCAGGTTCGATGCTTCCACCGACAGCTCGATATTGTCGTTGAGCGAGAAGCGGATCGATCCGTCGAGGAAGCCCGCCGCCTTCTGGAACACTGGCAGGCCGATGCAGCAATCGAGATTGTTGGTCAGGAAGCTCGACCGCCAGTTGTACGCGAGCCGCATCGCCAGCGGACCCTTCTCGTACAGCCCGACCAGATTGAACACATGGTCGGAAATGCCCGCCAGCCGGTGCGAGTCGATCACCACGCCGCGCCCGCCCGAGACGTCGAGCCCGGCGCCGAACCCGCCGGTGCCGCCCGCGTCGAGCGCCCCCTGCGTGACGAGGTTCGAATTGTTGATCCCCGATTGGTGGACATAGGTGTAGTTGAGCTGCGTCCCGAGCCCGCTCAGCACGCCGGGCAGGAAGTCGAAGAACGTCTGGAACGCCGCTTCGAAGCCCATCAGTTCGCCGCCGTCCTCCTGGTTGCGCGGTCCGCGCATCAGCACGTCCTGGGTCGATCCGTTGGTGGTGAAGGTGCGGGCGAACTCGCCGTAAGCGATGCTGCCGTTGAGCTTCTTGTAGAAGCCGCCGATCGTGAACGAGCTGCTCGGCCCCCAATAGCTTTCGAAGGTGAGGTCGAACTGATCGGCAGTGATCGGCTTCAATGCCGGATAGCCCGATTCCGCGCGGAACACGAAGTTGTAGCCGGTGACCGCGCCCGCCGAATTGCGGATCAGATATGGCGAGCTCGCGCTGCCGTCAATGATCGGGCCCTGGATCGCCACGAAGTTGCGCAGCAGCCCGAAGTCCGGCCGCGAGATCGCCTTCGAATAGCCGAAGCGGATGAAGTTCTTGGTGTCGAGCCCGAAGCGGACGTTGAAGCTCGGCAGCCAGTTGTCATAGGACGCCTTGTAGACGTTCGGCGTGCCGCCGCCACTTGCGAAGGCAAGCACTTCGGGCGTCAGGAAGCAGGCCGGATTGACCACCCAATTGGGCGGCAGCTGCCCGCACGGCGTGATGTTGCTGAACGTCGTGCTGGGCGGATAGCCGACGCTGCCCTCGCTGCGGATGTCGGTGCGGATATAGCGCAGCCCCAGATTGCCGCGCACCGTCACGCCGCCGAAGATCGTCCGGTCGCCGCCGAAGCGCAGCATCGCATAGGCGGCGTTGGTCTTCTCGGTCACGTCCATCACTTCGGACGGAAGGTAGCAGCCGAGCACGGTCGCATCGGGCCGATCGCAGATCGGTGTCCAGCTGAGCGGCGAGCCGGTGGTCGGGCCGCTCAGCCCCTGCACCAGCCGGGCACGGTCCCGCAGCGTGTCGCGGTTGAGATAGACCAGCGGGCCGTTGTCGTAGACGCTGCCGTTGAAGAAGCCGTCGCCGAGCGAGACCGACTCCCACATGCCCTCGCCATAGCCCTGGAAATTGGGCCGCGCGCCGCAGCCGGCGGGGTAGGGGGCAGGGCTGGTGTTGTCGAGGTTGAAGCCCGGCCCGTTGCAGTTCCAGTTCGGCGCGACCGGTGACCAGTTGAAGGTCGAATAGCGCACCACCTGGTTGCGGTCCGAATAGCGCCCGCCGACCTTGATCGCATCGAGCCACCCGCCCTTGTCGAACTCATATTCGAAGTCCGCGCGCAGTGCGGTCGCCTGGGCGTCATTGTCCTCGAGGTGCGACTGGATGAACGGGATCCAGTAATTGTGCGGGTTGGCGATTCCGCCCGCCGCATAGTTAACGTTCGATCCGGGCAGCAGCGTGACGTGCGGCGTGCCGTCGTCGTTCACGCTGTACTCGACGTTCGCCATCGATCCGCTGGCGACCAGGATGTCGTCGTTGTTCGCGAACGCTTCGATCCGCTGCATGTCGAGCGTGAAGCGGGCGTTGTCGGTCAGCTCCCACTGGAGGTTGGCCGAATAGTCGCGCGTGCCTTCGCTATGGTCGAAGTTGCGCGCTTCGTTCTGGAAATAGAGCCCGTCCTGAAGCGTCGAGCAGGATGCCCCCGCGCCGCAATAGTTGACGAAGGGCAGGCCGGGCACCGCCGATCCGGTGTCGATCGCCTCCTGCAGGCTGCTCCAGCTTCCCCGCCAGCTGCCGTGGCCCTGGGTGAGCGTGCCCGACTGGAGCATGCCGTCAGGACCGAACACGAATGCCGAGCCGCCGGGGGCCGGCCCGAGCACTGTCGTCGCGCGGGGGCGGAAGGCTGGCTGACCGAAGTAATTGCCCTCGAGCACCACATGCGAGGCGCGTTCCAGCCAGGCGTTGTCGTAGCGCGAGTCCATGAACTGGAAGGTCGCGCGGAATGCGCCGGTCGGATCCTCGTACTGCGCGGCCACGGCGATGCCTTGGCGCGTGCGGTCGTAATCGACCTGCGAATAGCGGATGCCGTCGGGCGCAAACGCCCAGCCGGTGCCGCCGAACGGATTGCCGGTGCAGGCGACGCTTCCGTCCGAATTGACGATGCCGCTTCCGTCCGGGTTGGTCGCGCCTGCCGAGCAATAGGTGTCGATCTTGTCCATGATCACGCTTTCGGTTCGCGTGACGACATGGCTGCGGGCATAGTTGGCGAGGATGCCGAACCTGCCGATGTTGGTGTCGGCCGAATAGCTGATCAGGCCGGAGAACTCGCCGGTCCATTTGTCCGAACGGTGGCCATAGACTGCCTTGGCCGTGCCCGCCACGACCAGCCCGTCGGCGTCGAAGGGCAGGCGCGTGCGCAAGTTGACGGTGCCGGCGATGCCGCCTTCGATCATGTCGGCGGTCTGGTTCTTGTAGGCGTCGACTCCCGCCATCAGCTCGGGCGAGATGTCGTTGAAATTGAGCCCACGGTAGGAATCCGCCGAGAAGCTCTCGCGCCCGTTGAACTCGGTGCGGACCCAGGTGAGGCCGCGGATCAGCACGCTCGTGGGTTCGCCCGACGGGTGGGTCGAATCGTCCGAGGACTGGAGCCGAGACACGGTGACGCCGGGCACGCGAGCCAGCGCGCCGGAGACCGAATTGTCGGGGAATGCGCCGATGTCGGTGGCGGTGATCGAATCGACCACGGTGTCGGCATCGCGCTTGCGGTCCTGCGCGGTGGCGAGCGCCCGGCGGACGCCGACCACCAGAACTTCGTCGGCAGGCGGCTCGTCCTGGGCGGATGCCTGCTCCTGCGGCGCCGGCGAGTCGTCCTGCGCATGCGCGGTGCCGGTTAGCCCCATCAGCGCCACTGCCGCCAGCGATACGCCGGCCGTCAAATTCATCTTCCTCATCAAGACCTCCCCGTCTTTTCCGCCCCGTTTTCGGGACCGTGTTCGCATTCCTTGGGCTTTGCGGCCCGTCACCTGTTCGGAGAAGCGCAAGACGCATTGGATTCCGGAAGCGCAGCCGCGCTCCGCGTCGCTGAGATAGCCTCTGGAATCCGCTTTCGCCGCGCCTTCGCCCTGTCTGCCCTCCTCTCCAGCAGCGCACCACTTGGCGTCGCCGCATCGTGATCGAGCCTCTTTTGCCGGCCGCACGGAAATGCGACTCTGCAACGCAGGGCTTCGATTTGCGTAAAATTGCATGATGCTTTGCACGCAGCAAGCAAGAACTAGGCTCTGACGCGAGTGCTACGCGAGAGATTAACAAATATCGGTAATATAACAAAATATTGTTGAATTGAGATCGCTAACACGCGATCTCCCTGTTGCACGGGAGCAACATTCCGTTTGCGATAGCCCGGAATTTATGCAACTTTTGCATAATGCGAGCACGTTCTGCACAGGATTCCGGATATCGAGCGGCCGGTTCAGCCGGTGCGCAGGTCCGCGCGCAGCGGGATAGCGAGGGTGAAGGCCGCCGCCAGCGCGAGCGAGCCGCCGGCGAGCACCAGCGCCCAGATCGCCTCGCCGCCGAATCCGCGGCCGATCAGCGGACCGAGCACCGTCGCGGCGACCAGCTGCGGCAGCACCAGGAACATGTTGTGGATGCCCATGAACACGCCGGTCTTGTGCGGCGGCACGCCGCTCGCGAGCATGGCATAGGGCATCGACAGGATCGACGCCCAGGCGACGCCGATGCCGAGCGCCGGCAGCCACAGCCAATGCGGATCGTGGATCGCGAGAAAGCCGGTGAGTCCCGCGGCGCCGGTCAGCAGGCAGAGCGCGTGAGTCCAGCGCCGCCCCAGCCGCGTCGCAACCGCCGGCAGCAGCAGCGCCACGATTGCCGCGACGCCGTTATACCCGGCGAACAACACCCCCACCCAATCCGCCGCGGCATTGTAGCCGGCGGAAGCAGCGTCGGCGGTGCCGTAATGGCGAGCGGCCACCGCGGGCACCGTGTAGATCCACATCGCGAACAGCCCGAACCACGTGAAGAACTGCACCACTGCCAAGCGCCGCAGCACGCGCGGCATGTGGAGCATGTCCTCGACGATCTCGAACATGCCCAGCCGCGTCCGCCCGCGCCGCCGCAGCCACACCGAAGTGAGCTGCGCCGCGCCGAACAGCAGCGCGAGCCCCGCGACGACATGGATCTCGCGCTCCCAGCCCGCGTTCGCCGCAAAGGCAGCCAGCGCGCCGCCGCCCGCCACCCAGGCGAGCCCCTGGCGCGTGAGCAGCGCCGCACCGCGCGCGCTCGGCACCTCGTGCACGTCCTCATGCTGCTCGATCGGGGCAGGGGGCCGCTCGGGCGTGGTGAACACGGTCCAGGCCACCGCCGCGATCAGGCATATCGCCCCGATGTAGAAGGCCATGCGCACCGACGGCGGCAGCGCCCCCGCCGTTCCGTGGCCGCTGAAGCCGAGCCACTGGGTGAGCGCGAACGGCAGCGCCGATGCGAACACCGCGCCCGCGCCGATGAAGAACACCTGCATCGCGAAGCCGGTGGTCCGCTGCTCCTCGGGCAGCGTATCGGCAACCAGCGCGCGGAACGGCTCCATCGCGATGTTGATCGAGGCAGTGAGCAGCCACAGCATCAGGCTCGCGGTCCACAGCGCGCCGGCATTGGGCATCGCGAAGAGCGCGATCGCCGCGAGCATCGCACCTGCGAAGATATAGGGGCGCCGCCGCCCCCATCGACCGCGGGTGCGGTCGCTCAGATGGCCGATGATCGGCTGGACCAGCAGTCCGGCGGCCGGCCCCGCGATCCACAGGATCGCCAACTCGCCCACGTCCGCGCCCAGCGTCTGGAAGATGCGGCTGGTGTTGACGTTCTGCAGCCCCCAGACGATCTGCACGCCGAACAGGCCCACGCACATGTTCCAGATCTGGAAGCGCGTGAGCCGCGGCCGGTCCCGCGCCGTTCGCTTCGCTTGCAAGTCCCCCCCTTCGATGCGCTAACACCGCCGCTTCGCGGCCAACCAGCTTGAGGCTTATGGGCAGCACTAGCAACAGCAATACCACGCTGCAGGACCTCGCGCGGCTGGCCGGGGTGTCGGTCTCCACCGTCTCGCGCGCGCTCAACGATCACCCGCTGATCAGCACGCGCACCAAGCAGAAGATCTGGGCGCTCGCGCGCGATCACGACTATCCGTTCCGCGCCTATATGCCGGCCGCGCCGATCGGGGCGGAGGGCTCGATCGCAGTCGTGCTGCCGCACATCAAGGGGCGGCCGGTGCCGCTCTCGCATCCCTTCTTCCTCGAGCTGCTCGCGAGCATCGGCGAGGCCGCGCGCGCCCGCGACTGCGACTTCACCGTGAGCCACACCGCGCCCGTCACTTATGAGGACGTCGTCTCGGCCGCCACCACCAGCCGCGCGAGCGGAGTGATCTTCCTTGGCCAGAGCATGCTCCACGAAGCGCTCAATCGGCTCGCGGAGACCAGCGCGCGCTTCGTCGTCTGGGGCGCGCAGATGCCGGGCCAGCGCTATTGCACGATCGGCTCGGACAATCTGCTCGGCGGACGCCGCGCGACACTGCACCTCGTCCGGCTCGGGCGGCGCAACATTCTGTTCCTCGGCGGCAGCGACCCTGAGGCGATGCAGCGCCGCCGCGGCTATCTGGAGGGGCTGCGCGAAAGCGGGATCGAGGCCGATCCCAAGCTCGTGGTGCCGGTGGAGTTCGAATATGAATCGGCCGAGACCGCGGTCAGCAGGCTTCTTCGCAAGCGAATGGCGTTCGACGGGATCATCGCCTCGAGTGACCTGATCGCGCTCGGCGCGATCCGAGCACTGCGCCAGGCCGGCCTCTCGGTGCCGCGTGACGTTTCGGTGGTGGGCTATGACGACATGCTGCTCGCACGACTAAGCACGCCAGCGCTCACCACCATCCGCCAGGACACACAGGCGGCCGGACGCAAGCTGGTCGCGCGCATTCTCGATGCAGCCGACGATCACCCGTCAGAGCGCCTGCCCACCGATCTGATCGTCCGCGAGTCCTGCGGCGCATGACGTGGTGCGCAGCTTCCTCGAAAAAAAACTCTCCAGCGAAGCCGGGATGGTGTCGCGCAACTCCTTCCGAGCCTGGCCTTTGCTAGACGACTCCCAACACCAAAGCGGTCGCGCCGTTGGATCGTACCTCGCTCCCATGACCGGGCACTCTTGACCGCTGCCATGATCCTGCGAGGGTTTCTGGGCCTTGGCCGCTCGGCTGCGGATGCGCAGCGGCGAACAAATTGCTCGGTGCCGGCCGAGGAGCAGTGATCTACAGGAGAAGAAGCGGCCCGTCCGAAGGCCGAGCTCAGCATTTCCCCGCCGCTCGCACTTGGTCGAGGAGGATGTATATCGAACGAAGGCTTTCGGGCGTGACGGTCACCGGGTTGAACGATCACTATTGGGGGGCGTAGCTGCCAAAACAGAAGCTCATGCACCTGAATTCAGATGAGCACGGTGGCACCCGGTCAGCTGTTGCCTGAATACCCAGCGCTGGCCAGTGAAACGTTCGATCACTTCCGCCGCGGTCCGCGAATGCTGACTCGGCTTCACGGTCGTGAAGCTGCCGCCACCTGCCAGCGCGAGCGGAAGCAAGAGCTGGTCCGCTAGATATGGGCCGGCGAACGCATCGGATGCCAGGAACCCGGACATGCGATGAGCCGCAGTCTTGGCGAGAGTCTCAGCGGACACCAAGCTTGCCGAAACCGGTAACGATCTCGGTCGCATTCTCGAACACTGCCTTGAGCAGCAGCGCGTTGCCCGGTCCCTGCTCGTCGGGAAGCTGACGGACGGCGAAGACGTCCTCCGGCCAGTCGGGCAGAAGCTTGCGCGCCGTGGCGAGTTCACGCTCGGCGATGTTGAACGGCAGCGCTGCGAACAAGGCCGTCGCCGAAACCGATTGCAGCGCGCGGCCGATCGCCGCCGCAGCTTCCGCGAAGCCCGTGCCGGCGCGGTCGAGATCGGGAACGGCGACCACGCTTCGCGAGGGCGGCTCGGTGCGTCTGTCTGGCGGCGGCGTAACCGCCATGTTCGACTCCCGAACGGGGCTGCTCTCGGGGGTCAGTAGCAGCGGCCGCCAGATTGCGATCGCCAATGGTCCGCGCCTGGTGGCCATGGGCGCGCGGATGGAGGCGGAGCCCGCCTGGACCGAGCTGAACGGATCGGGCGCGGAGTACCGGCCTGCCAGCCCGACCTTGGCGAACTTGGTCGAGGTGAGGCTCAACGATCCCCGGCGCGAAGGCTGGGCGGGTTTCAGGCTAGAGATTTCGGAGGACGGCAAGCGCTGGCGCACCATCTATTCAGGCAGACGCGGCGCGCGAGACCCTAGCCGCTACATGGTCGCGCCGACGCGGATCGCAGCGGTCCGGGTCTCCGATCTCGCCGCGTCCGACAATGCGCCCGTTTCGATCGCTTCGGTACGGCTGGGCTATGAGGCCGCCCGCTTCGCTCTACCCGAAGCGGGTCCGGTCACGATCCGAAACGGAACCGAACGTGATCCCGTCACTGGCAAGGAGCGCGCGTGGCTCGAGGCCGACGGTGCGGGGCGGCTGGATAAGGTGCGCTGGACGCTGGCGAGTGATGGCACCCTGTGGCTCGACTATAGCTACTCCTTGTCTGGCCGCTTCATTTATCATGGGGTCACCTTCGATACGCCGTTGGGCGAGATCGACGCCGTGCGCGTGCTGGCAGACGGCCCTCGCCCGGTCTGGCAGAACCGGCTGCGCGGAATGCTCTGGGCGTGCACATGCTCGCGGCCCGTGGCAGCGATACGCTGCCGCCGCCCGATCAGGCGGGATATTATTCCGGCGTGCGCTGGGCGCGGTTCGTTTCGCGGCGAGGGAACTGGGTGGTTTCCAGTGATACGCCTGCTTACTTTCGGATCGGCACTCGCCTGAATGACTTCCCAACACCTCGCCCGCGTTCCCGGGCGGCGACGTCTCCTTCCTGAGTGCGATCCCCGCGATGGGGTCGAAGTTCATCTCTGCGGAGGCGTCGGGGCCGTCTGGCGAGCCTGCGCTGGCTGACGGACGTTACGCGGCGCGGCTCACATTCTCGCTGCTTTCGCCCGCCCCGTGAGACGCACAACCGCAGTGAATGCGGGAATGCGATTGCAGACGGGCCGACGATAGCCTCGCCGGATTTCCTTTGCTACGAAAAGTCAGACTAAAGGCTTATTGCGAGCCGCGGGAACGCGACCGGCACGAGATAATGGAGGGGCGAAGATCTATGATCCGTCGGCGTGACCTGGTTGCGGCAGGAGCGGCACTGCCTGTGCTGACCGTGGTCCCTGCGGCGGCCAGACCCGGTGCACTACGCAATCCGCTGATACTGCAACGCGCCGATCCGCAGATCCTTCGTGCAGACGGTTGGTATTATTTCATGGGTTCCGTGCCCGAATATGATCGATTGGCGTTACGCCGCGCGCGCACGATCGCAGGGCTTGCGACTGCGCCGGAGACAGTGATCTGGAGGCGGCCGGCGAGCGGCAGGCTGGGCGGCTATATCTGGGCCCCGGAAATCCACTATTTCGACGGTGCGTGGCACATCTATTTTGCGGCAGGGGACTCGGACCAGAAGTTCCGTATCCGCACCTATGTGTTGCAGGCGAGGGGGTCCAATCCGCTGACGTCCGACTGGGCTATGCTCGGCCAGCTGCGGACGCCGTGGGACAGCTTCACCCTCGACAGCACGATCTTCGAGCATCGGGGACAGCGCTATATCTGCTGGGCGCAGCACGAGCCCGGCATAGAGACCAACAGCAATCTCTATCTCGCGCCGCTGGCGAGTCCGACGACGCTCGCCGCCGCGCCGGCGCGGCTGACGGTGCCCGAACTCGACTGGGAAATCCAGAAGTACAAGGTCGCGGAAGCGCCGGCGCTGCTGGCGCGCAACGGCCGGCTGTTCCTCACCTATTCGGCCAGCGCTACCGACGACCGATACTGCATGGGCATGCTGACGGCGCAGGCCGACGCAGACATCATGGATCCGAAATCCTGGGCCAAGTCGCCGATGCCTGTGTTCGCCTCCTCGGAGGAGAACAAGGTCTACGGACCTGGACACAACAGCTTCGTCGTGGACGAGGACGGGCGTGACCTGCTGGTCTATCACGGCCGGGACTATCGCGAGATCAAGGGTGATCCGCTGTTCGATCCCAACCGACACACGCGTGTGCAGCCGATATCTTATACGGCCGGCGGGGTGCCGGATTTTGGTCGGCCGGTGAAGAACGGGTCGGTCGCCTAATTCGGTGGGGACGGGGCCATCTGACCGCGGCGCAACAGAGTTGATCTCTATCATCAGACAATTTGTGGACGGGTTTCATGATTTGCGCTGAACGGCATTGCGCGATGAGGTTCATCCGCGGGATAGCGCTGACTATGAGCGCCGCGGCAGAAACCCAAGCGCAAGGCCGGCGTTCGCGCAGCCTCAGACGGGTCTCAAGCGAAGGAGCAAATGATCGGATTGTCTCATGTGGTGGTGGCGCTGGCTCTGATGGTTCCGACAGCGGCGTTTGGCCAGGCCCCGAATCCACGGCCGAAAAAGACCAACAAAAGCGTTGGTATGTCGGCGAACTCGCCCAATCTCGTCGGAAAGATATTTGAAAAAGGCTTCCTCCCCAGTCACTTACGCGACGCCGATGGACGTCTGTGGATGGGGAAAATGGTGCCAGGAGAGCTTTGTCGCAGGGCGCCTAAGCGATTGATTTCGCAGTCAAATCATAGACTTGCGAAGTCGCCAAGGGCACCGATAGCACGATCTGGATTCGTGGAAAAGGCTGGACGTGAATGGACAGGGCGGTTCGAGTCCTTCTGGGCAGAGGCTGGTTGGGCTCGTGTCCGAAATACGCCTACAAATTTCGGACGGATTACGGTTGCGTTTTGTCCGAAAAACATCTACAAATTTCGGACAATGAATGAGCCCGTTGATCTGAAGACCCGCATCCTGCAGCGCATCAGCGCCGGTGCGCCACGCAGCGTATGGACGGCGGCGGACTTTCTCGACCTCGCTACGCGCGATGCCATTGACAAAGCCCTCCAGCGTCTCGTCGCCACCGGCACGCTCCGCAGGATCGACAGAGGCCTATATGATAAGCCGGATTTCAACAGCCTCACCAAGGCGCCGAATCCCGCCGATCCTCGCCAAGTGGTCGAGGCGATCGCCCGTCGCGATCAGATTCGCGTCCTGGTCGACGGCATGACTGCCGCCAACGACCTTGGTCTCACCAACGCGGTCCCCGCCAAGATCGTCGTTCACACCGATTCCCGACTGAAGCCGGTCCATCTTGGCAATCTCGAAATCACTTTCCGGCCCACGGCCGCCAGCAAACTCTTTTGGGCCGGTCGCCCGGCCATGCGGATCGTCCAGGCTCTCCACTGGTTGCGCGACTCTACGGCCGACGCCGAAGAGGACGGTTCTATCCGCCATCGGCTCCAGCAGCTCCTCTGGTGCGAGCCGGATGGCGCGCGGCTACGCAAGGATCTACACGACGGCATGTCGGCATTGCCGGCGTGGATGCAGGACTATCTGAGAACCATCCTCACCGCCGAGCCCAAAGCCGCATGAACCCAAATTATGATGCGATCCTGTCTGCCGATCAGGACACCCGCGCGGGTCTGTTTACCGCGACCGCGCAGCGCCTCGGCACAACGCCGCAGAATGCCGAGAAGGACTTCTGGGTCTGCTGGACGCTCGATACACTCTTCAACGGACTTCCCGAAGGCCCGAGGCTGCTGTTCAAGGGCGGCACTTCTCTGTCGAAGGGATTTGGCCTCATCCGCCGCTTCTCTGAGGATATCGATGTAACGGTCTTCCGCGACGACCTCGGCGAAGCCGCGAGCGTGGAGGAGCTGCAGGCGCTGAGCCGCAAGAAGCGCGACGCTGCGCTCGATGCGATCAAGGCGGCCTGCGAAGCCTATATCAACGGACCACTTCTGCAGCAGTTGTCCTCAATCGCCGCAGCGACCGCCGGGCGGATCGGCCTACCGGCCAACTGGCTCCGCGTCACACCGCATGATGGGGACAGCCAGACGCTGCTGGTTCTCTATCCGACCGCGACACCTGCCGACGGCTATATCGACAAGGCAGTGAAGATCGAGTCCGGTGCCAAATCCGCGCTCGATCCCAACGCAGTCCATTCAATCCGTCCCTATGTCCACGACGACGCCCCCGACCTCGACCTGACCGTACCGAACGTCACCATCGTCGATGCCGAGCGAACCTTCTGGGACAAGGTCGTAATTCTGCACGGGCTGCGCCGCTGGTTCGATATCCGCGGCGAACTGCGCGGCGGCGGCCACCGCGTGTCGCGCCATTATTACGACATCCACATGCTCATGGAGGCCGACCTAGGCCAGAAGGCGCTAGCAAACCCCGCCCTCGGCGCCGATTGCGTCGCGCACGCACGCATGTTCTTCAACCGGCCCGACTTCGACTTGGCATCTGCGGTAGCCCCCAGCTTCACGTTGCGCCCCGAAGGGGCGATGTATGACGACCTGCGGCGTGACTATGCAGCGATGAGCGCCATGATCTTCGGCGCCGCACCCGATTTTGACGCCGTGATTGAAAGTGTCGCGGCGCTGCAATCGAAGCTGAATGAGGCGTCCTCGCAAGACTGAAGGCGTCACCGGACGGCACGGCAAGGATCGGAAATATCCTCGCCAAGGTAGCCTTCATAGTTCCAACTACCCGTCGCAAGCGGACTTCGGCATACGAGTGTTGAGCGTGACACCATGCGACAAATCCTCTGAGAGCTTCCGATTCTGTCGAAGGATTTGTCAACGTTACGCATCGAATTCCCTGCATCGCTCGGCCAAGGCGAGGCACCGCCGCTCTTCGTTGTCGACGGCGAGGGGAAGGCCGAACTGGTCAACTACCGGCTGGGGGACCGCTTCTATGTGGTCGACCGGATCTTCGATGCCGCCGAGCTGCGCCTCGGGCTCGAGAAGCAGCAGGTCGTGCGGATCGAGCGGGTGGCACAGCGTGAACGCAGGAGGGGTGCATGACGGATACCGCGTCTACCGAACCGCCCGCCCAAATCTCTCCGGCGAAGCTCGATCTCGAAACGCTCAGCATCCGGTCGCGCCCGGCGCGGGCGATCCGTTTCAAGCGCGGTGCGATCATCGGAGCCGCGGCGCTGGGATCGGCGAGCCTGATGGGCATTGCCTGGATGGCGCTCAAGCCGCAGGTCTTCCGGCAGGTCACCCAGGACAGCGAGCTGTCCCAGCCCATGGCGAAGCCGGCATCCGACGCATTGGCCGGCCTGCCCGCCAGCTATGGCGACGTGCCAAAGCTCGGCCCACCGCTTCCCGGCGACCTTGGACGTCCGATCCTGCGTGCCCAGGCGCAGGCCAAAGTCCAGGCCGAGCCGGCGCACGCTGATAGCGCCGAGGCAGCGCGGCAGCAGCGGCTTGCCGAGCTGAAGACGGCCCGGGAGTCCGGATTGATGGCCCAGGTGGCGACGGGCAAAAGCCCGGCTGCGCCATCGGTGTCGGACGCGATGGCGGCAATGCCCGGCATGCCCGCCGCAGCGATGGCCGATGCCGGCACACGCAAGGAGCAATTTGCGTCCGCTCGCGATACGAGCGGCGATCTCAACTCGGGCGGGCTGGCGGCACCGGTCTCGCCGAACAGTCTGCTCGCCGGCAGCGTCATTGCGGCGAGCTTGATCACCGGCCTCAATTCCGACCTGCCGGGTATGGTCACCGCACAGGTGACGCAGAATGTCTTCGACACGGTCACCGGCAGCATCCTGCTCGTGCCGCAGGGCGCCCGGCTGATCGGCAAGTATGATAGTGTGGTTGCGTTCGGGCAGCGACGCGCGCTGGTCGTCTGGCAGCGGCTGATCCTGCCGGATGGCAGCTCGGTCTCGCTCAACAACATGCCGGCGACCGATCCGTCCGGCTATGCCGGGCTCGCAGACAAGGCCGACTTTCATACATGGGCGCTCCTCAAGGGCGTGGCGATCGCAACCGTGCTCGGCGTCGGTTCGGAACTCACGATCAGCGGCGAGAGCGATCTCGTGCAGGCGATCCGTGAATCCGCTCAGTCGAACACGGCGCGGGCCGGCGACCAGATCACCCAGCGCAACCTCGACATCCAGTCGACGATCACGATCCGGCCGGGCGCGCCCGTTCGCGTGCTGGTGACCCGCGATCTCATCCTCGCGCCGTGGCGCGGAAAGGCAGGCTGACATGGCAGAGCTGAAGCTGGGCAAGTTGCCCGACCGCACGCCGGTCAAGCTGGCGATCACGATCACGCCCGACCTCCAAGCCGCCCTCCAGAGCTACGCAGCCATCTATGCCGCGACCTATGGTGTCGAGGAACCGGTCGCCGATCTCGTTCCGGCGATGCTCGCGGCGTTCCTCGAAAGTGACCGCGGATTTGTCAAAGCACACGAGGCTGCGTTGCGAGGGCAAAAATGATCGAGCGGGCATGGGAAAAGAAGATCGAGCCGCTGACGGTTCGCATTTCGACGGCGGTCCGGATCACGGGTCTGAGCCGGTCGCGCATCTATGAGCTGATCCCGTCCGGCGATCTCGACACGGTGAAGGTCGGCAGGGCGACGCTGGTACAATATGCGAGTCTCAAGGCGCTCACGGCCAGTCGCACCGTGCCCGACCCTCAACCCGTTCCCTCGTCCAAGCGATGAGTCTCGCGATATATACCCTGCAGGGGATGATCCGGCGCCATCCCCTGCGGGGTATGCGCGTCAGCCCCGCGATCGCCTGGCGCCGAAATCCGGGCGGAGAATTTTCCCTCCGTCCCGCAGCTCGTCGAGGTAGTCGGACCAGCGCTGCATCATCGCGACGCGTTCGTCCCAATATTCGCCGCGCGCATAGGCGCGACGGACCTGGTTGGTGTCCACGTGCGCAAGCTGGCGCTCGATTGCATCGGGATTCCACTCGCCCATCTCGTTGAGCAGCGTCGCTGCCATCGCCCGGAAGCCATGCGCAGTCATCTGGTCGGTCGTGTAGCCGAGCTTGCGTAGGCCCTGGTTTACGGCGTTCTCCGACATCGCCTTGCGCGGCTTGTCGAGGCACGGGAACAGGTATTTCCACCAGTGCGTGTGCTCGTGAAGCTCCTTGAGCATCGCGATCACCTGCCGTGACAGGGGCACGCGGTGCGGCCGACGCATCTTCATGCGTTCCGCCGGTATGAACCAGATCGCCTCGTCGAAATCGATATCGGTCCATTCGGCCTGCCTCAGCTCGCCGGGCCGAAGCAGCACATGTGGGGAGAGCCGCATTGCCATGACGGTGACCTTGTGGCCGCTGTACCCGTCAATGGCCCGGAGCAAAGCGCCGACCTCGGACGGCCGCGTGATGGCCGCGAAATGCTTGACCTTGGGCACGGCGATCGCGCCGCGTAGGTCGGCGGCGACATCCTTGTCGCAGCGAACCGTCGCCACTCCATAACGGAACACGCGGCTCAGGACGCTGCGCATGCGCCGCGCACTCTCGTAGGCGCCGGTCGCCTCGACCTTGCGAAGGACGGCGAGTGCCTCATGCGGCGTGATCTGCGCGATCGGGATGGTGCCGATCAAGGGATAGGCCTTGGCGAGAAGCCAGCGGATCTTGTCGACGGTCACTGGCGCGAGGCCGTCCCGCTCGCATTTGACGAGCCATTCCTCTGCGACCGCCTCGAAGGTGTTGGCAGCGGCGTATTTGGCGGCGATCCGGGCGCGCTTTTTCTCCAGCGCCGGATCGATCCCCTCGGCAATCTTCTTCTTGGCTTCGTCGCGCCGGGCACGCGCCTCTGCGAGGCTTACGGTTGGCCATCCACCGAGATGAAGCTTCTTCTGTTTGTCCAGAAAACGGTAGTTGAAGCGCCACAGCTTCGAGCCGTTGGGCTGGATGACGAGATAGAGGTTTTGGGAATCGGAAAGGTTCCAAGCCTTCGCTCTCGGCTTGGCGGCATTGATCTGGATGTAGGTCAGCATGGTCGTTTTCCCAGCAAGGCCGGGTCGATCCGAGTGCAGCAAAAAGGGCAGCATTTTGTGGTCGCTGCTGATGCCCTTAGCCGGATTTCGCTGGACGGTGTCTGGCGATTCTCGGCCTAAAAATGCTGTGAAACCAGCCGCTTACTGGACGCTGCTGGACGTATCCAGAGCCAGTATTGGTGCCCAGAAGAGGACTCGAACCTCCACGGCCTTGCGACCGCCAGCACCTGAAGCTGGTGCGTCTACCAATTCCGCCATCTGGGCACGGGGTAGGCGGGGCGCTCTAGTGGAGGGTCGAGGCGGTTGTCAACGGCGGAATCGACGGCGGCGGACGTGATCGCATGCCGGCAACGGCACGGCGGAAGGGAAGGGGCCGTACGGCATCCGCACCTTGCCCAAAGCGCCGTCACGCGGCATGGGACGGCCAAGTTGAGGTTCGTGAGGCAGGCATGAAGGACAGGCTGGTAACGCTGATCGGCGGCGGCGGATTCGTCGGGCGCTATGTGGCGCAGGAGCTGTATCGCGCGGGCGCACGCGTTCGTGTCGCGCAGCGCCGGCCGCGCGACGCCTGGTTCCTGAAACCGCTCGGCGGCCTAGGCCAGACGCAGTTCATCGCGGCCGACGTGACGCGTCCCGAGACGATCGCGCGCGCCGTGGACGGCGCCGATCACGTCGTGAACCTCGTCGGCACGTTCGGCCGCGACATGCGGGCGGTGCACGTCGAAGGTGCGCGCAACGTCGCCGCAGCGGCAAAGGCGGCGGGTGTCGAATCGCTCGTCCATTTCTCGGCCCTCGGCGCGGACCTCGCCTCTGATTCGGCCTATGGCCGCACCAAGGCCGAAGGCGAGCAGGCAGTGCTCGAAGCCTTTCCGCACGCCACGCTGCTCCGCCCGGCGACGCTGTTCGGGCGCGAGGACCAGTTCGTGAATCGCTTCGCCGGTATGATCGCGGCGCTTCCGGTGGTGCCGGTGCTGCGCCCGCAGGCGAAGTTCCAGCCCGCCTATGTCGCCGACGTTGCCGCGGCGGCGGTGGCTGCGCTGCGCGATCCCCGCGCGCACGGCGGCAAGACCTATGCGCTCGGCGGGCCCGACGTGCTCACCATGGCGGCGCTCTATCGCTGGATAGCGCAGGCGATCGGGCGCAAGCCGGCGCTCATCGAGCTTCCCGACGCGCTGAGCGGCATGGTCGCGATGTTCGGCGCGATGCCGGGCGCGCCGATCACGCGCGATCAGTGGCGCATGCTCCAGCGCGACAATGTCGTGCCCGCAGGTGCCGAAGGCTTCGCCGCCTTCGGGATCACGCCGACGCCGCTCGCCGCGGTGGCGCCCGACTGGCTCGTGCGCTTCCAGCGTCACGGCCGTTTCGCGGGGCTCCGCGAACCTGCTTGAGGCTTCCTCCGCCATCGTCGCACCACCGGCGCGCCCGGCATGCGGCGCGGCTGCCTAGACAAGGCCTAAGATAAGGGGCGTATCGCCGAATGTCCGAACTGCTCGTCGCCGTCCTGCTCGGCATCGTCGAAGGCCTCACCGAGTTCCTGCCCGTTTCGTCGACCGGCCATCTGATCCTGGGCGGCGAGCTGCTCGGCTTCACCGACCAGAGCTCGATCACCTTCAAGATCGCGATCCAGCTCGGCGCGATCCTCGCGGTGGTGGTTGCCTATTGGCAGCGCTTCTGGACGGTCGGGTGCGGCATCCTCGCCGGGCGGCGCGAGCCGATCCTGTTCACGCGCAACATCCTGCTCGGCTTCCTGCCGGCGATGGTGATCGGCGTGCTGGTCTATGACGCTGTGCGCGCGGCGATGCAGACGCCGGTGATCGTCGCGGTGGCGCTCGTCGTCGGCGGCATCGCGATCCTGGTCATCGAGCGGATGGTGAAGCGCGTGCGCGTCGAGAGCGTCGAGGCGATGCCGCTCCGCACTGCCGTCTCGATCGGCGTGGTCCAGTGCATGGCGATGCTCCCGGGCGTCAGCCGTTCGGGCGCCACGATCATGGGCTCGCTGCTGATGGGCGTCGAGCGCAAGACGGCGGCCGAATTCAGCTTCTTCCTTGCCGTGCCTACCATGGCGGCCGCGACTGCCTATGCGCTGTTCAAGGATCGCGCGCTGCTGAGCCTCGACGATCTCCAGATCATCCTCGTCGGTTTCGCTTGCGCCTTCCTTGCCGCGCTCGCGGTCGTGAAGGCCTTCGTGCGGATCGTCGGGCGCTATGGTTTCGCGCCTTTCGCCTGGTACCGGATCGTGATCGGATCGATCGCGCTGGTATGGCTGCTGATGCGATAAGGTCCGTTGCGGTACTAAATAGCTGAAGAGTTTTCGTGCATTCGACTGAAAGAACAGTTCTCTCGATTTAATAGGTCATAGTTATTGACCTAAATGCGTGTTTTCACGTGACTCGGCGATCGCTTTCCTATAGGCGCGCGGCCATGTCCGAAGATGCGATGCTCAAATTCGTGAACCGTGGGCAGGCCTATCCGGCCAAGCGCCCCGCTGAACTGCGTGCGGAGGATTTCCGCGAGATCGCAGACCGCTATGCCGTGCCCGATGCGGAGGCGCAGGCGGGCCGCTGCTCGCAGTGCGGCGTGCCCTATTGCTCGGTGCACTGCCCCCTTCACAATCACATCCCGGACTGGCTGCGCCTCACTGCCGAGGGCCGGCTGCGCGAAGCCTATGCGCTGTCGAACAGCACTTCGACGATGCCCGAGATCTGCGGCCGCATCTGCCCGCAGGACCGGCTGTGCGAAGGCAATTGCGTCATCGAGTTCTCGGGCCATGGCGCAGTCACCATCGGATCGGTCGAGAAGTTCATCACCGACAAGGCGTGGGACGAGGGTTGGGTCGAGCCGGTTCAGGTTGGCCCGGCGCGCGGCCAGTCGGTCGGCATCATCGGCGCAGGACCCGCGGGCCTCGCGGCGGCCGAATATCTGCGCGAATATGGCTATGAGGTGCATGTCTATGATCGGCACGATCGCGCCGGCGGGCTGCTCACCTATGGCATCCCCGGCTTCAAGCTCGAGAAGCATGTCGTCATGCGCCGTATCGAGCGGCTCGAGGCGGGCGGGATCGTCTTCCACCAGGGTTTCGAAGTCGGTCGCGACGCGACCCTCGAGGAGCTTCGCGCGCGCCACGGCTCGATCCTGATCGCCACCGGCGTCTACAAGACCCGACAGATCAAGGCGCCCGGCGTCGGCGCCAGGGGCGTGGTCGAGGCGCTCGATTACCTCACCGCCTCCAACCGCAAGGGCTTCGGCGACACGGTTCCGGCCTATGACGACGGCAGCCTCAATGCAGAGGGCAAGCATGTGGTCGTCGTCGGCGGCGGCGACACGGCAATGGACTGCGTGCGCACTGCGATCCGCCAGGGCGCAGCTTCGGTGAAGTGCCTCTACCGCCGCGACCGCGCCAACATGCCCGGATCGCAGCGCGAAGTGGCGAACGCTGAGGAGGAAGGCGTCGAGTTCGTCTGGCTCTCCGCGCCCGAAGCGTTCGATGGCGGCGAGCATGTCGAGGGAGTTCGCGCTGCGCGGATGCGGCTGGGCGCCCCCGATGCCTCGGGCCGCCGCACGCCCGAGCTCGATCCTGGCGGCGCCTTCCAGCTCAAGGCCGATCTGGTGATCAAGGCGCTGGGCTTCGAGCCCGAGGATCTGCCCAAGATGTTCGGCGCCGACGATCTGGGCGTCACGCGCTGGGGAACGCTGCGCACCGACGGCAAGACGATGATGACGAGCGTGCCGGGCGTGTTCGCGGCGGGCGATATCGTGCGCGGCGCGAGCCTGGTCGTCTGGGCGATCCGCGATGGCCGCGACGTCGCAGCGCACATGCACGCCTGGATGAAGGCGCACGCCAAGGCCGCCAAGTCCGCCGAGGGGGTTGCGGCCTGATGCGGCGGCTGCTTCCCCTTCTGCTGACCGCAGTCGCACTTCCCGCGCAGGCTGCGCCGGTCGGCCTCGCCGCGCAGGCTGCGCCGACGCAGGACGCCGACCGGCTGGTGGCTCTGCTCACCTCGGACGATCTGGTCAGTCAGCTCAGCCGCCAAATGCTCGATTCCTATCTCCGTGACGAGATCGGGATGTCCGAAGCGCAAAAGACGATGTTCGCGCAAAATCCGGCATTGAAAGAGCACGTTGCGGGGCGACTGCGCGGCGAGATGACGCCTATTCTCCGCCAGGAGCTGCCGTCGCTACGCGCGCAGCTCGCGGGCGAGGTGCGCGGCGGGATGTCCCCGCAAGAGATCCGCGACATGCTGACCTTCTTCTCGACGCGAACCGGGCGCAAGCTGCTCGCTGGCGGCTATCGCGGCGTTGGCGATTCGGGCGCGACCTCGCCCGAGGAGGCAGAGAAGGCGGCCATCTCGGCGATGATGCGCGATCTGACGCCCGACGATTATTCGACGCTGCTCACCCTGGGCACCAGCAGTGCCGCGCAGAAGTTTCAAACACTCAAGCCGCGGATCACGGAGATCAGCCGCCGCTGGGGCGAAGGTGTCGTGGCGCGGCATCAAGCGCGGCTCGAGCGTGTGGGGGAACAGGCGATCGTGGAATATCGGGGGGAGATAAAGGGATGAAGCGGGTTCGCGCTCTGGCCGCTAGTGCGGCGTTGCTCTTGTCGTTCGTGCCAGCGGCGGCACCGGCGCAGGATGCCCCGGCCGCGCCGGCCGCCCCGGTCGCGATCGAGCCCGCCCGGCTCGCCGCCGCCGAGAAGGCGGTCGCCGCGCTGGTCCCCAAGGGCATCTACATGACCATGATGCGCGATCAGATGCCGCAGATGATGGACGCGATGGTCACCCAGATGATGCGGAAGACGGCCGACGAGATGGGCCTCCCCGCGGAGGAAGGCGGCGAAAGCGGCGAGACGCTCGGCGAGGCCGCGGCGCGCAAGGACCCGGCCTTTCAGGAGCGGATGCGCATCACCTCGCGCGTGATGTTCGAAGAGATGGGCCAGGTATTCGATCGGATGGAGCCGCGTGTCCGCGCCGGCCTCGCCCGCGCCTTCGCACGCAAGTTCACGCTTGAGCAGCTCAACGATTTCAACATCTTCTTCGCGACGCCTTCGGGATCGGTATTCGCCCGCGAATATCTGATGACCTTCATGGACCCGGAGATGATGCAGGAAATGATGAGCTTCACGCCTGAGCTCATGAAGGCCATGCCCGAGATCATGCAAAAGGCGGAGAAGGCAACCGCGCATCTCCCGCCCCCGCCCAAGCCAGAGACCGAAACCGATGAATAACTCCGAACGCGAACGCCTCGCCCGTGAGGGCATGTACCGTCCCGAGTTCGAGGGCGATGCCTGTGGCGTGGGCATGGTCGCCGCGACCGACGGCCAGCCGTCGCGCCGTGTCGTCCAGTCGGCGATCGATGCGCTCAAGGCGGTGTGGCACCGCGGTGCGGTAGATGCCGACGGCAAGACCGGCGACGGCGCGGGCATCCATGTCGACCTGCCGGCGCGCTTCTTCGATGACGCGATCTCCGCAAGCGGGCACCGCGTGCTTTCCAATCGGCTCGCGGTCGGCATGATCTTCCTGCCGCGCACCGATCTGGCGGCGCAGGAGACCTGCCGCACCATCGTCGAAAGCGAGATCATCGAATCGGGCTACACCATCTACGGCTGGCGTCAGGTGCCGGTCGATGTTTCGGTGATCGGGATGAAGGCGCAGGCGACGCGCCCCGAGATCGAGCAGATCATGATCGCCGGGCCGATGCCCGACGAAGCCGACGCCGCCGAGTTCGAGAAGAACCTCTATCTGATCCGCCGCCGGATCGAGAAGCGGGTGATCGCGGCGCAGGTGGGCGGATTCTACATCTGCTCGCTGTCGTGCCGCTCGATCGTCTACAAGGGGCTGTTCCTCGCCGAGAGCCTGAGCGAGTTCTATCCCGATCTCAACGACGAGCGCTTCACCAGCCGCGTAGCGATCTTCCACCAGCGCTATTCTACCAACACCTTTCCGCAATGGTGGCTGGCGCAGCCGTTCCGCTGCCTTGCGCACAATGGCGAGATCAACACGATCCGCGGCAACAAGAACTGGATGCTCAGCCACGAGATCAAGATGGCGAGCATTGCGTTCGGCGAGCAGAGCGAGGACATCAAGCCGGTGATCCCGGCGGGCGCGTCGGACACCGCCGCGCTCGACGCGGTGTTCGAGGCGATCTGCCGTTCGGGCCGCGACGCGCCGACCGCTAAGCTGATGCTCGTGCCCGAGGCATGGCAGGCTGAGGACACGCCCCAGGCGCACCTCGACATGTACAAATATCTCGCCTCGGTGATGGAGCCGTGGGACGGTCCCGCCGCGCTGGCGATGACCGACGGCCGCTGGGCGGTCGCGGGCGTCGACCGCAACGCGCTGCGCCCGCTGCGCTACACCCAGACGTCGGATGGCCTGCTGATCGTCGGCTCCGAGACGGGCATGGTCCAGATCTCCGAATCGACCGTCGTCGCCAAGGGGCGGATGGGCCCGGGGCAGATGATAGCCGTCGACCTGGACCAGGGCCGGCTGTTCACCGATGCCGAGATCAAGGATCGCATCGCCGGCGAGGCCGACTATGCCGCGATGATCGGCGATTTCCTCACGATCAAGGACCTTCCCGCCGCGCCCGCTGAGCCGGCCTATTTCGAGCGCGCCGAGCTCACCCGGCGGCAGGTCGCGGCCGGGCAGACGCTCGAGGACATGGAGATGGTCCTCGCGCCGATGGTCGAGACCGCCAAGGAAGCTATCGGATCGATGGGCGACGATACGCCGCTCGCGGTCATCTCGGACAAGCCGCGGCTGATCAGCCAGTTCTTCCGGCAGAACTTCAGCCAGGTCACCAACCCGCCGATCGATCCGCTGCGTGAGCGCCACGTGATGTCGCTCAAGACGCGCTTCGGCAATCTCGCCAACATCCTCGACACCGAAGGCACGCAGGGCCGCGTGCTCGTGCTCGAAAGCCCGGTGCTCACCAATGCCGACTGGCACCGTCTGCGCGCGCATTTCGGCAGCCAGGCGGCCGAGATCGACTGCACCTTCCCCGCGGACGAGGGGTCCGACGCATTGCGCGCAGCGATCACGCGCATCCGCTATGAGGCCGAGCAGGCAGTCCGCGCGGGCTGCACCGAATTGTTCCTCACCGACGAGCATATCGGAACCGAGCGCGTCGCGATCGCGGGCGTGCTCGCGGTGGCGGCGGTCCACACCCATCTCGTCCGCCGCGGCCTGCGCTCCTATGCGAGCGTCAACGTCCGCACCGCCGAATGCCTTGACACGCATTATTATGCGGTGCTGATCGGTGTCGGCGCGACCACGGTGAACGCCTATCTCGCCGAAGCCTCGATCGCCGATCGCCAGGCGCGCGGCCTGTTCGGCGAGCTGAGCCTCGAGCAATGCCTCAAGAACCACCGCAAGGCGATCGACGAGGGGCTGCTCAAGATCCTGTCGAAGATGGGGATCGCAGTGATCTCGTCGTACCGCGGCGGGTATAATTTCGAAGCGGTCGGTCTCAGCCGCGCGCTGGTCAACGACCTGTTCCCCGGCATGCCCGCCAAGATTTCGGGCGAAGGCTATGCCTCGCTCCATCTCAGCGCCAAGATGCGCCACGAGGCGGCGTTCGATCGCGGCGTCGCGGCGCTGCCGATCGGCGGCTTCTACAAGCAGCGCTTCGGCGGCGAGACCCATGCCTATTCGGCGCAGCTGATGCACCTGTTGCAGACCGCGGTCTCGACCGACAGCTATTCGAGCTATCTCGCCTTCTCGCGCGGCGTTCGCGATATGCCGCCGGTCTATCTGCGCGACCTGCTCGAATTCAACTTCCCGGCCGAAGGGATCGCGATCGACCAGGTCGAGGCGATCACTGAGATCCGCAAGCGCTTCGTGACGCCGGGCATGTCGCTCGGCGCGCTCAGCCCCGAGGCGCACGAGACGCTCGCGATCGCGATGAACCGGATCGGCGCCAAGGCGGTGTCGGGCGAGGGCGGCGAGGATTCGTCGCGCTACAAGCCCTATGACAATGGCGACAACGCCAATTCGGTGATCAAGCAGATCGCCTCGGGCCGCTTCGGCGTCACCGCGGAGTATCTCAACGCCTGCGACGAGATCGAGATCAAGGTCGCCCAGGGTGCCAAGCCCGGCGAGGGCGGCCAGCTGCCCGGCTTCAAGGTGACCGAGTTCATCGCCAAGCTCCGCCATGCGACTCCGGGCGTGACGCTGATCTCGCCCCCGCCGCACCACGACATCTATTCGATCGAGGACCTGGCGCAGCTCATCTACGATCTGAAGCAGATCAATCCGCGCGCGCGGGTGTGCGTCAAGCTGGTCAGCTCGGCGGGAATCGGCACCGTCGCGGCGGGTGTCGCCAAGGCGCATGCCGACGTGATCTTGGTCGCTGGCCATGTCGGCGGCACCGGTGCCTCGCCGGTCACGTCGGTGAAATACGCCGGCACGCCTTGGGAAATGGGCCTCAGCGAAGTCAACCAGACACTCACGCTCAACGGCCTGCGCGGGCGCGTCCGCCTGCGCACCGATGGCGGGCTCAAGACCGGGCGCGACATCGTCATCGCCGCGATCCTCGGTGCCGAGGAATTCGGCATCGGCACCCTCAGCCTCGTCGCGATGGGCTGCATCATGGTGCGCCAGTGCCATTCGAACACTTGTCCCGTCGGCGTGTGCACCCAGGACGAGAAGCTGCGCGCCAAGTTCGTCGGCACGCCCGAGAAGGTCATCAACCTGATGACCTTCATCGCCGAGGAAGTACGCGAGATCCTCGCCCGGCTCGGCTTCTCGAGCCTCGACGAAGTGATCGGCCGCACCGAGCTGCTCCGTCAGGTCAGCCGTGGCGCCGAGCATCTCGACGATCTCGACTTGAATCCGGTGCTAGCCAAGGTCGACGCGACCGACGCCGAGCGCCGCTTCAGCCTGAACACCTTCCGCAACGAAGTGCCCGACAGCCTCGACGCGCAGATGGTGAAGGACGCGGCTCCGGTCTTCTCGCGCGGCGAGAAGATGCAGCTCACCTATACGGTGCGCAACACGCACCGCGCGGTCGGCACCCGGCTTTCGAGCGAAGTGACGCGCAAGTTCGGCATGTCGACGCTCGCCGATGGCCACGTCCATGTCCGCCTGCGCGGCTCGGCCGGCCAGTCGCTCGGCGCGTTCCTGTGCAAGGGCATCACCTTGGAGGTGTTCGGCGACGCCAACGACTATGTCGGCAAGGGCCTGTCGGGCGGCGTGATCGTCGTGCGGCCGATGGTCAGCTCGCCGATCGAGAGCTGGCGCAACACGATCATTGGCAACACCGTGCTCTACGGCGCGACCTCGGGCAAGCTGTTCGCGGCGGGGCAGGCGGGCGAGCGCTTCGCGGTGCGCAACTCGGGCGCTGACGTAGTGGTCGAGGGCTGCGGCGCCAACGGCTGCGAGTATATGACCGGCGGCACCGCGGTGGTGCTGGGCGCGGTCGGCATGAACTTCGGCGCGGGCATGACCGGCGGCATGGCGTTCGTCTACGACGCCGACGACAGCTTCGCGCGCCGCGCCAATCCGGAGAGCATCGTCTGGCAGCGGCTGGCTTCCGAACATTGGGAGGCGAAGCTCCGCAGCCTGGTCGAGGCGCATGCCGCCGCAACCGACAGTAAATGGTCGCGCGGCTTGCTCGATGACTGGGACCGCGAGGCCGGCAAATTCTGGCAGGTGGTACCCAAGGAGATGCTCTCACGGCTCTCGCACCCGCTCGACGACAGCGCGGAGCTTGTGGCGGCGGAGTGACTCCTTAATCCTCCCCCGCCAGGGGGAGGTGGCGCCGAAGGCGTCGGAGGGGGCGGATGCCAGAACATGAGCGGCGTGATTCCTCCCCCTCCGTCATGCTTCGCATGCCACCTCCCCCTGGCGGGGGAGGATTGGGGCCAGGCCATTCATCCTGGGCTAAGCCGCTGGAATGCATATATGATGGCATCCTGACGACTCGGGAGAATGTCATGCGTCTGGTTCCCGCTGCCCTCATGCTGTCCGCCGTCGCGGCCCCCGCTGCGGCGCAGTCGCAAGTCGAAGATGCCGCGCGCCAGCTGCAGGATCCGATCGCGCAGGAAGCGATCGCCATGGCGGTTAGCTCGATCGCGGCGATCGTGCTCGATACGCGCGTGGGGCAGCTTGCGCAGGTGCTCGGCCCGGAGAGCGACATCCGCCCGTCGGACACGCTGCGCGACGTCCAGCGCCGCAAGGACCCCGATTTCGAAGCGAAGCTGCAGCACGACACGCGCCGCGCGGTCGCCACCGCCGGCTCGGCCGCAGTCGGCGCGGCGGCGATGAGCGGCGAGCTCCAGCGCACTGCTGAACGCCTGGAGGCAGCAATGGCGCCCCTGGCGGGCGTGCTCGCGTCGCAGGCAGAGGGCTACGACGACGATTATTGACGCATCCGCTGGACGCCTTGCGCGCCCACGGTAGATAGGGTGCCATGTGGCAACTCTATCAATTTCCCCTCTGTCCCTTTTCGCGGAAAGTCCGGCTGCTGCTGGGCGAGAAGGGCATCGGCTATGAGCCCGTCCGCGAGCTGCCCTGGCAGCGGCGCGACGAGTTCCTTGATCTGAACCCCACCGGCCAGGTGCCGGTGATGGTCGACACCGAACGCGGCGTCACGCTGATCGATTCGAGCGTGATCTGCGAATTCTTCGAGGAAACGGTCAGCAAGAATGCGTTGATCAACGGCACCGCGACGGATCGCGCCGAGATCCGCCGGCTGGTGGTGTGGTTCGACAATCACTTCTTCGGGGAGATCACTGCGCCTCTGCTCCACGAACGGATGCTCAAGCGGCTGGTCTACAAGCAGGCGCCCGACGGCCAGGCGCTGCGCACGGCGATGAAGTCCGCGGTCGCGCACCTCGATTACATCGATTATCTGCTCGATCACCGCACCTGGCTCGCAGGACCGACGATGAGCCTCGCCGATCTCGCCGCCGCTGCGCAGATCTCGATCGCCGATTATCTCGGCGGGATCGACTGGAAGAGCCACGAGCAGGCCAAGCGCTGGTACATCGGCATGAAGAGCCGCCCGAGCTTCCGCCCGCTGCTGTCGGAGCGGATGGAAGGCATCCCGCCGCCTGCGGATTACGAGAAGCTGGATCTTTGAGCTAACGACCTGAAGCCCCTCCCCTTCAGGGGAGGGGTTGGGGTGGGGCATGTAAATCTCCATCGAGGCCGACCTGCGTGTGGACAGCCCCCACCCCCAACCCCTCCCTGAAGGGGAGGGGCTTAGCCGGAGGTCGCCGTTGAACTCCGTTGAAGCCAGGTCTAAGGCCGCGCGACTTATGAAGGAGCCAGCATGACGATCGGCGAAGAACGCCTGGCCCGCCGCATGGCGCGCGGGTGCGAATTCCTGGGTTCGCAGGTCGCGATCCTGGGCGGCGCCATGTCCTGGGTCTCGGAGCGCAACCTGGTCGCGGCGATCTCGAACGCCGGCGGCTTCGGCGTCATCGCGTGCGGCGCGATGAATCCCGAGCAGCTCGACGCGGAGATTGCGGGCACGAAGGCGCTCACCGACAAGCCGTTCGGCGTAAACCTGATCACCATGCACCCGCAGCTGTTCGAGCTGATCGAAGTGTGCGCGAAGCACAAGGTCGGCCATGTCGTGCTCGCGGGCGGGCTGCCCCCTGCCGGGAGCCTCGACGCGATCAAGGGCAACGGTGCCAGGCTGATCTGCTTCGCCCCTGCGCTCAGCCTCGCCAAGAAGCTGATCCGCTCGGGCGTCGACGCGCTGGTGGTCGAGGGAATGGAGGCCGGCGGCCATATCGGCCCGGTCTCGACCAGCGTGCTCGCGCAGGAGATCCTGCCCGAGGTCGCGAGCCAGGTGCCCGTCTTCGTCGCCGGCGGAATCGGCCGCGGCGAGGCGATTGCCGGCTATCTCGACATGGGCGCCGCAGGCGTCCAGCTCGGCACTCGTTTCGTCTGCGCGACCGAGAGCATCGCGCACGCCAACTTCAAGAAGGCCTTCATCCGCGCCTCGGCACGGGATGCCACCGCCAGCGTCCAGATCGATCCGCGGTTGCCGGTGATCCCCGTCCGCGCGCTCAAGAACGCGGCTGGCGAGCTGTTCACCGCCAAGCAGCGCGAAGTCGCCCAGCTGCTCGACGAGGGCAAGGTCGAGATGGCCGAGGCGCAGCTCCAGATCGAGCATTACTGGGCCGGTGCGCTGCGCCGCGCAGTGATCGAAGGCGATGTCGAGCACGGCAGCGTCATGGCGGGCCAGTCGGTGGGCATGGTCAGCAAGGAAGAGCCGACCGCCGACATCATCGCCTCGCTGATGGCCGAGGCCGCGCACGCACTGGAAAAACGCGCCTCCTAGGAGCCTTCAATCCTCCCCCGCCAGGGGGAGGTGGCGTGCGCAGTATGACGGAGGGGGAGGAATCACGACGATAGCGGCGTGATTCCTCCCCCTCCGCCGCCTTCGGCAACACCTCCCCCTGGCGGGGGAGGATTGAAGGCTCAGACCACCACCCTTGTGGCCATCCGCTGCCCGCGGGCGAGCTTCCACAGCTCGCCCAGCGCCTGCGCCGCCATGATCACCATCATCACGATCAGCGTGATGCGGATCGCCAGGTTCAGGCTTTCGGTGAGCCCGGCGAGGTTCTCGCTGCCTCCGCCGGCCGCGACCACGGTCACCCAGGCACCCGCCTCGTAGAGCCCCGTGGCCACCGCGATGGTCGCCACCGAGACCGCGATCGACAGCGGTGCCTCGAGCCGCCACAGCCGCGGCAGCAGCCATTCGATCAGATTGACCGCGAGCTGCGCGCAGGCGAGCATCAGGATGGGCAGATAATATTGGTCCCAGATCGCAGCCGGCTCGATGCGGACGGTGCTGGTCGCCGCGATCGACGGGAAGCGGACCGCGCCGATCCACCAGAGCAGGAAGGCGATGCTCAATCCAACTTCGAACGCCGCCTCCCACTGTCCCTTGCGGCGGGCGAGCGGCACGGGCAGGTGCTCCGGCGTCCAGCGGATCAGCTGATCGACCGGGCCGCCATAGCGCTCGAACAGCGCGAAGCCGAGCGTCACCACTGCGACCGCGATGAAGAAGAATTCCCAGAGGTTGCCGGTGATGCGCACGAGCATCTCGACGATATTGCGATCGCCGAGCAATGCCGAGATCACGCCGATCGCGACGAACGAAATGGCACCGATCGAGAGCACCACGCGCAGCGCAAACAGATAGAAGGGAAAGATCTCGGGCCCGATCAGATATTGCTGGCTGCGATAGCGCGACGCGATGACCAGCGGATGGCCGAACTCGCGCAGCAGCGCTGTCACTTCGTCGCGCGTGAGCGGCCGGCCCTTGCGCTCCTCGCGCATCTCCTTGCGGGTCGCCAGCTCATCGGCGAGTTCGGCGATGATGTCGTCGGCCTTGTCCGCGGGCAGGTTCTGCCGGACGGCCGCGAGATAGCGTTCGATCAGGTCCATCACTTGTCCTTTCCGGTAAGCCGCAGGATCGATTCCGAGATCGCGTTCCATTCGCCGAGCAGCTGGGCGAGTATCTCGAGTCCGTCGGGCGAGAGCCGGTAGAAGCGCTTGTTGCGCTTGGCTTCCTCGCGCCATTCGCTGGTCAGCAGCCCCTGTGCCTCGAGCCGGCGCAGCAGCGGGTAGAGCGCGCCTTCGTCGATCGGCAGGCCCGCTTCCTCCAGGCTGGTGCGCAGCGTGTAGCCATAGCGCTCCTCGCGCAGCGCCCCGAGCACCGCCAGCACTAGCGAACCGCGCCGCAGCTCGACGCGTAGCTTCTCGAATAGATCGTCTTCGATCGGCATGCGGTGTCTCGTATAGTATGTGACATACACTGTATGTCACATGGTACTGTGTGACGCAAGGTATATTTTGTGCCGACCGAATGGCGCCGCTTCGCGCAATCTGTTAGCCCCGGGTCATGGCCCTTGCTGCTGCCGCCTCCGCACGCGAGATACTCACGCGCCTCCACGACGTGATGGCGAAGCGTCTGCCGGCGCAATCGAAGCTCAATGCCGTGGTCGAGATCATCGGCACCGCGCTCGATAGCGAGGTCTGCTCGATCTACCTGCTGCGCGAAGGCGTGCTCGAGCTGTTCGCCACCCGCGGACTGGCGCAGGAGGCGGTCCACGTCACCAAGCTCGCCCTGGGCGAAGGCCTGGTCGGTACGATCGCCGCCAACGTCGAGACGCTCAACCTGGCCGAGGCGGCGACGCATCCCGACTTCGCCTATCGGCCTGAGACGGGCGAAGACCGGTTCCACAGCTTCGCCGGCGTCCCGATCATCCGGCGCGAGCGCGCGGTCGGCGTGCTCGCGGTCCAGCATGCCGAGCCGCGACGCTACGACGAAGTCGAGATCGAAGCGCTCCAGACGGTCGCGATGGTGTTGTCGGAGCTCATCGCCAACGCGGGGCTGATCGACGCCGCGGGTGCGGCATCGACGCGGCCCCAGGCGACCGGGGCCACGCGCGCGAGCGGCTTCAAGCTGGTCGAGGGCATGGCGCAGGGCCTGGCCGTGTTCCACCAGCCGCGCATCGTGATCGAGCACACCGTGGCCGAAGACATCGAGGCCGAGCGCCACCGCGTCTATGCCGCGTTCGACAAGATGCGCGAGCAGATCGACCGGATGGCCAGCCAGGCCGAGTTCGGCGTGGGCGGCGAGCACGACGAAGTGCTCCAGACCTACAAGATGTTCGCCTATGACGAAGGCTGGAGCCGCCGCATCAACGAAGCGATCGACTCCGGCCTCACTGCCGAGGCGGCGATCGAGCGCGTCCAGCAGCGCACCCGCCAGCGGATGCGCGAGATCGACGATCCGCTGCTTCGCGATCGGATGCACGATCTGGAGGACCTGTCCAACCGGCTGCTGCGCATCGTCTCGGGCCAGCTCGGCACCGCGGCGCAGCTAGGGCTGCGGCACGATTCGATCCTGATCGCGCGCAACCTGGGGCCCGCCGAGCTGCTCGAATATGATCGCCGCCGCCTAAAGGGCGTGGTGCTCGAGGAAGGCTCGCTCACCGCGCACGTCACCATCGTCGCGCGCGCGATGGGGGTGCCGGTGCTCGGCCGCGTCCGCAACGTCCGCCAGCTCATCGCCGAGGGCGACATGCTGCTGCTCGACGTGGGCGAGGAGAGCCTGTTCGTCCGCCCGACCACGGCGATGCAGGAGGCCTTCTCGGCCAAGCTCGTGCTGAGCCAGAAGCGCCGCGCAGCCTTCGCGCGGCTGAAGGGCGAGCCGCCGCTGACCCGCGACGGGCACCGCGTCACGCTGATGGTCAATGCCGGGCTGCGCGACGACGTGTCCGCGCTCGATTTGACCGGCGCGGACGGGATCGGCCTGTTCCGCACCGAGTTCCAGTTCCTCGTCTCGGCGACCCTGCCCCAGCGCGAGGCGCAGCGCCGGCTCTATAAGGACGTGCTCGACACCGCCGGCGAGCGCCCGGTCATCTTCCGCACGGTCGATATCGGCGGCGACAAGGCGCTGCCCTATCTCAACCACGACGAGGCGGGCGACGAAGAGAATCCCGCGATGGGCTGGCGCGCGCTGCGGCTGGCGCTGGAGCGCGACGGGCTGATGAAGGCGCAGGCGCGCGCGCTGATCGAGGCGGCGGCGGGGCGTACGCTCCACATCATGTTCCCGATGGTTTCCGAGCCCTGGGAGTTCGATGAGGCACGCGCGCTGTTCGAAGCGCAGCGCGCCTGGCTCGCCGCGCGCGGACGCAAGATGCCCGCCGAGATCCGCTACGGCGCGATGCTCGAAGTGCCCGCGCTCGCCGAAGTGCTCGACATGCTGCTTCCGCGGCTCGATTTCCTGTCGATCGGCACCAACGATCTGACTCAGTTCCTCTTCGCCGCGGACCGCGCGCATCCCAAGCTCGCGCTGCGTTACGACTGGCTCAGTCCCTCGATCCTGCGCTTCATCAAGCGCGTCGCCGATCAGGCGCATGCGGCCGGGGTCCCGGTGGGCGTGTGCGGCGAGATGGGCGGGCGCCCGCTGGAGGCGATGGCGCTGATCGGGCTGGGGATCGACCGGCTCTCGATCACCCCCGCCGCGGTCGGCCCGGTCAAGGCGATGATCCGCTCGCTCGATCGCGCCGCGCTTCGCTGTACGCTGGAAGCGGCGCTCGCCGCCCCGCAATTGCCGCTGCGCGACACGCTCACTGCCTGGGCTGCTGAACATCGCGTCGAATTGGCCTGATAAAGCGTAGATTTCGGTCACCCGCCGTTGACAGCCGCAGCGCCCTGAGGGACACCGCGGGGCACAGGCGGGAGCCCAATGGGCCGCAACCCTCCCGCCGGAGGTTAGGCATGGAAGGCGAAATCGCCCAGGAGCCGACGCTGTTTCCCGCAACCGTGGGAGAGAAGCTGCGCGCCGCGCGTGAGGCGCAGGGCCTGGAGCTCGCGGAAATCGCCAGCCGCACCCGTATTCCGCAGCGTCATCTGGAGACGATCGAGAACGGCAATTACGCCGGGCTTCCCTCGGTCACTTATGCGTACGGCTTCGCCAAGGCCTATGCCCGCGCGGTGGGCGTCGACGAGGTCGAGATCGGCCGCGAGCTGCGCCAGGAACTGGGCAACAGCCCCGAACGCGTCGTGCCCGTGCCTTCCTACCCGATGGAGGACCCCACCCGCGTTCCTTCCCGGGGCATCGTCTGGGCCGGCGTGATCGTGGCGGTGCTGCTGCTGGTGGGCGCGGGCCTGTGGTACGGCACCAGCCTGTTCCGCGGCGAAGCCCCGACCGAAGTCGCTGCGCCGGCCGAAACCGAAGCTGCTCCCGAAGCGACCGAAGCCCTGGCCAATACCGCCGCGCCCGCCCCGGCCCCCATCGGCGGCGATCAGGTGACGCTGGTCGCGCTCGACACCGTGTGGGTCCGCGTGAACGATGCCAGCGGGCAGCGGCTCTACGAGAAGGAAATGGCGCCGGGCGAGCGCTACGACGTGCCACCGGGTGTGGATCGCCCGCGCCTGCGCACCGGTCGTCCCGATCGGCTTCAGGTGCTGATCAATGGTTCGAGCGTGCCGCCGCTGGGCACCGGCGAGCGCACGATCGACGCCGAAGTGGGCGCCGCCGCGCTCAAGGCACGTCCCGCCGAGCCTGCCGGTTCCGCCGCCGCCGCTCCTGATGCAAACACTCTCGGCGTTCCTTAAGACCGGCCTTAAGGCTGGCGACAGGCAAGGCGTGTCAGCTATGGCGCGACGAGCCCTTCAACCGATCCGCTTTGCACCTGGTATATTGAACATGCGAAATTTGATGGCCGCCGCGACGCTCGTGATCGCGATCGCAACCGCAGGGAGCGCCCACGCCCAGACGTCGGTCGAGGGCCGGGTCGACCGGCTCGAGCGCGAGATGCGCGCGGTGCAGCGCAAGGTGTTCCCGGGCGGCGCCGGCCAGACGGTCGAGCCCCAGATCACGCCGCAGCTCGATACGACGGTCCCCGGCGTGCCTGCCTCCACGCCGCTCACCGATCTCACCCAGCGCGTCGCTGCGCTCGAAGGCCAGCTCACCTCGCTCACCGGCCAGGCCGAGCAGAGCGAATATCGCCTCCGCCAGCTCGAGGAAGCGTTCAACGCCTACAAGGCGGCGACGGATGCGCGGCTGAAGGCGATCGAGGACCGCACCGCGCCAGCGGCGCCCGCCGAGGAGCTCGGCACCGGCGGCCCCGAGATCGCCCCGGTCGATCTGGGCGAGGCCGCCGCCCCGGCCGCCGAGAAGCCCGCTGCCAAGCCGAGCGGCTCGCGCGCGCAGCAGCTCGCGGCGATCGAAAAGCCCAAGAGCGGTGATCCTGCCGAGGACGGCTATCTCTACGGCTATCGCCTGTGGAGCGCGAAGCTCTACCCCGAGGCGCGCAAGGCGCTCGAGGCGGTCGTGACCAAATATCCCGAGCATCGCCGCGCCAGCTATGCGCAGAATCTGCTGGGCCGCTCCTATCTGGATGCAGGTGCGCCGAGCCTCGCCGCAGTGGCGTTCTACGAGAATTTCAAGAAGAACCCGAACGGCGAGCGCGCGCCCGACAGCCTCTATTATCTCGCCCAGTCGCTCACCAAGCTCAAGAAGCCGGCGAGCGAAGTCTGCAAGGTCTATGACGAGCTGACCCAGCTCTATGGCGACCGTCTCTCGGCCGGGATCAAAGCCGGGGTCGCGCAGGGCCGTGCCGACAACAAGTGCAAATGAGCTGACGCCCCCGGCGGAGCAGATCGAGCGTTTCCGGCGCGATCTGGAAGCGCTGACCGGGGAGGCTCCCACTGCCGCGCGAATGCTCGGGCTCGGCGTTTCGGGCGGGCCGGACAGCATGGCGCTGCTGCTGCTCGCCGCCGCCGCCTATCCCGGCGCAGTGCGGGCCGCCACCGTAAACCATGGCCTGCGCCCAGAGGCCGCGGACGAAGCGGCGTTGGTGGCCGCGGTCTGCGCCCAATTGGGCGTTCCTCACACGACGCTTGCGCCTCCCGCCGATTACAGTTTCGCCGGCAATGTGCAGGAGCGCGCGCGGACGCTGCGCTATGCCGCGCTCGCCGAATGGGCGGCCCCCCGGGGGCCGCTCGCCGGCGCCGGCTGGATCGCCGTCGCCCACCAGCGCGACGACGTCGCCGAGACTTTCCTGATGCGCGCGCGCCGCGGATCCGGGGTGGGCGGGCTCGCAGCGATGCGCCGTTCGCGGCAGCTTGCTCCCGGGCTGGAGCTCGTGCGGCCGCTGCTCGACTGGTCACGCGCCGAGCTGGAAGGGCTCGCGGTTTGCAAGCGCGTGCCCTTCGTCGAGGACCGGTCCAACCGTGATCCGCGCTACGACCGCAGCCGGATTCGTGCGCTGATCCAGTCGACGCCGGACCTCGTCCCCTCGCGCCTGGCGCTTTCCGCGCAGAATCTGCGCCATGCGGAGGACGCGCTCGAATGGGCGTTGCAGCGCGAGCTCTCGGCGCGGTTCCGCGCGGATGGCGCCGCAGCGACGTTCGACCCGGTTGAACTGCCCTATGAGCTGCGCCGCCGGCTGGTGCGGCTCGCCGTCCAACATGTGCGGCACCAAGGCGGGATTCACGAGCCCTGGCACGAGCAGGGACTCGATCGCCTCGTCACCACGCTCGATGGCGACGGCACCGGTACGATTGCGGGGGTGAAAGCCGCCGCGAAACATGGTGAATGGCGTTTCAGCCTGGCTCCGGCGCGGCGATCACACTGATCGACCTAAAGAACCGCGTTGTTCCATTGCCATTAACTTGCCCGTCCCTATCTTGCAGGGCGGAAAGGTACGATCGCCACATGAACGACAACGACAAGCAGCAGGGTCCCGAGAACGGGGGCAATCCCTGGATGAAGAGCCTGCTGATCTGGGTGGGCATGTTTGCCGCACTCGGGCTCTTCGTGATGATGTTCGAAGGCCGCAGCACCACTGCGACAGGCGATACGATCGCTTATTCGACTTTCCTCGACAAGGTCGAGGCAGGCGAGGTCAAGGACGTCAACATCGCAACGGGCTCGGGCGTCGTCACCGGCACCCTCTCCAGCGACGCCAAGTTCCGCACCAACGTGCCCAATGATCCGCAGCTCATCTCGACGTTGCGCGACAAGGGCGTGCGGATCAACGCGCGTCCGGAGGAGGGCCCGTCGATCTGGCAATATATCCTGGTCCAGTCGCTGCCGTTCCTGCTTTTCCTCGGCATTGCCTTCTTCGTGCTTCGCCAGATGCAGAAGGGCTCGGGCTCGGGCGCGATGGGCTTCGGCAAGTCGCGCGCGCGCCTGCTCACCCAGAAGGAAGGCAAGGTCACCTTCGACGATGTCGCCGGCATCGACGAAGCACGCGAGGAGCTGCAGGAGATCGTCGAGTTCCTGAGGGACCCGACCAAGTTCGCGCGCCTCGGCGGCAAGATTCCCAAGGGCGCGCTGCTCGTCGGCTCGCCCGGCACCGGCAAGACGCTGCTCGCCCGCGCGATCGCGGGGGAGGCGGGCGTGCCGTTCTTCTCCATCTCGGGCTCGGACTTCGTCGAGATGTTCGTCGGCGTCGGCGCGTCTCGTGTCAGGGACATGTTCGAACAGGCCAAGAAATCGGCCCCGTGCATCGTCTTCATCGATGAGATCGACGCCGTCGGCCGCTCGCGCGGCGCCGGCCTCGGCAACCAGAACGACGAGCGCGAGCAGACGCTCAACCAGCTGCTCGTCGAGATGGACGGCTTCGAATCCAACGAAGGCATCATCATCATCGCGGCGACCAACCGCCCCGACGTGCTCGATCCGGCGCTGCTCCGCCCGGGCCGCTTCGATCGTCAGGTCCAGGTTCCGCGCCCGGACATCGAAGGCCGGGTGAAGATCCTCCAGGTCCATATGAAGAAGGTGCCGCTGGCGCCCGACGTCGACGCGCGAGTCATCGCGCGCGGCACCCCGGGCTTCTCGGGCGCCGATCTCGCCAACCTGGTCAACGAGGCTGCGCTGCTCGCCGCCCGCCGCGGCAAGCGGCTGGTCGCGGCGCAGGAGTTCGATGACGCGCGTGACAAGGTGCTGATGGGCGCCGAGCGCCGCAGCATGGTGATGACCGACGACGAGAAGCGGATGACGGCCTATCATGAGGCGGGCCACGCGCTGGTCTTCGCGCACGAGCCGACCGCGGACCCGATCCACAAGGCGACGATCATTCCGCGCGGCTTCGCGCTGGGCATGGTCCAGCCGCTGCCGGAGCGCGATTCGTACAGCTATCACCGCGACAAGATGCACGCCGACATCGCCGTGGCGTTCGGCGGCCGCGTCGCCGAGGAGCTGATCTTCGGTTACGACAAGGTGTCGTCGGGCGCGTCGAACGACATCATGCAGGCGACGCGTCTCGCCCGCGCGATGGTCACCAAATGGGGCCTGTCGGACAATGTCGGGCCGCTCGACTTCTCGGAGAGCGAGGAGAGCTACGGCTATGTCATGTCGCGCTCCAAGCCGATGTCGGACGAGACTGCGCGGCTGATCGACAGCGAGGTCAAGCGCTTCGTCGAGCAGGGGCTGGCCCGTGCGCGCCAGATCCTGACCGATCATGTCGACCAGCTCCACACGATCGCGCTGGCGCTGCTCGAATATGAGACGCTCACCGGCGAGGAGATCAAGCGGCTGATCGCAGGCGAGGATATCGGCCGCCCCGATCCGGGCGCGGGCGCCAAGCCGGCCGCGGTCGCAGGCACCTCGATCCCGAAGATCCGCAAGCCCAAGGGTTTCGGCAACCCGGCACCGCAAGGCGCCTGAGTTCAGCCCCCAGCCAACAAAAGGCCCTTTCCCGAACGATCGGGGGAGGGCCTTTTCTTTGGTGTTCGTGTCGGTTGCGAACGCGGGCGCCTCGGTAGCAATTCAATCCTCCCCGGCGGGCAGGGCGGTTGCATATGGAATGTGTTGCGGGTCCGGAAAGGGTTTCGGCAAAATCTCCGTTCGTCCTGAGCTTGTCGAAGGACGTCCTTTTCTTCGGGCTGGTTGCTCGCAGCGAAGAAGAAGCGGCCCTTCGACAAGCTCAGGGCAAACGGAATTTCCATAAGCGATTGCCCTGCCCTGGCGAGGGAGGATCGAGAAAGCCGCCGCTCAGAACATGCCCAGCAGCAGCAGGATCAGCAGGTACAGCGTCAGGATGATCACGATGAACCAGCTCAGCACGATCGCGCGCAGGATCGCGCTGCGCCAGCGCAGGCTATAGGCCTGTTTGAGCTGGCGGGTGATGTGGATCAGCGGCACGAATGTCCCGAGCGTCCCCAGCGTTGCGGAGGGCACGCCGATCGCGCCGAGCAGCGTCAGCGCGATGAACAGCAGCGACATGAACGCGATCGAATAGATGACGAAGATCGCGTGGTCGTAGAGCTTGTACTGGCGCTTCCAGAAGAACAGCAGCCACACGAACGGCAGCGACAGCGGGATCAGCAGCCACGAGAATTTATAGCTCGATGACTGGAGCTTGTAGAGCATCAGCGAGGGGTTCTTGTTCCACTTGTCGATGCCGTAATCGAGCGCCTTCCATCCGGTGTGGATGTTGGCGATCTGGTCGACCCTGTCGGGCGCGACATGCTTCGCGGCTTCGGTCAGCTCCGCCAGATCGCTGTTGGCAGTGGCGATGCGCTGCTCGTATTTTTCGCGCTTGGCGTCACCGGGGGCGAGCTCGCGCAGCCGCGCCGTGGCTTCGGCGCGATTTTCCTCGGCGTCCTTCCTGGCCTGCTGGATCGCCGCCGCGGGCTTGGCGGTGACGCCGGAAATGTCGGTCGGCGCGGAAATGCCCGCGAAGGAGAAGACCGCGAACATCGCGAAGATCGAGAAGAGGTAGATCGCCATCGGCGACACGAACTTGGCGCGCTCGCCCGCGATGTAACGGCGGGTGAGATCGCCGGGCCGCCAGGCGAGCAGCGGCAGGGTGCGCCAGAACTTGCCTTCGAAATGGAGGACGCCGTGGACGATCTCGTGCGCCACGGCGCCCAGCGAGCGGTGGACATGCCCGGTCTGGCCGCATTGGTGGCAGTGCGTCCCGATCAGTGCGGTTCCGCAATTGAGGCAATTGTCCGAATGATCCGGCCCGTGCGCCTCGCCCGTCTTGGGCTCGACTGCGCGGCCGATGAGCGCGCCTGTCACCATTTCGCCTGCTGCGTCGATTTCCCCCATGGCAACTGGCTACCAGCTTGCGCCGAGCCGTGCTAGCGGGTGCAGCATGGCCGACGCTGACATTCCCATGCTGATCGCCGATATGGCTGCCCGGGCGCGTGCCGCCTCGCAGCAGCTCGCAGCGATGTCGAGCGCGCAGAAGAGTCGCGCACTGCTCGCTGCCGCCCGGGCGATCCGCGACTCGCGCGACACGATCATCGCCGCCAATGCCCAGGACATGCGCGCAGGCGAAGCCTCGGGCCTCACCGGCGCGCTGCTCGATCGGCTGCGCCTCGACGTCGATCGCGTCGAGGCGATGGCCGCCGGGATCGAGGCCGTCGCCCGGCTCGACGATCCGGTCGGCCGCGTGATCGATCGCGTCGAGCGCCCCAATGGGCTGGTGCTCACGCGCGTCCGCGTGCCGATCGGCGTGATCGGCATCATCTACGAGAGCCGCCCGAACGTGACTGCCGATGCCGGGGCGCTCTGCGCGATGTCGGGCAACGCCGCGATCCTGCGCGGCGGCTCGGAGGCGATCCACAGCAACCGCGCGATCCACGCCGCGCTGGCCAGCGGTCTCGAAGCGGGCGGGGCGTCGGCCGATGCGATCCAGCTCGTGCCCGTCACCGATCGCGCCGCGGTGGGCGCGATGCTCACCGCCGAGGGTGCGATCGACATGATCGTGCCACGCGGCGGCAAGAGCCTCGTCGCGCGGGTCCAGGCCGAGGCGCGCGTGCCGGTGCTCGCCCACCTCGACGGCCTCAACCACACCTATCTCGACCGCGCGGCCGATCCCGAGATGGCGCTAGCGCTCGCGGTCAACGCCAAGATGCGCCGCACCGGCATCTGCGGCGCGACCGAGACGCTGCTGATCGATCGCGGTTTCGCGGATCCGGTCGCGATGCTCGAGGCGCTCCACCAGGCCGGCTGCGAGCTGCGCGGCGACGCCGAGGTCCAGGCGCTCCATCCCTTCGTGAAGCCCGCCAGCGAAGAGGATTGGGACACCGAATATCTCGACGCGATCCTCTCGGTGAAGCTCGTCGACGGCGTCGACGCCGCGATGGATCACATCGCCCGCCACGGCTCGCACCACACCGACGCGATCGTCACCGGCGATGCGCCCACTGCCGAGCGTTTCCTGAACACCGTCGACAGCGCGATCGTGATGTGGAACGCCTCGACTCAGTTCGCCGATGGCGGCGAGTTCGGCCTTGGCGCCGAGATCGGCATCTCCACCGGCCGCCTCCACGCCCGCGGCCCCGTCGCGCTCGAAGGGCTGACGACCTACAAATGGGTCGTCCGCGGGAGCGGCCAGACGCGGCCTTGAAGAGCGCGCTGCACAAGTATACATTTGATGCATGACGAAAAGCGTGGTCATCACGTCGCGCATCGACGAGGCGCTCTCGGAAAATCTGGACAAGCTCGCCGTACGGATGCGCCGATCGCGCGCCTCGGTCGTGCAGCTGGCCATTGAGCGCTATGTCGAAGAAGAGACCGCATTTTGGGCCTTCGTCCAGGAGGGTATCGACGCCGCTGATCGAGGCGAGCTGATCAGCCAGGAAGAGATGGAAGCGTGGTTTGAGGGTCGTCGGCATCGAGCCGCCGCCGAATGAGGCGCGCGCGATGGACGGCGATCGCTCGGGCTGATTTTGAGCGAATCGACAAATATTATCAGGGGCTTTCCCCTGAGTTCGCGGATCGCCTGGGCATAGCCGCGTTGCGCGCGGCGCGCTTCCTCGCGGAGAATCCGCACGCCGGTCCCCTCATCGAGGAACCGGTGAGAAAATGGCGCGTCCGGTCGTTCGATTATGTACTCCTCTATCGCCTGAGCGTGGATGGGGTGGAGATACTGCGCATGCACCATGCGCACGAAAATTGGCGCGCGGGATCGGCGGATTGAAGCGAATCGGCCTCCTCGGCGGCTCGTTCAACCCCGCGCACCGCGGCCACCGCCGCCTCTCGCTCCACGCGATGCGCGCGCTGGGGCTCGACGAGGTCTGGTGGCTGGTCTCGCCGGGCAACCCGCTCAAGCCCGATGCCGGCATGGCGCCCTTCGCCGCGCGGCTCGCCTCGGCCCGGCGCATGGCCCGGCACGCGCCGATCCGCGCCAGCGACGTCGAGGTGCGGATGAAGACGCGCTACACCGCCGATACGCTCGCAGAGCTCGTGCGGCGCCACCCCCGGCGCCGCTTCATCTGGTTGATGGGCGCCGACAATCTCGCCCAGTTCCACCGCTGGCGCGACTGGCGGAGGATCGCCCGGCAGGTTCCGATTGCGGTGATCGCGCGCCCGGGATATAATCGCGAGGCTCACGCAAGCGTTGCGATGGGTTGGCTGCGGCGCGCTGTGCGGCCCGCAGGCCAGGCGAAGAACTGGACGAAGTGGAGTTTGCCGGCCCTGGTGCTGTTGCGCTTCCGCCCCGATCCTACTTCGGCGACGCGCCTTCGGGCCGCCGACCCTGCCTGGCACCGGCACTTCATGAACGCGTCCACCATGCCTATATCGGGCGCGTCCGTGCCGTTTCCACCTTCGCGCACAGACTCGCTCAACCCTTAGGAGTTACCTTGGCCACATCCCCCAACGTCCAGCATGTCCCCGGCGCCGAAAGCGTCGAGGCGCTGCATCGGCTCGTGCTGACTTCGCTGGACGACGATCAGGCGGTGGAGACCGTCTCGATCCCGCTCGCGGGCAAGAGCAGCATCGCCGATTACATGGTCGTCGCCTCGGGCAGGTCGACGCGGCAGGTCGCGTCGATGGCGACGAAGCTCGCCGAGAAGATCAAGGCGGAGTTCGGCCGCAGCCCACGCGTCGAGGGTCTGCCCAACGCCGATTGGGTGCTGATCGACGCAGGCGACGTGATCGTCCACCTCTTCCGCCCCGAAGTGCGTAGCTTCTACAATCTCGAGCGCATGTGGTCGTTCGTCGAACCCGCCGGCCAGGCGTGAACATTCGTTGAGCAGTCGCGCCGCGATTTCGGCATAATGCTGCTCCACATCGTCGCGCGCGGGCGGATTGGGCGCAGTCCCGAGGCCGAACTGGTCGAGCGCTATTTGAAGCGCATCCCCTGGCCCACGCGCGTCACCGAGCTTCCCGACAGCGGCGGGCGCATGCCCGCGATCGAAGGCGCCACGCGCGTCGTCATGCTCGACGAGAAGGGCGAGAACCTGCCCTCGCGCACGCTCGCCGAAAAGCTCGGCCGATGGCGCGACGACGGCATCCGCGAGACGCGCTTTCTGATCGGCGCCGCCGACGGCTTCGACGATGAGGCGCGCGCGGGCGCCGATCTGCTGCTTTCGTTCGGCCGCGCGACCTGGCCGCACATGCTCGCCCGCGCAATGCTGGCCGAGCAGCTCTGGCGCGCCGCTTCGATCCTTGCCAATCACCCCTATCATCGCGAAGGATGAGCCATGGGGGATGAACCATGGGGCCTGCGCGAAGCATCACGCTGACCGCCGCATTGCTGGCGATGCTGGGTGCCGGCGCGGTCGCGGGCGCGCAGGTGCCCAGTCTTGGCGAGCAGCAGGCGCGCCTGCGCACCGCGAATGCCGCGGTGACAGCCGCGGAGGCCCGCGCCCGTGCGCTCGAACGGGCCGCCGCGAGTGCGCGTGACCAGGCGGCGCAGGCGCAGGCGAAGCAGGCCGCAGCCGCCGAGCGCATCCGCGCCGCCGAAGCCCAGATCGCCGCATCGCAGGCACGCATCGCGATCGTCGACCGAATCCTCGCCGCCCAGCGCGGCCGGCTCGCGCGCGATCAGGCGCCGGTGCTGCGCCTTATCGCGGCGCTCCAGTCGATGGCGCGTCGTCCTGCAATGCTCGGGCTGGTCCAGCCGGGCTCGACCGCGGACATGGTCCATGTCCGTGCCGTGCTCGCCACCACCTTGCCGCAGGTCGAGGCGCGCACCGCTGCCGTCCGCGCCGAGCTCGATCGCACCCGGCGGCTGCGCGCCGGCGCCCAGGCAGCGGCGAACGGATTGCGCCAGAGCCGTGCCCGCCACGATCAGGAGCGGATCGCGCTCGTCCGGCTCGAAGCCGAATATCGTGCGCGCTCGCAGGCGCTGGGGCGCAGCGCGCTGGTCGAATCGGATCGCGCGCTGGCGCTCGGCGAACGCGCTCGCGACCTCGTCGACCAGATGGAGACGCTCGGCGCCGCTGCGGAGATCGAGGCCGATCTCGCCGCGCTCCCCGGCCCGCTACCGCGTCCGGCGCCGTCCGGCGCCGCCACGCCGGGCGCCCGCTTCGCCCCGGCCTATCGCCTCCCCGTCGTGGGGCAGGTGGTCACCGGGCTCGGCGAAATATCCGAAACCGGGGTGCGCTCGCGCGGGCTCACGCTCGCCTGTGCGCCGCGCGCGCCGGTCATCGCCCCCGCGGCGGGCCGAATCCTCTATTCGGGCCCGTTCCGCGGCTATGGCGGCATCGTGATCCTCGATCATGGAAAGGGCTGGACCACCCTCGTCGCCGGCCTCGGCGGCGTCGCCGTCCGCGAAGGCGATCGCGTCGCGCAGGGAAGCCCGATCGGCCGCGCGCGCAGTGGCGACGCACCCCGCATCACCGTCGAACTCCGCCGCCACGGCGTGCCGTTCGATCTGGCGCAATTGCTGTAGGGCCCCAAATCCTCCCCCGCCAGGGGGAGGTGGCGCGCGCAGCGCGACGGAGGGGGAGGAAGCACGCCGGCCGATGTGTTCTGGCATCCGCCCCCTCCGTCAGCCTGCGGCTGACACCTCCCCCTGGCGGGGGAGGATCTAAAAAGCTGGCAAAGTAGGATTTGGCCTGCTTTCGTTCCAGGCATGTCGAGCGGCAGATTCTCTCTCCGTCATGCCGGCGTGGCGCAAGTGTCGCGGAGTTGGCGCGTGCCTGTCGCGTTGCTGTGGCGTCGGTGTCGCGTCAGTGTCGCTTCGATGGCGCGCGGGTGTGGCGTCGGTGTCGCCTTGGTGGAGCGTGGGTGTAGCATCACTGGCGCGTGGGTGGCGCTTCAGTGCCGCGTCGCTGTCGCTTCGCCGCCGCGTTGCTGCTGCTTCGCCGAAAAAACGCGTTATCGAGTCAAGCAAGTCAACCGGCCTCGCCCCGCCGCCGCGGGGCGCAAGGCTGTTCGCGCCGTGGAAATGCCGCTATTCAGCGCTTAGATAGGGCCAGCAGATCGGGTCGTGCCGCCTTTCGGAAAGTAGTTCTGATGTACCGTTCGCTTCTTCAGGTCACCGCCGCGGTCGGCGCGCTCGCTCTGGTCCCCATCGCCTCGGGTGCGATGGCGGGGGTCGATACCGACAGCTATCGCCAGCTCGATACCTTCATGGAAGTCTACAACACCGTGAAGGCCAATTATGTCGAGAAGGTCGACGACAAGACTCTAGTCGAGGGCGCGATCCAGGGGATGCTCGCCGCGCTCGATCCGCACTCGAGCTTCGCCGACGGGCTCGATTTCGACAATCTCAAGATCCAGACCGACGGCAATTACGGCGGGCTGGGCCTCACCGTCACGCAGGAAGACGGCGCGGTGAAGGTGATCGCGCCCACCGAGGACACGCCGGCCGCGCGCGCGGGGATCAAGTCGGGCGATTTCATCACCCACCTCGACGGCAAGTTCATCGTCGGCGGCGAGCTCGACGAAGCGATCGAGCAGATGCGGGGCCAGCCCGGCACCAAGATCAACCTCACGATCGTCCGCCCCGGCGCCGACAAGCCGCTCCAGTTCACGCTGACGCGCGAGATCATCGTCCAGAAGCCCGTGAAGTGGGAAGTGAAGGACGGCGTCGGCATCATCAACATCAACACCTTCACCGCGCAGACCGGCGCCGACACGATCAAGGCGATCCAGGGGATCGAGAAGCAGCTCGGCCGCAAGCCGCTCGGCTATGTCGTCGATCTGCGCGCCAACGGTGGCGGGCTGCTGGGTGAGGCGATCGCCGTGTCCGACGTGTTCCTCAGCCACGGCGAGATCGTCTCGCAGCGTGGTCGCGAGAAGGCCGATATCGAGCGCTATTATGCCGAATCGATGGTCCCGGGCGATCTCGCGCGCGGGCTGCCGGTGGTCGTGCTGGTCGATGCGGGCACCGCTTCGGCATCGGAGATCGTCGCGGGCGCGATCCAGGATCACCACCGCGGGCTGGTGATGGGCGTGCGCAGCTTCGGCAAGGGATCGGTGCAGACGATCCTGCCGATGGGCGATCGTTCGGCGCTGCGCCTCACCACCGCGCGCTACTATACACCTTCGGGCCATTCGGTGCAGGAAGGCGGGATCAAGCCCGATCTGCTCGTGCCGCAGATCTCGGATCCCGATTACAAGGACCGCACCGTGATCCGCGAGGCGGACCTGCGCCGCCACCTGATCAATTCGGAGAAGGTCGACGACGCGACGCTCGAGGAAGACGCGCGCACCGATCCGCGCTTCGCCGCGACGGCCGACGAGCTCAAGAAGAAGGGCATCGAGGACTTCCAGCTCCATTATGCACTGCAGACGATCGCCCGCTCGGGCGGCAAGCTGCCCCAGGTCGCGAAGAAGGGCGGCTGATCCGGATGCGGACCGACGGGCTCGCCGCGGCGCGCTGGATCGCGCTGCTCCTTCCGCTCGCGCTCCTCGGCGGTGCGCTCGGCTCGCAATATCTGGGCGGGCTCTATCCGTGCGAGATGTGCCATTGGCAGCGTTGGCCGCATTATGCGGCAGTCGTGATCGCGGCGCTTTCCTTCGTCGTCCCCTCGCGTCCCGCGCGGATGCTCTTCGTGCTGTTCGCGGGCGTGCTGATCGTCGTCAGCGGCGCGATCGGGGTGTTCCACGCGGGCGTCGAATATCATTGGTGGCAAGGGGTGACCGCCTGCACCTCCGGCCTCGCGGCTAACCCCGATCCGATGGCGATGCTCACCGAGGCACTTCGCAAGCCCTTCGTGCGTTGTGACGCTGCGCAATGGACGATGTTCGGAATCAGCCTCGCGGGGTTCAACGCGATCCTGTCGCTCGGCGGCGCAGTGGCGATCTTCGCACTGGCACCGCGGAGGGCGCGCGCATGAGCTGGAAGCCCGGTGACCGCCGCGAGAGCCGCGCCGCGATGATCCGGGTGGATCAGGCCGGCGAATATGGCGCGACGCGGATCTATGCCGGCCAGCTCGCAGTGATGGGCGATCGCACCCCCGCGGCGCGCACGATCAACGGCATGGCCAATCAGGAGGAGCGCCACCGGGCCTTCTTCGATGCGATGATCGCGCGCCGCGGCGTGCGGCCGACCGTGCTCCAGCCCTTCTGGGACGTCGCCGGCTTCGCGCTGGGCGCGGCGACTGCGGCGATCGGCCCCGATGCCGCGATGGCCTGCACCGCGGCGATCGAGACCGAGATCGATCTCCATTATCAGCAGCAGCTCGAACAGCTCGGGCAGGACGATCCCGAGCTTGGCGCCGCGGTGGCGCAGTTCCGCGAGGAAGAGATCGAGCATCGCGACACCGCGCTCGCGTCGGGCGCGGAGAATACCTTCGGCTATCCGGTGATGTTCGGGTTGATCCGGATGGGCTGCCGTGCTGCCATTGCGCTATCGAAACGGATATGAAAGGCCGTGTTCAGCGTTGACGCTGCACAGGTCGCTCGAGGAGAAGCCATGATGCTCAAGAGGATCGCGATTGCGACGGCGTTCGCCACCGCTCCGCTGCTGGTGCCCTCGGCGGCGCAGGCACAGACGCAGAATGGCGTGCTGGTGATCTACGGCGACGACAAATGCCCCACCAACGAAAATGGCGAGGAGATCGTCATCTGCCAGCGTCTCGACGAGGCCGAGCGCTTCCGTATCCCCCCGAATCTGCGCGAGACCGAGGGGCGGCCCCAGGCGAACCAGAGCTGGGCGGTGCGCTCGCAGTCGGCGCTCGAGGCGGGCCAGATGGGCACCGGAAGTTGCTCGACCACCGGCGCCGGCGGCGGAACCGGCTGCTTCGTCAAGCAGGCGACCCGCGCCAAGGCCGAAGCACGCCAGCGGCAGGAAGCCCAGACCGACCTGCCGCTGCCCTGATCTGCCTCAGCGCTCCCGGCGGTCGATCCAGCCAGGCGCCTTGAGCAGCGTGCAGTCGAAGATGAGCCACAGCATCGCTGCGGCACGAAAGCCTGCGGAGATGGCGATATGAGTATAGGTCGTCGCCGGCCACCTGCCGTCATTGCCCGCGAACCACCAGAATTCGGCGAAATAGGCCGCGGCGTCGCCCGCCACGAAGAACGCCACCGGCAGCAGCCGCGGCGCCGTCAGTAAGAGCAGTGGGTAGAGCCAAAGGTCGAACTGGGGGGAGTAAACCTTGTTGGTGAGCATGAACCAGGCGAGGATCGGCGTGGCGAGCACCCACATCCGCTCGCGGTGCTGCCGCCAGCCGAGCCCGAGGATCAGCGCCGCGCCGCCCAGGAAAAGCGCGGCGGCGTAGAAGTTGCGCTCGGCGATCCAGGTGAACCACCAGCCCATGTTGTTGAGCACTTCCCAGCTCGCCGCCGCGGTGCCCGCCCGCTCCTGCGAGAAGCGGTAGAACTGGAGCCAATTGTCCGGGGCGAGCAGCGCGATCGGCGCATTGACCAGCGCCCAGGCCCCGATCGCCGCAGCGGTCACACCGGCAGCCCGCACGATCCGCTGCCGCCAGCTCCGCCCCCGCTCGAACAGCGCGGCGAGCCCAATGGGCGGCAGCAGGAGCGCTGGGAACAGCTTCGCAGCCGCCCCCAACGCCGCAGCCGCCGCGGCCTGTGCCAGCCGGTTCTCCCGCGCCAGCAGCATCGCCGCGACCGCCAGCGCAGCCGCCGCCAGATCCCAGTTATGCCCCAGATAGAGCACCAGAGGCGGCGCAAATGCCCAGGCCCACAGCCGGCGATGCTCCAGCCCCGCCTGTAGGAACATCCACAGGATCAGCCCGGCGATCAGCGCATTGGCGATCGTCACCACGCCCAGGAAATGCCCGTCCCGCGCTCGCTTGCCGAACAGCAGCCGAGTGACTGCGCCCTCGATCCCGATCTGCGCGCCGGTGAGCACCGGATATTCGATCGGCTGCTCGAGATAGGGGATGCGGCCCTGCGCCACCCCGCGCCCTTCCCAGAACGGCATCACGTCGTTGTAGCAGCCGGTGGTATATTGCTCGCCCTCGGTCCAGCCGCCGGGCACGCAATGCCCCTTGAACAGCCAGCCTGCGCTGCAGGTGAGCAGCAGCGCCAGCCACAGCGCCGTCCGCCGCCAGTCCGCATCTCTTGGCAGAGCCCACCCCATGCGTGCCTGACTAGCGGGGCCCGCGCGGGGCGTCCACGCGCGAATAGCTTACATTCATGTCAACAAGACTGGACCGGCGTGCCGCTTCGCGGCATGCTGCACAAAAATGCAGGAGAGGATCATGGACCGGACGCTTGCGCTCGCCGCGCTGCTGCTGCTCGCCGCCCCCGCGGCTGCGGAGACGATCCGCGTCGAGGCAGGCGCCGACGCCCAGGAACGCCTCCAGGCCGCGCTGCTCGACGCCAAGCCGGGCGACACGGTCCAAGTCGGCGCCGGCCGCTTCGAGCTCACCGACGGGCTCTCGCTAGCGGTCGATCGCGTGACGATTCGCGGCGCCGGACCGGACAAGACCATATTGAGCTTCAAGGGCCAGCTCGGCGCGGGCGAGGGGCTGCTCGTCACTTCGGACGATGTCGTGCTGCGCGGCTTCGCGGTCGAGGACACCAAGGGCGACGGGATCAAGTCCAAGGGCGCCGATCGGATCGTCTACAAGGACATCCGCGTCGAATGGACCGGCGGACCCAAGCCGACCAACGGCGCGTACGGCGTCTATCCGGTGTCGAGCACCACGATCCTGGTCGATGGCGTCACCGTGAAGGGCGCGTCGGACGCAGGCATCTATGTCGGCCAGTCCGAGCAGATCGTGGTGCGCAATTCCACCGTCTCCGCCAATGTCGCGGGGATCGAGATCGAGAACAGCCGACACGCCGATGTGTTCGGCAACACCGCCACCGGCAACACGGGCGGGATCCTGGTGTTCGACATGCCGAATCTCCCCAAGATGGGCGGCGGGCAAGTGCGCGTGTTCGACAACCGCGTCTTCGCCAACGACACCCCCAACTTTGCTCCCAAAGGCAATATCGTCGCAATGGTGCCGATGGGCACGGGCGTGCTCGTGATGGCGAACGACAATGTCCACGTCTTCGGCAACGAGCTGCGCGACAACGCCACCAGCAACGTGATGATCATCGCCTATCCGCAGAAGTTCGAGGACGCGAACTACAACCCGCTGCCGCGGCGGATCATCGTATCGGGCAACAAGCACGGCCGCGCCGGCTTCGCGCCTCAGATTCCCGGCGGCGACCAGCTTGCCTCGGCGCTCGGAGGCAGTATCCCGCCGGTGCTGTGGGACGGGGTCGGCGGCACCGATCTGGGGTTGCGCGTTGCCGACGAGGTGACGGTGCTGAGCATGGGAATGGCGCCGGGCGTGCCGCCCGAGCAGGCCAGGCCCGCGCCGGTGAAGCTGGAGGGGCCGGCGGTGCCTGCACCTGCGGCGGTGGTGCTTCCCGCGGCGATGGAGGCTGCGGCCAGGTGAAGGCGCTCGCCGCAGCGACGCTGCTGTTCCTGACCGCGCTCGCCGCCCGGCCCGGGGAGGTCAACGACAGTGCCATCACGGGGGAGGGCTATGCACCGCGCCTTTCCGACTATGGTTTCTTCACCGCTCTCGCCGCGGCGGCGCCAGCGGGCCGCGTTGTCGGCTATGATCTCGAGACGCCGCTTTTCTCGGACTATGCCGACAAGCGCCGCTTCCTCTACGTCCCGGCTGGCACCAAGGTGCGCTACGATGGCGAGGCGGCGTTCGACTTTCCCGTCGGCAGCGCGCTGATCAAGACCTTCGGCTATCGGCAACAAGGCACATTCCGCTCGATCGAGACACGGCTGCTGCTCCGCCGCGCCTCGGGCTGGGTCGCGCTTCCCTATGTTTGGAACGCCGAGGGGACCGACGCGATGCTCAAGCGCGCGGGCACCCGCATCCCGGTGACCTTCACCGATCCTTCGGGCGCCACCCAGCGCATCAGCTATGCGGTGCCCAACCAGAACCAGTGCAAGGACTGCCATTCGCTCGGCGGCGCGATCGTTCCGATCGGCACCAAGGCGCGTTATCTCAACCATCGCGGCCAGCTTCAGACGCTGGCGAAAGCTGGCCTGCTCGACCGCGCTCCTGCCGACGCGCCGCGGATCGCGCGCTGGGACGATCCTGCCGCGCAGCTCGACGCCCGTGCGCGGGCCTATCTCGAGATCAACTGCGCGCACTGCCACAATCCGCAGGGCGGCGCGTCCAACTCGGGGCTGTTCCTCGGCTGGCGCGAGACCAGCCCGGTGACGCTGGGCATCGGCAAGCGCCCGGTCGCAGCCGGGCGGGGAAGCGGTAACCTCGACTTCGCGATCGCGCCCGGTGACCCCGACGCGTCGATTCTCATCTACCGGATGGAAAGCATCGATCCAGGCATCGCCATGCCCGAACTCGGCCGTGCGGCGGTGCACAAGGAAGGCGTGGCTCTGCTGCGGGAGTGGATCGCAACGATGCCGAAAGAGCGGGTGGCGAACTGAGAGTGTCAAGGCGGCCGCCCCCGTTCGCCCTGAGCTTGTCGAAGGGCTCCGGCCCAAGCCGGCGTGCATGCGGATAGCCGCCCTTCGACAAGCTCAGGGCGAACGGCTCTCGTGGTGAACGGTGGCGCCCCTTAGAAAATCCCCAGGAACTTCTTGCGCTGCTTCTTCTTTTCTTCCCCTGACGCCTTCCCGCTCTCCGATTTCGCCGTCGTCCCGCGGCCCACGTCGTCGCGCGGCCGGCCTTTGTCGTCGCGCTGCGCCTGCGCCGATGCGCCGGCGAGCACCGGTCCGCAGTCGGCCGCCTTGGCGTCGCCTACGTCGACGAAGGCGATCACCGCCGCCAATGGGCTCACCAGCGCGCCCAGCCCCAACCCGGCGCCCGCGCGGCCCAGCAGCTCGGGGGTGATCACGTCGATCCTGGGCGCCGCGAAATAGCCCCCGATCCCAACCGGCGACTGGCCCGAGAACAGGCTGAATTTCTTGCTGTCCGCGCGGAAGGCGAGATCGATCGTCTCGTTCTTGAAGCTGAACCCGCCGCGGCCGAGCATCACGTTCTTGGCGGTATCGATCAGGATCGGATCGGCCGCGGCGATGCCGTTGCGGACACTGAATCCGATCAGTCCGCAGTTGATCTGCACCGGTTCCTTGAGTCGCTCCTCGAACATTTTCTGGACGAACACGCCGATGTCGAGCTCGGAAAGCTCGGTATTGCGCGTCCAGAAGGTGCCGCGCGGCATGATGACGGCGATCCGCCCGTTCGAATTGGCCAGCGAATCGCGGACGCTGTTGCCGGCGCCGGTCATCTGCACGCGCGCCTTGAGCGTGCCGCTGGTGCCCGATTGTTCAACCCCGAAGCCCGCGAGCAGCACTCCCATCGGGGTGGGCGACAGCCGGATGTCATATTCGGTGAAGACCGGCTGGCGGCGCGCGTTGATCGTGATGTCGGAGCTCACCGTGCCGCGCGCCATCGAGAAGTTGAGCGGCGAGAGCTCGAGCAGCCGGTCCTCCAGGTCGAGCCCCAGCTTGATGTTGGAGACGGGGAAATTGTCGGCGCGCACCGTGCGCACGGTCCAGTCGACTTTGGCGTCGAAGTTCCTGAGCGCCTCGATCCGGAGCGGTGCGTCGGGGAGCACGCGCGGGGTGCCGCCCACCCGCTCGACTGCGCCGGCCTTGCCCTGCGCGGCGAGCTTGTCCGGGTTATAGCCGATGAACGGGCCGGCATCGACGATGTCGAGCACGCGCGTCGCCAGGTTCGCGGTCAGCAGCATCCGCGGTTCGCGCATCGTCACAGTGAAGCGCCCGGCAAGGTCGCTCTCGCCGAACCGGCCGCGCAGGCCGGTGAAGCGCCATTCCGCGCCTTGCTTGGTGAAGGCCGAGCGAAGGCGATAGCTGCGCGTGTCGGGCACGGCGATCCCGGCGACGGTGAAGACGTCGGCAAGGTTCTGCCCGCGCGCATCGATGCGCAGGTCGGCGCCTTCGATCTCGGTCGCGCCCGGCAGCGTCCCCGCGACGTCGATCCGGGTCCGGACACCCTCTATGTGGAGCTGGAGCTGGTTGCGCCCGCCCGCCACCGTGGCGTTGGGGGTCAGCAGCGCGCCCGACAGGGTGAAGCGGGTGCCGCGCGCGGTGCCGTTGCCGTCGAAGCCGATCCGGCTGGCGAACCGCGTATCGCGGGCCTCCACCGTGTGGACGCGAAGCGCAGCTTCGATCTGCATCTGCGGATGGACGTAGCGGATCTGCGTGCCCTGGACGATCGCGCGGCGGATGATCGGCAGGTCGAGCGGCTCGCCCTTCTTCTCGCCGAAGGTCCAGGTGTTGCGCTGGCCCGACCTGTCCCATTGCAGATCGACATGCCCGTCCTGCAGCCCCAGCCAGTTGACCCGTTCGTTGCCGGTGATCAGGCTCCAGGTGGAGATCCGGGTGTCGATCTTCTTCGCCGAGAAGAAATTGCCGCGTCCTGCCCATTGGGGATTGGAAACGGTGAGCCCTTCGGCCAGGAACTTGACGTTGAACGGCGCGAAATAGAGCTGGAAGTCCCCAGCGACCTTCACCTCACGGCCCGTCTGTGCGGCGACGATTCGCTCGAACGGCCCCTTGAGGAAGCGGCCCTTGGTGACGAACAATATCGCCCAGGCGAGCACGATCAGCCCGATGATCGTGGTGACGACGGCGATCGCGCTGGCGAGTGGCGTGCCCAGCGCCCGTGCGGGCCGCGCAGACGAGTCGCTTGGCGGGGAAGCGGCCTTCGCAGCTTCGATGGGCGAGTCCCGGTCGGCCATTGGGAGAAAAAGCCTGTCGCCGCCGAGGGTTCCGACTGCGGTTGCATTGCAGCGCGGTAGCGGCTATGCGCCCCGCTTTCCGCGATCGTAGGGATGCGCCGGCTGAATGGGCTGCCGCGCGTATCCGCAATCGTCGAACTACAAGGAGACGAAAATGCCCAAGCTCAAGACGAAGAGCGGCGTGAAGAAGCGCTTCAAGTTCACCGCCACTGGCAAGGTGAAGCATGGAGTCGCCGGCAAGCGCCACCGCCTGATTTCGCACAACGCGAAGTATATCCGCCAGAATCGCGGCACCTCCGTGCTCGCCGATGCCGATGTTGCCCACGTGCGCCTGTGGGCGCCGTACGGCCTGAAGTAAGGAGGGCCTAGACAATGGCACGAGTTAAGCGTGGCACGACCACGAAGGCGAAGCACAAGCGCATTTTGGATCAGGCGAAGGGCTATTATGGCCGTCGCAAGAACACGATCCGCATCGCGCGCCAGGCCGTCGAGAAGGCCGGTCAGTATGCCTATCGCGACCGCAAGGTTAAGAAGCGCACGTTCCGCGGCCTGTGGATCCAGCGCATCAACGCCGGCGTCCGCGCCGAGGGCCTGACCTATTCGCAGTTCATGCACGGGCTGAAGCTCGCGGGCATCGAACTCGACCGGAAGGTCCTGGCCGACATCGCGATGCACGAGGCGGAGGCGTTCAGCGCCATCGTCGCGCAGGCAAAGGCGGCGCTGCCCCAGGCCGCCTGAGGCGACCTGCCAGCACAAGCGAACAAAAGGGGCGTCGGTGGCAACACCGGCGCCCTTTTTCTTTTCTCATGCGGAGGCGCGAGGGGATTCAGGAGTTTCGCGCAGAGGCGCAGAGGACGCAGAGATGTCGTTAGAGGCGCCAGCCTCAGAATCTCTCGCCGCTAGACCCGCTCGCGGCGCATCTCAAAGCGACGATTTTCCTCTCTGCGTCCTCTGCGCCTCTGCGCGAATTAATTTCTTCGCGCCTTCGCGCCTCCGCGTGAGAAAGATCGTACCAGACCGCAACCGGGCCCCAGTCGAAGGAAGGAAGCGATTCGATGGCACTGCAGACTTGGTGGCTCTACGTCACCGCCGTGTTCCTGATCGCGGCGACGCCGGGACCGAACATGCTCCATGTCATGGTGCAGAGCATCCATCATGGCCCGCGCGCGCTCTTCTCGATGGCCGGGCTGATGAGCGCGGTGCTGTTGTGCCTGCTCGCATCCGCGGCGGGGCTGGGCGCGCTGCTCAAGGCGGCGCCGATGCTCTACGACGCGCTGCGCTATGCCGGGGTCGCCTATCTCGTCTGGCTGGGCATCAAGGCGTGGCGCGCGCCGGTGAGCACGGGTGATGCCGCCGATCCGCGCACGCTACCCTCGGCCCGCGCACTCTACGCCGCGGGGCTCGGCACCGGGCTTTCCAACCCCAAGCTGATCATCTTCGCCGCCGCGCTCTTCCCGCAGTTCATCGACACGGCCCGGCCGTTCTGGACCCAGCTCGGCATCCTCGTGGCGAGTTTCGTCGTGATCGAGGCCTTCTGGTACTCGGTCTATGCGCTCGGCGGGCGATCGCTCGCACGCTGGCTCGCGCCCGCCAACCGGCAGCGGCTGTTCAACCGCGCGACCGGGCTGATGTTCATCGGCTTCGGCGGCGCGCTGCTCGGCAGCCGGGTCTAGCGGGGCAGCGAATCCCGAAACCGTTCGCCCTGAGCTTGTCGAAGGGCGGTGGCAGGTGGCGCCCTTCGACAAGCTCAGGGCGAACGGGGGGCTAGACGGGGGACTAACCGTCGAGCCAGGCGCGATAGAACACCGTGCGGAAGCTGCGCGTCCAGGGGATCACCACCTTGGGCCTTCCCCTGAGCGTGGACTTCACCATCTGCTTGGCCGCCCAGAGCGGATGGTCGGTGCGGCGGCTCCAGTGCTCGACCCGGCCGAAGCCCAGCCTGGCGAGCGTCTGCTTCATTTGCTCGACGCCCGAGAAGACGAGGTGGTCGGGCAGCAGCAGCTCGCCCGGATAATCGGCGCGCGTGGGCAGGTCGCCGCCGTTCCCCGTCTCGATGAACAGCGAGCCGCCGGGTTTCAGCCGGGCGCGGATCAGCCCGCCGAAATGCTGGAAATCGGGAATGTGCGAGAAGACGTTGATGATCGAGATCACGTCGTAGCTGCCGGTGACTTCCTCCAGCGTCTGCGCGGTGATCGGAACCCCGCGCTTCTGCGCGCGCTCGACCTTCACCTGCATCGGATCGATGCCAAGCGCCTGCACGTCGGGAAGCGCGCGCTGCACTGCCTCGACGAACTCGCCATTGCCCGCGCCAACATCCAGCCAGCTCAGCCCCTTCTCGCCTTCGTAGAAGCGCCGCACGATCCCTGCGTAGAAGGGCACTTTCCAGCCCTGGCGGTGGAGCCTTTGATCGAGCACGCCATCGTCCGTGGGGTGCACCCCGTCCCGAGCGGCGGCCGAGATATCCTCCGATCGCGGGCGCTCACGGATATAGACGGTGCCGCAGCCGGTGCATTTGACGGCGTTATAGCCGTTCTCCGACGCCCAATGCTTGTGCCCGTCGCTCTCACAGCAGGGGCAATCGACCGTTTCGAGCTTCGCCTGCATCAACATGGCTTCGCCTCATGCATTCATTCGGCTTTACGGTTGGTCTCATGATCCGGGACAGGCGAGAAGCGGGCTGCGCCGTGCCGCCCCGCGCTCGCGGCAGGACGCTCGGGCATGCGAATCTTGCGGGCGAGGCTTGACCTTGCCCGCACTCTGGGGTTCGGGCCTTTCCATGACTAGCGATCTCGAACAACTGCGCACCGATCTGCTCGCCTCGATCGACGCCGCGACGGAACTCGACGCCGTCGAGGCGCTGCGGGTTCAGGCGCTGGGCAAGCAGGGCACGATCACCGGCCTGCTCAAGACGCTCGGCGGGATGAGCCCGGAAGCGCGCCAGGAACAGGGGCCGCGCATTCACGGGTTGCGCGAAGCAGTCACCGCCGCGCTGGTAGAGCGCAAGGCGGTGCTCGAACGTGCTGCGCTCGACGCCCGGCTCGCCAGCGAGACGCTCGACATGACGCTGCCGGTCGATTCGCTGGGCGCCGGTTCGGTCCATCCCGTGAGCCAGGTCATGGACGAGCTCGCCGAAATCTTCGCCGACCTGGGCTTTTCGGTCGCGAGCGGCCCCGAGATCGAGGACGACTGGCACAATTTCACGGCGCTCAACATTCCCGAGAGCCACCCGGCGCGGGCGATGCACGACACTTTCTATCTGGCCGGCGAGCATGAAAAGCCGATGGTGCTGCGCACGCACACCAGCCCGGTGCAGATCCGCACGATGCTGGCGAACAAGCCGCCGATCCGGATCATCGCGCCGGGCCGCGTCTATCGCTCGGACTCGGATGCGACCCACACCCCGATGTTCCACCAGATCGAAGGGCTGGTGATCGATAAGGGGATCACGCTCGGCCACCTCAAATGGACGCTCGAGACCTTCCTCAAGGCGTTCTTCGAGCGCGACGACATCGTGCTTCGGCTGCGCCCGAGCTACTTCCCCTTCACCGAGCCTTCGGCCGAAGTCGACGTCGGCTATTCGGTGGTGAACGGCAAGCGCGTGATCGGCGGGTCCGAGGGCTGGATGGAAGTGCTCGGCTCGGGGATGGTGCACCCCAAGGTGATCGCCTCCTGCGGGCTCGATCCGGAGGAATGGCAGGGCTTCGCCTTCGGCACCGGCGTCGATCGGCTGGCGATGCTCAAATATGGAATGGATGACTTGCGCGCCTTCTTCGACGGCGATCTGCGCTGGCTCAGGCATTATGGCTTCTCGGCGCTCGACGTGCCCACGCTGAGCGGGGGAGTCGGCGCATGAAGTTCACGCTGAGCTGGCTCAAGGAGCATCTGGAGACCGACGCGACGATCGATCAGGTCGCGGAGGCGCTTACACGCGTGGGGCTCGAAGTCGAAGGCGTCGAGAACCCCGGCGAGAAGCTCGCCGGTTTCCGCGTGGCGCGCGTGCTCACCGCCGAGCGTCACCCGCAGGCGGACAAGCTCCAGGTCCTCACCGTCGACAGCGGCGAAGGCGCTCCGCTCCAGGTCGTCTGCGGCGCGCCCAACGCGCGTGCAGGGCTGGTCGGCGTGCTCGGGCTTCCGGGCGCGGTCGTTCCCGCGAACGGCATGCAGCTCAAGGTCGCCGCAGTGCGCGGTGTCGAGTCCAACGGCATGATGTGCTCGACACGCGAACTCGAGCTCGGCGAGGATCACGAGGGGATCATCGAGCTTCCCGCCGACGCGCCGGTGGGCATCGCCTTTGCCGACTATGCCGATCTCAACGATCCGGTGATCGACGTCTCGATCACCCCCAACCGGCAGGATTGCATGGGCGTGCGCGGCATCGCGCGCGATCTCGCCGCGGCAGGACTTGGTACGCTCAAGCCGCTCGAACAGGTCTATCGTTCGGGCATCGCTCCAGTCGAAGGCAGCGGCGCCGCGCCGGAAGTGCGCACCGACGACCCCGCTGGCTGCCCTGCCTTCTTCGCGCAGGCAGTGTCGGGCGTCGCCAACGGCGAGTCGCCCGAATGGATGCGCCGCAAGCTCGCGGCGATCGGCCAGAAGCCGATCTCGATGTTGGTCGACATCACCAACTTCGTCTCGATCGATCTCGGCCGCCCGCTCCACGTCTACGACCGGGCCAAGCTCTCGGGTCCGCTCGTCGCCCGCAAGGCGAAGGACGGCGAGCAGTTGGTCGCGCTCAACGGCAAGACCTACACGCTCGACGCGAGCATGACGGTGATCGCCGACGATGCCGGCGTGCACGACATCGGCGGGATCATGGGCGGCGAGCATTCGGGAGTCACCGATGCTACCACCGACGTGCTGATCGAATGCGCCTTTTTCGATCCGGACCATATCGCGCGCGCCGGCCAGAAGCTCGGCCTCACCAGCGATGCGCGCCAGCGCTTCGAGCGCGGGGTGGACCCGGCATTCGTCGAAACCGGGCTCGCGATCGCGACCCGGCTGGTGCTCGATCATTGCGGCGGCACCGCGAGCGAAGTCACCCGCGCGGGCGATCCGCCGCTGGGCACGCGCAGCTATGCCTATGATCCGGCGCGTGCCGAGACGCTCGGCGGCCTCGCGGTGCCGGCCGATCGGCAGAAGGCGATCCTCGAAAGCCTGGGCTTCACCGTCGATTCGGACTGGAACGTCACCCCGCCCAGCTGGCGCCGCGACATCGACGGTCCCGCCGATCTGGTCGAGGAAGTGATACGCATTGAAGGCATCGACAAGGTGCCGCCGGTGCCGCTGGACCGCGCACCCGGCGTCGCCCGCCCGACCGCCACGCCCGAGCAGAAGCTCGAACGCCGCCTGCGCCGCACCGCCGCCGCACGCGGGCTGCACGAGGCCGTGACGTGGAGCTTCATCTCGGAAGCCGAAGCTGCGCCTTTCGGCGGCGGTGCCTGGACCCTCGCCAACCCGATCAGCGAGGACATGAAGGTCATGCGCCCCTCGCTGCTCCCCGGCCTGCTCGCCGCTGCCGAACGTAACCTCAAGCGCGGCGCTACCGGCGTCCGGCTGTTCGAGATCGGCCGCCGCTATCTCGCCGATCAGGAGCGGCTGACGCTCGCGGTGGTGTTCGCCGGTGCGCGCAGCCCGCGCGGCTGGCAGAGCGGCAAGGCGCAGATCTACGGTGCGTTCGATGCCAAGGCCGAAGCACTCGCGCTGCTCGAAGCCGCGGGCGCGCCGGTCGGCAACCTTCAGGTGCTGGGGGAGGCGGGCGACGTCTATCATCCCGGCCAGTCGGCAACGCTGCGGCTGGGCCCCAAGACCGTGCTCGCCGCCTTCGGCATGCTGCACCCGGAGACGCTCAAGGCGTTCGATCTCGACGGCGATGTCGCCGCGGTCGAACTCTACCTCGATGCGCTCCCGGCCAAGCGCGCCGACAAGACCGTGGGCTTTATGCGCCCCGCCTATGCGCCGCCCGCGCTCCAGCCGGTGACGCGCGACTTCGCCTTCCTCGTCCCCGCCGAACTCGCCGCGGGCGACCTCGTTCGCACGGTCAGGAGCGCCGACAAGATAGCGATCGTCGATGCGCGACTGTTCGACGTCTTCACCGGCCAGGGCGTGCCCGAGGGACAAAAGAGCCTCGCGGCCGAAGTCACGCTCCAGCCCGCCGAAAAGAGCTTCACCGACGCCGACCTCAAGGCCATCGCCGACAAGATCGTGGCCGCGGCATCGAAGCTCGGGGCCACGCTTAGGGGGTGACCGAGACGGTGTAGCACGTCGCTTCGGTCAACCGGCATTCGGCAAGCCATTCTCCCTCGCCCCTCTGTAAGAGGGGAGTTCCCGGTCGGCCATGCCCCAGCATGCCCTGAACGGCGCGGCCCGCTGCTCACTTGGAACTGGTCGCTGTCCTCTTCACGTTGAACCCTCCCCCGTTCCCCTCCACCCAAATAGACTTTGGCCGGAGGACGGGAGTGCGCTGCCGCAGGCAGTGCGCCGAGCTCTGCTCCGCTCTGTCCCTCTCAGGGGAGAGGATTTGAGCGGACGATCCGAGTGCCGATCCAACCCTAGCGGAACCAGCCGAGCACGGTGGCGGTCAGCGGGTTGGCGGGGTCCGCCAGCTGCTTGGCGGTGAGCGAGAGCGACACGAGGATCAGCAGCGGGCGCGCGGCGCCGGCGCCGAAGCGCATCGCGACATGCGCGCCGAGCTGCGCCCCCGCCATGTTCGCAGCGGCCATGGCAAGGCCGATCAGCCACAGTACATGGCCGCCCAGGATCATCACGCCCAGCCCGGCCAGATTGCTCGCGAAGTTGAGCAGCTTGGTGTGCGCGACCGCACGGATCAGCCCCAGCCCGAACACCGCGACCAGCGCGGTGGTGAAGAACGAACCCGTGCCGGGCCCGAAGAAGCCGTCATAGCAGCCGATCACCATGGTGACGCCCACCAGCGCGCGCGGCCCCAGCAGGCTGTGCCTGTCCTCGTCGCTCATGCGCGGCCCGAAGACGAAGTAGAGCGTGATCGCGACGAGCAGCAGCGGCAGGAATCCAGACAGGAAAGTCGGATCGATCCGGGTCAGGATATAGGCGCCCAGCCCGGCGCCCAAGAAGGATCCCAGTGCCGGCAGCGCGAAGCGGCGGAAGTCGATATGTCCCTTGCGCGCGAAGGCGATCACGGCGCCGCCGGTCCCGAAGCAGCTCTGCAGCTTGTTGGTGGCGATCGCCGAGACCGGCGGCACGCCTACGGCGAGCAGCGCGGGGATGGTGATGAGCCCGCCCCCGCCCGCGATCGAGTCGATCGTCCCGGCGATGAAGGCGGCGCCCATCAGCAGGGCCAGCAGCTCGACGCTCAATTCCATGCGGCCGCCGTACCAGCTTGGCCCTCGGCCGCAAGCGCGCGCCAGACCATTGCCCCGTGGCGGCCGAGTGCGCATAGGCACGGCACACGGCAAGGAGGACTCGCATATGCCCACGGTGTTGGTGACGGGTGCAACCGCAGGAATCGGCGAAGCATCGGTGCGCGCCTTCGCGGCTGCCGGCTGGCACGTGATCGCCACCGGCCGGCGCAAGGATCGGCTCGACGCGCTCGCGACGATCATCAGCGAGAACCGCGTCCACCCGCTCGTCTTCGACGTCCGCGACGATGCGGCGCGCGACGCCGCGCTCGATTCATTGCCTGAAGCGTTCCGCGGCATCGATCTGCTGGTGAACAACGCCGGTCTCGCGTTGGGACTCGAGCCGGCGCAGGACGCCGATCTCGCCAACTGGACGACGATGATCGACACCAACATCACTGCGCTGGTCTCGATCACGCACAAGCTCCTGCCGCAGCTCATCGAGCGCAAGGGGGCGATCATCAACCTGTCGTCGGTTGCCGCCAACTATCCCTATCCGGGCGGCAATGTGTACGGTGCGACCAAGGCCTTCGTCCGCCAGTTCAGCCTCAACCTGCGCTCGGACCTGATCGGCACCGGCGTGCGCATCTGCTCGATCGAGCCCGGCATGGTCGAGACCGAGTTCACCCTGGTGCGCACCGGCAGCAAGGAATTTTCGGACAAGCTCTATTCGGGCGTGAACCCGATGACGGCGGAGGATATCGCGAAGACGATCCTCTGGGTCGCCGAGCAGCCGCCGCACCTCAACATCAATTCGCTCGAGCTGATGCCGGTCAACCAGGCCTGGTCGCCTTTCCTCGTCCACCGCGAAGGCTGAGGCGCGCCGATGATCGAGATCGCGAGCGATACGCTGTCGACGTCGATCAACCCCTTCGGCGCCGAGCTCAGCCATTTGCGCGACGCCGAGGGTCGCGAGCTGATGACCGATGCGGACCCGGCCTTCTGGTCGGGTCGCGCGCCTTTGCTCTTCCCGATCGTCGGCCGCCTGAACGGTGATCGCTACCGCCTCGACGGGCGCGACTATCCGCTGCCCCAGCATGGCTTCGCGCGGCGCCAGCCGTTCGAGCCGATCGAGCGATCGGCCTCGCGCGCGGTGCTCCGTCTCGCGAGCAGCGACGAGACGCGCGCCTGCTATCCGTTCGAATTCACCCTCGACGCTGCCTATGCGATCGAAGGCGTGACGCTCTCGATCGAGATCACTGCCACCAATACCGGCGACGTGCCGATGCCCGCGAGCTTCGGCTTCCACCCCGCCTTCGCCTGGCCGCTTCCCTATGGCGGCGCGAAGGAGGATCACCGCATCGTCTTCGCCGGAGACGAGCCTGCGCCGCTCAACCGCATCGAAGGCGGGCTGATCGGCCCCGCCGATCGACCGAGCCCGGTCGAGGGGCGCCTGCTCCGTCTCGACGATTCGCTGTTCGAATCCGATGCGCTGGTATGGGAAGCCCCGCGTAGCCGTGCGCTCTCCTATGGCGTCGAAGGTGGGCCGCAGCTCGACATCGCCTTTCCCAACATGCCCACGCTCGCACTGTGGACCAAGCCGGGTGCGCGTTTCCTCTGCGTCGAGCCCTGGCAGGGGCATGCCGATCCCACGGGCTTCGGAGGCGAGATCTGGGACAAGCCCGGCATGCTCCGCCTCGCACCCGGCGAGGCACGCCGCTTCGCGATGCAGGTGCGCTTGCGCGCCTGAAACCCTGGCGATTGACCCGCGGCCAGAAATGCCTAGAAACCGCGCACGGCCACGCGCCGGGCGCTTAGCTCAGTTGGTAGAGCATCTCGTTTACACCGAGAGGGTCGGCGGTTCGAGCCCGTCAGCGCCCACCATATTCCGGCGGCGCTGTTGTGGCGTCGTTGGCCACTGCTTCCCCCCCAATGCGCCGCGCGCTCAACAGGTGCACGCTCCGGCGCTACACACCGCCCCGCTCGTCGTCGGGCAATTAGGGCAACTCGCGCCCCACCGGGTAGAGCAGGTAGCGCTGGTCGTAATAGGGCGTGCGCTCGTAGAACCAGGCGAGCCGAGCGTCGCCGTCCTCCGCGAAAGCTTTGTCCGCGGCGAGACGCTTCTCGAACTCGGCGCGCAGTGCCGGATCTTCCGCAAGCATGCGATCGGCAAGCGGTGCGATGGCGTATCCTTCGATATACTCGGTACGTTGGAGCATGCCCGGGAAGTAGTTCCATGCCAGCATCGAATCCGGGCTCTCCGCCTCGAGCAGCGCCGCGGCGAGGAGTGCGCGCGGTTGTGCCGCCGGAACGCGCACCGAGCCGGGTGGCATTGTTTCTTCGCGGGGTTGGTGGATAAACTTCGCTGACATGGGGACATGGCCCTCGCTGGGCGTGCCGAGCTTGGGGTCGGCGAGACGCACCATATCGAGTTTGAGCGTACGGGGGGCGTCGATCGTCTCGAAGGCGATGCCATGCAGCTTCAGCCGCTCGATGACCTGCGGCTCGCTCGCAGGAACCCACCAGGCCCTGGGCAAGCGGACGGTGATATCCGGCTCCTGACCGAAGACCGGCATCCGCTGCCGGATCGGACGGCCCAGCCAGCGAACCTCGTCACGACCCGACGCGCGCGACCGGTAGCGATCGTGCGCGACACCGAGGAAGTCGACGGTATAGATCGGCCGGTCGAGCATCTTCCAGCTCATTACCGCACGCTTCGGGCGCGCGGCCCGGTCGCGCGCGATGGCGCTCCGCGCGGTCGCCGCCTCCTCACCGAGCAGGCGAAGCGCGGCCTCCACGAACACATAGGTGCCGAGCACGCGCTGGCGATACGGTTTGAGCGAATGAGTCTCGAGCAGCACGGTGGGCATGCGGCGCAGATCGCCATAACCCGTGGAAAAGCGCGGCGAATCCGCATCATGGACGATGCCGGCGTCCGGATCGCGATTGTCGCGCGCGCTGACATAATAGCCCGGAATGTGCCCGCCCGCGTGCAGCGCACGATCGATGGCGGGACGGAACTGCGTATCCAGCCAGCGGCCAATCGCGGGCGACTGGGCGTAATAGCCGCGCCAGCCGGAGAAGGCGTAGGTGATATCGTACTGATGATCGGTGCCGTCGGTCACGTGCAGGTCGAGATAGAGCGCGGGATCGAGTCGCTCGATCAGCCCCAGCATCGCGCGTATCTCGGGGCTGTCGGCCTTGAGATAATCCCGATTGAGATTGAGGTTCTGCGCGTTGGTCCGCCATCCCTGCGAGCGTGGCCCGCGCTGATTCGGGCGATTGAACGGGGATGCCCGCTCATGGCCATCGGCATTGAAGACCGGTACGAAGACGAGATCGGCGCGATCGAGCAGGTGATCCTTTCCCCTGAGCGCGATATCGCGCAGCAGCATCAATCCGGCGTCCTTGCCGTCGATCTCGCCCGAATGAATGCCGGCCTGGACGAGCAGCACCGGCTTGCCGCTTCCGCCTTTGCTGGCACGCACGAAATAGAGCTCGCGGCCCTGGCCCGTCTTGCCGAACGACTCGATCGACAGCAGCGGAGACGCGGACACCAGCCGGTCCAGCCACGCGCGGGTCTCCGCATAGTCGGGCGTGTCGGCGAACCCCATCCGCTCCGCGGGCGTGATCCAGGGATCGGTCGGCGGCACGATCAGCCGCTCGCTCGCGCCCGACCAGGGCAGGGTCGGGGGGAGCGGCGCCTCGCGATTCTGCTGCGCGACGGCGGTGGTGGCGGTGAGGAGCAAAGGTGCGGCGAGGGCGAATGCACCTCTGGCGAGATCTATTGGCATGGCCGCATGGCTAGCGGCACGTTGGCGAGAGCGCAATGTGATAGAATATCATTTACTGCGGGTCGCGCGAGGCTGACCGACAGGCGACATTCCGCTTCGCAGAACGGTGCAATGGCGCCTGCGCGGCAGATCACCGGGCAGCTGAGTGCCACAACGACAGATATGATGTAACATATCTATTGACTGCGTGGTCGTGGATGGCCAGACGGTCGGCGTTCACCTGGGGACGAGTATCATGCCAGCCGACGTCCGGATGCCGATTTCAATCGAAGCACTAACGATCGTCTATGGCGATCATCGCGTTCTCGATGGTCTCTCCTTGTCCGTTCCGGCCGGAAGCATCACCGCCCTGCTCGGCGGAAATGGTGCGGGCAAGTCGACGACCTTGGCCGTCCTGCTGGGGTTCGTGCGCGCGCAGTCCGGCTCGATCCTCGTGGCCGGTACCGACCCCAGCGTCGATCCCGACCTGGCGCGGCGGTGCATCGCGTACCTACCGGAGAACGTTGCGCTCTATGAGCATTTGAGTGCGGTCGAGAACGCCGATTATCTGCTCGCCCTTTCCGATGAGCGCAAGGCGCGGCCGGAGATCACGGACGCACTCGCCGCCGCGGGGCTCCAGGAGCGGGCATGGGACCAGCGGCTCGGCGGTTTCTCGAAGGGCATGCGGCAGAAGGTGGCGATCGCCGTCGCGCTGCTGCGTCAGGTGCCGGTCCTCTTGCTCGACGAGCCGACCTCCGGTCTCGACCCGCGCGCCACTGCGGATTTCAATGCGCTGGTGCGCTCCGTGCGCGATCGCGGCACGGCGGTGCTGATGGTGACGCATGACTTGCTGTCGGCCGCAGATGTCGCCGATCGCATCTGCTTCCTTGAGGCGGGCAAGATCGTCGAGGTGGTGGAGGCCAGCGGCGCCGACCGTTTCGACGTGCGGGCCCTTCACGCGCGCTTCGCCAGCGCCGCGGAGCCGCTCGCCGCATGACTCCCATCCGCCTCGTTGCGCGCGACGAGCTGCGCCTGATGGTGCGCAACCGGGTCGCAGTGATTGCCTTTGCGCTTCTGCTTCTCCTGACGCTCGTCGCCGTACTCAGCTCCTGGTCCCATCAGCGCGGTATCGCGGAGCTGCGCGCCCGGCACCAGCATGCCGCGGAGGTCGCGTTCGATGGGCAACCGGACCGGCATCCGCACCGCGTTGTTCACTATGGGCACTTCATCTTCCGGCCGCTGGGGCCGCTCGCGGCCTTCGATCCTGGTGTGGATGCCTTCACCGGCAACAGCATGTTCCTGGAAGGCCACCGTCAGAACACCGCCAACTTTGGTGACGTGCGGCAGAGTTCGCTGCTCGTACGCTTCGGCCAGCTGACCCCCGCCTTCGTGCTGCAAGTCGTGGCGCCGCTGCTGCTGATTTTCCTCGGCTATGGCGGGATAGCCCGCGAGACGGAGCGCGGCACGCTTCGGCTGCTGATGCTGCAGGGTGCCTCGCGCAGCGAAGTGGTCCGCGGCAAGCTGCTGGCGCTCGGCGTCGTGGCACTGCTGACGGCCTTGCCCGCAATGATCGGCTTTATCGCCATCGCGGGACAACCCGGCGCCCTTGCGCTGCCGATGGCAGTGATCGTGTTCGGCTATGCGGCTTACCTGGCACTCTGGGTGGTGCTGATTGTGCTCGTCTCGACGCTCGCGCGCCGCAGCCGCGATGCGCTGCTTGCCCTGATCGCGCTATGGGCAGTCGCCGTTGTGCTGCTGCCGCGCGTGATGCCGGACGTAGCGGGCACGATAGTACCGCTCCAGAACCGGCTCCAGACGGACGTCGCGATCGCCCGCGATCTGCGGCAAATGGGCGACAGCCACAATCCCGACGATCCGCATTTCGCTGCCTTCAAGCAGTCGGTCCTGCGTCGCTACGGCGTGACCCGGATCGAGGATCTGCCGGTCAATTACAAAGGCGTGGTCAGCATGGAAGGAGAGCGCCTGACTTCCGAGCTGTTCAACCGCTATGCGGGCGAGAGCTACGGCGCGCAGAAGGCGCAGAACGCCATGGTGGAGGCAGCGGGAATCTTGAGCCCGGCGATCGCGCTCCGCTCGCTCTCGATGGCCGCCGCCGGCACCGACTTCGAAGGCCATCGCCGCTTCCTCGATCAGGCGGAAGCGTATCGCTACGCTTTGGTCCAGCGCCTGAACCGCCTTCAAGCCGAGGCGGTGAGCTATCGCGACGACACCGCGGAAGGTGCTGGTGCCGACCGGCGAAAGCGAGTGTCGGCAAGCAATTGGGGGAAGATGCCCGACTTTGCTTATAGAGGACCCTCCGGCGCGCAGCTCGCGGCAGGTGCGCTGCCCGGGCTCGCCACGGTGCTCGCCTGGTTTGTGGTCGCGTCGCTGCTGCTTGCGCGTACCACCCGCCGGCTGGGAGCACGCTGATGACGCTGTGGATGCACGAGCTGCGCCTGCTGTTGCGCGCGCGGCTGAGCGTGGTTGCGCTCGCACTGCTCGCGGGGCTGAGCGCGGCTGCAATCACGGCGGGGCTGGCTGAGGTGGCGCATCAGCGCGCCGCGATCGCAGCCATTCCTGCCGCGCAGGCCGAGGATATTGCTGCCGTCGCCGAATATGTCGACCGCAGCAAGGACGCCGGAAGCGCGGGCTATTACAGCTTCCATCCGACTTGGGACCCGCCCACGCCTCTTGCGTTCGCCGCACTGGGGATGCGCGATGTTTCGCCCTATATTCTGCGCGTCCGGGCGCTCGGCCTCGAAGCTCAGATCTATGATGGTGACACGTTCAATCCGGAGCTGGCGCTGCCGGGCCGCTTCGATTTCGCCTTCGTGCTGGTGTTCCTGGCCCCGCTATTCGTGATCGCCCTGTTCCACGACCTTGTCTCAGGTGAGCGGGAGGCGGGGCGGCTGCGCACGCTGGATGCACTGCCGCGCGGCGGCGCGGCGTTGATGATGCGTCGCCGCTTGCTGCGTTTCGTGCTGCTCTGGGCCGCGCTCGCGCTGCCCTTTACGGTGGCGGCGACAGCCTCCGCGGTGGACGGTGCTTCGATCCTGATCGTACTCGCGGTGATCGCAGGCTATCTTCTTTTCTGGATAGCGCTCGCCGCGCTGGTAGAACGGCTGCGGTGGAGCGCGGTGGCGAACGCGGCCGCGCTGGCCGCGTGCTGGTTGGTGCTCGTGCTGGTGCTGCCGACCCTCTCCAATGTCGTGATCAATCGCGCGATCCCGGTCGCCCAAGGGGCAGAGATTGCCCTTGCCCAGCGCGAGCGGGTCAACGGCGCCTGGGAGATCCCGCGCGAAGAGACGATGCGGCGCTTCTACGCCAGCCATCCCCACTGGGCGGGCTCGCCACCGCTGACGCCCGAGTTTCACTACAAATGGTATTTTGCCTTTCACCAGGTCGGTGACGAAAGCGTCGCGGACAAGGTGCGCGCCTATCGCTCCGGGCTGGAGAGGCGCGATGCGGCTGGCCGGGCGCTCGGCTGGGTCCTTCCCTCCGTCGGCGTGCAGGCACTGCTGACACGACTGGCTGCAACCGACCTTCAGGCGCAGCTCGCCTATCAGGACCGCATTCGAGCGTATCATCGAGAGTTGCGCGAGTTCTACTATGGCTATCTCTTCCTCGACCGCCCGTTCGGAAAGGAAGATTTCGCGCGGGCACCCGCTTTCCGAGCCGAGGAGGCACCGGAGGCTGACGGCGCTGGCTAGAAGGTTAGATAATCGCGAAGTGTAGAACGTGAGACGATATACCATTGCATTGGGATGCGAGCCTGCCTAGACAGTCGCATCTGCGCGGCGGGGAGGGCGGCGCATCTCACATCATCTTTGGGGCTAATGCCGATGCGGCGTCGTGCGGTTCTGCTGGTTTCCTGTTTCTCTGCTGCTCTGAGCGCCCCTGCGCAGGCCGAGGAAAGGGCCTCCGAGAGCCAAGAGGCGCAGCGCGCCCGCGTGGAGCGCGAAGCTGCGGCGCGAGGCGACGAAGTCGTCGTCACCGCCACCCGTACCGAACAGCAGATCGCCGATGCGCCGGCTACCATGTCGGTCGTGACCGGGACCGAGCTCCGGCGCAGGCCTGTGCAAGATTTGGCCGAAGCGCTGGAGAACGAGCCGGGCATCGTGATCAACGGCATCGGGATGACTCGCCGCGGAATCTCGATCCGCGGCATGTCCAACGAGCATCTGCTGACGCTGGTGGATGGCCGGCGCATCAACGATGCTGCTGCCAATATGGCGCATGCCGATTTCGATCTCGGCTGGGTGCCGAGCATCGCCATTGACCGGATCGAAGTGGTGCGCGGCCCGCTTTCGGCGCTCTATGGTTCGGAGGCGCTGGCGGGTGTCGTCAACGTCATCACGCGTCGCCCCGAAGAGCGGCTGGAGGCGAGCGGGCTGGCTATGCTCGGCCTTCGCGACGGCAGCGGCGGCGACAACGCCCAGATTGCAGCGCTGGTGGGCGGGCCGATCTCCGAGCGCGCCGGTCTGGTCGTCTGGGGCGAATACCGCGTCCGCAATCGCACGCAGAGCCTGCTCGATTCGAAGCAGAGCGAACTGGAAGCGCGCGAGGCGATCAGCGGCAGCATCATCGGCTGGTGGGAGCCGGCAGAGGGACATCGCATCGAGATCGGGCAGGCAGCCAGCGACGACGATCGTGCGCGCGATACCATCACGACCGGCGCCCGGCCGATCTACTATGAATATCAGGACCATATCACCCGCGCTCAGACGCACGGAAGCTATACGGGCCAATTCGGCTGGGGTGAGGTGCAGGCGCGTGCCTATCGTTCGGTGCTGGAGCGCGTGAACGAGCGCGACCAGAACCAGACCCCCACGCAGCCGACGAAGGCGACCGACACGGTGTTCGACGGCCGCGTCACGGTGAACCTGTTCGCGGGCAACCGGCTGACCGCTGGTGCCGAGCATCGGCACGAGAAGCTGCGGGATGCCACGGTCAACAGCGAGGGTGAGGCAGGCGTCAACCACGCAGCGCTGTTCGTGCAGGACGAATGGTCGATCCGCGATGGTGTGTCGCTGACGCTCGGCAGCCGTTTCGACCATCATCCGAACTATGGATGGGAAACCTCGCCGCGCGCCTATCTGATCGTCGAGCCGGTGAAGGGATTGCGGCTGCGCGGTGGTGTGGGGCGGGCGTTCAAGGCGCCGAGCTTGAAGCAGCTGTCGCTCGGCTACATCACCGTCGCGGCCGGCGGCCGGTTCATCATCACCGGCAATCCCGACCTCGAGCCGGAGACCAATACCGCCTTCGAGTTTGGCGGCGCCTATTACGGGCGCGATTGGAACCTGGGCGCCACCTTGTTCCAGAACGACCTCGAGGGGCTGGTGCAGACGACCTGCGTCGAGTTCTGCGGCATCCGCGGCCGCGAGCGCCGGGCCTATGTCAATGTGGACGAAGCGCGGGTGCGCGGCGTCGAGATCTCGGGACAGGTCACGCCCGTCCCGACGGTGTCGCTGGCCGCCAGCTACACCTATGTCGAGCCCAGGGACCTTGCCGCCGATCGCGAGCTGGCGGAACGGCCGAACCACGCTGCCAGCCTGAAGCTGGCTTGGCAGCCGATCGACACGACGGAGGTCAACCTGCGCGGGCGCTATGTCGGTCAGCAGACGATCTATCAGACAGACGTGCCGGTCCGCCTCGACGACTATAGCCTCTGGTCGGTGGACGTCAGCCACGATCTCACCGAGCGGCTGACGCTTAAGGCGGGGATCGACAATTTGTTCAAGCAACGGCTGGCGGAAACCTCGGCGCTTTACAGCTTTGCCGAGCCCGGTCGTATCTTCTTCGTCGGGATGGGCGCGAACTTCTGACCGTGCACCGGCTGCTCCTCCTGCTTCTGGCGCTTGTCTTCGGCCTGGCGGCAACCGAGTCGCAGCCCGACCGTGCGCCGACAGTTCGCGTCATCGCCACGCGTTTCACCCTGCCGGCCAAGTTCGAGCGGCTGGCGGGCTGGGCGCGTGACGCGGGCTATCGGCTCGAATGGCGCTATGTCGAAGATAGGGCCGAGCCTGATGCGTTGGTGCGTGGCGCTGATCTTCTCATATTCGACGGGCCGCGTCCGGGCGATATGGCTTCAATCGATCGGGCGGTAGGGGGTATCGGCGATGCGCTCCCGGTGCCGTGGATCGCGGTGGGCGGGGGGGCGCCGCGGGCGGACGGCCTGGATCAGGCGGCCGCACGGCGATTGATCGGCTATTATGGCGGCGGGGGTGTCGCGAACCTGCGCGCCTTCACCAGCGCTGTACCGCTCGCGCTGCGGGGAAGAAGTCTGGATGCGCTCCCCCTGCCCACTCGACTGGGAGCCAGCGGCCTCTATCATCCGCGGGCCTCCGCTCCTTTCCCCGATGCGGCAGCGTTCGCGGGCTGGGCGAGGTCCGAAGGGAAGCAGCGGCGGCCGGTGGTCGCGATCGCGATGTCCGAGGGCCTGATCCGCGACATGCAGACCGACACCCTCGATGCGGTTGTCGCTGCCATCGAGGACAAGGAATTGCTCGCCGCGCCCTTCTGGTACGACGAAGCCGACCCGGAGGCGCTCACCAAAGTTGTCGCGCCGCTGGACGCGGTGGCGCTGGTCAACATGACCCATATGCAGAATGCCGATGCGCGCCGCGCCGAGTTTGCGGCGCTTGGCATCCCGGTGCTGCAGGCAGTGGCCGATCGTACCAACGACCTCGCCGGGTGGCGCACTGACAGTTCGGGCATCTCGCCGCAGAGCGCGGCGGTGGCGCTCAGCGTACCGGAAAGCTGGGGCATCTCGGACCCGCTGGTCGTGAGTGCGGTCGAGAAGGGGCGTGCGGTGCCGATCCCGGAGCAAGTGGCGCTGCTGGCGGCCAAGCTGCAACGGCTCGCGGTGCTGCGGACAAAACCCGCCGCGGAGAAGAACGTGGCGCTGTTCTTCTGGAACTATCCGGCGGGCGAGAAGAACCTGGCCGCCTCCAACCTCAACCTTCCCAGGAGCATCGCCAGGCTGACCGCAGAGATGGCGAAGGCGGGCTACCGCGTCACTCCGCAGGAAGAGAAGCGCTTCATCGCCGATGCGCAGGCGATGCTCGGCGGCTATTACAGACCGGAGACGCTGGACAGCCTGCGCGAGCAAGGTCTGGCGGCGGCATTGCCGCTGGCCGACTATCGGGCATGGCTGAATAGCCTGACGCCGGTGCGACGCGACGAGATCGTGGCGCGCTGGGGAAGCCCGGAGGACAGCCGCTGGCTGCGCAACGGCGCCTTCGTCATTCCCCGGCTGATGGCCGGCCGCCTCGCGATCCTGCCTCAGCCACCGCGCGGCGGCGATCCGGGCAAGAGCTACCATGACCAGAAGATGCCGCCCGATCACATCTATCTGGCGGCCTATCTGTGGGTACGAAACCAGGCCGACGCGATCGTGCACTTCGGCACGCACGGGACCCAGGAGTGGACGCCCGGCAAGAACCGAGGACTCTGGGCGAGCGACTATCCCTTCGTGCTCGTCGGCGACGTGCCGGTTTTCTATCCCTATATCCAGGACAATGTCGCCGAGGCGATCCAGGCGCGCCGGCGCGGCAGGGCAGTCACGATCAGTCATCAGACGCCGGCATTCGGCCCGTCCGGGCTGTACGACGAGTTGCGTGACCTGCATGCGTTGATCCACGAATATGCGCAGCTCGAAGACGGCGGTGTTCGCGCCCGCGTGGCAGCCGACATTCGGGCAAAGGCCGCGGCGGCGAAGCTCGACCGCGATATCGGCTGGGATGCGGCGGCCGCGGAGCGGAACTTCCCGTCCTTCTACGCGGCGCTGCACGACCATCTGCACGAGGTCGCCCGTATGAGCATCCCGCTCGGGCTGCACAGCTTCGGAGAACCGGCGTCGGCCGCGCACCGGCTGACGACCGTGATGCAGCAGCTCGGGCCCGATTATCTCAAGGCGCTCGGGCTCGATCCCGCCGAAGCGTTCGCCGAAGATCTTGATGCCATTCGGGCCGGCCAGCCGTTCCGCACCCTGACGGCCTATCTGCGCGAGGGCGGTAACATCAGCGATACCGAAAACCCCGCGCTTCGCGCGCAGATCGAGCGCGCGGCGGTGCTGGACAAGCGGCTGGCCGACACTGGAGAAACGGAGGCACTGCTCACAGGCCTGGCCGGGGGCTTCGTGCTGCCCGGCGCCGGCGGCGACCCGGTGCGCAATCCCGATATCGTGAGCGGGCGCAATCTTTTCGCGTTCGAGGCCGACAAGGTGCCGACCAGGGCCGCTTACGCGCAAGGCGGCATCATGCTCGACCAGCTCGTGGCTACATACCGGGCGAAGCACCACGGCAGGGCCCCTGAAAAGCTGGCCTTTGTCATGTTCTCGGGTGAGACGATCCGCCAACTCGGCGTGGCTGAGGCGCAGATCCTCCACGCCTTGGGGCTGCGGCCGGTGTGGGGACGGGGAGATCGGCTCGAGCGGCTCGAGATCGTCCCACTGGCCGAGCTGGGTCGTCCCCGCATCGATGTCGTGGTGCAGGCGAGCAGCGTCTATCGCGACCAGTTCGACGGTTTCATGCGCAAGCTCGCGGAGGGCATCGACCGGCTGGCAGCGCTCGATGAAACATCGGGCCCGGCAGCCAACGCGCGAGCACTCGAAACGCAGCTGATTGCGCGCGGGATGGTCCGTGAACGTGCGGAGGCACTTTCGCGCTTGCGCATCTTCAGCAACGCGCCAGGCGATTACGGCAGCGGTCTGCCCGAACAGGTGACCAGCTCAAAGGACTGGAAGGCGGAGACCGAACTCGCCGATCCCTTCCTTCAGCGGCTGCAATACGCCTATGGCGCGCGCGAATGGGGTACCGCCACGCGAGGGGAAAACCTGTTCGCCGAACAGCTGCGCGGGGTGGATGCGGCGGTGCTCTCGCGTTCTTCCAATCTCCATGGGTTGCTCTCGACCGATCACCCTTTCGAATATCTTGGCGGACTTTCGCTCGCCGTGCGGAGCCTGACGGGGAAGACGCCCGACCTCTATGTCGCAGATCTGCGCGGCGCAGAGAGCAAGGTGGCGACCACCGGCGCATTCCTGTCGAACGAGCTGCGCGGCCGCTATCTCAATCCGCAGTGGATCGGCGCGATGCAGGCAGAGGGCTATGCCGGGGCCAATGCGATCCTGGGCATCGTCAACAACCTATGGGGTTGGCAGGTGACCGATCCGGCGAGCGTGCGCGAGGATCAGTGGCAGGCCATGCACGACACCTATATACGCGACGTTCGAAATCTCGGCCTCGATCGTTTCTTCGCGGAAGTCCACCCCACCGCGCAGGCGCGGATCGTGGACCGGATGATCGAGGCGATCGCGCGCGGCTATTGGAAGGCGGACGAGATCACCCGCCGGTCTCTGGCGGCGAAACGGGCAGAGCTCTCGGCCGCCGGCGCGCCCGGCGCTGCGCGGGAGCGCGCAGCGGACCAGCAGGGCTTCGGAACGCGCGCAGCACCCGCTATGGCGTCGGCGGCCACAGCTGCACCGGCCGCGCGGCGCTCCGCGGCCATTGCTCCGGCACGGCAAGGGCCGGCACCGCAAGGAATTGTGCTGAAGCGCGTGGTGCCGCCACCGCCACCGGCGCTGCGAACGCAGAATGTCGTGCCCATGCTGCTGGCCCTGCTGCTCCTGTTCCTGTTCGGCGCCGCTCGCGAGTGGCGGACCGGCCGGGCCATCGCTTACCCCAGAGGATGATATTATGCCTGCGCTAGAGGCGACACTGTATGACGTGTCGCGCCTTTTCCTTGTCCCCGTCATGGTGCTGATACTTGCGGCGCTGGCCTATGCGGCAGCCAGTCTCGGCAGCTTCGCCGTCGAAGCGATGCAGCGCTTCCGCGGTCAGCGCGCATCGCGGCTGCTTGCGCATCAGCGGCGCACCGGCTGCGCTGTCGACGATCTGGAGCTCGTGGTGCTGCGTCGGCTGGAGTGGCTTCGGATCGTTTCGCGGGCCGCGCCGATGCTGGGACTGGTTGCAACGATGATCCCGATGGGGCCGGCCCTGCTCGCGTTAGGCAGCAACAATGGGCAGGCGGTGGGAGAGAACCTCGTCGTCGCCTTCTCCTCGGTAGTCCTGGCGCTGGTCGCGGCCTCGATCACCTTCTTCGTCTACACGATCCGTCGCCGATGGTTGCTCGAGGAGCTGCGCGCGATCGAGACGGGAGCGGTCTGATGCGGTTCATCGAAGACGACGAGGGCGACGATCCGATCTTGTCGGTGGTCAATCTGGTCGACCTGTTCCTGGTGATCACCGCGGTGCTGATGGTCCTGATCGTCCGAAATCCGCTCAACCCCTTTCAATCCAAGCGAGTCGTGGTCGTGGAGAACCCGGGCGCAAAGGACATGACGATCACGATCAAGGACGGGGAGAAGCTGGAACGCTACACGGCATCGGAGCAGATGGGGCAGGGTGGTGGTGTGAAGGCCGGCGTGACCTATCGACTGCCGAGCGGCGATCTCGTGTACGTGCCCGAATAAGCGGGCAGTCGTCTCGCCTCCTGGAGTTTGCTCCACCCGGTTGAAGCAAGCGGTTCCCTGGCGGTTGTCATCCTGAAGTCAGCGTCGGGCCCGAGGGGCGTCGCTAGCTCCATCCCTTGGCTATGACCGGCACGGCTTGGGGTCGCCATCGCCATGGCTGTCGCCCATGCATGGCGTATCGGTCTTTGCGCACAACAAGACGGCCCGGGCTTGTATCGGCTTCACGATCGCGCGTTGCCGTTGATCGGTCGCCGATGTCGGCCTCACTGCGCCTTGAAGCTCGGCTTGCCGTTCGCCAACGTGAGCGTGATGTACGAGTTGGCGCACACGTCGAAGCCGCTCCACACTGCGCTCGTGCCGTCCTCGAACGTGCCCTTGAGGTCGTATTTGCAGCCACTGCCCTTGTCGAAATGGATCGTGGTCTTGGCGCCGTTCTTTATCGTCGCGTCCTTGCGCATCTCGGCATCCACCTTGTTGGGCTGCCAGGTGCCGCTGCCCGCCGGCGCAAGCTCGATCGTCGTGATCGTCTTGCCGGCGTTGTTGGTGAGCATGAAGTCCCAGTCCTCGGCCAGCGCCGGCGTTGCCAAGGCAAGCGTCGCCGCTGCTGCAACCAGCCATTTCATCGCATTTCCCCTCCTGCGCGCCCCTTTTCTGACGGGGAGACTGCGCCTGTTGTCGGCGCGGAGCAAGGGGCAAGGCTTGGCTCGGTCTGACGGCGCGCGGCGCCCTTTCTAGAGTGCCCGCACCAGCCGCACGGCAAAGGCGATCCACGGCGGATCGGTCACCACTTGCTGGCGCGAGCCTGCGCCGAGCGGCAGCAGGTGGAGCTTGCCAGGGATGTCCTCGCCCGCCAGCGCCTCGCGCCCGATCAGCCGGGCGAACAGGAAGCGTCCGGCCGGACGCGGCACCAGCACGTCGCGGTTGAGCGCCTGGGCGAAGTCCTGCGGCGCGATCCGCCGGCACCAGATCTCGTCGCCGGTGCGATAGTCGCCGATCCCGCCGCTCACCGTAACTGCCACCAGCTCGGGCTCTGCGCGGGGCGGCACCACCGCCGCGGCGCGGCGCGGGGCCTGCGCGCCGCTCGCGTCGAGAACAGCGGCGACTGCGATCTCGGGGCGTTCGGGCAGGCGGACGAGGTCGGAGGTATCCACCTCCAGCGCCGCTGCGATCCGGTTGAGCCAGCCGACCGACACGGTACGCGTGCCCGTCTCGAGCCGACCGATCGTCTGCGCGGTGGTGGGGGGTACGCAGCGCTGCGCGACTTCCTCAAGCGTGAGCCCCTTCGCGCGCCGCACTTCCCGGATCGCCGTGATCATCGCGTGCCTCCCGGTGAACCAAATCGGTTTTCCTCTTTCCTACAGTTGAGCCGCTGTGGCAAGAGCGAGTCGTGTGAACAAAAGGAGATCAAAAATGCGCCAGCTCGTTGAACGCGTCATCGATCCCAATACCGGCGGGCCAGCCGGCGGCCGCAGCGTGACGGTGAATCTTGCCGAATCGCCGCTCTCCTGGCTGCGCGCGCGGGGTCATGTCAGTCCCCGCCAGTTCGAGGCGGGGGAGCGGCTGCGCACCGATTATGAGACCGCAGCGCTGGGCCCGCGCGTGACGATGCGCTGGGATCCAGCGCCGGCTGCCAAGGGTCGGCAGGGCCCACCCGAAGCGCTCGATCCGACGCTGGCGCAGATATCCGCCAAGCGCCGCTTCCACGCCGCGATCGGCGCAGCGGGGCCGGGGCTGGACGATGTGCTGTGGCGCGTCGTCTGCGCGGGCGAAGGGCTCACCGTCGCCGAAAAGGCGCTCGGCTGGCCGAGCCGAGCCGGGAAGCTGGTGCTCGGCTTCGCGCTCGATCGGGTCGCCGATCATTACGGGCTCCACTGATCGGCGGGAAAGCTGGGCGCGCGTCTGCGTTGGGCTCTGCGAGGAGACGGCAGATGGCGCGAGGGAGCTCGGGCGGCAATATCGCGGCGGCATGGCAGGCACTGCGCGACGAGGCGCGGGACTGTACCCGCTGCGATCTCTACAAATGCGGCACCCAGACCGTGTTCGGCGAAGGGCCGGTCGATGCGCGCATGGTCTTCGTCGGCGAACAGCCCGGCGACCAGGAGGACCTTGCCGGCCGCCCGTTCGTCGGCCCGGCGGGGCAGATGTTCGATCGCGCGATCGCCGCCGCCGGGATCGACCGCGCCTCGGTCTATGTCACCAATGCGGTCAAGCACTTCAAATTCGAGCGGCGCGGCAAGCGGCGGATCCATTCGAAACCCAATGCAGGCGAAATCTCGGCATGCCGCTGGTGGTACACGCACGAGCGCGAACTCATCCGCCCGCCTATGACGGTCGCGCTGGGGGCCACCGCGGCGCGCCAGATGCTGAGCAAGGCCGTGACGATCACCGCGACTCGCGGCCACGCGCTCGATCTCGCGGAGGGTGGGCTTGGCTGGGTGACGATCCACCCCAGCTTCCTGCTGCGCATGCCCGACAGGAGCCGCGCCGAGGAGGAATTCGCCGCTTTCGTCGAAGACCTGAAGGGCGCGGCGAAGGCAATCGCCTGACGCGCGCAACTCAGTCGAAGCCGCGCGCCGCGGCTATCGCGCGCACCTTTTCCGCACGGCCGGGCGCGAAGCGATCGACCATCGCATGGTAGCGCGCGAGCGTCTCCGGGTCGGCGTGCTCGGGCGAGCCGCTGTCGAAGGGCGGGGCCGGATCGTACTCGAGGCTCAGCTGGACGAAGCGCGCATGCTCCTCGCCGCGGATCGCTGCGGTGAGCGCCAGCGCGAAGTCGATTCCCGCGGTCACTCCGCCGCCGGTCACTCGGTTGCGATCGAACACCACGCGCTCGGCCACCGGTTCGGCGCCGAACCATGCGAGCTGGTCGCGCGAAGCCCAGTGGCAGGCGGCGCGATAACCGTCGAGCAGTCCCGCGGCGGCGAGCAGCAGCGATCCGGTGCACACGCTGGTCACCCATTGGGCGCTCGCCGCCACCTGCTGCAGCCAGGCGAGCGTCGCTTCGTCCTCCATTGCCGCCACGGTGCCGAATCCGCCGGGCACGCAGAGGATGTCGGTGCGCGTCACCTCACTGAAGGTGGCAGTGGGCGTCAGTGCGAACTGCGCATCGGTTGGCACCGGGTCGCGCGTGCGGGCGACGAGGTCGAGCTTCGCATTGCCGAGCCGCGAGAGCACTTGCGCAGGGCCGGTCAGGTCCAGCTGGGTGACGTTCGGATAGAGCAGGAAGGCAATATGGAGCGGCGCGAGTTCGGGCATGACGGTCCTCCGGGATCGACGGGGTGCGCCCAGGCGATGCAGCTTCGCGATCCGCGCTTCCCGATGGCGCTCCATCCAGTCGCCAGTCACGCGGAAGCGCTATTCTATTGCGAATCCGGCCTGCGGTCGATTCCTTCCGTTCGCCCTGAGCTTGTCGAAGGGCGTGCTCAGGCGAGCACCGGCAAGTGGAGAACCGCCCTTCGACAGGCTCAGGGCGAACGGGACAGGCGGGCGCGCCCCGAAAGGCAGATCAGTGCCGGAAGTGGCGCATTCCGGTGAAGACCATCGCCAGCCCGGCCGCGTCGGCAGCGGCGATGACTTCCTCGTCGCGGATCGAACCGCCCGGCTGGATCACTGCGGTCGCGCCCGCCTCGACGGCTGCGAGCAGCCCGTCGGCGAAGGGGAAGAAGGCGTCGGAGGCGACTGCGCTGCCGATAGTCCGCGGCTCGGCCCAGCCCGCCTTGTCGGCGGCATCCTTGGCTTTCCACGCCGCGATCCGCGCGCTTTCCAGCCGGTTCATCTGGCCCGCGCCGATGCCTGCGGTGCTACCGCCCCTGGCGTAGACGATCGCGTTGGACTTGACGTGCTTGGCCACCGTCCAGGCAAACAGGCAGTCGGTGAGCTCCTGCTCGGTCGGCGCGCGCCGGGTGACGATCTTGAGGTCTTCGCGCGTGATCATGCCGTTGTCGCGCGACTGGATCAGGAAGCCGCCCGCGATCGACTTCATCGCGCGGCCGCGCCGTGCCGGGTCGGGCAGCTCGCCGGTGAGCAGCAGCCGCAGGTTCTTCTTGCGTGCGAACACTTCGCGCGCCGCTTCATCGGCGTCGGGCGCCGCGACGACTTCGGTGAAGATGCCCGAGATCGCTTCTGCGGTCGGGCCGTCGAGCGGCCGGTTGACGGCGATGATCCCGCCGAACGCCGATACCGTGTCGCAGGCGAAGGCCGCCTGATACGCCTCGATCAGCGTATCGGCCGAAGCGACTCCGCACGGATTGGCGTGCTTGACGATCACCACCGTCGGCGGGCCGTCGCGGAATTCGCTGACCAGCTCCAGCGCCGCATCGGCGTCGTTGTAGTTGTTGTAGCTGAGCTCCTTGCCCTGCACCTGCTTCGCCTGAGCGATGCCGTTCACCCCGCCCGCGGCCTGGGTGTAGAGCGCGGCGATCTGGTGCGGGTTCTCGCCATAGCGCAGCTCGGCCTGCTTGATCATCGGCACGCTCACGCTCTCGGGGAAGCGCTCGCCCTGGTCGACGTGCGCGAACCAGCCGGCGATCGCGGCGTCATAGGCGGCGGTCGCCTGATAGGCCTTCATCGCGAAGCGGCGGCGCTGCTCCAGCGTGGTGCTGCCGCCGTGGACCAGCGGATAGTCGGCAGGATCGGTCAGGATCGCGACCGATTCGTGGTTCTTGGCGGCCGAGCGGACCATCGAGGGCCCGCCGATGTCGATATTCTCGATGATCTCCTCGCGCCCCGCGCCGCGCGCCACGGTCTGGGCGAAGGGATAGAGGTTGACCACCACCAGGTCGATCGCGCCGATGCCATGTGCTTCCATCGATGCGACATGCTCGGGGTTGTCGCGCACCGCGAGCAGCCCGCCGTGCACCTTGGGGTGGAGCGTCTTGACTCGGCCGTCCATCATCTCGGGAAAGCCGGTGAGATCGGAGATGTCGCGCACCGCGAGCCCCGCATCGCGCAGCGCCTTGGCAGTGCCGCCGGTCGAGACGAGCTCGACTCCTTGCGCGGCCAATGCCTGGCCGAGTTCGACGATGCCGGTCTTGTCGGAGACCGAAAGGAGTGCGCGCTTGATCTTGACCTGGTCCATGGCCGCGCCCTCTTCCGGATCGGACGCGCCGGGGCAAGCCCCTATTTGGCCCGGTGGAACAGCCAGCTCATGTTTGCGCCGCCCGCGGGCGCCTGAGCGGCCATCACCAGTTGCCGAGAGGGAAGCGCGCGGCCGCGTGCGTCGATCCAGACGCTTTCCTCTACTGCGAGCGCGCCGCCCTTGCAGCGGAACTGCCACAGCCTGCCCCGCGGGGTGCGCAGGATCGCTGCCTGGCCGTCGGCGGTGGGCGTCACTTCGATCTGCGGGTGGAGGTGAAAGCGTACCGCGAACGGAGTCTCGCCCTTGCGCCGCACCCGGCCGGCGGGCAGCAGCAGGTCTTCGCCGCGGACGTCGCGGCCGTCGGGCGACAGCGTCACCACGCGGCGGTGGAGCAGCCCGAAGCGGCGGACATAGCCGTCGTGGCTCGCCTCGATCCGGCTGCCGTTCTCGGTCTCCTGCCGCGCGAGCTCGACTTCCACCACGCCGCGGCCCAGCGTGCCGTCATGGAGGATCGCAGTCGAGTTGCTGTCGCCGACCACCAGCGTCGAGTGCGCCGCAGTGGTGCGCAGCCCCTCGACCAGTGCAGGCGGAAGCTGGCGCAATCCCGCGCGCGCGCCGCCGCAATTGACGATGATCCGGTCGGGGCCGTCGGAAAGCTCGAATGCAAGCGTCGAAGCGCAGCCAGTGGCCGCTACGCGAGTCACCGGCGGCGGCGCGGCGTCCATCATCAGCACAGCACCGCCGGCAGCGAGCCGCTGATACCCCCATTCGCGCGCCTGCTTGAGCGGACGCGTGCGCACGCCGGTCGCTTCGATCGCCTGCTCGATCACTTCACTCGGTACGGGAGCGGAGCCCTGCCAGCTGCCGAGCCCGCCGTCGCCGTGGCAAAGGCCGAGCAGCGCCGCCACCGCGCGGGTGCGGGCTGCCAGCACGAAGTCGGGTGCCTCCAGCCGGCGGGCGTCGTAGGTTTCGACCAGCAGGGTGAGGAGCTGGATCGCCTCGAACTGGTCGGCGGGCGAGCGCGAGACGACGCCGCCGTCGTCGGACATCGACTGACCGATCGCGCGGCGGAGACCTGCCTCGCCGAAAGCGCGCCGCGGGTCGCCACCCGGCATCACCAGCCCCGCCGCGAGCACGCCGCACCATGCCGCGATCCGCGCCACGCCCGCCGGTGCACGTTCCGCGGAGCGGTCGAGGTGCCGGGCGCCGCGCGCGAGCGCATGGAGCACGCTCGAGCGATAGATCAGGTCGGTGGACGAGAGGATCAGCGGCGCGTGGGCGATCCAGAAGAGGATGCGGCGGCCCCACAGATCGGGTCGCCACGCCGCGTCGCTCACCTTCTCGCCATGGACGGCGATCCAGCGCTGCATGATCGCCTCGGCGATCGGCGCGCCCTGAACGCGCAGCGCGACGCTCGACAGATCGCGCAGCCAGGCGAAGCTCTGGAGATAGTCGTCGAAGCGCCGCGTCCAATCCGGCCGCGCGAAATCGAGCCCCTCGATCTCGCGCAATTCGCCCTGGAAGAGCATCATGCCTTCGAGCAGTGCCTTGCCGCGCTCGGCATCGCCGAGGAAGGGATCGTCGGGAACGGTGATCAGCTTGAGCGGATAGCGCCCGGTGAGGCGCATCGAATGGAGCGGGGTGCCCCAGGTCAGTCGCTGGAGCCACTCGGCGATCCGCTCGCCCAGGCTCAGCCCGTGACCGCCGGCCAGCCGGATGAGCCGCTTGCCCTCCTCGATCCCGTCGGCGCCGGGACCAGGCCTGGTGTCGTTCACGCGCGCCTTAGCGCGGCGATGTTCGCGGCGTATTGGCTGGGGCCGCCGGTGAAGGTCGCGGTGCCGGCGACCAGCGCGTCGGCGCCCGCGGCGATCACACGCGGCGCAGTCTCGCGATCGACGCCGCCATCGACTTCCAGGTCGATCGCCCGGCCGCTCGCGTCGATGCGGCGGCGTAGCTCGGTGATCTTGGGGAGCTGGCTCTCGATGAACTTCTGCCCGCCGAAGCCCGGGTTGACGCTCATCACCAGGATCAGGTCGACCAGGTCCATCACATGCTCGACCACGTCGACCGGAGTCGCGGGGTTGAGCACTACGCCCGCGCGCTTGCCCAGCGCCTTGATCGTCTGCAGCGTGCGGTGGAGGTGCGGGCCGGCTTCGGGATGGACCGAGATCGTGTCGGCACCCGCATCGGCGAAGGCGGCGAGCAGCGGGTCGACCGGCGCGATCATCAGATGCACGTCGAACGGCTTGGCGGTGTGCGGGCGCAGCGCCTTGATCACTCCCGGGCCTATGGTGATGTTGGGCACGAAATGCCCATCCATCACGTCGACATGGATCCAGTCGGCGCCGGCGGCGTCGATCGCGCGGATCTCCTCGCCCAGCCTGGCGAAATCGGCGGAGAGGATCGAGGGGGCGATGCGGACTGCGGGCATATCCGGTCCTTAGCATGGACCGAATCGCGTGCAACCGGCTCGCTGCGGCCGTTCGCCCGATCGAGGACTCGGATGAGCGCTTAGGGTCTGTACCCAACACCCGCAACGGCCGTGACGGAGCGGATTTTGGCGCAGGGGGAGGAACGAGGAGGGAGCGATGCGGTGCCATCGTGACCCCAAGGAACCCTTGGCTCGCGACGCTGCCCTGCGCCAAAATCCGTCCGCCGCTTCGCGGTCGCCCGGAGAAGCGCGCAGGACTGCGTCGCACCGCTTGCACGGACGCACCGGTCCGCGCTGCGCGTCGCTCCTTGCCTGCCCATTTCTCCGGGCGATCCCGGCCGTTGCGGGTATTGGGTACAGACCCTAATTCTTGCTCACATGCTCTTTCTTGCCCTTGCGCTTGGTGTGGGCGAGTTCCTCGAGCTCCTTCTCGGTCATCGATTCGACCATCTGCTTCGATGCGCCCTTGAGCTTCGATTTGGGTGTGTCGCCGCGCTTGGCCGAAAGGGCGGCGCCGGCCGCCTTTTGCTGGGCTGCGGATTTGGCAGGCATTTCGTTGCTCCTTGACTGTACGGCATCAACCGGGATCGTGCCGCTCCCGTTCCCCGAAGAGGCTTGTCCATGCACGTCACGCACGATCCCGCCGCCCCCGCCGCCGAGACCATCGGCTTCGACCAGTTCCTTAGCGTCGACATCCGCGTCGGGACGATCGTCGAGGCGCTGCCTTTCCCGGAGGCGCGCAAGCCCGCCTATCGCCTGCTGATCGATTTCGGCCCGGCGATCGGCCGCAAGCGATCCTCGGCGCAGATCACCGAGAATTACGCACTCGAGGACCTGCCGGGGATGCAGGTCGCGGCAGTCGTCAACTTCCCGCCGCGCCAGATCGGACCGGTGATGTCCGAAGTGCTGACGCTCGGCTTCCCCGATGCCGACGGTAAGGTAATGCTGTTCCACCCGAGCCGCCCTGTCCCGAACGGGGGCAGACTCTTCTGAGCGCAGGCTGTTGACGGCGGCACCCGTCGGCATAGTCTCCCCTGCATAAAAACAGGAGGGGATTCATGCAGTTGAGAGTCGCGCTCGCGCTCGCCGCGGCGGTGCCGGCGGCGTTCGCCGTTCCGGGGCTGGCGCAGGATACGCAGTCGGACGAGGCGCTCGCCGACAAGGTGATCACCAACACCAACCCGGCGAGTTTCCAGGCCTATGGCTTCACGCCGCCGCCCAAGGTGGTGAAGGACGGCGCCGTCCAGGGCGGCAAGGCGCTGCGGCTGCCGGTCACCGGCACGGGCGATCCGTGGAGCATGGGGGTCAACGTGCCGCTGCTCCAGCCGGTGAAGGCAGGCGACCGGCTCGTGCTCGCCTTCTATGCCCGGGTCAGCAAGCCCGCGGACGGGGCCGCCACCGCCAGGATTGCGGGGGCGCAGATCCAGCTTTCCGCCGCGCCCTATACCGCGCTCTTCACCCAGCCGTTCGAGGTCACACCCGAATGGCAGTTCCTTCAGGTGGCGGGCAGGGCCGACAAGGACTATGCCGCGGGCGCGCTCTCGGCCGCCTTCCACCTCAACACCGGCAAGCAGGTGATCGACCTCGGCCCGGTTGCGGTGCTGAACATGGGGCAGTGAGAGGTGCCCATTGATCCTCCCCCGCCAGGGGGAGGTGGCGCCGAAGGCGACGGAGGGGGAGGACGGCGATGCCCTCTCGGCGAACCCGAGTGCTTCCGCCCCCTCCGTCAGGCTGCGCCTGACACCTCCCCCTGGCGGGGGAGGATAAGAGGCCGGCTCACGACCCCGCACGCCGCGCCGTGACCAGATAATCTAGGCTGGTGTCGTCGCTCAGCACGAAGCCGCGCGCGGGGGAGAAGCCCAGTCCGCGGAGGTCGCTGACCTGGAGCCCCGCGCCTTGAAGCAGCTCGGTCAGTTCGTCGGGGGTCAGGAAGGCCTGCCAGTCGTGCGTGCCCCTGGGGATCGCGCCGGTGCCTTCGCCGATCGTGATCATCGCCAGGCGCGAGAGCGCGGTGCGGTTGGGAGTCGAGAGGATCATCAGCCCCCCGGGCGCGAGCGCGCCGGCCAGTCCGGCGACGAAGCTCGGCGGATTGGCGACATGCTCGATCACTTCCATCGACACGACCAGGTCGAACTGGCGCCCGGCCAGATTCTCGATCCCTCCGGCGATATATTCGATGTCGAGGCCCATCGCGGCGGCATGGGCAGTGGCGGCGCCGATATTCTCGGGAGCGGCGTCGATTCCCGTCGCGCGCGCGCCGAGCCGGGCGAGCGGTTCGGTCAGCAGCCCCGCGCCGCAGCCGACGTCGAGCGCGGTCCGCCCGGCGAGCGGGGCGAAGGAGGCGCCGTCACCGTCCCAATGCGCGTCCACCGCCTCGCGCACATAGGCCAACCGGGCGGGGTTCAGCCGGTGAAGCATCGCCGAGGAACCCCTGGGATCCCACCAGTCCTTCGCCAGCCTGCCGAAATGCTCAGCTTGGGCGGGGTCAATCGTTGCTTTGGTTGCGCTAGCCATGCGTGCCTCCTATCAGGGCGCCCCATCTCCCCCAAGGCCCGGAAACAAGCAACCAGCCATGGCACGCATCGTGATGAAGTTCGGCGGCACCTCGATGGCCGGCATCGAGCGTATCCGGAACGTCGCGGCGCGCGTCAAACGCGAGCGTGATGCGGGCAACCAGGTTGCAGTCGTCGTCTCGGCGATGGCGGGCGAGACCGACCGGCTGGTGGGCTTCTGCCGCGAGGCATCGTCGCTGTACGATACGCGCGAATATGACGTCGTCGTCGCATCCGGCGAGCAGGTGACGAGCGGGCTGCTGGCGATCGCGCTCCAGGCGATCGGCGTGCCGGCGCGCTCGTGGCTCGGCTGGCAGCTGCCGATCCGCACCAGCGACGCGCACGCATCGGCGCGGATCGAGGACATCGACACCAAAGCGCTCGACGCGAGCCTGGCCAAGGGCGAAGTCGCAGTGATCCCCGGCTTCCAGGGACTCGCCGAGGGCGCCGAAGGAGAACAGGGGCGCATCACCACGCTCGGCCGCGGCGGATCGGACACCAGCGCAGTCGCGATGGCCGCGGCGATGAAGGCCGACCGCTGCGACATCTATACCGACGTCGACGGCGTCTACACCACCGACCCGCGCATCGTGCCCAGGGCGCGTAAGCTCAAGCGGGTCACCTATGAAGAAATGCTCGAGCTCGCGAGCGTCGGCGCCAAGGTGCTCCAGACGCGCTCGGTGGGGCTCGCAATGAAGGAGAAGGTCCGCATCCAGGTGCTTTCGTCGTTCATCGACGGGCCCGGTGCGGACAGCCTGCCCGGAACGATGATCGTGGGCGAGGAGGAGATCGACGAAATGGAACGCCAGCTGATCACGGGCATCGCCCACGACAAGAACGAAGCCAAGGTCACGCTGACCAACGTGCCCGATCGCCCCGGCGCGGTGGCATCGATCTTCACCCCGCTCGCCGATGCCTCGATCAACGTCGACATGATCGTGCAGAACATCGCGCACTCGACGGGCTCGACCGACGTGACCTTCACCGTGCCCACTGCCGAGCTCGCTCGCGCGCTCGACGTGCTCGACCGCGAGAAGGACAGCATCGGCTATGCCGAAGTGCGGCACGACACGCGCGTCTCCAAGGTCTCGATCGTCGGCGTCGGCATGCGCAGCCATGCGGGCGTCGCCGCGACGATGTTCAAGACGCTGGGCGATCGCGGGATCAACGTCCAGGCGATCACCACCTCCGAGATCAAGGTCTCGGTGCTGATCGACGAGGACGAGACCGAGCTGGCGGTGCGCATCCTGCACACGGCCTATGGGCTCGACGCCGAGGCTGAACCCGCAGCCTGAGTCGCGGCGCCCGCCGGAGACCCGAGATATTCGACCAGATGGTTGAACGTGCGGCTGACTCCCGCTTTGCGGCTGCCCATCGTTCAACCGGATGGTTGAATGAAAAGCACGGATTTCCGCCAAAAATGGCCGATCCAGCTTGACCTGCTTGACTCGTTTGCACGTTTTTGCGCGGAGCGAGTCAGGCTGCGCATGGCCGAGGGTGGAAGGATCTCGCATCGATCAGGGTAGAGCAGGCGAAATCCTATTTTGCCACCCGATTTCGGTGCGAGGCTATATTCTGGGCGATATTTTCCGGACATGTTTCGGACGCGCTGCCGCCCCAAGGCCGGGGCATCGGGCGAGGATTCGGACCGCCGCGTCCGCGGTGCTCGGGAGGGGCTGACGGTTGGCGATACGCTCGAGCCTGGATGGACGGCGGCTCTCGCTCGGGCGCAGGGGTGCGGCGTTGCTGCTCGCGCTGGCGGTGGAGTTGCTGCTCGCGCTGTTGCTGCTGCTGTTCCTCGCGCCGGTGCTGACCGGCAAGAAGGAAGCGCCGGTGCCGACGGTGTTCGGGATCGAGGTAAAGGGCGACGATGCTCCGGCTGCGCCCGAGCGCGACACTGCCGAGCCCAAGGCCGGGCGCGCCGCCGGCGGTGCCGAGCGGCCCGCACCACCCGAGCCGCCCAAGGTCGAGCCGCCGCCGCCGGTCGTCGAGCAGCCCGAGCTTCCGCTGCCCTTCATCCCGATGACGCGCCGCGACTATGCGGCGTCCGATCTCGCCCGGCTGCGGCCGGCGCCGCCGGGCCCGGCTGCCGAGTCGAACCGCGAGGCGGAGGGCGCGGGATCCAGCGTGGGCGACAGTCCGCTCGCCGGGGGCCGGGGTCCGAATGGCGAGCCGCTCTATGCGGCCGAATGGCACACCCGCCCGACCAACGCGCAGCTCGCCGGCTATCTCTCGGCGCGTGCGCGGGGCCCCGGCTGGGGGCTGATCGCGTGTCGGACGGTTGCCGGCTACCGCGTCGAGGATTGCCAGGAGCTGGGCGAATCGCCGCGCGGATCGGGCTATGCCGGGTCGGTGCGCCAGGCGGCGTGGCAGTTCCGCGTGCGGCCGCCGCGCAAGGGCGGGCGCGAGATGGTGGGCGCCTGGGTGAGCATCCGGATCGACTACCGGCGCGAATGAACGGGTAAGCTGCGCGCCGCCGGAACGAGACGCGCTCCGGCTGGTTCCGGTGCTGGCGGACTGCGGCACGAGGCCCGTCCGCATGGGAGGAGCCGATGCTCGAACATGTCCCGCACTGGCTGGGGAGCGCGCTCAAGGGGCTGCGCGCCGGCGCCGACAAGCTGGCGATCGCGCATCCCGAGCTCGGCGCCTTCGAAGCTTTGCATATTGCCAGTCCGGCCTTTGCAAATGGTGCACGCATGCCCGAACGCTTCACCGCGGACGGTGATGGCGTGTCGCCGCCGCTGTTCTGGACCGGCGTGCCCGAGGGGACCGAGCGCATCGCGCTGATCGTCGAGGATCCCGACGCGCCGACGCCGCAGCCGCTGGTCCATGCGCTGGTGTGGAACCTGCCGCCGCACGATGGTGAGTTGCCCGAAGGCGCGATCCGGCCCGACGGCGCCGGCGAAATCAGCGGCAGCGACGTGGGGCGCAATTCGTACCTCGGCGAAGGCTGGCTGCCGCCCGATCCGCCGACCGGCCACGGCCCGCACCATTATGCCTTCCAGCTCTTTGCGCTCGGCCCGGGCCCGGACGTGGCGGATTCGCCGGGACGCGGCGCGCTGCTCAAGGCGATGGCAGGGCGCGTGCTCGCCGCCGGGCTGCTGACGGGCATCTATTCGCGTGGCGAGGAAGCGATGGTCGGCCCGACGGGCGAGGGCGCGGTGGCTTGAGGATGCCGGCGGGTAGTTTGGCCCCAATCCTCCCCCGCCAGGGGGAGGTGGCGCCGAAGGCGTCGGAGGGGGCGGAAGCACGCCGATAGTTGGTCGCTTACCTCCCCCTCCGTCAGGCTACGCCTGCCACCTCCCCCTGGCGGGGGAGGATTGGGTGGTGCCGGGGCAGCCGATTGTCTTCTTCCCTTCCAGCGGGGAGCGAAAGCCGATACGTCCTAGGCTCTGCAGGACATAGTGAGGGGAGGATCACATCCATGCCGAAGTTCGTCGCGCGTCTGTTGTTAGCGCTATCGGCGCTGCTCGGCCTTGCCGCCTCGGCGGCGACCGCGGCGCCGGAACCCAAGCCCAAGGTGCTGGTCTTCTCGCACTCGACCGGCTTTCGCCACACTTCGATCGAGCCGGGGGTGGCGGCGCTCCAGGCGATGGGCAAGCGCCGCGGCTTCGAAGTGGTGGCGAGCGCGGATCCTGCGGTGTTCAGCCCGGAAGGTCTGCGCGGCGTGAAGGCGATCGTGCTGGTCAGCACCACCACCAAACCCGACGATCCCGCATCCGAATGGTTCGTCGGTCCGCGCCGCGACGCGCTCCAGACCTTCGTGCGCGGCGGCGGCGGCATCGTCGGCATCCATGCCGCGGCCGACTCGCACTATCACTGGCCCTGGTACGGGCGGATGATCGGCGGCTGGTTCCGCAGCCACCCCAAGGGGACGCCCAGCGGAGTCGTGACGCTCGCCGAGCCGCGGCATCCGTCGGCGCGCGGGCTCGCATCGCCCCAGCGGCGCACCGACGAATGGTATTTTTTCGAGGACTATGACCCCACCGCGCAACTGATCGCCACTCTCGATCCGGCGTCGATCGGCGAGAAGCAGGTCAACCCCAAGCCCATGGCCTGGGCGCACGAATTCGAAGGCGGGCGCGTCTTCTACACGGCGATGGGGCACACGGCGGAGAGCTTCGCCGAGCCGTGGTTCGTGAAGCATCTGGAGGGCGGAATCGACTGGGTGCTGCGGCGGTAGCTTATCGCCAATCCTTCCCCGCAAGGGGGAGGTGTCAGGCGTAGCCTGACGGAGGGGGAGGAATCACGCCGTCGGGTTCTGGAATCCTCCCCCTCCGACGCCTTCGGCGAGTGTCAGGTTGACCGTGCGGGGCACGGTCAACCTGACACTCGCCCTGGCGAGGGAGGATCGGGTTCATCAGCCGCCCCTCACCCGTTGATCACCGTTCCCCCATTGGGGTGGAGCACCTGGCCCGACATGTAGCTCGCGTCCTCGCAGGCGAGGAACAGGAAGCTGGGGGCGACTTCGTTGGGCTGGCCCGGGCGGCCCATCGGGGTGTTCTTGCCGAAATCCTTGAGCTTCTCCGGGCTCGCGCCCCCCATCGGGTTGAGCGGAGTCCAGATCGGTCCCGGGGCGACGGCGTTCACGCGGATGCCCTTCTCGATCAAATTTTCGGAAAGGCTGCGGGTGAAGGCGGTGATCGCGCCCTTGGTCGCGCTATAATCGAGCAGCTCCTTCGATCCCTGGTACATGGTGACCGAGGTGCAGTTGACGATCGACGCGCCCTGCTTGAGGTGCGGCATCGCGGCTTGCACGAGGAAGAACATCGAGAAGATGTTGGTCTGGAAGGTGCGCTTGAGCTGCTGCTCGGTGATGCCGGTGATGTCCTTGTCGGGATGCTGCTCGCCGGCGTTGTTCACCAGCACGTCGATCCGGCCGAACTTCTCGATCACCTGCGCGACGGCGCGGTCGCAGAAATCCTTGTCGCCCAGGTCGCCTGCGATGGTGAGCGCCTCGCGCCCCTCGCGGCGGACGATCTCGGCGGTCTTCTCGGCGTCGTCGTGCTCGCACAGATAGAGGACCGCGACGTCGGCGCCCTCGCGCGCGTAGAGCGCGGCGACGGCACGGCCGATGCCGCTGTCGCCGCCGGTGACGATCGCGACCTTGTCCTTCAATCGGCCGGAGCCGGGGTAGCGGGGTTCCCAATCGGGCTTGGGCTCGAGCGCGCTCTCGTGTCCGGGCAGCGCGTCCTCGTGGATCATTTCGATGGTTTCGGTCTCGCTCATCGGCTGGCTCCCATGGAGTGTGCCGGGGAAACCGGTGCGGAACGCCCTGAGTTCCGCATCTTGCCGCTGCGGCGGCAGGTTCAGCCGAAGAAGGCCGAGCCCTGCGCGCCGCCGGCGGCGGTGGTCACCAGCGCAGTGAGCGCCAGCGCCGCGAGCATGCTTATCGCCATGCCTATCCTCTCCTTGTCCCGCGCGCGCATCATGCGATGGCGGGGATCACGGTGGTGGAGAAGAGGACCATCGCGGCGGTGAAGACGACTGCGCCGAAGAGGGCCACCGAGTGCTGGATCGATTCGAGACGAGCGGTCATTGCAGTTACTCCCTGTAGATCGGCGTCCGGACCATCCGGTAGCCGATGCCAGATGTTTTGCAGGGAGCGTGCCAGTTTTCTAAGTTATTGAAATTGCGTCAGGTGGCGTGTGACACATTTCTCGGTTGGTGAAATTTACGCGCAGAGTTGGCGTAAATTACCAACAGAAGCGGACAGTGACTGTTCGGAATCGGTCAGCGAACTTATCAGCCGACGTGGAGGCAGTTCCGCCCAGCGGTCTTGGCCGCGTAGAGCAGCCGGTCGGCGCGCTGGTAGACGGTCGGATAGGGTTCGCCCCGCGCGGCGGTGAGCCCGGCGGAGAAAGTGATCTCGCCCAGCCGCTCGTCGCTCTCGCGCAGCCGGTAGCGCTTGGTGGCGACGCTGGCGCGGGCGCCGTCGAGCGTGCGGCGCGCCATGTCGATCGAGAGCCCCGAGAAGAGCACCGCGAATTCCTCGCCGCCGTAGCGCGCGACGAGCTGGCCGTCGCACGCGGCCGCGAGCGCTTCGCCGATCGCCTTGAGCACGCGGTCCCCGACGGCGTGGCCGAACCGGTCGTTGACCGACTTGAAGTGGTCGACGTCGCACACCGCGATGCACAGCTGCTCGCCCGCGCTCGCCCGCACGGCATAGGCTTCCTCGAAGGCGCGGCGGTTGGCGAGGCCGGTCAGTGGATCGCGCCGGGCGTTGTCGCGCGCCTCTTCGAGCTTCTTGCGCAGCTCGTTCGCCTCGCGCGTCGCCGAGTCGAGCCGGGCTTCGGCGGTGCGGACGCGCTGGAGCATCGCCGCGGTGATGCTCGCGACTTCGTCGATCATGATCGACCGCGTGTTCTTGTCGGCCGAGCGCGAAATGGCGGCGGCGCTGGCGGCGAGATCGCGGCCGAAGCCTTCGGTCTCGGCGCGCATCGCGGTCACGATATCGGCGAAGCCTTCGACATGGACCTGGGTCTGCGCCACCAGCCCCTCGGCGTGGCGGTCCGCGCCATGATCGCTGTCGATCGCCCGCGCTTCGCCGCCCAGTGCCTCCACGTCGCGCCGGGTGAGCCGCGCGCCGCCCTGCGTGAACGCCCGGACCGCACGCGCCAGCGGCCCCTCCGGATCGGCGAGCAGATGATGGGCGAAGGCGAAATTGGCGGGGTCGGGATCGAGTCCGTGCTCGAACAGGAAGCTGCCGATTCGCTCGTAAAGGTCGCGCGCGGGATCGCCTGCTGTCCCCGCCCTGACGGCACTGGTTCCCGCCATTCGCTTACCCCGTCGACCCTTCCGCAGCATGCTTGCGTCGGGATCGGACTAGCGGGGCAACTGCTAATATTGCGTGAGCAAAAGCCCCGCCGGGCAGGATTTCGTCGCGTTTGAGACGATCAGGTGCGCGGCCGGTAGCTCCGCACCGCGTCTAGCGTCATCCGCACATGATCGTTGGGGTTCATGTCGGTGTGCGCGAAGATCACGCGGCCGTTGGGCGCGATCACGAAACTGGTACGGCTGGTGACGGTGGTCGCGGTGCCGTCCGCCTTCTTGAGCAGCACGTCATAGCCCTTGATCACCGCGGCACTCGCCGCGGCGACCGCGAATTTGCCCGCGCAATGCTCGGCCGAGAAGCGCTGGAGCTGGTCGACGTTGCCCGCGGTCATGCCGATCACCGTCGCGCCGGCCTTCTGGAACTCGGGAAGCGCGTCGGCGAAGGCCTTGGCCTCGATATTGCAGCCCTTGGTGAAGGCGGCGGGGAAGAAATAGAGCACCACCGGCCCCTTCTTGAGCGCGGCCTTGAGGTTCACCGTCAGGGGCTTGCCGGCCATCGCGCCGCTGGCGGTGAAGTCGGGCGCGGCTGCGCCGGGCGCCAGCGCGGCGGTGGCGGGGACGCCCAGCGAAAGGGCAAGGGCGGCGAGGAGCAGGCGTGCGCGCATCGGCAATTCTCCGTGGACGGGTGCATCCTACGCCGGGCGGAGGCGCGGCGCTAGGGTGCAGGCCCTAGCGCGTCAGTGCGATGCCCAGTCGCGCATGCGTATCGTTGACGCGATAATCGTCCAGCGCCTCGCCATAGCCGGTGAAGGCCTGGCCGAAGAGATAGAAGCCGATGCCCCCGCCGATCGGCGCGAGCGGATAGGAGACGAACAGCTCGGCGCCGCCGCGGCCTGTCTCGAAATTGCCGCGACCGGTTAGCGCGAGCTTGAGCCCGTCCTTCTGCTGGATCGCCGCGGCGAGCGACGTGTAGCCGTAATAGTCCTTCACGTCGGGCGCATTGCCGGCGCGGCCGACGTAGAACCACGCCTGGGGCGCGACGTCGAGCCGCCAGTCGCTGCCGAGATCGAAGCTCTTCTCGGCGCGCAGGAAGATGCGGTTGACGTCGATCGAGTCGGGATCGCCGCGCCCGTTCGAATCGTGCCGCCAGCCCAGCGCGATCCTGGTGGTCTCATCGAACGGAATGTCCGCATAGACTTCGGGGCTGTAGATGGTCGACCGGAACGGCCCGGACGGCTGATCGAGCGCCCAGAACATCGTCTGGGTATAGGCGAAGCGCAGATTGCCGAGCTGGAGCGGCGCATCCTCGGCAAAGGGACGGAAGGCGAAGCTCATCTGCAGCTTGGCGCCCGAATCGCCGAGCCCGAACGCGCCATAGACCGGCTCGTGCGGCTCGAACCGGTCGACGAACGCCGAGGAGGAGCCGGTAGAGCTCTGGACGACGGTCTCCTGCGCCGGGATGTCCGCGGGCGGGTGCTGTCGCGATGGCGGCACCGTCACCTGCGCCACGCCGACGGGCACGTAGCGCGCCTTGGCGAAGCCGCCCGGGGCGATCGTGCGGGTGGGCCCGGGCACGCGCTCGAGCAGCATCCGCGTGCCGTCGGCAGCGGTGACTTCGATCTGGCGGGGCCCTGCCTCCGCGACCGGCGCTTCGCCCTCGTTGACCAGGAACACCTCGACGCCGCGCAATGCCTCCTGCTCGGAAGCGGGCTGCTCGGGCACCGCGCGCACCTGGGCGGCGGCGGGCACGGCGATCAGGAATCCGAGGGTCAGCAACAGGCGGCGCATCGGCGCACGGAGTGGCAGCGGATTGTGACCTTGGCGAGTCAAAATCCGCCCGCTAGGGCCGGGGGCATGCCCGTTTCCGAAACCGACATCGCCCTTGCCGAACGCCTCGCGGATGCCGCGGGCGCGGCGATCCGCCCCCGTTTCCGCGCCGAGCACGGTCTGGAGGCCAAGGAGGACCTGTCGCCCGTCACGCTCGCCGATCGCGAGGCCGAAGAGGCGATGCGCCGCCTGATCGTCGCGGAGCGGCCGATGGACGGGATCATCGGCGAGGAGTTCGGCACGCGCGAGGGGACGAGCGGACGGCAATGGGTGCTCGATCCGATCGACGGCACGCGCGCCTTCATCGCCGGCCGGCCGATCTTCGGTACGCTGATCGCGCTGGTCGAGGATGGCTGGCCGCTGCTCGGGATCATCGACCAGCCGATCATCGGCGAGCGCTGGCTGGGTGTCGCCGGCCGCCCGACGCTGTTCAACGGCACGCCCGCGCGGACGCGCATCTGCCGCGAGCTCAAAGGGGCGGTGCTCGGCACTACTTCGCCAGCGCTGTTCGACGATGGCCAGCTCCACGCCTTCGAGCATCTCGACGCGCAGGTGATGAGCACGGTGCTGGGCGGCGACTGCTACAGCTATGGCTGCGTGGCGAGCGGCTGGATGGACGTGGTGGTGGAGGCTGGCCTCAAGCTCCACGACTTCGCCGCGCTGGTGCCGGTGGTCGAGGGCGCCGGCGGGCGCATGTGCGACTGGCAGGGCGACCCGCTCCACGCCGGCAGCAACGGCGAAGTGATCGCTGCGGGCGATCCGGCGCGCGTGGAGGAAATCCTCGAAGCGCTCGGCTGCCGGGGGCATTGAGGGGCTGCTTCAACGCTTTCCGCTTACGCGAGGTGACTTACGGCCGGCCATTGAAGTCCGGAACTGGTAATTGGCTTCCCTCTCAGTCCGGCTCCAACGGCGCTCCCCGTGCCGATCTGTGTTGTCTCGCACGTAATGCAGCGTCGATGCGTCGATCATCAGCAGGTTTTCGCAAGGCGGCCATACTGAAAAGGCTAATCCAAAGAAGCGCAAGGACGCCTGCCAATCCTGCCCAGAAGTAATAGCTGTCCGGATCGTACCTGAAATGCGAGTGCCTTCCGGCGATCAACGGCAAGAGCCAGCGCAAGACTGGCTCACATTGATCGCGGAAGAAGAATAGCCCTGCGCTCACGGTGGCGAGCATGCCGCCCCCCGCTGCTCCTAGCAGTCCCAGATACAAATAGCTGTCGGGCCGGAGCCAACGATGTCGCATTGGTCGACGATTAGCGACGCCTGCGGACGTTCGCTACCGGGGGCGTCAGGAGAACGTTCCAACACTGCGTCATGCTGAACTTGTTTCAGCATCCACCGTGCCGCAAGCGGCGGCGTCGCCTGTGGCGAGTTGGACCCTGAAACAAGTTCAGGGGTGACGAAGAAGAAAGAGCGGATAGGCGCAGCTGCACCGAAATCCGCCTTGCGGTTGACGTTAATCCCGAAAGTCCGGCGCGGTCGGTTCGCGGTTATTCCGCGGAAAGATGTTGCTCCACCTGTTGGTCGCCCTTGTTCATCCAGCGTCGGGCACTTGCGGTGAAGAGCAGGCCATATGCGACAAGCTGTCCAGCGACTTGCACCGCCGAGATTACCCCGGATCCACCGACAAGGCCGCTAGCAAAGAAGGAAATGAACACCGGTAGCCCAAGAGCGAACATGGCGATGGACACCCACATCGCGATTTTGCTGCGGCGACGTGACACGAGAAGCGTCAGCGTGGCGATGATTGCGGCGGTGAAGATCTGCGACAGTTTCAAGGAAGCCGGGGAAGCACCGGTGACTGCAATCGTGTGATCCCACGCGAGGTAGCTCTGGACAAAACCGAGCAGGAGCGTGGCGAAAATGATCCACTCGAAATAAATGATGGTCTGTGGCCGCACGTCTTGATCCCCCAAAGTCGTAACAAACAAGATCGTGCGAATGTCTGCAAGTGAGTGATCGCTGCCGCTCTCGATGAGCCGCGTCAATCCCGAAACACCGGCGCGCGCTTCTGCATGTTGGCCATCACCGCTTCGATCTGGTTGGGCGTGCGGAGCAGCGCCGCCTGCTCGGCGCTTTCCGCGGCGAGCGTCGCGGCGGCATCGCCCTCCAGATTGGCGAGGCGCTTGGCGGCGCGGATCGCGTGGGGGTTGCGGCCGGCGATCGCGCGGGCGAGCGCCAGCGCTTCGGCGTGCGGGTCCTCGGCGATGCGGGTGACGAAGCCCAGCGCCTGCGCTTCCTCCGCGTCGAACTCGCGCGCGGTGTAGACCAGCTCGCGCAGCACGTCGTCGCGCACCGTTGTGCGCCACAGCGCGAAGCCGGCCATGTCCGGCACGATTCCCCATTTCATCTCCATCGCCGACAGCCGCGTGCCCGGCGCGGCGATCCGCACGTCGGCGCCGCTCGCGATCTGGAGCCCGCCGCCGAAGGCGATGCCGTGCACCGCCGCGATCACCGGCACCGGCAGCATGCGCCAGCCCCAGGCGACCTGCTGGAAATCATTGGCGAGGCCGTGGGTGCGCGCGGCGAGGTCGGTTCCCGAGCCGCCCGCCGCCATGCTCGCCATGTCGAGCCCGGCCGAGAAGGCACGGCCCTCGCCCGAGAGCACCACCGCGCGCAGCCCGGGCATTTCGCCCAGCTGGCGGATCGCGTCGATGATCGCGGCGAACATCGCGGGGTCGAGCGCATTGAGCTTGTCCGGCCGCGCGAGCCGGACATCGGCGACGCCCTCGGTGATGTCGATCCTGACCCGCTGCTCGTCCATCGCCGCCTCCTCTCGCGCCTTCGGATGCATGGGATAGAATAGAAGCGCTCAGGGCGCGAGCCGATAGCCGCGGCCCTTCTCGGTGCGGAGCATCGCCGCCGCGCCCGCGTGCGCGAGCTGGGCGCGCAGCCGCGAGACATGGACCTCGACCACGTTGGTGCCCGGATCGAAGCGCAGGCCCCAGACGGCTTCGAGCAGCTCGGTGCGATTGACGCAGCGATCGGTCTCGCGCGCCAAATGAAGCAGCAGTGCATATTCGCGCGGCAGCAGCCGGAGCGGGCGGCCTTCATGCGTCACGCGCCGCTCGATCGGATCGATGCGGAGCGCCCCGACTGCGATCGGCGAGGGCCTGTGGCGCAGCCGTGCAGCGAGCCGCGCGGCGATCTCCGCCGGGCTCGCCGGGAGCGCGACTGCGTCGTCTGCACCCGAATCGAGCGCCTGCACCACGCTGGTGCGGCTGCGCGGACCGAGCACGAGCATCACCGGCCCCAGCCAGCCTTCGCTGCGCAGATCGGCGACGCAGCGCGCGGGATCGCCCGGGCCGATCCCGACCACCGCCACTTGCGCGCCGCTGCGGGCCAGGCGCGGCCGCGGCACTGGCAGCAGCGCGAAACCCCGCGCCTGCGCCGCCTCGCGCAGGCCCGGGATGTGGAGAGACGAGGCCACGATCGCAGTCACGCAGAAAGGCTAGTCCGGCAAACCTCCGAATTGGTTGCGAACTGCTCCGTTATGGAGGCGAAAGCGCGCGTTCCATCTCCGCCACGCGGCGGCGCACATGACCGGCGACATAGGCACTCGGCGAATCGCACGCGCGCTCGAGCAGCGCCTGCGTCTCTCCGTCCGGCCCCGCCCCGGCGAGCGCGTCGAGCGCGGTCACGCGCATCCGGTCGCACGGGTGGTCGCGTGCGAAGGCGGCGGCGAGATCGCGCCCGTTGCCGATGTGGACGGCAACCGTGAGCAGCGCCTCGGCGGCGGTGCAGGTCAGCCCCTCGGCGATCACGCCGCGGCGGATGTCGAAGCGATATTGATCGAGCCAGGGCTGGGCCGGATCGGCGCCGAGGATGTTGAGCGAGACCGAGAAAGCGTCGGGCGGAAGCTGGACGTGGATGTCGCGGCGCATCCGGTAAAGCATCAGCCGCCCCGGCTCGAGTTGCGCGCGCTCCACGAACCGAAGCCGCGCATCCTCGCCGGGAAGGCCGGCGAGCGCGTCGACGTCATACTCGAAATAATCGCTCCAATAGCCCGGCCCCAGATAGCCATAGGTGAGGAAGGGGAAATTATGGTCGTGCGGCAGATCGTAGAAGAAGGCCGCGGGGCCGCTCGCGCGCACCAGCGGATCGGCGCGCGTGGGCCAGAAGTTCGCACGGACGAGGAAGCGCCCGTCGGGCGGATGGAGCAGGAAGACCTGCGCGCCATAGCCGTTGCCGCCATGCTGGCCTTGGCACCGCGACTTGAGCTCGTCGATCGCCAGCTCAGCCAGGAAGCTGCGGTTGCGCCCCAGCCGGGCGAGCAGCGGGCCGAGCGCGGCGAAAGAATCCTCGTCGCGCACGTCGCAATCGGTGGCGGTAAGCGCTTCGATCAGCTCGGCGAGCCCGATCGTGTCGCCCTCGCCCGGATCGATCAGGCGCGGCACGCGATCCGCTCCGGATGCGCGGCGAGCGTATCGAGCGTCCGGCGCGCCGCGGCGCGCACCTGAGGGTGGGGGTCGTCCCCCGCCATCCGGGCGAGCCGCGGCAGCGCCGCCCCCGCATCGAGCATCAGCCACTCGCGCATCGCTGCCCAGCGCAGCTGGTGCGCGGCGTCGCGCGTGGCCTTGTCGAAGCAGGGCTCCGCGTCGGCGCGACCCGAGGCGCGGAGGAAAGCGAGCAGCATCTGGGCGCGCGAGCTGCGATCGTCGCCGTCGGCGACGCGGACCAGCTGGCCGGTCTCGAGATCGAACTCGCGCAGCAGCGGTGCGGCGCCCGCGCGGATCGTGGCGGTGAGCGTGACCACGTCGCTGCCGGCACCCGCGAGCAGCCGTGCCTCGCGCCGCCCGTCGATCCGCTCGACCGCCCCCTCGGCGAGCGTGACCGGCGGCGCGCCGGTGCAAGCTTCGCCGCGATCGTCCGCGCGCCAGCGGCGCCAGTGCGCGCCGCCCGAACGCAGCACCCGCGTCACCGTCACCCGGCCGGAAAGCACGATCGTGCGCGGTGCCGGCAGCCGCGCGAGCGCCGCGGCGTGGGTGACGCTCGCGATCAGCGACACCGCCGGGCTCTCGTGGATCGAGAATCCTGTCCGGGCCGCATCGCGGCGGGGGCGAAACGGCGGCTCGAACAACGGATCGCGGGCCAGCGCCGCGAGCAGCGGATCGAGCAGCGCCGCGATCCAGCGGCCGTCGGCAAGCAGCTGCTCGGCGCGCTCGGCCGCGGGCTCGGCATCATCAAGCGGGCAATCGGCGAAGGCGCGGCGCAGTGCCCGGGCCTCGGGAAGCGCGAGCCAGCGGCGCGCGACTTCACGCGAATGCGCCTGCGAGTCGGCCAGTGCCCCGCGTAGAGCCTCGGGAAAGCCTGGCACGCGCGCGTCAGACCGGGGCCAGCTCGTAGATCAGCTCGACGATGCCGATGATCATTTCGAACAGCCCGTCGACGCCGCTCGCCTCGATATCGATGAAGCTGCCGTGCACCGCCACCGGCATTTCGAGCTCGGCGATATCGGCAGCGTCGATGCGGAACATTTCCATCGGTCGGTCCCCCCTTGTTGTGACCGGCCGAGGCTAGCTCGGGCACGCGCGGCGTCACCTTACATCTCTGTAATCTCGGACGGTGGGCGGATTTGCGCGCGGGGACCGGCCACGCTACGGGCGCTGCATGAGCGAAACGCCCGTCCGCGGCTTCGATCCCAGGCTCCTGTTCAACGGCCGCTTCGGCGGGCACGGGGGGCGGCTGGGCATCGCCTATCATGCGCATGGCGACGATTGGTGCGCGCTGGCGCTCCCCTACAAGCCCGATCTGGTCGGCGATCCCGGCTCGGGCGTGCTCGCATCGGGCCCGATCCTCGCGCTGATGGACATGGCGACCAGCGTCGCGGTGTGGCTCAAGCTGGAGGGCTTCCGCGCGCATGCCACGCTCGATCTGCGGATCGATTATCTGCGGCCCGCGCGGCCGGGGCAGACGGTGATCGGGCGCGGCGAATGCTATCGGATCGCACGCTCGGTCGCGTTCGTCCGCGGCCAGGCGCACGACGGCGATCCCGAGGATCCGATCGCGCATGTCGCGGGCACCTTCATGGCGACGGAGGGCTATTGGTGACGATCCCGCCCTATGCCGAACTGCTGGGCCTGACCGTCGAGCCGGGCGATCCCGCGCCGACGCTCGTCATGCCCTTCGGCACCGATGTGGTCGGCCGGCCGGGGTTTCTCCACGGCGGCGCGATCGGCGGGCTGCTCGAGATGGCGGCGGTTGCGGCGCTCCACCAGGCGCTGGAGGCCGAAGGCGGCGGGCGCGTCAAGCCGATCAACCTGACCGTCGACTATATGCGCGGCGGCCGCGACAAGCCCACGCGGGCGCGCGGCACGGTGACGCGGCTCGGCAAGCGCATCGCCAATGTCGACGCGATCGCCTGGCAGGACGAGGAAGACCGCCCGATCGCCCGCGCGCAGCTCAACTATCTGATCGCGCGGTAGGGGGTCTGCGAGTGGACCCACCCGCAATCCTCCCCCGCCAGGGGGAGGTGGCATGCGAAGCATGACGGAGGGGGAGGAAGCACGCCGGTCATGTTCTGGCATCCGCCTCCTCCGACGCCTTCGGCGCCACCTCCCCCTGGCGGGGGAGGATAAAGCGGCTGCAGCCGGATCGAAGCTCCACATTATTGCCTGGCAAAATAGGATTTGTTCTGCTTTCGTTCAGGCATGGACGAGCAGCAGAATCCCCGCGCCATGGCGCTTCATCCCGGTCGCTTGACCGGCTCGGAAATGCGCATACGTGTCAAGCAAGTGTCAACGGGCGGACCGCCGAAAACGCAAAAAACCCGCAGAAATCCGTGCTTTTCCAATCCAACTAAAAGGTTGGCGCGTCCGCATTTGCCAACCTTCTGGTTGGCTATGCCTTCGCCAGCTTCCCGGCTGGGAAGCGGGAAGAGCGGGATGACAACGCCCACGCCCGCCGTATTCCGGATCGGCATTTGGTGAGTCTTTCGGGTCACACCACCAGTGCTTGAGCCTGTGGATAAGTTTCGGACTCAACATCTGGGCGGGTGCCGGAATGTTCCGCGGCGTTAACCGTTTGGCAGGCGTTTTCGTTAACCAATGTTTGCTTGACGGCGGAGTCCGCGGCCGACGATTACCGCCGCTCGAAAAGGGAGCTGAGGCTGATGGGCGTGCTGGTAAAGATCGATGAACGGAGCCGTTCGGCTGCCCCCAAGGCGCCCGCCGAGCTTCCGCTCGACCAGATCCTGCGGGGCGACTGCATCGCCCGGATGCGGGAGCTGCCGGCCAAGTCGATCGACCTGATCTTCGCCGATCCGCCCTACAACCTCCAGCTCGGCGGCGACCTCAATCGCCCCGACGGCAGCCATGTCGACGCAGTCACCGACGACTGGGACAAGTTCGACAGCCTGGCGGCCTATGACAAGTTCACCCGCGAATGGCTGGCCGAGGCGCGGCGCATCCTGAAGGACGACGGCTCGATCTGGGTGATCGGCAGCTACCACAACATCTTCAAGGTCGGGTCGGCGATCCAGGATCTGGGCTTCTGGATCCTCAACGACATCATCTGGCGCAAGGCCAATCCGATGCCCAATTTCAAGGGCACGCGCTTCACCAACGCGCACGAGACGCTGATCTGGGCGTCGAAGGGCGAGAAGGCGCGCTACACCTTCAACTATCGCAGCATGAAGACGCTCAACGACGAGCTGCAGATGCGCTCGGACTGGGAGTTCCCGATCTGCGGCGGCCCGGAGCGGCTCAAGAAGGACGGCGTCAAGATCCATCCGACCCAGAAGCCCGAGGCTTTGCTCTACCGGATCCTGCTGGCGACCACCAAGAAGGGCAACGTGGTGCTCGATCCCTTCTTCGGCACCGGCACCACCGGCGCAGTCGCCAAGCGGCTCGGCCGGCGCTGGATCGGCATCGATCGCGAGGGCGTCTATGTCGAGGCGGCGCAGGCGCGCATCGACGCGGCGCTGCCGCTCGACGAATCGGCGCTGACCACGATGCAGGCGCCCAAGGCCGCGCCGCGCGTCGCCTTCGGCCAGCTCGTCGAGAACGGCTATCTGGCGGCGGGCACGGTGCTGATGGACAGCAAGCGCCGCTGGCGCGCGGTGGTGGGCGCCGACGGGTCGCTGCGCTGCGACGCGGCGGCGGGCTCGATCCACAAGGTCGGCGCCACGCTGCAAGGCGCGCCGTCGTGCAACGGCTGGACCTTCTGGCATTACGAGGCCGAGGACGGGCTCAAGCCGATCGACGCTCTGCGCCAGACCTATCTGCTTGCTACGCAGCCCTGATCCGATCCTCCCCGGCACGGGGAGGGGGACCGCCGCCGAAGGCGGTGGTGGAGGGGGCTCGTCGCAGGGGGCGTCGCTGGTGGAGAACCCCCTCCACCAGCCTACGGCTGGTCCCCCTCCCCTTGCCGAGGAGGATCGAGTAGGGCCCGACACATGAACCTTCCCGCCGCTGCCCGGCTCTATCTTCGCCCCGTCCAGTTCGCCGACACGCCAGTCGGCCGCGACGGCGAGGTTGCGCGGATCGCCGGCGGTCTGAGCTGGTGCAGCGCCTATGAGCTGATCGCGGTCGAGGACGGCCGGCGGGTGCTCCAGCGGACGATTCCCGTCGCCGAGCTTCCCGACGACGAACGGCTCCAGGCGCTGGCAGCGCGGATCACGGCGCCGCGCGCGCCGCTCCAGCTCGGCGAGCGTGTGCTGCGGTTCGATCAGCCGCAGGTGATGGGCATCCTCAACGTGACGCCTGACAGCTTCTCCGACGGCGGCCGCCATGCCGCCGACGCCGAAGGTGCGGCCGCCGCCGGAATCGCGATGGCGTCGGCGGGCGCGAGCGTGATCGACGTCGGCGGCGAATCGACTCGACCCGGCGCGGAGCCGGTGTGGGAAGGCGACGAGATCGCGCGCACCGTTCCGGTGGTCGAGCGGCTCGCGCGGAGCGGCACCGCGGTTTCGATCGACACCCGCAAGGCAGCGGTGATGGAGGCGGCGCTCGCGGCGGGGGCGCATCTGGTCAACGACGTCGCGGCGCTGCTCTACGACGACCGCGCGCTCGAAATGGTGGTGCGCGCGGGCTGCCCCGTGGTGCTGATGCACTCGCCCGATCCGGCCAAGGGCGGCCACGGCACCGGCGACTATGGCGATGTGCTGCTCGACGTCTACGACTGGCTCGAACGACGCATCGGCGAAGTGGCGGCCGCAGGCGTGGACCGCGCCAAGATCGTGGTCGATCCGGGGATCGGCTTCGGCAAGTCGCTGCAAGACAATCTTGCGCTGCTGGGTGGGCTGGCGCTGTTCCACGGGCTCGGCTGCCCGATACTGCTCGGCGCGAGCCGCAAGCGGATGATCGGCGCGCTTTCGAACGAGGCGCCGGCCGACGCGCGGCTCGGTGGCTCGATCGCGCTCGCGCTCAAGGGCGCCGAGCTGGGCGCGCAGCTGATCCGCGTCCACGACGTGTTCGAGACAGCGCAGGCGCTGCGCGTGTGGCGCGGAATGCGCGACGCCGCGCTGGTGGCGCTATAGCCCCAGCTTCCGGGCGACGAGCGGTCGCGTGAGGTCGCGCACCGCGTCCTTGCCGATCCAGCGGCAGGTGCGGTCGTCGGAGGCTGCGAGTGCTTCCGCCATCGCCAGCGCCTCCGCATGGAGCCCGCGCCGGTGGCCCAGCGCCCGCAGTGCCCAGCTCACGCCTTTCTTGACGAAGTTGCGCGGGTCGACGGCCGCCTGTTCCACCAGCGGCAGCAGCGCGGCGAGCTCGCGGTCGTCGAGCGTCTTGGCATGGGTGGCGAGGCTGGCGAGCAGCGCGAAGGCGGCACGGCGGACGAACTCGCGCTCGTCCGGAGCCCATTGGCGTATCTTGGCGAGCGCATGCGGGGTCTTGTCGAACAGGTGGAAACAGGCGGTGTCGCAGGTCGCCCAATTGTCGAAGCCCGCCGCCCAGCGGTCCATCAGCGCCGGGGTCATCGCCCTCGGGTCGGCGACGAATCAGGCGAGCAGCCGCGCTTCGTAGATGCCGGCGCCCCACAGTGCCTCGGCGAGCGGCTGGTCGCGTCCGATGCGCTTCCCCAGTGCGCGGATGTCGCCGACCCCAGCACCCAGCGCGCGCTGGCGGGTGACGATGCCGTAGCGCGCCATGGCTTCCACGGCGCCGGGACGGCCGAGCGCATCGAGTTGGGCCAGAGCATCTTCGAGCTTCGACATGGCACACCTCTTCGCGGCGACCGAAAAGCCCTCTCCCGCAAGCGGGAGAGGGCCCTCAAAGCGTATAGCCGCCGTCGCTCACCAGCGTCGATCCGGTCATGAAGGCGCAATCGTCGGAAAGCAGGAAGGTGATCTGCGCGGCGATCTCCTCGGGCTTGGCGTAGCGACCGAGCGGTGTGGCGAGCCTGGCCATTTCGGCGAAGGCGGCGTCGCGGCCGATCTCGGCGGCGCGCTGGGCGAACATCGGCACGGCATCCCACACCGGCGTCTCGACGCCCGCGGGTGCGATCGCGTTCACGCGGATATTGTCGGGTGCGCCTTCCTTGGCGGCTACCTTCGCGAGCTGGATCAGCGCCGCTTTGGACGCGGCATAGGCGGCGATTCCCGGCTCGGCCTTCACGCCCGCAGCCGAGGCGGTGAGCACGATCGACCCGCCGCGGCCGCGCAGGGCGCGCATCGCCGCGCGCAGCGTGAGGAAGGCGCCGTCGAGGTTGACCGAGAGGATGCGGCGCCATTCGTCGAAGCTGAGGCCGGCAATCGTTCCCGCGCCCGCCACCCCGGCGTTGACTACGGCATGATCGAGCCCGGCCAGGTCGAGCGAATCCCACAGCGCCTCATCGCGCACGTCTCCCCGGACCGGCGTTGTCGCGCAGCCGAAATCGGCGGGCAGAGGCGCGCTGTCCACCAGCACCAGCCGTGCCGCTCCCTCGGCGCAGAGCATGCGCGCGACCGCCAGCCCGATCCCGGAGGCCGCGCCGGTCACGAGGATCGTTTTGCCGTCGAATCTGTTTCCCATCGCGCCGGGATATCCGAGCCCGGCGGCTGCGAACAGCCACGGAGGCGGGCATGCGCGAATCCGAGCGACGCTATTCGAACGTTTCGATCCTGCTCCACTGGACGATCTTCGCGCTGGTGCTGGCCAATGCGACGGTCGGCGGGTGGATGGAGGAGGCGGACGGGCCGGAGAAGCTGCGCTATTTCATGTTCCACAAATCGATCGGCATGACGGTGGCTGCGCTGACGCTGGTGCGGATCGGCTGGCGCATCGCCCATCCCTGGCCGGCGTTCCCCGACAATATGGCGACCTGGGAGCGCGTGCTCGCGCGGGGCACGCACATCGCCTTCTACCTGCTCCTGCTGGCGGTGCCGCTGCTTGGCTGGGCCGCGGCCTCGGCAGGCGGTGCGCCCCCCGTCGACTGGTTCGGGCTGGTGCCGGCGCCCAACCTGCCGGTTCCGCGATCCGACGATCTCGGCGACACCCTGGGCGACACGCACAAGCTGCTGGTGAAGGCAGTCTATCTCGTGCTCGCGCTCCACGTCGCGGGCGCGCTCAAGCACCATTTCCTCAATCGCGACCTGGTGCTCCACCGGATGCTGCCGCTGATCCCGCCGCTGCGCCGGCGCGATTGAGCGATCAGGCTGCGCTCTGGTCGATCCCCAGCTCGCCGAGCTTGCGGTAGAGTGTCGAGCGGCCGATGCCGAGGCGCCGCGCAACTTCGGTCATGCGGCCGCGATAATGGCCGATCGCGAGGCGGATGACGTCGGCTTCGATCTCGTCGAGCGCGCGTAGATGGCCGTCGGGGCGGAACAGGGTGATGCCGGCGTGCGCGAACCCCTGCGGCGCGGTGCCTTCGCCGCCCGAGCGGCCGGCGGCGAGCTGCGCGATCTGCGGAAAGTCGGCGCGGGTGAGGCCGTCGCCCTCGCACAGCACCGCGGCGCGGAACAATGCGTTCTGGAGCTGGCGGACGTTGCCCGGCCAGTCATAGCCGCCGAGCAGCGCGAGCGCGTCGTCGGTGATGCCCAGCTCGCGTAGGCCCGGCTGCTGGGCGATGCGGCCGAGCAGGTGACGAGCCAAAGCCGGGATGTCGCCGGCGCGATCGCGCAACGGCGGGATCGACACCTGGACGACGTTGAGCCGGTAATAAAGGTCTTCGCGGAACCGGCCCGCCTCGACTTCCGCGAGCAAGTTCTTGTTGGTTGCGGCGATCACGCGCACGTCGACTTCGCGGGCATGGCGGGCGCCGAGCGGTTGGATCTCGCCCGACTGGAGCACGCGCAGCAGCTTCACCTGCGCATCGAGCGGCATCTCGCCGACCTCGTCGAGGAAGAGCGTGCCGGTGTCGGCTTCCTGGAAGCGGCCGATCTTGCGGTCGAATGCGCCGGTGAAGGCGCCCTTCTCGTGCCCGAACAGCTCCGATTCGACCAGGTTCGCAGGGATGGCGCCGCAATTGATCGAAATCAGCGGCTTGCGGGCACGCGGCGAGGCGGCATGGATCGCCTCGGCGATCACTTCCTTGCCGACGCCGCTCTCGCCCTCGATCAGCACGGGCACGCGCGCGCGCGCCGCCTTGGCCGCGACCGCCAGTGCGGCGCGGAACTGCGGCGCCGAGCCTACGATCTCGTCGAAGCCGAGCGGCGCGGAGAGCTTCTCGGTGAGCGGGCGCAGCTCGCCGGCCGATTTGCCGCCCACCGCCGCCTCGAGCGCAGCGACGAGCCGTTCGGCGGCGACCGGCTTGACCAGGAAATCGGTGGCGCCGGCACGCATCGCATTGACCGCGGCGGACACCGAACCATTGGCAGTGAGCACCAGGATCGGCAGCTGCGGCCGCCGCGCGCGCAGCTCGGCGATCAGCCCGGTAGCGTCGGCATCGGTGGACGGATGATCGAGGATGACCGCTTCGAGCGCCATCCCCGCCGGCGTGTCCAGCGCGTCGAACGCAGCCTCGGCCGCGTCTGCGAAAAGCGCGCGCCAGCCCCGGCGCGCAGTGATCGCCGCGACGAGTCGGCGCTGCGCCGGCTCGTCGTCGATAAGCATCAAAAGGCGCTGCCCAGTGCGCGTCATTCAGATGTTCCCGTCCCCAACGACCCAAGCGGATCGTTCCCCCAGTAGACGATAACAGTAAAATTCCTTTTAAGCGTCTATACAATTCCGACGTGCACCTGGGCTTGAGAGCTATGGGCCCGGCGGCTACACGTCGACCAGCATTGCGTAGAACTTGCGTCCAGGGGATCAGAAGGCATGGCCGACAACGGCGAGAACACCACCGAGCTCAACGTGCACGAGGGCACCTACCACGGCTTCACCAAGATGATGCTGTGGGGCACTGTGGGGTGCTTCCTCGTCGCCGCCTTCGTCGTCCTCACGATCGCAAGCTGACGTGAAGATCGCGGTGCTCAAGGAGGCCGCCGCCGGCGAGCGGCGCGTTTCCGCGACTCCCGAGACCGTCAAGAAGTTCATCGGGCTGGGTGCCACGGTGGCGGTCGAGGCCGGGGCGGGCGAGACGGCGTCGATCGCCGATCAGGGCTATGCCGATGCGGGCGCGACGCTCGGGTCGCGCGCCGAGGTGCTAAAGGACGCCGACATCGTGCTCGGAGTGCAGGGCCCCGATCCCGATGCGCTGCCGGGGCTAAAGCAGGGCGCGTGGATCGTCGCGGGGCTGAATCCTTTCGGGGAGCGCGCGCGAGTCGACCGCTATGCCGCGCTCGGCGCCGAGGCGCTGGCGATGGAGTTCATGCCGCGCATCACCCGTGCGCAATCGATGGACATCCTTTCCTCGCAATCGAACCTCGCCGGCTACAAGGCAGTGCTCGATGCGGCGGCCGAATATGGCCGCGCTTTCCCGATGATGATGACTGCGGCGGGCACGGTAAGCGCCGCCAAGGTCTTCGTGATGGGCGTCGGCGTCGCAGGACTCCAGGCGATCGCTACCGCGCGGCGGCTGGGGGCGCAGGTCTCGGCGACAGACGTGCGCGCCGCGACCAAGGAGCAGATCCTGTCGCTCGGCGCGAAACCCATTTTCGTCGAGAATGTGAAGGGCATCGAGGGCGAAGGCACCGGCGGCTATGCCACCGAGATGTCCGACGAGTACAAGGCGGCGCAGGCCGAGCTGGTCTCGAGCCACATCGCCAAGCAGGACATCGTCATCACCACGGCGCTGATCCCGGGGCGCCCGGCGCCGCGGCTGATCAGCGACGCGCAGATCGCGAGCATGAAGCCCGGCAGCGTGATCGTCGATCTCGCGGTGGAAGCCGGGGGCAATGTCGAGGGTGCAGTCGCGGGCGAAGTGGTGACCGTGCACGGCGTCAAGATCGTCGGCCACCGCAACGTGCCGTCGCGGCTGGCGGCGGACAGCTCGGCGCTGTTCGCGCGCAACTTGTTCAACTTCCTCTCGGCCTTCTGGGACAAGGAAGCCGGCAAACCGGTGCTCGACGACGAGATCGGCAACGCGATCCGCCTGACGCAGGGCGGCAAGGTGGTGAACGAGAGGTTGTTGGCATGATCAATCCTCCCCTGGAAGGGGAGGTGGCGCGCGCAAGCGCGACGGAGGGGTGTCCCCCTTCGCGCTGGAGCACTTCGCTTTCGACCGGGACACCCCTCCACCACGCCTTCGGCGCGGTCCCCCTCCCCTTGCAGGGGAGGATTTGAGCGATGCTGCAAGGTACGCCTGAAAACAACCGACGTGCGAAGGAGGCGCGCAAGGAGCTGTCGTTGCCCGAGGTTTTGCTTTGGGGGGCACTAAAGACGCGTCCGCAAGGCTTGAAGTTCCGCAAGCAACATCCGTCTGGGCCCTATTTCGCGGATTTCTACTGTCATCAGGCCCGGATGATCGTCGAAGTCGATGGCGACGGGCATAATTTTGGTGACCGTCCTCGACGCGATGCGATCAGGGACAATTGGTTTCAAGCCCGCGGTCTCGACGTGCTGCGCGTGCCGGCGCGCGAAGTGCTTCGCGATCTCGACGGCGTCGTTCGCGGGATCGTCGATCGGGCCGCGCAGCGGTTCCGCGATCAGGAGTAACTCATGGACTTCATCTCGATCCTTTCGATCTTCGTGCTGGCGTGCTTCGTCGGCTATTACGTGGTCTGGTCGGTCACGCCGGCGCTGCACACGCCGCTGATGGCGGTGACCAATGCGATTTCCTCGGTGATCGTCGTCGGTGCGCTGATCGCATCGATGGCGGCGGGGGCCGAGATCGCGAAATGGCTGGGACTGGTCGCGGTCGCTTTTGCCAGCGTCAACATCTTCGGCGGGTTCGCCGTCACCGAGCGGATGCTCGCCATGTACAAGAAGAAGGAGCGCTGAGTTGGGGCACGAGGCTTCCTCCTTCGATTCCTGGGTGGCACTCGCCTATCTGATCTCGGGCGTCTGCTTCATCCTCGCGCTGCGCGGCCTCTCGTCGCCGGCCACCAGCCGGCGGGGCAATCGCCTCGGCATGATCGGCATGGCCATAGCGGTGATCACCACGCTGATCACCCACGAGATCGCGAGCCCGATCGAGCTCGGCGCCGCGATCATACTTGGTGGCGCGGTCGGCTGGGTGACGGCGCGGCGGATCGCGATGACAGCGATGCCGCAGCTCGTCGCGGCCTTCCACTCGCTGGTCGGCATGGCGGCGGTGCTCGTCGCGGCCGCGGCGTTCCTCAACCCGCAGGCGTTCGGCATCGCCGACCTCGTGATCCCGATGATCGGCCAGCCCTTCGCCAGCATCAATCCGGTGAGCCGGATCGAGATGGGGCTGGGCGTCGCGATCGGCGCGATCACCTTCTCCGGATCGGTGATCGCCTTCCTGAAGCTCAACGGCAACATGAGCGGCAAGCCGATCATGCTGCCCGGCCGGCATGTCATCAATCTCGCCGTGCTTGCCGGCATCATAGGGCTGATCGGCTATTTCCTCACCGACCAGAGCCCCTGGGTGTTCTGGACGATCACGGCGCTGAGCTTCGTGATCGGCTTCCTGCTGATCATCCCGATCGGCGGCGCGGACATGCCGGTGGTCGTCTCGATGCTCAACAGCTATTCGGGCTGGGCGGCGGCGGCGATGGGCTTCACGCTCCACAACACCGCGATGATCATCACCGGCGCGCTGGTGGGCAGCTCGGGCGCGATTCTCAGCTACATCATGTGCCGGGCGATGAACCGCAGCTTCATCAGCGTGATCGCGGGCGGCTTCGGTGGCGACAGCGGCGGGGGCGCTGCGGCAGCGGCTACCGATCGACCGTGGAAGCGCGGTTCGGCCGAGGACGCGGCGTTCCTGATGCAGCAGGCCGAGCAGGTGATCATCGTGCCCGGTTACGGCATGGCTGTCGCGCAGGCGCAGCACGTGCTCCGCGAGATGGGCGACAAGCTCAAGGAGCATGGCGTGCGGGTGAAGTACGCGATCCATCCGGTGGCCGGCCGCATGCCTGGGCACATGAACGTGCTGCTGGCCGAGGCGAACGTGCCCTATGATGAAGTGTTCGAGCTCGAGGACATCAACAGCGAGTTCGCGCAGACCGACGTCGCCTTCGTGATCGGCGCGAACGACGTGACCAACCCCGCGGCCAAGACCGACAAGTCCTCGCCGATCTATGGCATGCCCGTGCTCGATGTGGAGAAGGCCAAGACCGTGCTCTTCATCAAGCGATCGATGGGCGGCGTCGGCTATGCGGGCGTGGACAACGAGCTCTTCTACCGCGACAACACGATGATGCTCCTCGCCGACGCGAAGAAGATGGTCGAGGAAATCGTGAAGGCGCTCGACTAGGCAGGGGGAAGCTTCGTCGCGCGCCACAGTACAGGGGGCGGCAATGGCGAATATAGGCGCAATCATCGGCGGTGGATTCGGGCTGATCCGCCGCCATCCCGGGCCCGTGCTCGTATGGGGCGCGATCTCGGCGGTCAGCGGCGTCGCGATCGGCTGGGTACAGTGGCGGCTCGGCGTGCCGGCTTCCGACGAGGCGAGCGCCGCCAGCCTTCTCGGCCGCGGCGCGCTGGGGACATTGCTCGGCTTGCTGTCACTCGTCATCTCGACCGTGCTTTCCGCCGCCGCCTTTCGCGCGGTACTCAGGCCGCAGGCGGGCGGGTTCGCCTTTCTGCGCCTGGGGCGTGACGAGGCGCGGATGATCGGGCTGACGCTGCTGCTCTATGTAATCACCATCGTCGTGGGCATCGTCGGCGCGGCGGGCTTCGCTTTTCTCGTCGCCCTCATCGGGTTCGTCACCGGCAGCCAGACGGCCGCGCAGACACTGGCATCGCTGCTCGTGCTCGCCGGGCTGGGCGCCCTCATATTCGTCTTCGTGCGCCTCTCGCTGGTCTATCCGCTGGTGCTGCTTCGACGCCGGATCACCATCGACGACAGCTGGGAGGCGACGCGCGGCCATTTCTGGTCGCTGCTCGGCACCTACATCCTGCTCGCGCTTATCTCCTTCGCGCTGGTGATGCTGGTGATGCTGCCGGTCGCGGGGGTGCACGTGCAGCAGATGGCGAGCGGCGGCATGCGATCGTGGAGCACGATGCAGCCGTTCGACATACGCGGCCTGGCCGCGCTGGCGCCGGGCGCACTGCTGGGGTTGGCGGCGAGCGTGGCGGTCAACACGCTGCTGCTCGCGCTCTGGTCAGGCGCATTGGCGACTGCCGCGCGCGATCTGGCTGAGGCCGAGGACGAGCCGCAGGTGATTGAAGAAGAGGGACATTATTGAGGCGCGCGGGGCGAAGGCTCCGGAATGGAGCATTTGCCAACCGCCCGGCCGCCCCATCCGATCCGAAACCTCCGGAATGGAGGAAGCTCGACTCAACCGTTTCGGAGTGATGCGGCACTCTGGAACAGAAGATGAACTGCAAGGGGGCTGGAATGGCGGAGCAGGGCATGAACGCGTGGGGCGAAGACTATTCGATGGCCCCCAATCTTCTGGTGATCGCCGACGATCCGGAGCGTGCGCACAAGACCGAGCGCGCTGCGGAGCGGGCTGGGCTGCGGGTCACCGCGAGCGTGGATTTCGCGCATGCAGCCGAAGCGCTTGGCCAGATCGCACTCGACATCGTGGTGATCGAAGCGGAGCGCATCGCCGCCGATCGGCTCGAACCGCTGCTGACGCGCCTGGATGCGCTGGCGGCCGATCCGCGGATCGGCGTGGTGGCCATCGTGGATCAGGACCAGATCGATCTCGCGGCGGCGACGCTGTTCGGGAGCAACCGGCAGATCTTGTGCGATCCGGATGTGGGGGAGCGGGCGCTGGCGCTGGGGTTTGCCGGATTGGTGGCGGGGCGGCTCAACGACGTGTCGCGCGATGCCGAACGGGCGCGGCTCGAGCGGCTTCACGAGGAAGTGGCGCGGATCGCCGATACGATTGCGCGGATGACGCGGGGCGAGGAAATGTTGCCGCGCGCCAGCGGACCGGTGCGATCGCCGGGGCTCGATTTCCGCGGCCCGGACGAGGACGAGGTGCGGGTGACGAGCGCCGAGCTGCGGGCGGTGCTGCGTGCCCGGCGGATGCGCGCGCAGTTCTTCGATGGGGCGCTGTTCGCCGACCCCGCCTGGGACATGCTGCTCGACCTGTTCGCCGCCGACCTCGAGCGGCGGCGGGTTTCGGTATCGAGCCTGTGCATCGCCGCTGCGGTGCCGCCGACCACCGCGCTGCGCTGGATCGGCACGCTCCACGACGCCGGGCTGTTCGAGCGCCAGCCCGACCCCGCCGACCGCCGCCGCGCCTATATCGCGCTGAGCTCCAAGGGGCTGGAGGGGATGCGCGGCTACATCGGGGCGATCAAGCGGGCCGGGCTGCAGCTGGTCTAGCCCCCTATTCCTGGACCGGCTGGCGTTCGGCGACCGGTGCTGCCTTGGCCCAGCCGGTGACGCGGGCGTCGGCTGCCCTGAGGACGGTCACGACTGCCTGGGTGGAGGTGTCGCGGCACCCTGTATCGAAGTTGAGCTTGGCCGGCGTCGCGCCGCGCAGCCAGCGGACTTCGCCATAATGCTGGTCGGTGATGCGGTTGGTGCAGGGGAGCTGCTGTCCGGCGTGGCGTTCGGCCTCGGCGAGCTCGGCTTGCAGCTCGGAGAAACCCACGGGCCCGGCGTCGAAGCGCCGGGTGGCCAGCGTGCGGGCATCGAATATGTTCGGCTCGGGCGTCGTCTGGCTGCCCTTGCCGTCGGCGCCGACCGACCAGCGCGACACCAGCTTGCCCCAGGAGCGGGTTTCCATCTCGATCCGCTCCGCCGGGGCGGCAGGAGCAGGACCTGGCGGTGGCCCTCCGGCAGCGCATCCGGCCAGCGTGGCGAGCGCCAGCAGGGCCGCGAGACGGGCACCCGCCACGCTCATCGCCGTGAGGCGAGCTGGTCGAGCAGCGGGCGGATGCCCGAAATGTCATAGCCTGCGCCCGCCGCCTTGGCGGTGAGCTCGGCAGGATCGCCGCCGCGGCTCGCCTCGGCGAGCGCCCAGAGGTTGCACGACCGCGTGCCCGAGCGGCAATAGGCGAGCACTGGCCCGCCCGCGGCGTCGAGCGCCTCTACCATCGCCTCGACCTGGGCGGCGGAGAAGCCGGCGTGCGTCACCGGGATCGCGGCATAGCCGAGCCCGGCCTCCTGGGCAGCGCGGCGGATATCCTCGCCCTCGGGTTGCGAAAAATCTTCGCCGTCGGGGCGGTTGTTGACGATCGCCTTGAAGCCCGCGGCGGCGAGGCCGGGGATGTCTTCGGGGGCGATCTGCGGGGCGACGCTGATGGCGTCGTCGATCTTGCGAATGGTCATGCCGTCCTGCTTACACGCCTCAGCCGGTGTTGGGGAGACGTTCGAGCGCTGCCTTGACCGCTGCCTCCGAACGCGCGTGGAGCGCCCAGAAGTTCGGGACGCCGCCGCCCGCCAGACGCGCCTGGAGCACATCGAGGTGCGAGGTCCAGCCGCCGCCGAAATTGGCCATCGGCGCGGGGCCGGTGATGCCGCTGTGGGTGAGGACGAGCCGGGTGCGCTCTCCTTCCGCGAACAGCTCGAAGCGCGCGACGCCTTCGTTGCCGCCGTCCCAGGTGAAGGCGAGCAGGTTCGGCGGATCGATCTCGACCACCCGTTCCTCGCTCGTCGCGCCTTTCCACTGCGCATAGGGCTCGGGATAGGGAACATCCTCGTCCGAGAGATTGTCGTGGTCGAACATGAGCTCGACCTTGCCGCCGACGCGGGGCTCGATCGGCCCCGCGGCGAACCAGGTCCTGCGCAGATCGGAATCGGTCAAATAGCGCCACACCGTCTCGACAGGCGCGTCGAGCAGCCGTTCGATCCGGAGCGTGTCCGCGGCCAGGCGTTCGAAATCAGCCATCGTCTCTCTCTCCATGGTTCGCGTGAGGGTTTCGAGGATCATCGTCCGGCTGGCGCGCTCATTCGAGATTGAGCTGCCATGACACGCCGAACCGATCGCTCGCCCAGGCGAACTTGCGGCTCCAGCCGTAGTTGTCGGGCGGCATCAGCACCGCGCCGCTGTCGGAGAGCGCTGCGAACAGCCGGTCGAACTCGGCTTCGTCGGCGCAGTCGATGAAGAAGGAGAAGGACGGGGTGAAATCGAAGCCGTGCTTGATGAAGCTGTCGTGCGCCATCACCTGCTGGCCGGCGATCGTCACATAGGCGCGCAGCACCGTGCCTTCGGGACCCGGGCCTTCGGGGCCGAACAGCTCGAGATTGTCGATGCGGCTGTCGGGCACGGTCTCGACGTAGAAGCGCAGCGCCTCCTCTGCCTTGGCGCCCTGGAACATCAGGAAGGGCTTCATGCTGGTCATCGGCTCTACTCCTTGCCGCGCACATCGACGACCGGCGTGAAGCCGCCGTAGATCATGCGCTTGGGGTCCATGATGTCGGTTTCGTCGGGGTGGGGCTCGGCCATCCGGGGATCGGCGGCCACCGCTTCATTGCCCTTGTCGCGCGCCTCCTTCGAGGGCCATTCGACCCAGGAGAAGACCACCGTCTCATCGGGCTTGGCCTGGACTGCGCGCTTGAGATCGGTCAGCTCGCCGTCGGGCACGTCGTCGCCCCAGTTCTCCATCACGCGCAACGCGCCGTGCGCGACGAAGACCTCGGCGACGCGCGCGGCCATGGCGCGGAAACGCTCGCGATTGGCGCTGGGCACCGCCAGCACATAGCCGTCGATATAGCTCATCTCTTCCTCTCCTTGTCCGCGCGGATCAGCGCTTCGAGCGCGTCGAGGCGGACGTTCCAGAATCGCTCCCACTGGCGCAGCCATTGCTCGGCCTGGGCGAGCGGCTCGGCGTTGAGGCTGCAGATCTGGGTGCGGCCGACCTTGCGGCGCGCGACCAGCCCAGCGCCCTCGAGCACCTTCACATGCTTGGCGGCGCCCGCGAAGCTGATCGAGAAGGGCTCGGCGAGCTCGCCCACCGACTTCTCGCCGCTCGCGAGGCTGGCGAGCATGCCGCGCCGGGTGGGGTCCGCAAGCGCGTGGAACGTGGCGTCGAGCCGATATTCAACCATATGGTTTAATATCGGCTTGCTTGAATCGATAGTCAACCGATCGGTTGAATAATTTTTGGCGGTTTTCTGAGGTTCCGGTGCTGGAGGCTGGTTGACTTGCTTGACTCGATTCGCAGCTTTGTTCGCGAAGTAAGCATCTCGCGCGCGCTCGGCTTCGGCGAGGGCGGCGGGCGTGACGGTGGCCGGGCGGGGGCGCTTCGAGTCGGGCATGGCCCGAGCAGAGCAAGCGAAATCCTATTTTGGAAGCGGGTTCGTGGGGGATCTAAGGGCATCTTCAATCCTCCCCCGCCAGGGGGAGGTGGCATGCGCAGCATGACGGAGGGGGAGGTATGCGTCCAACTATCGGCGTGCTTCCTCCCCCTCCGTCGCCTTCGGCGCCACCTCCCCCTGGCGGGGGAGGATTATAGTTGGGTCAGGCCGGTTCGGGTTTCGGCTTTGCGCGGGCGGCGCGCAGGCCGTCGAGCGCGTAGAGGGCGCAGCCGGTCCAGATCAGCGCGAAGGTGACGATGTGGACCAGCCGGACGGGTTCGCCGAAGAACAGCACGGCCTCGGCGAACTGGAACGACGGCGCGATATATTGGAGCAGCCCGAGCGTCGCGAGCGGCAGCCGGCGCGCGGCGGCGGCGAACAGGAGGAGCGGCGCGGCAGTGACCGGGCCGGCGAGGACCAGCAGCCAATCGAGCCTGGCCGACTGGCCGAACGCGCCTTCGCCGACTTGGCCGGCATGGAAGAGCAGCACGAGGCTGGCGGGCGCGAGCAGCAACGTCTCGACGGTGAGCCCGCCGAGCGCGTCGATCGCGGCGACCTTGCGCACCAGCCCATAGAGTCCGAAGCTGGCGGCGAGCGCGAGGCTGATCCACAGCGCCCCGCCGCCGCTGATCGCGAGGATCGCGACGCCGACTGCGGCGACCGCAATCGCGATACCCTGGAGCCGTCGCAGCCGCTCGCCGAGCACCGCCACGCCCAGCGCGACGTTGACCAGCGGATTGATGAAATAGCCGAGGCTCGCCTCCAGCACATGATGGTGCTGGACCGCCCAGATGTAGACGAGCCAGTTGATCGCGATCAGCGCGGCGCTGGCGACGAGATAGAGCAACGTGCGCCCGCGCGCCGCGGCAAGGATCGGGCGCGCGCGGCGGAGCAGCACGATCACGACGACCAGCAGCAGCAGCGACCAGAGCACGCGGTGCGCGAGCACCTGGAGCGCAGGCACGTCCTGAAGCAGATGGATGTAGAGCGGGAGGACGCCCCAGAGCGCGTAGCAGCCGGCGCCGAAGATGAGGCCGGCCCGATCGGGAGTGGAGCTGCTGGTCACCGACCTGCCATTGCCGTTGCGGGCGCCCAGCGCAAGCAAGCGCGGCTATCGCGGCACAAAGCTCAGCCGAGCGTGCGGGTGAGAAAGTCGCGGATCAGCAGCGTCGCGCGGTCGAGATGCGTTTCGAGCAGCCAATGGCCGGCATCGTCGAACAGATGCAGCTCGGCGTGGGGCAAGTCGCGCAGATAGGCGCGCGCGGCTTCGGCGGGCATATAGCCGTCGCGCGGGCCCCAGAGGATCAGCGCCGGGGGCCGATGCGTGCGCAGATAGGCCTGGTAGCGCGGGAACCAGTCGCGGTTCTCGCGCAGGCCGGCGATGGCTTCGAGATAAAGGGCGCGGCGCTTCTCGTCGGTGAGCGCCCAGTGGAGCTTCCAGAGGTCCGGCGGCAATCGATCGGCGACCCGGTCCGCGCCGTTGAGGAATTCCTTGCGGAAGCCCTCCTCGGTGATCGCCTCGCCCAGCTTCGCCTTCGCTTGGGGCGTCGGATCGTCCCAATAGGCCTGGAGCCCCGCGTATTCGGGACCGAGCGTGTCTTCGTAGATGTCGCCGTTCTGGATGATCAGCGCCGTGACGCGCGCGGGATCGGCGATCGCGAGGCGGAAGCCGATCTGCGAGCCGAAATCGTGGAGGTAGAGGGCGTAGCGATCGGCCCCGGCCTGCGCCGCGAAGGCTGCGAGGAAGCGGGCATAGCCGTCGAAATCATGCGCGAAGCCTTCGCCGGTGGCGCTGTGGCCGCTGCCGGGGAAATCGGGGGCGAGCAGCCGCCAGCGATCGGCGAGCAACGGCAGCAGGTTGCGGTAGGCGAACGAGGAGCAGGGATAGCCGTGCGGCAGCAGCAGGACGGGCGCGTCCGGCGGGCCGGCTTCGCGGTAGAAAATATCGACTCCGTCGACGTCGATGCGGCGGTGGTGGACCTGGGCCATCGCTCACTCCAACGCCGCGCGGCGGGCGCAGTTCAGCCGGCGGGGCGGACCGGTGCGGCGGCCCGTGCGCCGACCACGGTGGCCCAGGGCCGGACCTGCCAGTGCGTGACGAGGCCGTTCAGCACATAGGGATCGGCGCGGGCGAAGGCTTCGGCGGCGGTGGCGTCGGGAGCTTCGAACAGCAGCACGGCGCTGTCGACCGGGTCGCCCGCGGCGCCGCCGAGGAGCAGCTCGCCGCGGTCCGCAGCGGCCCAGGCAAGCGCGAGATGCGCGTCGCGGAAGGCGGGGCGGCGTTCGAGATAGTCGGGCGCCAGATCATAGGTGAGGAGGAAGTGCGGCATGGCGCGAGGCTAGGCTTTCGGCGTTGGTGCGCCAAGCCATTGCCTTGTCCGGCGGGGACTCTAGGAGGCGGACGATGCGCATTCTCACCTGGCTGCTGACCACCGCCGCGGCGGTGGTTCTCCTCGCTCTCGCCGCGCGGGTGACGATCCCGATGACGCCGGTGCCGATCACGCTGCAGAGCTTCGCCGTGACGATGGCGGGCGCGCTGCTCGGCTGGCGGCATGGCGCCATTGCCGTGGCGATCTGGCTGGCGTGCGGCGCCGCCGGGCTGCCGGTGCTGGCGGGCGGCAGCGCGGGGCTGGCGAAATTCTGGGGGCCGAGCGCGGGTTATCTCTATGCCTTTCCGTTCGCGGCGGCGGCGACCGGTGCGCTGATGACGGGCTGGGCGCGCAGCTGGCCGCTGGCGATCGCGGCGATGGCGATCGGCAATGCGGTGTGCCTGGGGGGCGGCGCGGGGTGGATGGCGTGGCATTCGGGCGTGGCGCGCGCCTGGGCCAGCGGCGTGCAGCCGTTCCTGATCGGCGCGGCGATCAAGACCGTGCTGGGCGGGCTGGCGATGCGCTGGCTGGCGGCGAACGGATTTCGGACGCCGCGGTAACTACTCTCCCTTCCCTGCAAGGGAGGGGCTGGAGGCCGAGCCATCCCCGTTCGCCCTGAGCTTGTCGAAGGGCAACCATCCACGAGTGAAGGCGATTGGGAAGCGCCCTTCGACAGGCTCGGGGCGAACGGGAGTTTCCGTCTTGGTGAGATAGGCCCTGGGCGAGCTTACCCCACCCGCAGCCAGAGCGCCGTCGCGTCGTCGGAGGTCTTGAAGCGCACGTAGCGCGTGCAGGCGGCGTCCTCGGCTTCGATCGCGCGGAGGCGCGTGGCGAGGCCGGCGAGGCCCTCGCCGGGGAGCGCGGCCATCAGCGCCTCTGCATCGAAAGCATCGTAGCTGTCGATCAGCGCGGCGAAGCCGTCGGTCATCAGCAGCAGCTCGTCGCCGGGGGCGCAGGGGATGCGCTGATATTCGGCGCCCTCGGTCGAGCCTTCGACGCCGAGCACGACCAGGCCGGGGCGCTCGCGCGAGGCGCGGAGGGTGTCGATGACCGGATCGTCGCGACCCTTGATGCTGCCGAGGCCGTGCTGGGCGAGGCTCTTCGCCAGCTCGGTCTCGCGATCGCGCTCGACCGGCGGGCGGCCGAGGCGGACCACTTCGCCGGTGGTGCGGCGGAGCAGCCCGGCGCAGTCGCCGAGCCAGCCGCATTCGAGCGCGTCGTCCGCCAGGCAAGCGATCAGGATCGCGGCGATCGGCAGCTCCCAGCGGCCGATCGGGTCGCGCGTGCGCGCCGCTTCGAAGCGCTCGGCCATGCGGACGGCGAGCGCGGGAAGGAGCGAGTCGGCGGGTGCGTCGGCGGCGTGGGTGAGCGCAGCGTCGGCCTCGTCGGCGAGCCAGGCGGCGCCGCCGCGCGGGCCGACCAGCCCGGGCGGGTTGAGGTCGGTGGCGCCGTCGATCACCCAGGCGAGCCGGTCGCGGCTGCCTGCGCGGTCGTCGTTGGGGATTGCGGGGTTGCCGGCGAGGCTGAGCGACTGGACCAGATCGAAATGCATGGCGCCCGTCTAGACCGGTTTCGTGACAGTCCGCACCATGTATCGTGCCTGCGGGCCGTAGCTGGCGAGCTTGGCGCGTAGCGCCGGGCTGTCGCGCGCTACGAAGCCCTGCGCCTGCCAGAAGGCGGCGGATGCGTTGACCGAGACGAGCGCGATCGGCGCGTCGACGCTGGTGAACAGCAGCGCCAGCCCGGCCCGGGCGTGGCCGCCGCCGCGGGCTTCGGGGAGCAGCGCGAGATCGTGGAGATACCAGGCGTCGCGGCGCTCGGGCAGGCCGCCGAGCAGCGTGTCGAGCGGCGGGATCGCCTCGATCGGCCAGGGATAGGCGATGAGATAGCCGGCGACGTGTTCGGTGTCCGCCAGCACGAAGCAGGTGTCGGGCGCGAGCGCGAGCCGTTCGGCGAAGCAGGCGCGGCGCTCGGGGTGATCGGGGAAGGCTACGCGCGCGACCGCGACGACTCCGTCGAGGTCGGCCGCGCGCATCGCCCGCCAGCGCATCAGTCGGCGAACAGCAGCACGGGGGTTTCGAGCAGCTTCTTGAGCGCCTGGACGTAGCTCGCCGCGTCCCAGCCGTCGACGACGCGGTGGTCGCAGCTGATCGAGAGGTTCATGCATTTGGCGCGGACGATGTCGTCGCCTTGGAAGATCGGGCGCTCGACGATCTTGTTGGGGCCGATGATCGCGACTTCGGGCCGGTTGATGACCGGGGTGGTGGCGATGCCGCCGAGCGGACCGAGCGACGTGACGGTGAGGGTCGAGCCGCTCAGTTCCTCGGACTTCGCCTTGCCGGTGCGCGCGGCTTCGGCGAGGCGCGTGATCTCGGCGGCGAGCTGCCAGACGTTCTTGTCCTGCGCGTCGCGGATCACCGGGACCATCAGCCCGGCGTCGGTCTGCGTCGCCATGCCGAGATGGACGCGGCCGTGGCGGGTGACCACCCCGGCCTCGTCGTCGTAGCGGGCGTTGATCATCGGGAAATCGGGGATCGTGCGGCAGATCGCGACGATCAGGAAGGGGAGCATCGTCAGCTTGGGGCGGTTGCCGCGATTGGCGTTCAAGTCGCCACGCATCGCTTCGAGCGCAGTGACGTCGATCTCCTCTACGTAGGTGAAGTGCGGGATCGCGCGCTTCGAGGCGGCCATGTTCTCGGCGATGCGGCGGCGCATGCCGATGACCTTGACGGGCTCGTCGTCGCGGGCGCGGGATGCGTGCGGGGGCTGGTAGCCCTGCGCGCTGCCGTAGCGGAGGTATGCGTCGAGATCGGCGTGGCGGATGTGGTGGCCGTCGGACTTTACGCTGGCCAAGTCGATGCCGAGATCCTTCGCGCGGCCGCGGACTGCGGGGGAGGCGAGGATGTGCCTATTCTCCCTCTCCCCATCGGGGAGAGGGCTGGGGAGAGGGGCCTGAGCCGGGAGCGCAGGCTGTTCCTCACTGCCCCTCTCCCAGCCCTCTCCCCGGAGGGGAGAGGGCTTTTGCTCTGCCACTTCCTCGATGCCTGGATTCTCCGCTTCGACCTGCTCCTCGACGGGAGTTTCTGCCGCCTCCCCCTCGACTTCGATCACCATCAGCGCCGAGCCGATCGCGACCTGCTCGCCCACTTCGCCGGCGAGCTCGATCACGGTGCCCGAGACCGGGGATTCCATTTCGACGGTGGCTTTGTCGGTCATCATGTCGGCGACCTGCTGGTCCTCCGACACGCGGTCGCCGACCTTGACGTGCCAGGCGACGATCTCGGCCTCGGCGATGCCTTCGCCGATGTCGGGGAGGCGGAAAGTGAAGCGGGCCATTCGGATCAGTCCTTGAGGAGTTTCTTGAGCGCCTCGCCGATGCGGACCGGGCCGGGGAAATAGGCCCATTCGAGGCTGTGGGGATAAGGCGTGTCGAAGCCGGTGACGCGCTCGATCGGGGCTTCGAGATGGTAGAAGCAGCGCTCTTGGACGAGCGCCGAAAGCTCGGCGCCGAAGCCCGAGGTGCGGGTCGCCTCGTGGACGATCATGCAGCGGCCGGTCTTCTTCACCGATTCCTCGATCGTCCTGATGTCGAGCGGCACGAGCGTGCGCAGGTCGATGATCTCGGCATCCACGCCCATTTCCTCCACCGTGGTCGCGACGACATGTACCATCGTGCCGTAGCAGAGGATCGTCACGGCCTCGCCGGGACGGACCACCGCAGCCTTGCCGAGCTCGACGCGGTAATAATCCTCGGGCACCTCGCCGCCGGGATGGCCCGCCCAGGTCTTGGCCGGTCGGTCATAATGGCCGTGGAAGGGGCCGTTGTAGATGCGCTTGGGCTCGAGGAAGAGGACGGGGTCGTTGTCCTCGATCGCGGCGATCAGCAGGCCTTTGGCGTCATAGGGTGTCGAGGGAATCACCGTCTTGATGCCCGAGACATGGGTGAAGATGCCCTCGGGCGACTGCGAGTGCGTCTGCCCGCCGAAGATGCCGCCGCCATAGGGCGAGCGGACGGTGATCGGCGCGATGAAGTCCGCCGCCGAGCGATAGCGCAGTCGCGCGGCCTCGGACACGAGCTGGTCGAGCGCGGGGTAGATATAGTCGGCGAACTGGATCTCGGGGACGGGGCGCAGGCCATAGGCCCCCATGCCGATCGCGACGCCGACGATGCCGATCTCGGTGATCGGCGTGTCGAAGGCGCGGGTCTTGCCATACTTCGCCTGGAGCCCCGCGGTGGCGCGGAACACGCCGCCGAAATAGCCGACGTCCTCGCCCATCACGACGACGTTCGGGTCGCGCGCCATCATCACGTCCATGGCGGAGTTGATCGCCTGGATCATGTTCATGCGGGTGGTGGCACCCTGTTCTTCGACGCTCTCGCTCACAGGCCCGCCGCCTTGCGCTCGTCGAGCATCTGCTGCTGCTGTTCCTTGAGGTGCCAGGGGATTTCCTCGAACACGCCCTCGAACATCGATTCGAAGGGCTGGTGCATGCCGTGGCCGAGGATACCGTTCTTCTCGGCTTCCTTCTGCGCGCGCTTCACTTCCTCGGCGAGCTCGAGGTCCATCGCGGCGTGACGCTCCTCGTCCCATTCGCCCAAGCCAATGAGATGGTCCTTGAGGCGGCGGATCGGGTCGCCGAGCGGCCAGGCGGTCGGCTCACCGGCCGAGCGATAGGCAGTAGGATCATCGGACGTGGAGTGACCCTCGGCGCGATAAGTGAAATGCTCGATCAGCGTCGGGCCCTGGTTGGTGCGTGCGCGCTCCGCGGCCCATTGCGTCGCGGCATAGACCGCGAGCGCATCGTTGCCGTCGACGCGGAGGCCCGCGATGCCATAGCCGATCGCGCGCGCTGCGAAGGTCGTCGCCTCGGCACCCGCGAAGCCCGAGAAGGAGCTGATCGCCCATTGGTTGTTGACGACGTTGAGGATGACCGGCGCCTTGTAGACCGTCGCGAAGGTCATGGCCGAGTGGAAGTCGCCCTCGGCAGTCGAGCCCTCGCCGCACCAGGTGGCGGCGATCCGCGTGTCGCCCTTGGCCGCGCTCGCCATCGCCCAGCCGACCGCCTGGGGATATTGGGTCGCGAGATTGCCCGAGATCGAGAAGAAGCCGTGATCCTTGGCCGAATACATGATCGGGAGCTGGCGTCCCTGGAGCGGATCTCCCCTATTCGAATAGATCTGGTTCATCATCTGAACCAGCGGATAGCCGCGGGTGATCAGGATCCCCTGCTGGCGATAGGAGGGGAAGCACATATCGTCGGCAGCGAGCGCCATCGCGGCGGCGACCGAGACGGCCTCCTCGCCGGTGGACTTCATGTAGAAGCTGGTCTTGCCCTGGCGCTGAGCGCGGAACATGCGCTCGTCGAAGGCGCGGGTGAGCGCCATGCTGCGCAGCATCCGCCGCAGCGCATCGGCGTCGAGCCGGGGGTTCCAGGGGCCGACCGCCTGTCCCTGCTCGTCGAGCACGCGGACCAGCGTATAGGCGAGCTCGTGGAAGCTGGCGGCGGCATCGGCAGTGTCGGGGCGGCGCGCCGAGCCCGCGGGCGGAACCTCGACGTCGCTGAAGTCCGCCTCGTCGCCGGGGCGGAATCGGGGCTCCGGCACATGGAGCGAAAGTGGGGGCAGATTGGCGCGCGGGGCGTCCATGGTCTCTCCGGATTGCAGCCCGTGTCGCCCCGGAGAACGCACGGAATCGATTTCCGAACCTTGTTATAAAATTTCAAAGGCCGTGTCGAGTAGGTCAGTAGCGCTGACCTTTGATTTTGGAGGGCGTGGCCTTTTATCCTCCCCCTGGCGGGGGAGGATTATTCGTTCGCCGCCATCGGCTCCGCTGCGCCGCTTCCCAAGAACCGATTGTACGCCCAGCTGATCCCGATCAGCGCGATGCCGAGCGCGAGGAAGGAGAGGATGCGCAGCACGCCTTCGAGCGCGGCGGCGTCGATCAGGAAGACCTTGAAGGTGACGAGCGTGAGCAGCGCGAGGCCGTAGAGGCGCAGGTCGCGCGCGCCCGCGGTGATCCCGCGCCACAGCCAGAACAGCGCGAGCCCGAGCAGCACGGCCGAATAGCCGGTGTTCTCCAGCGTGCCGATCGGCCCGGTGAGCAGGCTGCCGTGGGTCGCCTGGCGGACCGCGGCGAGCAGCGTGACGATGGTGAGCACGGCGGCGCCCGCGCGGGTGGTGCGCGTGGGCGCGACGGTCCAGAGCCAGAAGGCGGCGAGGCCGAGATGGAACACGGCGGCGTTGAGCAGGGGGATGCCGCCGACTGCCTGCGGCTCGATCACCGGGTTGAGCACCACCAGATCGAACCAGACGAGCCGGCACAGGCCGAGCGTGAGCAGCGCGCCGGCGAGGCTCAGGAAACGGCCGCGGCGCAGCAGCAGCCATCCGGCGGCGAGGCAGGCCTGGGTCAGCAGCGCGCGTTCGACGAAGCCCAGCGCGGCGAAGCGCGGCAGCGTGCCGATCGCGAGGAGCTGCTTGGCGAGTGCGTAGAGCAGCAGGATGCCGAGCGTGATCGCAGCGGTGCCGGCGGCGCGGCGCGCGCGGCCGAGCTGGCGCGAATCGAGGAGCAGCACGAGCAGTGCCGCGACGGGGAGCACGAGCGCGGGCAGCAGGTCGCCGAGCTCCGGCAGGCGCAGATAGGGCAGGCGATCGCCGGTCGCCGAGGCGAAGACGAGCTCGAGCAGCGCGATGATCGGCAGCGCCGCGGCGAGCAGCGCGGCGAGGAAGGGCAGCACGGGGAGCTCGTAGAGCTGCGGTGCCCGAGCGGTGCGCGCCCAGGCGGCGAGGCCGAGCAGCACCAGCGTGAGCGGGAGCGCCAGCCAGCTGTCGGGGACGAGTTGCGCGAGGCCCAGCGCAGCGAGCAGCGCCGTGGCGAGCGTGGCGGTGGTGAGCGCGATCGAATTCTCGGGACTGCGGAGGAGCCAGGCGACCCGGGCGCAGGCGGCCGCGGCGAGCAGCTCGAGCAGGCCCCAGCCCAAGTCGGGGAGCAGCGAAGGCGCGCAGAGATGTGCGACGAACAGCGGGCCGGCGCTGCCGCCGAGTGCGATCAGCGCCCAGCGCGTCGCTCGGGTCGCCAGCAGATGGCCGGGGATCGCGAAGAGCAGAGTCGCGAGCACCGCGGCGACCGGCGTCGCGCTCCGCTCGGGCTGGAGCAGCGCAAGCCCCTGGAGCACGAGCAGGAAGGCCAGCGCGGCGAGGGCGGCGGGCAGGTAAAGCGAATCGCGCCACGACAGGAACAGCGCGGCGGCGGCGAGCACCAGATAGAAGCTCCAGGCGAGCGGGCCGAAATCGAGCGCGGGCGCGAGCGCCACGAGCTGGACGAAGCCGGCGACGAGCGGGGCGAGCCGGAGCCAGGGATTGCGCGCACCGGCGGCGGGGAGCGCCGCGCTGGCACCCGCGGCGAGGAGCATGGTGAAGGCGCCGACCGCGGACAGATCCTGCTCGCGGCCTGCCAGCGCGGCGATCAGGAAGTTGATCCAGGCGAAGCCCGCGACGGCGGCGGCGAGCGCGAGCCAGCCCCAGCCGCGGCGGATCGCGAGCCCGAACAGCGCGGCGATGAAGATGGCGAGATAGACGAGCAGCGGGCCGATCCCGGCAGCGTCGAAGCCGGCTACGAGCGGAGCGGCGAAACCGCCGACGAGCGCCATCACCGCAGTGGGCGGGCCGTGGCGAAGTGCGAGCGCCATGGCGATCCCGGTGACGATCACCACCAGCACGAAGGCCGTGAGCGGGCTGATCAGATGATAGAGCGCCGCCGCCATGTAGAGCGTGCCGTAGAGGCTGGCGATGCCGGCGCCCGACAGCGCCTGGGCGACGCGCGGATCGTCCGCGGTCGCGGGAAAGCGGCGCGCGGCTTCGCTCGCGGCGATCAGCGCCAGGCCGAACAGCGCGGCGAGGACGGTGCGCGTCGCGGGGCCGAGCAGCCCGCTTTCGATCGAATAGCGGACGAGGAAGAAGCCGGCGAGGACGAGCGCGGCGCCGCCGATCCAGATCGGAAGGCGGCTGCCGATCAGGGTTTCGAGGCTGAGGCCGGGCGCATCGGGCGCGGGTTCGGGAGCGGGTTCGCGCGGCGGCGCAGGTGGCGGTTCGGCGGCTGTCTGCGCCGGTTCGCGAGGCTCGGCGGCGAGGGTGCGCGCCCTTTCGACCAGAGCCGCCGCTGCCGGCCGCGGCTCGGCTGGGCGCTCGGGCGGGGCGGCCTGTCCAATCCGGGATTCGAGCCGGGCAAACTCGGACTCGACGCGACGAAGCTCCTGTTCCACAAAGGCGAGACGCCGCCATATCAGAAACAGGGCCGCGGCGCCGCCAAGTGCGAGCAGAAGGACGAATCCAGTCACTCGCTCACCCTTGGCACATCGGGTTCGCGCTGTCGCGGCGGACGTGCGGTCTGGTTGAGCCAGGCGGGGACGTTCGCTTCATGATGGAGAGGAATGTCCGATGATCGTATTTGGTTCGACCCTGTCCCCCTATGTCCGCAAAGTGATGGTTTTCGGGGCGGAAAAGGGCGTGGAGCTGGAGCTTCGGCCAGCGGGAATGGGGCATGGCGGGCCCGAGTTCGCCGCGGCGAGCCCCTTCGGCAAGATGCCGGGCTTCCAGGACGGCGACTTCCGGATCGCCGATTCGAGCGCGATCGTCACCTATCTCGAAGCCAAATATCCCGAGCCCAACCTGATCCCCGCCGAGCCGCGCGCGCGGGCGCAGACCATCTGGTTCGACGAAGTGGCGGACACGCTGATCATGGCCGCGGGCGGCGCGATCTTCGGCCAGCGCTTCGTGCGGCCGCGCGTGCTCAAGCAGGAATGCGACCATGCCGCCGCGGACGCCGCCGAGCGCGACCTGCTGCCGCCGCTGCTCGACTATCTGGAGAAGGTAATCCCGGAGAGCGGTTATCTGGTCGAGGACCGGCTGACGCTGGCCGACATCGCGGTGGCGAGCCCCTTCGCCACGCTGGGCTGCATCGGAGTCAAGGCGCCGGCCGACCGCTATCCGCGCACCGCCGCCTGGCTGGAGACGATCCTGGCGCGCCCGAGCTTCGCGGCGATCGTCGCAAGGGACCAGGCAGTGGTGGCGGCGATGGGCGGCGCAGTGCGCGCGACTCCGGCGGCTGCCTGAGAGGCGTTGCCGGGGGCGGGCGAGCCCGCCGCCCATCCTCCCCCGCAAGGGGGAGGTGTCAGGCGCAGCCTGACGGAGGGGGAGGATGCCAGAACTTGGCGCCGTGCCTCCGCCCCCTCCGTCGCCTTCGGCGCCACCTCCCCCTGGCGGGGGAGGATTGGATCAGCGGACTCCGCTGATCTCCTCGGCCGTTGCGGGTGCCGTGTGTGGGCCCTAGATGCACGGCCATGCAATTCGCCTTCGTCAAATGCCATGGCTCCGGGAACGACTTCCCGCTGATCGACGCACGCGGGCTCAGCTTGAGCGACGCCGAATGGGCGGGCGTGGCGCGTGCGCTTGCGGACCGCGAGGGACCGGTGGGGGGCGATGGCCTGCTGCTGCTGACCGAAGGCGATGCCGAGTGCGCGTTCGGGATGCGGATGTTCAATTCGGACGGATCGGAGGCCGAGACCTGCCTCAACGGGCTGCGCTGCGTCGCGCGCGCGGGGTTCGAGGCGCTTGGGATCGATGCGGCGCGCGTGAAGCTCAAGACCAGCACCGCCGAAGTCGCGCGCGAGCAGGCAGTGGCGCCGGGGGTGGTGACGATCCGCACGACCGTGGGGCCGGCTTCGATCGATGCGGCGGACGTGGGGCTGCGGACCGAAGCGGAGCAATTCATCGACGCGCGGATTCCCGAGCTGCCCAGCGAGCGGCGCTTCACGGCGATCGCGATGCCCAACCCGCATTTGATCGCCTTCGAGGAGCGGATCGACGAGGCCGCGCTGGTGGCGCTGGGCAGCTGGTGCGAATCGGCGCCGCCGCTGATCCCCGGGCGCGCCAACGTCTCCTTCGTCGAGCCGCGCGGGCCGGACGCGCTGTACGTGCGCACCTATGAGCGCGGCGTGGGGCTGACCGACAGCTGCGGGAGCGCGATGGCGGCATCGGTGCTCGCCGCGGCGCTGACCGGGCGGGTGCCGTTCGGCGCGGACGTGCGCGTGTTCAACAAGGGCGGGCTGGTGCGCGCGCGCGCGGGCGGGGACCGCGTCGTGACGATCAGCGGCAACGCGACCTTCCTCTATGACGCTGCGGTGGAAGTCGACCCGGCGACCGCGACCGCAGGCGTGCCGGTGGTCCATGCCCGGCGCGAGGACGAGGTGCGGGCGTGGGACGCCGTGGTGGCTGCGCTCGCCGAACCTGAGGCCGCCTGAAGGCGCTCAGGCGCGTGCGGCGTGCCGCCGGAGCCGCAAACCCAGCGCGATCAGGGCGATTCCCGCGATCAGCGCCCAGACACCTATCGCCCAGGCGACCGAAAGGATGCTCGTCACCGGGCTGACCAGCAACAGCACCCATAGGCCGACGCCGAGCAGGATCGAGAGCAATCCGGAGAGCGCCATCAGCCACTCGCCGCGGATCTCCTTGCGCAGCCGGATCGCCGTCGCGATCTCGAGCACGCCGACGGCGATCGCCCAGATGATGACTGCGGTGAGGGTGAGCAGCGCGTAGCTGAGGGTGGCGATTCCGGGCATGAGGGCGAACAGCACCGCGAAGGCGACGCCGAGCGCGCCGCGCAGCACCAGCAGCCACCAGCGTTCCTGACCGTGGCTGGCGCCGCGCACGCCGGCGACGATCGACAGAATCCCGTCCGCGCCTGCCCAGGCGGCGAACAGGAGCGTGAAGCCGAACAGCGTGCCGAGCGGGAAGACGAAGGCGATCACCGCGAGCAGGAGCGCGAGCACGCCGCGCAGCACGAACCATCCCCAGTTGCGGCCGAGCGTGTGCGCGCCGCGACGGTCATCGAAAGAAGCGTCAGCCGGTGTCATTGCCGCATTCTCCCTGCGGGTATGAAACTACCGGGCGGCGCCTTCTCGCGCAACGGGAACCGCTCGCCGCAGCATCTAAGGGTGTATCCCCCCGCGTGCGGTGGATTCTCCCGATACCTTCGAAAAGCCCCCGGTGCTTGAACCTGCGCAGCGGCCCGACCCGCGCGCATCGAGAATCAGGAGTCCAACATGCCCAACGGAAAGCCAAACATTCTCGTCATATGGGGTGACGATATCGGAATGTGGAATGTCGGTGCCTATACGCACGGCATGATGGGCCGCACGCCCAACATCGACAGCATCGCCAAGGATGGCTGCATCTTCACCGATCACTATGGCCAGCCGAGCTGCACCGCCGGCCGCGCCGCCTTCATCATGGGGCAGCTGCCCATCCGCACCGGCATGACCACGATCGGGCAGCCCGGCTCGAAGCTCGGCATCCAGAAGGAGGATCCGACGCTCGCCGAGGTGCTGAAGAACGAAGGCTACGCCACTGCACAGTTCGGCAAGAACCACCTGGGCGACCGCAACGAGTTCTTCCCGACCGTTCACGGCTTCGACGAATGGTTCGGGAACCTTTACCACCTCAATGCGGAAGAGCAGCCCGAAGAGCTCGACTATCCGGGGCAGAAGAACCCCGAATACACCAAGACCTATGGCCCGCGCGGGACGTTCCACGCCTGGGCGACCGACGAGGACGATTCCACCGAGGACGGTGTTTTCGGCAAGCGGGGCAAGCAGAAGATCGAGAATACCGGCATGCTCACCCGCAAGCGGATGGAGACGTTCGACGGGGAAGTACTCGAAAAGACGCTCGACTGGATGGACCGCGTCGGCAAGGACGACAAGCCCTGGTTCTGCTGGTTCAACACCACTGCGATCCACATCTATTCCCACCCGCAAGAGAAGTACGTCAAAGCGGCCGTGGCCGAGGGTCGCGCCGAGGAAGACGTCGTCCGCGCCAAGATGCTCGAGCATGACGAGCACGTCGGGCAATTGCTCGCCAAGCTCAAGGAGATGGGTGTCGAGGAGGACACGATCGTCATCTACTCGACCGACAACGGCAACGAGCTGATGCTCTGGCCGGACGGCGGCTATGCGCCGTTCCGCGGCGAGAAGGGCACCACCTGGGAAGGCGGCGTGCGCGTTCCGTGCCTGATCAAATGGCCGGGCAAGATCCCTGCCGGCAGTTCCTCCAACGCACTGCAAAGCCACGAAGACCTGTTCGTGACGCTGGCAGCGGCAGCGGGCGTGCCGGACATCAAGGAAAAGCTGCTCGACGGCCACAAGATGAACGGCGCTACCTATAAAGTGCACCTCGACGGCTACAACCAGATGGAAGTCTGGACGGGCAAGACCGACCAGTCCGCGCGCAAGCACTATTTCTATTATGACGAAACAGATCTCATGGCGGTGCGCGTGGGTACTTGGAAGATGCACATCGGGATTAAAAAGGAAGGGAGCTGGTGGAATGAGAAATCCTATCCCAGCGTCCCCTATCTCTTCAATCTGCTGATGGATCCGATGGAGAAGATCGATCCGGAAAGCCATGAATGGGGCTATGCCGGGCGCAAGTTCTTCGCCGCCAAGATGTGGGCGCCGACCGCCGGTGCGCCGATCATCAAGGAGCATCTCGAGAGCCTGAAGAAGTACCCGCCGCGCCAGGCCGCGGACACGCTGAGCGTGCATGTCGCGCTCGAGGCGGCGATGAACAAGCTCGCCAACGCGAACGCAGGCTCGCAGTAACCAGCCGGGCCGGCACGGAGCGCCCCGCTCCGTGCCGGTTTCGATTCGGGGCGGGCCGCGCCATCACAGCGTGCTTCCTCCCCCTCCGTCACGCTTCGCGTGCCACCTCCCCCTGGCGGGGGAGGATTGGTTTATTTCTCCAGCGGCAGCGTGAAGCAGATGCGCGCGCCGGGGGCGTGGGCGTGATCGACCCACATGCGGCCGCCGTAGGACTGGACGATCGCGCGCGACACGGCCAGCCCGAGGCCCAATCCGTCGCGCTTCGACGAGGCGAAGGGGGAGAAGATGTCCCCCAGCTCGGGCGCGATGCCCGGGCCGTTGTCCTCGACGGCGAACAGGATGCTCTCCCCGCAGTGGAGCGCGCTCGACAGGACGATCTGCGGCGCGCCGGTGTGCGCGGCGGCCTGGCAGGCGTTGCGCAGCAGATTGAGCAGCACCTGCTGGACCTGGATCTGGTCTGCCGCGACGCGCGATTCGACGACGCCCAGCCGCTGCGCGATCTCGCCCTTCCACCCCGGCGCCGCGAGCCAGACCAGCGCGATCGCATCCTGGACGATGTCGCGGACGCTCGCGCCGGGAACCATGTCGGTGCGATCCGAAACCATGTCGCGCACGCGCTGGACGATGTTGCGAGTGAAGCCGATGTGCCGGCCCGCCTCCTCGAGCCGCCCGACCACCAGCACGGCATCGCCCGGCGCCTGACGGACGGCGAGCGCGTGCGCGGCGGCGACATAGTTGGAGGCGGCGGTGAGCGGCTGCGACAGCTCGTGCACCGCAGTGGCGCCGACCATGTTCATCGCTTCGACCCGGGCGATCTGGGCGACTTCGTCGCGCAGCCGCTCGTGGCGCTTCTCGGCAGTGATGTCCTGCACGGTCGCGAACAGGCCGGGGGCGGGGCCGCCGGCGGCGCGGAGCGGCATCACGCGGATGCGGTGGCAGCTCTCGCGCCCACCGCCCTCGCACCCGATTCCCTCGCACCCGCTCTCGCGAACGGTGACTTCGCATTCGCGCGCCTCGCGCGTTTCGCACACGGCATCGATCATCGCGAGCAGCTCGGCGCGGCCGGTGGGATCGAGATAGGCGAGCGCTTCGTCGCGGCTGAGGACATTGTCGGCGGGATCGCGCCCGAACATCTCGCACAGATGCTCCGACCAGATCAGCCGGTCCGACTCGATCTCGAACGTCCAGTCGCCGATCCGCCCGAGCCGCTGTGCCTCGTGCAGCCGCGCGTTGGACTGGGCCATCGCCGCCACCGCGCGATCGCGGCGACGCAGCGCCCAGCTGAGCGCCCCCGAAAAGGCGACCACGGCGAGCGCTAGGAGCGCGAAAGCACCCCAATAGATGCGCGCACGGCGCTCCACCGGGCGCAGCACGTCCGCCTGACCGACTCCGGCGGTGGCGAAGATGCCGTAGCGCGGGATCCGCCGCTGGCTGAAATAGCGCATCGTGCCGTCGACCGAATTGGGGCCGAGATAGGAGGCGTTGGGATCGGCGAGCTGGCGCTGCATCACCAGCCGGCCGGCAAGGTCCTCGCCCCAGGTGACGCGCCCGCCGGTGCGGCGCGCGAGCGTCATCCCGTCGAGCCGGAGCACCGAGATGAGATCGAGCGCGCGCAGATCCGCGCCCTGGTTGAACCCGGTCAGCGCCTGCACCGGGATCAGGATGGTGACGATCCCGCCGAAGCTGCCGTCGTGATCGCGGATCGCATGCGTCAGCGGGATGACCGCGCGGCCGAGCGTAGGCGAGTGCAGCGGATCGCCGACGACCATCGCATAGCGGGAGGTGCCGCCCTGCAGCGCGCGGAAGGCGGCGCCATCGGCGACGTTGCGCCTGGCGGCGGGGCCGAAGGTAGTCCAGCCGATGTTGCCCGCGGCGTCTGCGATCACGACGCCCGCAAAGAGAGGGTTGCGCGCGACTGGATCGGTGATCGCTCGCGGCGCGCTGCCCGGCGGCACGTGGCCGATGTAATGCGGGCCGAGGTGCGTCGCGGCGAGCTCGGCGGCTTCGAAGGTGCGGGTGACGAACTGCTCGAACGCGATCGCGCGGTTCTGGTTCTCGCGGATCGCCGAAGTCTCGGCCCGGTCGCGCTCGGAACCCAGCTCGAGCACCACCACCGTGCCCAGCAGCGCGAGCAGCAGGAAGGTGCCGGACCAGAGGAGGAGGAGCAGCGGCCGGCTCGCCATGGAAAGTTCACGAAGGCGCATCGACGGTCTTGCTGCTCCAGCTGCAGAAACGGGGCAGCGGAACCTGCCGGGGAGCGCAGGCTTAGGGGGAGGGCGGAACGGAGGGAATATCCGGATTCTGCGTAGCCGCGCATTCACGCAAATTTGACGATTACGAACCAAATAGGATAAAAATGCTTGACATCGTCACGCTGATGTGGCACTAGGTAGGCACGCTGAGGAATTGCGAGTCGGGGGGTCGAAGTCCCCTCTCACAGCGCCGGGCGAGGGGTTGAGCCTCCCAAAGCACACCGTCACCCCGGACTTGTTCCGGGGTCCGCCGGGAGACAAGGGCTGGACAAAAGGCTCCATGGCAGCCGGTGAGGCGGAGTGGGCCCCGGAACAAGTCCGGGGTGACGGGTGGTATGAGCGGATACGGTGCGCTTCGGCCTGAATGTCGATCCGCCCACCCTCCTGAAGGGGAGCTCTTTGCGGGCCGGGCATCGCGGGATGCGCCGGTCCTTTTCGTTGGTGATCGTGTCGACTGCAGGGGCGGGCGCCTGGGCGCCGTTCGATCCTCCCCGCCAGGGGGAGGTGGCGCCGAAGGCGTCGGAGGGGGCGGAAGCACGCCGTTGGTTGGTCGCTTGCCTCCCCCTCCGTCATGCTTCGCATGGCACCTCCCCTGGCGGGGGAGGATTGGATCGCTGCAGGGCGCGTTCCTTGGTTTCCGGAAGGAGGGAGAAATGGACGAGCTGGAGCTGGAATTGGTGCAGCGCGGAGGGCGGGTTCAAAAGCGCAGGCCGACGACCAACCGGTTCACGGCCAACAAGCAGCAGCGTTTCCTCGACGCGCTGGCGCACACCTGCAACGTCGCCGTGTCCGCCGAGCATGCCGATGTGAGCACGGTCACCGTATATCAGCACCGGTTGCGCGATTCGGCGTTCCGTGCGCGCTGGCAAGAGGCGATCGCGGCCGGATACGACCGGCTGGAGGGGCTGCTGCTCGAGCACAGCGGCGCGGCGCAGCCGCTCGATCCGCCGGAGGGCGAACGCGCGGCGGATGCCGATCCCCGGCCGTTCGACTTCGATCGCGCGCTCACGCTGCTGCGCCAATATCAGGCGCGCCGCGAGGGCAAGCCCACCGGAGGCGCGCGGCGCAACGCCACGCGTGAGGAAACCAACGCGGCTCTGCTCAAGGCGATCGAAGGCGTCCGGCGGCGGATCGGGCGCGAGGCGGAGCGCGGCAATGGACGCGGATGAGCTGCGCGAGGACCGCGATCTGCTCTATCGGCTGGCGATGCTGCCCGAGGCCGAGCTGCCGCGCGTGGTGCGCAAGCTGAGCTTTGCCCAGGCGCGCGAGCTGCTCGAGCGCTGGCCGATGTGGGCGCACGACGGGCAGATCGAGCCCGGCGGCGATCCGATGGTGTGGATGGTGATGGCGGGGCGCGGCTTCGGCAAGACCCGCGCGGGCGCCGAATGGCTGAGCGAGATGGCGCGGCGCACGCCCGACGGCCGCTTCGCGCTGGTGGGGGCGACGATCGGCGAAGTGCAGCGGGTGATGATCGAGGGGCCGAGCGGGCTGATCGCAGTCGCGCGGACCGGCGAGACGGTGCGCTGGGTGGCGAGCAAGGGCGAAGTGCATTTCGCATCGGGCGCGGTGGCATATGCCTATTCGGCCGAGGCGGCGGAGGCGCTGCGCGGGCCCGAGCATCACGCCGCCTGGTGCGACGAGCTGGGCAAATGGCGCCCGCATTGCTCGGCACGCGCCTGGGACAATCTGATGATGGGAATGCGCAAGGGGGCGCATCCGCGCGTGCTGGTGACGACGACGCCGCGGGCCAACCGGCTGGTGCGGCGGGTGGAGGCGCTGGCACGCGCGGGCAATGCGCTGACGCGCGGGCGGACCGCGGACAATCCGCACCTGCCGGCGAGCTTCCTCGAAGCGATGCTGGCCGAATATGGCGGGACGCTGCAGGGGCGCCAGGAGCTCGACGGCGAGCTGATCGACACGGTGGAGGACGCGCTGTGGCAGCGCGCGACCATCGAGGCGGGGCGGGTGCGCAAGGCGCCGGCGCTGCGGCGCGTGGTGATAGGCGTCGATCCGCCGGCGAGCGCGGGCGGCGACGCCTGCGGGATCGTGGCAGTGGGACTGGGCGCGGACGGCCGCGGCTATGTGCTGGAGGATGCCAGCGTCGCGGGGCGCTCGCCCGAGGGCTGGGCGCGCGCCGTGACAGCATGCGCTGCGCGGCACCGCGCCGACCGGGTGATCGCCGAGAAAAACCAGGGCGGCGACATGGTGGAGAGCGTGCTGCGCGCCGCCGACCAGGCGATGCCGATCGGGCTGGTGAGCGCCAGCCGCGGCAAGAGCGCACGCGCCGAGCCGGTGGCGGCGCTCTACGAACGCGGCAAGGTGGCGCACGTCGGCGCCTGGCCCGAGCTGGAGGACGAATTGTGCGGGCTGCAGGCGGCGGGGGGCTATGAAGGTCCCGGCCGCTCGCCGGACCGGGCGGATGCGCTGGTGTGGGCGCTGAGCGAGCTGATGCTGGGGCGGAAGGCGGAGCCGGGGGTAAGGGGGTTGTGAGGGGGGAGAGCGGATCTCCTAATCCTCCCCCGCCAGGGGGAGGTGTCGCCGTAGGCGACGGAGGGGGCGGAAGCACGCCGCAAGCGTTCTGGCATCCTCCCCCTCCGTCACGCTGCGCGTGCCACCTCCCCCTGGCGGGGGAGGATTGGGGGAGGGGCCCGAAGGCGGGAGAGGGACAGTTCAGCGCCATTCGTGTAGGGCCGCACGCGACTCCAGGAGGCATGATGGTCCCGCGCGAATTGATCGATACGGCCGAGGTGCCGGGCGGGGAGCCGCTGCGGCTGTTTCGGCGCGGGGGCGACTTCATGATCGTGCTCGAGCGCAACGAGCTGATGAACAGCCGGATGAGCGGGTCCGAGGAAGCGCTGGCCGAAATGACGATCGCGCGGCTGGGCGCGGCCAGGGCGCCGCACCTGCTGATCGGCGGATACGGCATGGGGTTCACGCTGCGCGCGGCGCTGAAGGACCTGGGGGCGGATGCGCGGGTGACCGTCGCCGAGCTGGTGCCCAAGATCATCGACTGGGCGCGCGGGCCGATGGCCGAGCTGGCGGCGGGGTGCCTCGACGATCCGCGGGTGCGGGTGGTGCTGGGCGACGTGGGCGCGGCGATCCGTGACGGGCGCGGTGGCTATGACGCGATCCTGCTCGATGTGGACAACGGGCCCGACGGGCTGACCCGCGCGGCGAACGACGGGCTCTATGCGATGGCGGGGCTGGCGGCGGCGAAGGCGGCGCTGCGGCCCGGGGGCGTGCTGGCGGTGTGGTCGGCAGCGCCCGATGCGCGCTTCGCGCGGCGGCTGAAGGATGCCGGGTTCGCGGTCGAGGAAGTCGCGGTGCGCGCGCGGCAGAGCGGCAAGGGGCCGCGGCACGTGATCTGGTTCGCTACGGGGCGGTGACCTGAATACCGCCCCTCCCTGAAAGGGTGTTAGCGGGGGTGAGGCTCGATGCCTCGCCCCTGCTGTTTTTTGCCGGACAGCATTTGAGTCTTTTGGGCGCGCAGACGCGCGCACCCACCCCCGGCCCCTCCCTGCAAGCATGGAGGGGAGAGTGCGCGGCTGCGCCGAGAATCTCTGAGCGAAAGGGAAATGGATGAAATGGTTCGGACGCAAGGCCGCGGGGCGCGGCCAGGCGCGGCCGGCGCTGTCGCATGGCGGCGGGCTGTTCGCGCAGGGCGAATGGCCGCTGAGCTATGAGGCGCAGGTGCGCGAGGGCTATTGCCGCAATGCGGTGGCGCAGCGCGCGGTCAGGCTGGTGAGCGAAGGGGTGGGCGGGGCGCCGCTGACGGGGAGCGATCCGGCGCTGGTGGCGCTGGTGCGCGCGCGCAGCGGCGGGCAGGTGCTGGTCGAGAGCGTAGCGGCGCAGCTGCTGCTCCACGGCAATGCCTATGTGCAGATACTGGCCGACAGCGCCGGCGCGGTGCGCGAGCTGTTTGCGCTCCGGCCCGACCGCGTGTGCGTGGAGGCCGATGCGGCGGGCTGGCCGGTGGCGTACCGCTACCGGGTGGGCGCGCATGTGGCGCGGCTGGCGGCGGAGGATGCGGGCGGGCGGCCGGCGGTGGTGCACATCAAGGCCTTTTCGCCGCTCGACGATCATTATGGGCTGGGGTGCCTGGCCGCGGCGGCCGGGGCGATCGCGACTCACAATGCCGCGACGCGCTGGAACAAGGCGCTGCTCGACAACGCGGCGCGGCCCTCGGGCGCTTTGGTCTATGACCCCGGCGACGGGAGTGCGCTGGCGCCCGACCAGTTCGAGCGGTTGCGCGCCGAGATGGAGGCGGGGTTCGCGGGCGCGGGCAACGCCGGGCGGCCGATGCTGCTCGAGGGCGGGCTCAGATGGCAGGCGATGAGCCTGAGCCCGGCGGACATGGATTTCGTGGGGCTGAAGGCGGCGGCGGCGCGCGAGATCGCGCTGGCGTTCGGCGTGCCCCCGGCGCTGATGGGGCTGCCGGGCGACGCTGCCTATGCCAACTACCGCGAGGCCAACCGGGCGCTGTGGCGGCTGGCGATCCTGCCGCTGGCGGCACGGATCCTCGACGCTCTGGCGCAGGGGCTTTCGGGGTGGTTTCCGGACGCGGCGCTGGCGGTGGATGTCGACCGAGTGACGGCGCTGGCCGAGGACCGCGCGGGTGGAAGTGGACGGCGTGGAAGTGGCGTTTTCGCTGGGGGCAGGGGGCGTGGTGACGCTCGATGCACCGCCCGCGGCGGGGGCGGCGGTGACGGCGAGCTTCGCCTTCGACGTGCCGGTGCGCTTCGCCGAGGACCGGCTGAGCGTGAGCCGCGCGACCTTCCTGGCGGGGGCGGCGCCGAGCGTGCCGCTGGTGGAGGTGCGGGAATGAGCTTCCTCGACGGGGATCTCACCACGGTCGCACTGTGCTGGCGGGTGGAGCGGCGCGATGGGGTGACGATCGGGCTCACGGCGCATGACCGCGACCTGGGGATCGACGGGCTCGTCTATCGCGCGGCGCCGGGGATGACGCCGAGCGCGATCGTGCGCGGCGCAGGGCTGGATGCCGACAGCATGGATGTGACGGGTGCGCTGACCAGCGCGGCGATCTCCGAGCGCGACTTGCTCGCGGGGCGCTGGGACGGGGCGCGGGTGACCTTGTTCGCGATCGACTGGCGCGCGCCGGGGGAGCGGGCGGCGCTGAGCGAGGGGACGATCGGCGCAGTCGAGATGGCGGGGGGCATGCTGACCGCCGAGCTGCGCGGCGCGGCCTCGGCGCTCGAGCGGCCGGTGGTGGAGGAGACTTCGCCCGAATGCCGCGCCGAGCTGGGCGACCGGCGGTGCCGGGTGGCGATGGCCGGGCGGCGGCGGTTCGCGCGGGTGGTGTCGGTGGCCGACGCGGTGGTGACGCTCGACCGGGCGGAGCCGGTGGCGAATGCCTATGGCGGGGGACGGCTGCGCTGGTTCGGCGGGGCGAATTCGGGGCTGGAGGATGCCGTCGCGCGGTCCGAGGGGGCGAGCGTGACGCTGCGGCGGGCACCGCGCTTCGAAGGCGCCGGCGCGCTCGTCGAGCTGATCGAGGGATGCGACAAGAGCCTGGCGACCTGCGCGGGACGGTTCGGCAACGCCCTCAATTTTCGCGGCGAGCCTTATCTGCCGGGCATCGACCTGTTGACGCGCTACCCGGGCGCATGACGCCGGGAGCACGCGCGCTGGCGGCAGCGCGGAGCGCGGTGGGAGTGCGGTTCCGGCTGCATGGGCGTGAGCGAACGAGCGGGCTCGACTGCCTGGGGCTGGCGGCGCTGGCGCTGCAGGCCGCGGGTTGGGAAGGTTTCGTGCCGAGCGGCTATGCGCTGCGCAGCGGCGATGCGGTGCGGGTGCGGGCGGCACTGCTGGCAGCGGGGCTGGTGGAGGGGCGCGCGCCCAGGGCGGGGGACCTGCTGCTGCTGGCGGCAGGGCCGGGGCAGCTCCACTTCGCGGTCGATACGGGGAACGGGATCATCCACGCCGACGCGATGCTGCGGCGCGTGGTCGAACGGCCGGGGGAGCCGCCCTGGCCGGTGATCGGGCGCTGGCGGCTGGGGGAGGACTGACGATGGCGACTCTGGTGCTGACCGCGGTCGGCGGGATGTTCGGTCCGCTGGGCGCTGCGATCGGCGCGGCGGCGGGCAATGCGATCGACCGCGAATTGTTCTTCAAGCCCAAGGGCCGCGAAGGGCCGCGGCTGGCCGAGCTGCGGGTGCAGACATCCTCCTATGGCACGCAGATCCCGAAGGTGTTCGGGACGATGCGCATCGCGGGTTCGGTGATCTGGGCGACCGATCTGGTCGAGCACCGCAGCAGCCAGGGCGGCAAGGGCCGGCCTACGACCACGAGCTATAGCTATACGGCGTCATTCGCAGTTGCGCTCTCGGGCCGGCCGATCCTGCGCGTGGGGCGGATCTGGGCGGACGGCAAGCTGCTGCGCGGCGCGGCGGGGGACTTCAAGGTGCGCACCGGCTTTCGGCTGCATTTGGGCGGCGAGGCGCAGATGCCCGATCCGCTGATCGCATCGGCGGAAGGACCGGGGCTCGCGCCTGCGCATCGCGGGATCGCCTATGCCGTGTTCGAGAATCTGGAGCTTGCCGATTTCGGCAATCGCATCCCTTCGCTGAGCTTCGAAGTGATCGCCGATGCCGGGGCGGTGGCGGCGGGGAGTGTGATCGAGGCGCTTGCCGGCGGGGCGGTGGCCGCTGCGGGAGGGCCCGCGCTCACCGGCTTCGCCGCGCAGGGCACGAGCGTTCGCGCGGCCGTCGAGACGCTGGCCGGGGCGGCGGGCGGCTGGTTCCGCAATGACAGCGAGGGGCTGACGCTGCTGGCGGGAACCGGCGCGGCGGTGGCGGTGGAAGACCAGAAGATCAGCACGCGCGGGCGTGCGCGCGAAGAACGCTCGATCGCATCGGCGGAGAGCGTGCCGTCGCTGGTTTCGCTCAGCCATTATGATCCGGCGCGCGATCATCAGGCAGGCATCCAGCGGGCAGCGCGGTCGGGCGCCGGGATGCGCGAGCTGCGGCTCGAGCTGGCGGCGGCGGTCGATGCTTCGGGCGCCAAGGCGATTGCCGAGGGCACCCTGGCGCGGCTCGAGCTCGAACGCGAGCGGCGGACGGTGACGCTGCCCTGGCGCGCGATGGCGGTGCGGCCGGGCGAGCGGGTGACGATCGCAGGCGCGCCGGGCGTATGGCGCGTCGACCGCTGGTCGCTGGAGGCGATGGTGGTCGCGCTCGAATGCGTGCCCGTTGCACCGGCGCCCGCCCCCGTGCCGGCGAGCCCGGGACGCGTGCTGGGGGCGCCCGACCGGCTGCTCGGGACGACGATCCTTCATGCCTTCGAGCTGCCGCCGCTGGGCGACACGCCAGCGGCGACGCCGCGGCTGGGCGTGGCGGCGGCAGGGAGCGCGGCAGGGTGGCGCAGCGCCGCGCTGCTACTGAGCAGCGACGGCGGGCAGAGCTGGAGCGAAGCGGGCATGACCGCGGCTCCGGCGGTGCTCGGCACGCTGATCGTGCCGCCAGGGCCCGCGCCTGCGACGCTGGTCGACCGGATTCACGGGATCGAGATCGAGCTGGCGCATGACGAGATGATGCTGGGCGACGCGGACGAAGCGGCGATGGCCGCGGGAGCCAATCTGGCGCTGATCGGCGACGAGCTGATCCAGTTCGCGCGCGCCACGCCGATCGGCGGCAATCACTGGCAGCTGAGCGGGCTGTGGCGCGGACGCCGCGGAACCGAGGCGGCAGCGGGGACGCAGGCAGCGGGCGACCGTTTCGTGCTCCTGCGCGCAGAGACAATGGCGGTGCTCGATCTTTCGGCGGCGTCGCTCGGCGGGACGGTGCGCCTGCTGGGGCAGGGCTCCGGAGACAGTGGCGCCGCCGAGGCCGAGGCGGCGATCACGGGGATTTCGGTGCTGCCGCCGGCGCCCGCGCAGCTCGCCTTCGCGCCGCATGCGGACGGCGGCGGCACGATCCGCTGGGTCCGGCGAAGCCGCACCGGCTGGGACTGGATCGACGGTGTCGACGCGCCGCTGGGCGAGGAGACCGAGCGCTATCGCGTGACGATCCTTGCCGATGGAACGAGCCGAATCGTGGAGACGGCCGTGCCGCAGCTGGAGCTGACGCCCGCCGAACACGCGGCCGGTGCGGCGATCGAAGTCCGCCAGATCGGCGCGCGCGGCCTCTCGCCCGCCGCCGCGCTGATCGTGACGCCGATGGGAGAAAGCTGATGACCGAACCTACACCGCGACTGGCGCTGCCGCTGCTCGAACCCGGCCAGGCGCAGAAAGAGATGTTTCACAACGAGGCCCTGGCACTGCTCGATATCGCCGTGCAGGGATCGGCCGACGGGCCGCTCGACGCGCCACCCGCCGACCCCCAACCGGGCGATTGCTGGATCGTCGGCACTGCGCCGAGCGGCGAATGGGCGGGGCGTGCCCGCTGCGTGGCGGGGTGGACGGCTGGTGGCTGGCGTTTCGTCGCGCCGCAGGAGGGCATGCGGCTGTGGCTCGGCCTCGCGCGCGGCTTCGCGCTGTTCGCGGACGGGGAGTGGCGGCTCGGCGAAGCGCACGGCAAATTATTTGTCGAGGGACAACAAGTGGTTGGCATTCGGAGCCCGGCGATCCCGGAACCCGCGGGAGGGATGGTGGTTGATGGCGAAGCGCGAACGGCGATCGTTGCGCTGCTGGAAGCATTGCGTTCACATGGGCTTATCGCGAGTGATTAAACTGTGACGTTAATGCAACAGTGGCCGATTTGTGCGCTTGCGCGGAAACTTTCGTTTCGGTAGTGAGTTTGTCGCTGTCCGTAGTGACAACCAAGAAAGGGGATTAAGATGCGGAAGCTTGCCGTTACATTGGCGCTTGCGACCACCGCGCTGAGCACGCCCGCCCTCGCCCGCGATAATGCGTGGTACGTGGGCGTCGAAGGCGGTGTGATGATCGTCGAAGATATCGATTTCGATGTCGGCGGTCTGATCGACGTCGCGACCGTGGACCACAAGCGCTATGGCTACGACGCCGATGCGGTTGTCGGCTACGACATGGGGCCGTTCCGTCTCGAAGCGGAAGTCGGCTATCGCGCTGCCAACGTGGACTCGTTCCGCAGCGGCACCACCACCCCGACCACGGGCGGTGGCATCGGCCTGATCGGGCCGGGCGAATTCGACTATGCCGGTGGCAAGTCGTCTGTGCTCAGCTTCATGGTCAACGGCCTGTGGGACTTCGGCGATGACGACGGCGTCCAGGGCTTCATCGGCCCGGGCCTCGGCGTTGCGCGCGTAAAGAACCGCATCGGCCTGACCACGGCTGGCGACTTCCTGGACGACTCGGACACGGTCGTCGCATGGCAGGGTATCGCCGGTGTGCGTGCACCGCTGTCGGACAACATCGACGTCTCGCTCAAGTATCGCTTCTTCAACGCCCCGGGCGTGACGCTGGTCGATACCGCGGGCCGCGAATGGTATGGCCGTTTCCGGTCGCACAGCATTCTGGGTGGTGTGATCTTCAACTTCGGTGCGCCGGAAGAAGCTCCTCCGCCCCCGCCGCCGGCACCCGAGCCGACCTGGACTCCGACTCCGGAGCCCACGCCGACCCCGCCGCCGGTGGTCTGCACGCCCGGACCGTACATCGTGTTCTTCGACTGGGATAAGTCGGACATCACGCCGGAGGCCGCGAGCATCCTCGACAACGCCATCAGCAACTATCAGAACTGCGGTAACTCGCAGGTCATGCTGGCGGGCCACGCCGACCGTTCGGGTTCGGCTAGCTACAACGTCGGGCTCTCGCAGCGTCGTGCCGACTCGGTCCGCGCTTACCTGACTTCGCGTGGCATCGGCGACGGTGTGATCACGACCCAGGCATTCGGCGAAAGCCGTCCGCGCGTCGAGACCGCCGACGGCGTCCGCGAGCTCCAGAACCGCCGCGTGGAAATCACTTACGGGCCCGGCTCGGGCATGTAAGCCGCGCAGGTTCTTCGGAACTGGAATTGGGGAGGTCGGGAAACCGGCCTCCCTTTTTCTTTGGTATGTCGACCGCGGAGGGCGTTTGCAGCTTTCCATCCAATCCTCCCCCGCCAGGGGGAGGTGGCACGCGCAGCGTGACGGAGGGGGCGGATGCCAGAACATGAGCGGCGTGCTTCCTCCCCCTCCGTCGCCTTCGGCGACACCTCCCCCTGGCGGGGGAGGATTGGGTTGCTGCGGGGACGGTCCGGTTGCAATCGATGGGATAGGATCGCTTGCCTCTCCGGACCGGGCGAAGTGCGCGTGCGTTTCCGTTTCGCAACGAGTTCCTATATAGCGGTCGGCAACCAAGGAGCGGGAGCATGACGGCCTGGTCGGCTGAAATCGCCAACGAGTTCATCCGCCGCGCGGCGGAGGAAGGGCGTGCGCTCACCCAGATGCAGCTCCAGAAGCTCGTCTATATCGCGCACGGCTGGAACCTGGCGATCAACGGCGAGAAGCTGACGCACGACGATCCGCAAGCGTGGGACTATGGCCCGGTCTACCGCGACCTTTGGGAAGCGCTGAAGGCCTATGGCCGCCGGCCGGTGACGCGCGAGATCCGCAAGGGCGAATATCTGCCCGAGATGCTGGACGACCAAACCGCGGCGCTGCCAGCGCGCGCGCAGCTCGACGACGACGAGCGCGCGATCATCGACAGCGTCTATCGGAACTACGGGAGCTTCCACGCCTTCAAGCTCTCCGCGCTCACCCACGAACCCGATACGCCCTGGACTCATGTCTATGCCGATGGCGGCGGGCGTTTCCGGGAGATCGCTCCTGACCAGATCCGGCAGTATTTCCTTGACCTTGCCTCCCGCCAAGCCGCCTGAGCCGACGCTCGACGCGATCGCAGCCGGTGCGGCGCTGGTCGAGGCGAAGACCAGGCCGGACCTCAACGATCTGCTCGAAAGCGAGGAGCTGGAGACGGTGCGGCTGCGCAACCGCCTGGCGCGCTCGCAGATCAAGAACGTCGAGGCCGATCGGCAGATGCGCAAAACCTATGCGGGCCGCATCCTGCTCTATCTCCAATTCTATTCGGGAGCGGTGGGGCTGATGGTGCTTGCCTCCGGCTTCGGCTGGGGCGGCTTCGCGCTGCCGGTGGAGATCCTGGCGACGCTGGTAGGCAGCACGGCAGTGGCCGCGATCGGGCTGGTCGGCTTCATCGCGCGCGGCCTGTTCCGCACGCCGCCGCCCGATCCACCGCAGGGCGTGTTCTGATGCCGTTCGCAGCAGCGCCACTGGCGGCCATGCTGCTCGCGTGGGCAGCGCCCCAGGCGGAGCAGGATGTGCTGGCCTTCGCCGACGCCTTCGACCGTGCGCAGCTCGCCAAGGACGTCGCGGCGCTGGAGGAGATGGTCGCGGACACGCTGGTCTTCGTCGATTCGAGCGGCAAGCGGCAGGACAAACAGGCGTTCATCGCCGGCTGGTCCGCGCCCGGCGACCGGTTCGATCCGGTGGTGCTGACCGACCGCGTGGTGGTGCCGCTCGGGCCCGATGCCGCAGTGGTCAGCGCCGAAGCGACGCTCAGCGGTACGTCGGGAGGAAAGCGCTTCTCGAGCCGGTTCCGGTTCGCCGACACCTTCGTGCGGAGCGGGGGCAAGTGGCGCGTCACCTATATCCAGGTCACGCCGATCCGCTGATTCGCGGGCGCTCAGTTTGCCGCTTCGGCGGGCGCCTCGGGCCTGTCGAGCGAATCGCGCAGCCACTCCGGCACGAGCGCGTCGCCCAGCGATTCGGTGCGGCGAAGCTCGACCATCAGCCCGAGCTCGGGATAGGTGGTGCGAGTGCGGTCGCCGGGCTCGCCGAGCGGGGCGACCACCAGCCGGCGATTGACCTTGGCGCGATAGTGCATCCGCGCGGTATTCTCCTGGCCGACATAGCAGCCCTTGGAATAGCTGACGCCGTTGAGCTCCTCGGCATTGCATTCGAGCCACAGCGTCTTGTCCTGGCCGAGCTCGGCGACGCCTTCGGTGACGCCGAGCGCGAGGCGGTGGGCGAGCCAGCCGGTTGCCGGGGCGCCTTCGCCCGGCCCGAGCCAGCGCCGGCCGAGCGCGGCGAGGCGCGGGTCGGGCACGCCGCGATCGCCATCGGGCGACCAGTGGACGCCGCCTTCGACAGGCTCGATCGTGATCGGGCGGCGGAGGCGGTAGATCGACAGGCGGCGGATCAGCACGTCGCGCTGCGCGGCCTCGCAGTCGATCAGGATCGCGTCGTCCTCTGCCCAGAGTATGAAGTCGAACAATGCCTTGCCCTGGGGGGTGAGCAGGCCGGCCCATTGTGGAGTCTCCATGGTCACCGCAGCGAGGTCCTGCGTGACGAGGCCCTGGAGGAAGCCGCGGACGTCTTCGCCGGCGATGCGGATCAGGGCTCGGTCGGAAAGCCGGGTGGCCGGGCTGGTGTCGCTCATGCCGAACAGGTAGGAGGCAGGCGGTTCCGGTGAAAGAGGCGATTATGGCGAGCGTCGATCTGAAGCTGAAGGGCGGGCGCGTGCACCTGCCCGGCGGTCCTGCCGAAGTCGAAGTGGGTGTCACTGCGGGGCGCATCGTCGCGATCGGCGACGTGGGCGACGCAGGCGAGACGATCGACTGCACCGGGCTCGACGTGCTGCCGGGCGTGATCGACACCCAGGTCCATTTCCGCGAGCCGGGGCTGGAGGCCAAGGAAGACCTGGAGAGCGGCAGCCGCGCGGCGGTGCTGGGCGGCGTCACCGCGGTGTTCGAGATGCCGAACACCAAGCCCAATACCGACAGCGAAGCGGCGATCGCTGACAAGCTCGCGCGCGCGAAGGACCGGATGTGGTGCGACCACGCCTTCTACGTCGGCGCGACTGCGGCCAATGCCGAGAAACTTGCCGAGCTCGAACGCCTGCCGGGGACCGCGGGAGTCAAGATCTTCATGGGCGCCTCGACCGGCGATCTGCTGGTGGCCGAGGATGGCGAGCTGGCGCGCGTGCTCGCGTCGGGAAAGCGGCGCGTCGCGATCCACGCCGAGGACGAAGCCCGGATGAACGCGCGCCTGGGCGAGCGGGTGGCGGGCGATCCCGCCTCGCACCCGGTGTGGCGCGACGACGAGAGCGCGATCCTGGCGACGCGGCGGATCCTGCGGCTGGCGCGTGAGGCGCGGCGGCGGATCCATGTGCTTCACGTGACTACCCCCGCCGAGCTCGAGCTGCTGGGGCAGCACAAGGATATCGCCACCTGCGAAGTCACCCCGCAACACCTGACGCTGGCGGGCGAGGAAGCCTATCCGACGCTCGGCAGCTATGCGCAGATGAACCCGCCGATCCGATCGCGCGCGCATCGCGAAGGGTTGTGGAACTGGCTGCGCCAGGGCGTGCCCGACGTGATCGGATCGGATCATGCGCCGCACACGATCGAGGAAAAGGCCAGGGAATATCCCGCGAGCCCGAGCGGCATGCCCGGCGTCCAGACGCTGCTGCCGCTGATGCTCAACCATGTCGCCGAGGGGCGGATGACGCTCCAGCGGCTGATCGACATGACGAGCGCGGGGCCGCAGCGCGTGTTCGGGCTGGTCGGCAAGGGGCGGATCGCCGTGGGCTATGACGCCGATTTCACGGTCGTCGATCTCAATGTGCGCTGGACGATCGAGGAAAGCTGGCTCGCGTCGCGCTGCGGCTGGTCGCCGTTCACGGGCATGGCGCTGACCGGCAAGCCGGTAGGAACGATCATCCGCGGCAACCGCGTGATGTGGGAAGCCGAGCTCGCCAGCGCTGCGGCGGGCATACCGCTGCGGTTCGAGGCGGTCGAGTTCGGCTGATCAATCCTAAGCATACTACTGCCGTTCGCCCTGAGCTTGTCGAAGGGCGTCTATCCGCGGGCGAACCGCGTTCGGCTAGCGCCCTTCGACAAGCTCAGGGCGAACGGGGTAGGGACTAAGCCGCGCGGGCGCGATCCCGGCGCGGAGCAGGCGGAGCAGGTTGCCGCCCATCACCTTGCGGATTTCGTCGGGCGTGAAGCCGCGGTCGACCAGCGCCTGGGTGACCGCCACGAGTTGCGACGTGTCGAAGCCGGTGGTGACTGCACCGTCGAAGTCCGATCCCAGCCCGACGTGATCGACGCCGACGAGATCGCGGACATGCGCGATCGCGCGGGCGATCTCGGCGGGTGCGGTCGAGCAGATCGCGGCATCCCAATAGCCGATGCCGATCAGCCCGCCGGTGCGCGCGATGCCGCGTATCTCGTCGTCGGTGAGGTTGCGGTTGACCTTGCAGGTGGCCTGCACCCCGCCGTGGCTGGATACCACCGGGCGGCGCGCCATCGCCAACACTTCGGCTACCGACTGGTGGCTCGAATGCGCGACGTCGACGATCATGCCGAGCGCTTCCATCCGCTGCACCACCTGTCGGCCGAGCGGGGTGAGCCCGCCCTTCTTCACGCCGTGCATCGAGCCGGCGACTTCATTGTCGAAGAAATGCGCGAGACCCGCCATGCGGAAACCCGCAGCGTGAAGGCGATCGAGGTTCTCGAGCTTGCCTTCGAGGTTCTGCAGCCCCTCGATCGAGAGCATGCTGCCCACGGTCTTCCGTCCGGCCGTGCGCTCGGCGAGCAGCGTATCGAGCACCGCGGGCGTGCGGATCACGCGGAGCTGGCCGCCCGACGCTGCCGCAGCGCGGTCCAGCTTGGCCGCGTGCCATAGCGAGCGTTCGAGCAGCGAGTTCCAGGTGCGCACCGGCTGGAGCTGGGCAACCGTGAGCAGCGTGATGTTGTCGCTGTCCGCATCGTTCGAATCGTAGTTCTGGTCCTTGGGCGTCTTGGTGACCGAGGAGAAGATCTGGAGCGCGACATTGCCCTCGATCAGCCGGGGCAGATCGATCTGGCCGCGGTCGGAGGCTGTGAGCACGCTGCGCTTCCAGAGCAACGTGTCGCCGTGCATGTCGGCGATCTGGAGCGACGCGTGGAGCGCGCGGGTGGAATCGGTCACGCGCGGCATCGGGCTCGCCACGACCTTGTTCATTCCGCTTTCGACCAGCCCCGGGGCGATCAGGAAGAAGATGGCGAGCGCCGCGCCCACCAGAAACCCCAGACCCCAGGCGATCTTCGCTTTCATCCCACCCGCTCCAGCGTCACGAAGCTATAGGCAGGGCGCCCCGCTTCTTCCGCGAAATCCTCGCGCGCAACTTCACGCCATTCAACCCCGAATGGCGGAACGACCGCGTCTCCCTCGGGTGCGGCATGGACTTCGGTGAGCTCGATCCGATCGGGCGTGAACAGCGCGAACACTTCGGCGCCGCCGATCACCGCCACTTCCCCTTCACCCGCGAGCGCAAGCGCTTCGGCCGGGCTGTGCGCGACTTCGGCCCCGTCCGCGCTCCAGTTATGATCGCGCGTGAGGACGATGTGCCGGCGGCCGGGAAGCGGCGATGGGAAGCTCTCGAAAGTCTTTCGGCCCATCACCATCGGCTTGCCCATCGTCTGCGCCTTGAACCGCCTGAGGTCGGCGGGGAGGTGCCAGGGCAGCTTGCCGTCGCGGCCGATCACGCCATTGTCGGCACGCGCGAGGTGGAAGGTGATGCGCTGCGCCATCAGCGATGGTCGCAGCGCATCAGCGCCTCGGCCTGATCGGTGGCGACGCCGGCAGGCGGGGCGTCCGAGAGGCGGACCTGATAGAGCTGGGGCCACATCTTGCCCGTCACGAAGATGCGCTTGGCGGCGGCATCATAGGCGATGCCGTTGGGCACTTCGTCCACGCTCGGCGCTGGCGGGCCAAGCGCCGCCACGTCGACGAAGGCCTTTACCTTGCCCGTGGCGGGATCGATCCGCGCGATCAGATCGGTGCGCCAGATGTTCGCCCAGATTTCCCCGTCGATCCATTCGAGCTCGTTGAGCTCGTCGACCGGGCAGCCGGCGGCGGTGACGGTGAGCGTCCGCTGCTGCGCCTGAGTCTCGGGATCGAGGAAGCGCAACGTGGGCGTGCCGTCGCTCATGATCAGCGACTTGCCGTCATGGGTGATCCCCCAGCCTTCGCCCTGATAGGCGAACTCGCCGAGCGGGGCGAAATCCTTGCGCGCGTAGATGAAGCCCTTCTGGTCCTTCCAGCTCAGCTGATAGATGCGATCCTTCCAGCCGGTGATCCCCTCGCCGAAATAGGGCAGCGGCAGATCGCGCTGGGCGGTGACCTCGCCGGTTTCGAGCGTCACCTTGCGGATGCCCGAGGTGCCTTCCTCGCCCGTGCCCTCGAACAGCGCGCCGTCCGCGAAGAACAGCCCCTGGGTGAAGGCGAGCGAATCGTGCGGATAGCTGCGCACCACTTCGACCGACTGGACCTGCGGCGGAGCGTCAGCCTCGCCGCGCGCGAGGAACAGCCAGCCGGCGATGAGGAGCAGGATCACGGCGAGGGCGAGCCAGAGCAGCTTGTTGCGCATCACCCCTCAGACCGCCACCGGTGCCTTGATGTGCGGCTGGGCCGCATAGTCGTGGATCACGAAATCCTCATATTCATAGGCATCGATCGACGGCGGCTTGCGCAGGATCTCGATCCGGGGGAGCGGTCCGGGCGCGCGGGCGAGCTGCTCGCGCGCCTGATCGAGATGGTTCGAATAGAGGTGGCAATCGCCCCCGGTCCAGACGAACTCGCCGGGCTCGAGTCCGGTCTGCTCGGCGAGCAGATGGGTGAGCAGCGCGTAACTGGCGATGTTGAACGGCACGCCCAGGAAGATATCGGCCGAGCGCTGGTAGAGCTGGAGCGAGAGCTTTCCGTTGGCGACATGGCACTGGAAAAGGCAGTGGCACGGCGCCAGCGCCATCGCGTGGAGGTCGCCCGGGTTCCACGCCGAGACGATCATCCGGCGCGAGGCGGGGTTGGTCGTGAGCGTCTCGATCAGCTCGGCGATCTGGTCGATGTGGCGGCCGTCGTGCGCCTCCCAGTCGCGCCACTGCTTGCCATAGACGGGGCCGAGCTCGCCGGCTTCGTCGGCCCATTCGTCCCAGATGCTCACCTTGCGCTCCTGCAGCCAGCGGACGTTGGTGTCGCCGCGCAGGAACCACAGCAGCTCGATGATGATCGAGCGCAGGTGGAGCTTCTTGGTGGTGAGCAGCGGAAAGCCCTGGGCCAGATCGAAGCGCATCTGGTGACCGAACACCGATCGGGTGCCCGTGCCGGTGCGGTCCATCGTCTCCGCGCCGTGATCGAGCGCGCGCTGCATGAGGTCGAGATACTGACGCATAGCGCGAGCCTAGCGGTGACCGGGCCCCGCGCCAAGCACTGCAGGCTTTGCTCCGGAACGGATCGGGATGCGCTTCGTGCGACAAGCTGCCCGAGTCATGTTCGGCCATGCCTCTGCTCCAGCCATGCGCGAGGTCGCGACACCTCACCGACGCCGGGGCGGCCGGGGCGTTCTTCGCGCCGCTGGCACGGCAGCGCACCGAGACGGTGGCTTATGCGTATCTGGCGCGCGACCACCGGTTGCTGGGGCTGCGGCACACGCGATCACATGCGCAGGATCATGTCGCGCTCCACATCCGTGAGGTTGCCGCACATGCGCTGGCGCTCGATGCCGCGGCGGTGGTGATGGCGCACAACCATCCGAGCGGCGATGCCACGCCCAGCGCGGCAGACCGCGAGGCGACGCGGCTCCTCTCGCGCGCACTGGCGACCCTCGAGGTGCGGCTGCTCGATCATCTGGTGATCACCGCGGGCGGCGTCACCAGCTTCCGGCGGCTAGGGCTGCTCTGAGCCCTTGCTCGGATCGACTCGGGCGGGCACCGCGGTGGAGCCCGATCGGCAGGTCTTGATCGTGCCCGGTTCGGGCCGGGGCCCGCGCGCTTCGAAAACCGCGAAATAGCCGCCGGCGGAGGGCATCGGCCGCATCGAGACGAGCTGATAACCGACCGCGCCGAACTCGCACTTGAGCAGATCGGGCGGGGTGCCGTGGTTCTGCGTCGGGCGATCGGCGTCGACCACGATCACTTGCCCGTCCGGCGTCAGCGACGGGCGCAGGCGCCAGAGGAATTCGTAAGGGGACGCGATCTCGTGGTACATGTGGACCATGAACACGCGGTGGAAGCTCGCCTCGGGCAGCCGCGGATCGGCGGGGAGGCCAAGCCGGACGCTGACATTGTCGAGCCGCTCCTGCAGCACGCGCTTGCCGAGCGTCTCGATCACTTCGGGAACGATGTCCTCGGCGACGACGCGCCCTTCCTCGCCCACGCGCTGGCCGAGGCGGATCGTGTAATAGCCCTCACCTGCGCCGATGTCGGCCACGGTCATGCCGGGCTTGATCCCGGCCAGGTCCATCACCTGCTCGGCTTCGTTGAGCCGGTCGCGCGCCTCCTCGGTCGACCAGCGCGACGAGACGATCGTCGCCACCGGTCGGTCGGCCGCCGGAAAACCGGTTTGCGGCTCGCGCTTTTCCGCGTTCTCGGCCCGCGTCCCACCCTCGCATGCTGCGAGCAGCAGCAGCGGGAGCAACATCCAGGCGCGAGCGCGGGCTTGCCTCAATCGACGTCCTCCACCTCGACCGTTTCGCCGGTCACGCGCTGGGATAGCGCAGCTGCCATGAACGGGTCGAGAGCCCCGTCGAGCACGTCACCCGGCGCGGTCGAAGTCACGCCGGTGCGCAGGTCCTTCACCAGCTGGTACGGCTGGAGGACGTAGGAGCGGATCTGGTGGCCCCAGCCGATGTCGGTCTTGCTGGCGTTCTGGGCATTGGCCGCGGCTTCACGCTCGGCCAGCTCGCGCTCGTACAGGCGCGCGCGGAGCTGGTTAAAGGCCTCGGCCTTGTTCTTGTGCTGCGAACGCTGGTTCTGGCACTGGACGACGATGCCGGTGGGCAAGTGGGTGATGCGCACCGCCGAATCGGTGGTGTTGATGTGCTGCCCGCCCGCGCCCGATGCGCGATAAGTGTCGATGCGCAGCTCGCTGTCGTTGATCTCGATGTCGATATTCTCGTCGATCACCGGATAGACCCATACCGAAGAGAAGCTGGTGTGGCGCCGCGCCGCGCTGTCATAGGGCGAGATGCGCACCAGGCGGTGCACGCCGCTCTCGGTCTTGGCATAGCCATAGGCGTTCTCGCCCTTGACGAGCAGCGTCGCCGATTTGATGCCCGCCTGCTCGCCGGCGTGATAGTCGATCAGCTCGACCTTGTAGCCGTGGCGCTCGGCCCAGCGGGTGTACATGCGCTGGAGCATGCCCGCCCAGTCCTGGCTCTCGGTGCCGCCGGCGCCCGAGTTGATCTCGATATAGGTGTCGTTGGCGTCGGCCTCGCCCGAGAGCAGCGCCATCACCTTGTCCTTCTCGGCGCGATCGGCCAGCGCGGCGAGCGCGGCGGTGCCGTCCGACGCCATCTCCTCGTCGCCCTCGGCCTCGGCCATCTCGATCAGCTCGGCGGTGTCGTTGAGCTCGGATTCGATCGCGCGCGTGGCCGAGACCGCCTCGTCCAGCCGGCGGCGCTCGCGCATCACGTCCTGCGCCTGCTTGGCGTCGTTCCACAGCGCCGGGTCCTCGACGCGCGCGTTGAGCTCGTCGAGCCGCCGCAGCGCGCGGTCCCAGTCGAGCGAGCGCCGCAGCAGCGCCAGCGCGCCGTTGATCTTGTCCACATATGCCTGCGCTTCGGCGCGCATAAATTACTCCGGATCTTCGTTCTGCCGCCGTTCCCCCGGGCAGGAAGCATGCTCGCCGATGAAAGGAGAGAGTGATCCCGGGCCCGCAGACTTGGCGGTGGTGAGCCTATATAGGTGCGGCGCTAGTAGATTCCGCCCTCGCGTTGCAAGAAGTCGCTGTCGCGCGGGCCTTCGGCCTGGGGAGCAGCCTTCTTCTCGACCTGCTTGGCCTGTTCGGCGCGCTTCTCTTCCTCGAGCGTGCGGCGCTGGCGGCGCGGCTCGACCGCGGGCTTGAACGCTTCCCAGATCACCGACGCGAGCGGCTCGTTGCTCGGCCAGCCGGCAGTCACCGGGCGCCCGCTGCCGCGATCGACGCGAATCATGCGGGTGCCTCGCGGTGCCGTGAAGGGCAGCACCTCCATCCCTTCGAACGCCGGAACAGCGAACTGCTTGAAGATCGGCGCGGCGATCGATCCGCCCTGCGCATAGCCGCCGAGATTGGTGGGGCTGTCATAGCCGAGGTAGAGGCCCGCGATCATCTGCGGCGCACCGCCGACGAACCACACGTCGGTGGGGCCGTTGGTCGTGCCGGTCTTGCCCATCAGCGGCCGGCCGAGATCGCGCAGCACGGTTGCGGTACCGCGCTGGATCACGCCTTCGGTGATGTGGACGATCTGATAGGCGCTGATCGGATCGATCACCTGGCGCGTGCGGGCGACCGGGCGCGGCATGGGGCCGCCGTTCCAATCGGGCGCGTTGCACCCGTTGCACGCGCTCCAGTTCTCCGGCCAGATCACCTGGCCGCGGCGGTTCTGGACGAAATCGATCAGCGTGGGATTGAGTGCGCGTCCGTGGTTCACCAGGATCGAATAGGCGTTGACCATGCGCAGCACCGTCGTCTCGCCGGCGCCGAGCGCATAGCTGAGATAGGGCGGGTATTTCTGGCGCGACACGCCGATCCGCTGGATCAGATCGACGACGTGATCCATGCCGATCTGGTTGGCGACTTGAATCGTCATCAGGTTGCGCGACTGCTCGACGCCCCAGCGCAGCGTCTTCGGGCCGGCGCCGCGCTGGTTGCCGAAGTTGCGGAAGCATTTGTTGCCCAGACCTGCGCCCTGCCAGACGCAGAAAGGACCGTCGACGACGATCGAGGCAGGGTTGAGCCCCTGTTCCATCGCCGCCGCATAGACGATCGGCTTGATCGTCGAGCCCGGCTGGCGCTGCGCCTGGGTGGCGCGGTTGAACGACTGGATGCGCGAATCGAACCCGCCCTGCATCGCGAGCACGCGGCCGGTGCGCGGATCCTCCACCACCATCCCGCCCGAGACGCGCGGGATGCTGCGCAGCGCATAGCTGCCGCCGTTGGGAGCCACCACGATGATGTCGCCGGGCTCGATCGCGGCGAACGCCTCGCCGCCCTTGCCGCGCACCGGCATCGTCGCCGCCGAGCGCGGCAGCGTGCCGGTGCTGCCGTCGTCGAAGCCAATTTCCCAGCTGTTCCCCTGCCGCTCGATCGCGACGGCGGCGCGCCAGTCCTCGTAATCGACGCCGATGTTGGTGTTGAGGAAAGGCTGGAGCCAGCCGCGCGAGATGTCGAGCGGCTTGGGCACCAGCGATCCGCTCCACCCACGGCCGCGATCGTAGCGCAGCAGGCCGTCGCGAAGCGCTTTCTGCGCGAATTTCTGGAGGCGGGGATCGAGCGACGTGCGCACCCACAGCCCGCCCTGATAGACGCTGTAGGGGCCGGTCTCGCTGTTCTCGCCGAACTTGTCGAGCAGCTGGCGGCGGACTTCCTCGATGAAATAGCCGCCCACCCGCTCGTAGCGCGGAGTCTGGCGCGGGATCGTGCCCAGCGGCGCGGCGGTCGCCGAGTCATGCTCGGCACGCGTGATGAAGCCGTTCTCGAGCATCTGCCCGAGCACCCAGTTGCGCCTTTCGAGCGCGCGCGCCTCGTAGCGCTCCGGCGCATAGTTGGCCGGGCCCTTGGGCAGGATCGCGAGATAGGCCATTTGCGGCAGGGTCAGCTGATCGAGCTCCTTGCCGAAATAGGCGTGGCTCGCGGCTTCGACGCCGCCGGCGTTGCGGCCGAGCTCGATCGAATTGAGGTAGAGCTCGAGGATCTGCTCCTTGGTGAGCGTGTCCTCGATGCGCCACGCCAGGATCGCTTCGCGCAGCTTGCGGACGTAGCTGACTTCGTTGCCGACCACTAGGTTCTTGGCGACCTGTTGGGTGATCGTCGATGCGCCCACCGGGCGGCCGCCGCTGGTGAGGTTGTTGATCACCGCGGAGACGATGCCGGGGATGTCGACGCCGTGATGGCTGAAGAAGGTCTTGTCCTCGGCCGAGAGGAAGGCGTTGACCAGCTGCTTGGGATATTCGGGATAGCTGAGCTGGACGCGGCGCTCGCGCGCATAGCTGTGGATCGGCGTTCCGTCGGCCGAGCGGACGTTGGTGGGCAGCGGCGGCTCGTAGGAGCGCAGCTTGTCGACGGACGGAAGGTCGCGTGCGACGAACAGCCATAGCGCGATGATCATGAGCAGGCCGAGCAGCGCCAGCCCGCCGAGAATGCGGAACCAGCGCCGGTGCCACAGCCGCGCGAAGAATCCGCCCAGCTCGCCGAAGTCGCGCTTGAGGCGCAGTTTTACGTTGGAAATCGTGCCGTCCGCCATGCGGGGTGCGGTGTAGCAGGATTGGAGACGGAAGAAAGCCGCCCAATTCGGCTGCCGACATGGTGCGTCGCTTCTCTATCCTCCCCCGCCAGGGGGAGGTGTCAGGCGCAGCCTGACGGAGGGGGAGGAATCACGCCGCTCATGTTCTGGCATCCGCCCCCTCCGTCGCCTTCGGCGAGTGTCAGGTCGGATCGTCCCCCGGACGATCCTTGACCGTGCGGGGCACGGTCAACCTGACACTCCCCCTGGCGGGGGAGGATAGGGTTAGGAACTGCCTACCGCGCAGCCATGCGGGTGGCGAAATGGATCTCGACTGCCTTGCGCACGCTCTGCGCCACCTTGCGCTGGCCTTCGCGCGAGGCGAGGAACCCGGCGTCGCGGGAGTTGGAGATATAGCCGGTCTCGAACAATATCGAGGGCAGGTCGGGCGCCTTGAGCACCATCAGCGACGCCATGCGGTGAGGATTGGCCTTGAGCGGGATCAGCGGCTGCGCCTCGCGGCCCAGCAGGCGCGCGAAACCGGCCGAGGCGTTCATCGTCTCGCGCTGGGTGAGATCGAGCAGGATCGAGGCGATGTCGGCGCTCTGTTCGTCCACATGCACGCCGGCCAGGGCATCGGCCTTGTTCTCGCGGGCGGCGAGCCGGGCGGCTTCCTTGTCGGACGCGACTTCGGAGAGCGTGTAGATGCTCGCGCCGGTCGCCTCCGGATCGCCGGCGCTGTCGCAATGGATCGAGAGGAACAGCTCGGCGCCCAGCCTGCGGGCGATGCTGTAGCGCTCCTGGAGGATCAGGAACCGGTCGTCCTCGCGAGTGAGGGCCACGCGGACGCGTCCCGAGGCGAGCAGCGCATCCCGGATCGCGAGCGCGGTTTCGAGCGTCAGGTCCTTTTCCCGCAGATCGCCCGAAGGGGCGACCGCGCCGGGATCGCGCCCGCCATGGCCGGCATCGATCACCACCAGCGGCCGGCCGGGCTCGCCGTGGATCCGCGGAAGCCGCGCGGAGGCAGCGCGGCGCGGCACCGGAAGCGAGACGCTGTACGGATGCCTGCTCGCCGGCTGGAGATAAGTGAAGGGCGGTAGGAAGCTCAGCCGGCGCTCGGCCGCGGCGCGGGCGAAGCGCGTTTCGTCGGCGGTCGCCAGTTCGAGCGTGAGCGTGCGGCCGTCCCCGCCGAAGTCCCCTTCCGTGACGATCGCGGGGCGTGCGAGGTCGAGCACGATCCGGCCCGCCGAGCCGAGCAGGAACCCGCTCGCGCGCGCCGCCGGCTCGTCGAACTTGATCGCGATTCCGTCGCCGGTCACGCGGACCTGCTGCACGATTCCCGCCCAGCTCGGGGCTCCGGTCAGCCAGCCGGAGAGAAGGGCGAGCAGCATCAGCACCCACGCGATATGCCGCGCGGGGAGGCTGACGGTCCAGCCGAAATCCGCGTTGGCGAACCTTGCGGAGCACAATCATATCTTGCGCGTAACAAGTTGATCGCGATGGAGTTGCCGCATCGCCCGCCCGATGCTAGGCAGTCTGGGCTCCCCTTCTTGTGCGGGAGCGTATTCGCGGCCACATCTACCGCGACAGTTCAGGTTGACGCTCGCATGAGGCACTTTCCCCACCGTCCGCTCCGCCAGGCCTTTGTGGCCGGCCGTGCGGGTGTGGCGGAGCTCCCGGACCACGCGTCCGGGCGTGCCCTTCGAGCAGCAGCATATTTCGAAACCTGCGAGACCGCAGCCGGACGTTCCGGCCCAGGCCGCACCATATATCGCGCGCACGCGCTTCAGCCCTTTGCGGATTCAGGCCGGCGCGCCCGGAGAACAATAAATGACAATGCGTATGCTGATCGACGCACGCCACCGGGAAGAGACCCGCGTGGCGGTCGTCAAGGGAAATCGAATCGAGGAGTTTGATTTCGAGAGCGCCGAGCGCAAGCAGCTCAAGGGTAATATCTATCTTGCCAAGGTGACGCGGGTCGAGCCGTCGCTCCAGGCCGCGTTCGTCGATTACGGCGGCAATCGCCACGGCTTCCTGGCCTTCAGCGAAATCCACCCCGACTATTACCAGATTCCCAAGGAAGACCGCGACGCGCTGCTCCGCGAGGAAGCCGAGCATGCCGCGCAGGAAGCCGCGCTTCGCGCCGAGGAAGATGCCGACGACGAGCACGGCGAGCACGAAGAGGGCGTAGAAGTCCTCGAGCGCCCCGTCGACGACGAGGACGGCGAAGGCGAAGCCGAGACCGGCGAGAGCGAGGACTCCGGCGAGGGCCGCGGCCGCCGCCGTCGCCGCGGCGGCGGCAACGCCGACGAGGCCGACGCGCTGCGCGCGCGCCGCATGAACCTGCGCCGCCGCTACAAGATCCAGGACGTGATCCGCCGCCGCCAGGTGCTGCTCGTCCAGGTCGTCAAGGAAGAGCGCGGCAACAAGGGCGCGGCGCTCACTACCTATCTGAGCCTCGCCGGCCGCTACTGCGTGCTGATGCCCAACACCGCGCACGGCGGCGGCATCTCGCGCAAGATCAGCTCGGCGGCCGACCGCAAGCGCCTCAAGGGCATCATGGCGGACCTCAAACTGCCGCCGACGATGGGCTGCATCGTCCGCACCGCGGGCCTCCAGCGCACCAAGACCGAGATCAAGCGCGACTTCGACTATCTGGCGCGCCTGTGGGACGAGATTCGCGAGAACACGCTCCAGTCGACCGCGCCCGCGCTGGTCTACGGCGACAGCGATCTGATCAAGCGTGCGATCCGCGACATCTACAATCGCGACATCGACGAGGTGATCGTCGAGGGCGAGGACGGCTATCGCCAGGCGAAGGACTTCATGAAGCTCCTGATGCCCAGCCACGCGCGCAAGGTGAAGCAATATGCCGATGCGGTGCCGCTGTTCCAGCGCGCGCATGTCGAGGATCAGCTCGCCGCGATGTATCACCCGGTCGTCCAGCTCAAGTCGGGCGGCTATCTGGTGATCAACCCGACCGAGGCGCTGGTCTCGATCGACATCAACTCGGGCCGCTCGACGCGCGAGCACAATATCGAGCAGACCGCGACCCAGACCAATCTGGAGGCCGCGCAGGAAATCGCGCGCCAGCTCCGCCTGCGCGACATGGCGGGCCTCGTCGTCATCGACTTCATCGACATGGATCATGGGTCCAACGTCCGTAAGGTCGAGAAGGCGATGAAGGAGGCGCTGAGGAACGATCGCGCCCGCATCCAGGTCGGCCGCATCAGCGCCTTCGGCCTGATGGAGATGAGCCGCCAGCGCCTGCGCACCGGCGTGCTCGAAGCCTCGACGCGCCAGTGCCCGCATTGCGAGGGCACCGGGTTGGTTCGCACCGCTTCGTCGGCTGGTCTTTCTGCACTGCGCCTGATCGAGGACGAGGCCGCGCGCGGCCGAGGATCGCAGATCACGCTGCGCGCCAGCCAGGAAGCGGCCTTCTACCTGCTCAACAAGAAGCGTTCCGAGCTCGCCGAGATCGAGGATCGCTACGGGGTGACGATCGAAGTCACCTCGGATGGTGAGCTCGAAGGCGCACGCATGTCGGTCGAGGCTTCGGGCCCGCCGCCGGCGCATGCGCCCAGGATCGAGCGGCTGATCGAAGAGCCCGAAGACGACTATGTCGAGGAAGCCGACGAGCTCGAGGAAGAAGAAGAGGAAGCCGAGGCCGAAACCGAGACTCGCGAGCGTCGGGCCGACAGCGGCGAAGGCGAGGGCGGCCGCAAGCGCCGCCGCCGTCGTCGCGGACGCGGACGGCGCGGCCGTGAGGGCGAGGCCGGCGAGGGGACGGAGGCCGAAGCCGCCGAAACCGCCGAGGAAGAGGACGAGGCACGCGAAGCCGAGGCCGGGACCGACGAACGTCCTGTCGAATCCGAGGGCGACGAGGACGAGGGTGGCCGCAAGCGCCGCCGTCGTGGCCGCCGTGGCGGTCGCCGCGGTGCGTCGCAGGCCGAGGAAGCCGTCGCCGAGGCGGCAGGCGTGGCCGAAGGCGAGGGCGAGCCGGTGAGCGATGTCGTCGCTGCCGCCGAGCCGGAAGCCGAAGCCACTATTGAGGCCGAGGCGCCCGCGCCGAAGCGCCGCCGCAGCCGCAAGAAGGCCGAGGCGGAAACCGAGGCCGTTGCCGAGACTCCCGTCGCGGAGCCTGCGCCCGAGGCGGAGGCCAAGCCCAAGCGCTCGCGCCGCAAGAAGCCTGTCCTGAGCGAAGCCGAAGGGGCCGAGCCCGCGGCGGAGGCCGTTGCCGAAGCGCCGGCAGCGATCGAAGCGCCGGCTGCCATCGAAGCAGCGCCTGCCGACGAGGAGGCACCCGCGCCGAAGCGCCGCGCCAGCCGCCGCAAGGCTGCCCCGGCGCCCGAGGCTCCCGCGGAAGCCGAGGCCGAAGTCGCGCAGGATCTCGCGCCCGCCGAAGCCGAGGCGGAAGCGGCGGAAGCACCCGCCGAATCCGAGGAGCAGAACGAAGACGGGTCGCCGCGCCGCGGCTGGTGGCAGCGGACCTTCGGCGCCTGATCGTGCCGGGGGAGCGGACGGGCGCAAGCCGCTTCCGCTCCCCCGCACGAGGTTTCACGCGCCGTTCATCGGGGCTGTCCAAGGGCGTTGCCGGCAGGAGAGTTTGAGACGATGATCCCGCGCATGAAGCGCCTATGGCCTGTTTCACATAGATTGGACCAAAGGTCCGTTCGCCCTGAGCTTGTCGAAGGGCGCGTCGCCGCAAGCGAGATGCATGTGGAGAGTCGCCCTTCGACAAGCTCAGGCCGAACGGGGAAAGGACGCGGCTCGATCTCGATAAGGCGCGGCTTCGCCACCTTGCTGGCCTTGATCTGCCTGATGTGCTTCGCGGCACGTCCGGCAGCGGCCCAATCGATCCTGCGCGATGCCGAGACCGAGGCGCTGCTCTCGGACATGGCGCGCCCGCTCGCCGAGGCGGCGGGGCTCGCGCCCAACAATTTCCGCGTGGTGCTGGTGCACGACAAATCGATCAACGCCTTCGTCGCGGGCGGGCAGATCGTCTACATCCACACCGGCCTTCTCGATGCGGCGGACACCGCCAACGAAGTCCAGGGCGTGATCGCGCACGAGATCGGCCACATCGTCGGCGGCCATGCCGTCTTCCAGCGCGACGGCGGCTATACCAATATCTCGCTGCTCAGCCTGCTGCTGGGTGCCGCGGCGATGGCCGCGGGGTCCGCCGAAGCCGGCATGGGCGTGCTGATGATGGGCCAGCGTGCCGCGATCGGCAAATATCTGGCCTTCAGCCGCGTGCAGGAATCCTCGGCCGACGCCGCCGGCGTGCGCTTCCTCAACACCGCCGGGATCAGCGGCAAGGGGATGCTGAGTTTCTTCGACAAGCTCACTGCCGAAATGCACCGCTACGGCTATTACCGCACCAACCCTGAGGTCGATCCCTTCGCCCAGACGCACCCGATGTCGGCCGATCGCGTCCAGACGCTCAAGGCCGATCTCGAAAATGCGCCGAGCTGGAACAAGCCGTTCGATGCGGATATTGAGGTGCGGTTCAAGCGCGTCCAGGCCAAGCTGCGCGGCTATGTCAACGAGCCCGAAGTCACGCTGCGGCTCTATCCCAAGAGCACCCAGTCTATCGCTGCCCATTATGCACGGGCCTATGCTTACCATAAGTCCGGCTACCCGGATCAGGCCGCGGCCGAAGCCTCAGCACTCGTACGGGCCGATCCGCATGACCCTTATTTCCTGGAGCTCGAGGGGCAGATTCTGCTCGAGTCGGGCAAGCCCGTCCAGGCGTTGGAGCCGTTGCGTGAAGCCACGCAGCGCTCGAACAACCAACCGCTGATCGCCGCGACCTTCGGCCATGCGCTGCTCGCGACCGAGGATCCTGCGCATCTTGGCGAGGCCGAGAAAATACTCCGCCAGGCCGTCGCGCGTGACAAGGAAAACCCGTTCGCATGGATGCAGCTCGGCACGGTCTATGAGCGCAAGGGCGATCAGCCGCGCGTCGCCTTGGCGACGGCCGAGCGCGCGAGCCTGATCGGCGATGCGCGCATGGCGCTGGTGAGCGCGCGCTCGGCGATGGCGGCGCTGCCGCAGGGATCGTCCGAATGGGTGCGCGCGCAGGACATTATGATGGTTTCGCAGACCGCCATCGACGAAGAGAAACGCAACGGCCGGCGGCGGCAATGATCGAGAAGCTGCTTCGCAACCCGCTGGCGCTCGCCGGCGCCTTTGTCGCATCGGCGCTGCTCGGCGCCGCGCTGTTCGCGGCGCTGCTGGCGTTGGTGCCGTCGCTGGCCGGCCCGGCAGTGCGCGGTTATCTGCTCGAACATCCCGAAGTGCTCCCGGAGGCGATGGACAAGCTCCGGGCGCGCGAAGCCGAACGGCTCGACAAGGCGCAGGAGAGTGCGCAGGCGGATGTCGCCAAACATCTCCCGCAGGTCACCAAGCCCTATGGCTCGGCCTGGGCGGGCAATCCCAACGGCGATGTCACGCTGGTCGCCTTCATGGACTATGCCTGCGGCTATTGCCGCGCTAGCCTGCCGGGCATCCAGGAGCTGCTGGCGAAGGACCCCAATGTGCGGGTGGTCTATCGCGAATATCCGGTGTTGGGTCCCGAAAGCATCATGGCCGCCCGCTGGGCGCTCGCCGCGGCCGAGCAGGGCAAATATGCGGCGTTCCACGAAGCACTCTATGCGGCCGGCAGCCCGAGCGAAGAGGTGATCGCCGAGGCTGCTGCAAAGGCAGGACTGGACAAGGCGCGCGCCAGGGCGGCGATCCGCTCCAAGCCGGTCGAGCAGGAAATCCTCGAGAACCACCGGCTGGGCAGCGAGCTGGCGATGACGGGCACGCCGAGCTGGGTGATCGGCGGCAAGCTCTACTACGGCGCGCGCGACTATGACGGGCTGGCGGCGGCGGTGGCGGAGGCGCGCAAGCCGCGGTGAGCCGGCGGACGATTGGGGCTGGTCAAATAGGATTTGATCTGCTTTTGTTCTGCAATGCGAGCGCAGCAGAATCTCTCCCTGCCCCATCCCGAGCGGCTGGACGCTCGCCTCGGAAAATGCGGGGAGGTGTCAAGCGAGTGTCAACCACCGCAGCGCCGGAATCGAGCCAAACCCGCACAAATCCGTGGTTTTTCCATCCAACCAAAAGGTTAGCTGCCGCCGTTGTTGCCAAGCTTTTGGCTGCAATCGCATCCGATGCCGTCGTCCGCCTTGTTGCGGCAAAGCACCAGTCCTAAGTAACGGGTCCGTTCCGTTCCGGGGGTTCCATGCAATCCATTCTTTCGGTCTCCCAGGTCAGCAAGACATATGGCTCGGGCCACAAGGCGCTCGACCATGTCGATCTCGAAATCAATCGCGGCGAAATCTTCGCGCTTCTCGGTCCCAACGGTGCCGGCAAGACCACGCTGATCTCGATCATCTGCGGGATCGTGACGCCGAGCACGGGTACGATCCTGGTCGACGGGCTCGACGCGATCCGCCAGCCGCGTGAGGCGCGCATGCGCATCGGGCTCGTGCCGCAGGAGCTGTCGGTCGACATGTTCGAGACCGTGCTCGCGACGATGCGGTTCAGCCGCGGCCTGTTCGGCAAGGCGCCCGATCCCGCGCATATCGAGCGCGTGCTCCGCGATCTGTCGCTGTGGGACAAGCGCAATTCCAAGATCATGGAATTGTCGGGGGGCATGAAGCGCCGCGTGCTGATCGCCAAGGCGCTGAGCCACGAGCCCGACATCCTGTTTCTCGACGAGCCCACCGCGGGCGTGGACGTGTCGCTTCGCCGCGACATGTGGAAGCTGATCGGCTCGCTGCGCGAGCGCGGCGTCACGATCATCCTGACGACGCACTATATCGAGGAGGCCGAGGAGATGGCCGATCGGGTGGGCGTCATCAACAAGGGCCAGCTTCTCCTCGTCGAAGAAAAGGCCGAGCTGATGAAGAAGCTCGGCAAGCGCGAGCTCGATCTGTCGCTGATCGATCCGCTGGCCACGCTCCCCGCCGGGCTGGAGGAATGGCATCTGAGCCTGGAGGATGAGGGGCATCGCCTGCGCTACACCTTCGACGCGCAGGCCGAGCGCACGGGCATCCCCTCGCTGCTCCGCAAGCTCCATGACCTAGGCATCGGCTTCAAGGATCTCGATACGTCCAAGTCGAGCCTCGAGGACATTTTCGTCGATCTGGTCGAGCACAGGGAAACGTCCAACGAGGGGGCTGCGGCATGATCGCTAACCCCGTTCGTGCTGAGCTTGTCGAAGCACGGCTTTCAATTTGCATTGCGCCCCCGGCGCCGGGCCCTTCGACAGGCTCAAGGCGAACGGGTGAGGAGAAAGCAGCATGACCGGCATCAACTTCCACGGCATCTGGGCGATCTACCGCTTCGAGATGGCGCGCACGCTGCGCACTCTGTGGCAGTCGATCGCCACCCCGGTGATCACCACCTCGCTCTATTTCATCGTCTTCGGCGGCGCGATCGGCAGCCGGATCGAGAATATCGGCGACGTCGATTACGGCAGCTTCCTGGTGCCCGGGCTGATCATGCTGACCCTGCTCACCCAGAGCATCTCGAACGCATCGATCGGCATCTACTTCCCCAAGTTCACCGGCACGATCTTCGAGCTGCTCTCGGCGCCGATCTCGGCGGTCGAGCTGGTGGTCGGCTATGTCGGCGCGGCGGCGACTAAGTCGGTGGCGATCGGCCTCATCATCCTGATCACCGCAGCCTTCTTCGTGGACCTGCGGATCGATCACCCCTTCGCGATGCTCGCGTTCCTGGTGCTCACCTCGGTGGCGTTCAGCATGCTCGGCTTCATCATCGGGGTATGGGCGAAGGGCTTCGAGCAGCTGAACTTCGTGCCGGCGCTGCTGATCACGCCGCTCACTTTCCTGGGCGGCGCCTTCTATTCGATCGACATGCTGCCCCAGCCGTGGCGCACGGTGAGCCTGTTCAACCCGGTGGTCTATCTGGTCAGCGGCTTCCGCTGGAGCTTCTTCGGCCAGGGCGACGTGGGGATCGGCTGGAGCCTCGGCTTCACCGGCGCCTTCCTCGCGATCTGTCTCGGGCTGATCGTGGCGATCTTCCGGACGGGATACCGGCTGAAGAATTGAGTCCATTCCGTTCCCCCTGAGCCTGTCGAAGGGCGCCATCCACGAGCGGGCTGCTGGAGGGTAGGCGCCCTTCGACAAGCTCAGGGCAAACGGATTTAAAGCTACCCGCTGTTCCTCAGCGCCGTCGCGATCGCGTTGATCGAGAGCAGGATGCCCTCGCCGATGCGGGCGTCGTCCTCGCCGCGGCGGTGGCGCTTGAGCAGCTCGACCTGGAGCAGGTTGAGCGGCTCGATATAGGGCAGCCGCAGCCGGATCGAGGTGTCGAGCGCGGGGTGCTTCTCCAGCAGCCGCGTCTGGCGGGTGACGGTCAGCAGCCCGTCGTGGGTCGCCTGCCAGCCGCTGCGGATGCGGCCGAAGATGGCGTCCCGCAGCCCGGCATCTTCGACCAGCGCAGCATAATGCGCCGCCACTGCCATGTCCGACTTGGCGAGCACCTGCTCCATATTGTCGAGCGTGGCGCGGAAGAACGGCCATGCGCTCGCCATCTCGCGCAGCAGCCCCTTGTCCTCGAAAGCGTCGATCGCCGCGCCGACGCCGTACCAGCCCGGCAGCATCACTCGAGCCTGCGCCCAGCTGAACACCCAGGGGATGGCGCGCAGATCCTCGATCGCATCGGATTTTTTGCGGCTCGCCGGCCGCGAGCCGATCTTGAGCCCGGCGATCTCGGCGATCGGCGTCGCCTGGCGGAAATAGGTGGTGAACCCCTCGGTCCCGTAGACCAGCCCGCGATAGGCATGGAACGCCGTCTCGGAGAGCTTGTCCATCGCCGCGGCGAAGCGCTCGGCGTCGGCCGGAGCGAGCTGCTCGGGCTCCAGGCTGGCGATCAGCGTCGCCGAAGCCATCGCCTCGAGGTTGGTCATCGCGCTTTCGCGCGTGCCATACTTCGCCGCGATCACTTCGCCCTGCTCGGTGATCCGGATGCGGCCCTGCACCGTGCCTGGGGGCTGGGCGAGGATCGCCGAGAAGGACGAACCGCCGCCGCGACCCACCGCGCCGCCGCGGCCGTGGAACAGCTGCATCGCCAGATCGGCCTTCTCGAACACCGGCTTGAGCGCCGTCGATCCGCGCGACAGCTGCCAGGTCGAAGTCAGATAGCCCCCGTCCTTGTTCGAATCGGAATAGCCGATCATCACTTCCTGATGCCCGCGCTTTGCTGCGATCGCAGCGACTTCGGGCAGGCCCAGCCAGGCCTCCATGATCGCAGGCGCGCCTTCCAGGTCGGCGATCGTCTCGAACAGCGGGATCGCCATCACATGCGCCTGCGGGTCCTCGCCGGGCAGGTAGAGCCCGGCCTCCTTGAGCAGCACATGGACCTCGAGCAGGTCCGATACCGACTGCGCCATCGAGACGATGTAATGGGTGATGCACTGGCGGCCGTAGCGCGCGTGCGCCTCCGCTGCGGCGTGCATGATCGCGAGCTCGGACGCGGCCTCTTCCGAATAGCTGGCATAGGGGCTGGTGAGCAGGCGCGGACTCCCGAGCTCGCGGCGGAGGATTTCGATCCTTTGCTCCTCGCCGAGCGCCGCATAGTCGTCACACACGCCCGCCGCCTTGAGCAGCTCGGCGACGACGCGCTCGTGCACTGCGCTGTTCTGGCGCATGTCGAGCGTGGCGAGGTGGAAGCCGAACGCCTCCACCGCGCGGATCAGCCGGCCGAGCGCGCCGCCGCTGGAAAGCGTGCCGCCGCCCTGCGCAGCGAGCCCGTGCGCGATCGCCACCAGCTCCTCGCGCAGCTCGCCCGGATGCGCGTAAGGCTCGGCTGCGAGCGGCGCAGGCCGTGCAGGCGGCTTGCCCGCCAGCTTCTCGTGCGTCGCCGAAAGCCGCGCATAGATGCCCGAGAGCGCGCGCCGATAGGGTTCGTCCTCGCGGCTCTTGCCGGTGTCGTGGCTCGCCTCGGCCAACTTGTTCACCCCCTCGTCCACCGCGGCATGCTCGGTCGAGATCGAAAGCTCGGCGCCGAGCGCGTGTACCGACTCGAGATAATAAGCGAGCACCGCTTCGGCCGATCGCGCCAGCGCCAGCCGCAGCGATTCGGCGGTGACGAAGGGATTGCCGTCGCGGTCGCCGCCGATCCAGCTGCCGGCGCGCAGGAAGCTCGGCACGCGCTCGCCGAGCGCCCGGTCCCACCGGGCATAGAGCGCAGGGAGCACCGGCAGGAACACGTCGCGGAGGTAGGAGAGCGCGGTCTCCACCTCGTCGGGCACGCCAAGCTTCTCGCGCCGGAGCACGCGCGTCTGCCACAGCAGCGCGATCTGGCGCAGGATCGCCTCGTCGATCTTGTCGCCATCCTCGGTCTCGTCGAGCCCCAGATCCTTGAGCGCCATCAGCTCGGCGATCCGGTTCTTGTGGTCGATCATCGACTTGCGGCGGACTTCGGTGGGGTGCGCAGTGAGCACGGGCACCACCAGCGCGTGATCGAGCAGCGCCATCACTGCGTCATGGCCGATGCCGTGCTCCTGGAGCCGGGCGAGCGCCGCTGCGAAATCCGCGTCCTGCTCGGTCGCCACGCCCTGCCGGTCTTCGGCGAGGTTGGCGAGCATCGAGAAGAGCATGAAGCCGCGGACGAAATCGAGCGTCTCGTCGAGGGTCAGCCGCTCGAGTCCGGGATCGATCGATTCCGCGCCCGCCACGCCGCGATGGCGATCGACCGACGTCGCGCGGATATATTCGATCCGCTTGAACAGTGCCTCTCCGCCATAGGCCCGTATCACGTCGCCGAGCAGGCGACCAAGGAAGCGGATGTCGGGGTTGTTTGCGATCGTCGGGCTGGCCATGGCGTGCGTTGCTGCACCGCAAAAGCCCTAGCGTCAACGCCCCGCTTACCTACATCGGGAGCAATGGCTACGGCTCGAACCGTCACGCGCCCGCTCAAGCGCGCCCTGATCGGCCGGGTGCGCGCAGTGTTCCACGATACCGCGCGCGGCGAGCGGCCGGTGGTGCGCAGCGCGGACGGACTGTTCGGCCCCGGCTCGGCGATTTGGCGGGTGCATGGCGACGTGACCACGATGATGGTCGGCGGGATCACTGCGCTTCTGCTCCAGATGCTCCACCCGGCCGTGCTCGCGGGCGTGTGGGATCATTCGCGCTTCCGCGACGACATGCAGGGCCGGCTCCGGCGCACCGCGCGGTTCGTTGCGCTCACTACCTATGGATCGCGCGAAGAGGCGGAAGCCGCGATCGACAAGGTCCGTCGCGTTCATGGCTTCGTCCGCGGCACCCTGCCCGACGGCACGCCTTATTCGGCGGACGACCCGCGCCTGCTCGCCTGGGTGCACGTGACCGAGATGACCAGCTTCCTCGCCGCCTGGCGTCGATACGGCGATCCGCGCATGCCGGGTTCCGAGCAGGATCGCTATTTCGCCGAAGCTGCGGTGATCGGCGAAAGGCTGGGCGCGGACCCGGTGCCGCGCAGCCGCACCGAGGCAGAGGCGCTGATCGGTGCGATGCGCGGCGAGCTGCGAGCCGATGCGCGGACGCGCGAAGTGGCGCGCATCCTGCTCGATCAGCCGCCGCCGAGCGCCGCCGCGGCGCCGGTGCAGGTGCTCGCCTTTCAGGCTGCGATCGATCTGCTTCCCGAATGGGCACGGCGGATGCACGGACTTTCGGAGCCCGGGTTGGCGACGCCCGCCGTCCGGCTGGGAGTCCGCGGCCTCGCCGATACGCTACGCTGGGCCTTCCGCTAGAATTTGCGCTCGTCGAATGAACCGTCACCGTTCGCCCTGAGCTTGTCGAAGGGCGGCCACCCGCGAGCGCCCTTCGACAAGCTCAGGGCGTACGGCGGAGGTTTCCATCTCAGCGATAGTCCCTATAGACCGATCAGTCGGTGGCCGCTTCGTCCGCGTCGTTAATGACCGGAGTCAGTTCGACCTGACCGACCCCGCGGCGGATCAGTCCCAGCTCGCGGGCGGCCGCACGCGAGACGTCGATCACGCGGCCCCTGCCCCATGGGCCGCGATCGTTGATCCGCACCACTACGCTGCGACCGCTCGTGCGATCGGTGACGCGGACTTGGGTGCCGAAGGGCAGGGTGCGGTGCGCCGCGGTGAATTCATCGGGATCATAGGCTTCGCCGCTCGCGGTGCGGCGACCGGTGAACGCGTCGCTATAGTAGCTCGCGTGGCCGACGATCGGCTCGAAGGCAGGCGCTTCCGAAGCGGAGGGTGCGCTGGCGTGCGACGTCGCGCAGGCGCTGGCGAACATCGCCGCAAGCGCGACGCGTCCCGCGATCTTCCGAATGCTGGTCCCCACTCGTGCCTCCCGTTTGGAGCGGCCTGCCCCAGGAGGCTTAAAATTCCGATTCCCCGGCGCCGCGGCTGCGCCGTTCCGTTGCATCGGGGCGGCGAGCCGTTGGAAACCGGCCCGCCGCGCCCGTCAATGCGGCAGTTCGAGGATCTGCCCTTCGGCAGTGAGTCTCGCGCGGAGCTTGGCATAATCCACGTCCTGGACCGCCACCTGGTCCTGGATCGCGATCGATGCGGCAGCGGCCGCCGACTGGCCGAGGATCATGAACACCGGCTCCATCCGGATCGAGCCATAGGCGATGTGCGAAGCCGACAGCGCCACCGGAACCAGCAGATTGGCGGCCTCGCGCTTCTTCGGCACGATCGCGCCATAGCTGATAGGATAGGCGCGCCCCGGGCTCACTTCGATATTGCCTTCGTTGCGCGCGAAGCCGCGGGCATCGACGATGCGCTGCACATTGTGCGAGTCCATGTTGTACGACCCCATGCCGATCGGCCTGGGCGTGGGCTTGGTGCCGCGCAGGTGCGGTTCGGCCATCACGAAATCCGAGACCATGCGGCGTGCCTCGCGCACGTACATCTCGCGCGGCCAATGGCCGTTCTCGACGAACTCGTCCTTGCACAGCCCCCATTTGGACATTTCGGCGCGGGTTTCGGCTGGGACGCCGGGATCGTTGGCCATGAACCAGAGCAGGCCCTGCTGGTAGCTCGTATGCTCGCGCGCAATCGCGGCGCGCTCCTCGTCGCTTCCTTCGGGGTAGCGATAGTTCATCCCGATGTTGTCGAACGAGAAGGCACCATAGTTGTTGGTGTCGGTCTTGCCGTTGGGGATGCGGTCGAACTTGCGGAAGAAGTCGCGATAGCCGGCGTCCATATAGCGCTTGAGCAGCGTATATTGGCTCGCGTCATAGTCCTGGGGCTTGGGGAACGACACGCGGTTGGCGGGCACGTCGGTCAGGCACATGCGATAGGTATAGGCCTGGATCTTGGTATCGGCGGCGCCGTCCGGCGCGGGGCGCTCCGCGCTGATCCGCGGCACCAGCCCGCTCGAAGGATCCCCGGGCACGCGATAGGGATCAATGTCGAGCGTGAACTGGTGGTTGGTGGTGTTCGCGAGCTGGACGCCGTTGAGCGTCTCGCCATAGGTGGCGTTCGCCTCGCGCCCGACGGTGAAGCTGACGCCCGCGCCGGCCATCAGATCGCCTTCATAGGTGGCGTCGATGAAGACTTTGCCTTCGAAGCGCTGCCCCGATTTCGAGCGGAACGCGACGATCCGGCCGTGCGAAGTCTCGACTCCGCCCTTCGACCGGTCGAGCGGCTGGTTGCGGACGACGGTGGCGCCCGCCTCGCGCACCCAATCCTCGTAGACGCGCTCGCCGACCTTGGGCTCGAACTGCCACATCGCGTCGCCGTCGACGAAATTCTCGGCGCGTGCAGGACGTGGGGCATGCACCCAGACGGCCGGGTCGTCGTAGTGGCGCTTCACTCGGCGGTAGAAGTCGAGCGAGAGGCCGCCGATCGCGCGGTGGTTGCCGGTGTCCGACCAGCCGAGCCCATTGGTCGACATGCCGCCCAGATAATCCTCGCGGCACACCAGCAGCACCGATCGGCCGAGCCGCCGCGCCTCGATCGCCGCGACGACGCCGCCCGAGGTGCAGCCGTAGATGACGATATCGGCTCGTTGGACCGGCCCGGATTGGGCGCTGGCCTGCGGCGCGGCAATTGCCGCCGGCAGAAGACAGGTCGCGGCGGCAAGCGCGCGGCGGAACATGGTGCTGTTCATGATATTCCTTCTCACGCGCTGTTCAGAAGCTCGCCGCGACGCCGAAAAAGATCCGGCGATCTTCCCGCGCGGAGAACGTCAGCCGGCCCGGCTCGCCGAGATACTGGCTGTCGATCTCCTTGGTGAGATTGATGCCCTCGACCGTCAGGCGCAGGTTCTTGGTCAAGTTGATCTGGGCAGACGCATCGAGCTGCCCGCGCCCCGAGACATAGTTGTTGCCGCCGCTCGCCGCGCCGCCGACGGAATTCATATATTCGCTGCGATAGGTATAGGCGGCGCGCACCGAGAAGGTGTCGTCTTCATAATAGCCGATCAGCGTGTAGCTGTCCTGCGACAGGCCCGGCAGCGGCAGCCGTTCGCCGGTGATGGCGTCGGTGAGCGGTGTCCTGCTGTCGACATAGGTATAGTTGGCCTGGATGCCGAGATTGTCCAGCGGCGCCGGCAGGAAGCGCAGCGCCTGCTGATAGGCGAGCTCGAACCCCTGGATGCTGCCGTCTTCGCCATTCTGCGGCTGCGAGATGTCGAACAGTCCGAAGCGTTCCGAGAAGCCGGGGACAAACTCGCGGTTCACCGTCGTCACCGTGAACGAATCGACTTTCTTGTAGAAGACCGCGCCCGTCAGCGAGCTCGCCGGCGCGAAATACCATTCGAGCGTCGCGTCATACTGCGTCGCCTCGAACGGCCGCAGGTTGGGGTTGCCGCGCGAGCCGGTCATGTTGACGGTGTTGGGCACGAAGCTGGCGCTGACCTGGTTGAGCCCGGGCCGGGCCACCACCTTCGCGGCGGCGAGGCGAAGCGTTAGGTCCTCGCTGAAGTTCAGCGAGAAATTGGCGCTCGGCAGCCAATAGTCGAAATCCGCCTTGATGACGTTGGTCGCCGTCGGCGACAGATATCCCAGCGTGGCGCGCGCCGTGTCGATATAACGCACGCCCGCGTTGCCGCTGTAGCGCAGCCCCCCGATCGTGCCTTCGAAGTTCGCCTTCACATAGGCACCGAGCGTCTCCTGCGTCACGTCCTTGATCGAGGTCGGCCCCACCGTGATCGTGGTGTCGTAGGGATCGGGTGCTGCGAGCCCGAGCCCGTCGCGCGCGATTTGCTTGTCGAGCGTACCCCCCAGCAGGTCGCGCGGGAAAGCGCCATCGACACCGGGGTAGAAGGCGCCATAGTCCTTGCCGTAGCTGAGGCCGGGAAGTTCATCGACGGTGAGTATGCCATCGCCGTTGCTGTCGCCCGCGGCGAGCAGACTGGCTGCAACGGGCAGGTTTTGCGGATCGGCGGCGAGCAGCTCGACACGCTCGTAGCGCATGCCCGCCTCGACGGACGACAGGATGCCCCAGTCGGTCTGATATTCCCAGTCGAGCCGCGCGTCATACCCCTTGTTGTCGGTCACTGCGTCATAGTCGAAGATCGACAGGAGCTGGTATCGCGACGGATCGTTCGGATTGAAATTGGCGTCGATCGACAGGTCCGGCACGGCGTTGCCGGCGCGGAAATCATAGCTCGCGTTGGCGACATTGCCCGCGCGCGGCACGACGACATAAGCGAACGATGCGCCCGGTCCGCCGTCGCTGCCCTTGCCGCGGCTGTACGACATATCGAAGCTCACCCGAGCCCGATCCTTCTCCCATTTCACCGATCCGCCGAGCAGGGTCGATTTGAGATCGGTAGGCTCGTCATAGATGAGCGGACGGATCGTGACGCCCGTGAAGGTGCCGGCGACGACGGTGCCCTGGTCGTTGACCGTCGCATCCACGTCGTTGTTGTTGAACAGCACTTGATAGTTGACGCTGTTCCGCTGGCGCTTGAGGTGGTTGTAGGTCGCGTCGAGGATGATTTCGAGCTCATCGGTCGGGCGCCATTGCGCGGTGCCGTTCATGGTCAGCCGCTGCTCGGCGCGATCGAAGACGCGCGCCATGAAGCGATTGGGGCGGAACAGGCCCGGATCGTCGACACCGTCGCCATCGCCGTCGATCGCGCCCGTCTGCGTCCAGCCGCCGGAATCGAACGAATAGCCCTGCGTCTTCGTATCCGAATAAGCAACGCTCGCGAGCAGGCCGAATCGCTCGCTGAGATTCTTCGATACCATCGCGGATCCTCGATAGCCGATATGATCGGCCTGGTCGGCATAGGCACCTTGGATGCGCCCCGCCACGACCAGATCGTCGAGATCAAGCGGTCGCTTGGTGCGCAGGTTGACGGTTGCGCCGAGCGCGCCTTCCGGCATGTCGGCGGTCGGCGACTTGATGACGACGATCGACGACAGAATCTCGGGGCTCACCGATTCCAGCGCCGCGTTGCCGCCATTGCCGGGGCCGATATAATTGCGGCCGTTGATCTCGAGCCGGTTCTGCGAAATCCCGCGCACCGTGAAGTTCGATCCGTCGCCCTCGCGCCGCGAGATCTGGACGCCGGTGATGCGGCTCATCGATTCGGCGACGTTCTGGTCGGGCATCTTGCCGATGTCCTGCGCCGTGATGACGTCGACGATCGAATCCGCCGAGCGTTTGACGTCGATCGATTCCTGGAGCGATGCCCGGATGCCGGTGACGATGATTTCATCGCCCGCCGGGTCGGATGCGGGAGCCTCTTCCTGGCTCGCCGCCGGCGCCTCCTGCGCGACGGGCGCGACGGAAGCGTTGGTGAAGGCAGGCGAACGCGCCGCCAGCGTCGGTGCGGGGCGCTTGAGCACGATCGCGCTGCCGACGGTGACCGGCACCAACCCGGTGCCCGAAAGGAGCTGGCGCAGCGCCGCCGAGACCTCCATCGATCCCTGCACGCGATTGACCGTCACGCCGTCGGTGATCGGGCCCGAGGCGAGGATCTGGATGCCGGCCTGGTGCGCGAACTGCGGGATGCCGGTGCGCGCCGGCTGGGCAGGAACGTCGAACCGGCGAACCTGCGCCGTCGCCTGAACCGGCGATGCCAGGCTGCAGACGAGCGCGGCAGTGCCGAGCAGATAGGAACGCGCGTAGACCATTGATCCCCTCCCGTTGTGACCGGCGCCCTTATCGGTGCGCTCTCGATATCAAGAGTCGGCGGCGGGCGGTTTCCGTCAGGGCAGCGCGGTCTTTTTTCGTGCCAGGCGGATTTCGGAGGAGGTAGTGGTGACGGTCACGTCGAGCGAGGCGGCGAGCGTCGATGCAAAGACCCCGGGCTTGTCGATCTGGAACAGTCCGACCAGCCGCTCGTCGGCAAGGTCGGGGTCGACGATCACGAGCTGCTGGCGATTGTAGCGGTTGAACTGTGCCGCCGCGCTGGCCAGCGTCTCGTTCTCCAGCGAGATCTCGCCGCTGCGCCAGGCGAGCGAGCGCTCGATCGAGGCGGGCGCCGTTCCGGTGACCGGCGCGGGTGCACCGCGGCGGAAGTTCGCATATTGGCCCGCCTCGAGAATGGTCATCGCGCCGCTGGCGTCGCTTGCCCAGACCGCGACCCTGCCCTCGGTAACGGCCACCTGGACGCCGGTGTCGGTGCGCTGCACCGAGAAGGCCGTGCCCACTGCGCGTGCCTGGGCGATCCCGGCGTCGACGACGAAGGGGCGCTTGCGGTCCTTTGCGACCTGGAACCAGGCCTGGCCCTTGTGGAGCGCGATCCGGCGGCTATCGCTCGCCATCACCACGCGGAGCTCGCTGCCGGTGTCGATGGTCGCCACCGAACCGTCGGCGAGCGGCAGCCGGCGGATCTCGCCGCGCGCGGTCGCCACATGCTCGCCCATCAGCACCGGCCAGCCGACGACTCCGGCGATCGCGGCCGCGATGGCACCGCCAGCGCCCGCCAGCAGCCAGCGGCGTGTCGGTGCGAGCCGGGGGGTGCTGTCGGCTGGCGCCGTGGAGAATTCCTCGCGGGTCAGCGCACGATCGATCACGCTCAGTCCCGCCTGGGCCCGCAGCAATGCTCCGGCGTGGCGGCGGTCCTGCGCCAGCCATGCCTCGAGTTCGCCGCGCTCGGCCGGATCGAGGGGATGGCGCAGCGCCCAGGCAGCCGCGGCCGCTTCAACGGGATCGTGCATGCGATACCCCTTTCGCCGACATGCCGGGCTGTTCGCTCCCCGGCTCGGTCAACAACTTCAGGATCTTGCGCAGGCTTCGGCTCGCTTCGTTCTCGACCACTGCCTCGCTGACGCCCAGCGCCTGGGCGATTTCCCTCTGCGTCAGCCCGTCCACCTTGCGCATCACGAAGATCCGCCGTGCCCGGTCGGAAAGCGTAGCTAGCGCGGCCTGCACGCGGCCGAGCTCCTGGCGCGCAGCCGCGATCCGCTCGGGGGAGGGCTGATCGCTCTCCCAATCGGCCTCGATCGAATCGGCCATCGCCTCGATGCGGACGACGCGCGCCCGCTGCCGCTGCCGCTGGGCGAGGTTGCGTGCCATGGTGAAGAGATAGGCGCGCGGCATCGTGACGTGCGAAACGTCGGAGAGCTGGGCTAGGCGGCAATAGCATTCCTGCACGATGTCCTCCACGTCGGCCGCGCCGACGAGCCGCCGCTGCAGCCATAGCCGCAGGTCGCGCTCGTGCGGCAGGATCTCGCGCCCCACCCACTCGGCCAGTGCCTCGCGTTCCGTTGTCCTTCTCCTCTGGCTCCTAAGAGGCGCGAGCGAAGGGCTTCCGTCAACTGCGATGCAAATTGCCCGAAGGAAATCAGGCGGAGGGAGGAAGTTTGGCCGGTCGCACGGGCCGGCCCAGCCAGGCGCTGAGGATGACGAGGATCGGCACTGCGAGCAGCGCCACTGCCACCGTGTCGGGCCAGCCCTTCGCTGCCAGCCCAAGTATCAGGCTTCCGATCGTCAGCGCGAGCAAGAGCAGCGGCACGGCGAAGGTCTGGAAAAGGCTGTACCTCACGCCGCCGCCTCGACTTCGCCGCCCCGCGACACTTCGCGCACGCGCAGCGCCAGCGGTGTGCCGCGGCGCCCGAGCCAAAGATAGAGGCCGCTCGCCAGCACAGCGATCGCGACCAGATCGAAGAACGCCCACAGGATTTTGAGAGGCAGGCCGCCATAGTCGCCGTAATGAAGCGGCTGGGAGAGGTACATCGCGCTCATCGCGATCGGCCAGGCCGGCACGGCGCTGAGCTCGGCGGTGCGGGCATCGAACAGCAGCGGCTGATAGTTGCGCTCGGTGAGCGGGGTGGTTCCGCTCATGAACACGCCATAGTGATGATTGCCGCTATAGCCCGTGCCCGGATAGCTCACGAACGCCGGGCGCAGGTCGGGGCGCTCCGCCTGTGCCGTGCGGACGGCCTTGGCGATCGATCCGAACTCGGTCGGCATCGGCTTGCCTTCCCAGGCCGAAGTGAGCCGGGCGATCTCGTTCTTCTGCCACGACGCATAGAGCGTCTCGTCGAGCGTGTTGATCACGCCGGTCAGCGCCACCACCAGCAGCCAGCCGGTGGCGACGATCCCGAGCAGATTGTGCAGATCGAGCCATTTGACTCGCCGGCTGCGCTCGCGCCGGACCGTCCCGAAGGCCAGCTTGGTCATGAACGGACGGTAGAGCACCACGCCGGAGGCGATCGCCACGCCGAATAGCAGGCCCATTACGCCCAAGAACAGCTTGCCCGGAAGTCCGGCGAGCATGTCGACGTGCAACCGGCCGATCCAATAGAGCAGCCCTTCGTTGAACTGCGGCGCAGACACCGCCGCGCCCGAATAGGCATCGAAAAGCGCGGTCTGCATCCCGGCAGGCGGCGTATCGGGCCGGGGGCCGAGATTGACGTAGACGATCGGCGCGTCCGGGAACCAGCCGAGGAACAGCGGCACTTCGCCCGGATATTGCGCCTTCGCCTTCTCGATCAGCGTATCGAGGTTCGCCGGCACCGCTCCGGGCGGCGGCGCGGCGACTTCGGGCTCGGCACCCGAAAGATGACTGATCTCCTCCGCGAAGATTAGCGGCAGACCGGTCACGCACAGCATCAGCAGGAACAGCGTGCAGACGAGGCTGGTCCACTTATGGACCAGGTACCAGGCTTGCACCGTCCCCCGCTTCACGGGATCAGAACCGGAAGCTCAGCGATCCGACGACATAGCGACGGTTGCCGCTGAAACAGTCGCCGAACGCGCGGCACGGGGCGAAATACTCCTTGTCGAACAGATTGGTGGCGTTGACGGCGAGCGTCCAGCGATCCCAGTCGATCGCGGCGAGGGCATCGACGAGTGTGTAGCTGGGCGTCTCCAGCGTCATCGCGGTGCCGGTCGAGACGGTGTCGCCGATGTAGCGCACGCCCGCGCCCAGACGCAGCGCCGCGCTCTCGTTCAGCCGCAGCGTCTTCACGCCCCAGGCCGAGGCCATGTGCTGGGGAACGTCGCTCAGCCGCAGCCCGACTTCGGGCTCGAACAGGCTCTCGGTCACCTTGGCGTCGTTGTAGCTATAGGCGGCGGTCAGCTCGAAATTGCCGGGCAGCGACACCGCGGCCTCGAACTCGAACCCCTTCGATGCGATCTCGCCGGTCTGGAAGATGTTGATCGGATCGAACGGATCGTTGGTCGGCCGATTGCTCTCGACGATGTCGTAATAGGTGGCCGTCACCAGCACGCCGCGGCGCGGCTGCCACTTGATACCGCCCTCGACCTGGCGCCCGCGCGTCGGCACCAGCGCCTCGCCGCTGCGATCGAAGCCGGGGATCGGCTGGAACGCTTCCGAATAGCTGACATAGGGCGACACGCCATAACCGATCTCGCCGATCAGGCCGACCTTGAAGGTCCAGGCCTCGTCGACGCGGAGGTCGACGCCCTCGGTCTTCGAAGTGGCGCGGTCGTGGCGCCCGCCCACCACCAGCGTCACGCGGTCTGCATAGCGGATCTGGTCCTGCACATAGACGCCGAGCTGGGTGTTCCGCTGCTCGGGCAACAGGCTGTACGGCAGCACCGAAACGCCGCTCGACACCGGATTGTACACGTCGATCGGCGTGCCCATTCCCGATGCCGACCAGGTCCGCTCGTAATAGTCGCTGTAATCGACGCCCGCGAGCAGCTGATGCGAGAAGGGGCCGGTATCGAAGGTGAAGCGCGCGTTCGCATCGCTGGTGAAGATCTGCGCGCGCGGCTTGGTCTGGTAGGCGAAGCGATTGACGATGCGCCCGGTGTCGCCGTCGCCGTCGAGGAAGGGATCGAGCGGGTCCGAATAGACGTCCGGATAGAGTTCGCGGAACTCGGCCTTGGCGTCGATATAGCGGGCGCGGGCGCTGACGCTGACGAGATCGGAGAAGCGATGATCGACGATCAGCGTCGCCGATAGGCTGCGCTGATCGAGGACGTCGTAATCATAGTCGCCCAGGAAGGTGCGATTGTCGATCTTGCGCGCCTCGGACGGGGCGAGGATCGTCGAGACGATCGGCAGGAACTGCTGGCTCGACGCCGAAGTGTCGCGCTGGATCACCCCGAGCAGCGTCACCTGGGTGTCCGATCCCGGCCGCCAGGTCAGCGACGGTGCGAGTAGGAAGCGGTCGTCCTGGAGGCCGCGGGTCTGCTGGCCGGCGTCGCGGATCACGCTCACCACCCGCGCCGCGAACCGGCCGGCGTCGTCGAGCGGGCCGGTCAGGTCGACCACTGCCTGCATCCGGTCCCATGAGCCATATTCGACGCGGGCATAGCCCTGGGCGTCGAACAGCGGCGTCTTGCTCACGCTATTGACGATGCCGCCGTTCGATGCCTGGCCGTAGAGCACCGAGGAGGGGCCGCGGAGCACTTCGACGCGGTCGAGGGTCTCGATCGCGTTCCGGGCGAAGGGCGCATAGGTGTAGAAGTTACGCATCCCGTCGAGGAACTGGACCGGGTTGAGCCCGCGGATGATCGTCGCATCGCCGCGCGTGTCGAGGCCATAGGCCTCGCCGGTGACGCCGGCCGAATAGCGCAGCGTTTCCTGCAGGTTGAGCGCGCCGCGGTCGCGGAACAGCGAATCCTCGACCACGCTGATCGCCTGCGGCGTCTCGACCAGCGGCGTGTCGGTCTTGGTCGCAGTCACCGCGCGCTCGGCGATGACGGTGACTTCTTCCTCCCGGTCCTCCGCGGTCTGCGCCTGGGCGGCAAACGGAAGGGCGACCGACGTCAGAAGGGCGAAACCAAGCTTAGAGTGCACGCGCAACATATTCCCCCGCTCGTAATTTTGAGCGGCCTCTAACGGCGGGGGAGTTCTAATGCAACTTATTCGCACTAGCTCAAGCGAGGGCCGACCGGCTCAGACGTCGAGATTTGCGACGCTCAGGGCGTTCTCCTGGATGAATTCGCGGCGCGGCTCGACCACGTCGCCCATCAGCTGGGTGAAGATCGCGTCGGCGACATCGGCCTGGTCGATCTGGACCACGAGCATCGAGCGGTTCTGCGGATCGAGGGTGGTTTCCCAAAGCTGTTCGGCGTTCATTTCGCCGAGACCCTTGTAGCGCTGGATCGCGAGGCCCTTGCGGCCGGCGGCCAGGATCGCGTCGAGCAGCTGCGAGGGACGCGACACCAAAGTCTCGCCCTTGCCGACGGTGATCGCCTCGGCTTCCTCGCCGTCCTCCAGCGCCGCGGCAGCCTCCGCCTCGGTGGCCGGAATCGCCTTGGAGGGCACGAGCTTGGAGGGGATGAGGTAGCTCGGCGCCTGCTCGGTCGCGAGCGCATGGAGCTTGCGGGCCTCGGCCGAGACGAGGAAGCTCGCCTCGACAATGTGGTGATCGGTCACCCCGCGCCACAGCCGCTCGAAGTGATAGCCGCCCTCTTCGGTGATGCGCGCGCTCCACCGCGCTTCGGCATCCGCGGCATCGAGCCGCGTCGCGACCGACGTGAGCCGCTCGGCACGAACTTCGCGCGTCGCTTCGGGATCGAGCGCGCCGCCCAGCGCCAGCACTTCGATGATCGAAGGATCGTAGCGCCGCGGCACATAGCGCATCAGCGTGCGCATGCGGCGCGCATGCTCGACGAGATCGCGCAGGTCTTCGCCGCTGCGTGTGCCGCCGGCGGTTTCGAGCAGGTTCCCGAGCACCCCGGCATCGACCAGATACTGATCGAGCGCGGCATCGTCCTTGAGATAGACCTCCGAACGGCCCTTGGTCGCTTTGTAGAGCGGCGGCTGAGCGATGTAGAGGTGCCCGGCCTGGATGATCTCGGGCATCTGCCGGTAGAAGAAGGTCAGCAGCAGCGTGCGGATGTGTGCGCCGTCGACGTCGGCGTCGGTCATGATGACGATCTTGTGGTAGCGCAGCTTCTCGAGATTGAAGTCGTCGCGGCCGATACCGGTGCCCATCGCCTGGATGAGCGTGCCGATCTCGCGGCTCGACAGCATCCGATCGAAGCGCGCACGCTCGACGTTGAGGATCTTGCCGCGCAACGGGAGGATCGCCTGGAAGTGGCGGTCGCGGCCCTGCTTCGCCGATCCGCCGGCCGAATCACCCTCGACCAGGAACAGCTCGGACTTGGCGGGATCGCGCTCCTGGCAGTCGGCGAGCTTGCCGGGCAGCGAGGCGATGTCCATCACGCCCTTGCGCCGCGTGAGCTCGCGCGCCTTCTTGGCGGCCTCGCGCGCGGCGGCGGCGTCGATCACCTTGCCGATGATCGAGCGGGCATGCGCGGGGTTCTCCTCGAGCCATTCGGCGAGCTTGTCGGCCATGAGGCTTTCGAGCGGTTGGCGGACTTCGGACGAGACCAGCTTGTCCTTGGTCTGCGAGCTGAACTTGGGATCGGGCAGCTTGACCGAGACGATCGCGGTGAGGCCCTCGCGCATGTCGTCGCCGGTGAGAGTGACCTTCTCCTTCTTCAACATGCCCGACTTGTCGGCATAGTTGTTGAGGGTCCGGGTCAGCGCGGCGCGGAACGCCGCGAGGTGGGTGCCGCCGTCACGCTGGGGGATGTTGTTGGTGAAGCAGAGGACGTTTTCGTAATAGCTGTCGTTCCACTCCAGCGCGACGTCGATCGTCACATCGTCGCGCGTGCCCGCAATCGCCACCGGATCGGGCATCAGCGGGGTCTTGTTGCGATCGAGATACTTCACGAACGCAGCGATGCCGCCCTCGTAATAGAGCTCGACTTCCTTGACTTCCTCGTGCCGCGCGTCGCGCAGGAACAGGCGAACGCCCGAATTGAGGAAGGCGAGCTCGCGATAGCGGTGCTCGAGCTTCTCGAAATCATATTCGGTGATCTTGAAGGTCGCGGGGCTGGCGAGGAAGGTGACGCGCGTGCCCTTCTTGGGGTTCCCGTTCTCGTCGACGGCCTTGCCGATCACCTTGAGCGGGGCGACCGCATCGCCGAACGCGAAGCGCATGTAATGCTCCTCGCCGTCGCGCCAGATGTTGAGATCGAGCCATTCGGAGAGCGCGTTGACCACCGACACGCCGACGCCGTGGAGGCCGCCCGACACCTTATAGGCATTGTCGTCGCTGGTGTTCTCGAACTTACCGCCGGCGTGGAGCTGGGTCATGATGACCTCGGCCGCCGAGACACCCTCCTCCGAGTGGATGCCGGTGGGGATGCCGCGGCCGTTGTCCTCGACCGAGACCGATCCGTCGGGATTCAGCTGGATGATGATCTTGTCGCAATGCCCGGCGAGCGCCTCGTCGATCGCATTGTCCGAGACCTCGAACACCATGTGGTGGAGGCCCGAGCCGTCGTCGGTGTCGCCGATATACATGCCGGGGCGCTTGCGGACCGCATCGAGGCCCTTGAGGACCTTGATCGAGTCTGCGCCATAGGCGTTCGCGTTGGGGAGATTTTCGGGAGTCTGGTCGTCGTTGGTTGCCATGCCCAGCATATAGGGTTTGCGCCCGGGAAACGGAAGCAAAATGGGGCGCGGCCGAACGCGCGCCGCGCAGCCGATGAGAGTGGTGCCCCCTGGCCTTAATCGACGCGCTCCGGGGCGCTGAGCATTGCCCGGAGCCTGGCCGCCCGCGGACTAGCGAGAGCGTCCCAGCGGCGGAGCCACAGCCCCGCCTCGACCAGCGGATCGGCATCGAGCGCGCAGAGGCAGCGGCACCCTTCGCGCCTCCTCCGGACGAGCCCCGCCGCTTCGAGCACGGCGAGGTGCTTGGCGGCGCCGGTGCCGCTCATCGCGAAGCCGAGGGCCAGCTCGCCAACCGACTTCTCGCCGCTTGCCAGCCGATCGAGCATCGCGCGGCGGGTGGGATCGGCGAGTGCATGGAAAGTGGAGTCAAGCCGATAGCCAACCATAAGGTTGGCTATCGCTTCGAGCGCCGGCCGGTCCAACCTTTTGGTTGGGTCCGGAAATGGCGGATTTCTGCGGCTTCCGGGCATTTCCGGCGATAGGGCGCTTGACTCTAAGTTGACTCCTTCGCGGGGTTGCGAGGCAAGCGTCATGCCGGGGTGCGGGCGTGCGGAGGGAGGCGTGTGCTGTTTGTCCATGATACGAACGAAAGCAGAACAAATCCTACATTGCCAGCGGATTCGTTTGCGCAAATGGCTGGCTAATGGCTCATTGGCCGGTAGCTGGGGGGCGATGAAGAACAAGCGATTGCCCTTGATGCCTGGTAGCGATACCATCGCATAAAATGGGGAGAGGCTGGATGCGCGTGCTCGAACTCGCGGCTGTGGCTACCGCTCTGACGCTGGCCGGGGCAGCGCATGCCCAGGCCGTCGGCAATCCTGCCCCGGCGTCGGCGCCCGCTCCGTCCAGCCCGCCGGACATGATGCGCGGCCCTGACGAGCGCTTCGCCGATTTGAACAGGCTGAACAATGAGGTCACCGCGGGCCGCCCCAAGTCATCGCGGCCCGTTCCCGTGAGCCCCGACGATGTCACGCCGGGCAGCGAAGTCCGGGATTCGAAGGGCGTCGTGATCGGCTCGATCGAGAAGGTAGGCACCGGGTTTGCGGTGATCGCCAGCCCGGTCGGCAAGGTCGAAGTGGAATTCGCATCGCTCGCCAAGAACAACAAGGGGCTGCTGATCAACATGCCCAAGGCCAAATTCGATGCGATCGTGGCGGGCAGCGCCAAGCCTGCGAAGTGAGGCGCGCCAATGGCAGGCTTAGGCGTTAGAGTCTGTTTGGAAATGCACGGAAGAGCGCATTTCTAGGCGGCACCGCCCTCCGCAGCCTTTCCATCGATGCTGCGCATCGCCGGAACCTTGGGCGGCACCGGCCCGCTCCCCCACCCGGCCACCCATAGGATACTGTCGCTGGGTGGCCGGGTGGGGGAGCGGGCCGGTGCCGCAATGCGCCGCAATGCGCATTCCCAAACAGGCTCTTAGCCGGCGTCACCGCGGGGCGGTCTCGATCGCCCCGTGCGCCACGCGATAGCGCGTCGCCTCGCCGGCGACGGCGGCGAACAGCTCGGGCTCGGTGCCCGTCATCCACACCTGCCCCTTGTCCGCGAGCCGCTCGAACAGCGCGGCCCTGCGGGCGGGATCGAGGTGGGCGGCGACTTCGTCGAGCAACAGGATCGGCGCGCGGCCGACGCGATCGGCGACCAGTTCCGCGTGCGCGAGGACCAGGCCGAGGAGGAGCGCCTTCTGCTCGCCGGTCGAGCAGAGGTGCGCGGGTTGATTCTTGCCGAGGTGGGTGACGAGGAGGTCGGCGCGATGCGGGCCGGCGAGCGTGCGGCCCGCGGCGGCATCGCGGCGGCGGCCTTCGCGGAGCGCATGGACGAGCTCGCCGGTATCGCCGCTCCAGCTTTCGAGCGCGAGGCCGGCGCGGGCGAAGGGGCCTTCGGGTTGATCCGCGAGGCGCGCATCGAGCAGCGCCACCGCCTCGCGGCGCGCGGCATCGAGCGCGGCGCCATGCTCAGCCATCCGCGCTTCGAGCGCACTCAGCCACTCGGGATCGGGCGGCGCCGCTTCGGCGAGCAGGCGGTTGCGCTCGCGCATCGCGGCTTCGTAGCGAGTCGAATGATGCGCATGGCCGGGGGCGAGCGCGAGCGTGAGCCGATCGAGGAAGCGGCGGCGCTCGCCCGCGCCTTCGACGAACAGCCGGTCCATCGCGGGGGTGAGCCAGAGCACCGTCACCCATTCGGCGAGCGAGGTGGCCGCGGCGGCCGCGCCGTTGATCCGCACGATCCGACGCTCGGGCGCGTCGGGCCGGGTGCCGGTGCCGATATCTACTAGCCCCTCCCCTTCAGGGGAGGGGTTGGGGTGGGGCCTGTCGCTTTCCCTGAGACCAGTGCTTGCGGACATGCCCCACCCCAAACCCCTCCCCTGAAGGGGAGGGGCTTTGATGCGTGCCGCGACGCCGAAGCCGCCGGGACCGCCCTGGCGCGCCATCTCCGCGAGCGGCGCGCGGCGCAGGCCCCGGCCGGGGGCGAGCAGCGACAGCGCTTCGAGGATGTTGGTCTTGCCCGCGCCATTCTCGCCGCTGAGCACCACGAAGCCGGCGCCGGGCGCGAGCACGGCATCTTCGTGGTTGCGGAAATCGGTGAGGACGAGACGCGTGACGGCCATCGGCTCTGCCCTAGCGCAGCGGGCGACGACGGGCGAGGCGGGAAATCCTTCCCCTGGCAGACAGGGCTATCGCATATGGAAATTCCGTTTGCCCTGAGCTTGTCGAAGGGCCTTCCCCCGCTGCCGGCGTCCGGCCGGAAGCGAAGGGCGTCCTTCGACAAGCTCAGGACGAGCGGAGACTTTGCCGAACCCCGTTCCCGCACCGGGAATATATTCCATAGCGATACCCCTGCCCGCCAGGGGGAGGTGGCACGCGAAGCGCGACGGAGGGGGAGGAAGCACGCCGATAGTTGGTCGCTTACCTCCCCCTCCGTCAGCCTGCGGCTGACACCTCCCCCTGGCGGGGGAGGATTTGAGCTAGATGCCCGTCAGCCCCGCGGCCTCGAGGCTCGCCTGCGCGACGCGATAGTGCCTGGGTTCGGCGATGCGCAGGCGGCGGCGGACGGAGTCGAGCGGCTCGTGGAGCAGCGTCTCGTGATCCTCGCCGTGGAGCCAGCCGGCGCGCTTGCCGTGGCGATAGCCTTCGATAACGGCCCTGAGGAATTCGAGCTTGCCGGTCACGCGGATGCTCTTGAGCGCCGCGCCCGCCGCGATGAAGGCCCAGCCGAGCCCGCCGGTCTGCGCGTAGGAGAAGGCGACGAGGCACGCTTCGCCCAGATGCTCGTCGGCCTTGTAGCCGGTGAGCACGTGCCAGATGTCATGGATGTCGCGCTCGCGGCGGCCCATCCAGGCATAGGGATGCTCGAGCTCGAGGCCCTGGTCGCCGATCGCGTTCTTGCTGACCTCTTCGAGACCCTTTGCCGAATAGCCGGTCGAATCGAGGAAGGCGCGATAAGCGGCGCCGAGCGAACCATCGGGGAAGCTGTCGACCCAGGCGCGGTCCGACAGCCGCTCCGCCAGCTCGACGCGGCGATAGGCGATCGCGCCGCCGCCGGGGACGGTGAGCAGCTTGCGATAGTTGCGTTGGGTGACGTCACCGTTGAGCGCGCGCATGATGCGGAACACCTGCTCGGTATCGTCGCCGTTGGCGAGCAGGCGGCGCAGCGCCCGGAGCGCGGTGCCCCATTCGCGCTTGAGCGGCACGCCGGGATTGAACGCGGGAGAAGCTTGGGTGGCCATGACTCGCGGTTCCTTAACTGACACTGGTGTAAATAGCATCGATCCGCGGGAAATTCAATTCGTGCCGCCGCAACGAAAGCGCAGCCTGACCGTTGCAACGCCGTAACAGGGAGGCTGGCGATGCGCTTGTTGGCCATGATTCCGGCGGTGATGCTGCTGCTTTCGGCCTGCGGACCCTCCGATCCGCGAGAGGCGCGCATCGACAATATACAGGATGCGTCCGAGGCTCAGGCAGACGGAATCGAGGATGCCGCGGACCAGGACGCCGATCGGCTGCGCGCCGAGGCCGAGGCGCTCGACCAGCAGGCGGCGACGACGAACGGCTTCGAGGCGGCGCGGCTGCAATCGCGCGCGCACGGGCTGCGCGAGGAGGCGGAGATCGCGGCGCGGCAGGGCGAAGCGCGCGCGCGGGCAGTGCGCGACAAGGCGCGCGCCGAAGTCAGCGCGATTCGGGCCGAATGAGGGAGAGCGAAAGATGCAGGCCGGACAACGGAAAAGGGATGACGCCGCCCGGCCCGCAACCCGAAGGTGCGACCCATCGAGTCTGCGTAAGTTCGCAGATATGTGGCCCGTCTGCAACTACGTGCATTTGCCTATCGCGTTCGTAACGACCCAATGCGACACGGCGTGGCGAGGGCGCGGTGGGCGCCGCGCGGGCGCCCTCAGGAGGGCCGGAGGGTGGTGCGCGCGGCGGCGTTGGTGTCGACTGCGGGGCGGCTGAAGAGCATCGGCAGCATCTTGCCTTCGATCCAGGGCCGATACTGGTCGCGGTAATGCGGCGAGCGCGGGTCGTTAGACTGGCCGGGCAGATTGAGCATCAGCGAATTGTCCCAGCCGCCGACGTCGATCACTTGCAGATAGCTCGCCCCGCCGCCTACGCCCCAGCCGGGGCCCGAGCCGAGCCAGCGCGCCATCACCGTATAGCCGTCGCCGCCCGATCCGCCGCCTTCGATTGGGGGGAAGGCCGCGGCGATCGCCGGAATCGCCGAGAGCGGATGGCGGATCCGCACCTGGTGGAGCGTGCCATAGCGCCACTTCGCCGGATCGGCGCCGAGCAGCTGCTGCGCCGAGACCCAGGCGGAGGCGAGCCCCGCGTCGAGCACCGCATCGCGCGCGGCCTCTGGATCCGCGCCGAGCCGCGCATCGGGCCGGGCGAGCAGGCCGAGCAGCACCGAGGGCGCGATCTCGGTCACCAGCGCCTTCGCCCGCTGCGGCACGATCGCTGCGAGCATCCGCTGGCCGAGCTCGCGCCAGGCGATCTCGAACAGCGCGGCCGGGGCGGAATCCGCATCGATCCGCGCATCCCAGCCGCGCAGCATGTCGACGGCGGGCTTGGCCGCAGCGGAGGGGCGCTGGGGGAGCAGCGCCAGGAACTGGCGCGCGGGGGTGGAGAGCGTGTCGTACTGGAGCGCGACGCTGTCCGCGATGCCGTGCCTGCTCTGGCTGGCCAGCACGTCGGCGATGCGCTCGTAGCGATAGGGATCGCGGAACGAGAAGGCGGGGATGCGATCGCGCGGCGTGTTCGCGGGCAGATTGTTCTGGTTGGCCGAGGCGAACCAGCCCTTGGTGGGGTTATACTCGCTCGGCATCGTCGCGAAGTTGCGCATGCCGGTCCAGTCATAGCGGCCGTCGCCCGGCAGGGGCAGCAGCCCGTCGCCCCGCTTGCGTACCGGCGCGAAGCCGATCACCTGCCAGCCGGTGTTCCCGTCGACATCGGCATAATGGAAATTGGTGGGGGAGGGGTGGAGCGGGAAGGCCTTGCGCAGGCTCTTCCAGTCCTTAGCCAAGTTGATCGCGATCATCGCGAACGAGCCCGCACCGCCCGGCTGCATCGCGATCGAGGCGAGCGCCGTCGCGCGCCGCCGCGCGGGATCGTGCGAAACCACCGGCCCGTGGACCGAATAGCGCAGCGTCACCCGCTGGGGCGCCGCGTCCCGGATCGCGATCGATTCCTCGACCCGGTCGAAGCGCTTCCAGCGGCCGTCGTGCCGGTAGCGCTCGGAGTCTTCGGGATCGAGCTCGAGGACGAACAGGTCGCTTTGATCGATGTGCGAATTGGTGCGGCCGAACGCGAAGCGATCGGTATGGCCCTGCATGATGCCCGGCAGGCCCGGCGCACCGCCGCCGATCACTTCGAAGCCGGGCGCGCTCAGATGCGCAACATGGCGCGGGCCGAAGCCGCCGATGCCGAGGTGCGGATCGTTCGCGAGGATCGGCCGGCCGGTGGCGCTGCGTGAGGGCGCGATCGTCCAGGCATTGCTGCCGGCATTGGCGCGCTCGGCGGCATTCGCGGGATCGGGCGCGGTGAGATCGGCGCCCCAGGGCAGCCTGCCGAGCTGGAGGACGCCCAGATCCGCTTCGCTCACCGCGGCGACGTCGAGCCCCTCGGGCACCTGCATCGTCCAGGCGGGGCGAAGCGGCGCGATCACTGCATCGAGATCGAGCAGCCCGAGCGCCGCGAGCTGGGCGCGGCGGACCTCGTCGTCGGCGTTACCCACCGAGGCGCCGCGCGGGACGATCAGGTCGCGCAGCTCCCATTTGAGCGGGGCGATGCCGAGAATCCGATATTCGAGCGGGAGCAGCGCGGAATCGGCGATCACCTCGTCGATGCGCGCGTTGATCCCGGCGACATAGGCGCGCGCGCAGGCGAGCACCTCGGCCGGCACGTCGCGCAGCTCGGCATCGGAATCGCCGCGATAGTGGAAGAGGCGGGCGTTGGCGTCGTGCCCGGCGAAGCGCGCGCCGAAGACTTCGGCGAGCCGGCCGAGCTCGCGGCGGTGCGCCAGATCGATCTGGAACAACCGATCGCGCGCGACGACATAGCCCTGCCCGAAGAACGCGTCGGAGATCGAGGCGGCGCGGATGTGCGGAACGCCATAGACGTCATCGACGATGTCGATCGGTGCGCCGGGGCCGCGCACTGCCTTCTGCCGCACGGGGCGCAACAGCGTCGCGGCACCCGCCGAGCTCGCGACCAGCGTCGCGGCCGTGCCCAGCAGGAAGGAGCGGCGGTTGATCATCGGCAATATCCCCCTGCGGTTTCAGCGCCGGGAAGTTGGGCCGCGGCTGTTGCGCTGTCCATGGGACAGGCGTTCGACGGTAATAACCAGCGGTTATCGTTGAGGATTGGGGCAGCGCAAATCCTCCCCCGCCAGGGGGAGGTGGCATGCGGAGCATGACGGAGGGGGCGGACGTCGTACTGGCCGGAATCGGGAGTGCATCGCTGACCTCCCCCTCCGTCGCCTTCGGCGCCACCTCCCCCTGGCGGGGGAGGATAATTCCTGCGTCGGCGGGCTTACACCCGCATCGGCATCAGCACGTAAAGCGCCGGTGAGGCGTCGTTCTCGCGGATCAGCGTGGGGGCCGAGGCGTCGGCGAGGTGGACTTCGACCGTGTCGCCTTCGATCTGGCCGAGGATGTCCATCAGATAGCGGCTGTTGAAGCCGATCTCGAAGGGCAGTGCGGCATAGTCACCGGGGACTTCCTCGGCCGCGGCGCCGTTCTCCGGGCTGGTGACCGAGAGGATCACCTTGTCACGGTCGAGCGCCATCTTGACCGCGCGGGTCTTCTCGGTGGCGATCGTCGAGACGCGGTCGACGCCCTCCATCAGGCTGCGCGGATCGAGCTTGAGCAGCTTGTCGTTCGCAGTGGGGATGACGCGGCTGTAATCGGGGAAGGTGCCATCGATCAGCTTCGACGTGAGGATCGCCTGGCCGAGATCGAAGCGGATCTTCGAGCCCGAGAGCGAGACGCCCACCGATCCATCGACTTCCTCGAGCAGCTTGCGCAGCTCGGCGATGCATTTGCGCGGAATGATCACGTCGGGCATCGATTCGGCACCGTCGGGGCGCGCGACGGTGACGCGCGCGAGCCGGTGGCCGTCGGTGGCCGCGGCGCGCAGCAGCGGCGTCGCCTCGTCGGTCACGTGGAAGAAGATGCCGTTGAGGTAATAGCGCGTCTCTTCGGTGGAGATCGCGAAGCGGGTCTTGTCGATGATCTGCTTGAGCGTCTCGGCCGGAAGCTCGAAGGTGACCGGCAGCTCGCCCTCGGCGATCATCGGGAAATCGTCGCGCGGCAGCGTGGCGAGCGTGAACTTGGCGCGGCCGGCGTTGATCGTGATGCGGCCCTCGGCAGCGGCAAGCTCGACCTGCGAGCCTTCGGGAAGCTTCCGGACGATGTCGAACAGCGTGTGCGCCGAGACGGTGATCGCGCCCGGCTGGTCCACAGCCGCGGGAATCGTCTCGTCGATCTGGAGATCGAGGTCGGTCGCCATCAGCCGCATCGTGCCGCCGGCCTGCGCCTCGATCAGCACGTTCGACAGGATAGGGATCGTGTTGCGCCGCTCGACCACCGACTGGACGTGGCTCAAGCCCCTCAACAGAGTTGCGCGTTCGATCGTCGCTTTCATGCCCTAAAACCCCCGGGGCCGCCTTCGAATCCGGCGGTCGCTATATGGATCGTTCATAATCTCTAACGGCAAAAAGGGCCGGGGCAAGCGCCCCGACCCTTCCTGCACACCAAATTTGGTGTGGATGGTGCTTCAGAAGCGGAAGCCGACGCCCGCGACGATCTGGTGACGGTCGGTATCGACCTCGAACGTGTCGGTCGTCGCGCCGTTCGCGAACTGGAAGTCCGCGTCGGTGTAGTTCGAGTAGCGATACTCGACCTTGGCATAGGTGTTGGTGCCGATCGACTTCTCGACACCTGCGCCGAGGCGCCAGCCGTCGAGCTCGAAATTCTCGTCGAACGTCTCGGTGCCGTTGTCGGCGGCGACGTTCAGCCGGGCATTGGTGTAGCCGCCCTTGGCATAGAGCAGCGTGCCGGTGCCGACCGGAACGCCGAGGCGCGCGCCGACATAGATGTCGCGGCCGGTGTTGACCTCACCATAGCCGAAGAAGTTCGGATCGCTGGTGTCGGTGCGGGTCTTGCCGGTCGAGTCGCTCAGCTCGGCCTCGACGCCGAGCACGACGCCGCCGAGCGGCAGGTCATAGCCGGCCTCGATGCCGTACTGGAAACCCTCGATGCTCTGGTCGTCGCCCTCGACGTCCGAATCCTCGGTGCTGCCGGGGCGGACGATGTCGAGGCCGCCGATCACGCCCGCGCGGAAGCCGCTGGGAGTGTCCTGGGCCATCGCGGGGGCGGCGAAGATAGTCGCCGCGGCGAGGGCCGAAGCGGCGAGAAGGGTGGTACGCATAACAAACTCCTTGATACCTTAGCCCGCTGAGCGGGACCGCGGCTTAACTGGCGTGGGACTCCGGGGGTTGCATGAACCCCCGATAAACGGGGCGAAGCGTGGCATCTTTGCAACAGGTGCCGCGCGCCGCTCCGGCGTCAGGGCGCGGTCGACAAAGGCGGCGAAAACCGGTTCATGGCGATACTCCCTGCACTGGCGCTTCCGTGGCGGAAGCGCTGGTGTGCTATTGGAGCATGCCACCTGATCGTTGGCTGAACGAAACGAGGCGGAAATTGGGCATTGCCTTCCGCGTTCGGACGCGCTGAGGAGGCACGCATGGCAATTCCCCAGCGCAAGGGCCGCGACTTCATCGCCCGGCACGGCGAGACGGTGTACAACCGGGCACGCCGGATGCAGGGCGATCACCTCCACACGCCGCTGACCCGAGCCGGCTTCGCCCAGGCCGAGCAGATGGGCGAAGCGCTCCGGCGGTTGCTGGGCACGCAGCCGCCGATCACTTTATGGGCATCGACCACCGGGCGCACGCTCCAGACGCTGGCGGTGATCGCCGAGCATCTCGAGCTCGACTGGCATCAGGCGAAGACCGATCCGCGCCTGGTCGAGATCGGCATGGGCGAGTGGAGCGGACGCTATTATGCCGATCTGGCGCAGGAGATCGGCACCGTGCTCGATCCCGAGCACCATCTCTACGTCCGCCCGCCGCCCGGCGGCGAATGGTATGACGCGATCGCGGCGCGCGTCTCCGGCTGGCTCGCCGATACCAACGACGATCCGGGCGACCGGCTGGTGATCATGCACGGCATGTCGAGCCGCGTACTGCGCGGAGTGATGACGGGGCAGGACGTGATTCCGCGCGTCAGTGCGCCGGTCGCGCCCGACCTGCCGCAGGGGTCGATCGTGCTGATCGAGAATGGCGTGGAGAAGGTCGTCCACCTCGGCACCGGCGACGCGCCGGCGTGATCGCGGCCGCGCTCGCGCTGCTGCTGCTGGCTGAGGGGCGCGTTCCGCTGGGCGTGTTCGAGAGCTGGGGTGCGTTCCGCGACCCCTCGCCGCTGCGCTGCTTCGCGATCGCGTGGCCTGCGGGGCAGAACGGGCGCGGCGAAGCCTTTGCTTCGATCGCCACCTGGCCGCGCGAGGGCGCGCGCAACCAGCTCCACATCCGGCTGAGCCGGCCGCGCGCCGCCAATGCGCGCGTGACGCTAGCGGTCGGCGAGCGGCGCTTCGAGCTGAAGGCGGGAGCGGCCGACGCCTGGGCGCCCGATTCGCGCACCGATACCGCGGTCGTCGCGGCGATGCGCGACGGCCGGAGCATGAGCATCGAGACGCTGGCCGCGAACGGCGCCCCCTTCGCCGACACCTATGCGCTGAAGGGCGCGGCGACGGCGATCGATGCCGCGGCTGCGGGGTGCGCGGGGAAATAGGGGCTCAATGGTCCCAGCGCTCGGTGAGCAGCTCGGCCTTGCCGTCGCGCAGGCGGACTTCGATCGCGGGCTCATCGCGGCGGCCGGGAGCGAACAGCTCGTAGATGGTGCTGCCGTCGGTCTGGCGGCTCTCGATGACGCGTTCGGGCTCGAAATAGCCCGGCGCGGCTTTGGCGGTTGCAAGGACAGGGGCTGGAGCCTGGTTCCAGGCGATGTCGCGTTGGATCTCGACGACGCGGAAGGCGCTGCCTTCCTGGAGCACGTCGAGCTCGACTTTGCTGCCGTCCGGGCGCGTGCCTTCGACGTCGAAGTAGATGCGGCCTTCGCGCTCCTTGCGCTCGGCCTCGGCGACGGTCATGCCGGGCACGGTCTTCTGGATCAGCGCTGCCAGTTCGGGCGGCAGCGCATCGGCGGAGACTTCGCTGATGTTGGTCGCGGGGCCGGCGGCGAGCACGCCGTTCGTCGTCGCGTTCTCATTCTCGTTCGCTGCCGGAGGAGGATTCTCACCGCCCGAGCAGGCCGCAAGCGCCGCCGCCAGGATCAGGATCGTCGTGTTCCGCATCGATTTGCTCCCGGTAACCGATGCGGGACCTTACGACGCCGCCGGCAACAGGCAAGCAGCGAAAAGGGGCGGCGAACGACCGCCGCCCCCAAATCGGCTTACAGCTCGGCTTACTGCGCCGGCGCCTGGGCCGCCGCGGCTTCCTGGATGCGCTTGTTGAGCGCAGGATCGGCCTGCATCGCCTGCGCGATCTCGTTGAAGCGTGCCGGCTGGAGGCCGCTCGAGGAGATCGCCTCGACCATCTTGGTGTTCTTGTCCGCCTCGGCGACCGTCGTGTCCTTGCGGAGCTTGTCGACCGCGAGCGCGGCGGTGGCGAACTGAGTCACTTCCGAATCGCTCACGGCTGCGGCGCCGCTCCCCTGCGCTGCCATGCCTGCAGCGGGTGCCTCGGTGGTCGCCGGGGCATCCTGCGTGGGCGCAGCGGGCGCATCCTGAGTCGAGGGGCTGGTCGGTGCGTCCTGGGCAAAGGCCGCCGGCGCGGCCAGCAGCGCCGCGCCAATAAGAATACCCGAAGTACGAAAAGCCATAGTTAAACTCCGATTCCGCGCCCCCGGATCTTCAAATTGGGGTTGTCCCAACTGTTTCCACAAGCTTGCAGCGACATGGCGTGGCATATGCGGGACAGGTTCTGCTGCGCTGCGACAGACCGATTGCAACGAGCGGGGAGTGGAAAAGCGGCGCCAAATCGCCTACATGCATCCGATGCAGACAGTGTCGGCCGCCCCCATGCCCATTCCAGGGCACATCGATCCCGTGCCCGTGCCGCGGGCCACCACGCCGCGCGCCGACGGCCGCGTCGACCTGATCGGCTTGCCCCGCGAGGGCATCCGCGCCGCGCTGGAGGGCGCCGGCATGGAGCCCAAACAGGCCAAGCTGCGCGCCAAGCAGCTCTGGCACTGGATCTATAACCGCGGCGCCACCGACTTTTCGGCGATGACCGACATCGCCAAGGCGCAGCACCCCTGGCTCGCCGAGCGCTTCGTGATCTCGCGCCCCGAAGTGGTCGAGGCGCAGGTCTCGACCGACGGCACGCGCAAATGGCTGCTGCGCTCGCACGACGGGCAGGATTACGAGATGGTCTTCATCCCCGATGCCGATCGGGGGACGCTGTGCGTGTCGAGCCAGGTCGGCTGCACGCTCAACTGCCGCTTCTGCCACACCGGCACGATGCGGCTGGTGCGCAACCTGACCGCGGGCGAGATCGTCGCGCAGGTGATGCTGGCGCGCGATTCGCTCGGCGAATGGCCGAGCCAGCCCGAGGGCCGCATGCTCACCAACATCGTGATGATGGGCATGGGTGAGCCGCTCTACAATTTCGACAATGTGCGCGACGGGCTGGCGATCGTGATGGACGGCGACGGGCTCGCGCTCTCCAAGCGCCGGATCACGCTCTCCACTTCGGGCGTGGTGCCGATGATGGCGCGCGCGGGCGAGGAGATCGGCGTCAACCTCGCGGTCTCGCTCCACGCAGTGACCAAGGAAGTCCGCGACGAGATCGTGCCGCTCAACCGCAAGTACGGGATCGAGGAGCTGCTCCAGGCCTGCGCCGACTACCCCGGCGCGAACAACGCGCGGCGGATCACCTTCGAATATGTGATGCTCAAGGACAAGAACGACAGCGACGCCGACGCGCACGAGCTGGTGCGGCTGCTCCGCAAGTACCGGCTGCCGGCGAAGGTGAACCTGATCCCGTTCAACCCCTGGCCGGGCGCGCCCTATGAATGCTCGACTCCCGAGCGGATCAGGGCATTCAGCAACATCGTGTTCGAGGCAGGCATCTCGGCGCCGGTCCGCACCCCGCGCGGCCGCGACATCGACGCCGCCTGCGGCCAGCTCAAGACCGCGGCGGAGAAGAAGAGCCGGGCGGAGCTCGATCGGCTGGCGGAAGAGAAGATGGTCGCGCTGGGCTGATCCTTCCGTTCAGGGATGAACCATCCCCGTTCGTCCCCGGACCCGATCCGGGGGTGTCGAAGCACCGTTCTTCTCTTTCCCGCGCAGTAAAAAGAGATACGGCGCTTCGACAAGCTCAGCGCGAACGGGGTTAGGGTGGACTTTTTCTCGATTGCATTGGCCGCCGGGGCAGGTGTGCTCGGCGGCGCGATGAACGCCCTCGCAGGAGGGGGCACTTTCGCGACCCTGCCGGCGCTGATCGCGCTCGGGCTTCCCGCCAACATCGCCAATGCGACTTCGAACGTCGCACTGCTGCCCGGGGCGGGGGCGAGCGCGCTGGCCTATCGTGACGAGCTGGGGCCGGTGGCTGGGATGTCGGTCAGGCTGCTCGCGGGCATCACCTTTGTGTTCGGGCTGGTCGGCAGCATGCTGCTCGTCCTCACGCCCAGCGAGACTTTCGACATCATCATCCCCTGGCTGCTGCTGTTCGCCTTCGCGGTGATGGTGTTCGGCAAGCGAGCGGCGGACTGGCTGCACGCGCGCGTCACGATCGGGCGGCCGACGCTGCTCGTCACTCAGGCATTGCTCGGCGTCTATGGTGGCTATTTCGGCGGGGGCGTGGGGCTGATCACCACGGCGGTCTATGGCCTGCTGGCGAACATCCGCCCGCGCGAGCTGTTCGCGATCCGCACGCTGATGCTCGCGGTGGCGAACCTGGCCGCGGCGTGCGTGTTCATCGGCTTCGCGATGGTCTGGTGGTGGGCGTGCTTGCCGATGCTGCTCGGCTCGATCGTCGGCGGCTGGCTGGGCGCACTTCTCGGCAAGCGCATGTCCCCCGGGCTGGTCCGCGGCTGGACGCTGCTGGTGACCGGCGGGACGACGATCGTCTTCTTCGTGCGCGCCTATAGCTGAGCTTCGGTTTCTATCCTCCCCCGCCAGGGGGAGACTGTCGCATATGGAAGTTCCGTTTGCCCTGAGCTTGTCGAAGGGCATTTTTCCCCGTCGCGAGCGCCCAGCCCGAAGAAAGGACGTCCTTCGACAAGCTCAGGACGGACGGAGATTTTGCCGAACCCCTTTCCGAACCGGCAACACAGTCCATGCGATTGCCCTGCCCTGGCGGGGGAGGATAAAGAGGCAATCTACGCCGCCTCGCGGCATTCGCGCCGGCGCGGGAACGAGGCCTGCCACCAGTCGCCGATCGCGTCGATCATCGGCATCAGCTCGGCGCCCGGACCGCTCAGCCGATATTCGACGCGCAGCGGAAAGCCGCCATGCGCGATGCGCTCGACGAGCCCGGCCTGTTCGAGCTTGCGCAGCTCCAGCGTCAGGATCCGGTGCGAGATCGTCGGATTGTCGCGCTGGAGCTCGCTGAAGCGCTTGGTGCCGTCCTTCAGATAATAGAGCAGCAGCGTCGCCCAGCGGCCGCTCAGCACGCGCATCGCGTCTTCGATCGGGCAGCTCGAAACCACGTCCTGCATCTTTCCTCCGCGGTGACATTTTTGTGCGTAATTTACTTGGATGCTGCGGCGCCTAAATACCAGCCAAGCCGCGCGGTGATCCTCACGATCACGGAGAAAATCATGGAACCGATCCTGCTCTATGGCTTCCCGCTGGGAAGCTCGATGGGCCTCGTCGCCGCGCTCGAATGGCTCGGCCAGCCCTATCGCCTGTCGCGCGTCGACATGCTGAGCGAGATGAAGAATGCCGCCTATGCGCGGATCAACGGCCGGCAGGAGACGCCGGTGCTGATCAACGGCGATCACGTGCTGACCGAGACCATGGCGATCGCGCTGTGGATGGAGGCGCGCGACACCGAGCGCCGCGTGAGCTTCGCGCCCGGCACGGCGCAGGCCGATCGGATGCACCAGCTGATGGCCTTCCTCAACACCGGCTTCACGGGCGCGTTCATGCCCTATTGGATGGCGCTGGAGATGGCCGATCCGGAACCTGACTATCAGGCGGCACTGCGGCGCCTGGGGCGGGGGCTGGTGAACGACCGGCACGAAAAGCTGGAGGCGATGCTCGGCGACACGCCCTATCTGCTCGGCGACCGGCCGACCCTGGCCGACGGCGTGTTCATCGGAGTCGCACGCTGGGCGGAGTTCCACCAGGCGGTGGAGCCCGGCGCCTATCCCAAGATCGAGGCACTCAAGGCGCGGCTGATGGCCGACCCCGCGGTCGCCTATGCGAAGGCGATCGAGGATGGTGCGACGCCCGCCGGCAGCGGCGCGTGCCGTGGACAGGTGCCGCTCGATACGCTGCTCTATCAGCCCGCCTGACCGGGTGATCGACGGATATCTTCCCTCGCCCCTCCGGAGGAGGGGAGAGGGTTGCGCAGACTTAGGTCTTGCGAAGCAAGGCCTTAGTCGGAGCTGGGAGAGGGGTGAGCGGCTGCACAGCAGCCGCGCGGAGCTTCGCTCCGCTCTACCCCTCTCCAACCTCCGCTAGGCGCTGAAGCGCCAAGCTCCGGTATCCTCTCCCCTATCAAGGGGAGAGGAAGCTGGGGCCGCTGGCGTCCGGGCGCCCCTCGCGGCATAAGGCGCGGGTGGCTCAGGTATCCAAAGTCTATCGGCACCGGCTGATCACGCGCATCTGGCATTGGCTGACCGCGATCGCCGTGCTGGTGCTGATCCCCAGCGGGCTGATGATCTTCAACGCGCATCCGCGGCTCTACTGGGGCCATTACGGCGCGAACTTCGATCCCGCCTGGCTGGAGCTGCCGCGCTTCCCCGGCTGGGCGACGCTGCCGAGCTACTACAGCCTCTCCGGCGCGCGGCACTGGCACCTGGCGTTCGCGCTGGTGCTGATCGTCGCGCTGCCGTTCTACCTCCTCTGGGCGATCCTTGGCGGCCATGCCAAGCGCGACCTGCGCATCGGCGCGGCGGAGCTGCGTCCGGCGGCGCTCTGGACCGACTTCAAGGCGCATCTGGCGCTGCGCTTCCACGATCCGCATGACCCGCGCGCCTACAACATCTTCCAGAAGGCGAGCTATGCGGGGGTGATCTTCGTGCTGCTGCCTTTGCTCGTGGTGTCGGGACTCGCGCTGGCGCCGGGCATGTGGGCGTGGCTGCCCGATCTGTTCGGCGGCCGCCAGTCGGCGCGCTCGGTTCATTTCATCGCCATGGCGCTGCTAACCCTGTTCGTGGTCGTGCACCTGACGCTCGTGATCCTCGCGGGCCCGATCAACGAGCTGCGCTCGATGATCACCGGCTGGTGGCGCGCGCCCGAGAGAGACCATAAATGATCACGCGGCGCGGCCTGATCGTCGGCGGGGGCGCGGCGCTGCTCGCCGGGTGCGATTCGCTGACCGACAGCCCGGTGCTGCTGAGCGCCGAGGACGCCCACCGCTTTCTCCACCGCTCGATCACCGGCCGCGCCGCGCTCGCGCGCGAGTTCCGGCCCGAGCAGCGCAGTCCGATCTTCCGCACCAACGGCAACGCCAATCCGAACACGCCCGAATACAACGCGCTCGCCGCCAACCGCTTCGCCGACTGGCGGCTTGCGGTGGTCGGGCTGGTGGCGCGGCCGCTGCGGCTCAGCCTCGCGCAGCTCCAGGCGATGCCGCAGCGCGCCCAGATCACCCGGCACGATTGCGTCGAGGGATGGAGCGCGATCGGCAAATGGCAGGGGCCGCGGCTCGAGACGCTGCTGCGGCTCGCAGGCATCCGCGATCAGGCGCGCTACATCGTCTTCCACTGTGCCGACCGCTTCGGCGCTACGCCCTATTATGAATCGATCGACCTGATCGATGCCTTCCACCCGCAGACGATCATGGCCTGGGCGATGAACGACAAGCTGCTCTCGATCGGGCATGGCGCGCCCGTGCGGCTGCGCGTCGAGCGCCAGCTGGGCTACAAGCACGCCAAATATGTCATGCGGATCGAGGCGGTCGCTTCGCTCGACGCGATCGGAAAGGGGCGCGGCGGCTTCTGGGAGGATTTCAACAATTACGAATGGTATGCCGGGATTTGAGGCAGGCCCGGAGAATTTCCGCATTGCGGTAAATCGTTACGGGCCTAAATTGTCACATCGGGGGGCGGCTTTTTTGGGAGCAGCAGCCGGATGGCGTTGATCGATCAGTTTCTTGCGCGTGCCGTGAAGCGCGGTCCGCTGACCGTGATCCATTCGAACGGCAGCACACGAAGCTTCGGCGAACCCGATCCCGGGCTGAAGCCCGTCACCATCCGTTTGCACCGCGGCGCAGCATCGGCGATCGTCCGCGATCCGAGCCTGGGCGCGGCCGAATGCTACATGGACGGCCGGCTCGAGCTCGAGCAGGGCGACATCTTCGACCTGCTCAACCTCGTCACTGCCAACAACCGCTGGGAAGAAGGCACCGGCACGCTCAATCCCACGCCGCTGCGCCGTGCGGTGGAGGCGGTGACGCACCGCATCGGCCGCTACAACATGGCGCGCCGCTCGAAGCGCAACGTCGCGCATCACTATGATCTGAGCGATCGGCTCTACGATCTCTTCCTCGACGCCGACCGGCAGTACAGCTGCGCCTATTACACCGATCCGTCGAACAGCCTCGAGCAGGCGCAGGCGGACAAGAAGGCGCACATCGTGGCGAAGCTGGCGCTGGAGCCGGGCATGAAGGTGCTCGACATCGGCTGCGGCTGGGGCGGGATGGCGCTCTATATTCACGCCAAGACCGGTGCCGAGGTGCTGGGGATCACGCTTTCCGAGGAGCAGCTGAAGGTCGCGCGGCGCCGCGCGGCGGAGGCAGGCGTGGCCGACAAGGTGCGCTTCGAGCTGATCGACTATCGCGCGCTGGAGGGGCAGTTCGACCGGATCGTCTCGGTCGGCATGTTCGAGCATGTCGGCCCGGCTTTCTACCGGACCTTCTTCCGCAAGTGCCACCAGCTGCTGACGCCCGAAGGCGTTATGCTGCTCCACACGATCGGCCGCGCAGGCGGCCCGGGCGTCACCGACAAGTTCACGATGAAATATATCTTCCCCGGCGGCTACATCCCCGCACTTTCGGAGATGGTGCGCGGCTATGAGGGGCTCAGGATGTTCGCCACCGATGTCGAGGTGCTGCGGCTCCATTACGGCTATACGCTCAAGGCCTGGTACGACCGCACCGTCGCCGCGCACGATCAGATCGTGGAGCTGTACGACGAGCGCTTCTACCGCATGTGGACCTTCTATCTGGCGGGGTCGTGCGTGAGCTTCCTGAACGGCGGGCTGGTGAACTACCAGCTCCAGCTCTCGCGCTCGCGCGACGCGCTGCCGATCACGCGCGACTATATGCTGGAGGGGGAGCAGGCACTGCGCGGGGGCGAGGCCGAGGCGCGGGAGCGGTTGCGGGCTTAGTTGTTCGGCCAGGTTGAGCCAAAGAGCCGTTGCCCTGAGCCTGTCGAAGGGCGCCCCTTCGCGCGCGAACGGCTGGTGGAGAGCGGCCCTTCGACAGGCTCAGGGCAACGGTATTGGTTCGATCTGATCAATATCAGGCTAGTTCCCGGCGCAACGCGGATAGCGCGCGCCCATCGCCGCGACGCTGTGGCGGACCAGGGCCTCCAGCACCGCCATGTCCACATCCACCAGCTTCCTGATGTAGAGGCAGCTCTTGCCCGTCCTGTGCCTGCCCAGCCGCGAGAGCAGCTCGGCTTCCTCCGCGCCGCCACTCAGCACATAGAGCACCAGCTCGGCCTTGCGCGGGCTGAAGCCGATCCGGCACGCGTCGCCTTCGTGCCCGCTGTCATACTTGTAATGGTAGCTGCCGAAGCCGACGATCGATGGACCCCACATCGCAGGCGGCTCGCCGGTCAGCCGCTCCATCAACGCGGCGACTGTCCGCGCGTCCTCGCGCCGGGTCGGGTCCGGCACTGCGTCGATGAACTCGGCAACGCTGCACTGAGTCGGCCTGGTCTTCGTCTCGGCCATGATCCCTCCCGAGTCGGTGGCTGCGAGCATGCCCGAGCGGCAAAGGTTGCGGAAGCGGCACGCCGCCCCTAGAGCGCGCACCGTTCCCTTCCTCTGGAGTCGCACGCCCATGTCAGACAAGATCAACCGCGTCGTTCTCGCCTATTCGGGCGGGCTGGACACGAGCGTGATCCTGAAATGGCTCCAGCAGACCTATCAGTGCGAGGTGGTGACCTTCACTGCCGATCTGGGCCAGGGCGAGGAGCTCGAGCCGGCGCGCCGCAAGGCCGAGATGGCGGGCGTCAAGCCCGAGCACATCTTCATCGACGATCTGCGCGAGGAGTTCGTCAAGGATTTCGTCTTCCCGATGATGCGCGCCAATGCGCTCTACGAGGGTTTGTATCTGCTGGGCACCTCGATCGCGCGCCCGCTGATCGCCAAGCGTCAGATCGAGATCGCGCGCCAGGTGAACGCCGATGCGGTGAGCCACGGCGCCACCGGCAAGGGCAACGACCAGGTCCGCTTCGAGCTCGGCTATTATGCGCTGAATCCGGACATCAAGGTGATCGCGCCGTGGCGCGAATGGGACCTCACTTCGCGCACCCGGCTGATCGAGTTCGCCGAGCAGCACCAGATCCCGGTGTCGAAGGACAAGCGCGGCGAAGCGCCCTTCTCGACCGACGCGAACCTTCTCCACACGTCGTCCGAAGGCAAGGTGCTCGAGGATCCGTGGGACGAGGTCCCCGACTATGTCTATTCGCGCACGGTGAACCCCGAGGATGCGCCCGACACGCCCGAGACGATCACGATCGATTTCGAGCGCGGTGACGGCGTGGCGCTCAACGGCCAGGCGATGTCGCCTGCGACTCTGCTCGCGGCGCTCAACGAGCTCGGCCGCAAGCACGGCATCGGCCGGCTCGATCTGGTCGAGAACCGCTTCGTCGGCATGAAGAGCCGCGGCATGTACGAGACGCCCGGCGGCACCATCTATCACCTCGCGCACCGCGGCATCGAGCAGATCACGCTCGACCGCGGCGCCGCGCACCTGAAGGACGAGCTCGCGCCGCGCTATGCCGAGCTGATCTACAACGGCTTCTGGTTCGCGCCCGAGCGCGAGATGCTTCAGGCTGCGATCGATCACAGCCAGGAGAAGGTGGCGGGCACCGTCCGGCTCAAGCTCTACAAGGGCAACGTTATCGTCACCGGCCGCAAGTCGCCCAACTCGCTCTACAGCGAGAAGGTCGTGACCTTCGAGGACGACCAGGGCGCATACGACCAGCGCGATGCGGCGGGCTTCATCAAACTCAATGCATTGCGGCTGCGGCTGCTCGGGCGGCGGGATCGGTGATCCGCACCCGATCCTCCCCTGTAAGGGGAGGTGGCGCGCGCAGCGCGACGGAGGGGTGTCGCCCTCTCGATAGCGCCATACCCCTCCACCACGCCCTTCGGGCGCGGTCCCCCTCCCCCTCTGGGGGAGGATTGTTAATCAGGCCAGCGCCTCTTCCAGCAGCCGCGCGAGCCGCAGCCCGCCCTTGACGATCTGATCGCGCGCGGGCGGGATAAGCTTCTCGATCGTCGCCTGGTCGAGCTTGGCGCGCTGCGGGGCCTCGGCGCAAGGGTCGCCATAGGCAGAGCCATAGGCGACGTCGCGCGCGACCTGCCAGCTGTCGCGGCTCCAGTCCTCGACGCTGCCGCCCTGCATCGCCGCGCGCTCCTCGGTCGAATAGGCACGCACTAGCGAGGGCGGGGTGGAGATCGCGCGCTCGGCTAGATAGCCGTCCCAGATGGTGTGGAGGTTGAGCCGCTCAGTGATGTAATCGCCGTAGGCCGCCCGTGCGCGGTTGCCGCCCAGGTCACCGCGGTCGCCAGCGTGCAGCGGCATGTGCAGGTCGCCGACGAAATGGACGAGGAAGGCTAGCGCCATCACCCGCTCGCGCACCGGTACGCTCTTGTCCTTCAGCAGCTTCACGTCGCGCTCGATCTGTGCCGAGACGCAATTGCCGTCGGGGCAGTTGCGCTTCAGCTCGAACGGCTTGCAGACGTCCACATTCTGATAGTGCCAGTTATAGGCATAGCTGAACCGCGGTCCGAGCGTCTTGACGCAATCGGCCCAGACGCTCGCCTGCTCGATCGTGCGCGCGGGGCAGGTCGGCGTCTCGAGCAGCGCCTGCTTGGCGAGCAGCCGGCGGATCTCGGCCTGCACGCGCGGGCTCACGTTCCGGTAGGCGATCGAGGCCACGGTCTCATGGCCATATTCCCAATAGGCCCGCGCGGGTGCCGCGCCGAAGCCGAGGATCGCAGCAAGGAGGATCAGGAAGCGCTTCACTTGTCGTCACCGTAGAAGGCGACCAGCCGGTCGCCGCTGGCGGAGGCGCGGGCGCGGTACATGCCCGGGGTGTTGAAGCTCCACGCCATCTCGCCCGTGGGACCGGTGACGATCACGCCGCCGGTGCCGCCGAGCGCCTTGGTCTCGGCCATCACCGTGTCGGCGGCCGCCTGTAGGCTCTCGCCCTTGAAGCGGACCCGCGCGCAGATCTCGTGCGCCACGCCTTCGCGGATGAAGAATTCGCCCGCCCCCGTCGCTGAGACCGCACAGGCGCGGTCGTCGGCATAGGTGCCCGCGCCGATGATCGGCGAGTCGCCGATCCGGCCCCAACGCTTGCCGGTGAGCCCGCCGGTGGAGGTGGCAGCGGCGACATGGCCGTTCTGGTCCATCGCGACGGCGCCGACGGTGCCGTACTTCAGGTCGACGTCGAACCAGCCGAGCTTGTCGTTGGCCTTCATCTTGTCGAGCTGTTTGCGGCGCTCGGGCGTGGCGAACCAGCTGTTGTCGACCTGCTCCAGCCCCTGCTCGCGCGCGAACTGATCGGCGCCCGGGCCCGAGAGCAGGACGTGCGGGCTCTTCTCCATCACCGCGCGCGCCGCGGCGATCGGGTGGCGCGTGGTGGTGGTGCTTGCGACTGCGCCCGCCGCGCGGGTGCGGCCGTCCATGATCGCGGCGTCGAGTTCGTTCCTGCCGTCCCAGGTGAAGACCGCGCCGCGCCCGGCGTTGAAACGGGGATCGTCTTCGAGCACCTGGACCGCGGCCTGCACCGCATCGAGCGCGTCGCCGCCGGCAGCGAGCACCTTCGATCCCGCGTCGAGCGCAGCGTCGAGCCCCGCGCGCACGCCGGCCTCCTGCTCGGGGGTCACGCGGCTCTTCTCGATGATCCCGGCGCCGCCGTGGATCACCAGAGTCCATTGGGGCCGCGCCTGCTCCTGGGCATGGGCGGAAAGCGGCATGAGGAATACTCCGAACAACAGGGGCAAGAGGCGCATCAGGGCACTCCCGGGACTGGTGCGGTCTCCCTAGCAGATGTCGCGCGCCGCGCCAGCGGCCGAAGCCCGATCAGCGGTCGCAGCCAGCCGATGCGGCGCCCGCCAAGGTAGAAAAGCCAGCAGCCGAGCGCAGTCGCGGGCACGAGGATCGCGAACTCGGCCGCGGGCGGTAGCGCGAAGCGGAGCAGCCACCAGCCGAGCACGACGATGATGGTCTGGTGGATGATATAGAAAGGGAAGACCGCTTCGGTGAGCGTCGCCCGAAGGGGATGGTCGCGATTCCAGTAGCGGTCGGCCAGGCCGACGAGCGCCACGATCGCTGCCCATCCCATCACCAGCCGCGCGGCTGCGAACGGCAGGCGGAGCTCGCTCGGCGCGACGGTGCCGGTGATCCACGACGCGAGGATCGCGGCGATCACCGCATAGGCGAGGATCGCGAGCACGCCTGCCGGCTTCCACCAGCGCCGGATCGCCGCCCAGGTCCGCGGCGCATCGGCAAGGAAGAAGCCGAAGGCGAACGCCGGAAAATACATGCGGTGCGCGACCCAGTCGTCGATCAGCGCGTGCGTCGGCTCGGCGCCGGGCCAGCTGACGGCCATGTGCACCGCCAGCCATGCCATCGGGACGAGCAGCAGCCCCGGGCCGCTCAGCAGATCGTCGGCGAAGCGCGCGAAGCTCGATCGCGCGCGTGCAGGCGTCAGCGCCAGAATTGCGGCAAGCACGAGCGTATAGGCCCAGAGATAGACGACGAACCACAGATGCTGCCACGTCGGCAGCACGATTCCGTCGAGCACGCCGAAACGGAAATAATCGGTCGTCCAGAAATGCGTGAAGCTCTGCGTATAACCGTGTTGGCTGATCAACTCGACCCAGGGCTGGGGCGGGATGATCACGATCGCCGCGAAGAGCGTGGGAACGAGCAGCCGCGCGGTGCGATCGCCAAGGAATGCACCCATCCCGCGCGACTTGCCGAGCACCGCCGCAGTCGCGAACCCTGAGACCAGGAAAAGCAGGGGCAGCCGCCACGCGTTGGTCGCGAGCATCGGGATTTCCGCCCAGTCGAGCGGCTGGGCGGTCTTCACGTGCCAGGGCCAGGGCACGAAGAACATGCCGATGTGGTAGAGAATCAGCAGTCCGAACGCGCCGATCCGCAGCCAGTCCATTCCGTAATGCCGTTCCATGTGCGTCGCCTCCCGACTTCCCGTCCGTTCGTGCTCAGGGCGAACGGTGGGCTAGCGGCGCGCGCCATGGCCCGGTATCGCAAAGGGTGGAGCGGCGGGCAGGCGGGGATGACTGAAAACGCGGCAGGGACGAACGGCGGCGAAGCGATGACGAGCGGTGCGCGGCTTCGGCGGCAGCGCGCGGGGTGGCTGCTCGCGGCGTTCCTGCTGTTCGTCACGGTCCAGTCGATCGCCAACGTCGAGTCGACGCTCGAGGATTTCGCCAAGGCTGGAATCGCCGAGCAGCGCTGGCACGTCTGGACCTGGCAGCTCAGCAGCCTGGCTACCTGGATCGCGCTGATGGTGCCTTTGTGGTGGCTGGTCGCCTGGGCGCGGCCGCCGCGCCTGGCGCTGCCTGCGGCGATCCTGATCCACGCCGCCGCGACCGTGCCGGTGTCGCTCGTCCACGTCCTGGTGATGGTCGGCATCCGCAAGCTTGCCTATATGCTCGCGGGCGAGAGCTATGGCTTCGGCGACTGGCCGATGGCGCTCCTCTACGAATATCGCAAGGACGTCGCGACCTATCTGATGGTGGTCGCTTTCCTCATTTATGCGCAATGGCTGCTGGCGCGCCCGGCGCCGGCGGAGGGCGAGCGGGCGCGTGTGTTGCTGGTTCCGGACGGCAGCGTCACCCACCGCGTGCCGATCGAGGCGATCGACTGGGCAGCCTCCGCGGGCAATTATGTCGAGATCGCGTGGGAGGGGCGGCTCCTGCTGCACCGCTCCACCCTGGCCGCGCTCGCCGAGCAGCTGGGGCCGAACTTCGCGCGCATCCATCGCGGCCGGCTGGTCCGCCGCGACGCGGTGCGCAGCATCGAGACCGACAAGAGCGGGGATTTCACGGTCACGCTGGCGAGCGGTGCCGCGCTCCGCGGCAGCCGGCGCTATCGAACCCAATTGTAAGTGGGTGGCCTGCGCCTTTCGCAGCGCGGCATCGAAGGCTATATGCAGCGCCAGGTAAGCAAGCGTTAGCGAGAATCCATGTCCGTCCGCCCCTGGCGCGATATCGCGCGCCGCCCGAGCCGCCAGATCATGGTGGGCAACGTCCCCGTTGGCGGCGATGCCCCCGTCACCGTGCAGACGATGACGAACACCGCCACCTCGGACGTCAAGGCGACGATCGATCAGATCCGCCGCTGCGAGGAGGCGGGCGCCGACATCATCCGGGTGAGCTGCCCCGACGTCGAGAGCACGGCCGCGCTCAAGCAGATCGTGCGGGCCGCGCGCGTGCCGATCGTCGCCGACATCCATTTCCACTACAAGCGCGCCCTCGAGGCGGCCGACGCCGGCGCCGCCTGCCTGCGGATCAATCCGGGCAACATCGGCTCGGCTGACCGCGTCAACGAAGTCGTCAACGCCGCCAAGGCCAACGGCTGCGCGATCCGGATCGGCGTCAACGCCGGCAGCCTCGAGAAGGACCTGCTCGAGAAATACGGCGAGCCGTGCCCGGAGGCGCTGGTCGAATCCGCGCTCGACCATATCAAGCTGCTCCAGGACCGCGACTTCCACGAATTCAAGGTGGCGGTGAAGGCGAGCGACGTGTTCCTCGCGGTCGCCGCCTACCAGCAGCTCGCCGACGCCGTCGATTGCCCGCTGCACCTGGGCATCACCGAGGCCGGCGGGTTCGTCGGCGGGACGGTGAAGAGCGCGATCGGGATCGGTTCGCTCCTCTGGTTCGGGATCGGCGACACGATCCGGGTGTCGCTTTCGGCCGAGCCCGAGGAGGAAGTCCGGGTCGGGTTCGAGATCCTCAAGGCGCTCGGCATCCGCAACCGCGGCGTGCGCGTCGTCTCGTGCCCCAGCTGCGCGCGACAGGGTTTCGACGTGATCCGCACCGTCCAGGCGCTGGAGGAGCGGCTCCAGCACATCCGCACGCCGATGAGCCTGTCGGTGCTCGGCTGTGTGGTCAACGGCCCGGGTGAGGCGCGTGAGACCGACATCGGCATCACCGGCGGCGGCAACGGCAAGCACATGGTCTATCTGTCGGGCGTGACCGATCACCATGTCCAGGATGCCGAGATGATCGATCACATCGTCCGTCTGGTAGAGGCCAAGGCGGCCGAGATCGAGGTAGCGGACACCACGGCTGCAGTCGCGGCCGAATAGCCGAACCCTCTCGTCATTGCGCGCGGGGCCCGCTACCGGAGGCTCGCCGATGTCCCGCGCTTCCGTTCCCTTCGCGTTCGCCGCCGCCTGCCTGGGCATCGCCTTTTATGCGGTGATGGACGGGCTGATGAAGAGCCTGGGGCTCGCGATCGGCGCCTATGCCGCATTGTTCTGGAGACTGGCGGCGGGCACGACGATCGCCGTGCCGCTTTACCTGTTCTCGCGCCCCACGCTGCCGCCGAGGCGCGTGATCAAGGTGCATATCGCCCGTAGCGCCGTGGTGGCGGTGATGGCGATCGCCTTCTTCTGGGGCATAACGCAGGTTCCGCTCGCCGAGGCGATCGCGCTTTCGTTCATTGCGCCCCTGATCGCGCTCGGGCTCGCCGCGCTGTTCCTGAAGGAGCGGATCGGCGCGCGATCGGTGCTCGGATCGCTGCTCGGTCTGGCGGGCGTGGGCGTGATCCTGATCGGCCAGCTCGGCGCCGCGCGTGGCGAGGGGGCGCTGCTCGGCATGGGCGCGGTGCTGCTCTCGGCGGTCTTCTACGCGATCAACCTGGTGATCGCGCGGCACCAGGCGCAGATCGCGCGCCCGCTGGAGATCGCAGCGTTCCAGAATGTCTGCGTGCTCGCGATCTTCTGCGTGCCTGCGCCGCTGCTGCTGACGGTGCCGGGGCCGGAGCACTGGCCCGCGGTGATCGGCGCCGCCGCGCTCGCGATCGTGTCGCTGCTGCTCCTCTCCTGGGCCTATGCTCGCGCCGAGGCGCAGGTGCTGCTCACCGTCGAATATACTGCCTTCATCTGGGCATCGCTGATGGGATGGTGGATGTTCGGCGAGAAGCTAACGCTCGCTACGATCGCGGGCACGTTCCTGATCGTTGCCGGATGCCTGCTCGCGGCGCGCGGGCGCCCCGGCGGCGGCGCCGCACCCGAAGCAGAGGCTGCCCTCACATGACCACCAGCATACGAACCGCCACTCCGTCCGACGTGCCGCTGATCCTGCGCCTGGTGCGCGAGCTCGCCGAGTTCGAGCGCGAGCCCGATGCGGTGAAGGCGACCGAGCCGATGCTCGAAGCGGCGCTGTTTGGCGAACGCCCGGCGGCGGAGGCGCTGATCGCGGAAGTCGATGGCGAGCCCGCCGGCTTCGCGCTCTTCTTCCACAATTTCTCGACCTGGACGGGCAAGCGCGGCATCTATCTGGAGGACCTCTACGTGACTCCCGCGGCGCGCGGCGCAGGCGTGGGCACTGCGCTGCTCCGCCACCTCGCGGGGATCGCGATCGACCGCGGCTGCGGACGCTTCGAATGGGCGGTGCTCGACTGGAACGAGCCGGCGATCGCATTCTATCGCGCGATGGGCGCGGTCGGCATGGACGAATGGCGCGTGCAGCGCGTGACCGGGGATGCGCTCGCCCGCCTGGCAGGGAGATAGAAGATGGCATGGGTCTGGCTGATCCTGGGCGGGTTCTTCGAAGTGGGATTCACCACCTGCCTGCGATTTGTCGATGGCTTCAGGAACGTGCCCTGGACGATCGGCTTCCTGGTCTCGGTGGGGCTTTCGATGGGGCTGCTCGAAGTCGCCTCACGAAGCATCCCGATGGGGACTGCCTATGCAGTGTGGGGTGGAATCGGCGCACTCGGCACCGTGCTCGTCGGCATCTGGTTTTTCGGTGAGCCTGCGGGCGCGGTGCGGATATTGCTGATCTTCGGGCTGGTTGCCTGCATCGCGGGCCTCAAGCTGGCGGGCGGGAGCCACTGATGGCTGCGGACCCGGCGTTGATCGATTGGGTCGCCGAGGCGCTCGAGCCGATCGGCACGGTCACGCACCGGCGGATGATGGGCGGCGCGACGCTCTATCTCGACGGCACGATCTTCGCGATCGTCAGCATGGGCGAGCTTTGGTTCAAGGCCGATGCGGAAAGCGATGCAGTGTGGGATGCTGCGCGCTGCGACCGGTTCACTGTCGAAATGCGCGGCAGGCTCGCGAGCATGAACTACCGCCGCGCGCCCGCCGACGTGTACGACGATCCCGACGCGATGCGCGAATGGGCCGCGCTCGGAATCGCCGCCGGCCAGCGCGCACCGGCGAAGAAGCCGAAGAAGCGCTAACTCCCGATCACGTTGATCGTGAAGGCCAGCACGCCGAGATTGAAGACGAAGGCGGCGAGGGACTGGAGCGTGACCGGGCGCCGCATCCGGCTCTGGGTGACGCCGACGTCGCTCGTCTGCGAGGTCATGCCCAGGCAGAAGGCGAAATAGACGAAATCCCAATAATCGGGCTCGTCAGTGCCGGGAAACTCCAGGCCCCGCGCGTCGGTACCGTCGGGCGCTTCGCTGTAGTAGAGATGGGCATAATGGAGCCCGAACACCGTAGTGGTGAAAGTCCAGCAGAGCGCGAGCGTCACCATCACCACCGCGAGCTCCGGCGGATGCGGAGCCCCGCGCTGCGCCAATACGCTCGCGACCGACGCCAGTACCACGAGCATCACCGCGGCAGTGACGAGCAGCAGCAGAACCCGGCGCGCGTCATTGCGCTTGGCCGAACGGCGCATCTCGCTCGAATCGCGGCCGAGGAGCGGCAGGCAGACGAGGAGGAATACCGCGGCGCCGAAGTCGAACCCGGCCATGATGCCGAGCCGCGGACCGAACTGGGGAATTGCAAAGCCCAGCCCGGCTAGGGTGGCGGCGACGAACAGCAGGAAACGCGGCGGAGCGACTCGATTGCCGATCGCGTGCCGATGTTCGCTTGCCCGTTCCATCGCCGCCTGTCCCCCTGGCGGCGCGCTCAGGCGGCCGCCGCTTCCTTGTTTTCCTTGTAGCGCTGGATCGCCTCAATGGTGATCCTGCGGGCATCCTCGGCGCCGCCCCAGGTGCCGACGCGCACCCACTTCTTCTTCTCCAGATCCTTGTAGTGCGTGAAGAAGTGCTCGATCTGCTCCATCACGATGCTGGGCAGGTCGTCCTTTTCCTCGATGTCCGAGTAATAAGGGAAGGTCTTGTCGTCGGGGACGCAGACGAGCTTCTCGTCGCCGCCGGCTTCGTCCTCGAGGTTGAGCACCGCGATCGGGCGGGCGCGGACGACGCAGCCGGGCACGAAGGGCGAGCGCGCGATCACCAGCGCGTCGAGCGGATCACCGTCGGGCGACAGCGTGTGCGGTACGAAGCCGTAGTTGGCCGGATAGCGCATCGGTGTGTGGAGAATGCGATCCACGAATAGTGCGCCCGAGGCTTTGTCGAACTCGTACTTCACCGGCTCACCGCCGGTCGGTACTTCGATGATCACGTTTAGGTTGTGCGGCGGATCGTCGCCCACCGGAATCAAGTCGATACGCATTCCTGCACCTGTGGTTGGCGTCTCCGCCCCGTCTCAGCGGGGCTGGAGCAGCTTGTCGAGGCCAGCCTCTCCCGTGGCCGTCTTAACCAGGTGCGGATAGCGAAGCCCGCCGTGATAGTCGATGGCGACTTCGCGGTAGCGATCGCCGCTCTTGAGCAGCAGCTTGATCGGGTCCTTGGAGGTTTTGGCCTCGGTCACCGCCGCCTTGAGCCGGTCGCCGGTATAGCCGCGGCCGTTCACCGCGACGATCTCGTCGCCCAGGTCGATCCCGGCATTGAACGCCGGGCTGTCCCAGGCGACGGTCATGATCCCCTTGGGGCCCAGCACCAGGCCGAGCGAATAGGCGAGGTCGACGAAGGTCTTGCTCGTCGCCTTGTTGGGCTCCTCGGTATAGACGAGCTTGTAGCCGTTGCGCTCGAATCCGCCGAGCGGCGCGCGCTCCGAGACATGGTTCACTCGGGCGTCGAGCAGGCTGCGCCAGTCATAAGGCATGACGCCTTCCAGCGTGCGGACGACATCGTCGAAGGTGTAGGTCACCTGGCCATAGTCGCCGTCGCGGCCCTTGAAGAAGGCGCCGGCGAAATCGTCGATCGACTTGGTGCCACCCGAGCGCTCGCGCAGGATCGAATCGACTTCCATCCAGATCAGCAGGCCCTCGTTGTAATAATCCTCCGAACGCTGCCAGCTCACCCAGCCCTTGGGCGCGCGCGGGGTGATGACGGGATCGTTGGTGGTGTCGCCCATCGGCCGCCAGGTGCGCGCGGGGCGATTGTCGAGGCTCGCCATGATGCTGGCATAGGCGTCGAGCGTCACGTCCTTGCTCACCAGCCCCGAGCGCGCCTGGAGAACATAGCCCCAGAACTGGGTCTGGCCTTCGTAGACCCAGAGCAGCGATCCGATCGTGGGGGTGCGATAATCGGGCGCCCACAGGTCCGCGCCGCGGCGGTATTTGCCGTCCCAGCTGTGGGTGAACTCGTGCGGCAGCAGGTTGCGGCTGCCGGGGCCCTCGTCCCATTTGGTGAAATAGCCCGGCTTGACGCCGTTTTCCGAGCTGCGGTGATGCTCGAGGCCGATCCCGCCCAGCTCGTCGCTGATCGAAAGCAGGAAGCGGTAATGGTCGTATTGCTGCGACCCCATCGTCTTCACCGCCTGCTCGACCAGGCGCTTGTGCGCGTCGATCTGCTCGGGCTTGGCGGCGAGCTCCTCGGGGCTGTCGGCGAAGACGTCGAGCGTCACGCGCGGGCTGAGCGGGAAGGCCTTGTAGTAGCGGCCGGCAACTACGGGCGAATCGACCAGCACTTCATAGTTGGTCTTCTCATAGCTGTAGGTCGATCCCGTCGCCTTGGACGGCAGGCCCGACGCGGCCGACCAGCCCTCCGGATATTTCACGCGCGCCTGCACCGGGATGCGGCGAACGAAATAGCCCGCCGGGTAGAGGCTCATCGAGTTGAACTGGAGGCTCATCAGGTTGGGCGTCATCACGATGCGGCCCTGATCCGGATTGGTCGCCGAGACGAACTGGAACTCGAGATCGAGCTGCTTCGCGCCCTGCGGCACGTCGACATGGAAGGCGAAGACATCGACGGGGTCACGCTTCCATTCGACGCGCTTGCCGTTCGCGCGGATCTGGAGCCCCGCCAGCTTCTCGATCTCGCCGCGCGGGCCGTGCTTGCCCGGCAGCCACTTCGGGTAGAGCAGCACCATGTGCCCCGCCTGCGCGACTGGAATGGTCTGCTTGACGCGGAAGATGCCGCGCTGGGTGTCGGTCGCGTCGATGTCGAGCTGGAGCGTGCCCGGATAGTCCACGTCGCGCGCCTCGGGAATCGTGTCGACGAACGGCACCGGCTGCGGCGCCGAATTCTGCGCCAGCACGGGCGTTGCGACAGTGGCGAGAAGCAGGGCGGCGAAGGAAAGGGCAGACTTCATTCTGGAGCGACCTCGTTTCGGAATTTCATTGGCCTAGGGCCATGCGCCGGGAAGTGGCAAGACCCGGACGGGCTGAAACTGGTCTCTTCCGAAACAATGTTGCGGAGGGATTTCTGGGCGGAGGCTAGTCGCCCCAATCCTCCCCCGCCAGGGGGAGGTGGCGCGCAAAGCGCGACGGAGGGGGAGGAAGCACGCCGCGAAGGTTCTGGCATCCGCCCCCTCCGTCAGCCTGCGGCTGACACCTCCCCCTGGCGGGGGGAGGATTTTCGCAATCAGAACTTCGCCTCTTCGTACACGCGGGTGATGTCGCCTGCCCACTCGCCGTTGAACCGGTCGAGCAGCACCTGCGCGGGGACCTTGCCGGTGCGGACGATCTCGCGGAGCGGGTCGAGAAAGCCGCTCTCGTTGTCGCCGGAGGCGTTGACGCGACCGCGGGCGTTGAGCCCTGCCGCCGCAATGTCGAGCACTTCGCCGGCGATGTCGCGCAGCTTGCCGCCGCCCGGCAGCGGCGCGTCTAGCGCGAGTTTGGGAACGGCGTTGCGCAGTGCCTCGCGGTCCTCCATCGACCAATCCTTGACCAGATCCCACGCCGCATCGAGCGCGGCCTGATCGTAGAGCAGCCCAACCCAGAGCGCAGGCAGGGCGCAGATCCGGCCCCAGCGCCCGCCGTCTGCGCCGCGCATCTCCAGGAAGGTCTTGAGCCGCACTTCGGGGAAGGCAGTCGAGAGATGGTCCGCCCAGTCCTCGATCGTCGGTTTGTGGCCGGGATAGGCCGGGAGCTCGCCCCTCAGGAAATCGCGGAAGCTCTGGCCCGCGGCGTCGATGTACTTGCCGTCGCGGTAGACGAAATACATCGGCACATCGAGCGCGTACTCGGCATAGCGCTCATAGCCGAAGCCGTCTTCGAACACGAAGGGCAGCATGCCGGTGCGCGCGGGATCGGTGTCCGACCAGATATGGCTGCGGAAGCTCAGAAAGCCGTTGGGCTTGCCTTCGGTGAAGGGCGAATTGGCGAAGAGCGCGGTTGCGAGCGGCTGAAGTGCGAGGCCGACGCGGAACTTCTGCGCCATGTCCGCCTCGCTCGCATAGTCGAGGTTCACCTGGATCGTGCAGGTGCGCAGCATCATGTCGAGCCCCAGGCTGCCGACCCGCGGCATGTGGCGGAGCATGATGCCGTAGCGGCCCTTGGGCATTACGGCCAAGTCGGCGCGCGCCTTGTCGTGCCACATGCCCAACCCCAGCACCTCGAAGCCCAGCTTCGCGCCGACGTGCTTCACCTGCTGGAGGTGGCGGCCGGTTTCGGCGCAGGTCTCGTGCAGATTCTCCAGCGGAGCGCCCGAGAGTTCGAGCTGGCCGGCGGGTTCGAGGCTCACGGTTCCGTCGGGGCCGGAGAGCGCGATGACGTTGCCATTCTCCTCGACCGGCTTCCAGCCGAACTCGGTCAGCGCCATCAGCAGATCGCGGATGCCGCCGGGCTCGTCGTAGCTCGGGGCGTGGTGATCCCTGGTCGAAAAGACGAACTTCTCGTGCTCGGTGCCGATCCGCCACCGGTCCTTCGGCTTCTCGCCCCGCGCGAAATATTCGATGAGCTGAGCATGGTCCTCGATGACCGCTGCGTTGCTGTTCGAAACGGTCTTGGTGCTCATCCGCGGGCGTTTACTCGCGCCCGGCGCCGTGCGCCAGAGCAAATATGTACCGTTCGGTCACCAGTCGCCGGCGGTGGCCATCCAAAGGCTTACGGCGGCCGCGGCCGCTGTTTCGGCGCGCAGGATGCGCGGGCCGAGCGCGATGCCAACCGCCTGCGGAAGCGCCCGGATCGCCTCGCGTTCCTCGGCATCGAAACCGCCCTCCGGCCCAATCAGGATCGCCGCTGGGCCCGGCCGTGTGCGCATCGCCTCGACAGCCGGCGCCCCGCCGGTTTCGTCGGCGAAGAAGAGCGTGCGGTCGGCCGGCCAGCCCTTGAGCAGTGCCGCGAGCTTGACCGGCTCGGCGAGCTCCGGAAGCGCAGTGCGCCCGCATTGCTCCGCGGCTTCGATCATGTGGGTGCGCAATCGATCGAGGTTGAGCCGGTCGACCACGGTGCGGCGCGTGAGCACCGGGATGAGGCGCGCGACGCCCAGCTCGCATGCCTTCTCCGCCACCCAGTCGATCCGCCCCTTCTTGATCGGCGCGGCGCAGAGCCAGAGGTCGGGAACCGGCTCGAGCGGACGAAGCTGCTCGGTCACCTCCAGCACCAGATCCCGCTTGCGGACGTCGCGGGCAAGCGCGAGCCATTCGCCCGAAGCCCCGTCGAACAGCTTGACCGGATCGCCGTCCTTGAGCCGCATCACGGCGATCAGATAATTGGCAGGCGCGCCATCGAGCGGCACCCGGAGCCCGGCAGCGAGGGGGATCTCGACGAAGAGCCGGGGAGTCGATTGGGGTGGCCAGGCGGGGGTGGCAGGCATCGCAGCTCTGTGGCCGATCTGCCGCGGCGCATCAACAGGAGCGGGCGCTTGCAAGCGGCGGCGGACGGGGCCAGTGCTGGCGTCATGGATTTCGATGCACTGCTCGCCCATTATTTCGGCGCTGCCGACCTCGACGAACTCGACCCGGCGGCGTTCGAGCGCGGGATCGAACGGCTGGGAACCGACTTTGCTATCGAGCAGGAGCCGGGGCGGCGCTTCGCGCTCTGGGCAATGCTCCACGCGCTCGGCGCCGCGCCCGATCCGGATGTCGCCTTCAAGGATCCCGATCTGCAGCAGGCCGCACGCGACTATGCCTGGGAGGCCGACAAGGCGGCCGGCAGGATAGGGGACGCAGACGAATGACCGGGGCAACCGAGATCGTGCCCGATACCGAGCACCGCGGGCTGGTGGGGCTGCTCCCCGCGCCGGCGCGGCCCTATGCGCTGCTCGCGCGTTTCGATCGGCCGATCGGCTGGTGGCTGCTGTTCTGGCCGGGGGCCTGGGCGATCGCGCTTTCGGGCAACGCGATCGCGCGCTGGGACCTGATCCTCTGGTTCCTGCTCGGCAGCATCGCGATGCGCGGCGCTGGATGCGTCTACAACGACATCGTCGATCGCGATCTGGACCGGCAGGTGGCGCGCACGCGCGCACGCCCCGTGGCGAGCGGGGCAGTGTCGCTGAAGGCCGCCTGGGCGTGGCTGCTGGCGCTGTGCCTGGTGGGGCTCATCGTGCTGGTGCAGCTCCACGCCACCGGCGCGATCGTGGCGCTCGCGAGCCTCGCGCTGGTCGCGGGCTACCCTTTCATGAAGCGGATCACCTGGTGGCCGCAGGCATGGCTGGGGCTGGTCTTCTCCTGGGCTGCGCTGGTTGGCTGGGCGGAGGCGCCGGACATGCCCTGGCTGCCGGGGCTGCTGCTCTATGCCGGCTGCATCTGCTGGGTGATAGGCTACGACACGATCTATGCGCTCCAGGATGTCGAGGACGATGCGCTGGTGGGGGTACGCTCCTCGGCGCGGCGGCTGGGGAGGCACGTGCGCGGCGGCGTCGCGGGCTTCTATGCGCTTGCGCTGCTGCTCTGGGGCATGGCCTTCTGGCAGCTCCGGCCCGATGTGCTGGCGCTTGCCGCGCTGCTGCCGATGGCGTTGCACCTTGGATGGCAGGTGGCCACGCTCGCGCCTGCGGACGGGGCGAATGCGCTGCAGCGCTTCCGATCGAACCGTAACGCAGGCCTGCTGATGTTCGCGGCATGCTTCGTTGTGGGTCAGACGCTTTGACCTTGAGTACATGCATACCTAAGTCCGGCAGATGCTGACCGAAGCCCAAGCCTGCGAGCGCGCCCACGACATTGTCCGGCGCGCGCGTGCCGCAGGCGCCGATGCCGCAGACGCCGTATTCGCTGCAGATCGCTCTCTCTCCGTTTCGGTGCGTATGGGTGCGCTGGAGGATGTCGAACGCTCCGAGAGCGAGGAGCTGGGGCTGCGCGTGTTCGTCGGCGCGCGTTCGGCGAGCGTCTCGACTTCGGATCTCGGCTCAGGCGCGCTCGATATCCTGGTCGAGCGTGCGCTCGCGATGGCGCGCGAGGCACCCGAGGACAAATGGGCGGGACTGGCACCCGAAGCCCGGCTGCTGCACGGCCGCCCGCCGCTGCTCGATCTCGACGACGGCGCCGAAGTCGAGCCCCAGGCACTCAAGGCGCGCGCGCTCGCCGCTGAGGAAGCTGCGCGTGCGGTGCCGGGGGTGACCAACAGTGAGGGGGGCAGCGCCGGCGCCAGCCGCTCGATAATGGCGCTCGCGACCAGCCACGGCTTCACCAATGCCTATGCCCAGACCAGCCACGGCATCTCCGCGAGCGTGCTCGCGGGTAGCGGGGGGGCGATGGAGCGGGACCATGCACATCACAGTGCACGTTACGCCGCGATGCTCGAATCGCCGGAGAGCGTGGGCCGCCTGGCGGGAGAGCGTGCCGTGGCGCGGCTCCACCCGCAGAAGATCGCCAGCGGCGCGATGCCGGTGGTGTTCGATCGCCGCGTCGCATCGAGCCTGCTCGGCCATTTCATCGGCGCGATCAACGGCGCCGCGATCACGCGCAAGACAAGCTTCCTGCTCGATTCGATGGGCGAGCAGGTGTTCGCCAAGGGTGTGACGATCTGCGACGATCCGCACCGCCCGCGCGGGCTGCGTTCGCGGCCGTTCGACGGCGAAGGCTTGCCGGTGCTGCCGCTCAAGCTGATCGACGCGGGCGTGCTGGAGACCTGGCTGCTCGACAGCGCATCGGCGCGCCAGCTCGGGCTGGAGCCCACCGGCCATGCCGCGCGCGGCGTGGCCGGGGCGCCGGGCGCATCGCCGAGCAACCTCTACATGCAGGCAGGAAGCATCCCGCCCGAGACGCTGGTCGGCGAGATCGAGCATGGCGTGCTCGTCACCGAGCTGATCGGCCAGGGCGTCAACGGCGTGACCGGGGACTATAGCCGCGGCGCGGCGGGCTTCCTGATCGAGAAGGGTGAAGTGACCCGGCCGGTTTCGGAGATCACGATCGCGGGCAACCTCAAGGACATGTTCCGCGCGCTCACCCCCGCGAACGATCTTGAGTTCCGCTATGGGATCAACGCGCCGACGCTGCGCATCGACGGGATGACGATCGCCGGTGCGTGAGCTGGCTGCAGAAGTCGCGAAAATCGCTTCCGACGCGGGCAAGCTCGCGATGAAGCTGTGGAAGACCGATTTCCGGCGCTGGGAGAAGTCCCCCGGCAATCCGGTCTGCGCAGTCGATCTCGAGCTCGACGGGATGCTTCGCTATCGCCTCGGCGAGCTGCTGCCGGACGCCGGCTGGCTTTCCGAGGAGACGATCGACGATGCCGCACGGCTGGGCGCCGAGCGCATCTGGGTGGTCGATCCGATCGACGGCACGCGCGATTATCTGCGTGGGCGCAACGGCTGGGCAATTTCGGTCGCGCTGGTGCAGCGCGGCCAGCCGGTGATCGGCGTGCTCGACGCGCCTGCGCGGAACGAAGTCTGGACCGCGGCGGCGGGCGGCGGCGCCTTCCGCAACGGCAAGCGCATCCATGTGGCGAGCCGCGACCGGCTGGCGGGCGCGCGCGTTCCCGCCGACCAGCTGCCGAAGGTCGACCGCGACCTGGCGATGGTCGCCAAGCCCAATTCGATCGCGCTCCGCATCGCGATGGTCGCGGCGGGCGAGGCGGACCTGCTGGCGACGATCCGCTGGGGCAATGAGTGGGACATCGCTGCCGCGGTGCTGCTCGCGCGCGAAGCGGGGGCGACCGTCTCCGATGCCTTCGGCCGCCCGCTCGGCTTCAACACCCCCACTGCCGAGGCGTTCGGCGTGCTGGCGACTGTCCCCGGCATCCACGCCGCGGCAGTCGAGCGGCTCGCCGAACGCGCCGAAGCGACGGTAGGCGCGCGGCGCTAGCGGTGGGCGACGGCGATCAGCGCAGTCGAGGGGATCGGCAGGACGTCGCGGCTACCGGCCATCCGGCGAACCTCTTCGATCACCGCGTCCTTTTCGACGTCGCTCAGACTGGTCCAGTCGGGCGACATTCCGAACAGCGTGTCGGGTTCGTCGAGCGCGGAGACTTCGAGCGCATAGTCGTGCGTCACGCTTTCGATCCGCGGGTCGCGATAGCCCGCCGCGACTAGTTCGCGCGCGAAGTCCGCCGGGTCGCTCAGCGCCTGCACAGCCTCGGGCATCGTCATTCCGGCGCGTTCGGGAAACAGCTTCTGCCGGACCTGACCCAGCAGCAGGAAGGTGGCGGCGCCCCGGCTCTGCCAGGTCGCGACCACGCCGGTCCCGCCCGGGCGGGTCACCCGCGCCATCTCGGCAAGACCCTTGCGCCAGTCCGGGAACATGATCACCCCGAAGATCGAGAAGACGGCGTCGAACGAGGCATCCGGCAGATCGAGCGCCTGACCGTCCATCACGCGCGCTTCCACATTGGGCAGCCCCCGAGCGGCGATGCGCGCCACCATGCCGGGCGAGAAGTCGGTCGCGAGCACCTGCGCCCCGGTGCGTGCCGCCGCCAGCGCGAGCGCTCCGGTGCCGGCCGCCACGTCGAGCACACGGCTGGCGGGCGTCAGTTCCACCAGCGCGAGCGCGTCTTCGGCGAAGCGTGCGGTGAAGGGGTGTGCGGTCCGCTCATAATGGTCGGCGGCCGTATTCCAGTGATCGGGGTTCTCGAATTCTCGCATTCTCATATCCTCGCGAATCATGTAACATCATAAGTATCATGAACGCGCATGCTTGCCAATCGCGGCCGGCGTGCGGAGGATGGAGCGATGCGCAACGATAGCCGCCTTTCCCGGATGCTGCACGTGCTGCTGCACATGGCGCGGCACGACGGGCCGATGACGTCGGAGACGATCGCGGCGATGCTGCGGACCAATCCGGTCGTCGTTCGCCGCACGATGGCGGGGCTGCGCGACGCAGGCTATGTCCGCTCGGAGAAGGGGCACGGCGGCGGCTGGGTGCTCGCATGCGATCTTGCGCGCGTGTCGCTGCTCGACGTTCACCACGCCGTCGGCGGACCGCGTCTCTTCGCGATCGGCAACGAGCACGAAAATCCCGATTGTCTGGTCGAGCGCGTGGTCAACGAAGCAGTCGAAGACGCGCTGCGCGAAGCCGAGGCGCTGCTGATCGCGCGGCTGGGCGCAGTGAGCCTCGCCGAGCTCGCACGCGGGTTCGAAGCACGCTACCCGGCGCGAGCGGGCTGTGAGGCGGCTCCCAAAGCGGGCTAGCCCATTGTTCGGCGGCAAGCACCGGGAAGCCTCGCCTGCGCTCCGATGCCATCCGGTCCTCCGCGCAGTTCCGCGCGGACAGGCAAGGATGGTTCGATGCCCAGATTTTCAGACAAGGTCGTCATCGTAACGGGCGCGAGCTCGGGAATAGGCAAGGCTACGGCGCGACTGCTCGCCTCCGAGGGCGCCAATGTGATCGCATCGGGGCGCAACGCCGCCGCGCTGGACGCGCTCTGCGCCGAAATCGCAGCCGCGGGCGGGAACGCGGAGCCGGTGCCGGGCGACATCCGCGAGGAGCAGGTCGCCGAGCTGCTGGTGCAGCGCGCCGAGGAGCGTTTCGGCGGGCTCGACATGGCGTTCAACAATGCCGGCGTGGTGGGCGAGATGGGACCGATCGAGGAGCTGTCGCTGGAGGCGTGGCACGCGCTGGTCGATACCAATCTCACCGCGGCCTTCCTGGGCGCGAAGTACCAGCTTCCGGCGCTGCGCAGGCGGGGTGGCGGAGCGCTGCTGTTCACGTCGAGCTTCGTCGGGGTCGGCGCCGGAATGCCCGGAATGGCGGGTTATGCGGCGACCAAGGCAGCGCTGCTTGGCCTGGTGCAGGCACTTGCGGTGGAGCATGGCGAGGCTGGCATCCGGGTCAACGCGCTGGTCGCAGGCGGCACCGACACGCCGGCGAACACCGCGCGGAGTCCCGGAGCGGGCCCGGAAGTGCTCGAATTCATCCAGCGCCTCCACGCGTTGCGCCGCATCGCCGAGCCCGAGGAAATCGCGCGCGCAGCGGCGTTCCTGCTCTCCGACGACGCGAGCTTCGTGACCGGCTCGGCAATGGCGGTCGACGGCGGTGCGTCGATTACCAAGACCTGAGGGGGCTGGAGCCTGCCCTCGTCAAGTCGAACCATCACCGTTCGCCCTGAGCTTGTCGAAGGGCGCTTCCCAACGCCGTTCGCTCGCGGATGGCCGCCCTTCGACAAGCTCAGGGCGAACGGGCGTCTTTATCTCAGCGAGATAGACCCTAACCGCCCAGCTGGTCCTCGTCGCGATACTTGATCTGGAGGTAGCGGCCGCGCGTCGCGAGCAGATCGAGGTCGCCCTGGGCGAGCTGGGCGGACATCTGGGCGATCTCGTCGTCGATCACCTGAAGGCCCTGGGCGAGCTGCTGATCGGGGGTGAGCCCGTGCCGCTCGACGCGCCGGAGCGGCTCCGGAACGCGCGAATAGCCCTTGATCAGCTCGGGAAGCTGCTCGCCCACCAGCGTGCGCACCTCGCCCGCGGCGGGCGAATTCTCGTCGAGCTGCGCGAGCTGGGGGGCGAGCAGCTCGAGCTTGACGCCGATCGAGTCGACCAGCCCGCGCACCGGCGAGGGAAGCGCCGGGCGCTGTGCTTCGAGCCAGCGCTCGGTGGTGAGCGGCAGCGCCTTCAACGGCACCTGCGCGAGCTGCTCGACGCGCGGCGGCGCCGAGAGCGGGAAGATCGCGAAGAACAGGGTTGCCAGAATGAGCAGCCCCATCACTGCCAGCGCGCCGAACATGCCCAGCGGCATGATGAAGCCGATCACCAGCGCCGCAGCGATGATCAGCCCGTCGGCGACTGCGATGCGCGCGACCCGGCGCACGATTTCCGCCTCGCGACGCTGACGCGTGCGTTTCGAGACCGAGCCATAGCGCTCGCGCGTCCGTTCGAGCAGCGCGTCGGCCGAGGCTAGCTGGCGATCGACGTCGGTGGGCATGGGGACTTACATCGCCTCCAGCTTGAATGCGTCGGACGGGCCGCCGAGCTGGTTCTGCGCCGCGCCCTCGGCACGGGCGATATAGCCCTTCGATTTCTCGACCTCGGTCGAAAGCGTGTTGACTGTCGCCTTCATCGAATCGAGCGCCTTGAGCTTGAAGGTGTCGATCGCGTCCATGGTGTCGTAGATGTTCTGGAAGGCGCGCTGGAGCGTCTCGACCGGAATCGTCGATGCCGCCGCCTGCTCGTGGATCGCGGCCGACTGGCTTTTGAGCAGCTGGCCCGTCGAATCGATCAGCCCGGCAGTGGTGGCGTTGAGCGCCGTGATCTGATCGAGCACCAGCTTCTGGTTGGTGAGCGCCTGGGCGACGGTGACCGCGGTGCGCAGAGCGGAGACGGTGGTGGTCGACGCGCGGTCGACGCCCTTCACCAGCTCGACGTTGTTCTTCTTGACCAGATCGAGCGCGAGATAGCCCTGCACCGTCACCGCCATCTGGGTCAGCAGATCCTGCGTGCGCTGGCGGACGTAGAAGAGCGCGGTCTCGCGGATCGCCTTGGCCTTGGCGGGGTCGCCATGATCGAGCTCGTTGGCCTTGTCCTCGAGCTTTTCGTCCATCGCCTTGGAGAGATAGATCATCTGCTCCAGGCGCCCCATCGCGTTCCACAGATTGGCGCGCTCGGTGTCGATCGCCGCATTGTCCATCAGCAGCTCGTCCTTGCCGCGGCTGAGCGCCTTCAGGATCGCGTTGATGTGGCTCTGCGACGACTGGTATTTCTGGAAATATTTCTTGAGCCCGCCCGATCCGAACAGCCGATCGAGGAAGCCGCCGCGGCCGCCGACCAGCTTGGCGTTCTTCGACGGATCGAGCTCCTCGACCTTGCGGCGCAGCGCCAGCAGGTCGGCGCCGACTCCGGTGTCGGAGTCCATTGCCTTGACCGGGCGATCGAGGAAGCGGTTCGACTGGCCGGCGGCGTCGCGGATTTCCTTCTGCCCCATCCCGGCGATCGCATCGACGCGCTTGCCGAATTCGGGCGAGTTGACGTCCTGGGCAACGAGATCGTCGATGAAGCTCTGGACCCGCTTCTCGAGCTCGCTCTTCTTGCCTTCGTCGACGGGCACCAGCCCGGCAGCCTTCTCCGGCGCGACCGGCTTCACCGGCTCGGGAGGTGTGAGCACCAGATCCTGTTCGGCCACTGCAGTCTCGGTCGCCATCCATCCCTCCAAAGTTGCTCCGCCACCAATAAGGGCAACGGCGCAGCTATCCAAGTGTGTGATAAAGATAATACACGTGCGTCGCGGCGCAAGCAGGGACGATCATTTGGCGCGTGGGCTCCACCGCCGCACGCGGATGTCGCGCTGGGGATAGGGCACTTCGATGCCATGTTCCTGGAACAGCCGCCACAGCCGATTGAGCACGTCGCTGCGGACATTGCCGACGCCGCTCTCGGGGTCGCTGATCCACACCAATATGTCGTGCTGCAATCCGTTCTCGCCGAAGCCGGTGAACCAGACATTGGGCCTGGGATGGTCGAGCACGCGCGAGCTTTCGGTCGCTGCGCGCAGCATCAGCCCCTGCGCGAGGTCCAGATCGGACTCATAGGACACCGATACCGGGATGCGGATCCGTACGTTGCGATCGGTATAGGACCAGTTCTCGACCTCCTGCGTCATCAGGTTTTCGTTGGGGATCAGATGCTCCTTGCCGTCGCGCGTCACCACCGAGACCGCGCGCACGCCGATCTTGTTCACCCAGCCGAAGCTGTCGCCCACGACGATCACGTCGCCCGGCTTGATCGAGCGGTCCATCAGCAGGATGATGCCCGCGATCAGGTTGCCGATCGTCTTCTGGAGGCCGAAGCCCACTGCCAGGCCGAATGCGCCCGAGAAGACGGCGAAGGCTGTGAGGTCGATCTCGAGCATGTCGACACCGACGAAGAAGGCGAGCACCACCACCACGATCGCCGCGACCTTCTGGAACAGAAGCTTCTGCGTGGCGTCGAAGCCGCGGGCTTGGGCGATCGAATGGGTGATGACGCGGTTCACCAGCCGCACGCCTGCGAAGAGCAGCAGGATCGTGATCGCTATGGTGGATGCGGAGAGCAGCGATAGGCGGCGCTTGCCGATCTGGATGCCCACGCGATCGAGCGTCGCCTCGACCGCGGCGAAACCGCCGATCGCGTGGCTCAGGATCGCGACGAAGGCGAGCGCGCCGAGCGTCCACGCCGCCCAGCGCGGCATGTTGAGCCCGCGCAGCACCGAGGAAGCGAGCATCGCGACGGCGAAGCCCTCGGCGACGCCCACGACCAGCCGGGGGAGCGGCAGCCACGCCCAGCTCGATGCCAGGATGGCGAGCAGCACGCTTGCCGTGCCCCAGCGCACGATCGCGCAGAGGCGGAACCGCAGGCCCTCAGCATGGCCGTCGAACCGTTCGGCGAGGAAATCGGCCAGCCGAGTGCCGAGCTGCCGCCCTGCGACCCAGGCCAGCACGAAGGCGGCGGCAGCAAATCCCGCGGCGAAGGCGGCCTCGCTGAGCTCGGCAGTGCCCGGCAGGTTGTGCCCTGCCAGCCAGGCGCCGAGCCGCGTCATCATCCGCGCATGCTCGCAAACCGCGCGAGCCCGGCTTCGAGATCGGCGATCAGGTCGGCGGGATCCTCGAGCCCGATCTGGAGCCGCACCAGTGGACCCTCGGCCTCCCAGCGGGTGACGCTGCGGTGGTGCTGCGGGTCGACCGGGATCGCCAGGCTCTCGTAGCCGCCCCAGCTATAGCCGATGCCGAAATGCTCGAGTCCATCGATCAGCGCGGCGCGCGCCACCTCCGAGCCGCCGTCGAGCACGAACGAGAAGAGCCCCGCCGCGCCCTTGAAGTCGCGCAGGAAGATGTCGTGGCCCGGGCAACCGGGGAGTGCCGGATGGAGAACCCGTGCCACCTCGGGTCGGGTCTGGAGCCATTCGGCGATCCGCAGCGCCGATCGGCCGTGCTGGTCGAGCCGCACTGCCATCGTCCGGAGGCCGCGCGCGCCGAGCCATGCGTCATCGGGACTCGCGGTCTGGCCAAGCTGGTAGGTCGCCGCGCGCAGCCGCTGATACTGGCCCGGCGCGGCGGTGACCGAACCCAGCATCACGTCCGAATGGCCGACGACATATTTAGTGCACGCGAGGATCGAGTAATCGACGCCCATGCCGATCACCGGCAGCAGCAGCGGTGTGGCCCAGGTGTTGTCGATCAGCGTGGTGATCCCGCGCGCCTTGGCGACTGCGACGATCGCCGGCACGTCCTGCACCTCGAAAGTGAGGCTGCCAGGGCTCTCCATGAAGATCGCCCGGGTGCGTTCGGTGCACAGCGCGGCGATGCCCGCGCCGATCAGCGGGTCATAATAGGTCGTCTTCACGCCGAAGCGCGCGAGCAGGCCGTTCGCGAAGTTGCGCGTCGGATCGTAGACGCTGTCCGCGAGCAGCAGTTCGTCGCCGGGCTCGAGCACTGCGAGCAGCGCCGAAGCGATCGCCGCGACACCCGAGGGATAGAGCAGGGTCGCCTCGGCGCCCGGCTCGAGCTCGGTCAGCGCATCCGCCAGCGACCATTGGGTCGGGGTGCCGCGGCGGCCGTAGAAGAGCTTGTGGTGGGTGTCCGCGGCACCACGCCCGCGCAGTTCGGCAACCGAATCGTAAAGGATGGTCGATGCGCGCCAGACCGGCGGGTTGACGATCCCCTGGGTCCATTCGGGCCGGCGTCCGGCCGAGACGATCCGTGTCGCGTCCTTCTTGTCGCTCATGCCGGGCCCAGTGCCTTGGGGGTGGCGGGATCGGCGCCCCATTCGGACCAGCTCCCGTCATAGACCGGCACATCGCGCCCGATCAGATGCCCGGCAAAGGCAATCACGCAGGCGGTGATCCCCGATCCGCACGTGGCGGCCAGTGGCCTGTCGAGATCGACTCCCGCGGCTTCGAAGGTGGCGCGGATCGCTTCGGGCGACTTCCATGTGCCATCCGTCTCGAAAAAGCGGCCCTGGGGGATGTTCCTCGACCCCGGGATATGACCGGGGGCGCATTCCTTGCGCGGATCGGACTCCTCGCCGGTGAAGCGTGCCGCCGAGCGGGCATCGACGATCTGCTCGTCGGTCGCCTGCATTTCGGCGAGGCTGCGGACCTGCGTTCGCGGCATGCCGGCCTCGAAGCTGCTGCGCGCAGGCGAGGGGGCGCCGGTTTCGAGCGCGCGGCCCTCCGCTTTCCACTTGGCGATGCCGCCGTCGAGCAGCGCCGCCTCCAGCCCGAAGCGGCCGAGCACCCACCAGGCGCGGCAGGCGGTGTGATGCGGGCTGTTGTCGTACAGCACGATCCGGCTTTCGGGCGTGATGCCCAGCTCGGCCATGCGCGCCTCGAACAGGTCGCGCGGCGGGAGCATCGAGGGAAGCGGATCGCTGGCGTCCACGAGCGTGTCGAGATCGAGCAGCAGCGCGCCGGGGATATGCCCTGCGGAATATTCGGCGCGCGGGTCCTGCTTGGTCGATCCCGGCAGCGTCGATGTGTAGGTAGCGTCAAGGATCACGAGGGCGTCCGCCCCGAGATTATCCGCCAGCCATTCGGTTGTTACGAGTCCGTCCATGCGACTGGTCCTAGAAGGATGCAAAGCGCTCCGCAAACGCCTACATGGCGCGCCATGACTCCTAAGCACCTAGGCCAGACCTCTGCGCTTCCCGCCTCGCCCGAAGAGGCCGAGCTCGACTATGTCCCCAATCCGCGGCCCGGCAGCCGTTATCTGGTGCGCTTCGCCGCGCCCGAATTCACGTCGCTGTGCCCGATCACCGGCCAGCCCGATTTCGCGCATCTGGTGATCGACTATGTCCCGCGCGCGACGATCGTCGAATCCAAGGCGCTCAAGCTGTTCCTCGCCAGCTTCCGCAACCATGGCGCTTTCCACGAGGATTGCACCGTGGGCATCGGCGAGCGGTTGTTCGCCGAGATGCAGCCCGAATGGCTGCGGATCGGCGGCTATTGGTATCCGCGCGGCGGTATTCCGATCGACGTCTTCTGGCAGTCGGGCGAGCTGCCCGCAGGCGTATGGATTCCGCCGCAGGACGTGCCCGGCTACCGCGGCCGAGGCTGAACCCCAGATTTACGGCACGATTCGCCGCAACGAATCATGTTGCGTTGCAACATTTGTGCAACCATATTCCTTCGAGTGAGTTGGGAGGGGTGTAACGGGTTCATTCTGCCCGATTTATTGCATGAGCGAAGGAACAGGGATGACGTCGTCGACGCCGGCTCCGGGAATCAGCCATCTCGCCCTCATCGGCAACTTCTTGCCGCGCAAATGCGGCATGGCGACCTACACCACCGACACTTTCGAGGCACTCAAACAGCGCTATCCGGAGCTCAAGGTCGACGTTTATGCGATGGACGACCATCCCGGCCGCTATGATTATCCCGAAGCGGTCACCCGGGCCATCGCGCAGGACGACCGCGGTGACTATCTGAAAGCCGCTCGGGCGATCGAGGCGAGCGGCGCGCAGGCGCTCTGGATCCAGCACGAATATGGCATCTATGGCGGTCCCGCGGGCGAATGCCTGCTGGCGCTGACCGACCGACTGTCGATCCCCATCATCACCACGCTCCACACCGTGCTCGAAAAGCCGAGCGCCGACGAGCGCCGGGTGATGGAGGCGCTGCTCCGCCGCTCGTCGCGGGTGATCGTGATGGCCGACAAGGGCCGCGACATATTGAAGCGCGTCCATGGCGCCGACGAGCGCAAGATCGTGACGATTCCGCACGGGGTGCCCGATCGGATGTTCGTGGACCCCGATTCGCTCAAGCCCGTGTTCGGTTGGGAAGGGCGCGAGGTGATCCTCACCTTCGGGCTGCTCGCGCCCAACAAGGGTATCGAGACGCTGATCGCGGCATTGCCGGGCATCGTCGCCGAGAATCCGCGTGCGCTCTATGTGGTGCTGGGTGCGACGCATCCCAATCTCGTCGCGCACGAAGGCGAGGCCTATCGCGATCGGCTCAAGGCGCTGGCGGAGGAAAAGGGCGTCGCGGCGCACGTCCAGTTCATCGATGCCTTCGTCGAATATGACGAACTGATCGACTATCTTCAGGCGGCAGACCTTTACGTCACGCCCTATACCAATCCCGCGCAGATCACTTCGGGCACGCTTTCCTATGCCGTGGGCGTGGGCAAGCCGGTGATCTCGACTCCCTATGTCCATGCCACCGAGATCCTGGCCGACGATCATGGCGTACTCGTCGATTTCGGCGACAGCGCCGGTTTCGCGCGCGAGATCGCGCGGCTGCTGGGCGATGCCGAGGCGCGGCAGGCACTCGCGCAGCGTGCCTATGCGCGGGGCCGGACGATGATCTGGCCGCGGCTCGCGGAGAGCGCCATGGCCGAAATCAACACGATCATCGCCGAGAAGCCGCGCCAGCTCGGCAAGCCGCCCGCCGAACTCGCCGCGCTTGCGCCCGACCTCGCCGCCGTCGAGCGGATGAGCGATTCGACCGGCATGCTCCAGCATTCGATCTATTCGGTGCCCGATCGCCGCCACGGCTATTGCATCGATGACAATGCCCGCGCGCTCATCCTGATGAGCAAGATCGAGGGAATCGACGAGGGCGTGCGCGACAAATGGACGAGCATCTACGGCGGCTTCGTCCAGCATGCGTGGAACCCGGATGCCCGGCGCTTCCGCAACTTCATGAACTTCGATCGGAGCTGGTGCGAGGACGTCGGCTCGGAGGATTCGAACGGCCGTGCGCTCTGGTCGCTGGGCGTCACTGCGCGCGACGCGCGGGCGCAGAAGCACCGCGACTGGGCTTCGGTGCTGTTCGACAACACCGCGTCGATCGCGCTCGAACTCGAAGCGCCGCGCGCGCATGCCTTCGCCATGCTGGGTGCGGCCGCGATGATAGAGGCGCATCCGGGCCATGCACTCTCGCGCACGATCCTGACGCGCTACGGTGACGAGCTGATCACGCTGCTGGACGGCGCGCGGCGGCCCGAATGGCAATGGTTCGAAATCGTGCTCGCCTATGACAACGCCCGCCTGCCCGAGGCGCTGCTGCGTGCCGGCAAGGTGCTCGGCCGCCAGGATTTCGTCAGCGTCGGGCTCGAGACGCTCGAGTGGATCGCGGCGCGCCAGACTTCGCCCGAGGGCCGTTTCCGCGCCGTGGGCACGGAGAGCTTCGGCCGCGCCTATGCCGAGCCGTTGCCGTTCGACCAGCAGCCGCTCGAAGCGCAGGCGACGATCGATGCCTGCGTTGCCGCCTGGGAGGCCACGCGCGACGCGCATTGGCGCGAGGAGGCGATGCGCGCCTATCGCTGGTACCTCGGCGCGAACGATCTCGAGCTGCCGCTCGCGACCGCGCAGGACGGCGGCTGCTTCGACGGGCTGATGCCCACCGGGCTCAACCGCAACCAGGGCGCCGAGTCGATCCTTGCGCTGCAACTTGCCAATTGTGCGATTTCCGCTCTTTCAAAGCGCGCGGAAAACGTGGAAACACGCCCCCGTACTGCCGTCGCGTAAGGCCCTTCGCGACGGCGAAAGGGAGTCCGAGGGGGCGCATGCTGAATTTGTTCAACCACCCGCTTCGGTTGCGCGCAGACCCGTCGCGCGTGGTGGTCCGTCCCTTTCACATCGGCTGGGTCTCCAACGGATCGGGGCCGAGCCGCACCGAGCGGCTGGTGAGCGAAGTGCTCAAGATGACGCCGGGCGAGGCCGCGGCGCAGCTTGAGATCGTGCTCAAGGATTTCGAGGCGCGCCACTGGCAGACGCGCCGCGTGTTCATGACCCGCTACGACGAGATCGAGGCGCAGCTCGGGCTCGACGGCAGCCTGATCGGCGACGAGAAGCGCCAGCTGATCGGCGCCTATTTCTGTCACGAATACAGCTATGCCGCGGCCGCGCTGATGAACCCCAGCGCAGTGCCGCACTTCGACCAGACCGGCATGCCGCCGGGCAGCCTGCGCATCCTCATGTCGCTCAGGGCGGTGGGCGAAGGCCATATCTCGTCGGTGTCGTTCCGCGAGGGGATCATCACCGACCAGAACGAGCTTTCGCTCGCGCCCGAGCCGCCCTTCGCCACGGCGGCGGACGCCCGCGAGGAGGACGAGGCGCATGTGCCCGAGGGGCCGGTGACGGTCTATCGCCATCGTGATTCGACGCTGTCGGGCACGGTGATCTTCCCGATCACCAAGGCCCAGTCCAACGGGCTCGAGGATCTGCGCATCTGCCATTTCACCCACGACGACGGCAGCGTCGAGTGGATCGGCACCTATACCGCCTACAACGGATCGGTGATCCAGTCCGAGCTGCTGCGCACCCGCGACTGGCGCAGCTTCGACCTGGTGCCGATGAGCGGCGGCGCCTCGCGCAACAAGGGCATGGCGCTGTTCCCCCGCAAGGTGGAGGGGCGCTACATGATGCTCGGCCGGCAGGACGGCGAGAACATCTTCCTCCACACCTCCGACGACATCACGCGCTGGGAAGGCGGCGAGCTGCTGATCACGCCGCAATATCCCTGGGAGCTCGTCCAGATGGGCAATTGCGGCCCGCCGATCGAAGTCGACGAGGGCTGGCTGGTGCTCACGCACGGCGTGGGGGCGATGCGCAAATATTCGATCGGCGCGGCGCTGCTCGACAAGAAGGACCCGTCGAAGGTGCTCGCGCGCTCGAAGGAGCCGCTGCTCGCCGCCGCCGACCAGGACCGCGAAGGCTATGTTCCCAACGTCGTTTACACCTGCGGCGCAATCAAGCACGGCGACACGCTATTCATCCCCTACGGCGTGGCCGACAGCTCGGTCGCCTTCGCCTTCACCCCGGTGAAGGCGCTGCTCGACCAGATGGACTGAGACGGCTCGCTAGCGCGCCATGCGCTTGGTGTAGCGATAGAGCAGCGCGGTCAGTGCGAGGAAGGCGACGGTGCCGCCCACCAGCGCGATCCGGCCGAACTCGGGGCCCATCACCGCGAGCGGTGCGTCGCTGCCGGTTTCGTAGACGATGCCTGCGTAGAGCACGCCGAACAGGCTGTCGCCGACGATCATGCCGGTGGCCATCAGCACGCCCATGCGCTTGACGAACTCGGGATCGCGCGCCTTGTCGGCGGCGCGCTCATAGAACCAGCCGATCACGGCGCCGATCACCACGGTGAGGGTCACGCCCATCGGCAGATAGATGCCCAGGCCCACTGCGAGCGGGGGCAGGCGCAGCCGGGTGGAGGTGCGGGCCAGCAGCTCGTCGACCAGGATCACGCCCGCGCCGATCAGCGCGCCGACGCCGATCAGATCCCAGCGCAGATCGCCGCCGAGCACGCCCTTGGCAAGGCTGGAGATCAGCGCGGCCTGGGGCGCCGGGAGCGCGTCGGCACTGGCGCCGGGCACGCCTGCGAATCCGAACGAAGCGTTGAGCACGCTCAGCACCGGCGGGATCACCAGGCTGCCGAAGATCACGCCGAAGACGAGCGCGAGCTGCTGCTTCCACGGCGTCGCGCCGACGAGCTGGCCGGTCTTGAGATCCTGGAGGTTGTCGTTCGAGATCGTCGCCACGCCGAACACGATGCCGGTGACGATCAATGCATAGGCGACCAGCGCCTCGGTGGTGCCTGGATCGAGATCGCGCCCGAACAGGCCGACCAGCATCAGCGACGCCGCGACGATCGAGAGGATGCCGATGCCCGAGACCGGGCTGTTCGACGCGCCGATCAGCCCGGCCATGTAGCCGCACACCGATGCGATCACGAGGCCGATCACCAGGATGAAGACGAGCGATCCCGAGATCAGCAGCCCGGCCGATCCTGCGAGCGGGCCGCCGGCGAGGACGGTCCAGAGCAGCCAGCCGATCGGGATCAGCGTCACCAGGCAGACGCCGCCGATCACGCCGATCGGCAAGTCGCGCTCGCCCACGGCGATTGCCTGGCCGCCGCGTGCAGCGCGCGAGGCTGCGAGCGACGAGCGGATGCCGCCGATCACCGGCCCGATGATCTTGAGCAGCGTCCAGATCGCCGCGACGCCGATCGTGCCGGCACCCAGGAACCGCACGTCGCTGCGGAACACTGCGCCCGCCACTTCCTCTGCCGCGCCGGGCACGCCTGCGCTCAGGATGGGCAGCGCGATCCACCAGCCGATCGCGACACCGACGAAGATCGCCATGCCCACGGTGAGCCCGACGAGGTGCCCCGCGCCGATCAGCGCGAACTGGAGCCCGCCGATCAGGCCGGTTGCCCCGCTGCCGAGCTTGAAGAACGTCGCGGCTTCCTCGGTGAATATCCGCATGCGCGTGAGCAGCGCGAAGCCGGCGGCGGCAAGCGCGTTGACCACGATCACCTTGAGCCCGCGGGCGCTCTCTTCGCCGCCCTCGCGGCTCTCGGCACCCACCTTGAGCACTTCGGCGGCGGCGCGGCCCTCCGGATAGGGGAGTTCGGGCGAATCGACGATCAGCGCGCGCCGTAGCGGCACCGAGAACATCACGCCGAGGATGCCGCCGAGCATCGTGATCGCGGCCGTCTCCAGATAGGGGAAGCCGCTCCACCAGCCGATCATCACCAGCCCCGGCAGCACGAAGATGATCGCCGCGAGCGTTCCTGCGGCGCTCGCCACTGTCTGGACGATGTTGTTCTCGAGGATCGTCGAGCTTGGGAAGAATCGCAGGATCGCCATCGAGATCACTGCCGCGGGAATCGAAGTCGCGAAGGTCAGGCCGATCTTGAGGCCGAGATAGACGTTCGCCGCCGTGAACAGCAGCGTGATCGCGCCGCCGAGCAGCACGCCGCGTAGCGTGAGTTCGAGCGGGGCACGGGCAGGAACGGCGGTTGCCATCGGCAGGAATCTCCGGCGTCAGAACGCAAAGTGAAGGGAGTCGCGAGTCATTCGTTCACTTAGGCGCGGGCGCGCACGGCGCTGCCCAATCCATGCCTTCGAATGCCCCCGAGACGTGCATCGGGCGATGGTGGCACCGGAAATCCTGTATTGGAAGCGATTTTGCGGGAGAGAGTAGGGTTATGGCCGCTCGCGCGCCTGCGGGTAGGTGCCCAGCACGCGCATCGACTTGGTGTGGAACTTGAGCTCCTCCAGCGCGCGGTCGATCGTCGGCTCGCCGGGGCCGCCGACGATGTCGGCATAGAATTCGGTCGCGGCGAAGCTGCCGCCGCGCTGATAGCTTTCCAGCTTGGTCATGTTGACGCCGTTGGTCGCGAAGCCGCCGAGCGCCTTGTAGAGCGCGGCGGGGACGTTCTTCACTTCGAAGACGAAGGTGGTCATGAACGGCCCCTGGTCGGGCAGCGGTTCGGGCTCGCGCGCCAGGATCACGAAACGCGTCATGTTGTGCGCGGCGTCGGCGAGGTCGCTTTCGAGCAGGTCGAGCCCATAGAGCGCGGCAGCCCCGGGAGGGGCGAGCGCTGCCACGGCCGGGTCGCCCATCTCCGCGACCACTGCGGCCGCGCCGGCAGTGTCGGGATAGGCGAGCGGCGCGATGCCGTTCGCCTTGAGCCACTGGCGGCACTGACCCAACGCCTGCGGATGGCTCATCGCCTGGCGCACGCCCGCGAGCGGACCCTTGCCCATCAGCCCGTAGCGGATCGGCAGGAAATGCTCGCCGACGATCGTCAGCCCCGATTCGGGGAGCAGGAAGTGGATGTCCGCCACCCGGCCGTGAAGCGAGTTCTCGATCGGAATCATCGCGCGATCGGCGCGGCCTTCCTTCACCGCGTCGATCGCATCCTCGAACGAGAAGCATGGCAGCGGCAGGCCCTGCGGCAGCGCCTCGCGCACCGCGATGTGCGAATTGGCGCCGGGCGCACCCTGAAAGGCGACCGCGCGCGCGGGATCGGCAGCGGCGTCGGCGATCATCTGCGCCACGATCGGACGCGCGGGGGCGGCGAAATTCTCCATCTATGCCGCGCGCTAGCCGCCCCGGCGCGAACGGGCAAGCCACGCTTGCGGTCGCGAAAACCGCGTCCTAAAGGGCGAGCGATTTACCTTTAGGGGCATGTGATGGACGATCGGTTCAATACGGTTGCAGGTTGGGCGCTGGCGGGCGGCATTGCGGCGCTCGGCCTTTCGATCGTGAGCGGCATGATCTTCCATTCCGAACGCCCCGAGAAGATGGGCTATGCGATCGAGGGCGTCGAGGAGGCCGGCGAAGGCGGCGCGGCCGCAGCCGAGCCGATCGCGGTGCGTCTCGCCCAGGCCGATCCGGCCAAGGGCGAGCAGATGTTCAAGCAGTGCACCGCCTGCCACACGATCAACCAGGGCGGCGCTTCGGGCATCGGCCCGAACCTCTATGCCTCGGTCGGCAAGCCGCACGGCCATGTCCCGGGCTTCGCCTATTCGGATGCGCTCAAGGGCGTGCCGGGCAATTGGACCTTCGACGCGCTCGACGCGTGGCTGACCTCGCCGCGCAAATATGCCCCGGGCACCAAGATGACCTTCGCGGGCATCGCCAACCCGCAGGACCGCGCGAACCTGATCGCCTATCTCAACAGCCAGGGCTCGAACCTGCCGCTTCCCGCCGCCCCGGCCGAAGCCGCCGCGCCCGATACCGAGGCGCAGGCGAACGTCGCCGAGGGCCCGGCCACCGCGAATGTCTCCGATCAGGCAGGCGTTTCCCCGAGCGCGCCGAGCGCCGATCCCGAAGCCGCGCAGCAGGCCGAGGAAAAGGGCTCGCTCCCCAAGAGCAACGACTGAGGCTGATCTTCCCCTCCCTTCAGGGAGGGGAGTTACTGGAAGATCAGCCCTCGCTTTCGCGCTTCTTCCAGAAATCCTGGACGATCTCCCAGCCTTCTTCGGCGGTCTCGACGAAGCGGAACAGGTTGAGGTCGCGGGGGGAAATCACCCCTTCCTCGCACAGCGCCTCGAAGTTGACGACGCGGCTCCAGAATTCCTTGCCGTAGAACAGCACCGGGATCGGATCGATCTTGCCGGTCTGGATCAGCGTCAGCAGCTCGAAGCTCTCGTCGAAGGTGCCGAACCCGCCGGGGAACACCGCCACTGCGCGCGCGTGGAGCAGGAAGTGCATCTTCCTGAGCGCGAAATAGTGGAACTGCATCGAGAGCGAGGGCGTGACATAGGGGTTGGGCGCCTGCTCGTGCGGCAGGACGATGTTGAGCCCGATCGTCTCCGCGTCCACGTCGCGCGCGCCGCGGTTGGCGGCTTCCATGATCGAGGGGCCGCCGCCCGAGCAGACGACGAAGTGCCGCTTGCCCGCCGAATCGAGCGGGAAGTTGCTCGCCAGGCGCCCCAGCTCGCGGGCGACGTCGTAATATCTGGACTTGGCGATCAGCCGCTCGGCGATGCGCTGCTGCTCAGGCGTATCCGCCAGGTCGAGCAGCGCCTGCGCCTTGGCGGGCTCGGGGATTCGCGCCGAGCCGTAGACCACCAGCGTCGAGGCGATGTTCGCCGCGTCGAGGATCAGCTGCGGCTTCAATAGCTCGAGCTGGAAGCGCACCGGGCGCAGGTCCTCGCGCAGCAGGAAGTCCATGTCCTGGAAGGCGAGCCGATAGGCGGGGTGCTCGGTCTGCGGCGTGCCGCTGGCGGTGTTGGCGCTCTCCGCTTCCTGCTGGGCGGGGCGGAAGACGCGGCTGGGAACTCGTGTGTCGTTCATTTTGTCCCGCTTAGGCGCATGGCGGCGCGGCTGCAAATGCGCTCTGAGCTGCGCCTTGCGGCGCATTGCGGCACCGGCCCGCTCCCCCACCCGGCCACCCAACGGCAGTATTCTATAGGTGGCCGGGTGGGGGAGCGGGCCGGTGCCGCCAAGAAAACGCGCTCAGGTGCAGAATGGGCGCCCGCCCATGTCGAAGTGCAGGTGGTCGTGGTGCGCGGCGTTGTAGTCGGGGGTCAGCACGGTCTTGAAGCGGCGGCAGGCCGAGCGGCGGATCACCGACATGAACTCGCGCACCGCCGGATCCTGCGAGCGCCAATCGGGCAGGATCGAGATTCGTCGCCCGTCGGCGAGCACGAAGGCGGAGATGTCGACGGCGTTGGCGATCGAATGTTCGGAGAGGCGCCCCGCGGTCCGCGCCCCACCCCCCACGATCCCACGACACGCATAGGTGCCCATGCTCTCCACCTTGACCAACTCGCTCCCCAGCAGCTGGTGCGCCGCCGGCGCGACCGCGAAGCGCACCCAGCCGGTGAAGGCATCGGCGAGCCCGCAGCGCATGCCCTTCAAATTGGTCACCGGCACGCCGATGTCGATCAGCTCCACCGTCCCCACCAGCTCGCAGCCGCCCCCGAAATCCTTGTCCTCCAGCGCGCTGTAGCGGATGTTTCGCCGGGACAGCTCGGTGAAGCATTGCTGGGTTTCGCGCGAGGTGGGGCGGGGCGTCGTCGACTTGGCCTTGGCGCTCTTCGGGCGCGCGGGCCGATCGTCGTCGCCGCCGCCGAATACGCAGCCGCCGAGCAGCAGCGGGATGAGCAGGGCGGAAAGGGCACGGCGCGTCATGCCCCCAGAGAATCAGAACCCGCCGCACAATACAACCGCTGCCGTGCCCAGACTGCGATTGACTTTCCCCCGGCCGCCGCTAGGGCCGTCGGCGGGCCACGCGGTCCCAACGCCGCGCGTGCTCTCTGCAAGGAGAGTCTTAAATGACTGATATTACCGTTACCGACGCCACAGTTGCGCCTGCCAAGCCCGCCACCAGGCCGGCTCGCCCCCATTTCTCCTCCGGTCCCTGCGCCAAGCCCCCGGGCTGGTCGCCCGAGAAGCTCGCCACCGAAGTCCTCGGCCGCTCGCACCGCTCGAAGCTGGGCAAGACCCGCCTCCAATATTGCATCGATCTGATGCGCGAGATGCTCCGCCTGCCCGACACGCACCGCATCGGCATCGTGCCCGGATCGGACACCGGCGCCTTCGAAATGGCGATGTGGACGATGCTCGGCGCGCGCGGCGTCACCACGCTCGCCTGGGAGAGCTTCGGCGAAGGCTGGGTGACCGACGCGGTCAAGCAGCTCAAGCTCGAACCGAAGATCCACCGCGCCGATTACGGCCAGCTCCCCGATCTCGACAAGGTCGACTGGAGCGATGACGTGCTGTTCACCTGGAACGGCACCACCTCGGGCGTGCGCGTGCCCAACGGCGACTGGATCCCCGCCGACCGCGAGGGCCTGAGCTTCGCCGACGCGACCAGCGCAGTGTTCGCCTACGACCTGCCCTGGGACAAGATCGATGTCGCCACCTTCTCCTGGCAGAAGGTGCTGGGCGGCGAGGGCGGCCACGGCGTGCTGATCCTCGGCCCGCGCGCGGTCGAGCGGCTGCAGGAATATACCCCGGCCTGGCCGCTCCCCAAGGTGTTCCGCCTGATGGCCAAGGGCGCGCTTGCGGAGGGCATCTTCAAGGGCGAGACGATCAACACGCCCTCGATGCTCGCGGTCGAGGACGCGATCTTCGCGCTCGAATGGGCCAAGGGGCTCGGAGGGCTCGAAGGGCTGATCGCGCGTTCGGACGCCAATGCTGCGGCGCTCGACAAGATCGTCGCCGAGCGCGACTGGCTGGGCCACCTCGCCGAGCTGCGCGGCGTCCGCTCGAAGACCAGCGTGTGCCTCACCGTCGAGGGCGCCGACGAAGTCTTCATCAAGAAGATGGCTTCGCTCCTCGAAAAGGAAGAGGCCGCGTTCGACGTCGCCGGTTATCGCGACGCCCCGCCGGGGCTGCGCATCTGGTGCGGCGCCACCGTCGACACCGCCGACATCGAAGCGCTCGGCCCCTGGCTCGACTGGGCCTACGCCACGGCGAAGGCCGGCTGACTTAAAGCCCTCTCCCCTTCCGGGGAGAGGGTTGGGAGAGGGGCAGGACTCGGCCTCGTCTCCCGCCGCTAAAGTTTCAAGACACACTTCCCCTCTCCCCAGCCCTCTCCCCGGAGGGGAGAGGGAGCGAAGCAGGAGCATCCAAATGCCCAAGGTACTCATCAGCGACAAAATGGACCCAAAGGCCGCGCAGATCTTCCGCGAGCGCGGCGTCGAGGTCGACGAGATCACCGGCAAGACCCCCGAAGAGCTCAAGGCGATCATCGGCGAGTACGACGGCCTTGCGATCCGCAGCTCGACTCGAGTGACCAAGGATATCCTCGACGCCGCGACCAACCTCAAGGTGGTCGGCCGCGCCGGGATCGGCGTCGACAATGTCGACATTCCCGCTGCCTCGGCAAAAGGCGTGGTCGTCATGAACACGCCGTTCGGCAATTCGATCACCACCGCCGAGCACGCGATCGCGCTGATGTTCGCGCTCGCCCGCGACCTGCCCGAGGCCGACAAGTCGACACAGGCCGGCAAGTGGGAGAAGAACCGCTTCATGGGCGTCGAAGTCACCGGCAAGACGCTGGGGCTGATCGGTGCGGGCAACATCGGCTCGATCGTCGCCGATCGCGCGCTGGGGCTGAAGATGAAGGTGATCGCCTATGATCCCTTCCTCACGCCGGAGCGTGCGATCGAGATGGGCGTCGAGAAGATGAACCTCGACGATCTGCTGCTGCGCGCCGATTTCATCACGCTCCACACGCCGCTCACCGATCAGACGCGCAACATCCTCAGCCGCGAAAATCTCGCCAAGACCAAGAAGGGCGTGCGGATCATCAACTGCGCGCGCGGCGGGCTGATCGACGAAGCGGCGCTCAAGGAAGGGCTCGAAAGCGGCCACATCGCCGGCGCTGCGCTCGACGTCTTTCAGGCCGAGCCTGCCAAGGAACACCCGCTGTTCGGCACCCCCAACTTTATCTCCACCCCCCACCTCGGCGCCTCCACCACCGAAGCGCAGGTCAATGTCGCGATCCAGGTCGCCGAGCAGATGGCCGATTTCCTGGTCTCGGGCGGAGTCACCAACGCGCTCAACATGCCGAGCCTCTCGGCCGAGGAAGCGCCGCGATTGAAGCCCTACATGGCGCTGGCCGAGAAGCTGGGCTCGCTCGTCGGCCAGCTCGCGCACGGCGAGCTTTCGCAGATCTCGATCGAAGTCGAGGGCGCCGCAGCCGAGCTCAACCAGAAGCCGATCACCGGCGCAGTGCTCGCGGGGCTAATGCGCGTCCACTCGGACACGGTGAACATGGTCAACGCGCCGTACCTCGCCAAGGAGCGCGGGCTCGACGTGCGCGAAGTGCGCCACGATCGCGAGGGCGACTATCACACGCTGGTGCGCGTGACCGTGGGCACCCAGGGGGGCGACCGCTCGGTAGCGGGCACCTTGTTCGGCAACCAGGCGCCGCGGTTGGTCGAGCTGTTCGGCATCAAGGTCGAGGCCGACCTTGCTGGCTACATGCTCTACATCGTCAACGAGGACGCACCCGGCTTCATCGGCCGGCTCGGCACCACGCTGGGTGAGGCGGGCGTCAACATCGGCACCTTCCACCTCGGCCGCCGCCAGGCGGGCGGCGAGGCAGTGCTGCTGCTCTCGGTCGACGAGAAGGTGGGCGAGGAACTGCTCAGCAAGGTCCGCGCGCTTCCCGGCGTGAAAACCGCGATGGCGCTCCAATTTTAACGGGCAGCCCGGACCCCTCTCCCTAACCCTCTCCCCGGAGGGGAGAGGGAGCTTGTGTGTTGATACAGCGCAGCTAGGCTATAGCCCTCTCCCCTCCGGGGAGAGGGTTGGGAGAGGGGTAGCCCGGCAATGCCGAAGATCGATAAGGTGCTGCTCGGCCGCGCTAGGCAAATGCGAAGCAACCCGACTCCCACTGAAGCGAAGATATGGGCACTGCTCCGCGCCAAGCAGTTCGAGCGCGTCAAATTCGCTCGCCAGGTTGTGATCGAGCCGTATATCGCAGATTTCGTCGCCCGATCGCACAAGCTGATTGTCGAGATCGACGGTGACACGCATGCCTTGTGCGAGGCGAAGGACGCTCGCCGCACCGCATGGCTGGAAAGACAGGGATATCGCGTGATCCGGTTCACCAATTATGAGGTCGGGAGCAATCTGGACGGTGTGGCGCAAGCTATTGGCATCGCCCTTGCCGAACTGCCCCTCTCCCAACCCTCTTCCCAGAGGGGAGAGGGCTATCGCTCGGCCTCACGCGATCAGCACGCAAGCTCCCTCTCCCCTCCGGGGAGAGGGTCGGGAAGAGGGGCAGGAGTATGACCGGCCTCCTTCCCGAAGGGTTCCACGACCGCCTTCCCCCCGCAGCCGATGCGGCTTCGCGGCTCGAGGCGCGCGTGCTCGGCGTCGCGCGGCTCTATGGCTATGAGCAGGTCGATCCGCCCCTCGCCGAGTTCGTCGATGAGCTGGCGGCGCGGCTCAAGGCCGGGAGCCTGCGCGATGCAGTGCGGTTCGTCGATCCGGTGTCGCAGCGCACGCTCGCGATCCGGCCCGATATTACAACGCAGGTCGGCCGCATCGCCGTGACGCGGATGGGGCACCATCCGCGCCCGGTGCGGCTTTCCTATGCCGGGCCGGTGCTCAAGCTCAGCGCATCGGAGCTCAATCCCCAGCGGGCGATGCGCCAGATCGGCTGCGAGCTGATCGGGCTCGACAGCGTCGCGGCGGCGCGCGAAGTGGTGGGCGTCGCGATCGAGGCGCTGGGCGCGGCGGGTGTCGCCGGGCTCTCGCTCGATTTCACGCTTCCCGATCTGGTCGACACGCTTGCCGGCGACGCGCTCGATCCGTCCCAGCTCGCGGCACTGCGCGAACGGCTCGATGCCAAGGACGCCGGCGGCGTGGCGGCGATCGACGCGCGCTATCTGTCGCTGATCGAGGCGGCTGGGCCATTCGATGCGGCGATGGCACGGCTGCGCGCGATCGACGCAGGCAAGGCGCTCGCCAGCCGGCTCGACGGGCTTGCCGAGATCGCCGCGGGCCTCGGCGGACAGGCGGCGCTGACGCTCGACCCCACCGAGCGGCACAATTTCGAATATCAGACCTGGTTCGGCTTCTCGATCTTCGCGCGCGGCGCGCGGGGGGAGATCGGGCGCGGGGGCAGCTATACGGTCATTCACCCGGACGGGCGCGAGGAGCCGGCAGTGGGCTTCTCGCTCTTTGCCGACCCGATCCTCGATGCCGGACTGGGCGTGAACGAGCGGCGGCGGCTTTTTCTGCCCTTCGGTACGCCAGCCGAAGTCGGGGCGGAGCTGCGTGCCGCGGGCTGGGTGACGGTCGCAGCGCTCGAGGCGGACGACACGCCGGAGGCGCAGCTGTGCAGCCATGTGCTGCGCGATGGCGCAGCGCATCCGCTTTAGGGATCGCGCCCCACACATTCCCGTTCGCCCTGAGCTTGTCGAAGGGCGCTTTACCCATGCGATCCGCTCGTGATGGTCGCCCTTCGACAAGCTCAGCGCGAACGGGTTCCGCGTGCATTCACCGGCAACAGCGCAGGCTTGCAAAATAGGATTTCGCCTGCTTGGCTCGGCTGACGGCCTTGCGCTGACCGCTCTTTGACATCGCGATTTACCGTCTGACCGCGCAATAAAGTTGCGAGATTGCGCGCGTTTCCGTGAAAAGAGTCAAAACTGGCGCGCGGCGAATCGCGCTTCAGCCTCAGCGCGCGAGCAGCGGCCCGATGTTCGCTGTGGCGAAATGCCCGAACGCCTCGCGCACCGCGGCGCCGAAGCGTGCGTCGGCGGCAAGCTGGGGGCCGAAGACCGGCTCGATCGCCAGCATCGCCGCAACCGGATCGGCAGCGCTGGCGGCCGCTGCGAGCGTGTCGGCGAGCGGATCGGTGATCTTCTCCCCCGCCTGTGCCTTGCCGCGGATGAAGGCGATCCAGGCAGCGGTGGGCACTGCCAGCCGCTCGACGCCGCGACCTGCATCCAGCGCCTCGCGCGTGGTGTCGAGCAGGCGGTAGGGCAGCTTCTGCGATCCGTCCCAGGCGATCTGCGACAGGAGATGGCGGATCGCGGGATTGCGGAAGCGATCGAGCACCGCGTCGGCATAGGCGACGACGTCCAGCCCCTCGACCGGCTTCAACGAAGCGGCAATGTCCTGATGGACCAGGCGCGTGACGAAGCCCGCCAGCTCGGAATCTGACATGGCTTCGAACACCGTTTCGTGCCCGCGCGCGAGACCCACATAGGCGAGCGTCGAATGCGCACCGTTGAGGATACGCAGCTTGGCCTGCTCATAGCCGCGCACGTCGCCGGTGAGCGTCACGCCGGCGGCGGCGAGGTCCGGCGCATCGGCCATCTCGAAGCGCTGGAGCACCCATTGGGCGAAACTTTCGCGCTGCACCGCGGCCTTGTCCTCGACGCCGAGCGCGTCCTGGATCTGGGCGAGGAACGTAGCGTCGCTTGCCGGCGTGATCGAATCGACCATCGAATCGGGGAAGGCGGCTTCGGCTTCGATCCAGTCGGCAAGGCCGGGATCGAGCGTGCGCGCAAAGGCCGCGCACGCGGCGCGGAGCTTGGCGCCGTTGCCTGTCATATTGTCGCAGCACAGCATCGCGAAGGGCGCGGTGCCCGCGGCACGGCGATCGGCGAGGCCCGCGACGATCCAGCCGATCACGCTCGCAGGCTCGGCGGGGCGCTTCAGGTCGTGGACGATGTCGGGATGCGCAAAGTCGAGGCTGCCGTCGCCGGCCAGGCAATAGCCCTTTTCGGTCACGGTGCTCGTCGCGATCCGCACGCCAGGATCGGCGAGCAGCTTGCGCAGCCGGGCGCCTTCGCCAGGGCCCACGGCATCGGAATGCGCGGCGACGATCCGCATCGACGGCTCACGGTCGATCACCGCCAGCGTGTAGAGCCCGACCTGCGCCTTGAGCGCATCGGTGGTGCCGCCGCTCCGCAGCGACACCGCGGCGATGCCCCAGCGCGGGTCGCGGTCGAGCAGCCGGTCGATGTAATGGGCCTGGTGCGCCCGGTGGAAGGCGCCGGGGCCGAAATGGACGATGCCCGTGCGGATCGCTTGGGGGTCATGGCCAGGGCGAGCGATCGCGGGCGGAAGCGAAGCGAGCGTGGAGCGGGAGAGGCGAGTCATCGGCCACAGCCCAAGCAGGCTCCGGCGGGGCAAGTCAATCCGCTCAGTAGCTGCGAACGCCCGGATTGCTGCCAGCGCCGCCCGGAATGAGCGAGCCTGTCGATTTCAAGTCGCGCAGCGCGCTTCGCGGCATCAGGAAGCGGACCTGGCGATTGGGAAAGTCGATTTCGACCCGGCGGAAGCTGCGCAGCGCGTCCATGCCGAGCAGCAGCGCCGGGCGCTTGTCGAGACCGAAGCGCTCGAACGGCGCGACATCGGCAAAGGCGATCGGCATCGATCCGAACACCACCCCGCCGACCTTTACCCCGCCGACATTGGTATATTCGGCATGCGCAGTCTCGCCGGTGACGCTGGTGAACGCAATCGGCTGGGTCTTGAGCCGCTTGCCGATCCGCTTGCGCAACGCCGAATTGCCCAGGCTCACCTGCGCACCCGTATCGAGCACCACCTGGATGCGCGTATTCTCATAATAGGCGTCGGTCACGATCAGTTGCCCGAACAGGCTCTTGGCCGAGACGACGATCTCGCCGCGCATATAGCTCGTCCTGCGCTTGCGCTTCTCGCTCGGCCGCACAGCCATGATGCCCTTGTCGAAGTCGATCGACACCTGGTGGTTCTGCAGCGTGTCGATGCCGAGCAGCCCGACCGCGCCAAGGTTGTGCGCTTCGAGCGCCGGGGCGACGATCGAGTGTTTCTCGCCCACCGAGGGGATCATGAGGTGGGGAACGAGCACGGTATCCACCTGGCGAGTCCCGGTCATCGATGTGAGCAGCACCGGGTTGCCGGGGCTCAGCCGAAGCGAGCCGGCGAGCTGGCGCGAGAGCACGGTGCGCTCGGCGCCGGTGTCGATGATGAAATTATAGAGGCCCGGCGCGCCGCCCAGCGCTACGGGGACGGTGAGGCGCTGGTCGAGCTCGCCAAGGTCGATCAGCGTGCCTTCGACAGGCGTCTCTTCCTTGATCAGCTCGGGGTCCTGGCGCGGAAGATCGCGTGCGACTGCCGCCGCGCTGAGCGGCAGCAGGAGGAGCAGGAAAGGGCGAGCGAGTCCCTTCATGTGCACAACAATATACCTGTGCATGTTGCGCAGCAATCGACTTTCCGTGCTGAATTTCAGTCGGGCCGCATCGCCTCCGCCGCGATGCTCTCCGCTTCGATCAGCAGCGCCTCCTCGCCGCTGCCCTGCGGCACCCTCTCGCGGCCGATCATGATCAGCACCGGCACCGCCATCGGACTCACCCGCTCCAGATCCATGTGCAGCATCGTGTCGGCGGCGGTATCGAGCAGATGGGCCAAGCGGCCCACATCGGTCATCCGGGCCCGCGCATCCTCCCACGCGGCGCGGAGCAGCAGATGGTCGGGCTCGTATTTGCGCAGCACGTCGTAGATGAGATCGGTGGAGAAGGTGACCTGGCGCCCCGTCTTCTTCTTGCCTGGATGCTGGCGCTCGACGAGCCCGCCGATGATCGCGACTTCGCGGAACGCGCGCTTGAGCAGGGCGGACTGCTGCACCCAGTCGACGAACTCGTGCTCCAATATGTCCGGCGAGAACAGCGCGGCGGGATCGGTGATCTTCTCGAGCCCATAAACCGCAAGGGCATAATCATTGGCGACGAAGCCCAGTGGCTTCAGCCCCAATGCTTCCATTCGCCGCGTGATCAGCATGCCCAGCGACTGGTGCGCGTTCCACCCCTCGAAGCTGTAGGCGACCATGTGGTGGCGCCCCTCGTGGGGGAAGGTCTCGACGAGCAACTGTTCCGGTGCCGGCAGCGCCGAGCGTCGCTCCTGCACTTCCAGCCACTCGCGAACATCGTCGGGAAAGCGTTGCCATTGCGTCCGGTCGTGCAGGAATGCGCGCACGCGGTCGGCAAGCGTCGCAGTGATCGCCAGCCGCGCCCCCATATAGGAGACGTAGCGCGCCTGCTTTGCGCTGGCGCGGACGATGAGGTCGGTCAGCTCGACACGTTCGACCTCGAGGCTGAGGCCGGCGAAGAAGAAGGTGTCGCCGGGCGCGAGCTGTGTCCCGAATGCCTCCTCGATCTTGCCCAGCCTCCGCCCGTTCTTGAAGCGGACCTCCAGCATCGGCGCCTCGACGATGATGCCGGCGTTGAGCCGATGCTGCGCAACAAAAGCCGGGCTGGTGACGCGCCACAGCCCGTCCTTGCCGCGCGTCAGTCGCTTGAACCGGTCATAGGCGCGCAGGCTGTAACCGCCGTCGGCGATGAAGCTCAGCACGCGCTCGAAAGTCTCTTCGGGAAGCGCCGAATAGGGTAATGCTGCACGGATCTCCTGCAGCATCTCGCTCGCTTCGAAAGGCGCCGCGCAGGCGCAGGCCATGATGTGCTGGGCGAGCACGTCGAGTGCGCCGCGGCGGAAGACGTCGGGATCGAGCTCGCCTTGCTCGACCGCGTCCAGCGCTGCGCGGGCTTCGAGATATTCGAAGCGGTTGCCCGGGACGAGCACGGCTTCGGACGGCTCGTCGAGCCGGTGGTTGGCGCGCCCGATCCGTTGGAGCAGCCGCGACGACCCCTTCGGCGCACCCATCTGGATCACGCAATCGACGTCCCCCCAGTCTACCCCCAGGTCCAGGCTGGCGGTCGCGACCAGCGCGCGCAGACGGCCGTCGGCCATCGCCTGCTCGGCCCGGCGCCGCGCCTCCAGGCTGAGGCTGCCGTGGTGCACACCAATCGGCAGCTTCAACTCGTTGACCTTCCAGAGCTGCTGGAAGACGAGTTCGGCGAGGCCGCGGGTGTTGCAGAAGACTATTGTCGTCTTGTGTGACTCGATTTCCGCCATCACCTGGGGAATCGCATAGATGCCGGAGTGGCCGGCCCAAGGCACATGTCCTTCGGGGAGCAGGATCGCGATGTCGGGATCGGCGCCCTTCTCGCCCTGAACGAGCGCGACGTTGGCGATATCCCCGAACGGCGCGAGCCACGCGCGATAGCCGTCCGGATCGGCGACGGTGGCCGAGAGCGCGACGCGACGCACGTTTGGTGCGAAACGCTGCAGCCGGGCGAGCGCCAGCGCAAGCAGATCCCCGCGCTTGCCGGTTGCGAAGGCATGAACCTCGTCGATCACCACAGTCTTCAGGTCCGCGAACATCGTCGCGCTGTCTTCATAGGAGAGGAGCAGGCTCAGCGACTCGGGCGTGGTGAGCAAGATTTCGGGCGGGCGCGCGCGCTGACGGACCTTGCGTTCGTGCGGCGTATCGCCGGTGCGCGTCTCGACGCGGATCGGAACCCCCATCTCCTCGATCGGCGTCAGCAGGTTGCGCTGCACGTCGACCGCGAGCGCCTTCAGGGGCGAGATATAGAGCGTGTGGAGCCGATCGGCCGGCGCCTCGATCAGCTCGGCGAGCGAAGGGAGGAAGCCGGCGAGCGTCTTGCCCGCGCCGGTGGGCGCGACCAGCAGCGCGTGGCGCCCGGCGCGGGCGGCCGCGAGCATCTCGAGCTGGTGGCGCCGCGGCGTCCAGCCGCGCGCGGCGAACCAGCTTGTCAGCGGGGCAGGGAGGAGGGAATCGGCGGCCACGCGCCAGCGTTCGCCCGAGCGGACGCCGCGATGCAAGCCTTCAGACGATCTCGCCGGCGTCGCGCGCCTTATCCTCCCTATCTTGCTGCTCGTAGCGCTCGCGCGTTGCGGCCTCGGTACGGGCGATGTCGCGCCGCGATCCGCGGTTGTGCAGGATCGCCCACGCAATCGCTATCGCCAGCAGGATCGGGCCGACCACGACCATCAGCCCCTGCAAGCTCGAAAGATCCATCGTCACCTCCTGGCTCTGATCATTCAACGAAGCCGGCCGGATTTTCGATCCAATTGGAACCTCGGGCCTCGCGGGCCATATTGGAGAGCATGGCATTGGGAAGCTGGATCGAGCCGCGGCCGACCGGGATCTACATTCCGGCTGCCGACGCATGGGTCGATCCGGCACAGCCGGTGGCGCGTGCGCTGATCACCCATGGCCATGCCGATCACGCCCGCGGCGGCCACGGCGAGGTCTGGGCCACCGCCGAGACGCTGGCGATCATGGAATGCCGCTACGGCCCGCAGAACGGCCGCGCGATTGCCTATGGGGAGACGCTGGAGATGGGCGGCGTCGACATCGGCTTCGTGCCCGCGGGCCATGTGCTCGGATCGGCGCAGATCGTGCTCGAACATCAGGGCGAGCGGATCGTCGTCTCCGGCGACTACAAGCGCCGCGAGGACCCGACTTGCGCGCCGTTCGAGCCGGTGCCGTGCGACATATTCGTCACCGAGGCGACCTTCGGCCTGCCGGTATTCCAGCATCCCGAGACGCATGACGAGCTCGACAAGCTGCTCACGGCCTTGCGGGCGAACCCGGCGCGTTGCGTGCTCGTCGGTGCCTATGCGCTCGGCAAGGCGCAGCGGGTGATCCGCGAGCTGCGGGCGATGGGGTTCGACGATCCGATCTACATCCATGGCGCGCTTCAGCGACTGTGCGACCTCTATGTCGAACATGGCGTCGATCTGGGCGATCTTCGGCCCGCGACGGGTGCTGCAAAGGCGGAGCTTCAGGGGCGGATCATCCTTTGCCCGCCGGGCGCGCTCAACGACCGCTGGTCGCGCCGGCTGCCCGATCCGATCACGGCGATGGCATCGGGCTGGATGCGCGTGCGCCAGCGTGCGCGCCAACGAAACGTCGAACTGCCGCTGATCCTTTCGGATCATGCCGACTGGTGCGAGCTCACCGATACGATCCGCGAACTGGCGCCGCGCGAGGTATGGGTGACGCACGGGAGGGAGGACGCGCTGGTCCATTGGTGCGGCACGCATCAGATCAAGGCGCGGGCGCTCGATCTGGTCGGTTTCGAGGACGAAGATGATTGACGGCTGCGTCGGGTCGGCGCGCGAGCGAAACGACTCGCCCACGGTCAGAGCCGAGGTGTCGGTAAAGCGTTGGCGCAGACCGAAACTTTCGCGACCGGCTGCAGTTGGTTGGAGTGCAGACATTCAACTGCAGGAGTCAACGAATGCGTAGTCTTACTATCCTCGCCGCCGGTGCATTGCTCTTGCCGGCCGCTGCTCTCGCTCAATCGACGACGGGCACGACTGGTTCCGACACCGCGCAGACGGCGCAGGATCAGAGCTCGGCGACGCAGAGCGATCCGTCGGCCAGCCACGACGAGCACAAGGACAAGAAGAAAGAGAAGGAATCGGGCAGCGAGACCACGGGTGCGGGCACCGCTACCGACCCGAACAGCCCGCCGTCCGATCCGGCCTCTGAGCAGACGACGACCACTACGCCGCCCGATGCCGCGACCGGCACGAGCGACAGCGCGACCCCGACGCCGCAGCGCTGAGGATCGCGGGTCGAAGATCTGGGGCCCGGCAGCATCGCTGCCGGGCTCCCGCTTTATTGAGGATCAGTCCGCAAAAGGATCGCGGACCAGGATCGTGTCTTCGCGCTCCGGACTGGTCGAGACCAGCGCCACCGGGCACTGGATCAGTTCCTCCACCCGGCGGATATATTTGATCGCTGCGGCCGGCAGGTCGGCCCAGCTGCGCGCGCCAGCGGTCGATTCGGACCAGCCGGGCATCGTCTCGTAGATCGCCTCGACAGCGGCCTGGTCGGCCGCGTTCGCCGGGTAATAGTCGAGCGCTTCCCCGTGCAGCCGATAGCCGGTGCACACCCGGATCTCCTCGAACCCGTCGAGCACGTCGAGCTTGGTGAGGGCGATGCCGGTAATGCCGGAGACCGCTACCGATTGGCGCAGCAGCACCGCGTCGAGCCAGCCGCAGCGGCGCTTGCGGCCGGTGACGGTGCCGAACTCGCGGCCGCGCGTGCCGAGCCGCTCGCCCACTTCATTGTCCTGCTCGCTGGGGAAGGGGCCGGAGCCGACACGCGTCGTATAGGCCTTGGCGATGCCGAGCACGAAGCCCACGGCGCTCGGGCCCAGGCCCGACCCGCCCGCAGCGGTGCCCGCGATCGTGTTCGACGAGGTCACGAACGGGTAGGTACCGTGATCGATGTCGAGGAGCACGCCCTGCGCGCCCTCGAACAGGATGCGGCGGCCGCGCGCGCGCGCGTCGTTGAGCAATCGCCAGACGGGCTGGGCGAAGGGAAGGACGAAGCCGGCGATCTCGCGTAGCTGTTCGACCAGCGCGGCGCGGTCGATCGGCGGCTCGCCGAAACCGGCGCGCAGCGCATCATGATGTGCCGCGAGGCGATCGAGCTGGGGGCCGAGATCGTCGAGATGCGCAAGATCGCACACGCGGATCGCGCGGCGACCGACCTTGTCCTCATAGGCGGGGCCGATGCCGCGGCGCGTAGTGCCGATCTTGCCCGCGCCGCTCGCGTCCTCGCGCAGCGCGTCGAGATCGCGGTGGAACGGCAGGATCAGCGGGCAGGTGTCGGCGACCATCAGCGTGTCGGGAGTGATGTCGATGCCCTGCGCGCGGATGCGCTCCACTTCGTCGCGCAGCGCCCAGGGATCGAGCACCACGCCATTGCCGATCATGCTGGGCGTGCCGCGGACGACACCCGAGGGAAGCAGCGAGAGCTTGTAGACTTTCTCGCCGACCACCAGCGTGTGGCCGGCATTGTGCCCGCCCTGAAAGCGCACGACCACGTCGGCGCGTTCGGCGAGCCAATCGACGATCTTGCCCTTGCCTTCATCGCCCCATTGGGCGCCGATCACTGCTACATTTGCCATGGATACACGTCTCCGCCTGCCGGGGCGGACCCAAAGCCGCCCTTCGACAGGACTCGGCGGCCGGGCTGTTCGGGCGGCCGGGGCAAGGCCCGAGCCGCGGCGCGAATGGCGGCATGGGCGCCCGGCGTCAAGTGCCTATAGTCTGTTTCAGCAAAGCTGAAACAGTGCGGCACCGGCCCGCTCCCCCACCCGGCCGCCCATATGATACTGCCGTTGGGTGGCCGGGTGGGGGAGCGGGCCGGTGCCGATCCAGCGAAGCTGAAAACGACTCTAATCGGTCCTTCCGGCATCGAGCGCGGCGCGCACTGCCCGGGCCAGTTCCTCGAGACTGAAGGGCTTAGTCAGGATTCGCTCATGGGGTTCGGCCTTGTCGGGCGAATAGCCGCTGGTGAGCAGCACCTTGAGATCGGGAAGCAGCTCCAGCGCGCGGCGGGCCAGCTCGCGGCCGGTCATCTCGGGCATCACCACGTCGCTGAACAGCAGCGTCGCGCGCTTTCCAAGCTCTATCAGGCGGAGCGCCTCGGGCCCGTCGCGCGCGTCGATCACGTCATAGCCGAGCTCGCGGAGTGCCTCGACCGAATAGGCGCGGACCCGCTCCTCGTCCTCGACCACCATCACCGTTTCGCCCGGGCGGGCGCGGGGCATCTCGGTGACGGTGTCGGGCAGCGGCTCGGCGGCGGGTGCCACGTCGTGCCGCGCGGGCAGATAGACGCGCACCGTGGTGCCGCTGCCCTGCTCGGATTCGATCGCGACTGCGCCGCCGGACTGGCGAACGAAACCGAACACCTGGCTGAGGCCCAATCCCGTGCCCTTGCCGACCCCCTTCGTCGTGAAGAACGGATCGAACGCGCGTGCGGCGACTTCGGACGACATGCCGAGCCCGGTGTCGGAGACGGCTATTTCGACATAATCGCCCGCCTCCAAACCCAGCGAGGCGGCGCGCTCGGCGCCTAGCGACAGATTGGCCGTCTCGATCACCAGCTTGCCGCCCTCCGACATGGCATCGCGCGCGTTGACCGAAAGATTGAGGATCGTGTTCTCGAGCTGGTTGGGATCGGTCATCGCCGCCCAGAGCTCGGGAGACAGGCGGGTTTCGACCGTTACGTCTTCGCCCAGCGTACGGACGAGCAGCTCGATCATTCCCGCGATCAGCGCATTGGCATTCACCGGCACCGGCGCGAGCGGCTGGCGGCGCGAGAAGACGAGCAGCCGCTGGGTGAGCGCGGCGGCGCGCATGGCGCCGTCGCGCGCTGCCGCGACATAGCGATCGACATCGATTCGGCCCTGGCCGAGCCGGCGCTCGAGCAAGTCGAGCGCACCGATCACGACGGCGAGCATGTTATTGAAGTCATGCGCGATCCCACCGGTGAGCTGGCCGACCGCCTCCATCTTCTGCGCCTGGCGAAGGCGCTCCTCCGCAGCCATCAGCCGTTCGGTGCGCTCCTGCACCGCCGCCTCGAGCTCTTCACGCGAGCGCGCGAGCACTTCGCGCGCATCGACGATTTCCTGGATATCGGTGCAGGTGCCGAACCAGCGCGTGATCCGTCCGGCCTCGTCGCGCACCGGCTGCGCGCGGCCCAGCACCCAGCGATATTCGCCCGAATGGTGCCGCAGGCGATATTCGATGTGATAGGTCTCGCCGGTTGCCAGGCAATGCTGCCAGAGCGCGGCGGCGCGCGGCCTGTCTTCGTGGTGAAAGACTTCCTGCCAGCCCTCGCCGTCAGTGGACCCGTGGGGGACGCCGGTGAATTCGTACCAGCGGTCGTTGTAATAATCGTGATAGCCGTTGGGCAGCGTCGACCACACCATCTGATCGATCGAATTGGCGATCGCCCGGAATTTCTCTTCGCTTTCGCGCAACGCCATCGTGGCGGCGACGCGCTCCACGGCATCCCACGAAATTTCGGCCACCGACTCGATGAAGGTTACTTCCTCGGTGGTCCAGTCGCGCGGGCCCTTGTCGTTGACGTACAGCGTGCCCACCCACCGGCGGCCGCGCATCAGCGGCACGCCGACCACCGATGGCGTCCTGCGCGCAAAGGGCGTGCCCGCCAGGCGCGGATCGTGCGCCGTGTCATGCGAGACCAGCGTCTCGCCAGTGCGATAATGGTCGGCCGCGGGTGTGCCGAGCTCCTCGACCAGCATGGTCCCGGTCAGCGGCGGCAGCCGGCCCCGAGTGGCAGAGGGGCCGAAGTGGATCGTCCTCTCGCTATGCACCCAGTAGAAGCCGACGCGTTCGGCATCGAGCCGCTCCGCCAGTGCGCCGGCGGTGTGCTGCATGACGGCTTCGGGGGTGTCGAGCGTGCGCTGGCGTGCGGCGAGCGCATGGATGAAGGATTGTGCCTCGGTCGCGCGGCGCAGATCCTCGGCCGCCCGGTGCGCGGCTTCCTCGGCATTCTTGCGCTTGGTGATGTCGAAGGCGACGCCCGGAAAGCGCAGCGGCTTCCCGTCGGAACCGAAGTTGCACCGGCCTTGTGCAGTGATCCAGCGCACGTTTCCGTCCGCCTGGAGCACTCGATATTCCTGCACATAATGCTCGCCGGTATCGACCGCCCGTTCGATCGCCGCACGCACGGCTGGGAGGTCGTCGGGGTGGATCGCCGCGAAGAAGCGCGTGATCGGGATAGTTCCCGCGGACGCACTGCCCTCGATGCCGAACAGGCGGAGGAAACGCTCATCGGCAGTGACCCGGTCCTCGACCATGTCCCAGAGCCAGGCGCCGACGCCCGCGGTGGATTCGAGGGCGAGCTGAAGCCGTTCCTCGCTCGAGCGAAGCGCAGCTTCGGCGCTGGCGTGTTCGGTAACGTCGTTGGCGAGGACGAAGATGCCGGCGACATCGCCGTACTCGTCGCGGATAGGCGCTAAGCTGTAGTTCCACCATCTTTCCTGCGGTTCGCCGTTCCGCACCATCGGCAGCATTACACCGTAGAAGGCGAAGGCTTCACCGGTCTGGAGCACGCGCTCCATCTGCGGGCCGACGGGGTGCCAGAGGTCTGCCCATATTTCCTGGCCGGGGCGTCCGAGCGCCCAAGGGTGGCGATCGGCGAGGACCGGCGCCCAGGCATCGTTGTAGAGCAGGCGAAAATCGCGTCCCCAGTAGATCGCCGCGGGGAAGCTCGATCCGAGCGCGATGTCGAGCGCGAAGCGCAGCGCCTGCGGCCATCGCTCGATCGGGCCGAGCAGAGTGGAGGCCCAGTCGTGCTCACGAATGCGCTGCGGCATTTCGCCGGAATGATCCAGGAAGCGGAGCCCGGAAAACATCGCTGCCAGCGATGCGTGGCGCAGGGAGTGAAGTCAACTCGACTCGCGCGCCGGGGCAGCTATGGATGGCAGGAGAGGAGAAGTTGCAGATGAAACTGGCCAGCCTGAAGCAGGGACGCGACGGCAAGCTCGTGGTCGTGTCGAACGACCTCGCCTGGTATGCGAGCGCGGACATGATCGCCCCGACGCTGCAGGCGGCGCTCGACGATTGGGACCGAGTCGAGAACGACCTGCGCAACCTCCAGACCGATCTCGATCATGAGGCGATCCCGCGCGAGCGCTTTCACGAACGGCTCGCCGCCGCGCCGCTGCCGCGCGCTTATCAATGGGCGGACGGATCGGCTTATGTGAACCATGTCGCGCTGGTGCGGCAGGCGCGCGGCGCCGAGATGCCCGAGAGCTTCTGGCACGATCCGCTGATGTATCAGGGCGGTAGCGATGGCTTCCTGGGGCCGCGCGATCCGATCCCGCTCGCGGACGAGGCCTGGGGCTGCGACCTGGAGGCCGAAGTGGTGGTCGTCACCGGCGACGTGCCGCTGGGCGCGAGCCGCGAGCAGGGGCTTGCCAGCATCCGGCTGGTGGGGCTCACCAACGACGTGAGCCTGCGCAACCTGATCCCGGGCGAGCTCGCCAAGGGTTTCGGTTTCTTTCAGTCCAAGCCGGCGAGCGCCTTCTCGCCGGTGTTCGTGACGCCCGACGCACTCGGCGATTGGTGGCGTGACGGCAAGCTTCACCGCAAGCTGATGGTCGACCTGAACGGAGAACCCTTCGGTCGCGCCGAGGCCGGCGAGGACATGACCTTCGATTTCGGCACGCTGATCGCCCATGCCGCCAAGACGCGCGCGCTGGGGGCGGGGACGATCATCGGATCGGGCACCGTCTCGAACCGCGACGCGGACGGCGGACCCGGCAAGCCGGTGAGCCAGGGGGGCGTGGGCTATTCGTGCATCGCCGAGATCCGCACGATCGAGACGATCCGCGGCGGCAAACCCCAGACGCCGTTCCTGAAAGCCGGCGACACCGTGCGCATCTGGGCCGAGGATGACAAGCACCACCCGATCTTCGGCGTGATCGAGCAGACGGTGGGAGGCTAGGCGGGATAGAGGTTCGGCCTCTGAGGCGGGGCATCCCTTCAATTCTCCCCCGCCAGGGGGAGGTGGCATGCGAAGCATGGCGGAGGGGGAGGAATCACGCCGCTCACGTCCTGGCATCCGCCCCCTCCGACGCCTTCGGCGCCACCTCCCCCTGGCGGGGGAGGATCGAGGAAGGGACATCCGCTCGGCGCGCAGTTTTGACTCTTTTCACGGAAACGCGATCAATCTCGTAAGATTGTTTTACGCGCAGACCGCGTTTGTTTCGACAAATTTCAAAGAGCGCGCGGCCTGACGCCACCGAACGAGCGAAGCAAACGAAATCCTACTTTGCAAGCGTCCCGCTCGCATCCTGCCGGCCGTCATCTGTGACAGGCCCCACCCCAACCCAGCATCAGGTGAACAGCGCCCCGCGCTGTTCAGGCCATGCCGGGGGCATGGCCGACCTGACGCTCCTGAAGGGGAGGGGCTTTGGAGGTTTCAGCTTTGCCGAAATCGGCTCGTCAACGCTCCACGATACTCCGGGCCACGGCCTCGGCGGTCTTGATCCCGTCGATCGCGGCGGAGAGGATGCCGCCGGCATAGCCTGCGCCCTCGCCGGCCGGGAACAGCCGCTCGGTGTTGAGGCTCTGGTGGTCCTTGCCGCGGGTGATGCGCACCGGCGAGGAGGTGCGCGTCTCGACGCCGGTCATCACGGCGTCGGGATGATCATATCGCGGGATCTGGCGGCCGAACACGGGGAGCGCCTCGCGGAACGCCTCGATCACGAACTCGGGCAGGCAGCGCGACAGATCGGTCATCGTCACGCCGGGCTTGTACGAGGGGATGACTTCGCCGAGCGCCGTCGAAGGGCGGCCGGCGAGCAGGTCGCCCACCTTTTGCCCCGGCGCGTGATAGTTGGAGCCGCCCGCGACGAAGGCGAGATCTTCCCAATGGCGCTGGAGCTCGATCCCGGCGAGCGGCCCGCCCGGATAGTCGCGCGCCGGATCGATCGCGACGACGAGTCCCGAATTGGCGTTGAACTCGGCGCGCGAATATTGGCTCATGCCGTTGGTGACGACGCGGCCTTCCTCCGAAGTCGCGGCGACGACGCGCCCGCCCGGGCACATGCAGAAGCTGTAGACGCTCCGCCCGTTCGCGCAGTGGTGGACGAGGCTGTAGGCGGCGGCGCCGAGATCCGGGTGCTTCGCACATTTGCCGAAGCGCGCCTGATCGATCCAGCTCTGCGGATGCTCGATGCGGACGCCGATCGCGAAGGGCTTCGCCTCGATATGGACGCCGCGGCGGTGGAGCATCTCGAAGGTGGGCCGGGCGCTGTGGCCCACCGCGAGCACGACATGGTCGGCTTCGAGGAAGCTGGCTTCGCCCGTGGCAAGATCGTGGAGGTGCAGCCCGCGCACCTGCTGGCGGCGGTCGGAGAGCCGCTCGAGCTCGATATCGTCGACGCGGGTCTGCCAGCGATATTCGCCGCCTAGTTCCTCGATCGTCGCGCGCAGGCTCTCGACCATGGTGACGAGGCGGAAGGTGCCGATGTGCGGGTGCGCTTCCCAAAGAATGTCGTCGGGTGCGCCGGCGCGGACGAACTCCTCGAGCACCTTGCGGCCGAGGAAGCGCGGATCCTTGACCCGGCAATAGAGCTTGCCGTCTGAGAAGGTGCCGGCGCCGCCCTCGCCGAACTGGACGTTGGAATCGGGGTCGAGCTGGCCGCGGCGCCACAGGGCCCAGGTGTCCTTGGTCCGCTCGCGCACGATCTTGCCGCGATCGAGGATGATGGGGCGGAACCCCATCTGCGCGAGGATCAGGCCGGCGAACAGCCCGCATGGCCCGGCGCCGATCACCACCGGGCGCAGGCGCGACCAGCCCTGAGGCGCCTGGACCGGGAAGCGATAGGTCATGTCGGGCGTCGGGCGGACGTCCTTGTCGCCTTCGAAGCGCGCGAGCACTTCGGCTTCGTCGATGAGATCGATGTCGAAGGTGTAGACGAGCTGGATCGCGTTGCGGCGGCGTGCATCGTTGCCGCGCTTGAACAATGTCCAGTCCCTGAGCGCCGCGCGATCGATTCCGAGCCGGCGGCAAATGGCTTCGGGGATCGCTTCGTGCGGGTGATCGAGGGGCAGGGACAGACCGGACAGGCGCAGCATGCGAGGCTCCTAGAGCCTAAACGCCACGAGCGCCAACGGGTCGCCGTCAGAAGCCGAACGTGCGCTGGCGCGGGATCAGCGGCCAGCGGTCCACTGTTTCATGACCTTTGCCGTGGATGCTGTTGATGAGCAGGAGTTCCTGCGCGCGCCAAACGACTGGTGAGACTCGAATATTGCGCTGCCGCCACGCTTCATAGGTCAGCGACAGGTGCGGATCGAAATCACGATCCGGAGCCTCGATTCCGACCGCGTCGAGGCGGGTCACCAACATGCGCTGAAAATCGCGCAGCGCCTGCATGTTGCTGCCGACGAGCGCGTTGCCGCTGATCCGATTGAGCGCGACGTCGAAAGGCTCGGCCTGCAGCGACGCGGCGGCGCGGCGGATGAGGTCGAGATTTCCCGGCGAGATCAATCGGATGTCTCCGAAGGGCACGAGCGTGATGTGGAAACGATCGGCGGCATATCTGCGCGCCAGATCATATTGTCGCCGTAGGCCGTCGATCGCTTTGGCCTGCTCCGGATCGGGCTTGATCATGAAATAGAGCATCTGGTCGTCGCGGCGCATCTGCTGGCAGGCCACCGATTCCCCTGCGGTTGGAAACATCATGGTCGTTCTCCTCAGTGGAAATCGCGCGAGCGGACCGGGATCAGATCGGGCGACTTGAGGCTGCGCCGCGGCGGCCAGGGTTCGGGGAGGCGATCGCGTGGATCGATCTCGCTGCCGTGGTGGGCGCCGTCGCCGGGCATTGCCGGATCGGGCAGTTCCAGGTCGCCCACCTGCCGCAGCCAGGGCGTCAAATCGGTGATCGCATCGGCGACGACATGGATCACGATCCCCTCGCGCTGCACGCGTCCGCGGATCGCGAGCATCGTCGCGGACATCACGGTGCGGCGGTTCGCCTCGAACCGGTCCTTCCAGAGCACGGCATTGGCGATGCCGGTCTCATCCTCCAGCGTCACGAACACCACGCCCTTGGCACTGCCCGGCCGCTGGCGGACGAGGATCAGCCCGGCCACTTCGACGGGCATGCCGTCCTTCAGGTGGACAAGATCGCCGCATCGCACGATCCGCCGCGCCGCCAGCCTCGCGCGCAGGAAGCGGACGGGATGGTTGCGCAGCGAGAGCTGCGTGGCGCGATAATCCTCGACCACCTCCCGTCCCGCAGTGAGCGGGAGAAGCGCGACCGGAGGTTCGGCGGCTTCAGGGCGCACAGTTCCCGCGCGCGTGTCGCTTTCCGCCAGCAGGAGCAGGGGAGTGTCGCGCAAGGCTTTCACGGCCCATAGGGCCTGGCGCCGGTCGAGCCCGAGCGCCCGGAAGGCATCGGCACGCGCCAGCCGCTCCAGCGCCGCCGGCTTCACTCCGGAGCGGCGCCAGAGTTGCTCGACCGAAGTGAAGGGCCCGCCCGCCGCCCGGGCCTCGAGGATCGCAATCGCATCGGTCTCGGCCAGCCCCTGCACGATGCGCATGCCGAGCCGGATCGGCAGCAGCGCCGCCCAATCGCCATCCTCGCCGCAGAAGCCGGCGTGGCGGGGGCGGGTGTTGGGCCCGGCCGCGACGATCCGAGTATCCCAGTCGCTGGCGTTGATGCATACCGGATGCGCTTCGACACCATGTTCGCGCGCGTCGCGGATGATCTGGGCGGGCGCGTAGAAGCCCATCGGCTGCGAGTTGAGCAGCGCCGCGCAGAATATGTCCGGGTGCCGGCACTTGAGCCACGACGAGGCGCAGGCGATCTTGGCGAAGCTGGCGGCATGGCTTTCGGGGAAGCCGTAGTTGCTGAAGCCCTTGATCTGTTCGACCATGCGCCGGGCGAATTCCTCGGAGATGCCGCGCTCGAGCATGCCCGCGATCAGCTTGGGCTCGAACTCGCCGATCGTGCCGTTCGCCTTGAAGGTCGCCATCGCGCGGCGCAGCGCATCCGCTTCGGTCGGGGTGAAGCCGGCGCCGACGATCGCAACCTGCATCGCCTGTTCCTGGAACAGTGGCAGGCCCAGCGTCTTGGCGAGCACCGTCCTGAGCTCGGGGGTAGGATAATCGAAGTCCGCGTCCGGATTGGCGCGCAGCACCTCGCGGCGCTTGAGATAGGGGTGCACCATATTGCCCTGGATCGGCCCGGGGCGGACGATCGCGACCTGGATGGTGATGTCGTAGAAGTCGACGGGCTTGAGCCGCGGCAGCATGGACATCTGGGCGCGACTTTCGATCTGGAAGGTGCCCAGCGTGTCGGCACGCTGGATCATCGCGTAGGTGGGTCCGTCGTCCTTCTGCAGCACGGTGGACGACAGGGTGAGGTGTACGCCCTTGTGCTCGGCGAGCAGATCGAAGCTGCGGCGCAGGCAGCCGAGCATGCCCAGGCCGAGAATATCGACCTTCATGAAGCCCAGCTCCTCGATATCGAGCTTCTCCCACTCGACGACATGGCGCTCGGCCATCGCGGCAGGTTCGACGGGGATCAGATCGTGCAGCGCGTCGCGTGTGAGCACGAAGCCGCCGGGATGCTGCGAGAGGTGGCGCGGCGTGCCGACCAGCGCGCGTGCGAGCTCCAGCGTCAGGGCCAGGCGGTGATCGCTGCGGTCGAGGTTGAGCGAATCGGCATGGCCGTCATCGACCTGGTTCGACGAGCCCCAGACCTGCGAGGAGAGTGCCGCGGTCACGTCTTCGGGCAGGCCCATCGCCTTGCCCACTTCGCGCAGCGCACCCCGGCTGCGGTAACGGCTGACCACTGCGGTGAGCGCTGCATGGTCGCGCCCATAGCTGTCGTAGATCCACTGGATCACTTCCTCGCGCCGCTCGTGTTCGAAATCGACGTCGATGTCGGGCGGCTCGTGGCGTACTTCCGAGACGAAGCGCTCGAACAGCAGCTGGTGCTCGATCGGATCGATCGAGGTGATGCCAAGCACGAAGCAGATCACCGAATTGGCTGCGCTGCCGCGCCCCTGACACAGGATCTGCTGGCTGCGCGCGAACTGCACGATCGAGTTCACGGTGAGGAAATAGGGCGCATAGCCCATCTTCTCGACGAGCCCGAGCTCGTGCGTGAGCAGATCGCGATAGGCCTGCGGGGGTTTTCCGGCGAACTTCTGCTTGAGTCCGCTCCAGGCCAGCGTGGCGAGCGCCTCCTGCGGGGTCTTGCCGTTGAACACGGCTTCATCGGGATATTGGTGCCGCAGCTCCCTGAGCGAGAAGGTACAGCGCTCGACGATCGCTTCCGCTGCGGTCAGCGCTTCGGGATAGGCGCGGAAGCGGCGCGCCATTTCTTGCGGAGACTTCAAGTGCCGGTCGGCGCTGCGTTCGCGGCGGAAGCCCAATTCGTCGATCGTGCATTTCTCGCGGATCGCAGTGACCACGTCCTGGAGCATGCGGTTGTCGGGATGGTGGTAGAGCACGTCGCCGGTGGCGAGCGGCGTCAGGCCGAAGCGCCGCGCGGCGCCGTCGAGCGCGTGGATGCGCAGCGCATCGTTCGGGCGGCGATGCCAGGTGAGGCAGACATGGCCGCGCTCGCCGAAGATGTCCGCCATCCAGCGCAGCGCGAGATCGTCGCCCGGATCGTCGAGTCCGGGCACCAGCGCGCCGACCAGCCCCTCGGCATGGCAGGCGACATCCTCCCAATGGAGGAAGCATTTGCCCTTCTCGCCGTGCTGCGCGTCGGCGCGGCTCTTGCCGAGCGTGAGGAGGCGCGTGAGCCGGCTCCACGCCGGCCGGTCCTCGGGCCAGACGAGCAGCGAGGTTCCGTCGACGAGATCGAGCCGGCAACCGGGGATCATCCGGATCGGATAGCCCTGCGCGCTGATCTCCTCCGCCGCGACCAGCCCGCGCACCACGCCCGCCACCGAGTTGCGATCGGTGATGGCGAGCGCGGGCATGCCCATCACCGCCGCGGCGGCGAACAGCTCCTGCGGCGAGGACGCGCCGCGCAGGAACGAGAAATGGCTCGTCACCTGAAGCTCGGACCAGGTCATCCGAACACCCCGTGGAGATACCAGCTGAGATCGCCGGTCACCGGGCGTTCGCCGTCGCCCGAGCGGAAGAGCCAGTAGCGGCGGCCGTCCTCGTCCTCGACGCGGAAATAGTCGCGCACGCTCGCGCGCTCGGCGTCGCGCTTCCACCATTCCCCATGGATGCGCTCGGGCCCGTCGGCACGCACCACGCGGTGCGGCCGTCCGCGCCAGGTGAAGCGGCGCGGGGCGTGATCGGGCAGCTCCGCCATGACATGATCGAGGCGTTCGGGCCGGGCGAGCAGCCGCGCCGGGCGCGGCCAGCCGGGGTGCCAGGGCGGCAAAGGCGGATTGCGATCGAGCTGGCGGACATCGTCGCGCCTGCCGCGCAGCGCGCCGCGTTCGGGCGGATCGAGCACGGGCGCGCGGGCGCTGCTGCGCTCGGGCACGTCGCTCTCCACCGGGCGCATCCGCCACATGGCGGCCTGGCCGATCCGCGTCGCGAGCGTGTCGACCAGCGTGGCGATGTCGGGCGCCGCCTCCTCGTCGAGCCGTTCGAGCACCGGCTGGGGCCCGAGGGGCGCGGCGCGGCGGACGTGGAGAGCGATCGCATCGATGCCATAGCCCGGCTCGACATCTTCGATCCGGCGCTTGAGCAGGCGAAGCAGGTGCGTGGGATCGCGGTTGGGGCGGGCGAGGCCGATGCGGATGCGCTGGGGAAGGCCGTCGATTCGCTCGGCGATGCACTCCAATGCCTGGACGCCCAGCCCCTGGGCCTCCAGCGCGGCAGCGAGCCGGGGAACGAGCACGCCCAGCCAATGCGCGATCGCCTCGGCAGTGGCGATCGGCTCGGCGAAGCGCTGGTGCGTGGCGATGGCCTCGGGCGGGATCACCGGGTCGAGCGGCTCGGGCATGCGGCCGAGCGCCTGGTCGATGCGCAACACCGTCTCCGCGCCGAAGCGGCGGACGAGCGGGGCGCGCGGCATCGCGGCGAGCTGGCCGATCCGCTCGATGCCAAGGCGGCGGAGCAGCTCGACTGCGGATTCTTCGATGCGCAGCGCGGGTGTGGGGAGGTCTGCGAGTGCCCGGGCCTGTTCGCGGGGAGGGCAGAGCATTGTCCGGCGTCCCGCGTGGCGCGCGAGCGCCCAGGCGGCGCCGGGGGTGTCGGCGATGGCGATCCGCGCAGTGAAGCCGGCGCGGGCGAGCAGGCGAACGATGCGCCGTGCCATGGCTTCCTCGCCGCCGAACAGATGCGCGGTGCCGGTGAGATCGAGGAACAGCCCGTCGCTGCCGGTCAGCGCGACGATCGGCGACCATCGGCGGGCGGCGAGGATGGCGAGGCGGTGGAGTGCTGCGAGATCGCCTTCCGGATCAGCCGGACGGATGTCGAGTCCCGGCACCTGCGCGCGCGCCTGGGTGACTGCCATGCCCGGCCTGAGCCCCAGCGCCTGCGCGACGGGGCAGGCGGCGGCGATCTCGATGCGGTTGCCGTTGCGGATCGTGGTGATGAGGGGCGGCCTATCCTCCCCCGCCAGGGGGAGGTGGCGCGCGGAGCGCGTCGGAGGGGGAGGGTGGCGACGAGCTATCGTTGCGCTTCCGCCCCCTCCGTCAGCCTGCGGCTGCCACCTCCCCCTGGCGGGGGAGGATAAGAGACTTGCCTGGCCCGCAGTTAAGTCCTCCTGTGCCCAGCGCGCGCCGGGGCGCCAGCCGCCGCTCCGCGCGGGAAGCTGCACGGGCAGGGGGGCAAAGGACTCAGGCTGCGCGTGCGCGCGCCGCTCGACCCGCCGCAGCCGATCGATCGGCCATTGGGGCAGGAAGAGCGCAGCGACCCGTTGCATCGCATGCCTCCACTTCGATCTCGAAACCCTCGCCCCCCTTTTGCCGCGCCAATGCCAGCCGCCAGCGCGCCCGCCCGACACCCTCCACCGGCAGCGGCGTCGACGGTGCCGAGGTCACGCGCCAGCGCGTCACCGCCGCCGAAGGCGCGGCTATCGGATCGCTGCCCTCGCGCGCGGCGCGCTTCAGCAGCAGTGCGATCGTCCGCCCGCCCTCGGCAGCGAGCTGGAGCCGGCGCGTTGCAGTCATGTCGGCGCGCTTGGCTTCGCCGATCACCGCGCCGAGTCCGCGGTGGCGCAGTCCCTCTTCCATGATCGCGAGCAGCTCGGCATCGTCGGCCGCCTCGGCATAGATCAGCCTCTTGTGGTCGAGCCCGACCTGGGCGAGCCCCGGCGCGAACAGGTCGCGCCGCCGGACCACCCACAGCACCGGGCCCCAGGCGCGCGCGGCGATCCCCGCGAGGAACAAAGTGGCCGCGCAATCATCGGCCATGTCGCTCGTGCCGGCCGCGACTTCGTGGAGCGCGTCGAGCCGCAGGCCGCGGTCGGCGAGCCGCGAATCGATCGCCTCCAGCCCGAACGGCAGCGCCGGACGGCGGCGGAAACCCTTGGTTTCCACCGCGCGCAATTGCTCGCGAAGCTGGGCAAGGACGGCAGGATCGGCCATAGGGCGGCAGCGGATACTCACGACTCGGGAACGACAATGTTCCTATTCTGTTCCTATCCGCTCCAGAGTCAATCCGTTCTCTGACACGCTTGCCTTCCGGCGCAGCCTGCCTAGTGTGCTGGCATCCTAAAGCACGCCCGGGGGAATTTTCGATGATCCACAAGCTGCGCCTCGCGTTGATCGCGACCACGGCGCTCGCCGCTGCACCTGCCTTCGGAGCCGCAATGCCGCAGACCCAGACCGTTCCCGCGTCCGCCCCTGCAACCCCGGCTGTCGATCCCGCGCCGCTGCTCGCCGAATGGACCGGGCCGTTCGACGGAGTGCCGCCGTGGGACAAGGTGACGCCGGCGATGTTCCCCGCGGCGTTCGAAGCGGCGATGGTGAAGGCGCGCGCCGAGATGCACGCGATCCGCGACAATCCCGCCGCGCCGACCTTTGCCAATACGATCGAGGCCGATCAGCGCTCGGGCGAGCAGATGAGCCGGCTGTTCGCGATCTGGGGCGTCTACCAGAGCAACCTCGCCACGCCCGAAGTGCAGGCGATCGCCAAGGAGTGGAGCCCGAAACTCTCGGCCTTCTTCACCGAGATGAGCCTCGATCCCAAGATGTTCGCCCGCGTGAAAGCAGTATACGACGCTCGCGCCAATGCGGGGCTCGACGCCAAGCAGATGCGGCTGCTCGAGCGGACCTACCGCGATTATGTGACCTCGGGCGCGTTGCTCGACGAAGCGGGCAAGGCCGAGGTCAAGCGGATCAACCAGGCGCTGGCGCAGGCCTATACCGAGTTCAGCCGCCGCGTGCTGGCAGACGAAGAGACCGCGATCCTCCTCGACAGCGAGGCGGATCTTGCGGGGCTCTCCGACAGCTTCAAGGCGAGCCTGGCCGAGGAAGCCAAGGCACGCGGTGCCGCGGGCAAATGGGCGATCAAGAACACCCGTTCGTCGGTGCAGCCCTTCCTGATGTATGCGACCAACCGGGCGCTGCGCGAGAAGGTCTACAAGGCGTTCGTCAACCGCGGCGACAATGGCGACGCCAACGATACCAATGCCGTGATCTCCGACATCCTCAAGCTGCGGCAGGAGCGGGCCAAGCTGCTCGGGTTCAGGAACCACGCCTGGTACCGGATGGACGACACCATGGCGGAGACGCCCGAGAACGCCACCAAACTGATGATGGCGGTGTGGCCCGCGGCCGTGGCGCGGGTGCGCGAGGAAGTGGCCGACATGCAGGCGCTCGCCGACGCCGAAGCAAAGAGGGGGGAAGGGGCCAAGATCACGATCGAGCCCTGGGACTATCGCTTCTATGCCGAGAAGGTTCGCAAGGCGAAGTACGACCTCGACGAGAACGAGGTGAAGCCGTACCTGCAGCTCGACCAGATCGTGCAGGGTGCCTTCTGGGCCGCGGGGCAGCTCTATGGGCTCGACTTCAAGGAGAATACGGGGACGATCCCGGTCTTCCAGCCCGATGTGCGCACCTTCCTGGTCACCAGCCGCAAGGACGGAAGCACCGTCGGCATCTTCTACCTCGACAATTTCGCCCGCTCGGGGAAGCGCTCGGGCGCCTGGGCGACCAGCTACCGCGGCCGGTCGGGCCTGCTCGGCGAGCGGATCGTGCTTGCGAGCAACAACAACAATTTCACCAAGGGCGGCGCGGGGCAGCCGACGCTGATCAGTCTCGACGACGCGACCACGCTCTTCCATGAGTTCGGCCACGCGCTGCACAGCCTGCTTTCGAACGTCTACTACCCGGGGCTGGCGGGCACGCCGCGCGACTTCGTGGAATATCCGAGCCAGGTGAATGAGAACTGGCTGCTGACGCCCGAGGTGCTTAATCGCTTCGCCAAACATTACCAGACCGGCGCGCCGATCCCGGCCGAGCTGGTGGCCAAGATCGAGAAGGCCCAGACGTTCAACCAGGGCTTCGACACGGTGGAATATCTCTCCTCCGCGATTATCGACATGAAGCTCCATGACCGCGATACGCCGGTGTCGGATCCCGACGCATTTGAGCGCGAGACACTGGCGAGCATCGGCATGCCGCGGGAGATCGTGATGCGGCACCGGCTGCCGCAGTTCAATCACCTCTTCTCGAGCGATGCTTACTCGGCCGGCTATTATTCGTACCTCTGGTCCGAGACGATGGACGCGGACACCTGGGCGGCGTTCGAGGAGACCGGCAACGTCTGGGACCAGGCGACTGCCGACCGCTTCCGCACCACTTTGCTCTCCACCGGCAACGAGACCGACCGCAAGGAGGCCTACCGCGCCTTCCGCGGCCGCGATCCGGACGTGAAGGCGCTGTTCAAGCGGCGCGGCTTTCCGGTGCAGTGAGCCTTGGGAGGGGCGTCGTCGCGGCGCCCCTCGCTTCCCCCGGAAACCTCCGTTTCGGGCGCGTCGGCACAGACGCAACCGAAAGGGATTCGACTGACCCCTGGCCCGATTGCCGCGGCGGGGCGCTGCTGTTCTCCTCCGCGCGTCCATCACGGACAGGAGGGAAATCGCATGGCTACTCAGGAATATCTCGTCTGGTCCGATCTCCAGGCTCTGGATTCGAGCCCCAGCGCGGTGCGCGACAAGTTCAAGTCGATCTACAACAAGAACCCCGACGGGATCGCGCTCAACGACACGACCTATTATGACGCGGTGAACCCGCCGATCACCCAGCAATATGGCCATTTCTGCTACAAGACGCTGGGCGAGATCACCTATACCGAGGACGGTCAGGAAGCCGACCAGGCGATCGTGGGCAGCAACACCGCGTACAACCACGGTGACCAGCCCGCGTCGATCTCGCTCACCGTCAACGGCGGCTGGTCCGAAAGCACCGGCTGGTCGACCTCGCTGACCGAAGGCATGACGTTCAGCGAGAGCGTGACGCTGGAGGGGGTGTTCCAGATGGGGATGCAGTTCAACGTCTCCGCCACCGTGGGCCAGACCGGCTCGAACACCGTCAACAAGGGCGCCAGCGCCACCGTGACCGTCACCGTGCCGCCCAATTCGCAGGTGAAGGTCGACATGGTGGCGACGATGAAGACCGAGAAGATGAAGTTCTCGGCGCCGATCCAAGTGGCGGGGATGTTCGGCGCCAACTTCCCGGATCGCGTCAACGGCCATTATTTCTGGTTCGCCGACGCCGGATCGATCCTGCCGAAGACCTCGGGCACGCTCAACGGCAAGATCAAGGGCACCGCGGCGTTCGACGTGCAGACCCACATCAACCCGGCGGTCCCGATCACCAGCTAGGGGCGCGGCGCGCTTCCGCCGCTGCCTGGCTTCTCCGGGTGGCGGCGGAAGTGCGTGCCAGGGCGCTCAGGGGACCGCTCCTTCCGCACGGTCCAGCAAGTCGTCGGTGACTTCGAGGAGGAGCATGGGTTCGGGCGCAGTTTCGGCGATCGCGTCGAGGAAGGCGGCGCGGGTTTCGGGCTCGTCATAGGCCATTTTGGCGTCGAAGGCGCGCTGCCACGTCGCGCGGTCGGGCCATTCGGCGATGCCGATGAAGCGGGTGAGCCCGTCGGCGGCAGCGTCGCGGTGGAGGCGCGAGCCGAGTGAGCCGTAGCGCTGGCGGATCAGCTCGGTGCCGCGGCGCCAGGCGGCGCGGAACTGCGCCTCCTTGCCGGGATGAACCTTCCACCAATAGGCGGCGACGAACATGGCTGCGCTCCTTTCGAGACCGGAATGCGTAGGCGAAGGGATGGGTTCATCGGGCCGGCTCCGCTCCTTGTAATTCCGTCCTTTTCTCGAAGCGGGACAAGTCAAAGAGGTGAAACGGGCAATGGTTGTATTTTCCGCTGATAAATAATCTAAAGTCTCCAGCGCGGACTTCAAAAAGGGGGTTGAGGTGTCGCCGAGATCAAAGCCAATAGTGATAGGCGTCGTTCTGGCTGCTGCCGTGGCGATATCTGGCTGCGCACGTTCCGCGGTCGAGGCCCCGGTCGAAACCGGCGCGGAACCGCCGCCCGAGTGGGTGCCCGAGACCGCACCCCCGCCGGAACCGGCCCCCGAGCCGGAAAGATCGCAGCTGCGGGTGCTGGTGCAGGGAACGGGCGTCTCGCAATTCCATTATCTGCGCTCCGACTTCTATGCGTCTGCCGGGACGACCGACGCGGCCAAGCGGCAATTCATCCAGAGCTCGGGCGCTTATGGTCCGTGGCAGATCGACGAGCATGTCGCGGTCCTACTTGGTGACTCTTATGTGTTCATTCCGGAATGCGGAGGGAGCCTGCGCCTGGCGTCGCGCGTCAGCCGGACCTTCGTCGATACTTCCTCCGATCCCGTGAGGCTCGCATGCCCGCAGTAGATGCCCAGCTCGACGCCACCGGCAGGCTCATCAAGGGGCTGGCCGCGCTGCTCAGCCTGTTCCCGGCGATCGCGCTGCTCTTCGGGCTGGTCGACATTCCGCCGAGCCTGTCCCAGATCGTCAAGGCGCTCAGCTTCTTCGTCAGCCTTGCCGTGCTGCTTTCGGTGGTGATGCTGGGCCCGTCGATCCAGAAGATGAAGCGCACCATGGCCGCGGCGCTGGTGATCGGCACGGTGCTGATCGGCAGCATTTCGGCGATCAGCTATTGGGTGGTCGCGGAAAACCATGTGCTGAGCACCAACATGCCGGCCGCGGAGGGCGAGAGGATCGACCGGATCGTCATTCCGCTCAATCCATCTGCGCGCGTGCAGGAGCTCGTCCGCCCGTTCCGCGGCGACTATCGCCAGGCAGTCTATACCGGCCGCCACGGCGAGGAGCTGCGCCGGCTGCTCGACCAAGAGAGCACTTCGGCGATCATCCTGATGCTGGTGCTGCTGCTGAGCGCCAACGTGCTGCTGGTGGCGGGCGTGGTGATCGGTGCATGGAAAGTCGCGGCGAGCATGGCCCGGCGCAAGCCGGCTGCCGCGCCGGCGCCTCCGCCAGCGCCCGCCCCCCAACCCGAACCGGAGCCTTCCCCCGCACCAACCCCCGAACCGGCTCCCGACCAAGGCTAGAACGGGATTCATTCGATCCGAACCGGTTCCCCGGCGAAGGCCGGGGCCCGGTATCGCCGCGGTCTCGAGAGCGCAGCCATGTAATCCGGCAAGAACAAGCAAGGAACCGATTGCCGCCATTCCGGAGTATTCTCCGGCCCTGCCCAAGGCCGGCGCCTGCCGGATTTTTCCGTCGGGACGACGATCGGGGTCGACTTCGCGGCGCAGCGATTTACCAGATGCGCCATGGAATCGCTTCGCTCCCCGCATCCGCTCCGCCCCTCGACGCTCGTCCGGCTGATCGCCGGGCTGCTGCTCGCCTTCTCGACGCTGGCGCCCGCGATCGCGCAGCCGCTCAAGGTGATGAGCTTCAACGTGCGCTATCCGGCCGAGGGCGACGGCGCCAATGTGTGGGAAGCGCGGCGCGATCTGGCGGCCGAAGCGATCCGCCGCACGGCGCCCGACGTGATCGGCACGCAGGAGATGTTCCAGCGCCAGGGCGACGAGCTGATCGCGCGGCTGCCCGGCTATGCCTGGTTCGGGATCGACCGGCGCGGCGGGCACGACGACGAGCATATGGGCGTGCTCTACGACACCAGGCGGCTGCGCGTGGTGCAGCACGGCCAGTTCTGGCTTTCCGACACGCCCGAAGTGCCCGGGAGCATCAGCTGGGGCCATCCGCTGCCGCGCAACGTGACCTGGGCGATCTTCGAGCGAATCGGCGAAGGCGAGGACAAGGGCCGCCGCTTCCGCCTGCTCAACACGCATTTCCCGTACCGCGACGAGGACGATGCCGCGCGCGAGAAGGGCGCGGCGCTGATCGTCGCGCAGCTCGACAAGCTGCCCGGCGCCGACCTGCCGACGGTGCTGACCGGCGACTTCAACACCACGCCCGAGAGCGCGGCGTGGAAGCGGCTGGCGGGTGCGCTGGCCGATGCGCGCGCGGCGGCACCGAAGAGCGAGGGGCCCGAGGCGACCTTCCACGGCTTCACCGGCACGCCGGGCAAACGCATCGACGCGATCTTCGTGAAGGGCTTCACGGCGCGATCGGCCGAGACGCTGACCGACCATGCGGGGAAAGTGTGGGCTTCGGACCATTTCCCGGTGGTGGTGACGCTGCAGATGTAATGAGGCGGGGCGGCGGTTGACTGCGGTTGACTCGATACGCGTGATTCCGGGCGAAGCGGCAGGGACGCGGCGGGGACGCAGCATCTACGCGGCGCCGAGGCTGCATCCACGCGGCACTGACGCGGCGTCCGCGCGGCGCTGAAGCCGCACCCACTCGGCACCAACGCGGCAGGTACGCGGCAGGTAAGCGGCACCGGCGCAGCGGCTACGCGGCCATGCATCAGCGTTGCGGCTCGCGCGCGGCGGGCTGGGCTTCGGGAGCGAACGGATTGACCATGCGCCGCGCGTGTTGCGCGAGCACCTGATCCCAGAGCTGGTCGAACGGCGTCCCGGCGAGCCGCCGGCGCAAGCGTTGCGCGCTCGTCCGCGACATGCCGGCCGCCTGGGCGGCACGCGTGACGCTGCCGGTTTCGAGCAGCGCGGCGAGGAAGATGCGCTGTTTGGCAGGCGTCCATTGCGCGCGCATCGGCGGTGCGGCCGGACGGCTGGGGGCAGGAGCCGCGGGCGCGGGACGCGCGGGCGGCGGCGGAGCGATGGGCTGGCTTTCCATCCGAAAGGATGGAGCAGGCGAAATCCTATTTTGAAATGGGCGCAGGAGATATTTCCGCGTGCTGTGGCTTTCGCGCATCCATCAGGGGGCGGGGTGCCCGGCGGTGCAGTAGCTTTGTGTTCGCGCGGAGGCGCAGAGGGCGCAGAGAGGAAGAAGTTCGTTCACGCGAAGGCGCGAAGGGATGACGCCTTTTCGAGTTCGAGCGTGCCGCGGCAGCGGCTTCGATTGCTCGCTTCGAGGATTCCTGCCGCTTTCGCGGCTGGAACCGCTTTGCGTCCTCTGCGCCTCTGCGCGAACAACCTTCTTCTCTCCGCGCCTTCGCGCCTCCGCGTGAGATCAAGAAGTCAGGGGATGATCGGCAGTAGCGAACAGTCCGCCACCGCCGCGGTCTTGGCCTTTGCACATCGTGATTTACCCTTTTCTTACCGTCTCTGACAGCATTTCATGGATGCTTGCCGGTTTCGATTCTCTGCTTGCACAGCCGCTGTTGCTGCTCCTGATCCTTGCGGTGGGAGCGGTGATCGGGATTTCGGTCGAGCGGCTCGTAGAGGGGCAACATAGCGCCGAGCGCCGGGCCTATTGGCGTGGCCGCAATGCGAACAAGGGCAGGCTCGCGCCAAATCGCAGCGGCTCGCCCAGAGCCGTGCCGGAGCGCGCGACGCTGGACGCCGCCGAGCAACTGCGCCGGGTGATGGATGCGCACTTCAAGCCGCGGGCGCTGCTGAACAAGCCGGAGCGCCGGCTGCTCGCGTGCATCGACAAGGTGCTGGCGGAGGAAAGTCCCGGGTGGCGGGCGATGGGCCAGGTGTCGCTCGGCGAGATACTGTGGAGCGACGACAAGGACGCCTTCTGGGCCATCAACGCCAAGCGAGTCGACCTACTTATCGTGGATGCCGAGTGTAGGCCGCTCCACGCAATCGAATTTCAGGGCAGCGGCCATCACCTCGGCGCCGAGACCGCCGCCCGGGACGCCGTGAAAAAGGAAGCGCTGCGCCGGGCGGGCATCGGCTATGTCGAAGTCGTCACCGGCAACACCCCTGCCGAAGTGCGCGAGATGGTGCGCAAGCTGACCGCGCGCGCGGCAGTGGCGAAATCCGCCGCGGCATAGCGGGCCTGCGGGGGGCGTGAACCCGCGCGGTCCGCGCCCGTCCTTATTCGTGCCGCAGTGCGTCGATCGGGTTGAGGCTGGCGGCGCGGCGGGCGGGGAAATAGCCGAAGACCACGCCGATCAGCGCCGAGACGAGGAAGGCGATGACGTTGATCTGCGGATCGAACATCCATTGCACCTGCATCAGCGGTGCGAGGATCAGCACGACGAGCTGCGCGACCAGCAGCCCGACCAGGCCGCCGAGGCACGAGAGCACCACCGCCTCCATCAGGAATTGCATCAGCACTTCGCGCGCCACGGCGCCGATCGCCAGGCGGATGCCGATCTCCCGCGTCCGTTCGGTGACCGACACGAGCATGATGTTCATGATGCCGATGCCGCCCACCACCAGGCTGATCGCCGCCACTGCGGTGACGATCGACGTGAGCAGGGTGGTGATGCCGGTGAGCGCCTGGCTGATCTGGGCAGTGTCGAAGATGTTGAAATCGTCTTCCTTGCCGCCGGTGATGTTGCGCCGCTCGCGCAGCACCTGCTTGATCGATTCCTGCACCTGCCCGGTTTCATAGGCCGGATCGACGCCGACCAGCATCAGCCGGATGTCGCGGTTGCCGGTGAAGCGGCGCTGGACCTGCTTGATCGGCATGATGACGACGTCGTCCTGATCGCCGAACCCGCCCTGGCCGCGCGTGGAGAGCACGCCGATCACGTCGCACGAGATGCCGTTGAGGCGGATGCGCTCGCCCACCGCCTCGCCGCCGCGGAAGAGATTGGTGCGCACCGTGTTGCCGATGATGCACACGCCTTTGCCTGCCTGCTCCTCCTGGCGCGTGAAATTGCGGCCCGAGACGAGCGGCCAGGGCTGGACGGTGAAATAGTCGCCGGTGGTGCCGTTGATCGTCGTCGACCAGTTTGCGCCCTGGTAGATCGCAGTGCCGGTCGACTGCGCCTGGGGCGCGACGGCGGTGACGCCCGCCACCTGCCGCGCGACCGCGTCGACATCCTCCTGCTTGAAATCGGGCGGCCGCGGGCCGCCGCCGCCGCGGCCGAAGCCCTGGCCGGGGCGGACCTGGAGGATGTTGGTGCCGAGGCTCGCGACCTGGTCCTGGGCGGCCTTGGTGGTCGCCTTGCCGAGGGTCACCATCGCGACCACCGCGGCGACGCCGATGATGATGCCCAGCGTCGTCAGGAACGAGCGCAGCTTGTGGCGGAAGATCGAGCGGATCGCGAGGAAGAAGGTGGTGCCGAGCATTATCGCTCCCCCTCTCGCTTGCGGGAGGGGGCTGGGGGGTGGGCGCCCGCCATCCTCCAGCGGTCCGGCAATTGGAGAGCGGGCGCCCACCCCCGGGCCCTCCCGCAAGCGGGAGGGGAGAAGCAAGCGGGAGGGGAGAAGTGGAAGTATGCGGGTGCGCTCACGCCACCGCCTCCCCTGCGGCGTGCCTGGTGTCGATCCGCTCGACCAGCCCGTCCTTGAAGTGGACGATGGTGCGCGCGAAGGCAGCCATGTCGGGCTCGTGGGTGACCATCAGCACGGTGATGCCGCTCGTCGCGTTGAGATCGGTGAGCAGCTTCATGATCTCGATCGAACGCTCCGAATCCAAGTTGCCGGTGGGTTCGTCGGCGAGGAGCACGGCGGGGTTGGTGACGATCGCGCGGGCGATCGCGACGCGCTGCTGCTGCCCGCCCGAGAGCTCGGCCGGGGTATGGTCCCACCATTCCTTGAGCCCGACCTTGTCGAGCGCCGCCATCGCCGCCTCGCGCCGCTCCTTCTTGGGATCGCCACGGTAGAGCAGGGGAAGCTCGACATTCTCCAGCGCCGAGGTGCGTGCGAGCAGGTTGAACCCCTGGAAGACGAAGCCGAGGTACTTGCGCCGGAGCAGCGCGCGCTGATCGCGCTCGAGCTTCTCGACATGCACGCCCTTGAATCGGAACTCGCCCCTGGTCGGCACGTCGAGGCAGCCAAGAATGTTCATCGTCGTCGACTTGCCCGAGCCCGAGGGGCCCATCACCGCGACGAAATCGCCGGCCTGGATGTCGAGGTCGATGCCCTTCAGCGCCGGAAAGGCAGTCGGGCCCTCGCCATAGACCTTGGTCACGCGGCGGAGCTGGATGAGGGGCGGATCGCTAGCCGCCACTCGGGCCTCCGCTGGCGGCGCCGCCCTTCGATGCGCCGCCCTGGCCGCCACCGCCTTGACCGCCGCCGCCCTGGCGGCGCTGGCCGCTGCCTGCCTTGCGCTGGGTGCCGCCCGCGGCGAGCTGGCCGGTGATGACCTGCATGCCGGGCTTGAGATCGCCGCCGGTGACTTCGGTGACGGTGCCGTTGGTGTCGCCGGTGGTGACCTGGACTGGGCGCGGCTGGCTATCCTCGCCGAGGATGTAGACGGTCTGGGTCGCGCCGCGGCGCATCGTGGCCGACTTTTCGGCCTCGTTGCCGCGCCGGCGCCGCGGGACGAGCGCACCGGCGATGCCGCCCTGGCCGCTGCTCGCGGCTTGACCGTCCGTCGCGGCAGGGCGGAAGCGCAGCGCCGCATTGGGCACCAGCAGCACATTGGGCCTGGCGCGCGTGATGATCTCGGCAGTGGCGGTCATGCCCGGGCGCAGCTTCTGCTCGGGATTGGTGACGCTCAGCGTCGCGGCATAGGAGACGACCTGGTTGGCAGTGGTCGAGGTGCTGGTGCTGCTCGACGTGCTGCTCTGCGCCGAGAGATTGGAGCCGAGATCGACACGGGTGATCGTCGCGGGAAAAGTCTCGCCGGGGAAGGCATCGACGGTGAAGCTCGCGAGCTGGCCTTCCTTGACCGAGCCCACGTCGGCTTCGTCGATCGCGACTTCGAGCTCCATTGCCGAAAGGTCCTCGGCGATGACGAACAGCGTCGGCGTGTTGAACGAGGCGGCGACGGTCTGGCCGGGCTCGACTTGGCGGGCGAGCACCACGCCGTTGACGGGCGAGCGGATCACCGCCTTGTAGCGCTGGGTCTCGGAGGAGGAGAGCGCGGCGCGCGCGGAGACGACGTTCGCCTGGGCGGCGCGGAGCGCGTCGACGGCGCGCTGTACGGCGGCGCGCGCCTGCTCCATCTCGACCTTGGCGGGGACGCGGCCGCCCGACAGCCGGCTGACTTCCTCCATGCGTGCGAGCTGCGCCTGCGCTTCGGCGACGGTCGCCTGCGCCTGACCGACCTGCGCCTGGTTGGCGCTGAGCGACGCCCGGCTCTGGGTGATCTCGTCGTCGAGGCGCGAGGTATCGAGCACCGCGAGCGGCTGGCCCTTGATGACACGATCGTTGACGTCAACGGTGACGGTCTCGACCAGGCCCGAAAGCTCGGAACCCACGTCGACCTGGTTGGTCGGCGCGAGCTTGCCGGTGGCCGAGACGGTGACGGTCAGCGCGCCGCGCTCGACTTCCTCGGTGGAATATTGCGGCGCGGCGCTGCCGCCGAAGAAGAAGCGGCCGAGCGCCAGTACCGCGAGCAGCACCACAGCGCCGATGATGATCCACTTGAGCCAGCGCCGCCACCAGGGGCGCGCCGGGGTGCCGAGGAATTCGTCGAGATTGGCGTTGGGATCAGTTGCCATCGGCGGTGCTGCCTGCAGTGGAGAGGGTCGGAGCGGGGGCTTGCGGGACGGTGCTGCTGTCCCACCCGCCGCCGAGCGCGAGATAGAGCTGGATGAGCGCGGTCGACTGGTCCGACTGCGCCTGGACGATGCCGTTGCGCGCCGAGAGCAGCGAGCTCTCGCTCTGGATCAGCGTCAGGAAATCGGTGAGGCCGGTGCGATATTGCATCCGGGCGAAGATCGCCTGGTTGTTCGCGGCATCGAAGGCGACGCGGAACTCCGCCTCCCGGCGCTTGGCGGCGTCGAGTGCGACGATCGCATTTTCGATCTCCTCGAGCGACGTGAGCACGGTCTGCTTGTAGGCGAGGAAGGCGCCGTCGGCTGCGGCCTGAGCCGAGCGGACCTGGCTGCGGGTGCGGCCGCCGTCGAAGATCGTCTGGGCGATGTTGGCGAAGAGCCGGCCGGTGATCGTGTCGAACAGCGCGTCGATCGCGCTCGCGCCGGTATCGATGCTGCCGCCGATCGACAGTGCCGGATAGAGCTGCGCAGTAGCGACGCCGATCTGCGCGGTGGCGGCGGCGAGGTTGCGCTCGGCGGAGCGGATATCGGGGCGCTGGCGGAGCGAATCGGCGGGGATGCCGGCGGCGACGCTCGCTGGCCCGCGCGGGATCGGCTTGACGGCTTCGAGCTCGGCCTTGAGCGCGCCCGGCGCCTGGCCGGTGAGCACGCCTAGGCGCGAGACGAAGCCGTTGTAGTTCGTCTCGAGCGTGGGGATGGTGGCGGCGGTCTGCGCCCGCTGCGCGCGCGCCTGCTCCTGGTCGATCGACGAGACGAGTCCGGCCTGCACGCGCCACTGGGCGATCTGGAGATTGTCCTCCTGGATCGCCAGCGTCTCGCGGGCATTGGCGAGCTGCGCCTGGGCGGCGCGGGCGAGCACATAGTTGCGCGCGGTCTCGGCTTCGATCGAGATCAGCACGGTGGCATAATCGAAGCCGGAAGCCTCATAGCCCGCGCGCGCCGCCTCGACGCTGCGGGCGACGCCGCCGAACAGATCGACCTGGTAGCTGGCGTCCGCGCCCAGCGAGAAGCTGCTGTTGCCGCCCTGCGAGAAGGAAGTCACGCTGCCGTCCGGAAGCGTCACCGTGGTCGAGGCGCCACGCAGCGGTTCGCTCCGCGACGTGCCGAACGAAGCACCGATATTGGGAAAGAGGCTGGAGCGGGCCTGGACCAGCGACTCGCGGGCCTGCCGCAGCCGAGTGACTGCCTGTGCCACGTCGAGGTTTGCCGATTGCGCGCGCTCGACCAGCGAACCGAGCATCGGATCGTCGAACCTGTTCCACCAGCGTGTCAGATCCTCAGCCGCGCGCTGGTCGGCGGGGACCGAATAGCCTTCGGGTACGCCGAGCTCGGCAGGGCTGCCGGGGCGGTAGTCGGGTCCGGTGGAGCAGGCTGCGAGCAGCAGCACGAGGGACACGCTCAGGATCGGCGGGCGATTGGCCATGGGCTGCAAGATGGTTCGGAGCGGCAACGAGTTCCATCGAAAACTTGTCGCAACTTGTATCATCCAGAGTTTCGCTCTCGCCCGCCTTGCAGAACCCGCCGCGCCCGACCTAGAAGCGCCGCCGAGGAGAGCGCGATGTCCGACGATCTGTACCCGGTGCCCGCGGAATGGGCGCGCAGCGCGCGCGTCGATGCCGAGGGATATGCCAGGCTCCACGGGCGGAGCCTGGCCGATCCGGGGAGCTTCTGGCTGGAGCAGGCGAAACGGCTCGACTGGATCAAGCGCCCCGAGATGGCGGGCGACTGGTCGTTCGACGAAGCCGACTTCCACATCAACTGGTTCGCCGACGGCAAGCTCAACGTCGCCGCCAATTGCCTCGACCGGCACCTCGCCAGCCGCGGCGGGGATATGGCGATCCTCTGGGAGCCCGACGAGCCCGGCGAGGCGCCGCGGCGCTTCACCTACCTCCAGGTCTACGAAGAGGTCTGCCGCTTCGCGAACGTGCTCAAGGCGCAGGGGGTCGGGAAGGGCAGCCGCGTCACCATCTACATGCCGATGATCCCCGAGGCGGCGTTCGCCATGCTCGCCTGCGCTCGGATCGGGGCGATCCACTCGGTCGTCTTCGGCGGCTTCTCGCCCGACAGCCTGGCGAACCGCATCACCGACTGCGACAGCGACGTGCTGGTCACTGCCGACGAGGGGCGGCGCGGCGGCAAGCGGGTGCCGCTCAAGGCCAATGTCGACGCGGCGGCAGCGCTCGCCCCGGCGCTCAGAAAGGTCATCGTCGTCCGCGCCACCGGCGGAGAGGTGGCGATGCAGCCCGGCCGGGACGTCTGGTACGACGAGGCCGCGGCGCTGGTCTCGGCCGACTGCCCCGCCGAGCCGATGGGGGCGGAGGACCCGCTGTTCATCCTCTACACCTCAGGCTCGACCGGCAAGCCCAAGGGCGTGCTCCACACCAGCGGCGGATATCTGCTGTGGGCGGCGATGACCCATGAGCTGGTGTTCGATTACCGCCCCGGCCAGATCTACTGGTGCGCCGCCGACATCGGCTGGGTGACCGGGCACAGCTACATCGTCTACGGACCGCTCGCCAACGGGGCGACGACGCTGATGTTCGAGGGAGTCCCGAACTGGCCCGACGCGAGCCGCATCTGGCAGGTGGTGGACCGCCACCAGGTCGAGATCCTCTACACTGCCCCCACGGCGCTCCGCGCCCTGATGCGGGAGGGGGACCAGTTCGTCACTGCCACCAGCCGCAAATCGCTCAAGCTGCTCGGCACCGTCGGCGAGCCGATCAACCCTGAGGCGTGGCGCTGGTATTACGACGTCGTCGGCGAGGGGCGCTGCCCCATCGTCGACACCTGGTGGCAGACCGAGACCGGCGGGCACATGATCACCCCGCTGCCCGGAGCGACTGCGCTCAAGCCCGGATCGGCCACCTTGCCCTTTCCAGGCGTCGATCCGCAGATCGTCGATCCGGAGGGCAATGTCCTCGACGGCGCGACCGAGGGGAATCTGGTCATCGCCAAAAGCTGGCCGGGGCAGATGCGGACGGTGTGGGGAGATCATGCCCGCTTCTTCCAGACCTATTTCACCACCTACCCCGGCAAATATTTCACCGGCGACGGGTGCCGGCGGGACGCGGACGGCTATTACTGGATCACCGGCCGGGTGGACGATGTGATCAACGTCTCGGGGCACCGGATGGGCACCGCCGAGGTCGAATCGGCGCTGGTGGCCCACCCCAAGGTCGCCGAGGCGGCGGTCGTGGGCATGCCGCACGACATCAAGGGGCAGGGCATCTACGCCTATGTCACGCTCAACGCGGGCTGCGCGGCCGGCGAGGAACTCCGCAAGGAACTGCGGGACTGGGTGCGGAGCGAGATCGGGCCGATCGCCGCTCCCGACGCGCTCCAGTTCGCCCCCGGGCTGCCCAAGACCCGCAGCGGCAAGATCATGCGGCGGATTCTGCGCAAGATCGCCGAGGGAGACGTCGCCAACCTGGGCGACACTTCGACGCTCGCCGATCCGGCGGTGGTGGACGATCTGGTCGCCAACCGGGTGGCTGGCTGAGGCACCGGCGAGCCGGCGCCGCCGGCTCAGTCGGTGACGGCCGGGGTGCCCTCGCGCTCGGCGCGCGCGCGCTCGGTGCGCTCGTGGCGGTCCGCCATCTGGAGCCAGGCATCGGCCGCGCGCAGATTGCGGTCGCGGACGTTGTCGAGCGTGGCGGCGGCCGCGTCGGCCTGGGCCTTGGCGGCATATTCGCGGTAGGATTCGGCGAGCTTCGCCATGTCAGTCTCCCGCGGGAGGAAATAGAGCGGCGCCGCGGACCCGGGGGCCCGCGACGCCGCGAAAAGCCTTATTCGGCCTGAAGGTTGACCGCGGCCATCTTGCCCTTCTTGTCGGGCTCGAGGTCGTAGGTGACGCGCTGGTTCTGGTTCAGCGTGCGCAGACCGGCGCGCTCGACGGCGGTGATGTGGACGAATGCGTCCGGACCGCCGTTGTCGCTGGCGATGAAGCCATAGCCCTTGTCTGCGTTGAAGAATTTGACGGTGCCCTGCTGGGTCATTGGATGGTTCCTTCTATGGTCGGCGCGCCCCAGATGGGCGGACCTCGTGCTGCGGAGGCGAGGAGAAGGAAGAAGGAGCCGCAAAGCGCCAAAGACCGTCTGATTGCGACTGTAGCATCGGGCAATATGGGCCTGCGGACCCCGAGGCGCAACCCCGGGGCCCGGAAGCCGTGGAATGTGCCCCGGCGATCAGCCGAGGACCTCGCGCACTGCGGCGCGGGCGATCGCGCCCTGCGAATGGTCGACCGGGAAGAGCCGGCGGTGGAGCGGAACGAAGGGCTTGGCCTTCGCGCCCCGGGCCGGCCGCGGCTGACGCACACGGCGGGTGATCTGGGTTTCGTGGATATTGTCGAAGAAATTCATGTCTTACCTTGGTTTTTTTCTGTTTCTTGGCCTTGCGGCGTGGGAATTGCCCGCTCTTCGGGTGCACGGACGGGAACCATGCGGCGCCGGACCCGTGCAGGAAGCGGAATGTAGCTGGGGGCGCGAAGGTTCCCGCGATTCCGCGGAAAGACAGGCCATGCGGCCGGCGCCCTGCTGGAACATAGATGGGGTGCAGGGCGGCGGGGCGCAAGGGGGCGGCGCCTCGGGCTTGGTCCGCGCTATTCCGGGTCCTCCGCGGGGTCGCGCCCTTCGACAGGCTCAGGGCGGACGGTGGGGGTGGGCTCGGGGCCTTCGACGGGCTCGGCACCAATGGTCGGCAATTCCCCGTTCGGGCTGAGCTTGTCGAAGCCCGGGTCCTCCGCCGGCCCGCGCCCTTCGACAGGCTCAGGGCTAACGGGGGCGGGGGTGGGTTCAGGCACTTCGACAGCCTCGGCGCCGGCGGCGATCTCCCCCTTCTGCTCCAGCGTCGTCCCCGCGAGCGCGGCGAACCAGGCGGTGCGCTCCAGGGTTTCGCCGGCGCGCAGCGCGGCAAGCTCTTCCTCGCAGCGGGCGGCGACGGTTTTCGCTTCTTCGAGGGTCAGCTCGCGGGAATAGTCGTCGTCGCCGTAATCGCCCTGCTCATCGCCGTCGAAATCCTCGGGTGCGGGGAAGCGGGTGCGCCATTCCTCGGCATGCTCGTCCCACCAGACCGGGGCGTAGAGATCGTCGAGCAGCGAGGCGGGCTCCGGCGGGGGTGCCGGTTGACTCGCTTGACTCGATTCGACGTTTTCGGGGGGCGGCGGGGCGACCGCGACCAGCCCCGCGGCCTCGGCGCGGTTCCATTGCTCGCCGGTCCAGCTCGCGCGCTCGGCGGGATCGAGATCGGCGATGTCGAGGGGCTCGGCGATGTCGGTGTGGGTGCGCAGCCAGCGATCGGCGCGGGCAAGCGTGCGGATCGGGGCGAGATCGTCGTCGCTCGCCGGCTCGACCCCAGCGGGCAAGCGCGCGCCGAGGAACACGCCTGCGCGTGCCGGGCCGGCGTCACGCCCGATCAGATCGAGATATTGCGCGAAATCGCACGCGACCAGCCGCGCGGCGGCGGCGGTGCTCGGCGCCTGCTCGGCATCGGCCATGCGATCCAGCCGGCCGAGCATCGCGAGCGCGAGGCGATTGTCGAAGCGGTGGCGCGTGATGATCCGGCCGTCGTCGTCGACCTTGTCGCGCTGGCCGCGGAAGGCGCGCTCCATCAGCTCGTCGGCCAGCGCGTCGCGTGCCTTGATCACCGCCGCGTCCCAGCCGAGCGCAAACCCGGCGCCGCGCGGGGAGCCGCGCAGCGCATAGGCCGATTGCTTGGAGAGGCCGACAATCTCGCAGGCCTGGATCACGGTGTAGCCCTCCGACACGGCCTCGAGGAAGGTGCGCTGCTTGTCCGGGGTCCAGCCTTCGTGCCGGGTGGCGCCGGGGGCGGGGCGGAAGCCGTGATAGGCGGCGTAATCGAAGCCCGATACCTCAGGGGCGGCGGGCTCGGCGGGAAGCGTCTCGGTCTGTGCGTTCATGGGTCTGTCCTCACGATGCAATGCAGAGGACTCGCCAGATATGCCGGACCGGGGGCTGTAGGAAAGCGTTTTGTTCGTTGTTTGTTCTTATTGTGGGACAGGGGTGGTGGCGGGGTTTTTGATTGGTTCATGCGAAGGGGCGAAGAAGGGAAAGGTGGTTCGCGCAGAGGCGCGGAGTCGCAGAGGCGCGGAGGCGCAGAGGGGTTTCTGCTTGCTTCGATGCTTGCCGCGTGAGCGGCGTTTCAACTTGCCGCGGCCGTCAGGGTTGAGGGTCTCGCTGGCGCGAGACGGGGCGGCGTGGCGCGTCACCTCTGCGCCTCCGCGCGAAAAGAAGTGAGAGGGAATTCGCGCGGCGACGCGACGACGCGAAGAGGGGGTGGCTTGCTGCCGGGCCTCGCGCCAGCGAGACTCTTCGGTCCCGGTGGCAATGCAGGTTCAAAGGCCGCTTGCACGGCGAACGCGGGGGACAAACGAACGCCCGCCGCGTCGTCGCGTCGCCGCGCGAACCATTTCTTCGCGCCTTCGCGGCTTCGCGTGCGAACCCTGGATCAGCGCGGGCGGTGCTGGGTGTCGAGGCCGGGGGTGATGAAGATCGCGGTCGCGGTGGTGCCTTCGGGTACATCGGCAGTGTGCCAGGTGCCGGGCGGGTTGATCGCATAGTCGTTGGCGTGGAGCGTGATGCTCTCGGCGCTGCCGTCGGCATGTTGCTGGTGGAGCGTGAGGCTGCCCGCCGTGACGATCACCAGCTCGGCGCCGTGCGGGTGCATCTCCCACGCGTCCCAGCTCGTATCGAAGCTGTATTGCGAGACGAGCCGCCCCTCGGCGCCGTCCGCACCGTGACGCTCGCCATAGGCGGCGTACCATTCGGGGCCGGTGAACTTGGGCTCGATCGACGCGCTGGCGCCGAGGCCCAGATGCGCGGGGTTGGTGGGGAGGTGGGGCATGTATGCATCCGCGAAGCGAAGTGGCCAACGTAAAGGGGAAGGTTAGCAAAGTTGCGTACGTTCTGCGACGGGTCTATACGTTGCCTTGGCGGGCGGAATGGCGAAAGCCATTAGCTCCATGAAAGTGGGGTTGTCCTTATCGCTGAGTTTGTCTGAGTTTGCGCTGTCTTCGTTAGAGGAATTAGTGAATCATTGTCTGCGCCCGCCAAATGACAAACTATAATCCCGTAGAAAAGATTTACCTGACATATAAGACTCGGATGACAACGGAAGCGCGTCTTCGCAGGACCGGTGTTCTGTTTCACGTCATGCTCGCATGGTATGCATTTTGCAGCATTATTTTGTCATTTTTAGACATATCGCAGAAGTTCGAAATTCATAATGCTGGCATTGTTTCTGCCGTCGCCTCGACAGCAATGTTCGCGCTATCGTTGTTCATCTACGGCGAACGCTACAGCGAGCGCGCGAGTGAATTTAGAAGCTGCTATCTTAAGCTTCAAAAACTTTATGAAAGCCAAGTCGACGCGGCTCAAAAGATGAGAAAGTACGCTGAGATACTTGAGCATTACGAGAATCAGGCTGATACCGATTACGATGACATGCTATTTGACGCGTGGTGGCGGGGGCAAGCATTGCGGAATGCTACCGGGCCCGTGGAGATATCGCGATCGTCGTTTTGGAAAGTTCTGGCTAAGCGCGCGGTCACAAGTGGCCTACTGCTAACTCTATTTATTGCTCCCGTGGCGGTCGGCATCTTCTGGGTTCGTGTTCTGCCGTAAGCTCCGATGATGGATCTATTATCCTTTCTCGAGCAGTCGAGTGCTCCCCTTCCTCAGAAGGATCACTTCAAAGCGGCTCACCTTATCGAGCTTTTTCAATCTAAAATCGCCAAATCACGAGCTGCCGGCAAGGACGGTGTACGCGTTGGCAGATTTGAAGAGGTGTTGACTACAGAGGCTGCGCTCATCGAAAAGCGGGTGGCTTCTGGTTCTTACAAGTTCACGACCTTCAAAGAACGGTTGATTTTGCGCGGGGCGGACAGAGAGCCCCGGCAAATTTCGATTCCGACCGTTCGCGATCGTCTTACGCTCCGTGCCATATGCCAATTGCTGCATAGTCACGTTCCTGACACCCGCGGCTCATCGCCACACGCATTGGTGAGTCGGGTCGCTGCGGCGATTCGCACTGGTGATCAAACCTCGAAATCGTTTGTTCGAGTTGACGTTAAGAACTTCTTTCCTAGCATTTCCCATGCCATTCTTGAGCGAGAAATGCGGCACTTTTCTCTGGATGACATGGTTTTGAACCTATGTTCGCAAGCAGTTTCCACTCCGACGGGGTCAGCTAAAGAAGCAAATCCCCGAGGCATTCCGCAAGGACTTAGTATCTCTGGAGCCCTATCTTCGCTCTATATGATAAGGTTCGACAAAAAGCAATTATCCAAAAATACAAACTACTTCCGATATGTCGATGATATACTTTTGATATGTGATACTAAAGATGCCGATAGCCAATTAGAATCTATTGGTAGAGCTCTTAGCAGTAGGGGTCTTATAATCCATAAGAAGGGCGTCGCTGGAAAAACAGAAATTAGTCCAGTCAAAGACGGTGTCGATTTTCTGGGTTATAGAATTTGCGAGAGCGAGATTTCTATAAGAAGTTCGTCCTATCGGAAGATGTTTAAGAACCTTTTGAAGGTTATCACCGATTACAATTATCGAAAGAGCATCGATAGATTGATTTTTCGCCTGAATCTCAAGATAACGGGATGTCAGGTTGATGGGAAAAAGAGGGGGTGGATGATGTTTTTCTCCTACACGGAGGATAAAAAGCAATTATCCCACCTTGATGCGTTTGTGAGGGCGCAGCTCATACGATGTGGATTTCCAGAAAATAGATTAGGTGAAATAAAGCGTTTTATAAAAACCTATCATGAAATACGCTTTAATCTAACGAATAGCGCATATATTCCAAACTTTGATGCATTCAATTCCAATGACAAAGCTGCCGCAATAGCGGCTCTATCAGGAGGAAAGTTATCACTAGAGGAAGTTGGCGCGTGGGACGTCCAAGCGATCGAGCAGGAGTTTAGCCGTCTCATATCCAGAGAAGTCCAAGACTTGGAACAAGACGTCGGCAATTTCTCCTAACAAGAATTACTCCGCCGCCACCGCTTCCCGTCCCGCCTTGCGCGGCTTGAGCAGCGGCGCCAGATACTTCCCCGTATAGCTCCGCGGCGCCTTGGCGACCTCCTCGGGGGTGCCCTCGGCGACGACCTCGCCGCCCTTGACCCCGCCCTCGGGGCCCAGGTCGAGGATCCAGTCGGCGGTCTTGATGACGTCGAGGTTGTGCTCGATGACGACCACCGTGTTGCCCTGCTCGACCAGCGCGTGGAGCACTTCCAGCAGTTTGCGGACGTCCTCGAAATGGAGGCCGGTGGTGGGCTCGTCGAGGATGTAGAGCGTGTTGCCGGTGGCGCGGCGGGCGAGCTCCTTGGCGAGCTTGACGCGCTGCGCCTCGCCGCCCGAGAGCGTGGTCGCCTGCTGGCCGACCTTGACGTAGCCGAGGCCGACTTCGGCGAGCATCGCCATCTTGTCGCGGATCGGCGGGACCGCCTTGAAGAACTCGACCGCGTCCTCGACGGTCATGTCGAGCACGTCGGCGATGCTGCGGCCCTTGAACTTCACCTCCAGCGTCTCGCGGTTGTAGCGCTGGCCGTGGCAGACGTCGCAGGTGACATAGACGTCGGGGAGGAAGTGCATCTCGATCTTGAGCACGCCGTCGCCCTGGCACGCCTCGCAGCGGCCGCCCTTGACGTTGAAGCTGAAGCGGCCGGGCTTGTAGCCGCGCGCCTGCGCCTCGGGGAGCCCCGCGAACCAGTCGCGGATGTTGGTGAAGGCGCCGGTGTAGGTGGCCGGGTTCGAGCGCGGGGTGCGGCCGATCGGCGACTGATCGATGTCGATCACCTTGTCGCAATGCTCGAGCCCGGTGATCTTGTCGTGCTTGCCCGCGAGCAGGCGCGCGCCGTTGAGCTGACGCGCGGCGGCGGCGTAGAGCGTGTCGATCGTGAAGCTCGACTTGCCCGAGCCCGAGACGCCGGTGATGCAGGTGAAGGTGCCGAGGGGGATGCTGGCGGTGACGCCGGTGAGGTTGTTCGCGGTGGCGTTGTGGACCGTCAGCTTCTTGCCGGTGCCCTTGCGGCGCTTTGCGGGGAGGGGAACCTCGCGCGTGCCGTTCAGATAGTCGGCGGTGATGCTGCCCGGGGTGGCGAGGACCTGATCGAGGCTGCCGCGCGCGACCACCTCCCCGCCGTGGACGCCCGCGCCCGGCCCCATGTCGATGACATAGTCGGCGGTGCGGATCGCATCCTCGTCATGCTCGACGACGAGCACGGTGTTGCCGAGGTCGCGCAGGCGCTTGAGCGTGGCGAGCAGCATGTCGTTGTCGCGCTGGTGGAGGCCGATGCTGGGCTCGTCGAGGACGTAGAGCACGCCCGACAGGCCCGAGCCGATCTGGCTGGCGAGGCGGATGCGCTGGCTCTCGCCGCCCGAGAGGGTGCCGCTGGTGCGATCGAGGTTGAGGTAATCGAGCCCGACGTTGTTGAGGAAGCCGAGGCGCTCGTCGATCTCCTTGAGGATCGCGCGGGCGATCTCGCGCTGCTGATCGGTGAGGTGCTCGGGGAGGTTCTGGTACCAGGCGACCGCGTCGACCACCGAGAGGCGGGTGACGCTGGAGATGTCGCGGCCGGCGACCTTGACCGCCAGCGCCTCGGGCTTGAGGCGCGCGCCGCCGCAGGTCTCGCAGGGGTGCGATGCCTGGTACTTGCTCAGCTCCTCGCGCATCCAGGCGGACTCGGTCTGGAGCATGCGGCGGTTGAGGTTGCCGATCACGCCTTCGAAGGGCTTGCGCACGTCGTAGCTCTTGCGGCCGTCGACGAAGGTGAGCGTGACCGGCTTGCCGCCGGTGCCGTGGAGGATGATCAGCCGGACCTCGCCGGGGAGGTCCTTCCACGGCGTGTCGAGGCTGAAGCCGAACTCGCGGGCGAGGCTGCCCAGCACCTGCATGTAATAGGGCGACGGGGGATTGGACTTGGCCCAAGGGACGATCGCGCCCTTCTTGATCGTGAGGTCGTGGTTGGGGACGACGAGGTCCTCGTCGAACACCAGCTTCTCGCCGAGGCCGTCGCACGCGGGGCAGGCGCCCTGCGGGGCGTTGAAGCTGAACAGGCGCGGCTCGATCTCGGCGATCGTGAAGCCGCTGACGGGGCAGGCGAACTTTTCGGAGAAGACGATGCGGTTGTCGGGGATGCCGGCGCCCTTCATCGCGCCGCCGATGTCGGCGGTGAAGGTGCCGCGCGCCTCCTGCACGCTCCCCTTCCCGCTTGCGGGAGGGGGCTGGGGGGTGGGTGCCCGCTCTCCTTCGAGACCTTCGCTCGCGGAGGCCGGGCGCCCACCCCCGGCCCCTCCCGCAAGCGGGAGGGGAGAAGCAAGCTCCGCCACCGTCGTATCCACCAGGTCGACGTAGGCCAGCCCCTCGGCGAGCTTGAGCGCCTGCTCGAAGCTCTCCGCCAGGCGCGTGGCGATGCTGGGGCCGACGACGAGGCGATCGACCACCACTTCGATGTCGTGCTTGTACTTCTTGTCGAGCGCGGGGGCGTCCTCGATCAGATAGGTCTCGCCGTCGATGCGGACGCGCTGGAAGCCGGCCTTCTGCCACTCGGCGAGCTCCTTGCGGTACTCGCCCTTGCGGCCGCGGACGACGGGGGCGAGGAGGAGCAGGCGGGTGCCCTCGGGAAGCGCGAGGACGCGATCGACCATCTGGCTGACGGTCTGCGCGGCGATCGGCAGGCCGGTCGCGGGCGAATAGGGGATGCCGACGCGCGCCCACAGCAGGCGCATGTAATCGTAGATCTCGGTGACCGTGGCCACGGTCGAGCGCGGGTTGCGGCTGGTGGTCTTCTGCTCGATCGAGATGGCAGGCGAGAGGCCCTCGATATGATCGACATCGGGCTTCTGCATCATCTCGAGGAACTGGCGCGCATAGGCGCTGAGCGACTCGACGTAGCGGCGCTGCCCCTCGGCATAGATGGTGTCGAACGCGAGCGAGGATTTGCCCGAGCCGGACAGGCCGGTGATCACCGTGAGCGTATCGCGCGGGATATCGACATCCACGCCCTTGAGATTGTGCTCGCGCGCGCCGCGGACGCTTATGTGGGTCAGCATACGGAACACCTATGCTGAGCGATGGTGATGAGTGCCATGCCGGTGGTTCTAGCTTTGTTCTTTGGGAGATTCCAGAGGGCAGATAGGGAGGCGGAGCGGCGATTTCGAGTCTCCCGAGCCAGGAAGATGCCCCACCCGAAACTTGCGCAGAACGCGGTACAACCCACGGTTTTTGCGACGGGCTGCCGGAAAGGAACGCCGCAACTCCGGCTCTACGACTTTACAATGTCAAGGTTGTCAGTAGCCTTAATCATATAAATGATACGTTCGGGGGCACGGTCTGGCTTGATCGCGTCAGCACCAAAAAGCGTTGTAAAAGGGAGAGAAGTATGAAGTTGTCGTTCAAGGCAGGATTGCTCGTAAGTGCGTTGACGATCTCCACACCGGTGCTGGCACAACTACAAGACGCAACCTTATCTTCCGGACCGACCGACACCCCCGCAGCTTCACAGGAAACGCCCGATCCCGCCTCCTCCGCCGCAGACGCGGCGCAGGACGCGCCGCCCGCCGACGAAGTGGTGGTGACCGGCATCCGCGGCAGCCTTGCCTCTTCGGCGCGAGTCAAGCGTGACGCCGAGCTGATCGTCGACAGCATCTCGGCCGAGGACGTCGGCAAGTTTCCCGACGCCAACATCGCCGAATCGCTCCAGCGCATCACCGGCGTGGCGATCGATCGTTCGGGCGGCGAGGGCCAGTTCATCACCGTCCGCGGGCTGGGGCCCGAGTTCAACACGGTGCTGGTCAACGGCCGCGTGATGGCGACCGACAATCCGGGGCGCGAATTCTCGTTCGACGTGCTGTCCTCGAACATGATCCAGCGTACCGACGTCTACAAGTCGAGCGTGGCCGAGCTGCAGGAAGGCGGAATCGGCGCGACGGTGAACATCATCACCGCCCGCCCGCTGGAAGGGCGCAGCGGCTTCCACATCGCCGCATCGGCGGGCGGCATCTATGACACGCTGCGCGACAAGGTGAGCCCCGATCTGTCGGCGGTCACCTCCTACACCAACGAAGACAAGACGATCGGCATCGTGCTGGCGGGGTCCTACACCGACCGCTACAGCCAGCTCGACTATGTGCGCACCGAAGGCTGGCTGTTCGGGCCGCAGCGGGTGGTGAACGGGACCGCGGATTCGACCGGGCTTACCCCCGGCGCGATCGTCACCACGCCCGGCGACGTGCATACGCCGCAGAACGTCCAGTTCGCGCGCCAGCTCGACCGCCGCAAGCGCATCAACGTCTCGGGCACCTTCCAGGCGCAGGTGACCGACACGCTGCTGGTGACCCTGGACGGCATCTATTCGAAGTTCGACGTCTATAGCGACCGCAACATCTTCGCGAACTTCTTCTCCGCCCCCTACATCGGCATGGAGACGGACGAGAACGGCACCGTGCTGGGCTTCAACCGCCCGGGCCAGCAGTTCCTGGCCGCCAATCCGGCGCTGGCGGACGCGGTGTCGCTTTCGCAGAACGACAATATCGTCAATCCCAGCGAGCGGCTGACCAACAGCTACCAGATCGGCGGCAACCTGAAATGGAACCCGTCGGAGGACGTGGAGGTGCAGTTCGACGCCTCCACCACGCGCGCCAAGCAGCGCGCGCCGGGGATGTTCGTGGTGGTCGGATCGCTGGCGCAGACCAGCCCGCGCTTCGATCTGAACAAGGGCAACGACCTGCCGATCGTCTCCAATTCGGGCAACATCACCGATCCCTCGCTGATGCGCGCGCACTTCACCGGAGTCGACGACAATCGCGTGGAGGACAAGGGCTCCGAATTCCACCTCGACACCAAGCTCAGGGTGCACGACAGCCCGCTGAAGGCAGTGCGGATCGGCTTCTTCTATTCCGATCGCAGCAAGGTGCGCCGCAACCAGAGCAACCGGGACGGGAACTGCGCCTATTGCGGCTATGAGATCCCGATGGACCCCTCGCTGCTCCAGCCCTTCATGCTCGACGACTTCCTGACGGGCGTCTCGGGCAGCGAGAATGTGCCTGCGCAATTCTTCACCTATGATCCGCGCGCGGTGATCGCGTTCATGTCCGATCCGGCGAACCTCGCCCGCCCGCGGCAGGGGCGCACCGCCGAGGAGCAGGCGGCGGAGGCCGCGCGGCTGCTGGCGCTGCCGGGCGGGCCCTATGGCGTGCGCGAGAACCTGAACAGCCGGCTCGACGTGCAGGAAGAAGTGACGGCGGCCTATTTCGCGATGGACTTCGGCGGAACCAACTGGTCGGGCAACGCCGGCATCCGCGTGGTCCGCACCCAGACCCTCTCGCGCGGGTTCGCCCAGCCGGTGCTGAACATCACCAACACCCCCGGCGACGACACGCTGCAATATCAGTTCGGCGAGGCCGTGCCGGTCTCGGTGCGCAACAGCTATGTCAACGCGCTGCCCTCGGCCAACCTGAAGGTGAATCTGACCGAGAATCTGATCGCGCGCGCGGCCTTTTCGCAGACGGTGACCCGGCCGACGCTGACCGATCTGGGCGTGGACAATTCGTTCGGCGGGCGCGTGTCCGTGCCGCTGTCGAGCGGCGGCAATCCTTCGCTGCAGCCGTTCAAGTCGACCAACTACGACCTGTCGCTGGAATGGTATCTGTCGCCGGTCAGCTATCTGAGCATCGGCGGATTCTACAAGAACCTGAGCGACTTCCTCGAGCTCCAGACGCTGCCGGTCGAGCGGTTCGGGCGGGTGTTCCAGGATACCCGCACGCGCAACGGCCAGACCGGCTTCATCCGCGGGATCGAGGTGGGCGGCCAATATGCGTTCGACTTCCTCGACGGATTCGCATCGGGCTTCGGCCTGGCGGGCAACTACACCTATGTCGAAAGCGAGGCCAATCGCGACATCGCGCTGTCCGACTATGAGTGCGGCTACAACGGCCTGTCGCCGCATTCGGCCAACGGCAGCGTATTCTATGAGAAGTACGGCGTGTCGGCGCGCGCTTCCTACAACTGGCGCTCGGACTATCTGCGCGCCTGCCGTTCGGACCAGGCGCGGCCGCGCAACCGATCGGCCTATGGCCAGCTCGATTTCAACCTGGCCTATGACGTGACGCCGAACTTCCAGCTCTATGTCCAGGGCGTCAACATCACCAACGCGCGCGTGGAGGAATGGTCGGTGATCGAGGACCGCTTCCTGATGCTCCAGGACACCGGCGCACGGTATAATTTCGGCGTCCGCGCTTCGTTCTGAGCGGGGTGGGGGAGGTGTGCCACTGTCGTGGCATCCTCCCCCTTCCGGCATCGCGCGCTCCGGCGCGCTGAGAGTCTGTTTGGAAATGCGCGGAAGAGCGCATTTCCAGGCGGCACCGCCCTCCGCAGCCTTTCCATCGATGCTGCGCATCGCCGGAACCTTGGGCTGCTCCGCCCGCTCCCCACCCGGCCACCCACGCCAGTATCCTATGGGTGGCCGGGTGGGGGAGCGGGCAGGTACCGCAAACAGGCGCTGAGACCTTTTGTCGCATCGGCAGGGCGGCGGTGCCGGTGTATCGCGCGCGGCATGACCGAGGAACAGCTCGCCGAACAGGTGGAACAATTCTACGCCCGGGCGCGGGTCGACGCGCTGCTGGGGCCGGTGTTCGACGACGCCGTGGAAGACTGGCCGCACCATCTGGGCAGGATCCAGGCCTTCTGGTCTTCGGTGATGCTGACGAGCGGACGCTACAAGGGCAGCCCGGTGGCGGCGCACCTGAAGCACGGCGCACGGCTGACGCCCGAGATGTTCGTGCGCTGGCTGGCGCTGTGGCGTGAGACCGCGGCGGAGGTGTTTCCGCCCGGCGAGGCGGAAGCGATCGCGGAGAAGGCCGAGAAGATCGGCGAGGGCCTGAGCCTGGCGCTGTTCCTGCGGCTGTGAAGGCGCTCCCTAGGCGGCCCGGATTGGGACGGCCTTGCAAATTCAACCGGTTACTGCGCAGCAACGGTCAGCCGGCGTTCAGTGACCCGGGCGGATGCTGGGCGCACGTAACAGGAGGCCGAGATGCGGCGAGGGCAGAGGATGCGGCTGGGAGCGATCGGCGTCGCGGCGCTGGCGCTGTCGGCGTGCACGATGAGCGATTATGGGGCAGGCTATGGCGACGGCTATGGCTATGCGCCCGTGCCGGTGCCTGCCTATACCGCCGCCGAGGTGGTCGACGCCTATGCCTATATCGACCGCGCGGACTCGCTGTGGGAAGCGATCGGCGACGCGCCGCCCGACCACAGCTTCGCCTTCGAAGGCGCCGAGCCCTGGGCGTGGCAGACCGAGGCGGGTTACTGGATCGTCGTCGAGGACGGGCGCGACGGCATGCGCAGCTATTATTTCGAGCCGGACGAGATGGCGCCGTTCCTGGCGGTGGAGCCGGGGCGCAGCTTCGGCTTCGAGGGCGACCAGGTGGCGGTGGTCTATGGCCCCGACGGCGGGGCGCTGCCGCGGGCGGAGGGCGCGGCCTATCTGACCGAGGCGATGGCGCTGTTCGCGCGGGCGCGGCGGATCCGCGCGACGCTGACCCAGGGGCAGTGGGAGCCGGTGGATACCCAGGCGTGGATCGACACCAGCCCGCTGCTCTTCACCAGCATGATCCAGATCTGGGATACGGGCCCGCAGCGCTATCCCGAATGGCGCCGCCACCGCGAGAAGGTGCGCGCGAGCGACTGGCGCCACCGGATCGAAGCCGAGCAGCTGCGGCGGCGCGACCTTTCCGAAGCGTTCCGCCGCTGGCGCGCGGGCGGGTTCGAAGGACCGCCGCCGGGCCGCTGGCGGCGCCCGGGCGAGGCGCGGCCTGATCGTCCGGACCGTCCCGGCGGGTCGAACCGGCCGGGCGTGGGGCGACCGGACCGTCCCGATGGTCCGCGCCAGCCCGGGGCGGGTAGGCCCGATCGGCCGCGCCCGGACTGGAACGGCCCGCGCCGGCCGGATCGCCCGCGCCCGCGTCCCGACAAGCCGGTCGCGCGCGAGCCCATCGAAGCCGCCGAGCCAGGTGCGACCGTGCCCGTGCCTCCCGCGGCGGGCGAGCGGCCGCGCCGCCCCGGCGGAGGGCTCTGGCGTCCGCGTCCGCGGCCCGGCGGGGCTGAGAATACGGCGCCTGCGACCCCGCGCCCGCGTCCCGAGGGGAGGCCCTGGTCTCGCGAGCGTCCGGCGGGGGCGGGAACTTCGGCTCCGCGCATGACGCCGCCTGCAGCCCAGCCGCGGCCCCGCATCACCCAGCCGCCGCGCAGCGCACCCCCGGCTGCTGCGCGTCCGGCGCCGCAACCGCGTCCGGCCGCCCAGCCTCGCCCGGCGCCTCCGCGGCCGCCCAAGCTCGGGCTCGATCCGCGCAGCGAACGGGTGGAGTGAACCTCAGGCGGGTCGGAAGGGGAGCAGGCTCTCGTACTGGCTGAGCGAAGGCGCGCCGGGGACCTGCGCGCCGTGGCGCAGCAGGAATGCGTGGCGGACGATCTCGGCCTGCTGCTCGAGCCCGTATTTCTCGAACTTCTGCCCGGGCTTGAGCGCATAGGCATAGCGGCAGAAGGGATGGCGCCTGAGCGGCAGGAAGATGCCCTTCTGATGCTGCCAGATGTGCACCAGCTCATGGACGAACAGTCCCTGGACGCCGAGCTCCGCCTGGCTGAAATCCTCGTGATAGAGCCCGCCCCTGGGGTGGAAATGGATCGTGCCGAGCGGCGCCATGGTGGTGCCGGCAGGCTGGAAGAAGGCCCATTTGCGGTTTGCGACCCGGGCGGTGCGATAGTCGATCGCGTCGCCGAACACGGAGGCGGCAAGGCGAGTCTCGCCTTCGGTGAGGGGGCGGGTGGTCATGGGGGAGGGGTATCGACTTTTGGCGCATGTCGGAAGCGGCGAGCTTGCGAGCCATCAATCCTCCTCCGCAAGGGGTGAGGTGGCGCCGAAGGCGTCGGAGGGGGAGGACGCACGCCGTTGGTTGGTCGCTTACCTCCCCCTCCGTCATGCTTCGCATGCCACCTCCCCCTGGCAGGGGAGGATTGCGCCTCACCCGCAGGCCGCCGCGCGGCGGAGGAGGAAGTCGCGTTCGCGGGTGTTGGTGCTGAGGGCGGCGGCTGCTTCGAAGGCTTCGCGCGCCTCCGCGAGTCGGCCGGCGCGGAACAGGAAGTCGCCGCGGGCGGCGGGGAGCGGGGCGTAGTTGCGGAGCGCCGCGGCGTCGGCGATGGCGTCGACCAGCGCGAGCCCGGCCGCGGGGCCGAACGCCATGCAATACGCGACGGCGCGGTTGAGCTCGACCACCGGCGACGGCATCGCTGCGGCGAGGCGATCGTAGAGGCCGGCGATCCGCGGCCAGTCGGTATCCTCCGGCCGGTGCGCGCGTGCGTGGCAGGCGGCGATCGCGGCCTGGAGGGCATAGGGGCCGGTGTCGTCGAGCGCCTCGGCGCGCTCCAGCGCAGCGAGGCCGCGGCGGATGAGGAGCTGATCCCAGCGCGCGCGGTTCTGCTCGGGGAGGGGTATGGCGGCGCCGTCTGGCCCCACGCGTGCGGCGAGGCGCGAGGCCTGGAGCTCCATCAGCGCGAGCAGCCCCCAGACCTCGGCCTCCTCTGGCGCGAGGCCGGCGAGGATGCGGCCGAGCCGCTGTGCCTCGGCGCAGAGCGCGGGGCGGATCAGGTCTTCACCCGCGGTGGCCGCATAGCCTTCGTTGAAGATCAGGTAGACGACCTCGAGCACCGAGGCGAGGCGCGCGGCGCGATCGGGGCCGCGGGGGACCTCGAACCCCAGGCCGGCGCTGCCAATGGTCTTCTTGGCGCGGACGATGCGCTGCGCGATCGTGGTTTCGGTGGAGAGGAAGGCGCGCGCGATCTCCGCGGTGGTGAGCCCGCCGATCAGCCGCAGCGTGAGCGCGGCGCGTGCCTCCGCCGACAGGATCGGATGGCAGGCGGTGAAGATCAGCGCGAGCAGCTCGTCGCCGACATCGTCGTCCATCGCAGCCTCGATTCGCTCGATCGAGCGGTCGGCTTCGCCCTCGGCCTCGCGGCCGATCTCGGCGTGCTTGCGCTCCGCCATCGCCGCGCGGCGGAAACCGTCGATCGCACGGCGCTTGGCGGTTGCCATCAGCCAGGCGCCGGGGCGATCGGGGATGCCGCTCCTCGGCCATTCGGCGATCGCGGCGATGAGCGCGTCCTGCGCCAGGTCCTCGGCGGCGTCCATGTCGCGCGTCATCCGCGCCAGCCCGGCGATCAGCCGCGCGCGCTCGATCCGGAAGACCGCCTCGACGGCCTCTAGGGCTGGGGTCGCCGCCATGCTCCGTCGGATAGCCGATCGGGGAAGCGGCGGCGACCCGCAGCGTCAGCGCTTTTCGAGCTGCTCGCGGTTGTGGTCGTGGATCTCCGCGCTTTCGGGAGTCATCCACTTTTCCAGATCGGCCAGCTCATAGACCGGGCGGATCTCGATCTCGCTCGGCCCCGGCATCGGATTGGGGCAGCGCTTCACCCATTCGACGGCTTCGGCCATGTCCTTGACTTCCCAGAGCCAATAGCCGGCGACCAGCTCGCGCGTCTCGGCGAAGGGGCCGTCGATCACGGACCGGCTCGGGCCGTCGAACGCGACGCGCTTGGCCTGCGACGTAGGCTTGAGGCCCTCGCCGCCGAGCATCACGCCGGCAGCGATCAGCTCCTCGTTGAACTTGCCCATTTCCTCGAACAGTCCGGGCGGGGGCGGGGCGCCCGCTTCGCTGTCCTCGGTCGCCTTCACGAATACCATTACACGCATCTTTCGTCTCCTTGGGTCATCGAAGCCCATGCGGCCTCGCTCACACGACGAACGGGTTGCGGCGGATTCGACAGGGCCGCGAAAAAATTTTCTGCGATCGTATCGAAGCGTGGCGGCTCCCCAATTTCGCGGATGTGCGAACGAAGGTCAGATGCGGTCGATATCCTCGTGGATCATGTCGATCTCGCGCACGCCGCGGCTGCTGCGGGCGGCGTTGACCAGGTCGCGCAGCTGCTCGCGGCGTGTGCGGGCGCGGTCTACGTGGCGCAGCACCAGCGGGGCGCCCTGCGTCGTCTCGTCGGAAGAGACGATGCCGATCGAGCCGATGTCGGCCATCTGGTTGATCAGCGAGAAATCGATGCGGACATTCTTGACGCGGTAGAGCTCGACCTCGTCGATCGACTTCACGAAGATGCCCTTGTGGAGGATCAGCCGGTCTTCGGTGACCACATAGGTGGTGGCGAGATTGCCGAACCATTTGGCGAGGAAGATCGCGATTCCCGCGGCGAGCATCGCGGGGAAAAGCCAGGCCCAGCCTTCGACCGGCCGCTGCGCGAGCGCCCAGATCGAGCCGCCGAGCCCCACGAGCAGCAGCAGCAGCGTGCCCCAGCCGGCGAGCGTGCCGCGCAGCCAGCCCCAGGTGGACGAACGGAAACGATCGAGAATCTGGGTCATGCTGGGCTCCCTCCCGTGAGAGCGGGAGGATAGCGCTGCCCAATTGCTTCGTCACCCCGGCCCGAGGGACGGAAAGGCGGGAAAGCTATTCCCCCGGCGGCGGATCGCCCGCGCCGACGACCTTGGCCGGTGCGACGATCGTGCGGCCGCCGGCGAACGCCACGCCGAGCGGGATGGTGTCCCCGGGCTTCACATTGGGGCCGATGTCGAAGAGCATGACGTGCCTGCCGCCGGGCGCGAAGGCGAGCGTGCCGCCCGCGGGCACCGCCACGTCGCGGACCGGGCGCATCGACTTGGTGCCGGCATGATCCATGGTCTCGTGGAGCTCGGCGCGCACTGCGGCGGGGGTGGAAACCTGGAGCAGCGTCTCGCCCTTCGATCCGCCGTGGACGGTGAAATAGGCCGCGCCCGGCCGGCCGGACACGGCGGGGAGGCGGACCCAGGCGCCGTCGACGCGGGTCTCGGCCGGGGCCTGCTGGCATCCGGCGGCGAGCAGCGCCACTGCAACAATCCCGGCAAATCCGCGCATCCACATCCCTTTCAAAGCGTGGGGCTTCGTAGATTTTCCTCCGTCTTGCGGCAAGCCGAACCGCACCTATATCCGCTCACGGACTGCCGCGCCGCATCGCCTGTTCAGGGGTGCGGGAGGCAAGTTTTTTGACTTCGAACTGTTTTTGATTTCGGACTGGGGGCCAACGAGGGACCATGGCTAAAGTTATCGGTATCGATCTGGGCACGACCAACAGCTGCGTCGCAGTGATGGAAGGCGGCAAGCCCAAGGTGATCGAGAATGTGGAAGGCGCGCGTACCACGCCGTCTATCGTCGCCTTCGCCAAGGACGGCGAGCGGCTGATCGGCCAGCCGGCCAAGCGCCAGGCAGTGACCAATCCCGACAATACCATCTTCGCAGTGAAGCGCCTGATCGGCCGCCGCTTCGACGATCCCGTGACCAAGAAGGACACCGAGCTGGTGCCCTACACGATCGCGCGCGGCCCCAATGGCGACGCGTGGGTCAAGGCGGGTGGCGAGGAATATTCGCCGTCGCAGATCAGCGCCTTCATCCTGCAGAAGATGAAGGAGACCGCCGAACAGTATCTGGGCGAGACGGTCACCCAGGCCGTGATCACCGTTCCGGCCTATTTCAACGACGCGCAGCGCCAGGCGACCAAGGACGCGGGCAAGATCGCGGGCCTCGACGTGCTGCGCATCATCAACGAGCCGACGGCCGCGGCGCTCGCCTATGGCCTGGACAAGGACAACAACAAGACCATCGCGGTCTATGACCTTGGCGGCGGCACCTTCGACATCTCGATCCTCGAGATCGGCGACGGCGTGTTCGAAGTGAAGGCGACCAACGGCGACACCTTCCTGGGCGGCGAGGACTTCGACGCCAAGATCGTCCAGTTCCTGGCCGACGAGTTCAAGAAGGCCGAGGGCATCGACCTGACCAAGGACAAGCTCGCGCTGCAGCGGCTGAAGGAAGCTGCCGAGAAGGCCAAGATCGAGCTTTCGTCGGCGGCGACCACCGAGGTCAACCTGCCCTTCATCACCGCCGACCAGAACGGGCCGAAGCACCTGGTCAAGTCGATCACGCGCGCCGACCTCGAGCGGCTCGTCGACGACCTGATCCAGCGCACGCTGGAGCCGTGCCGCAAGGCGCTGGCCGATGCGGGCCTCAAGGCGGACGCGATCGACGAAGTCGTGCTCGTCGGCGGCATGACGCGCATGCCCAAGGTGCGCGAGATCGTGAAGTCGTTCTTCGGCAAGGAGCCGCACACCGGCGTGAACCCCGACGAAGTCGTGGCGATCGGCGCGGCGATCCAGGCGGGCGTGCTCCAGGGCGACGTCAAGGACGTGCTGCTGCTCGACGTGACTCCGCTGTCGCTGGGCATCGAGACGCTGGGCGGCGTGTTCACCCGGATGATCGACCGCAACACCACGATCCCGACCAAGAAGTCGCAGGTCTACTCGACCGCTGACGACAATCAGCAGGCAGTGACGATCCGCGTCTTCCAGGGCGAGCGCGAGATGGCGGCGGACAACAAGATGCTCGGCCAGTTCGACCTGGTCGGCATTCCCCCGGCGCCCCGCGGCGTGCCGCAGATCGAAGTCACTTTCGACATCGACGCCAACGGCATCGTCAACGTCTCCGCCAAGGACAAGGGCACCGGCAAGGAGCAGCAGATCCGCATCCAGGCCTCGGGCGGGCTCAGCGACAACGACATCGAAGCGATGGTCCGCGACGCCGAGAAGTTCGCCGAAGAGGACAAGAAGCGGCGCGCCGCGGCCGAGGCGAAGAACAACGCCGAGAGCCTGATCCACACCACCGAGCGCCAGCTCGCCGAGAATGGCGACAAGGTCGACGCTTCGCTGAAGGGCGAGATCGAGGCCGCGATCGCTGAGGCCAAGTCTGCGGTCGAGGGCGGCGATGCCGACGCGATGACCGAGAAGTCGCAGGCGCTCGCGCAGGTGGCGATGAAACTCGGCCAGGCGATCTACGAGAAGCAGGCCGCGGAGAATGCCTCGCCCCAGGCAGGCGCGGGCGAGGCGGCCGGTTCGGAGGCAGGCGGCGAGGAAGTCGTCGACGCCGAGTTCTCCGAGGTGGACGACAACAAGGCGTAAAACATGGATTTCGCTCGTCATCCCCGCGAAAGCGGGGACCCATCTCCCGGCCGCCGTGCTAGGCTGTACGGATGGAAGATGGGCCCCCGCTTTCGCGGGGGTGACGGGGGAATCTCCGGGGGCCGGGTTTAGATGACCACCGAAGTCGATTATTACGAGCTGCTCGAATGCGAGCGCGGGGCGGACGAAGCGACGCTCAAATCCGCCTATCGCAAGCTGGCGATGAAGTATCACCCCGACAAGAACGGGGGGTGCAAGGATCACGAAGCCAAGTTCAAGGCGATCAGCGAAGCCTATGAATGCCTGAAGGACCCGCAGAAGCGCGCCGCCTATGACCGGTTCGGCCATGCCGCGTTCAAGAACGGCGGGATGGGCGGCGGCGGACCGCACGGCAACGCCGATTTCGGGGCGTTCAGCGACATCTTCGAAAGCGTGTTCGGCGAGTTCATGGGTGGGCGCGGTGGCGGCCGGCCGAACCTGCGCGGCGCCGATCTGCGCTACGACATGGAAATCAGCCTGGAAGAGGCGTTCCACGGCACCACCACCGAAGTCACCGTCGACGTATCGGGCGTGTGCGACAGCTGCAGCGGCACCGGCGCGACGCCGGGCACCCAGGCCAAGAGCTGCGGCCATTGCCACGGCCACGGCAAGGTGCGCGCGCAGCAGGGCTTCTTCATGGTCGAGCGGACCTGCCCGATGTGCCACGGCGCGGGCCAGGTGATCGCCGATCCGTGCCGCGACTGCCGCGGCGAGGGGCGCACCGACAAGACCAAGACGCTCAAGATCAACGTGCCCCCGGGCGTGGACGAAGGCACGCGCATCCGGCTTTCGGGTGAAGGCGAGGCAGGCGCGCGCGGCGCGCCGGCGGGCGACCTCTACATCTTCCTCCATGTGAAGCAGCACGCGATCTTCGAGCGCCAGGGCACCACGCTCTATGCGCGCGCCGATCAGCTTCACCACGGCCGCGCTGGGCGGCGAGATCGAGCTTCCCGCACTCGACGGGGAGAAGATCGCGATCCGGATCGCGCCGGGCACCCAGCCCGGCCGCGAAGTGCGCCAGCGCGGCGCGGGCATGCCCGTGCTCCAGGGGCGCGGACGCGGCGATCTGGTGGTGCGGCTCGAGGTCGAGATGCCCAGCAAGCTCACCGCAAGACAACGCGAACTGCTCGAGGAATTCCGCGCGACCGAGACCGGCGAGGAATGCCCCGAAGCGACGGGGTTCTTCGCCAAGATCAAGGCGGCGCTGGGCTGACAGCCTGCGGCTCCGGTCCGCCGGTCCTGCATGATTGCTGGAATATGCGGAAAGGCATAGCTTCCTCCCGGGCGCGAATCCGCGCCTCTGGGGGAGAAATGCAATGTCGACGCTTGCGGTGCAGCAGCTCGTTGCGACCAACGGCTATTATCCGTCCTATGAAGGGGCGCCCGCCTTCAGCGTGGGAATGATCCAGAGCTATGCCGGCGCCGGGCCGGCCTTCAACGCGCCGCAGGCCAAGGGCCAGCTGCTGTCGATCAATCAATATCCGGTGCTCTACTCGATCTACGGCAGCAGCTATGGCGGCGACGGGAGGCAGAATTTCGCGCTCCCCGATCTCGACAAGCGCAGCATCGTGGGAGGCGCGCCCGGGCAGAGCGGCGCGGAAAGCCTGGCGATGACCTATATGATCGCGACCGAGAGCGGCGGCATGGCGCCCGCCGCCGGCGCGGTGGCGGCGTTCGGCGGTGGGCGCGCACCGGCCGGCTGGCTGGCGTGCGACGGCTCGCTGCTCCAGATCAGCGCCTATACCGAACTCTTTTCGGTGATCGGCACCCTCTATGGCGGCGACGGCGTTTCCAGCTTCGCGCTGCCCAACCTGAGCGGTGCCGCAGCGGTGGGCGCGGGGAAAGGCGTCGCGCTGGGCCAGAAGGTCCCCGGAACCCTCCCCGGGCTGGGGCTCAACTACGCGATCTGCGCCGAGGGCCTTTATCCCATGCCGAGCGGCGACGGCAGCTTCCCCGACAATGAGGCGTATCTGGGGCAGGTGCTGGCCTATGCCGGAGTCGAGCTGCCCGCGGGGTGGATGGCGTGCAACGGCACGATGATGCCGGAGGCGCAATTCCAGGCGCTCTTCTCGCTGCTCGGCTACACCTATGGCGGCGGCGGATCGGCCTTCGCCCTGCCCGATCTGCGCGGCAGGATGATCGTCGGCGGGACGCCCGGGATGATCGGCGACGCCAAGACGGAAATGCCGATGCCTGCCGCTTGAGCGGGCATCGGACGGTTTGGTGAGATACGAACTCCTCCCCCGAAGGGGAGGGGTTCTGATCGTCGGTCAGATCGCAGTGGCTGCTTGCCCGAGCCCGCGCCACTGGAGAAGGGCGAGCAGCGCGACCGTGGCGGCCTGCATCGTCACGAAGGCCATGCCGAACGCATTGCCGTTCCAGGGGCTGGCGAGCAGCGCGAGACTGGCCGCCACCCAGGCGATGTTCGCGGCGATCACGGCGCGTACCGGCCAGCCGCCGCCGCGCTTCGCTGCCCAGAGCACGAAGGCCGCGAAGGGAAGGAGGATGATTCCCGCCTCGCGCAGCAGCGGCACCGGAAGCGCAGTGATCGCGGCGACCGGCTCGGCGGCGAGCGCGAGCAGCAGGCCCATCGCGGCGCAGGTCGCGGCGTCGAAGGCGAGGATCGGGCGGAGCATCGAATTGGCAGTCATGTTGGTCTCCCTTGCTTGAGGACCCGCCAAGCATGGCGGTTGCAGCGAGCAAGTCGATTACGTCGCAGGTAATTGGATCGGCGCGGCGCAGCCTGTAGCTCCGGGGCGAAGGAGAGAGCGATGCAGCTTCAGGTCCGGCCACTCGGCGAGCAGATCAGGGAATGGCGCCAGCGCAGGCGGCTCAGCCAGATGGACCTGGCGCTCGAAGCCGAAATATCGACGCGGCACCTGAGCTTCATCGAGACCGGGCGCGCGCGGCCGAGCCGCGAGATGGTGCTGCTGCTCGCCGAGCATCTCGACGTGCCGCTGCGCGAGCGCAACGCGATGCTGCTCGGCGCGGGCCATGCGCCCGTCTATGCCGAGCGCCCGCTCGACGACCCCGAGCTTGCCGCCGCGCGGCGCGCGATCGAGCTGGTGCTCAAAGGGCACGAGCCGTTCCCGGCGCTCGCGATCGACCGGCACTGGAACATGGTGAGCGCCAATGCCGCGGTGGCACCGCTGCTCGAAGGCGTGGCGCCGCACCTGCTCGAAGGACCTGTCAACGTGCTGCGGCTGAGCCTGCATCCCGAGGGGCTGGCGCCGCGGATCCGCAACCTGGGCGAATGGCGCGCGCATCTGCTCGAGCGGCTGCGGCGCCAGGCGTGGCTGACCAGCGATCCCGAGCTCGCCGCGCTGCTCGACGAGCTCTGGTCCTATCCCAGCGCGGAAGGCTCGGGCGATGCGGGGACATTCGACAGCGTGGCGGTGCCGCTGCGGCTCGATACGCCGCTGGGCGCGCTCAGCTTCCTCAGCACCACCACCATCTTCGGCACGCCGCGCGACGTGACGCTCGACGAGCTGGCGATCGAAGCCTTCTTCCCTGCGGACGAGCAGACGATGGAGCGGCTGGGGGTGCGCTGATCAGGGTCTGAACCCTAGTGGCCGTCGTCGCTCCAGTGCGGCGGATCGCTGAGCAGCTTGTGCACGCCATAGGTGGCGCCCACCGCGTGGAGCGCGCGGTTCTCCGCTCCCGAGCGGGGCGCGCCGATCGCCACCTTGTGCCCCGAGCGTTGCTCGACTCGGATCGTGCCCGACCAGCTTATCGTCATGTCGACTGCGCGGCCCTCGATATGGCGCGAGGTGAGCGAGGGCGCAAAAGCGATATCGAACAGCTCGACCATCGCCTGAGCAGCGCGGCGAGAGGCGGCGGAGTCGCCATGGTCCCAGCGGATCGCGGCGCCCGGAATCGCGGGCACGTCGGCAGGGTCGATCGCGCCGCGCGCGACGTTCCAGCTGTAGTGCATCAGCGCCGCGCGAGTGGCGTTGCGGCGCGTGGAGGTGACCGCCACCCGGGCGCCGGCCGCGCGCATCGCCTCGACGAACGCGGTCGCGCGCTGGCGAAAAGGCGAGGCGAGGTCGGCGAGCGAGGCGCTGTTGGGGAAGCGTGCCTGGTTGGCATGCCACCAGTCGGCGCCGCTGAGCGGTATCGCCGGAGCCGTTTCGACCGCGAGCGCGCGCCACGTCCGGCCGCCCGGATCGACGCGCCCGTCGGGCCGGGCGATGCCCAGGACCTGCGCCTGATAGGTCTCTATCGCGGCAACGGTGCGCGGGCCGGCGTCGCCGTCTACCGGTAGCGCGGGCTGGCCGGTTGCCGCGCGCCAGCGGTTGAGCAGCCGCTGGACCTCGCGCACGTCGCCGCGCGCATTGATGCCGTCCCTGCCGACCGACGCCGTGATCGCCATCACCGTTCCCCTGCTGCCCCGGCAGAGGAGGTAGGTGACGAAATCCTACATTGGAAGGACGGGACAACCCCGGGCGGGATCAGCCGAAGACGCGGTCGAAGATCGTGTCGACGTGCTTGTAATGGTAGCCGAGGTCGAACTTGTCCTCGAGCTCCGCGGGCGAGAGCGCCGCGGTGACTTCGGGATCGGCCTTGAGCAGCTCGAGCAGCGAGAGCTCACCGTCCGATTCCCACACCTTCATCGCGTTGCGCTGGACGAGGCGATAGCTGTCCTCGCGGCTGACGCCGGCTTGCGTCAGCGCGAGCAGCACGCGCTGCGAATGGACGAGCCCGCCCATGCGATCGAGGTTCTTCTGCATCCGCGCAGGGTAGACGAGCAGCTTGTCGATCACCCCGGTGAGGCGCGCGAGCGCGAAATCGAGCGTGATCGTCGCGTCGGGGCCGATGTAGCGCTCGACCGACGAGTGCGAGATGTCGCGCTCGTGCCACAGCGCGACATTCTCCATCGCGGGGATCGTCGCGCTGCGCACCATGCGGGCGAGGCCGGTGAGGTTCTCGGTCAGCACCGGGTTGCGCTTGTGCGGCATCGCCGACGAGCCCTTCTGACCGGGCGAGAAATATTCCTCGGCCTCGAGCACTTCGGTGCGCTGCAGGTGGCGGACCTCGACCGCGAGCCGCTCGATCGAACTGGCGATCACGCCCAGCGTCGCGAAGAACATCGCGTGGCGATCGCGCGGGATGACCTGGGTGGAGACCGGCTCGACCGAGAGGCCGAGCTTCTCGGCGACATGCGCCTCGACGCGCGGATCGATATTGGCGAAGGTGCCGACCGCGCCCGAGATCGCGCAGGTGGCGATGTCGGAGCGCGCGGCCACGAGGCGTTCCTTGTTGCGCTTGAACTCGGCATAAGCCTCGGCGAGCTTGAGCCCGAAGGTCACCGGCTCGGCGTGGATGCCGTGGCTGCGGCCGATCGTCGGGGTGAGCTTGTGCTCCTTCGCGCGGCGCTCCAGCACTTCGAGCAGCTTGTCGAGATCGGCGAGCAGGATGTCCGACGCGCGGGCGAGCTGGACCGAGAGGCAGGTGTCGAGCACGTCGCTCGACGTCATGCCCTGGTGCATGAAGCGCGCCTCGTCGCCGACCTGCTCGGCGACCCAGGTGAGGAAGGCGATCACGTCGTGCTTGGTCACGGCTTCGATCGCGTCGATCGCGGCGACGTCGATCGCCGGCTTGGTCGCCCACCAGTCCCACAGCGCCTTGGCGGCCGACTTGGGCACCACGCCGAGCTCGGCCAGCGCCTCGGTCGCGTGCGCCTCGATCTCGAACCAGATGGCGAAGCGGGTTTCGGGCGACCAGATCGCGGTCATCTCCGGACGCGCATAGCGGGGGACCATGGTTTTCCTTTCCGAGGGCAGGCTGCCGCATGGCACCGGGCCAGCGGATTGCGACGGGGCGGCCCCTAGCAGGGGCAAGGCGGTGCCGCAACGCCGGGGCGGCGGAACCGGCGCGGGGATCGCCTGGTTGGTCGGTCAGGAGAATGCACGATGATGAAGGCAATGCTTCTGGCCGCGACCTGTCTGATCGCGGCACCGGGCCTGGCGCAGGAGATGAAGCCGGCCGAGCAGGATCAGGACAAGCGCGAGACGCCGGTCCCGACGCCCGACGCGCCGCCCGAGGACGACACGGCACCCAAGACCGACGAGCCCGACGAGGTGCCCGACGGGGTTCCCGCCGATCCGGCACCGACCCCGAACCCGCCGCCGGCGACCGAGGCGAGCCAGCCGACACCCTCGCCGTCCCCCACCCAGAGCCCGACGCCCAGGCCGCAGAGTCCCTCGACCCAGCCGACCACCGATCCCCCCGCACCGCCGCCCGAGCCGCGCTGAACCAGGTTGCAGGCCCGTGCCGGTGCCACTCCGCCGGAGACCGCGGCGATAGCACTTCCCTACCGAGATCTTGCCGCGGGGCCGAGGGCACTATAGCCCAAGGCCAGGCGTGGGGGGCGCACGATGTCGGATTTCGAGTTCATTTTCGCATTGTTCGGACTCCTTCTCGGGCTCTCGCTCGCGGAAGTTCTCGGTGGTCTTGCGCGTGCTATCGAGGTCCGATTGCGACCGCGATCGATTGCACGGATCGGGTGGCTGACGCCATTGCTCGGCGCGTTCGTCATGCTCGACCTGCTATCCTTCTGGCAGGCGGCCTGGACTGTGCGCGATATCGTCGGCGTGTCCGGCAAGGCGCTGATGGCGGTTACCGTCTTCGCCAGCGCCTATTATCTTGCTGCCCACCTTGTCTTCCCCCGCGGGATCGAGGAGCAGCCGGACTTCGACGCCCACTTCTTCCGCGTACGGCGGATCGTGATCGGCATCCTGTTCGCGTTGTTGCTGTGCCAGCTCGGCTGGTATGCAAGCGTTCCGGCGCTGGCTGCGCTTTTGGCTCGCCCGCTGCCGATGGCGCTGACCTTCATCCTCGTCATATTGATGCTGGCGGCGATGTTCGTTCGTGGCAAACGCGGGAGCAGGGTGGTGATGTCGGCGCTCGTCTTCCGTTACGTCGTCGTCTATCTTCTCTGAGCTGCGGCACGCCTCTGCAACGCCGTCTCAGGCTCCTCTAGATCAGCCCCATTGCGCGCAGGCTCGAATGGCCCTGGGTGCCGATGATGACATGATCGTGGAGCGCGATGCCGAGGCGCTTGCCGGCCTCGGCGATGTTGCGGGTGATGTCGATGTCGGCGCGGCTGGGCGCGGGATCGCCCGAGGGATGGTTGTGCACGAGGATGATCGCCGCCGACCCCAGGTCGATCGCGCGGCGGATCACTTCGCGGACGTACACCGCGGACTCGTCGGTCGAGCCGGTCCACATCAATTCGTCGCGGATCAGCATGTTCTTGGAATTGAGGTGGAGCACACGCACCCGCTCGATCGCGTGGGGCGCCATGTCGGCGCGCAGATAGTCGAGCAGCGCCTGCCAATTGGCGAGCACCGGGCGCTCGGCGACTTCGGCGCGCAGCAGCCGGAGCGCGGCGGCGTGCGCGGCCTTGAGCGCGGCGGCGCTGGTCTCGCCCATCCCCTCGACGCGCGCCAGCGCCTCGGCATCGGCGGTGAGCAGCCCCGCGATCCCGCCGAACTCGGCGAGCAGCGCCTTGGCGAGCGGCTTGGTGTCGCGCCGGGGAATCGCCAGCGCGAGGAGATATTCGATCAGCTCGTGATCGAGCAGCGCCTCGGGTCCGCCCTCGAACAGCCGCTGGCGCAGACGCGCGCGGTGGCCGGAGTTGTCGGGAGCGTCGGCGGGCATGGGTGGAGGTATGCGCGGAGGCTGGCCGGCGCGCAATCTCCCTCTCCCGCTTGCGGGAGAGGGTCGGGGTGAGGGTGAGTCCGATGTGGCGAAACGATTCCGGTGCGGCTACTACTCACCCTCACCCGGCCTCACTCCGTTCGGCCACCCTCTCCCGCAAGCGGTAGAGGGTTAGAAGCCACCGGTGTTGACTCACCCGGCCACCCTTCCTAAAGCGCCCCTGCCTTGGCGGGCTCGCCCTCGGCACATTGCGCCTGGACCTGCCGGAAACGGCTGATAGGAGAGGCGAAATGGCCGAAAACGAGCCCGGACCGGACCCCTTGCCCGAGGATCCCCGCATCGCCGCACTCGACGCGCGGCTGAAGCGGGCGAAATCGGACGAGGCGATCAGGACCGGCGCCGCGGAACCGGGCGATAGCAACTATCGCATGGGCAACCGCGTGCTCGCCGAACTGATCGGAAGCATGGTCGGAGGGGCAGTGATCGGGGGTACCCTCGATTGGCTGCTCGGCACCTCCCCGTGGCTCCTGCTCGCTCTCCTTTTCCTCGGAATCGTGAGCGCGTTCAGGAACATCATCAGGATTTCGAATCGGCGCTCGAAGTGAACCTTCGGGCGCTTTGGCTAATATGGGACCAGGGCACCAGCGTGGCGGCGGAATCAGGCAAGATCGACCCGATGCACCAGTTCGAGGTGCAGACGATCTGGGACGGCTTCAATTTGGCCGGGCACCAGATCGCCTTCACGAACTCGGCGCTGTGGATGTGCGCGGCCGCGGTCGCGCTGTGGGTGTTCATGCTCGGCGGCCTCAAGCGCCAGATGGTGCCCGGCCGCTGGCAGATGATGGTCGAGAGCTTCACCGGCTTCATCGATAACCTGCTCAAGGCGAACATCGGCAAGGAAGGGCGCAAGTTCACGCCCTATGTCTTCTCGCTGTTCATGTTCATCCTGTTCGCCAACGTGCTGGGGCTGCTGCCCTTCGGCATTGTCGGCCTCCATCCCTTCACGGTCACCAGCCACTTCACCGTCACCGGCGTGCTGGCGATCCTGAGCTTCTCGATCGTGCTGGTCGTGGGCTTCGCCAAGCATGGCTTGCGCTTCTTCTCGCTGTTCGCGCCCAAGGGCACGCCGATCCCCGTGCTGCTGCTGGTGGCGCCGATCGAGTTCGTGTCGTTCATGGTTCGCCCCTTCAGCCTCGCACTGCGACTGTTCGTGGCGATGACCGCGGGGCACATCCTGCTGAAGGTGCTGGCGGGCTTCATCATCAACGCGGGCAATGCCGGCGCGGGCCTGGGCATCCTGGTCGGCGTGCCGAGCTTCGCGCTGATGGCGGGCGTCTCTGCGCTGGAGATGCTGGTGGCGGGCGTGCAGGCCTATGTCTTCGCGCTGCTGACCTCGCTCTACATCAACGATGCCGTGCACCTGCACGACCATCACTGATCTTTCGTATCCGAGTTCAATCGAAATTTTATCAAGGAGTTACTCAAATGGAAGCAGACACGATCAAGTTCCTCGGCGCCGGCCTCGCGGCAATCGGTGCGGGCCTTGCCGCGCTCGGCGTGGGCAACGTCTTCGCCGCCTTCCTGCAGGGCGCGCTGCGCAATCCGGGTGCGGCTGCCAGCCAGCAGGGCAACATGTTCATCGGCTTCGCGGCCGCCGAGCTTCTCGGCCTGCTCGCATTCGTCGTTGCAGTGCTGCTGATCTTCGTCGCCTAACATTCCGTGTCCGGGCCGGCACGCAGCCGGCCCGCATTCGGGCAGGATCAAAATGCCTCAGATAGAACAGATCGCCGCAACCTATGCGTCCCAGATTTTCTGGACGCTGCTGACGTTCGGCCTCGTCTTCCTCGTCGTGGGCCTGGGCATGCTGCCCAAGGTGCTCTCGACCGTCGACGAGCGCGACAAGACGGTTTCGGACGACCTGGCGGCGGCCGAGGCCGCCCGCGCTGCGGCCGATGCGGCCGAGGAAGCCTGGCGCACGCAGGACAATGCTGCGCGCGAAGCGGTGCAGAAGCGGATCGCCGACGCCCGCGCCAAGGGCAGCGCCAAGGCCGAGAAGACGCTGGCGACCGCGGCCGCCAAGATCGACGCCAAGATCACCGAGGCCGAGACGCGGATCGCCGAGGCGAGCGCGGCAGCGGCCACCGAGATCGAGGCAGTGGCGGCCGAAGCGGCGCAGGACATCGTCGCGCGCCTCTCGGGCGCCAAGGTGACGGCCGCCGAGGCCAAGAAGGCAGTGAAGGCAGCGCTCAATGGCTGAGGCAGCACATCCCACTTACGCCGACAACGTCAACGCCGCGGCGCACGGCAAAGGCATGGGCGTTCCCGAGACCGGCGCCAAGGCAGTGACGATCGAGCATGGCGGCCCGAGCGAGGAGCATCCGGACCCCACCGTGTTCGGGCTCGACGCCACCGTGTGGGTATCGATCGCGATGCTCGCCTTCCTCCTCGTGCTGGTGTGGAAGGGCGTTCCGGCGCTGATCGGGCGCGGGCTCGACGCCAAGATCGCCGAGATCCGCAACCGGCTCGAGGAAGCCAAGCAGCTCCGCGCCGAGGCCGAGACGCTGCGCGATGAATATGCGCGCAAGATCGCCGGGCTCGAGGCGGACACCCAGGCGATGCTCGCCCATGCCGACGAGGAGGCCAAGGCCGTCCTCGCCAAGGCGGAGGCCGACGCCAAGGAGCTCACCAAGCGCCGCACCAAGATGGCCGAGGACAAGATCGCAGCCGCCGAGCGCGCCGCGATCCAGGCAATCCGCGCCAAGGCCGCCGAAGCCGCGACCAGGGCCGCCGCGACGATCATCGCCACCAAGCACGACGCCAGCACCGACAAGGCGCTGGTCGACAAGACGATCTCGGGAATCGGCCGGCTCAACTGAGCCGCGCTAACCGTCGCGAGGAAATCCAAGCCGCTCCGGGTTATCCGGGGCGGCTTTTTCTTTGCGGGCTGTGGTTGGTGCTCGTTCGTTCCTAAGCCCCTCCCCTTCAGGGGAGGGGTTGGGGTGGGGCATGTGTCTCACCGAGACGGACGTATCCGCAGACAGCCCCCACCCCAAACCCCTCCCCTGAAGGGGAGGGGCTTAATGTCTGCTACCACGGCGTCCTGGCTCACCCGGCTTCACTTGCAATGTAGGATTTCGCCTGCTTGGCTCGCATCGCCGGGGACCCCGCCGCTCTTTGACAGGTCCGCAATCGCCTTCGCGCCGCGCAAGAATATTGCGAGATGCGCGCCGTTTCCGTGAAAAGAGTCAAAACTGGCCGCGGCGACTCCGGCCGCTATTTCTTCGGCGCGAGCAGGTCGTCGACGATCGGCATCATCGCCTTGAACCCGCCCTGCCGGGTGGCCATCCCCGCCACGGCGATCCCGGTGGTGGGCGAATAGCCTGCCCAGGTGCCCCAGAAGCCGCTGTGCCAATAGATGTCGCCCGCGGGGGTGTGGCGGACGAAGATGCCGAAGCGATATTTGTCGGCGTCCTTGTGCTGCCCCTCGGTGAGCATCACTTCGATCGTGCGCCGCCGCTTGAACACGCGGCCCTCGAACAGCGCCTTCATGAAGGTCGCCAGGTCGCGCGGCGACATCACCAGCCCGCCGCCGCCGAACAGGTCAAGCGAGGGATCGACATGCGTCACGTCGGTCTCGCCCAGGAACTGGCGGGCGCGTTCGGGCGCACCGGGGCGGGGCTGCTCGTAGACTTCCCAATAGGTTGAGCGCAGCCCGAGCCGGTCGAGGCCCAGCTGCTCGCGCACCGCCGCGGCGAGCGGCTTGCCGGCGATCCGCTCGACGATGTCGCCGAGCAGGATATAGCCGTCGTCCGAATAGCGGAATTCGGTGCCGGGCTGGGTCTGCGGATCGGCCCATTCGACGAGCAGCCCGATCAGGCTCTCGCGCGTGTAGCGGCGCTTCGGGTCGTTGCGCATCGCCTCGACGAAACGATCGTCGCTGCCATGATCGTAGAGCCCGGCGCTGTGGCTGAGCAGGTGGCGGACGGTGATCTTGCTGGTGTCGTACCCGTCCTTGCGGAGCAGCGCGTCGAGCTTGGGATCGAGCAAGGGACCGATCGGCGCATCAAGGCCGATCCGGCCGTCTTCCCACAGCCGCAGCACCGTGGCGGCGACGAAGGTCTTGGTGTTGCTCGCGATCCGCATCGGCGTATCGATGGTGAGGCGGCGGCCGGTGGTCGGGTCGGCCAGCCCCGCGGCGGCACCCCGGCCCGGTCCGTCGCCCAGCACGAATATCGCCACCGGGTGCGGCTGGGCCGAGAGCGCAGCCTGAAGTTCGCTGCTCTCCACCGCAGCGGGTGGGGCCTGGGTCTGGGCGAGGGCAGGAGCGGCGGTGGCGCAGAGTAGCGCGAGAACGGCAGTGCGGATCATCGCGAAAATGGAGCATCGGCGATGCGAAGCGTCAAGCGCTGGCGGCGGCGGGTGGGCGTGCTAAGGACGAGGCCATGGCTTCCGATCCCCAATATCGCTGGCTCCAGATCGCAGGAGTTGTGATGCTGCTGCTCGCGGTGCTGATGGTCGTGCTCGCGGTGCAACGCCACGAAGAGGATCACCGCAAGCGCGACGACATCGGCGCGCGCGCCGCGGAGATCATGAACCAGATCGAAGCCGAGGCCGCGCGGATCGAGCGCGAGGCGGCGAAGGAGTGAGCGCCCTCCTATCCTCCCCCGCCAGGGGGAGGTGTCATGCGCAGCATGACGGAGGGGGCGGATGCCAGAACATTGCGGCGGGCTTCCTCCCCCTCCGTCGCCTTCGGCGCCACCTCCCCCTGGCGGGGGAGGATAAGGGTATAAGGGCTCGGCTCGGTTTCTGAACTTGAAGACGAACTGGTCGGTCTTGCCCGCGTCACCAACCCCGTGCTCCTGCGAAAGCAGGAGCCCAGAGCCAAGAGCGATGTTGCTTGTGACCCCGGGGCTCCTGCTTCCGCAGGAGCACGAGGGAGTATCGGCGGTACTCGGACAGCCGAGACGGGTAGCTAGCCGCGAGAGGAGTCCCTAAGTCGGTCGCGCATGTCCGACCCCAATTCTCCCAGCCGGTTCAACGAGGAAAAGGCCACCTATGCGGTGCGCGGCACCGAGGCTCCCGACCTCGAGGCCGGGGTCGCCGCGATCCGCAACGTCTTGAAGACGCTGCCGGCGCGCCCGGGAGTCTACCGGATGCAGGATGCGCGCGGCGACGTGCTCTATGTCGGCAAGGCGCGCGCGCTCAAGAACCGGGTGAACAACTATACCCAGGTGACGCGGCTTTCGAAGCGGCTCCAGCGGATGGTGGCGCAGACGCGGTCGATGACGATCGTAACCACCAACAACGAGGCGGAGGCGCTGCTGCTCGAGGCGCAGCTGATCAAGCGCTTCCGCCCGCCGTACAACGTGCTGCTGCGCGACGACAAAAGCTTTCCCTTCATCCTGCTGCGGCAGGATCACGCGTTCGCCCGCGTCCAGCTCCACCGCGGCGCGCGGCGCTACAAGGGCGATTATTTCGGGCCGTTTGCGGGGGCGGGACAGGTGCGCCAGACCCTGAACGCACTCCAGAAGCTGTTCCTGCTGCGGAGTTGCACCGACGGCTTCTTCGCGACGCGCGACCGGCCGTGCCTGCTCTACCAGATCCGCCGCTGCTCGGCGCCGTGCGTGGGGCGGATCGATGCGCCGGCCTATGCCGAGCTGGTGAGCGATGCCAAGGACTTCCTCCAGGGCAAGTCGACCAAGGTGCAGGAGAAGCTCGGCCAGCAGATGCAGGCCGCGGCGGAGAACCTGGACTTCGAACTCGCGGCGGTGCTGCGCGACCGGCTGAAGGCGCTCACCTTCATCCAGGGCAGCCAGGCAATCAACGCCGAGGGGGTGGGCGACGCCGATATCTTCGCGCTGGCAAATAAGGCAGGGGTGATGGGGATCGAAGCCTTCTTCATCCGCAGCGGGCAGAATTGGGGCCACCGCAGCTTCTTTCCCGCGCACACCCAGGACGTGCCCGAGGACGAAGTGCTCGGCGCGTTCCTGATGCAATTCTACGAGGAAGTGCCCCCGGCGCGGAACATATTCGTCGATCGCGAGCTGGGCGAGGCCGAGCTGATCGCCGAGGCGCTGTGCGAGCGGGCGGGGCACCGCGTAGCGCTGTCGATGCCGCAACGGGGCGCGCGGCGGCGGCTGCTCGATCAGGCCAAGCGCAACGCCGTGGAGGCGCTGGACCGGCGGCTGGCGGAGAGCACCACCCAGGCCAAGCTTCTCGCCGAGATCGCCGACATCTTCGAGCTGCCCGAGCCGCCGGATCGCATCGAAGTCTATGACAACAGCCACATCCAGGGCACCAATGCGCTGGGGGCGATGGTCGTCGCCGGGCCCGAGGGGTTCCGCAAGAACCAGTATCGCAAGTTCAACATCAAGCGCGCGGAGACCGTGCCGGGCGACGATTTCGCGATGATGCGCGAGGTCTTCGGCCGCCGCTTCGCCCGCGCGCAGAGCGAGGACCCCGATCGGACGCAGGGCGACTGGCCCGATCTGGTGCTGATCGACGGCGGGCGCGGGCAGCTCAATGCGGCGCGCGGCGTACTCGAGGATCTGGGGATCGAGGACGTGTGCCTGGTCGGCGTCGCCAAGGGCCCGCATCACGGGCGCGAGGGGCGTGAGGTCTTCCACCTGATGGACGGGCGCGAGTTGACGCTGCCGGTCAATTCACCGGTGCTATTCTATCTCCAGCGGCTGCGCGACGAAGTCCACCGCTTCGCCATCGGCGCGCACCGGCAGAAGCGCGCAAAGGCGATCGGCGCGAGCCCGCTCGACGAAGTCCCCGGCATCGGCCCCGCGCGCAAGAAGGCGCTGCTGATGCACTTCGGGACAGCGCGCGCAGTACGCTCGGCGAGCCTGGAGGATCTGCAGAAGGCCCCGGGGGTCTCGGCGGCGGTGGCGCGACAGGTGTACGACTTCTACCATTCGCGCTGATCGCCCGCGCGTCAGAACGCCAGGTCGAAGCCGAGGCGAATGCTGCGCGGCTGGAGCGGGGTGATCTGGTTGCGGTCGCGGATCTGGAAGGGGGAGCCGAGCGCGAAGCGGTTGCCGCGCGCGTCGAGCAGGTTGGTGAGCGACAGGCTGATGCCGCGGCGCTGCGTTCCCACGCGGACTTCGAGTCCGGTATCGACGTAATCGCCCTGGAGCTGGCCCAGTATCGGGCCGACGCCGAGGGTCGACTTGCCGACGTAGCGGGCGAAGCTGCTGACATCGAGGCCGAGATTGCCCGACAGCGGCGTGGTGTAGGTGACTCCGACCCGCCCGGTCGCGTCGGCGATGTTGGGCAGCCGCTCGAAATTGTCGAGATCGAGCGTGCGATCCGGAAGGTCGAGACCGGTCGAGGCGGGGAGTGTCACCACAGTGCGGTCGGTGACCTTGCTGTCGTTGAGATAGAGCGCGGCGTCGATCTCCAGTCCGGGGGTCGGGCGCCAGCGTGAGGCGACGCCCACCGAGAGCACGCGCCCGTCGCCGACATTGGCAGTGGTGGGAAAGCCGAAGCCGTCGATCAGGTCGGCCTGGATATCGCTCCACACGCTCCACGAACCGCTGAGCGAAAGGTCGAAGCCGGTGTCGCTGTACCGCGCGCCGACTTCGGTGGTGGCGACGCGGTCGCCGGTGAAGCGCTGGATGAAATCGCGGCGGACGGCGATTCCGCCGGGGCGGAAGCCCTGCTGGTAGCGCGCGAACAGCGTCAGCGCGTCGCTGGAGCGCCAGGCGAGCGCGGCGGAGGGCAGCAGCCGGGTCTCCTCGCGGTCCGCGCGAGCGCCGGGATCGTAGCGGAAGGCGCTGAGGGTGGCGACATCTTCGGCATCGCCGGTGAGCCGCGAATGAGTCAGTCGCCCGCCGAAGGTGAGCGTCAGCCGGTCGACCGGCGCGACGGTGCCCTCGCCGTAGAGCGTCGCTTCGTCGACTTCGTTGCGGACGCCGGTGAGCGATGAGCGCACGTCGGGCGCGGCCATCCGGCGATTGGCGCGCGCTTCGTTGTGGAGCAGGCTCACGCCGACCAGCCAGCCGGTTCCGTCGGGCCCGCGGCGAGCGAGGCGCGTCTCAGCGGTGATCATCTGGATGCGGTTGGTCTGCGAATAGGCTGCCGGAGACGCGCTCGCCTCCGGCATCAGCGCGGGATCGGCCGGATCGACGAGCTCGGCTCCTTCGAACTCCTCGAACGCATATTGCCGCGCGTAGCCAAGCGAGGAGGTGAGCTCGAGCGAGCCCCATTGCTTGCGCACGACCAAGTCGACCAACCAGAATTCATTGTCGTAGGGTTGCGCGATCGTGCTCGACCGGCTGAGCCCGTCGCCGCCGCGCTCGGCATATTGGCCGTCAGCGCCGTCGATCCGCTGGCCGACGCCATTGACGTCGATCGTCCAATCGTCGCCGGGCTCGAAGCGCAGCGCGGCGCGACCGCCGACGGTGCGGACCTCGTTGACGTCCTCCAGACCGCGGCCGTGATCGTCGATATAGCCGCCCTCGATCGATCCGAAGGCCAGCGCGCGCAACGCCAGCCGACCCTCGACCAGTGGCAGGTTGAGCACCGCGCCGCCGTCGACACCCGGCTGGCCGTGCTGGATGGCCTGCGCCCCGGCCCAGGCACTGCCGCCGAAGCTGGTGAGATCGGGCGCCTGGGGCACCACGCGCACCACGCCGCCGAGCGATCCTGCACCGTAGAGCGTGCCCTGCGGCCCTTCGAGCACTTCGACGCTGCGTACGTCGTAGAGCTTCAGGCTGGGGTCTGGCGCGCTGTAGGTGATGCGGCTGTTGCCCCAATATTGGCCGACGGTCGCCTGAGTGGGACCGACGAAGCTCGAATCGGCGATGCCGCGGATGAAGAGCTTGTTGCGGCCGGGGCCGAGGTGCGTCGAGACGACGCTGGCGACGCGCGCCTCGATCGCACCGGTGCCGCGCAGCCCGTCGGCAGCGGTGAGGCGATCGCCGTCGATGATCTGCACGCCGCCGGGATAGGCGCTGAGCGGCACGTCGCGCTTGGTGCCGGTGACCACGATCTCCTGTGGCTCGATCTCCGGACTGGGCGGAACGGGCGAGGGGGACGGCGCGCGGGCGATGCGGCGGGAGGGCGCACGCTTGGGCTGCCGCTCGATCAGATAGGCGGCGGGCGCGACGCGGCGCGCGCGGACGCCGCTGTCGGCAAGCATGCGCTCGAGCGCCTGGCCTGCGGTGAAGCGGCCGCGCACCGGTCGCACGCGCAGCTCCGCGAAGCCGGGATCGCGAAAGCCGATGCTCGCGCCGGTCTGGCGGCTGAGCGCGCGAATCGCGTCTTCGAGCCGCGACGCAGGCACGGCAACTTCGGCCGCCCGGTCCTGCGCCTGGGCAGGAACCGCAGCCATCAGCGCAATCCAAGGGATCAGGCTAGCGGCGCGCACCATCGACAGGGGCCATCGTCCACCCATCTCCTTCCCGCACGAACCGCACGCCGATCAGCGGACCTATGTTTGCCAGCACCTCCTCGGGCCGCCCGCGCAGCGGCAGCGTGCCCGAGAAGGGTTTCGCCCTCGCCCCGCTCCGCACTTGGATCGGCTGGCCGATGTTGCGGCTCAGGTCGCGCGCAACTTCCTCCAGCGAGGCGTTGCGGAACTGCAGCTCGCCCGTCCGCCAGCTTCCCACCGTCTGGGGAGCCGCCTTGCGCACGACCGGAGCGGCATCGGCGCTCGCCCGCGAGAGTGCCGCGCCGGCATCCAGCCGGATCTGGGCGGGGCCGGGCTCGTAGATCACCGCGCCTTCGGAGACCGCCACGTCGAGCGCGCCGCCGTCCTGCACCACGTTGAACACGGTGCCGGCATCGACCAGCCGCGTGGCCCCCGCGACGACGACGAACGGATCGCCTGCGTCGTGACGCACCTCGAACAGCGCCTCGCCCTGCGCGAGCTCGACATGGCGCGGCGTGTCGCGGTCGATCGTCACTTGCGTGCTGCCGTTGAGGATGACGCGCGAACCGTCGGCCAGGTCGATCGTGCGGTGCTCGCCCGGCGCAGTGGCGATCCGCTGGGGCGGCGAATCGCGGTCGAGCACTGCCCATCCGCCGACTGCGGCGATGGCGGCGGCGATTGCGCCCCCGGCGAACTGCCATCGCCGGCGCGGGCGCTGCACGGGTGTGGGCAGCGGCTTCGGCTCATGCGCGAACAGCTCCGCCGCCCAGGAATCGTCCTCGATCGCGGCGTCATAGGCGGCGAGATGCGCCGGATCGGATTCGAGCCAGCGGGTGAAACCGTCCCAATCGTCGAACGACGGATCGTTGACGCGGATCGCCCAGAGGCGAGCCGTTTCGGCGGTTTCCGGTGGATGCGCGGTCATGCCCATATGCCTGTCGAGACGTAGCCCACCCTGCTATTCCGCATCGAACCGCGTCCTGAGATCGGCCAGCGCACGATAAGCCTTCTGCAAATCCTTCTCCACCGAGCTCAAGCTGACTCCCAATTCGCGCGCGATCACCGCCTGGCCGACTCCGTCCAGCCGGTAGCGCCGGAACACCAGCTCGGCGCGCGGGCCGAGCGTGGCGAGCGTGTCCTTCACCTGGCGAAGCTGCTCGCGCGCGATCAGCACGCGTTCGCCGAGCGGTTCCTCTTCGGTGGAAGTGCTGGTGCTGTGCCACTCGTGCTGCCGGCGCTGGCGGCTGACCATCGATCGCCGCCGATCGCGCATCAGATTCTCGGCGGCGCGGAAGAGATAGGAGACGGGTTCGCCGATCGGCTGCCCCGCGACCGAAGCGACACGCTGCCACAGATCGTGGAGCACGTCCTCCGCCTCGTCGCCCGCGCCGCGCGCAGCGAGGAAGCGAAGCAGGCGGCTTCGCTCGTGGAGGAGCACCTGCCGGAGCCCGTCATTCTCGCCTTCAGCGGTCATGGCGCGACGCAAAGCACTTCGCGGCACGCTTGCCAATCCCGTTGTCCCTCGCGTGCCCGGGCAAAGGCCGAACGGTGGGGCTCTGCTGAAGTTGATGTCATGACGCCGCTGTGCGGCTCGGCCGCTGTGGACCCCGTGAGATAGGACAGCGGGTTCACGGCGCGCCCGCCCGCGCGGACTTCGAAATGAAGATGGCTGCCGGTCGACCGGCCGGTGGAGCCCATCAGCGCGATCGTCTCGCCCTGCGCCACGCTCGCGCCCGGCCGCACCAGCAGGCGCGCGAGATGGCCGTATCGGGTGCTCAGGCCATTGCCATGGTCGAGCTCGACCATCTGGCCATAGCCGCCCGCGCTGCCCGCGAAGCGGACGACGCCTGAGGCGGAGGCCCGCACCGGCGTGCCCAGGGCGCCGGGAATGTCGATCCCCGCATGCATCGCACGGGCGCCGTGGATCGGATCGCTGCGATGGCCGAAGCCGGAGGAGAGTCGCGGCAGCACTGCGTGTCCGCTGCGCTGGACCGGTGAGCTGGAGGGTTGCGCAGGAGGAGGCGCTGCCGACCAGTCCATCATCCGCGCGCGGAACACCGGACTGCTACCCGTGGGGAGCTCTGCCGGCGGACCCGCGCCGGCGCCCGAAATCAGCCAGAGGACGAGCGGGAGCGGGAGGGTGGAAAATCCGGGCATCGCCCGAAGACGGAGCCGATCGGGCGATCCCGCATGCCTCCGCGGGAAAATTTTTCGATCGCTGCAAAGCCTTACGGAAAGCGCATCGAGGCTCCGTCACGGCCTTAGTAACCGCTCTGTACCCGGGAGGCGAGGATGAATGCAACGGAACGCCGCATGCTCGACATGCTCAAGAAAGGCCGCGACCGCTTCGGCGTAGTGGCGGTGAAGGCGGAGTTCGAAGCCGAAGGCACGCGCCCGGACGAGCTGCTTCGCCTGCTCGAACTCGCCTATCGTGCCGACCTGAGGGTCGCGCTCAAGATCGGCGGCTGCGAAGCGGTTTCGGATCTCCACGCTTCCAAGCTCTACGGCATCGACTATATCATCGCGCCGATGGTGGAGACGCCCTATGCGCTCTCCAAGTTCGTGGACGCCAAGGCCAAGACCTATGGCGCCAATCCCGAAGGCACCCAGTTCCTCTTCAACCTCGAGACCGAGGCGACGCTGCGCAACCTCCAGGCGATGCTGCCCTTCGCCAAGGGCGAGCTCGACGGCATCGTGTTCGGGCGGGTCGACTTCACGCTGTCGCGCGGGCTGCCGCGCGGCGCGATCAACGCGCGGGAGATCACCGATGCGGTGCTCGTGGCCGCGCATCACTGCGCAGAGCAGGATCTCGAGCTGGTGGTGGGCGGATCGGTTGCAGTGGAGGCGGGGCCTGCGCTCCGCGAGATCCGCAGCGTCCGGCTCGACCGGTTCGAAACCCGCAAGGTGATCTTCGACGGCGCGGCGGCGGAGATGGCGGATTTCGAAGGGGGAATCGCGAACGCCGTGGCGTTCGAGCTCGCCTGGCTCGAGAACAAGCGCGATTATTATCGCGCGATCGCCGATGAGGATCTGCCGCGCATCCGCATGATCCAGGAGCGCGAGCGCACCGCCGCCCGCGCCCAACTCAAGAGCGTGGCTGCCTGATTGCCGATGACGCTTCGTGACGAAGTCTCGGCGCTGATGCGCGGCGTTGCCGAACGAGTGGTGACGCCGCGCTTCCGCATGCTCGCGGCGCACGAGATCGCCGAAAAGAGCCCGGGTGAAGTCGTCACGATCGTCGATCGGGAGGCCGAGCGCCGGCTGCACGATGGCCTCGCCGCGCTCGATCTCGGCGCCCGGATCGTCGGCGAGGAGGCTGCCGAGGCGGACCCGGCGCTGCTCGACGGAATCGGTGAGGGACTGGTCTGGCTGATCGATCCGCTCGACGGCACCGCGAATTTCGCAGCAGGGCGATCGCCGTTCGGCATGATGGTCGCGCTGGTCGAGGACGGCGAGCCGATCCAGGGCTGGCTGCTCGACCCGCTGAGCGGAAGATTGTGCCATGCCGCGCTGGGCCGGGGCGCGACATGCGATGGCGAGCGCGTCCGCGCGCGGCCGAGCGGGGCGCGGACGGCGATCGCGGCGCTCGGCACGCATTTCCTGAGCGCCGAGCGGCGCACGCGCGTCCATGCGCATGCCAGCCGGCATTTCGATCTGACGCCGGTCCCGCGCTGTGCCGCCGAGAGCTATCCGCGGATCGTGTTCGGGGAGAATGACGTCGCGCTGTTCCAGCGCACGCTCCCCTGGGACCACGCAGCCGGCGTGCTGTTCCTCACCGAAGCCGGCGGGCGGGCGATTCATTGGGACGGGACGCCCTATCGTGTCGGCGGCGGTTATGGCCTGCTCGCGGCTGCGGGCGCGCAGCTGCTGCAGCGCGCCGCGGAAATATTGCTCGGGCCAGAATGCGGCCTGACTCCAGTCGAAGAGTTTCTTGCATGATCGTTCGATGGATGCGGCCGTTCGGCTGCGCGCTCGCCCTGCTGCTGGCGCCGGCTGCTGCCGCGCAGCTTGCCTCGCCGGTGGCGACGGGAGCGCAGCAGCAGGGGGACCCGTCGGCGCGCCGCGCGGCAGCGAGCCAGGCCGCGATTCCCGCGGTCGAGCCTGCGCCTTTCCAGCCGGTGGTGCTCGATGGCGTGCCTCCCGAGACTGGTGGGACCGAAGCACCCGCTCGGCCCGTGCCGACGAAGCCGATCGCACCGCCCAATGAGTTTGAGCAGCTCGTCTCCGACATGGTCGGCAAGCCGCTGCGCCGCTTCGGCGCCGAGCTGCTAGTGCCGAGCGCACGCGATTTCACGGCGCCGCCGACCACCACCATCCCGCCCGACTACCGCCTCAACCCCGGCGACGAGCTGCTGCTGGGCCTCACCGGATCGGTGCAGGCATCGAACCTGCGGCTGGTGGTCGACAGCGAGGGCCGCATCTTCGTGCCGCGGGTGGGCGCGATCCGCGTCGGCGGCGTGCGCTACGGCGACGTGCACGGCGTGATCGAGCGCCAGGTCGCGCGCCAGTACAAGAGCTTCCAGCTCGAAGTGACCCCGGGGCGGCTGCATGGCATCACCGTCTATGTCACCGGCTTCGCGGCGACCCCGGGTTCGTACACGCTCGGCAGCCTGTCGACGCTGGCCAATGCCGTGCTCGCAGCCGGTGGCCCGGCGGCGGGGGGAAGCTTCCGATCGATCCAGCTGCGCCGCGGCGGCAGGCTGGTCTCCGACTTCGACCTCTACGACCTGCTGCTCAAGGGCGACCGCAGCGGCGATGCGATGCTCCAGAACGGCGACGTGCTCTACATCGCCCCCGCGGGCGAGCAGGTCGCGGTGATCGGCAGCGTCAACCACGAAGCCATCTTCGAAGTCGGCCCCGGCGAGACGCTGGCCGACGCCGTGCTCTACGCGGGCGGAGTCAGCACGGTGGCGGACGCGACGCGGCTGATGGTGTTCGACGCGCTCGGCCGCGACGACGGCTGGCAGCAGGTGAGCGCCGCTGAGGCGCAGACGCGCAAGGCGCAGCGTGGCGAAGTGGTGCGCGTGCTCTCCAACACCGGCATCGCGCGCCCGCTCCAGCAGCAGTCGGTGCTGGTGACGATCAGCGGTGAAGTGGCGAAGCCCGGCCGCTATTATTTCAAGCCCGGCACGCGGCTCGCCGATGTCGTGGCGCAGGCGGGCGGGCTCACGCGCGAGGCCTTTCCCTATGCCAGCGTGATCACGCGCGAGAGCGTCAAGCAACAGCAAAGGCTGAGCTTCGAGCGTGCGGTGGAGGATGTCGAACTGCTGCTCACCGCGCAGCCGGTGACGTCGGTCAACCGTGCGCAGCTCGTCCAGCCGGCGAACCTCGCGCTGGTACGCTCGGTGGTCGAGCAGCTGCGCAAGCGCGAGCCGAGCGGGCGGCTGGTGTTCGACCTTCCGGTCGATGCGACTGCGCTGCCGAATGATCTGATCCTCGAGAACAACGACACCATCTATGTGCCGCCCCGGCCGGTGACGGTGGGCGTGTTCGGCGCGGTTCCGACGCCAGCCTCCTTCGCGTGGCGCGACGGGGCGACGGTAGGCGACTTCGTCACGGCGGCCGGCGGCGTGCAGAAGCTCGGCGACAAGGGCGAGATCTTCGTGGTGCGCGCCAACGGCACCGTGCTTTCCAACGGCAAGCGGGTGCTGCGCGCCCCGGCGCTCCCGGGCGACCTGATCTACGTGCCTATCGAAGCCGATCGAGGCGAGTTCTGGGCGCGGCTGCGCGACATCACCGGCACGCTGTTCGGCGGGCTAGTCGGCCTCGCTTCGGTCCAGGCGATCACCGAATGAGCCGGGTGGAGCGGATCGCGGCGCTGCTGGCTGACCGGCGCTGGCGGCTGCGCGGCTATGCGGCGCTGGCGCTGCTGCTCGCGGTGCTGTGCGTGGTGCCCCGGCCCTGGGTCGCGCGCGCCAAGGTGGTGCCGCAGGACAGCAGCAGCATTGGTCTCGGATCGATGATGAACGCGCTCGGCGGGCAACTTCAGGGCTTTGCGGCGCTGTTCGGGGGAGCGAAGCAGCCGATCGATTTCTACCTGGCGATCGGGCGCGGCACCGAAGTGACCGACGATGTGATCCGCCGGCTCAAGCTGGTGGGCCCCGGCGGCTATTCGAGCGTCGAAGCGGCGCGCGTGGCGCTGGCGAAGAAGGTCGACATCCACTCGCTCACCGGCGGGATCGTCGAGGTCGAGACGCGCACGCACGATCCCCGTGAGGCCGAGGCGCTGGCGCGCGCCTATGTGGCCGCGATCAGCGACCGGATCATTGCGCTCGGCCGTGATCGCGTGAAGCGCAAGCGCGAAGTGGTGCTCGCGCGCTTCAAGGAGGCGGCCGACCGGGTAGTCACCGCCGAGGCGGCGCTCAACAACTTCCGACGCCAGAACCGGCTAGCCGAGCCCGAGGCGCAGCTCGGCGCCGCGCTGTCGCTGCGCGCCGGGCTGGAGGCGCAGCTCCAGGCCAAGCTGGTCGAATTGCAGACGCTCGAACGCTTCCAGGGCCCGGAGAATCCACAACTCGCGGCGGTCCGGACCGAAGTACAGTCGCTGCGCGCGCAGATCGCGCGCACCACCAGCCCCGGCAGCGGCGCATCGGGGCCGAACGTCGCGGGGCTGACCGAGATCTCCGGCGAATATCTCAACCGCTACCGCGACTATCGCTTCGCGCAGGCGCTGTACGAAGTCTATGCGCGCTCTTCGGAGGAAGTCGCGGTCGAGACGCTGGCGGCCGACTCCGCTTCCGACGTGCAGGTGATCGAGGCCCCGAGGCTCGACGCGGATCGTAAATACAACATCCCCGCAGTCGCACTGCTCCTGCTGGTGATCGTCGCGGCGCTCTTCACCGAAGTCTATGCCCCCGCGACCGGCATCGACCTCCGGTTCGGGCGGCGCGCGGGCACCGAGCCGTGAACGACGGGACGCCCGAACTCTCGATCGTCATTCCCTGCTTCAACGAGGAGGAGAATGTCGAGGCGATCTGCGCCGCGGTCACTGCCGAGGCGATGCTGCACGCACGGAGTCACGAGATCATCCTGATCGACAATTGCTCGACCGACGCCACGCGCGTGCTGATGCGGCGGCTGTGCACCGCGGACAAGCGCATCCGCGCAATCTTCAACAACCGCAACTACGGCCAGATGCGCTCGCCGACCTATGGCATCTACCAGGCCGAGGGCGCGGCGGTGATCGGCATGTGCGCCGACTTCCAAGACCCGCCGCAGATGATCGGCGAATTCGTCCGCCAGTGGCGCGCGGGCGCGCAGGTGGTGCTCGGCCAGCGCCGCTCCGAAAGCGCGTCGCCGCTGCTCCGGCTCGCGCGGCGGCTCGGCTATGCCTTCCTCGGGCGGTTCGGTGATTATCCGGTGATCCCCGGCGCCACCGGCTTCGGCCTGTTCGACCGCGAGGTGGTCGATACGCTCGCGGCCTGGAACGAGCCCGAGCCCTTTTTTCGCGGGATGCTCGTCGAGAGCGGGTTCCGCCTCGCGGTGGTGCCGTTCGATCGCCCGCAGCGCGCAGCGGGGGAGAGCAAGAACGACTTCGGCGCGCTCTTCTCCTTCGCGCTCTCGGGGCTCGCCGGATCGGCCAAGTCGCTGCTGCGGCTGCCGATCGCGCTCTCGTTCGGCGCGGCCGGAATAGCGCTGCTGCTGTTCGTCGCGACGCTCGTCGCGCTCGCGGCCGATGGTCCCGCCTGGGCGCTGCTGGGCTTCACGATCGGCTTCGCGATGTTCGCGGCGCTGCTGCTTTTCCTGGGACTGATCGGCGAGCAGGTGCGCATGCTCGCGGAACGCAGCCGCAACGTGCCGCTGGTGATCGAGGAGGAGCGGATCAACTTCCCTGCGGGGCGCGAGCGGCCCGCCGCGCGCGTGCTGATCCGCCGGCCGTGAGGGAGCGGCTCCGCCTCATATGCGAAGTCATGCTCGCGCTCGCGGTCGTCGTGAGCCTCGGCTGGACTGCCTATCAGTTCGACCAGGCCGGCTATCTGCCCCAGCCCTTCGTGTTCGACACCAACGACACATTCATGGACTGGTTCAACACGGCCTATTGGGCGAACAACCCCGGCGCCTATGACGTGTGGCGGAGCATCTATCCGCCGCTCTCGTTCGTGTTCCTCGACGCGTTCAGCCTGCCCGGCTGCTACCTTCAGTCGCCCTTTCACGCGCGCGATTGCGACTGGCTGGGCCGCGCGACGATCCTGGGCTTCTACCTGCTCGACGTGGCGCTGGTCTGGCTGAGCTTCCGCCGCGCCGATCCGCGCACCGCACCGATGCGCACGATCGGCTTCGGGCTCGGCCTGCCGCTGCTGTTCACGCTCGAGCGCGGAAACCTGATCCTCGTCGCCTTCGCTGCCTTCGTGGTCGCGCACGGGCCGCTTGTGCAATCGGCGCGCTGGCGTGCACTCGCGGCGGCGGCGACGATCAACTTCAAGCCCTATCTGCTGCTCCCGGTTCTCGCGCACGCCGTGAAGCGCGAATGGCGCCCGTTCGAGCTCGCGGGGGTGGCGACCGTGGCGCTCTATCTCGTCACGCTCGCGCTCGTGGGCTCGGGAACGCCGATGGAGCTGGCGGCGAACACCGCCAACTGGGTGGTGTTCCAGAGCGGCCAAGTTTGGAACGAAGTCCATTATTCGACGAGTTATGCCCCCCTGCTGTTGATCCGCGGATCGCAGATTCCGGTGCTTCAGTTCGTGCCGTCGCGCACCGTCGAAATGATCGAGTGGCTGGTGCCGCTGGTCATCCGCTCGACGCAGGGGATCGCGCTGCTCGCGCTCGCCGCGGCCTGGCTCCAGCCGCGCGCGCTGCCGGCGTATCGGATCGCGGCAATTCTACTGGGCGCCTATCTCGTGACGCAATCGCCGGGCGGCTACGCCCAGACCTTCCTGCTGTTCCTCGTCCTGCTCGAGCCGTGGCGGCGTGGGGGGCAGGCGGTGGCGATCGTCTGCGCCTATCTGCTCTGCCTGGTGGCCGACTGGCCGCTCTCGACCGTGCTCGAGCTTTCGATCAACAGCTGGCTCGGCGGGCGGCCGGTGAACCCCGAGTTCGGGCTGGCCATAGGTCATTTCCTGCGGCCGGGGCTGGTCGTCGCCATCGTGGTGGCGCTGTCGCTCGACGCGATTTCCGAGGTGGTGCGCGCGCACCGCGCATATCGGCCGACGCTGGGGCTGGTCCCGGCATGATCTTCGAAGAGGACCTCGATGCGATCGATCGCACGCTGGCGCCGCTCTGGCCGCGGCTGGGCGGGGCGCGCATCTTCATGACCGGCGGGACCGGGTTCATCGGGCGCTGGATGCTGGAGGCGCTGGCGCATTCCAGGATCGACGCCGAGGTAACGGTGCTGAGCCGCGATCCGGCCGCTTTCGCCGCGCGCGCGCCGCATTTGGCCAAGCGGTTCCGGCTCGTCGCGGGCGACGTCACCGGATTCGCAGCGCCGGAAGGGCGCTTCACGCACATCATCCACGCCGCGACCGACGCGAGCGCCGCGCTCAATGCGCACGACCCCCGGCGGATGTTCGATACGATCGTGAGCGGCACGCGGCGCGCGCTTGATTTCGCTGCCGCGCAGCCCGGCGCGCGCCTCCTGTTCCTGAGCTCGGGCGCGGTCTATGGCGCGCAGCCCTGGGACGTCCCTCATGTTGCCGAGGACTGGCACGGCGGCCCCGACCCGCGCGATCCGCGTTCGGCCTATGGCGAGGGCAAGCGCGCGGCCGAGATGCTCTGCGCGATCTACGGCAAGCAGTTCGGGCTCGACGTGGTGACTGCGCGAATCTTCGCGCTGCTGGGGCCCCTGCTCTCGCTCGACATCCATTTCGCAGCGGGCAACTTCATCCGCGACGCGATGGCCGGCCAGGTGATCCGAGTCGAGGGATCGGGACAGGCGGTGCGCTCGTACCTCTACGCCGCCGATCTGACCATGTGGCTCTGGACGCTGCTGATCGCGGGGCGGAGCGGCGCGACCTACAATATGGGATCGGAGGAGGCGGTGTCGATCGCCGACCTCGCCCGGCGCACCGCCACGCTGCTCGGCGGACCCGGCGTGGAGATCCTCGGCAGGCCCGATCCCGGCTGGAACCCCGGCCGCTACGTTCCCTCGACGCAATCGATCCGCAGCGAACTGGGCGTCGTGCCCACCATCGGCCTCGACGAGGCGATCCGCCGCACTGCGATCTCCAACGGATGGAAACCATGACTCTAGTGAAGCTCTCCGACTGGGTGGCCGAACGGCTCGCCGATCACGGCATCGCGCATGTCTTCATGCTGACCGGGGGCGGGGCGATGCACCTCAACCATTCGCTGGGCACGCACCCGCGGCTCGCGACGGTCTTCACCCATCACGAGCAGGCGCTGGCGATGGCGGCCGAGGCCTATTATCGGCTGACCAACCGGCTGGCAGTGGTCAACGTCACCTCGGGGCCGGGCGGCACCAATGCGATCACCGGCGTCTACGGCGCCTATGTCGATTCGATCGGGATGCTCGTCATCTCGGGACAGGTGAAGACCGAGACCACGGTACGGGCAACGGGGCTGCCGCTGCGGCAATATGGCGACCAGGAGCTCGACATCGAGGAGCTGGTCCGCCCGATCACCAAATATGCGACGATGGTGACCGATCCGCGGACCATCCGCTACCATCTCGAAAAGGCGCTGTACCTCGCGACCAGCGGGCGCCCCGGGCCGGTGTGGCTCGACATTCCGCTCGACGTGCAGGCGGCGAAGATAGATCCCGACGACCTGTCGGGCTTCGATCCCGCCGAGCTCGACGAGCCGTGGAAGCGTACCGACCTCGAAGTCGCAGCGGCGGCGATCCTCGCGAAGATCCAGGCTGCCGAGCGGCCGGTGGTGTTCGCAGGCGGGGGCGTGCGGCTGAGCGGCGCGCACGCCGATTTCCTGCGGCTGATCGAGAAGCTGGGCGTGCCGGTGGTGACCGGATGGAACGCGCACGATGTCCTCTGGAACGATCACTCGCTATATTGCGGTCGGCCGGGGACGGTGGGCGATCGCGGCGGCAACATGGTGACGCAGAGCGCAGACCTGCTGCTCGTGCTCGGCAGCCGGCTCAACATCCGCCAGGTCAGCTACAACTGGAAGAGCTTCGCGCGCGCGGCGTTCAAGATCTGGGTGGACATCGATCCGGTCGAGCTCGCGAAGCCCAATGTGGTGCCGGACATGCCGGTAGTCGCGGATCTCGGCGATCTTATCCCGGCGCTGCTCGCCCAGCCCTATGCGGGACCCACTTCCGAGCATCGCGAATGGCTGGAATGGTCGCGCGAGCGTGTACGCCGCTTCCCGACGGTGCTTCCCGAATATCGCGACCATGGGCCGCACATCCATCCCTATATCGCGATGGACGCGCTGTTCGAGCAGCTGGGCGAGGACGATGTCGTCGTCACCGGTAACGGCAGCGCCTGCGTGGTCAGCTTCCAGACGGCCGAGATCAGGCGCGGCCAGCGGCTGTGGACCAACTCGGGCTGCGCGACGATGGGCTATGATCTGCCGGCCGCGATCGGCGTCTGGGCCGCGAGCGAAGGCAAGCGACGGGTGATCGCAATCGCCGGCGACGGCAGCATCATGATGAACCTGCAGGAGATGCAGACGATCGCCGGCTACGGCATCCCGGTGAAGGTCTTCCTGATCAACAACAGCGGCTATGTCTCGATCTTCCAGACGCACCGCAACTTCTTCAACGGCGTCGAGGTGGGCGGCGGGCCCAAGAGCAACGTCACCTTCCCCGATTTCGGCAAGGTCGCCGCGGCGTTCGGATTCGCTTACTTCCGCGCGGACTCGCACAACGATCTGCCGAGCGCGATCGCCTCGGCGCTCGCCGCCGAGGGACCCGTCGTCTGCGAGCTGTTCATCGACGAGAATGTCTCCTTCGCGCCCAAGCTCGGCGCGAAGCAGCATCCCGACGGGCGGATCACTTCGCCTGCGCTGGAGGATCTCTCGCCGTTCCTGCCGCGCGAAGTGCTGGCGGAGAATATGCGCATTCCGCTGATGGAGGATTCGTGATCGCGCGGCTCGCCCAGGCCGGGGAGCGCCCGCTGCGCTTCGCGCTGGCAGGGGCGGCGAACACCGTGTTCGGCGTCGCCATCTATCCGCTGCTGCTGTGGAGCGTGCCCTTTCTCCACACCCATTACATGCTGGCGCTGGGCATCGCGCAGGCGATCAGCCTGTGCTTCGCTTTCACCACCTACAAGCTCGGCGTGTTCCGCACCCGCGGCAATCTCGCGCGTGAGTTCGGGGCTTTCTCGAGCTTCTATCTGTTCAACTATGCCGCCAATTGGGCAGCACTGCCGCTGCTGGTCGAGCTGGCGGGCGTGCCGCCGATCCTCGCGCAGCTCGGCTTCACGCTGCTGCTGATCCTGGGCAGCTGGTTCTGGCACAGCCGAGTCACTTTCCGCACTGCAGGAGGCCCAAGATGAGCCTTTTCCTCGAACGCGATTGCCCGATGTGCGGCAGCGGGGCCGCGCTCTCGGAGATGCAGGCGCCGATGCGCGCCGAATGGATGACGCCCGAGCAGCTGCGCCCCTATTGGTCCGGGCTGTTCAAGGAGAGGAGCTTCTTCTCCTATCACCGCTGCCTCGATTGCGGGCTGCTCTACAATCCGGTGTTCTTCGACCAGCGCCAGCTCGCGGAGCTCTATTCGAGCATGGCGCCCAACATGGATCTGGTAGCGAGCGACGCGATCGCGGCGACCCAGCGCGGCTATTTCGAGCGCGCGGCGGCGCGCGGCGGGCTGGAGGGCGGTTACCTCGAGATCGGACCCGACGTGGGCTATGTCGTCACCGAGGCCGCGCGGCGCGGCAGCTTCGACCATTTCTGGCTGTTCGAGCCCAACCGCGACGTTCACGACGTGCTGCGCATGGCGGCCGATGGCCGTCCGGCGACGCTGAGCGCCGACATGGAGGATCTTTCGGCGGTTCCCGACGGATCGGTGGGGCTGGCGGTGATGATTCATGTGCTCGATCACCTGCTCGATCCGCTCGCGATGCTGCGGCAGATCCGTGCTAAGCTACGGCCGGGCGGCACGCTGATGATCGTGACGCACAACGAGCAGTCGCTGCTCCGGCGTGTGATGGGCAAAAGCTGGCCACCCTTCTGCCTTCAGCATCCGCTACTGTTCAATCCCGGGACGATCGCTGCGCTGCTCGAACGCGCGGGCTATTCAGGCGTCGCCGTCGAGCGCAGCCGCAACCATTTTCCGGTCGATTTCCTCGCGCGGCAGGCGGCCTGGTCGGTGGGAGTCAGGCTCACGCGCGTGCCGCTGCCGCGCATCTCGATCGGACTCAGACTCGGCAATATCCTGACGCTGGCGACCGCGCCCGCTCAGGCGGCGGCGCGATCGCCCGAGCGGCTGGAGGCGGCGGAATAATCGGCGATCTGGGCGAGCGTCACCGCGCGCGCATCGGCGCCCGCCGCCACGGCCTTGTGCCAGGTGACGATCCATTCGAGCGCGCGGTCGAGCGTCAGCGCCGGGCGCCAGCCGAGCGCAGCGCGGGCCTTCGAGCAGTCGAGACGCAGCAGGCCGGCCTCGTGCGGGCGTGGGCCAGTGTCGGGCAACGCATCCGTGGCTCCACCACCCCAAGCCGCCCGCATCCGCTCGACGATCCACGAAACCGGGCGTGCGTCGTCGTCCGAAGGCCCGAAGTTCCACGCGTCGGCGAAGCGCGTCTCGCCGGCCAGCAGCCGCTCGGCGATCATCAGATAGCCGCCCAGCGCCTCCAGCACATGCTGCCACGGGCGCACCGCGTCGGGCGAACGGATCAGCGGCGCCACGCCCGCCTCGAACGCGCGGACGAGGTCAGGGATCAGCCGGTCTGCGGCCCAGTCACCCCCGCCGATCACATTGCCGGCGCGCACCGTCGCGAGCGCGGGACCGCCGTCCGCGAAGAAGGATTGGCGATATGCGGCGGCGACCAGCTCCGCGCAGCCCTTGCTACTGCTATACGGATCATGCCCGCCCATCGGATCGCTCTCGCGATAGGGCCATACCCATTCGCGGTTCTCATAGCATTTGTCGCTCGTCACGCAGACGATCGCGCGCACGCCGGGCACCTGGCGCGCGGCTTCGAGCAGATGGGCGGTGCCCATGACGTTGGTGGCATAGGTCTCGACCGGCTCCTGATACGAAAGCCTTACCAGCGGCTGGGCGGCGAGATGGAAGATCACTTCGGGCCGTGCTTTCTCGACTACCGCGCGCACCGCAGCAAGGTCGCGGACATCGCCTTCGACATGATCGACCAGCGCGCCGATCCGCGCGGCTTCGAACAGGCTCGGATCGGAGGGCGGCGGCAGCGCGAAGCCGGTCACTTCGGCGCCCATCGCGTGGAGCCACAGGCTCAGCCAGCTTCCCTTGAACCCGGTGTGCCCGGTGACGAGCACCCGACGCCCGCTCCAGGCGCCGCTCACCAGCGCTTCCACGGTGCGCTTCCGCTCTTCCATAATTCGTCGAGGTAGATCTTGTCCCTGAGCGTATCCATCGGCTGCCAGAAGCCTTCGTGCCGGTAACCCATCAGCTCGCCGCCGCGCGCGAGCCGTTCGAGCGGCCCCGATTCCCACACCGTCTCGGGTCCGTCGATCAGGTCGAGCACCGAAGGGTGGGCGACGAAGAAGCCGCCGTTGATCTGGCCGCCGTCGCCAGCGGGCTTTTCCTTGAAATCGGTCACGCGCCCCTGATCGAATTCGAGTGCGCCGAAGCGGCCCGGAGGCGAGACCGCGGTGATCGTCGCGCGCAGCCCATGGGTCTTGTGGAAATCGACCAACGCGGCGACGTCGATGTCGGCCACGCCATCGCCATAGGTGAAGCAGAAGGGCTCGTCGGGATCGAGATAGGGCCGGACCGCGGCAAGCCGTCCGCCCGTCATCGTCGTCGCGCCAGTCTCGACCAATGTGATCCGCCAAGGCTCGCTACGGGCGTAATGGACCTCCATCCCGTTGCCGCGGCGCAGATCGATTGTCACGTCCGAGGTGTGGAGGAAATAGTTCGCGAAAAACTCCTTGATCAGATAGCCCTTGTAGCCGAGGCAGATCACGAAGTCATTGAATCCGGCCGAAGAATAGATCTTCATGATGTGCCAGAGGATCGGCATCCCGCCGATCTCCACCATCGGCTTCGGCCGAACCGAGGTTTCTTCGCCGAGCCGGGTGCCAAGACCGCCGGCCAGGATTACGGTTCGCATCGTCACTCCACGTCATGGCATTCGGCACCATGACGGAACCACCTTCCCCAGCCCGTAACCCGATCCGCGACGGCTGGGTCGAGCGCGCGTTGGTGTTCTTGGTTCTGCTCATCGCGGTGGCGCTGCGGCTGCATGGCGTCGGCTTCGGACTGCCAGCGCTCAACGACCCGGACGAACCGCTGTTTGTGATGACCGCGGTCGAGATGCTCCAGAACCACAGCCTCAATCCGGGCTGGTTCGGTCATCCCGCCACAACCACGCTCTATGCACTCGTACTGGTGAGCCTGGGTGTGGCTGGAGCCGGGCTGGCCACCGGGCACTATGCCGACGCCGATGCGTTCGTCGCCGCGGTCTACGCCGATCCGGGATTGTTATTCCTTCCGGGCAGGCTGTTCATCGTGGCGTGTGGGGTGGCGTGCGTGTGGCTGACCTGGCTGCTCGGCAAGCGGCTCGGCGGGCCGCGGCTCGGGCTCGCTGCCTCCGCGTTCCTGGCCGTGAACGCCGTCCACATCGAATATTCGCAGATCATCCGCACCGACGTGCATGCGAGCGTCTTCATGCTGCTGTGTGCGCTCTCGTCGGTGGCGATCCTGCGCGAGGGAAGGTTGCGCGACTATCTGCTGGCGGGGCTATGGGCGGGACTTGCCTGCGCGACAAAATGGCCGGCGGCGGTGATTCTGCTCAGTCCTGTATGCGCCGCTATCTGGCGCGCTAGCGGTGATCGCCGGGAGTGGCGGCAGGTAGCGCTGGTGCCGGCGGCAGGGTTGGCGGCGTTGCTGCTCGCCTCGCCTTATCTCGTGCTCGATTATGCGACGGTTGTGCGCAATCTGGCGGGTGAAGCACGGCCGATGCACCCCGGCGCCACCGGCGGAAGCTTCGTGGCGAACCTGCTCTGGTACCTTCGTGGGCCATTGCTGGCATCGCTCGGCTGGGCCGGGCTGGCGCTGGCGATGCTGGGCCTCGGGCTCGCCCCATTGCGCAATCGCGCGCTGGCGATCGCAGTGCTTCCCGGTTTCATCGTCTTCGCGATCACGATCTGCGTGCAGGCTTTGGTCTGGGAGCGCTGGGTCGTGCCGCTGCTGCCGTTTCTGGCGATCACCGCCGGTTGGTCGATCTGTTGGCTGGTCGATCGGATTTCGCGCCGGCCCCTGCTGCTCGTGCCCGCGGTGCTGCTGGCGTGCATCCCGATGGTTCGGACGGCCCAGACCAGCGCCGTGGAGCGCGCCAATGACACACGACAGGTGGCATCGCGCTGGATCGAGGCGCATGTGCCGGCCGGGAGTACAATTCTAATCGAGCACGCGGCCTTCGATCTGCTGCCTGGCCCTTGGCGGCTGCTGTTCCCGCTCGGATCGGCTGGCTGCATCGACGTGCGCCGCACGCTGACGGGACAGCTTCGCTACTCGCAGGTCGAGACGCTCCGTGCCGGGCGGCCGGTGATCGACCTGGGTCATGTCGATCCGGCGCTGCTCGAAACCTGTCGCGCCGACTATGCCGTGCTTTCGCACTATGACGTCTATCGCGCCGACGCCGCGCGCTTCCCCGCCGAGTTGGGGCGATATCAGCGATTGTTCGAGAGCGGGTATCCGGTCGCCGAGTTGCACCCGATTGCAGGGGAGCGGGGCGGTCCCACGGTAAGGATCGTCCGGCTCCGATGAGAGGCGGCCGAACCTGTGCTGCGGGTTGAATATGTCGTGCCGCACGGTCAATGCACGCGTGGGCGCGGACCGGGCCGTGCCGAAGGAGCGAATGCGATGGAATTGCGCGGGCACGACTCGCAGGAGAAACTCGGCGATGCGGAGCGGGCATGGCTCGCCGACGCGATCCGACGCATCGAGGCGGACAACAATCGCTCGGCCGACACGCATCTCATCCGTGTCGATCTGCCGCGCTATCCGGGGATCACGCTCTATCTGAAGGACGAGAGTTCGCATCCCACCGGCAGCCTCAAGCACCGCCTCGCGCGCTCGCTGTTCCTCTATGCGCTGTGCAATGCCTGGATCCGGCCCGACACTTGCGTGATCGAGGCATCGTCCGGGTCGACTGCGGTCAGCGAAGCCTATTTCGCGCGGATGCTGGGCCTCAGGTTCATTGCCGTGGTGCCCGCAACGACTGCGCCGCCCAAGCTCGATGCGATCCGCTTCCACGGCGGCGAGCTTCACATGGTCGATGATCCGCGCTCGGTGTACAACGTCGCGCACCGCCTCGCCGCGGAAACCGGCGGCCATTATCTCGACCAGTTCACCTATGCCGAGCGCGCCACCGACTGGCGGGGAAACAACAATATCGCCGAGAGCATCTTCGCCCAGATGGTCGAGGAGGAGCATCCGGTGCCGAGCTGGATCGTGTGCGGCGCGGGGACGGGCGGCACTTCGGCGACGATCGGGCGCTTCCTGCGCTACCGGCGTTATCCGACGCGGCTGTGCGTCGCCGACCCGGAGCATTCGGTGTTCCACCGGCATTATGCGGACCGGAACTGCACGGCGCTCGACGAAGGCTGCGCCTCGCGGATCGAAGGCATCGGCCGGCCGCGGCTGGAGCCGAGTTTCATCCCTTCGGTCGTCGACCGGATGATCATGGCGCGGGACGGCGAGAGCATCGGTGCGATGCGGGCGCTCGCCGACCGGCTGGGGCGGCCGGTGGGCGGATCGACCGGAACCAACCTCTGGGTCTGCGCCGCACTAGTGGAAGAGATGCACGCAGCCGGCGAGACGGGCAGCATCGTCACTTTGCTCTGCGACGGCGGCGAACGCTATGGCTGCACCTATTATAGCGACGACTGGCTCGCTGGGCAGGGGATCGAATGGCGCGCTTCGGCAGACCGGGTCGCGTATTTGCTCGGCGGCTGACCGATACTCTCCCGACTGCGCTTGACGCAGGGGAAGCGCGGACGCATTGACATTTACTCAGACAATAAGTCCTGGGGAGGGATGATGACCCGCACGTTCCGCTGGCGCGCGCTCTTGGCCGCCGCATTGCTGTCGCTCGTGATGAGCGTCGCCTTCGCCGGCGCCGCCTCGGCGCAGCGTGAGGGTCGCGAGCGGGTGTTGCTGGACGCCGGCTGGCGCTTCATGAAGGGCGAGCCGGCGGGGAGCGGGGCAGGGCTCGACTATGACGTGCGGCCGGAGGTGGCTGCCAGTGCCGACGGCAAGGCGGCCGATGCACGCCCCGACGCGGCCGTGCAGGTCTCCGCTGCCGGACGGCGGGTGCTCAAGCCGTGGATCCTGCCGACGGGCAACGCCTTCATCCGCGATCCCGCCCGGCGGCATGTTCGCCCAGCAGGCGATCCGGGCAGCGATCATCCTTATGTCCAGGCGGGGTTCGACGACAGCGGCTGGCGCGCCGTGACGCTGCCGCACGACTGGGCGATCGAAGGGCCGTTCCTGGAGAGCGGACCCTATGGCGGCATGGGGCGGCTGACGAGCTGGGGGATCGGCTGGTATCGCCGCACGCTGGATGTTCCGGCGAGCGACGCGGGCAAATCCATCTTCCTCGATATCGACGGTGCCATGTCCTACGCGACGGTGTGGCTCAACGGCCGGCTCGTCGGCGGCTGGCCCTATGGGTACAACAGCTGGCGGCTGGACCTGACGCCCTATGTCCGCGCCGGCACCAACCAGCTGGCGATCCGCCTCGACAATCCGCCCGAGTCCGCGCGCTGGTATCCAGGCGGCGGGCTGTACCGCAACGTGTGGCTGACCAAGACTGCGCCGGTGCATGTCGGCCAATGGGGCACGGTGGTCACCACGCCGCAGGTCTCGGCGGAGCGGGCGACGGTGCAGGTGGCGGTGACCGTCGACAATGACGCGGATGCGCCCGCGAATGTGACTGTCGCCAGCGCGGTCTACGCACTCGACGGGCGGGGCAAGCGCGTCGGCAAGCCGGTGGCGACGATCGCTCCGGCGCCGCTCGCCCTCGCAGCCAAGGCGAGCGCCACGGCGACCGGATCGGCCAGCGTCGCCAGGCCGCGGCTCTGGGGTCCACCGCCGACGCAGCAGCCCAATCGGTACGTCGCAGTGACGACGGTGACTCGCGGCGGGCGGGTCGTGGACCGCTATGAAACGCCGTTCGGCATCCGCACCATCACCTTCGATCCGGACAAGGGGCTGATCGTCAACGGCGAGCATGTGCCGTTCAGGGGCGTCAACAACCACCATGACCTGGGCGCGCTGGGCGCAGCGTTCAATATCCGCGCTGCAGAGCGCCAGCTCGAGATCCTTCGCGAGATGGGCACCAACGCGATCCGGATGAGCCACAACCCGCCCGATCCGCAGCTGCTCGAGCTCACCGACCGGATGGGCCTGCTGGTGATCGACGAGGTGTTCGACAGCTGGGAGCGCAAGAAGACCCCGCTCGACTTCCACCTGATCTTTCCCGACTGGCACGAGCAGGATCTGCGCTCGATGCTCCGGCGCGACCGCAACCACCCGTCGATCGTGCTGTGGAGCGTCGGCAACGAAGTCGGCGAGCAATATACCGGCGAGGAAGGCGCGGCGATCGGGCGCCGGCTGGTGCAGATCGTTCGCGAGGAAGACCCGACGCGGCTCGCGACCAGCGCGATGAACTTTGCCAAGGCGGACATGCCGCTGCCGCAAGTGGTCGACGTGCTCAACCTCAACTATCAGGGCCACGGCATCCGCTCGCGGCCCAGCGAATATGATGCCTTCCGCAAGACCTTCCCCAACAAGGTGATCCTCCATTCGGAAAGCGCCTCGGCGCTGTCGAGCCGGGGGGAGTTCCTGTTCCCCGTGCCCGGCACGATCAGCGGCCCGGTGCGCCCCGGCGTGGGCGGCGATCCGAAGACCAGGCAGGTGAGCGCATATGAGCTGTTCGCATCGGACTTCGGCTCGTCACCCGACAAGGTCTTCGCGCTCGACGACCAGCATCCGTACAATGGCGGCGAGTTCGTCTGGTCGGGCTTCGACTATCTCGGCGAGCCGACGCCCTATTATGACGCGCGCAGCTCCTATTCGGGTATCATCGATCTGGCCGGTTTCCCCAAGGACCGTTTCTATCTCTACCAGGCGCGCTGGCGGCCGGATCTGAAGTTCGCGCACATCATTCCGCACTGGACCTGGCCGGGGCGCGAGGGCGAGCCGACGCCGGTGCATGTCTTCACTTCGGCGGACGAGGCCGAGCTGTTCGTCAACGGCAAGTCGCAGGGCCGGCGCAAGCGCGCGCCCTTCGAGTACCGCTTCCGCTGGGATTACGTCACCTACGAACCCGGCGAGATCAGGGTCGTCACCTGGAAGGACGGCAAGGAATGGGCGACCGCGATGCGGCGGACCACCGGGGCGCCGGCGCGGCTCCAGCTGGAAGCGGACCGCAGTGCGATTGCCGGCGACGGGCGCGACCTGTCGTTCGTCACGGCGCGGGTGCTGGACAAGGACGGCGCGTTAGCGCCGCGGGCCAAGAACGGCTTGCGCTTCAGCGTGACCGGACCGGGCGAGATCGTGGCGACCGACAATGGCGATCCGACGAGCTTCGTGCCTTTCCCGTCGCACGCGCGGCCCGCGTTCAACGGGCTGGCGCTGGCGATCGTCCGGGCCAAGCCGGGGAGCAGCGGGAAGATCGTCGTGCGGGTCGAGGGCGAAGGGCTGGAGCCCGCCACCGTGGAGGTGCGCAGCACGCGGTGATCCGGCGGGCGCGGCGGTGCCGGTTGACGTGCTTGACTCGTTTGCGCCTTTTTGCGGGCAGGCCAAAATGGCAACGCATTGATTTGCAAGCATAAGGTGCAGAATCCCTTGACGCGACGCTACACCCACGCGGCAGGTACGCTACACCGACGCTACACCGACGCTACACCGACGCTACACCGACGCTACACCGACGCTACACCGACGCTACACCGACGCGGCAGGGAGGCTGCACGGACGCAGCAGCCCGGTTGACTCATGCTCGAGAGAGATCGTGCGGACGATGGGAAAGAGCGGCGAGCAAGTCGCTCCAGCGACTTAGGGCGCCGCGGCTGATGTTCAAGCGTTGTTCTCAATTCGGTACGACCGAGAGCGGCGCCGACCGGGCAAATGGCGGGAAATGGGTGGGTAGCGGTGCGGCCGCTTTAGGAATGCAAATTGTGAAGGGAGCGGTTCACCGCTGCACTAAGTTGATTGAATGTTCAGCCCCGCCTAGTGTCGGATTTTGGGGGGAGCGATATGAAAAAGCTGCAGATTCTTGCAGTCGGGGTCTGTCTTGCCGCAACGGCGTGCGGCGGTGGTGGGAGTTCGTCGGGCGGCGGCACGATCGCCGTTTCACCCCAAGCGCCTATTCCAACGCCGACGCCCACGCCAACTCCTTCGCCGGCGCCGCGCTTTGAAGCGGGCCTTGTCGGCTACATCACCATAGATTCAAACGACAATGGGCAGTTCGCCGGTGTCATTGCAGATGCTGGAGATACGCGCACGACAACCGACCGTTGGGGCAGATTTGGCCCTGACGTACTGGACAGGCTGGACAGCTCGCAAACCCCGGCTGCGCCGCTCTGGGCGATGAGCGCCACCGGATATGACGACCTCACCGGGTTCCACTATGCGGACGTGAGGACACCTCGAGGCGGGACGGTTCTATCGCCCGTAACCACGTTGCTACGGAACATCGACGACGATGTTGTACCAGCCAATTTGGGTCTCGCGATGGACGCGGCGCGTTTGGCAGGTTTCAATGCGGACCACGAGACGAGCACCTCGGACCCAACGGGCGATCCGAATCCGGCGATAAGACCTGTTGCGCGGGAAGTAGTGCTAGTGAACCTAAAGCTGCTGGCCTTGGCTGGCTTTCCGAATTCCACCGGGTTCGGGCCCGATCGCAGCATCGTCGTTGCGCAGAACCTCGCACCTCTGTCCGAACAATTGCGCATCGGCCGGGTGGATTTGAACGACGCTGCGTCTATCCGTTCGGTGCTCGACCGGTCGCCGGTGGCCCGTCGGGCGAGCGAAGAGGCGCGGAATGCGGCGGCACAACTGCTTGCACGATGGGGGCAGGCGATCGACCGCTTCGGCGCACGCCGAGACGCGACACGGTTCCCGTTCGGGTACACTTCGATGGCCATCGAACGGGCACTGCGTATCCGCATACTACCCGAGTTGATGGCGTTGTTCGGTACCATCCAAACGCCTTTGAATCGCGTCCCGTCACATACACGGCTCAATGCCTTGACGGTCGATGAATTGGTGGCCGGCTTAGAATCGTTCTTTGGGATGCAGCAGGCGCGCTACGATATCGGGGGTGTGACAGCGGTTGCCGATTATGTGTCTTTCGACCGCCATGTAACCGGCAATATGCTCGCACTCGACAATCAATGCCTCTCCATCCTGCGCCAGGCGCCGCACTGCAATGACGTCGATGTTGCGCAATGGATGTTGCCAAATCCGATCAATCCTCAATGGTCCGAGGCACGGGTGCCCGCTGAATTCGTTCGCCGTATCCGGCTCAGCCGGGATCTCGCTGGCAATCTGGTGATCGAAAGATTGGATCAGGAGCCTGGCATCATTTGGTTCGAATATGACGTGCGTGTGGGTAACGGGCCAATTTCGACCTCGCGCGTCTATATAAGATTGAACGACGACATCTAACCAATTAATGGAAGCCCTAGCTTGCGGCATACGCCATGACCGCTTTCGGCCTCGGCGGTCCCCTCCGATCAATGGCAAACTTTGGGGCGGTAGCTTCTGGCCCGCTTCCACCGTCCAATTGCCGCCGGGGATGGCGGAAACTGGTGGACTGCAGAACGGCAGCTTGCGCGTGCTCGCTGCCTAAGTTGCCGCTCGACCGTTACGGCAGTTCGGGAATCCCCCCGGGACCTCTTCGGCAGTCCACGCACCTTGCTGCGATTTCGTGACAAGGAGCGCGGAGGTTATATCGAAACGACGTGCCGTTGCGCCGAGCTGCCTCACTACTCCATCGTGGAAGCACAGGCGCATGTGCTTTGGATGGTTCGATACCACGACGAAGCTCTTCGATGCGCCATCGATCTGGCCGACTAGCTTCGCTCCGCTTGCCGTCTTCGCAACGGTGATAAAACCGTAGTCTGCAAAGGTGGTTTTTCCAGGCATTCGCTTGGGGAGCGAATTTGGGAACGTGGTCAGGTCAAGTTTACTGATGACCCTGTCTACGTCGTTCGCATTGACGGATGCAGCTAACGAAGGTCCGATTGCCACCGCGGCCGCAATGGCAATCAGCTTCATCCTCGTCCTCCCGGCTTGAACATGAATAGATCACTTCATTGCTTCGGGAAGCTGAACAGCCTCGGAACACCATCTGCAATTGCGCAGGTAGCTGAGTACGCAGCTAAATGAACGAACGACTCCTCTCGGGTCCGGTTGCGGGCTCGCTGAATGGAGATTTGGCGAAAGTGGGCCGACTGCAATTTGCCTTCGCACGCCGTCACCGCTGAAATCAGTAATGCGCCGCACTTTGGGCCCGACGTTCATGGGGCGATGAGGACAGGGCCCGATCCCGCCATCCGCCAAAAAAGGAAAGGGCGGCCGGATTGCTCCGGCCGCCCCAGGTGCGGGGGGAATTGCGGTTAGAAGCGGCCGCGGATGCCCACGAGGACGGTGCGGCCGGGGTTGTATTCGTTGAAAGTCGCGTTCGGGTATTGGAAGTAGCTGCTCTGCGACTCCTTGGTGATGTTGATCACGTTGAGCGTCAGCGAGGGCAGGTAATCGTTGTTGAAGATCTCGCTGAGCTCGATGCTTCCCGAGAAATCGAGCTGCGAATAGTCGCGCCCGAAGATCGCCGCGGTCGGGATGCCGTTCTGGTTGGTGCCCGAGTTCTGCGATCCTTCGTTGAAGGTGTAGGTCAGCCGTGCCTGCAGCCCGTTGCCCTCGTAATAGCCGGTGAGGGTGTAGGTGGTCGGCGCGACGCCCAGTGCGACCGCGGGGGCGCCGGCGCCCTCGCCCTTCTGGTCGATCAGGGTGAGATTGCCCTGGAAGCCGAAGCCGGTGACGCCGATGTAGCTGGTCAGGAAGTCGAGCGGCTGGGTGATCTGGAACTCGAGGCCGTTGACCTTGAGCTTGCCGTCCGAATTGACCTGCTGCTGGATGATGATCGGAACGTCCTCCGGCGCCTGCCCCGGCTGGGCACGAGCGACCAGCGCACCCTGCTGCGCCGCAGTGAGCGAAGCGAAGGTGATGCCATAGGGAGCGAGATAGGAGAAAGGCACCGTCGTCGTGCCCGGCACGGTGAAGCCGGTGATCGACTTGCGGAACGCCGCGAAGGCGATCACGCCCTCGCCGCCGGTGTAGATCTCGAAGCCCAGGTCGATGTTGCTCGAGATATAGGGGTCGAGCTGGCTGTTGCCGACCGTGCCGACGTCCGCCGACGGCTGCACGAAGCTCGCGCCGGGCAGCAGTGCGTTCGGATCGGGACGAGTCATCGTCCGCGAGACGGACGCACGCGCCACCGCGATGTCGCCGATGTGGAAGGCCGCGCTCGCCGAGGGCAGGAAGTTCGAATAGAGCGAGGTGGTTTCCGAAAAGGTGTTGATGTTCGGATAGCAGGAGCCGTCGAGCGCGAAGCCCGGCGAAGCGCCCGGGCACACCACGCCGCCCACATTGTTGCGCGGATCGACGATCGAAGTGCGGCCGCCGACGATCTGCTCGGTGCGGACATAGCGGATGCCGCCGTTGAGCCGAAGCTGGTTGTCGCCGATGTCGATCACGCCATTGGCCTCGGCGAAGGTGCTGGTGACCTTCTCCTGGATCAGGCCGCCGTTGGCGCCGCTGCTGCCCGAGCCGGTCTCGGAAGCATCGGCCAGGAACGCGTCATAGCCGGTGTCGGCACGGAAGCGATTCCAGTCGACGGTGATGAAGCCGTTGCTGCCCGGCATCAGATAGCTGGGCACCGATGCGGTCGGCACCAGCGAGCCGCCCCAGCTGAACGGCGGGAAGCCGCTCGAATAGCCGGTGCCGTACGCCGGATAGCTCGGGTAGCCCGGGGGAGTGGCGGTGCCCGGCATGTTGGTTCCGTCGCAGACCGGCTGGCGGTTGGGCGCCGGCAGCGTCACGCTGGGGTTGTTGCCGCAGATCGCGTTCTGCCACGGGTTGGTATTGTCCCACGGCGTGATGCGGCGGCGGGTGTCGTCATAAGCAGCGCCGACGCGGATGCTGAAGCGCTTCTCGTCGCCGAAGAGCAGGCTGCCGCGGATGCCCTTGGTCTCGGTCTCGCGATCCTCGCCGTTCAGGTTGACGCGGCCGCCGCCGGCCCAGCCGAAGTTGCGCGGATCGTTGAGATCGATGTTGCTCTGGATGTTCGGGATGCCGCCATCGTTGGTGTAGGTCGTGGTGACGCCGCTGCTCGGCGGCGTGATCACGAGCACCGTCGGGCTTTCGCGGTGGAAGGTGCTCTTGGTGTAGTTCGCCTGGAGATCACCCTTGATGAAATCGTTGACGGTGAACTCGATGCCGGGGTTGACGCCCCAGAAGTCCACCGTGTCGCGATAGGGGCGGTATTCGAGGAAGAACTGCGAATTGGCATAGGTGCCGCTGGTCACCACGCAGCCGGTTGCGCAGTCCGTCCGGTCATAGGTGGTGTCGAGCGGGATGGCCGCGCCGTTGCGCACCACCCAGTTCATCGCGGTACGTTCGAATTCGGTCTTCCGCTCGCCGTACTGGCCGTCGATGTAGAAGTGGAAATCGTCGCTGGGGCGCCATTCGAGCGAGCCGATGAAGTTCTTGCGATCGCGGAAGCCGATCTCGGTGCGCGGACGGCCGAGGCGCGGCAGCAGGCCGTTGTCGATCTGGTCGATCGTCGCGCCCGGGTTCTGCGCGAGCAGGAACGCCTCGTCGATCGTCGCGCCGGTGGTCAGGCCGTTGCCGGCATTGACGGGGACGGTGCCGGGGATCGTCCAGTTGCCGCCGCCGGTGGCGTTGCGCGTGCCGGTGGTGCGCTGTGCGGCGGTAAGGTTCGGGTTGGTCCAGCCGATCGTCTCGAAGCCGTCGACGCGGAACTCGTTGCGCGCCACCGCCGCGCCGGCGAGGATGCCGAAGTCGCCGAAGGTGGTGCTCGCCAGGATATGGCCGCGATAGCCCCATTTGTCGGCGGTGCTGACCTTCGAGCCCTGAAGGCTGTAGCTGACATAGGTCTCGGGATTGTCGAACGGACGTGCCGAGCGGAGGTTGACGGTGCCGGCGGCGCCGCCCTCGACCTGGCTCGCGACCGGCGACTTGGTGACGGTGAGCTGGGTGAACAGTTCGGTCGGCAGCAGGTCGAGATCTACTTCGCGGTTGGTGCTCTGCGCGTCGAAGCGGACCGAGGCGACCGCGACCGGCGCGCCGTTGAGTAGCACGCGCGTGAAATTGGTGCCCAGGCCGCGGATCGCGATGCTGGTGCCTTCGCCGGTGACTTCGCGGGCGATCGTCACGCCCGGGATGCGGTTGACCGATTCGGCGATGTTGGTGTCGGGGAACTTGCCGATGTCTTCGGCGAAGATCGAATCGCTGAAGCCGATCGACTCGCGCTTGGCGTTGGTCTGGCTCTGCAGCGACGCGCGATAGCCGCTGACGACGATTTCCTCGTCGGCACCCGCCGAAGGCTCAGGAGGAACCTGCGAGGCCGAATCGGCCTGGTTCTCTCCCGCCGTTTGTTCCTGCGGTGTAGTGGGTGTGGTGGTCTGCGCCAGCGCCGGCCATGCGGCAGTCGCCAGCAGCGATGCGGTGAGCAGCGTCCCGCGCCGTACGACAATGCACCTTCTCACAGGCATAGTATCCTCCCTGACTTTTCCCGCCGTGAATCGCGGATTGCCGCTAATGTTAGCGGTCACATTGTTTTGTATGAGTTAAGCGACCGAAGGTCAATTCCCCTCCGCTCCGGCGCGATTCTGCGGTGAAAATCCGGCATCGTCGCCGGGCGATCTGCATGGCGTGCCGAATTCACGGCACTTCGACCCGAGTAGCCGCGTTTCGTCCTATAGGAATGGGGAGGGCCCGTTTCCGCGCGGAGTTGAACGCTCGCCAATCACGCTCTGCGGGCCGGGAAGGGTGACGGCATGCCGATGAAGATGCGGCGAATTTTCCAGATGCTGGTCATCCCGTCGGTGCCGGCCCTCCTGCTGCTGGTCAACCAGATGCTGGCCGCACAGTTTTCGGATGCGCGGACGCTGGCGGACGAGGCCGAGCGGGCGTATCTCGTGCGCGAGCAGCTCAATACGATCCTGTCGACTCACCAGGACATCGAAACCGGGCAGCGCGGCTATGTGCTGACCGGCGAGTCGACCTTCCTCGAGCCTTATGCCCGAGCGGAGGCAAGGTTGCCGAACGAGTTTGCCAAGCTGGATGGGCTCGCCGCCGGACGCCCGGATCTTCAGGCTGCCGTTGCGGAAATGCGCACGCTTTCGAAGCAGAAGCGCACCTTTGCCGCCGAGACCGTCACCCTGACCCGGCAGGGACACCAACCGGACGCTGCGCGACTTATCGCGTCGCAGCGCGGCAAGGCAGTCATGGACGCGCTGCGGGTCCGCATCGGCAAGTCCGACGCCGCGATCGCGCAGGAACTCGAGACGACGCGCAGAAACCGCGCGGTCGCCCGCGTGCGGACAGAGCGCGTGGCCTATGCGCTGCAGGCGCTGCTGGTGGTGATGCTGATCGTCGCCGCCTGGCTGCTGATGCGCAGCCTGCGGGCCGAGCGGCTGGCGGCGCGGCGCTTCAAGGATTCGAGCGCGCGGCTCGAAGCCGTGTTCGATGCCGCGACTGACGGGCTGCTCATTCACGACGACGAAGGAATCGTCGAATCGGCCAATCCGGGCATGGCGCGGATGCACGGCTATGCGCCCGACGAGCTTGCCGGGCGCCATATCGACGTGTTCTTCAAGAAGCCCTTCCCGCGCGAGCAGCTCCGGGCCTGGCTGCGCAAGATCGCCAGGAGTCCTGACGGCAGCGCCCAGCGAACGCGCGAGTTCATCGGCTGCCGCAAGGACGGCAGCACCTATCCGGCCGATGTCGTGGTGAGTCCCGTGATCCTCGACGACCGGACGCTGTTCCTCGCTGCGGTCCGCGACGCGACCGGGCGCAAACGGATCGAGCAGATGAAGAACGACTTCGTCGCCACGGTGAGCCACGAGCTGCGCACGCCGCTGACTTCGATCGCCGGCTCGCTGGGCCTGCTCGGCGGCGGGGCGGCGGGCGTGCTGCCCGGGAAGGCGAAGCGGCTGATCGAGATCGCGCACAACAACAGCGAGCGGCTGGTGCGGCTGATCAACGACATCCTCGACATCGAGAAGATCGAATCGGGGAAGATGACGTTCAATCTCAAATGGCTCCGCCTCGAGCCGCTGCTCGAACAGGCCGTGCACGCCAACCGCGGCTTCGCGGACCGGCATCATGTGGAGCTCGACCTGGCGCCGGTGCCGGAGGACGCGGCGGTGATCGCGGACGAGGACCGGCTGATCCAGGTGATCACCAACCTCCTCTCCAATGCCGTCAAATTCTCGCCGGACGGAGAGAAGGTGCGGATCCGGGTGGAAACTCTCGACGGCCGGTGCCGGATCACGATCGCCGACAAGGGATCGGGGATTCCCGAGGCGTTCCACGAGCGCATCTTCGGCAAGTTCGCCCAGGCCGATGCTTCGGATGCGCGGTCCAAATCGGGCACGGGGCTGGGGCTGTCGATCGCGCGCGAGATCGTGACGCGCCTAGGCGGGTCGATCGGCTTCGAGAGCCGGCCCGGCGAGGGCGCGGTGTTCCACGTCGACCTGCCTGCCGCGGGGGCCAGGGAGACTGAGCGCCCCGGCGAGCCGCAGCGCAGCGCCACCGGCCTGCCGCGGATCCTGCACGTCGATGCCGATCCCGACATGCTGCGCGTGATCGCCGGCGCCTTCGAAGGCAAGGCGGAGGTCCACTCGACCCCCAGCGTGCGCGAGGGCTATGTGGCGCTCCAGCGCGACCGGTTCGACGCCGCGATCCTGGAGGTGTCGGTGGCGGACGGATCGGGGCTCGACCTGCTGCCGCTTCTGCGCGAAACCGATCCGCCGACACCGACCACGTTGTTCACGGTCCACGACGTCGGCCCGTCCTATGCGGCGCGAGTGGATGCGGTGGTCACCAAATCGGGATCGAACGTGGACAGGCTCGTCGATACCGTGATGGGGCTGGTGGAGCGCGAAGGAGAAGCCTGATGGCGCGGATTCTCTACGTCGATGACGAGCCCGACATCCGCGAAGTGGCGGTGATGGCGCTGGAGCTCGATCCCGGGCTGGAGGTCCGCGCCTGCGCCTCGGGGCCGGAGGCGCTTGCAGTCGCGCCCGACTGGGCGCCCGACCTCATCCTGCTCGACGTGATGATGCCCGAAATGGACGGGCCGACGACGCTCGCCGAGCTGCGCGCGCGGCCCGAGACCCGCGGCACGCCGATCGTCTTCATCACCGCGCGAACCCAGGCGCACGAACTCGAGCGGTTCATCGGGCTCGGCGCGGGGGGAGTGATCGGCAAGCCCTTCGATCCGATGACGCTCGCCAAACAGGCGCGCGCGTATCTTCCGGGATGAGCGATTTCGATGATCGGCTGGCAGGGCTCCGGGCGCGGTTCCTGGCGCGTGCGGCAGACGATCACGCTGCCCTGGCGGCCGCGCGGGAGGCGGGCGATCGCGAGGCGATTCAGCGCATCGTGCACAGCCTTGCCGGCGGCGCGGGCATCTTCGGCTTTCCCGAAATCAGCGCCGCCGCGCGGGCGGTGGAGGAGGCCGGCGAGGAGGACGTCCGTCCCCGATTGGCACATCTTCTGAGGCTGCTCGATGGGCGGCGCTGAGGTATTTTACCAATCTTTTGAAGGCGCTCGCGCTGGACCGGATATCCGGTTCGGTGATAGAGCCATTCCCTAAAGCTATAGCCAGGGGTCAAATAAGTCGCATGACCAAGGTGCTTCTCGCCGAAGACGATCCGCTCACGCTCGCCGGAATCCAAGTCCTCCTCGACAAGACGAATTTCACCGTGGTCGCGACCGTGGGGACTGGCACCGCGGCGCTCGACGCGGTGGCCAGCGCGCGGCCGGACCTGCTGATCCTCGACAACAGCATGCCGGAGCGCACCGGCCTGGAGGTGCTCCGCACGCTGCGCGGCCGCGGTGACACCCGGCCCGTGATCCTGCTCACCGGCGGGATCAACGACCAGGCCTCGAAGGAGGCGATGCATCTCGGCGTGAACGGAATCGTCATCAAGGCGACGGCGCCGCGCGACTTGCTCACTTGTCTGGAGACCGTGGCTACGGGGCGCCGCTGGATCGATCAGGAAGTGATGCAGCGCGTGATGGACCTGGCGATGTCGCCCGATGCGGCGCGCGACCCGCTGGAGACGCTGAGCGGGCGCGAGCGCGCGGTGGCGTCGCTCGTCCAGCGGGGTCTGCGCAACCGCGAGATCGCCGACGAGCTCAGGATCACCGAGGGAACGGTGAAGGTCCATCTCCACAAGGTCTTCGAAAAGCTCGGCGTGCGCAGCCGCACCGAGCTGATCCTGCTGGCGCAGGAGCGCGGAGCCTGACCCTATATCCAAAGCGATAGACGTTTCAGCCGATGGTAAGCGTGGTTCTCACCATCGGTTGAATGGTTCCTGACGACCAACCGAAGCATCAGCGCGCCCAGCTGACGGCATCAGACCGTCCTGGGTCGGTGGGTAATGAGTCGCTTGCGCATTCTGGGTCTGGTGATTTTGATGATGCTTGGCGGCATCAGCCAGCCCGTGCGCGCGCAGGTCACTGCCTATGCCGCGGGGCAGGGCGCGGTCAGCAGCATCGAAGTGGGCGTGGAAGTGCGCGCGTCGGTGCGCAGCCGCTGCGGCTTCGCATCGGGCGGCGCGCCCATGGGCAGCATCGACCAGGCCGATTTCGATCGCACCGGCTTCAGCAAGGATTTCCCGATCCAGCTCAACTGCAGCGGCGCCTCGCGCATCGCGGTCGCGTCGGCGAATGGGGGAATGGCGACCTCGGCGAGCGCGAACGGTTTCAGCTCGAAGGCACCCTATCAGGTCGCGCTGCGCGTCGTTGCGGACAACGGCACCAGCGCTTCGGCGTCGTGCAACGCAGCGGCGCTCGGCGGCGGCGGTGCCTGCAGCTTCGCCGGCACCGCGACCAGCGCCAACGGGCTTCGTCTGGCAGGCGCATCGACTCGGAACAACGGATCCTATCTGCGGATCAGCGCGCCGAGCTACGATGGTGCCACGCCGCTGATCGAGGGCCGCTATACCGACACGCTGACGATCACGGTGAGCGTCACGCCATGAATTTCGCGGTCGCAGCGATTGCAGAGGCGAGGGTCTCGGGGCAATCCAATCCTCCCCCGCCAGGGGGAGGTGTCATGCACAGCATGACGGAGGGGGAGGTCAGCGACCAATTGCCGGCGTGCTTTCTCCCCCTCCGTCGCCTTCGGCGCCACCTCCCCCTGGCGGCGGGAGGATTTGGAAGCTGGCGAGCGCCACCTTCGCGATCGAACAATCGCCGTGAACTTTCCAATTCATCCTTAATATCGGGCTAAGTATTCCAAGCGATGGCCTATTCACGGCTCCTGCGATATTCCATGTTCCGTCATGTCGCGGAACGCCCTTCTTCGCAGCGCTATTTCGCCTTGGGCGAGGTGGGCGGCTGCGATGACGGCGACCGCGTTTGCGATCCTTGCCATCCCGGCGCAGGCCCAGACGCGACAGCAAATGGATCTTTACGGATATGTGGCGCCCCGTTGCTGGGTGGCGACCGCGCGGATGCCGCAGCCGATCGCGGACCAGCCGGCGCCGCTTTTGGGGGCAGTCTGCAATCAGTCGGTCCCGCGGCTCCAGTCGCAAGTCCGCTCGTTCAATGCGGACGGGACGCTGGCGACTCGCGTCGTTTCGCTCGATCGCATGGCGGACGCCGATCCGGCGGAAGGCGGGGCGCAGGTTGCGGGGCGCACCGCGCTAGAGATCATCGTATCCCCACGCGTATGAGGCGGTGGATCGGCGGGTTGTTCGCAGCGGGCGCAGCGTCCGCGGCGGGGCTCGTGTCGCCTGCGGCCGCGCAGACACAGCTTTCGTCGATCTGCGGGGTGACCGGCAACGCGACGGCGCCCGCCAGCATCACCTATGACCCCTTCTCGCCCGGCGGGCTTTCGGACGTCACGATCCCGCTGGTGCTCCGGCGCAACCGCAGCTTCACCGGCTATACCGACGAAGTCAGTCTGGTTCTCATCGCCCCGTCCGGTACGCCGCCGATCGAAGTCACCTACCGCGGCCAGCAGGTCCTCTATCGGGAGGGGGCCAATGCCGGCCGCCCGCATTCGGTCAATTCGAAGGACAGGGGAGCAGGATCGATCGGCGAAATCCGCTACGATTTCGGCAATTTCTTCGCGTCCGACCTGTCGGCGCCGCTCAATCTGCGCGTCACGGTGCCGCCGGGAGCGGACCTTTCGGCAGGCGAGCCGATCGTGCTCGACATCCTCTATATCTGCTCGGGCGACGGGTACATGCAGGACGTGCCGTTCCCGCTGCGCGATCGCGGCGCGCTGCGGATCAACGTCAACACGGTGAGCGCGCTCCAGGCCCATTATGCCGGATCGGTGCTCGACTTCGGCGAGATCGGCGACGTGACCACCGCAGCGGTGCAGGCGACGCCTGATCGCTACACCACGCCTTCGGCCAACTCGCTCAGGGTGCGCAGCTCGGGGCCGTTCGAAGTGCGGATGCGTTCGCAGAATGATTTCCGGCTGGCGTTCCCGGGCGGCGATCTGGCGGATCCGGCGCAGACGATCCGCTACAGCGCGCGGTTCCTGGGGCAGGAGATCACGTCGAACGCGTCGTTCGGCAGGCGCGTCTGCGCGCGTGCCGGGATCGGTGGCGAAGCGGGAACGCTGCCGCTCCGCGCCACGCTGCGCGAAGGCGGGGCGGCGAAGACGCCGGCGCCCAATTATGGCGATACGATCAGTATAACTTTCACGCCGGTGGTTTCCGCGGCTTCGGCCACGAATTGCGGCGGGCTTTGAGCGCCCCTTAATCCTCCCCCGCCAGGGGGAGATGCGCCGAAGGCGTCGGAGGGGGCGGATGCCAGAACGTGAGCGGCGTGATTCCTCCCCCTCCGTCATGCTTCGCATGCCACCTCCCCCTGGCGGGGAAGGATTGAGGGGCGGCCGCGCTAACTCCGCGGGGCCTTGCCGACCAGCGATGCCGAACCCCCTATATCCTCCGCTATAGCCGTTTGTGCTGGAAGTTAGACCGGTTTTCGCCGCCCGCTAAATGGGAAGCGGCGCCGGGCCGCGGCAAAGGGCGGGTCAACGGGGCCGTGCCCCCAGGCCTTTCGGAGACTTTGAGATGAAGAAGCTGATTCTTTCCGCCCTGATGATCGGTTCGGCCTTCGCTGCGGCGCCCGCGTTCGCGCAGGCGACGGGCTCGGTCGACGTGACCGGCACCGTCACCGGCCGCTGCTCGGCCGCCACGCCGCTCAGCGGCAACATCACGCTCGGCGAACTTTCGAAGACCGACGGCACCGTCGATCCGGCCTTCGCGAGCAACACCGGTGGGCTGAGCCGCACCTTCTCGGTCAAGTGCAACGGCGCGAGCCCGCGCATCTCGGTCGATGCCAAGCCGCTGGTCAACGCTGCCGTGGCCAGCTCGCCCAACGGCTACACCAACACTGTCCACTATACCGCGACCGTCGTCGCGACTGCCGCCGCGGGCAGCAACACCACCGTCGCCGATCAGTCGATCGCCGGGGGCGCGACCACCGGCCAGATCACCGGCCGCCTCGCCGCGACCGCGAACAACATCGCGCTGACCATCGGCAGCGGCCAGACCCAGGAATCGAACGCGCTTCTCGAAGCCGGCACCTATGCGGGCAAGGTCGAGATCACGATCGCGCCGGCGGCCTGATCGGGAAAATTCCGGCAGGCCCCGCCCGGGGTCTGCCGGAAGGCCTCTGCCCGATGACCCGGAACAATCCCTCAAGCCTTGCGGCCGAGCTTCGCGCCCGGGCATTTGACGCGAAGCCCAAGGAACGCGACGATCTGCTGTTCCTCGCCGCCGAATATGAGCAGCTGACCGACGCGCAGGAGCAAGGCGCGCAGCAGCAAACGCTCAACGTTCTTCTGCCGCGCTGAAACCTCGATACCGAGCATCGCGCCTGCGGATCGAACGGCGGGTATTTTGGCGCTTTTGGGCGCATTTTGCTGCTTTTTGCCGCTTTTTTCATGTTTTGGTGGCAGGGGAGATACCCGCCATCGCCGCCCGCGATCGGCGGGTTTTTTGCAAGCGTGTAGGAGCTTGTCTGTGAAGCTGCAGCGTAGAACTTTCGTCACCGCGCTGATCGCGTCGGCGGCGGTACTGGGCATTTCCACTGCGGTCTATGCGATGACCGTCCAGCCCGTCGTCCTCGACCTCACCACTTCGGGGCGCGGAATGAGCCAGGTGGTCACGGTGGAGAATACGTTCGACAAGCCGCTGCCGGTCGAGCTGCGCATCGAGACGCTGGACCTCGTCGCCGACGGCGTGAAGCCGAGCGGGCGCGACAGCGGCGAGCTGGCGGTGTTCCCGCCGCAGGCAATGATCCCGCCCGGGCAGCGCCAGAATTTCCGCGTCCAATATGTCGGCGATCCGGCGCTCGCGCAGAGCAAGCACTTCTTCGTCACCGTGGCGCAGCTGCCGGTGCAGACGACCGAGGCACAGTCGAATATCCAGCTGCTCTATAATTTCCAGGTGCTGGTCAGCGTCGCGCCGGCCGGTGCCAAGCCTGCGCTGACCATTGCCTCCGCCGAGATCGGCAAGGATGCCGATGGCAACCCCGCGCCGGTGATCACCGTCTCGAACGCGTCGGCGGCGCATGGCTATCTCTCGCGCGGGCGGCTGCGCGTCGTCCAGCTGGGGGCGGATGGCCGCGAGCTGTTCCGCAAGGAATTCACCGGGCCCGAGCTCCAGCAGACGATCGGCTATGGCCTGATCGGAGGCGGGCAGACGCGGCGGATCACGTTGCCCGTGCGGCTAGCGCAACCGGGCGGCCGCATCGAAGCCCAGTTCACGCCCGAGGGCTGACGGGCGCATCCGCATGAAGCCGTACGCCGCCGCGGCCGGTTTGATGCTGGCTGCGCTCTCCCCGGGCGCGCTGTCGGCGCAGACCGCCGACCCCCCGCAGACGAGCGTGGTGATCGATCCGCAATCCGATGCGGCTGCGGTCAATCCCACCGGGCGGCCGATCGTGCTGACTGCGCCGGTGATGGACGGCCAAGCCTATCTGGGCGACGCAACCGTGACGATCGATCCCGGCGGGCGTGTGAGCTTCGCCGCGCAGCGCCTGATCGCGCTGATCGAGCCGCGACTGGCGTCCCACCTCACGGCTTGGCTGCGCGCGCGCGTGGCCGAGCGGGGCGGGCTCAACCGCACCGACCTGCAGAGCGTCGGCGTCACGATCGGCTATGATCCCCAGGCGCTGCAAGTCACGCTGGAGATCGCCGCAGCGAGCCGGGCGAGCCGCCCGCTTGATCTGGGAGACGGCAATGCGCGCGTGGCGGCGACCTATGTCGCGCCGGCGGAGCTCAGCGCCTATCTCAACGTGCGCGGGCAGCTCGACTGGATCCAGCAGGGCGACGATCAGGGCGTCGCCGCGCCGGTCACCTTCCTCGACGGCGCGATCCGCGCGGGCGGCGTGGTGCTGGAGGGCGAGGCGAACTGGCAGAGCGGTGCGGCTGGCAGGGACTTCCAGCGGCGCGGCACGCGGCTGGTGTATGACGACCGGCGCAACCTGATGCGCTTCGCGGCGGGCGACCTGCTGACGCTGGCGCGCGGCTTCCAGTCGGCGCCGCAGATCGCGGGGCTTTCGGTTTCGCGCTTCTATTCGCTGCTCGATCCGCAGACGGTGATCCGACCGCGCGGGAGCCGCAGCTTCCAGCTCGAGCGGCGATCGACCGTGGAGGTGCGGGTGAACAACCAGCTGGTGCGGCGGATGGAGCTCGACCCCGGCACCTTCGACCTGCAGGACTTCCCCTATACCCAGGGGTCGAACGACGTCCGGCTGACGATCACCGACGATGCGGGGCGTATCCAGTCGATCGACTTCGACATCTTCCTCGATCAGGCCCAGCTCGCAGCAGGGCTCAGCGAGTTCGGCCTTTATGGCGGGGTGCTGGCGCCGAGCGGGCTGGGCGGACCCGTCTATAGCAACGACCTGGCGTTCAGCGGCTTCTACCGGCGCGGGCTGAACGACTGGCTGACGCTGGGCGCCAATGCCCAAGTGGATGGCGAGGGCTGGATGGCGGGGGCGGAATCGGTGGTGGCGACCCCCATTGGATCGTTCGCGGGCTTCGCATCGGCTTCGCACCTTCAGGGCGTCGGATCGGGCTGGGCGTCGATCGTGACCTTCCAGCGGACGATCACGCGGGGCGGCGAGCGCGCCGATGCGCTGTCGCTGTCGTTCGAGACGCGCAGCCGCAACTTCGCGCCGACCGGCACCGGCCTGCCCATCAACCCCTACAGCTACATCGCGGGGCTCAGCTATAATGCGACGCTCACCGATACCGTCTATGGCGGCGTCGACGCGCGCTATTCGCGCGGACGCGACGGTGAGCCCGACGTGGGCAGCGTGCGCGCGACCGGCGGGTGGCGGATCACCCAGGACCTGAGCTTCTCGGGCGACCTCACCTATGAGCGCACCGGGCGGCGCAACCGGTTCGGCGCGTTCCTTTCGCTGACGCTGCGGCTCGACCGTGCTTCGAACCTGCGCGCCGACTATGACAGCCGCTACAACCGTAGCCGGCTATCCTATCAGACCTATCACGGCTCGGGCACGGGCGCGTACAACTTCAACGCGGACATCGAGCGCAGCGACATCGGCACCGGTGCCACCCTAAACGGCATATATTACACCAATCGGGCCGAGCTGGGTTTCAGCCACTTCGGCACCTTCGAGCGCAACTTCAGCGGATCGACCGGCCAGCGAACCTCGCTGCGCTTCGGCACGGCGCTGGCGATGGCGGACGGCGCCTTCTCGGTCGGGCGGCCGGTGCAGGACGGGTTCGCAGTCGTGCGCGCCCACACCTCGCTGGAGGGCACCGACATGCTGGTCGATCCGAACGGCAGCTACTCGATCGCGAACACCGGCGGGCTGGGAACGGCCGTGCACCCGAGCCTGAGCAGCTATAGCGAGCGCAACCTGCTGGTCACCGCGCCCGACGCGCCGCTCGGCGCCAATCTGGGCGAGGGATCGTTCCGCCTGCTGCCGCCCTATCGCGGCGGATACCGGCTGACGGTGGGCTCCGACTATACGATCAGCGTCGTCGGGCGGCTGGTCGACGCGAACGGCGCGCCGATCGCGCTGGTGGCGGGCAGCGCAGTGGAGAGCGGGCATCCCGAGCACGAGCCCGTGGCGCTGTTCACCAACGCGGCCGGCCGTTTCGGTGTCGCGGGGCTGGCGCCGGGCCGCTGGCGGATCACGCTGACCGATGCCGGCAAGACCGCATACGACCTCGTCATCTCCGAAAACGCCAAGCCGAACGCGACGATCGCTATCGGGGACCTTCGGCCGGCCGGCTAGCGCGGGGCTGAGGCGGTCATCCCGATCGGCTCGATCGTCCCGTCGGCGCGATAGGTGACGGGCTCGATCGCGACCATGCGGCTGCCGCGGAACGGCTCGGCGCCAGGTCGCTCCCAGCGGTGATAGGCGATCATGAAACGGCCGCTCGCGGGATCGGTGAAGAAGCTGTGGTGGCCGGGCCCCTTGAGCTCGCCAGCAGTCTCGAGCAGCACGCCGCGATAGGTCCAGGGGCCGAGCGGGGAGGGGCCGGTGGCATAATGGACCGAATAGTCGGCGCGGTTGTAGCGGCCGTGGCTGTAGGAGAGATAATAGACGCCGTCCCGCGCGTGCATGAACGCGCCTTCGGTGAACTGCGGCGGCTGCGCGATCGGCACCTCGCGCTCAATCGTCACCATGTCGGGCTTCAGAATCCACGCGCGCAGCGTCGCGCCCGCGCTGCCGCCTGCGAATAGATAGCGCGTGCCATCCTTCGGATCGATGAAGACCATCGGGTCGATCGCTTCGAAGCCGTTGCCTCCGGTGATCAGCGGCTTGCCGCTGTCGGTGAAGGGACCGGCGGGCGTATCGGCCACCGCGACGCCGATCCGGCTCGGCGTGGGGTTCTGCGGGCCGACCGAATAATAGAGATAGAAGCGGCCGTTGGCGCGGGCGAGCCCCGGCGCCCAGAGGTGGTGGACCGCCGCGCCATCGTCGTCGATCCACGCGGCGTCGGCAAGCGCGAAGATCGGGCCGTGCTTCTGCCAGTTGCGGAGATCGGAAGAAGACCAGGCGACGAGCGAACCGCGCTCGTCTCCCCCGGTGGGATAGATCCACACCTTATCGCCGATCGCCTCCGCATGCGGATCGGCGCCGGCGAACAGGGGATTGGAGGGCGCAGGGACCCGCGGCGTGGTGCCACATGCCGAAGCAGCGAGCGCCAGCGCCGCGGCGAGCCTGCGCATTGCTGGCTTACTTCGCCGCGAGCGACGGATTGGCCGGCACCACGCCCTTGGGCGCCGAGGTCAGCCGCTTGATCAGATCCACCTCGGCCTGGCGATAGGGGCGGCCATCGGCGCGGAATACCTCGTGGAACCAGATCGTCGGCTCGTCGAGCGTATAGGGCTTCTTCCAGCTGTCCCACGGCAGGCGGGTCTGCGACTTGCCGTCGACGAAGCCCCAGTTGATCATCGCGATATTGTATTTCTTGCCGAGCGGGAGCGAGCCGTCGAAGGTCGATCCATTGCCGCGAGCCATATATTCGGTACACAGCACGGGCCGGCCATAGCTCAGCATCTGCTTCGCGCGCTTCTCCCACTGCTCGGGCCAGTTGTAATCGTGGAAGCTCATCACTTCCGAGCGCTCGACCTGGATCTTCTCGACGGCGTCGAGGCTTTCCTTCTTGTCCCAGTTCTCGCCGATCCAAAGGCCGCTGGTCAGTGGCTGGGTGGGATCGACCGCATAGGCGGCGTCGAACACGCGGCCAAGCAGCCCGGCGACGAGCTCCTTCTTGTTGGGAGTCGGCTTGTAGTTGCCGCCGCCGCCGTTGTTCGGCTCGTTCCATACGTCCCAGGCGACGATGCGCTTGTCGTTCTTGAAGTGTCCGACCACGTCGGTGACATAGGCGAGCAGCTTGTCGTACTGGCTCTTGTCGGCCAGCCGCGCGGCGCCCGGGGCCTGGAACCAGCCCGAATTGTGGACCCCCGGAATCGGCGGGCGCTGCGGGCCCGAGACGGGATCGGGATCCCAGCAGCTGTCGAACAGCACAAACATGATGCGGATCTTGTGCTTGTCGGCAATCGCCAGGAACTGGTCCATGCGCTGCTTGAGGCCAGCGGCATCGTCTTCCCACAGCATGTTATGGAGATAGACGCGCATCACGTTCATTCCGATCGACGAAGCCCAGCCGAGCTCCTGATCGATCGTCTTGGGATCGAAGCTATCCGCCTGCCACATCTCGAACTGGTTGATCGCGGTTCGCGGATTGTAGTTGGCGCCGACCATCCAGGACTGCTGGTCGTACCATTTGTTGGCAGCCGGCTTGGTCCACATGTCGCGCGCCTCGGCCGGGGCGGCGAAGGCGAGCGCAGTGGTGGCGATCAGAAGGGCGCGACGGATCATGTTTCTCTCCCTGAAGTCTTCTTGGTAGCTCAGCGCCCGGCCTGGCCGGTGGTGAGCCGATAGGTCATGACGTTACGATAGGTCTGCCCCGGCGCGAGACGCGCGGTGGGGAAGCCGGTCTGGTTGGGCGTGTCCGGGAAGATCTGCGGCTCCATCACGACCGCATCGCCCATCCGGTAGATCTTCTTCGACTTTCCGGTGATCGTGCCGTCGAAGAAGTTGCCCGAATAGAATTGCAGCCCCGGCTGGTTCGACCAGAGCTCGAAGCCGCGGCCCGAGACCGGATCGCTGACGCGCGCCATCAGATGCTGATCGGCGGTTACCTGGCGGCCGATCACCCAGTTGTGATCATAGCCGCGGCCGAAGACGATCTGCTCGTCGCTTGCGTCGCGGACGCGATCGCCGACTGCGGTCGGCTTGCGGAAATCGAAGACGGTGCCCTGGACGGGTTTGTATTCGCCGGTCGGGATCGAGCCTGCGTCGGTGGGCAGATAGGTTTCCGCCGGAATCGTCACGACGTGCCCCATCGCGCCATTCGACGAGCCGTCGCCCGACAGGTTCCAATAGGCGTGATTGGTGATGTTGGCGATCGTCGCCTTGTCCGTAGTCGCGGTATATTCGATGCCGAGCGCATTGCTTTCGTCGAGCGAATAGGTGGCGTAGACGGTCATCTTGCCGGGATAGCCCATGTCGCCATCGGGGCTGATGTAGCGCAGGCGCACGAACGCGCGATCGGCGCCCGACTTCACCTCGACCACTTCCCACAGCACCTTGTCGAAACCCTGCGTGCCGCCGTGGAGCGAGTTCTCGCCGTTGTTGACGGGAGTCTCATAGGCCTTGCCGTCGAGCGCGAACTTGCCCTTGGCGATGCGGTTCGCGAAGCGCCCGACGGTGCTGCCGAAATATTGCGGCTTGCCGACATAGTCGGCGATATTGTCGTAGCCGAGCGCGACATCGGCCTTGGCGCCGTTCTTGTCCGGCATCACCACCGACTGGAGCGTGGCGCCATAGGCGATCACCGTGGCCGAAATGCCGTTGCGATTGGTGAGCGTCACCGACGGAACCTCGCGCCCGTCGGCGAGCTTGCCGAAGCTTCCGCGCTGCGCCTCGGCAGCGTGCCCCGGCGTCGCTGCAATCATCATCGCGGCGCCCGCCGCTGCCCATCCCCATGCACGCATTCGCTGCTCCTCTCGCTGTTCACTGTCCCGGGCTTGCGCCTCAGTGACTATCTCTCGGCAAACCCTGGGTTTGTGCAAGCCTTTGATACTTTACCGCCGGCTCGAGCACGGCGCCGGTATCGAACTGGCCGACGATCGTGCGCTGGATTTCCTGCCACGGGGTCTGCGCGGCCGGGAAGGCATAGCCGCCCTCTGCCACCAGTGCCGCGTGCCGCTTCGCCAGCTCGGCGTTGTCGACGAGCAGATTGGCTTCGCGGCGCCGGAGATCGATGCGGATGCGATCGCCGGTCCGGACGAGCGCGAGCCCGCCGTTGACTGCCGCCTCGGGCGCGGCGTTGAGGATCGAGGGGCTGCCGCTGGTGCCCGACTGGCGGCCGTCGCCCAGGCAGGGGAGCGCGTGCACGCCCGCACGGATCAGCGCCGCGGGGGGGCGCATGTTCACCACTTCCGCGCCGCCCGGATAGCCGATCGGGCCGGCGCCGCGCATCACCAGGATGGTGCGGTCGTCGATGCCGAGCGCGGGATCGTCGATCCGCTGGTGATAGTCCTCGGGTCCGTCGAACACGACCACACGGGCTTCGAACGCATCCGGATCCTCGGGGTCGCTGAGATAGCGGTTGCGGAACTCCTCGGAGATGACCGAGAGCTTCATCACCGCGCCGTCGAACAGATTGCCGCGCAGCACGGTGAGCCCGGCGGCGGAAATAAGCGGCTCGGCGAGCGGGCGGATCACGTCGGGATCCTCGGTGGTCTTGCCCGAATAGGTCGCCGCGACGGTTTCGCCCGTCACGGTGATCGCCGATCCGTCGAGCAGGCCGGCGTCGAGCAGCTGACCCATCACCGCGGGCACGCCGCCCGCGCGATAATAGTCCTCCCCCAGATATTTGCCCGCCGGCTGGAGGTTGACGATCAGCGGGATATCGGCGCCGTGGCGCTCCCAATCCTCGAGCGTGAGCTCGACGCCGATGTGGCGGGCGAGCGCGTTGAGGTGGATCGGGGCGTTGGTCGAGCCGCCGATCGCCGAATTGACGCGGATCGCGTTGAGGAAAGCAGAGCGCGTGAGAATGTCCGACGGCTTGCGATCGGTGCGGACCATCTCGACGATGCGGCGGCCGGTTTCCCAGGCGGCCTGCTGACGGTCGCGATAGGGAGCGGGGATCGCCGCCGAGCCCGGGAGCGACATGCCCAGCGCCTCGGTCAACGAGTTCATCGTCGTCGCCGTGCCCATGGTGTTGCAATAGCCGGTCGACGGAGCGGAGCTCGCCACGAGTTCGATGAAGCCGCGATAATCGATCTCGCCCGCAGCGAGCATCTCGCGCGCCTTCCACACGATCGTGCCGGAGCCGGTGCGCTCGCCCTTGTGCCAGCCGTTGAGCATCGGGCCCACCGAGAGCGCGATCGCGGGGATGTTGACGGTGGCCGCAGCCATCAGCGCCGCAGGGGTGGTCTTGTCGCAGCCGATCGTCAGCACCACGCCGTCGAGCGGATAGCCGTAGAGCAGCTCGACCAGCCCGAGATAGGCGAGGTTGCGGTCCAGCCCCGCCGTGGGGCGCTTGCCGGTTTCCTGGATCGGATGGGTGGGGAACTCGATCGCGATTCCGCCGGCGTCGCGGATGCCTTCGCGGACACGCTCGGCGAGCACCAGATGATGACGGTTGCACGGCACCAGATCGCTGCCCGACTGGGCGATGCCGATGATCGGCCGGCCGCTCTGCAGCTCCTCGGCGCTGAGGCCGTAGTTGAGGTAGCGCTCGATATACAGTGCTGTCATGTCGGCGTTGGCCGGATTGTCGAACCAGGCGCGCGATCTCAGCTTCGGCTGCCCTGCTTCGTTTCCGTCCTGCTTCATAACCTCTCCAGAAGCGCCGAGAATCCGATTCTGCGGCGTTGCACCTTGTCGCTTGATAGCCAAACCAACGACGAATAGAAAGCATATATATCGTATAAATGTGGAGGCAATGTGAGCGCGGAAATTTCAATGAAAACAAGCGCTCGGCCGATCCGAATCGGCCTCGTGGGCATCGGCAAGATCGCGCGCGACCAGCATCTGCCAGCGCTCGCCGCTGACCCGCGCTTCGAGCTGGTGGCAACCGCCAGCCGCCACGCGACATTGCCCGGCGTTCCGGGGTATGGCGACATTACTGAGATGCTCGCGGCGGGCCACGCGCTGGATGCGATGACTTTGTGCACCCCGCCTGCGGGACGCTGGGAGATCGCGCGCGCGGCGGTCGAGGCCGGGCTGCACGTGATGCTCGAGAAGCCGCCCGCGGCTACGCTGACCGAAATCGACGATCTCGATCGGATGGCGCGCGCTGCCGGCATCACGCTCTTCACCACATGGCATTCGCGCGAGGCGCCGGGAGTCGAGCCCGCGCGCGCATGGCTCGCCGAGCGCGAAATCCGCGCGGTGCGGATCGCGTGGCGCGAGGACATCCGCCGCTGGCACCCTAGACAGGACTGGATCCTTGCCGCAGGCGGCTTCGGCGTGTTCGATCCGGGGATCAACGCGCTCTCGATCCTCACGCGGATCCTGCCGGAGCCGGTGATCCTGGAAGCCGCATCGATGACGGTACCCGCCGGACGCCACTCGCCGATCGCGGCCGAGCTGAAGATGTCGAGCGGGAGCGCGCCGGTGGCCGCCTCGTTCGATTTCCTGCAGACCGGTCCACAGACCTGGGACATCGAAGTGGACACCGATCTGGGCACGCTCAGGCTCGGGCTGGGCGGCAGCGTGCTGACACTGCCGGGTGAGCAGGAGCGCAAGGCGCCCGAGCAGGAATATCCGCGGCTCTACGCGCGCTTCGCGGAACTGGTTGCGGCGGGTGAGAGCGATGTGGATGTGTCGCCGCTCCGTCTAGTGGCGGACGCATTCCTGATTGCCGAGCGCGAGCAGGGGGCGGCGTTCGACTGGTAGCTACTTGCACTTGCCGGGGTAATATAGATAAGATAATTGTCTGGTTTGTTGCCATATACCGAGGCTCCGGAAGAGAGCCCGAAAAATAGGGAGGAGGGTAAAATGCGCGTGAAGTCGTTCGTCACCAGTTCGGTCTCGTTGCTGATGCTGGCGGTTGCAGGGGTCCCTGTTTACGCCCAGGCGCAAGACGCGGAGGCGGCGCAGGACCCGGCCCCCGCCGCGGCGCCGCAATCGGCCCCCGCCCCCGAGCAGGATATAGTCGTCACCGGCTTCCGGCGGAGCCTTGAATCGGCGCAGAACCTCAAGCGTCACTCGGACGGCATCGTCGATGCGATCGTTGCCGAGGATATCGGCAAGCTTCCCGACGTGACTGCCTCCGCAGCGCTGGCCCGCGTGACCGGCGTACAGGTCAACCGCGGCGCGGGCGAGGCGGCGCAGGTCCAGGTGCGCGGCCTGCCCGACATCACGACCACCTACAACGGGCGCGAGATCTTCACCGCCGAGAATCGCAACGTCGCGATTCAGGATTTCCCTGCAGGCGCCGTGCAAGCACTCGAAGTCTATAAATCGGGCACTGCCAATCTCATCGAGCCGGGCATCGGCGGCCAGGTGAACGTCCGTTCGCGCCGCCCGTTCGATTTCAGCGGCTTCCATATCTCGGGTTCGCTCTACGGCGTCCATTGGGAGCAGAGCCAGCAGATCGACTATAACGCCAACCTGCTGATCAGCGACCGCTGGGAGACCGGAATCGGCGAGATCGGCGTGCTGGTGAACGGCGCGATGACCAACATCGAATTCCTCGATTCGACGCGCGAGAACGATCGGTTCATCACCCCCGATCCCAATGTGGCACCGGGGCCAGGCGATTTCACGCGGCCCAACGGCCAGGGCATTTTCTACGGCAGCGGCCATCGCTGGCGCCCCTCGGTCAACGCCGCGCTTCAGTGGCGGCCGAGCCCCAATCTCGAATTCTATGTGGACGGGCTGTTCCAGGGCTTCCGCAGCAAGGACTACAATCACTGGCTGTTCGTTCCGACCTTCGGCGCGGCGCCGCAATACAGCAATGTCGTGCTGCGCCCGGACAGTCAGTCGGCCCAGAGCATGACCGTTACCGGCGGCGCCAATCCGGACGGCTGGGCGGGCACCGTCCGGGCGAAGACCGATACCTATCAGATCGCCGGCGGCGGCATCTGGACCGCGGGCGGCTTCAAGGTGCAGGCGGACGTCGCCTACACCGACAGCCGCTATGACCAGCGCGATGCGAACATCGACTTCGCCTACACCAGTTCGCCGGTGCGCAACGTCAATTTCGACATCGCTGAGGGGCCGGGCGGCGGCACCTTCGACTTTATAAACTTCAATCCGGCGGATCCGAACAACTACGCCTTCCGCGGCCTTTTCGACCGTATCTATATGGCGGCCGGCGACGACATTCAGGCACGGCTCGACGTGCAGTATGAGACCGGGCTCGACTTCCTCAACCGGATCGATTTCGGCGTGCGCTACAACGACCGCAACGCCGAACGACGCAACGGCCAGCGCTATCAGCCGCTGCTCGATCGCGGGCTGCTCTACAGCGATCTTCCGGTGGAGATCGGCTATTTCCCGCGCGGCTTCCGCTTCGACAACTACCAGCCCGAGACCAAGTTCGCCGCGCCTACCTTCGACAGCATCCGCGCAAACCTTGGCGAGCTGCAGACGATCGCGGGCTTCCCGGTGGGCGACCCGCCGTTCAGCGATGTCGAGACGTTCACCGCCAACGAGCAGGCGCTCGCCGGCTATGCGCAGATCCGCTATGCTTTCGATGCCGGCGGCATGCCGATCGATGGCAACATCGGTATTCGCGGCGTGCGTACCCGGACCACGTTGAACGGCACGGTGGTCGATCCGACCGGCGCCACGCCCGTCTCCCAGACCAACGAATATACCGATTGGCTGCCGAACGTTTCGCTGCGGGCCGGTTTGGCCGACGGGCTCCAGTTCCGCGCCGCCTATACGCAAACGCGGACGCGGCCGAACTTCTGGGATCTCAGCCCCTCGACCACTTTCGGCACGCCACCTTCGTCGTGCACGCCGGACCCGGACGATCCGACGAACACCGGCCCCGATTCTCCCAACTGCCGCCTTTTCAATTCGAGCGGCAACCCCAATCTCCAGCCGATCCTTTCGGACAATTACGACCTCGCGCTCGAATGGTATTTCTCGCGCACCGGTTCGCTTACGGGCGCGCTGTTCCGCCGGGACGTCAGCAATTTCGTCTTCCGCAACGACGTCACGCAGGAAATTCCGAACGCGCCGGATGTCGTCACCAACCAGCCCACCAACGCGGGGCGTGGTCGCATCCAGGGTGTCGAGGTGGCGTTCACCAGCTTCCTCGACATCGCGAGCCTGCCCGACTGGGCGCAGGGCTTCGGCCTTCAGGCGAACTACACCTATATCGACGCTTCGACCGAGCTCCAGCCGGCCTTCCGTGAGCAGCTGCCGGGTCAGCAGCCCTTCCCGGGCGTCTCCGAGCACGCGTTCAACCTGGTCGGCATGTACGAGCGGCCGCAATTCTCGGCGCGCCTCGCGTACAACTGGCGGTCGGATTTCGTGATCGAGTATCAGAACTTGCAGGCGAATTTCGTGTCGCCGCTTTACCAGGACTCGTACGGTACGCTCGACTTCGCGGCGACGGTGACGCCGATCGAGAATGTCACGATCGCGTTCGACATGCTCAACATGCTGGGAACGCCGATCAAGACCTACCGCTCCTATAACGCGGCCGGGGACAGCTACCCGTTCCAGGTCAAATATATCGAGCGGGTGTATTCGCTGGGCGTGCGCTTCCGCTTCTAAGCGGCAGCAACGCTTGCCCGCCAGCCCGTCTCTCGCTCGTAATGGCGAGAGCGGGCTGGTCGCGGTGCTGCGGGCGGCTTAGAACTGGGATCATGAAATCGAACCCTCTCGCCGATGATCGGATGATCGCGCTTCCGGGCGGGGCCTTCACCATGGGCTCGGAGCGTTTCTATGCCGATGAGGCGCCATCCCGCCGGGTGCAGGTGGGGCCGTTCCGCATCGATCGCGCGCCGGTGACCAATCGTGCGTTCGCGCGCTTCGTGGCGGAGACCGGGCACGTCACCACTGCCGAAGTGCCGCCAGATCCTGCCGACTATCCGGGGATGCTCGACGAGATGGCGTTCGCCGGCTCGCTGGTCTTTCATCGCACCGATACGCCGGTGGACGTGCGCGATCCCTCGCAATGGTGGTCGTTCCTCGCCGGCGCCGACTGGCGGCATCCGCTGGGGCCGGAGAGCTCGATCGAGGGGCTGGAGGATCATCCCGTCGTCCACGTCAGCTATGCCGACGCCGAGGCCTATGCCGCCTGGGCCGGCAAGGCGCTGCCGACCGAGGCGGAGTGGGAATATGCCGCGCGCGGCGGGCTGGAGGATGCCGACTACGCCTGGGGCGACGAGCTGGCGCCGGCCGGGGCTATGCTCGCCAATTATTGGCAGGGGCTGTTTCCCTTCGCCAACCAGCTGCTCGACGGCTGGGAACGCACGTCGCCGATCGGCACCTATCCGCCCAACGGCTATGGACTGATCGACATGATCGGCAACGTCTGGGAGTGGACTGCGGACTGGTATTCGGATCGCTCGGGCGCAGCGAAGAAGGGCAAGCCTGCGCGCTCGTGCTGCGGCGGCACCGAAGTCGATCCCCGCGGCGGATCGCGCGGGGGCAGCCTCGATCCGATGCAGGAAGCGCGCATCCCGCGCAAGGTGCTCAAGGGCGGATCGCACCTGTGCGCAGCCAATTATTGCCAGCGTTACCGCCCGGCGGCGCGCCATCCGCAGATGGTCGATTCCTCGACCAGCCACATCGGCTTCCGCTGCATCGTTCGCGGTTGAGATCGATTCAGCGAAGCTGAAAACGGCCGTCGTTCACTCCGGAAAGAGGAAGCTGAGCGTCAGCCGTGCGCCCCATTCGGGGCCGCCGGTGGGGCTTTCGGCATAATAGCGGCCGGTGGCGGCGATCTGCAGTGGTTGCTTGCCCATGCGTGTGACGCGGCCCAGCGTGAGATTGATCGGAACCACCCACTGCTTGCGCTTCCAGTCGTAGCTGGTCTCGGTGTTGATGCCGATGCTGGTCGTGTCCGCGAACGTTTTGGTGAAGAAGGGCTGGAGGAAAGTGGAGGATATGTCTGGACGATCGATCTTGCCGGCATAGGACCAGAGATGGTTGGCGAGCATGCCGATCGTAAGGCCGCTGCGCGTCTGCTTCAGCGCCAGCGCCGACGGGCCCACGGCCCATTTGCCGCTGCCATATCCCGATCCGCCGATCGGCCATAGGAAGACCGGGCCCACGCCCCAGGTGAGGCTGCCGGTGTCCTTGGGCTTGAAGAAGAAGGTTTGGGTGACGTCGCCGAAATCGGTGGCGCCCCGCTGGCCCGGCACCGCCCCTTCCTGCGAGATGAAGGGCAATATGGTGCGGACGATGACCTGCGCATCGTCCCCGAGCGCGACGGGCACCTGCTCGTGCTGCCGGCTGATTCGGCTGCGTATACGCTTGGCGGCGTGGTCGCCGGCGACCAGGTCTTCGTAGCGCCTGCAGGGATCAACGGGAGCTATGCGAGCAAGGACGTGGCGACCGGCATCAATGTCAATGCGACCGGAATTGCGCTCGGCGGCACCGCGGCGGGCAATTACTCGATCGCCAGCACGCTCGTCGCCGCGCCAGTTGGCGAGATCACGCCTGCGACGCTTACCGCCGCGATCATCAACGACCCGACCAAGACTTATGACGGCACCAACATCGCGACGCTGACCAGCACGAACTACCTGCTCACCGGCTTCGTCTCGGGCGAAGGCGCGACCGTCACCGAGACTTCCGGCACCTACGACAGCTTCAATGCAGGCGCGCGCACCGTCAACGTGGGCCTTCTCGCGGACGACTTCACCGCCGACCCCGGCACGCTGCTCAGCAACTATATCCTGCCGACCAGCGCGACCGGAGCCGGAACGATCGAACGGGCCGATCTGGTCGCCGCGATCGTCAACAATCCCACCAAGACCTATGACGGCAGCGTCGCGGCGGCCCTGGCTTCGCTCAACTTCCGGCTGAACGGCTTCGTGTCGGGCGAAGGCGCGACGGTAACCCAGACCGCCGGCACCTATGCGTCCCCGAATGCGGGCAGCCATCTCGTCACCGCGAGCCTTGCCGCGAGCGATTTCACTGCGAACAGCGGAACCCTGCTCGACAACTACAACCTGCCGACAAGCGCCACCGGGATCGGCACGATCGACCCCCGCGCGCTCACCGCCGCGATCATCGGCAATCCGACCAAAATCTATGACGGCAACACCGCCGCCGCGCTCACCTCCGCCAATTTCGAGCTGACGGGTTTCGTCACCGGCGAGGGGGCTATCGTCATCGAAACCGTCGGCGCCTATGACGATCCCAATGCTGGCCTGCGCACGGTCAGCGCCACGCTCGACGGCGGCGATTTCACTGCGAACAGCGGCACGCTGCTTTCGAACTATGTCCTGCCGACCAGCGCGAGCGGCGCGGGCACGATCGGCCAGAAGGCGCTCACCGCGGCGATCATTGGCAATCCGACCAAACCCTATGACGGCACCAACGCGGCGACGCTGGCCGCGGCGAACTATCAGCTGACCGGCTTCGTCGGCAGCGAGAGCGCGACGGTGACCCAGACTGCGGGCAGCTATGCCTCGGCCAATGCAGGGGCGTGGCTGATCACTGCGATGCTGGCGGGCGGCGATTTCACCGCAGGCGGCGGCACCAACCTGGCCAATTATGTCCTGCCGACCCAGGCGGAGGGCATGGGCACGATCGACCGGCTGGCGCTCAGCGCCGCGATCATCGGCAACCCGACCAAAATCTATGACGGCACCGTCGCGGCGACGCTGGCCAGCGGCAATTATCAGCTCACCGGCTTCATCGCGGGCGAAGGCGGCACCGTAACCGAAACAGTGGGAACCTATGACAGCAAGGACGCCGGGCCGCGCACCGTTACCGCCACGCTCGACGCCGCCGATTTCACTGCGAACAGCGGCACGCTGCTCGACAATTACATCCTACCGGTCAGCGCGAGCGGCGCGGGCACGATCAGCCAGAAGCTGCTCACCGCCGTGATCACCGGCCTGCCGACCAAGGTCTATGACGCCACGACGGCTGCGACGCTGACGTCGTCGAACTTTGCGCTTTCGGGCTTCGTCGCCGGCGAGGGAGCCACCGTCACCGAGACGGTGGGCGCCTATGGCTCGCCGGACGCCGGCATCCGCATCGTCACTGCGGCGCTCGACGGCGGCGATTTCAGCGCGAACGGCGGCACCTTGCTCTCCAACTATGTGCTGCCGACCAGCGCCACGGGCGCGGGCATCATCCAGAAGGCAGCGCTGAACGCGATCATCATCGGCAACCCGACCAAGACCTATGATGCGACGATCGGGGTGACGCTGACCTCCGCGAACTATCTGCTGACGGGATTCGTCGGCGGCCAGGGGGCGACGATCACCGAGACGGTGGGCGCGTATAATTCGCCGAACGCAGGCGCGCGCATCGTGACGGCGCTGCTGGGCAGCGCCGATTTCGTCGCCGATGGCGGCACCGATCTCAGAAACTATGCGCTGCCGGCCAGCGCAGCGGGTGCCGGAACGATCAACCAGGCGACGCTCACCGCCGCGATCATCGGCAACCCGACCAAGACCTATGACGGCACCACCGTGGCGACGCTGGCCAGCGGCAATTACCAGCTTACCGGCTTCATGGCGGGCGAAGGCGCAACCGTCACCGAAACCGCCGGCACCTATGACGACCCCAACGCGGGATCGCGCACCGTCAGCGCCACGCTGGACGGTGGCGATTTCGCTGCGACCGGGAGCACGCTGCTTTCGAACTATGTTTTGCCGACGAGCGCGAGCGGCGCGGGCACGATCGGCCAGGCGATGCTCACCGCGGCGATCATCGGCAATCCGACCAAGGTCTATGACGGGACGACCGGCGCGACGCTGGCCAGCGGGAATTACCAGCTCAGCGGCTTCGTCGCTGGCGAGGGGGCGACCGTTACCGAGACCATGGGCAGCTACGGCTCGCCCAACGTCGGCATCCGCACCGTTACGGCGATGCTCGACGGCGGCGACTTCATCGCGGACGCGGGCACTTTGCTGTCCAACTATGTGCTCCCAGCCAGTGCGAGCGGGCTGGGGACGATCAGCCAGGCGATGCTCACCGCGGCGATCATCGGCAACCCGACCAAGGTCTATGACGGCACCACCGCCGCGACGCTGGCCAGCGGCAATTACCAACTCAGCGGCTTCATCGCGGGCGAGGGTGCGGTCGTCACCGAGACGGTGGGCAGCTATGGATCGCCCAACGCGGGGATCCACACGGTCAGCGCCACGCTCGACGGCGGCGACTTTACGGCGGACGCGGGCACCTTGCTTTCCAACTATGTGCTGCCGACCAGCGCAAGTGGGCTGGGCACGATCAACCAGGCGACGCTCACTGCGGCGATCATCGGCAATCCGACCAAGGTCTATGACGCGACGACCGCCGCGACGCTGGTCAGCGGCAACTACCAGCTGAGCGGCTTCGTGGCGGGCGAGGGGGCGACCGTCACCGAGGCCATGGGCAGCTATGGCTCGCCCAACGCGGGAATCCACACAGTCAGCGCGGCGCTCGACGGTGGCGATTTCGTGGCGGATGCGGGCACCTTGCTGTCCAACTATGTGCTGCCGACCAGTGCGAGCGGGCTGGGGACGATCACCCAGGCGATGCTCACCGCAGCGATTATCGGCAACCCGACCAAGACCTATGACGGCACCACCGCGGCGGTGCTGGCGAGTGGTAACTATCAGCTGAGCGGCTTCGTGGCGGGCGAAGGCGCGACCGTCACGCAGACCGCGGGCACCTATGACGAGAAGAACGCGGGCGCCCGCATCGTGACCGCGGTGTTGGCGGGTGGCGACTTCACCGCGGACGCGGGCACTTTGCTCTCCAACTATGTGCTGCCGGCCAGCGCGACTGGCGCGGGGACGATCGATCCCAAGGAACTGACCGTCGCCATCCTCGGCACGCCGACCAAGGTCTATGACGGGACCACCGCCGCGGCGCTGAGCACCGACGATTTCCGGATCTTCGGCTTCGTGGCGGGCGAAGGCGTTGCCATCGGCAGCACGATCAGCGGCACCTATGCAGGCAGGAACGTGGGGCTGCACGCGCTGACGATCGATCCGGCGACCGCCAACATCACGCCCGATGCGGGCACTTTGCTCTCGAACTATGTGCTGCGCACCGGCGCGAACGGCATCGGGCGCATCACGCCGGCGCCGCTCACCGCAACGCTGGCCGACGTCTTCAAAATCTATGACGGCAACACCGCCGCGACGCTCACGCCAACCAACTTCACGCTGACGGGGTTCGTCACGGGCGAAGGGGCGACGGTCACCCAGACCGCGGGCGTCTATGACGAACCCAATGCCGGGAGCCGGACGGTCACTGCCGCGCTCGCCGCAGGCGATTTCGTTGCGAACGGCGGCACGCTGCTTTCCAACTATACCTTGCCCACGACTGCCTCTGGCTCGGGAACTATCGGTCAGGCGCTGCTGACGGCCGCCATCATCGGCAATCCGACCAAGGTCTATGACGGCACCGCCGCGGCGGTGCTGGGTTCGGCCAATTATCAGCTGACGGGGTTCGTCGCCGGTGAAGGCGCGACCGTCGATCAGGCCGCGGGCCTTTACGACAGCGCGAACGCTGGCGCCCGCACGGTCACGACGATCCTCGCAGCGGGCGACTTCACGGCCAATGGCGGGACGCTGCTCAGCAACTATGTATTGCCGACGAGCGCTTCGGGGATGGGGACGATTTCCCAGGCGATGCTCACCGCGGCGATCGTCGGCAACCCGACCAAGACCTATGACGGCAACACCGCCGCGGTGCTCGCCAGCACCAATTTCGCGCTCACCGGCTTCGTGGCGGGCGAAGGCGCCACCGTCACGCATGCGGCGGGGACTTACGACAACAAGAACGCTGGCAGCCGGACCGTTTCCGCCAGCCTCGCCGCGGACGATTTCAGCGCCAACAGCGGCACGCTGCTATCCAACTATGTGCTCCCGGCCTCGGCGACCGGTGCGGGCACGATCGACCGTGCCGATCTGACGGTCGCGATCACCGGGCGCCCGACCAAGGACTATGATGGCAACACCGATGCGACGCTCACCTCCGCGGACTACAGCATCACCGGCTTCGTCGCCGGCGAGGGCGCCACGATCACCGAGACCAGCGGCACCTATGCCTCGCCCGATCCCGGGGAGCAGCTGGTGACGGCCATATTGGCGGCGGACGACTATACCGCCGACGCGGGCACGCTGCTCTCCAACTACAATCTGCCCACCCAGGCAGTGGGTGAGGGCGAGATCATCGCAACGGCGCCGCCCCCGTGCAGCGACGGCCTGCTCGACTGCCTGCCGCCCAATCTGGCGTTCAGGCTCGCGGTGACCAGCCGGCAGCACTTCTTCATACCTTTCCCGACGCTGTACCCGATGTATCAGGGTATCACGGGTGCCTTTGCCGGCATGCCCAGCATCGTCACCTATCCGAGCGTGATGGAGACATCGGGCGGGATGCTGATCGTCACCGGCTCGACCGTGATCAACTCCGGCGACCAGATCCTGAACCAGATGGGTGGAAGCCGGACGATCCGGATCGAATATCCGCCGCTGAGGCCCATCGATTATGAAGGAGTGCGGCCGTGACGGCTGTGGTGCGCGCGTCGCTCCTGGCGCTGGCACTCCTGGGCGCGTTCGCGTCGCAGGGAGCGAATGCCCAGGATTTCGAGCGGCGCCTGCCCAAGCCGCCACCTCAGCCGCCGATGCCCGAAGTTGCGGTCCCGCCCGAAGCGCCGCCGCCCGCACAGGATGCGACCCAGCTCGTCCCGGAACTCAAGGGGCTGGTGTTCGTCAACGGCCCGGGCGCGGTTCAGCCGGAGGGTGTGGCACCCGAGAGCGTGGCAGGCGGCATCGACACGCGCGCCGCCCCGCTGATCGCGACCACGGGCGCGAGCGACCAGCTTCGCGCCTATCTGGGCCGTCCGCTCACGCGGGGCGACCTCAACACGATCACTCGGCTCGTCCAGGAGGCATACCGCGCCGCCGAGCGCCCGTTCGTCGACGTCAGCGTGCCGCCGCAGAAGGTGCAGAGCGGCGTCATCCAGATTGTCGTCACCGAATATCGGGTGGGCGAGATCAATGTCACCGGAAACCGCCACTTCTCCACCGATTTGATCCGGGGCATGGGCGATCTCGAGCCCGGAGACCCGCTCACCCTGCCGCGCCTGCGCAAGGCGCTCGACGGCTATAACCGGAACCCGTTTCTCACGGTGAACAGCATAGTCCAGCCCGGCGATACGACCGGCACTACCGATGTGGTGCTGGAGGCCAAGGACCGGTTCCCGCTGCGCGTCTATGGCGGCTACGACAACCAGGGCGTGGAGACGCTAGGCCGCGACGAATGGTTCGTGGGGTTCAACTGGGGCAATGTGCTGGGGACGGGGCAGATACTGTCCTATCAATATACCCGCAGCTTCGAAGGGCGGTACGCGTCGCATTCGGTGAGCGACGTGATCCCGCTCAGCCCCGATGACCGGATCCTCCTGTTCGGCGCCTATGCCACGCAGAAGCCGTTTCTCTCGTCGGTGTTCGACAGCGAAGGCCATTCGGCGCAGATCAGCGGCCGCTTCGTCAGCGATCTGCCGATGCCGCTGGGGGTCAAGAGCAGCATCCAGTTCGGCGTCGATTACAAGCGCACCGACAACAACCTGGAATTCCTGGGCTTCCGCCTGCTCGACACCGCCGTGGAGGTGTTCCAGTTCCCGCTGATCTTCACCGCCACGATCGAGGACCGGCTCGGCCAGACGATCCTGGAGAACCAGTTCGTCCTCTCGCCGGGCAACATCACCAAATACAACAAGGACGAATATATGCGGCTGCTCGTGCCCTTTTCGGACGCGAGCTACGGCTATGATCGCGCATCGATAACCCGAGTCACGCGGCTGCCGCACAACTTCAGCTGGATCGTGCGCGGGATGGTGCAGTTCGCCACCGGCAACCTGCCGTATAGCGAGCAGCTCGCGGCCGGCGGGATCGGCAGCGTGCGCGGCTATGATCCCAATACCGCGCTCGGCAGCGAAGGCGTGATGCTCAAGACCGAGATCGATGCGCCGGCCTTCAGCGTGCTGTCGAAGAGCGGCCAGTTCGCGGACCAGCTCCAGCTCGGCATATTCCTCGACTATGCCAATCTCTGGCAGCAGCGCCGCCTGCCGGATTCGCCGCGCAATGCCGATCTCGCGAGCATCGGCGCAAGCCTTCACTATACGGTGGGCCGTTATCTGGACGTGGAGCTCGAGCTGGGCCACCAGCTGATGCACGCGCCGTTCCAGCCCGACCGCAAGACGCGGCTGGCGGTTACCGTGACCGTCGGGCTTTGATGCGCGCGAGGGTCCGCTTCGGGCAAGCACCGGGCTCGCCCGAAGCGGACTGGGCGAGGCCGCCTACATGTTGGCAGCGGTGGGGCGCACGATCACCTCGTTGACGTCGACGCCCTCGGGCTGTTCGAGCGCGTAGCGGATCGCGCGGGCGATCGCGTCCGGAGTCAGCGACTTCTGCCGCCAATCCTTCAGCGCGGCCGCCACCTGCGGATCGGTGATGTCGTTGCCCAGCTCGGTCGCGACAACGCCGGGGGAGATGATCGTGGCGCGGATTTCGTCATGCTCCTGTCGCAGCCCTTCGGTGATAGCCCACACTGCATATTTGGTGGCGCAATAGACGGCGCCGGTCGGCACCACGAGATGCGCGCCGATCGACGCGACGTTGACGACATGCCCGCCCCGCTGCGCAATGAAGCGCGGGAGCACTGCGGCGATGCCGTTGAGCACGCCGTGGATGTTGACGTCGATCATCCGCGCCCATTCGTCCCGCTTGAGCGCGGCGAGCGGCGACAGCGGCATGACACCCGCATTGTTGATCAGCACGTCGACGCGCCCGAACTGCGCTTCGGCGGCATCGACGAAAGCGGTGAAGCTCGCGGCGTCCGTCACGTCGAGCTCGCGCCACGCGACTTGCGCGCCGAGCTCCTCCGCCAGGCCCTGCAGCCGATCGGCACGGCGCGCACCGATGAACAGGCGCGCCCCCGCTGCTGCCAGCTCGCGGACGGTGGCTTCGCCGATGCCGCTCGATGCGCCGGTGATGAGTACGATCTTGTCACTGAGTCCCGTCATGTTCGGTTTCCTTATCGCTGGGATGGCGAGGCCGGATATGCGGCTGCGGAGGAGGATGGCGGTAGAGCGATCGCCCGTGGAGTTTGCACGATTCTCCAAATCTGATGGAACCGAGGTTGCAGCCTTCCACCGAATCGTGAAACGAAGAAGCATGGAACGGATCGCCGAACTCGCCGAATCGATCATGCGACATGCGCCGGAATCGGGCATGGCTGGCACGATGGTGCCCAGGCTCTCGCTCATCCGGGCGGATCAGCCGCCGGGGCCGATCCCGGCGGTCTATGAAGCGTCGCTTTGCCTGATCGCCCAAGGGTCGAAGCGGGTATCGCTCGGCGAAGACAGCGTGGTCTATGATGCGTCGCGCTATCTGCTGGTCTCGGTCGACCTCCCGCTGGTCGGTCATGTGCTCGAAGCGAGCCCGAGCGCGCCGTATCTCTGCTGCAAGATCGACCTCGACCTGGTGGCGCTCGCCGATCTGATCATCGCGGTGGGAGGGGCTTCGCCGAAGAGCGATTTGCCCGTACTCGCCGTCTATCCCAGCGATCCCGACCTGATCGACGCCGCCTGCCGGCTGGTGCGGCTGCTCGAACGGCCCGAAGGCATTGCGACGCTCGCGCCGCTGATCGAGCGCGAGATCCTGTACCGGCTGCTGACCGGACCGCACGGCGCCATGCTGCGGCATATTGCGGCGGCCGACAGTCACCTGAACCAGGTCAGCCGCGCGATCGCCAGGATCCGGAACGGTTTCCACGAGCAGCTGCGGATCGACGAGATCGCCGCGGCGGCGGGAATGAGCACTTCTTCGCTGCACGCCCATTTCAAGGCCGTCACGCGCATGACGCCGCTCGAATATCAAAAGCAGCTCCGCCTGCAGGAAGCGCGGCGGCTGATGTTGGCGGAGCGCATGAGCGCGGGGGTGGCCGGGTTCGCCGTCGGCTATGAAAGCCCGTCTCAGTTCAGCCGCGAGTATCGGCGGCTGTTCGGTGCCCCGCCGCGCCAGGACATCGAGCGCCTGCAGGCGACCCATGACTATGTAGTGGCTGTGTAATTGCCGGGTCAGTCGCGGATCCGCCGCGCCCGTCGCGCCGCCACCACGAATGCGAAGGCGAAAAGCAGATGGACGACCAGGAACAGCTTGGCGATCTCCCGCGCCTCGCCGCTGGCGACGCCCCAGATGTCGTTGGCCGCGACCGCTCCGAAGCCGACGATATTGGCGATCAGGATAGCCCGGAGCGTGGCGGGCTCCGCGTTTCGCGACAGCCAATTCAGCACGGCTATGCCCAGGAACGGCCCGCCGAGCAGCCGCAGCAGCGCAAGCAGCTCAGGGCCGGCATCTTCGGGCACCGCGCCGCGGCCGAACTGCAGCGGGAAGAACATCAGCGCGAGGCCGACGACGGCGAGATACAGGCTGGAAAGGGTGAGCGTCAGCTTCGTCATGACGAGACCTCCGAGCATATGATCCTGACGCCATTGTGCCACATCTCGCGGGCGGCGGGCGAGTCCGGCGCTCGAACTGATAGCAAACGTCGCATGGCTGGCGGGCTGGCGCGGCGGACCGAATTGGGCGAGAAACGCGCCTTCGGTTGAATGGGAGCGAAGGTGAGCGAGGAGCCGGCGGCCGAGACGAACGACACTGGCAAGACCGTTGGCACTCGACGCTGGCTACGTCTGGTGCTCGCGCTGATCTGCCTGGCGGGGGTGCTGGTTGCGGCAACCTGGGTTCAGCGGCGCACAATCGCGCGCGGCTTCATCGATGGGGAGCTGGCCCGCCGGGGCGTGCGGGCCCGCTACGAGCTCGACCAGATCTCGCCGTGGCGGCAGCGGCTGACCCATGTGGTCATCGGCGATCCGCGCCGGCCCGATTTGGAAGCGGACTGGATCGAAGTTCGTACGGCCATTTCGCCGTGGCAAGCCGAAGTGCTGGTGATCCGCGCGGGAAAGGTGCGGGTCCGCTCGAAGCTCGCGGCCGGCCAGCTTTCCTTCGGTGCGATCGACCGGCTGCTCCCGGCCTCAAGCGGCGCTCCCTTCGCGCTGCCGCACGTGGTGCTCGACATATCGGACGGGCTGCTGGACCTCGACGCGCCACAGGGCGCGGTTCGGCTCGCCTTTTCGGGGAAGGGCATGCTCGACGACGGCTTCGCCGGCCAAGTGCGAGCATCGGCACCACGCTTGGCTTTCGGCGGGTGCGCGCTGACAGGTGGCGAGGCGCGGTTCGACCTCCGCATCCGCGACCGGAGTCCCACCCTCCGTGGACCCGTCGAGCTGGCGCAGGCGCAATGCGGCTCCACCGGGATCACCGGCGTGCGGCTGTCGGGCTCCGCCACGCTGAGCGAGGCTCTGGACGCGTGGCGTGGATCGCTCGATGCCCGCGCAGCCTTGATCGAACACCCGCAGGGACGGAGCGGGCCAGCGCAACTGCAGGCGACGTTCGCGGGAAGGGTCGGTGCGCTCCGCGGCGACGTGAAAGCGCGTGCGGCCAATCTGGTTTCACCCAGTGCGCTCGCAGGAGAAGTGCGGCTCGCCGGCGCCTATTTCCAGCAAGCCGATCGTCTCGCCTTCAGCGGCGGTGTGGAAGTGGCATCCGCAGCCCTCGCGCCGGTGGTCGTCCGGCGGCTCGGTCCGATGCGGGCGGCGGCTGACGGAACTCCGCTTGCACCTCTCCTCCGCGGCCTGACCGAGGCGCTCGGCGAAGCCGCGGTTTCCTTCTCGGGGCGCACGGATATCCTGCTCCGGTCCGCCGACGCCGGAACCGAGCTGGCGCTCGCCAATCTCGAAGCAACGGGATCGAGCGGCGCGCGTGTCCGGCTCGATCGCGGCGCCGGCGTCAAGTTCGACGGGACGGGCAGGCTTCTTGGGCTCGAAGGCGTGCTCGCCACGGGCGGAGGCGGGTTGCCGGACATGATGCTGCGCTTGACCAGGGCTTCCGACGGTCGCCTGCGCGGTGCAGGCTTCATGCGACCGTATCAGGCCGGCGGTGCACGGCTGGAGCTCGCCAGGCTCGACGTGAGCTTCGATGCCCGCGGGGCCGGGACGCTACGGACGGTGGCGAACTTCTCCGGTCCGCTGGCGAGCGGGCGAGTCGAGCAGTTTCGCATGCCTCTGGACCTCGCCTGGTCCGGCTCGTCGCTCCGGCTCAATCCTGAGTGCGTGAACGCGCAGCTTGCCCGGCTCCATGCTGGTTCGCTGGAAATCCCTTCGACCGGCATCCGGCTGTGCCCGCTGGGCGGCGCGATGCTGCGCACCGGGCGGGACGGGATCGCAGGTGGAATTCGCCTGTCGCAGCCGCGGATTGCCGGCACGCTCGGCGAGAATCCGTTCGTGCTGGCGCTCGACGAGGCGCAAATCGATTTCGCGGACCGCCGGTTCAGCGCGTCGCAGCTCGCCTTCCGGCTGGGGACCGAGGGCGCGACAAGGCTCGAGGCGAGCGCGTTCGAGGGGCGATTGGGAGAGGGGGAAGGCGGCACCTTCGCGGGGCTTGGCGGGCAGATCGGAAACGTGCCGCTGATCGTGTCGCAGGGCGCGGGCAACTGGCGGTTCGCCGATGGCGGGCTGTCCCTGACCGGCAAGGCGCGTGTGTCCGATGCTGTCGAGCCGGTGCGCTTCCACCCGCTTGCCGGCACCGATCTGGAGGTTCGCGTCACCGCGAGCGCCGTCGAAGTTACCGGCACGCTGGCTGCGGAACGCGGGCTTCAGCCGCTCGGCAAGGTTCGCATCGGGCACGATCTGGGTGCGGGCACGGGCTTCGCCACGATCGACGTGCCGGGGCTCAAGTTCGCCGAAGGCGGTCTGCAACCGAGCGATCTCACGCCGCTCACCTTCGGTGTGATCGCCGATGTGAGCGGCTCCGTCTCGGGTGCTGCCCGCCTCGACTGGACGCCGGACGCGCTTTCGAGCCGCGGTACCTTCGCCACCAAGGACACGGATCTGGCCGCTTCCTTCGGACCGGTGCGCGGGCTTTCGACCGAGCTTCGCTTCACCGATCTGCTCGGCATGCGGACCGCGGCCGGGCAGGTCGCCACGATCGCCGAGCTCAATCCGGGGCTTGCCGTGCGCGACGGCACGCTTCGCTACGAGCTGCTCGACAGCCGCCGGGTCCGTATCGAGGGCGGGCGCTGGCCGTTCGCAGGCGGCGAGCTGGTGTTGGAACCCACGATCCTTGATTTCGGGGAGCGGCAGGAGCGGCGCATGACCTTCCGCGTGATCGGCGCCGACGCCGCCCTGTTCCTGAAGGAAATGGGATACGACAACCTCAACGCCACCGGAATTTTCGACGGCACCCTGCCGATGGTCTTCAACGAGAGCGGCGGGCGGGTGGAAGGCGGCACGCTCTGTGCGCGCGGCGCCGGATCGATCGCCTATGTGGGCGAGCTCTCGCAACAAGACCTGGGTTTCTGGGGCAACATGGCGTTCCAGGCGCTCAAGTCGATCGACTACAAGCAGCTCAGCATCGAAATGAACGGCCCGCTGGCGGGCGAGATGGTCACCCAGATCCGCTTCGAGGGGCTGAGCCAGGGGGAGGGCGCCAAGTCGAACTTCCTGCTCCGCCGTCTCGCCAGGCTCCCGTTCGTGTTCAACGTGCGGATCAACGCACCCTTTCAGCAGCTCCTCGATTCGGTGCAATCCTGGTACGATCCCAGCCGGCTGATCGAACGAAACCTGGACGCATTGATCGAGGAAGAGCAACGGCAAAGCGGGGAGGCGCCGCCGGCTCCGGGGCAACCCGTTCAGCCGCCGGAAAGCGACGAAGCGCAATGATGGGAGGACAAATGGTGAAGGTTTCTCGATCGCGGCCTGGCCGATGGCTTCTCGCCGGCGTCGCGGCTCCGGCAGCGATGACCGGAGCGTGCGTGAATGTGGAAGCGCCGGACAAGCCGATCGTGATAAACCTCAATATCTCGATTACGCAGGAAGTGGTCTATCGTCTCGACAACAAGGCCAAGACGCTGATCCAAGAGAACCCGGGAATTTTTTGATGCGCATGCTTGTTCTCACTCTCGCGCTCGCCGCATCCGCGGCCCCGTCCGCGGCACTTGCGCAGCGCGACCCCGCCTATCAGGCTGCCCGTCAGCAGGGGCTCGTGGGCGAGCAGCCCGACGGCTATCTGGGCATCGTCGGCAGCGCCACGCCGGAACTCCGCGCGCTGGTCAACAACATCAACATCCAGCGCAAGAAGCAATATACCGAACAGGCAGCGCAGGGCTCCACGGTCGAGCAGATGGCATTCGTGACGGGCTGCAACCTGATCCTGCGCACCGCCGCGGGTGAAAAATACCGTACCCCGGACGGCCGCTGGCTGACCCGCGGCAGCGAACAGCCGGTCCGCGATCCGCGGTGCCTGTGAACCCGTAGCTGGGGCTTGCCGGCATCTGGAGCGCGAGCCGCTCGGATGTTCAGGTCCCGCGCAGGCGATCGAGTTCGGCGTGATAGCGTTCGACTAGCTCCGGCGGCGCGTCCTTCGCGTATCGGGCAAGGAAATTCTCGATTGTCTCGCGATACTCGCGGCGGAAATCGGGATTGTCGGGACTCGCCTCGACCTGCGCGGCGGCGCGCTCGACGGGCTCGAGCGCCCTTTGGAGCAGCAGCCTTCTGCCGAAGGGTGATTCGTCGCGCATGATCGCGATGTTGTGCTCGAAACCGGGAATATATTTGACGACGAAACGCTCGCCCTTGGGCGGGATCTGGATCGCGTTGCGCGGCGGATAGAGGCTTGCCGACATGGTATCGAAGCCGGTCTTGACGTCACGACCATCGGCGGTGCGGACCACCGCGTCATACTCCCAGATATTGGAATCGTTGAGCTGCGAGCTGGTTTCCTCCTCGTGCGTGATGACCGCGGTGCCATAGATGCCATAGGCGTTGAGGAAGATCGCATTGGCCGTCGATCCGAGGAAGATGTTGGCCATCCCGAGTACGAGGCCGACCGCGCCCAGCCCCATCCAGGCACCGTTGCGGAGCAATGCGCTCGCTGCGCCGCCCAGGGCGAACCCCGCCAGGATCCAGAGCGGCAGCGACAGCAAGTAATGCTGGCTGATGAAGAAGAAGATCGCCGAGAGCACAACCATCCAGTTTCCGCAGCCTCCGCATCCACAAACGCCGTATCTACCACGGGTATCGCCCGAACGCTGACGCCGGTCCGCATGAGATGCAAGTCGTTCCAGCTGGAGCCGACGAGCACCGCAGTGGCGCGGCTCAGTCGAGCTTCAGGGCGTCGCGGATGATGTAGTGGAGATCGGTCTGGTCCAGCAGGCCGCTGACGTTGACGGCGTGCGGGCCATAAGCGGCGATGCGCAGCTGGGTGCCGGTATGACCCTGCGATCCTTCTTCGGCCGTGCCGTAGTTGACCGTCATCAAGCCGCCTTCGCGCGTGTTGAGCGCGGCGGTGAGCCCAGGAGAACGGGTGCCGTTGCCGACGATCTGGCTGGTATGCGCATGGTCGGCCGTGACGATGACCAGCGTGTGGCCGTCCGCCTTGGCGAATTCGAGTGCGACCTGCACGGCCTCGTCGAGGTCCACCGTCTCGCCGATCTGCCCGCACGGATTGGCGGCATGGTCCTCCTTGTCGATCGATGCGCCTTCGACCTGGAGGAAGAAGCCCTTGGGCTTGTCCCTGAGCAGCGCGATCGCCTTGCGCGTCATCGCCGCGAGGGTGGGCGTGGCGGCGGTGCGTTCCGCGTTGGGCTGGCAGGTGACGGGGGGCTTGTCGATGTTGCCGTGGAAGCTTGCGCGCGGGCCGGTCCAGTGCACGGGCATGTTGCCCTCCGAGAACAGCCCGATCAGCGGCTGGCGATCGTCGGCGCGGGTCACTGCATCGAGCTCGGCGGCGTTGCGCACGATCCGATAGCCGCGCGCCTGCGCCTGCTCGAACAGCGTGCGGCCCTTCCATTTGCCTGCCGTCGCCGTCTCCGTGAAGCTCGCTGCGCCGCCGCCCAGCACCAGGTCGGCGCGCGTATCGAGCAGCTGCTCGGTGATCGAACCGGCGCCGCCGTTCTCGAGCGCATTCTGCGGGCAGGTCTTGCTGGTCGCCGTGGGCGCATAGCATTTGCGGTGGGCGACATGGGCGATCTGCGCTGCTGGCGTCGCGTCCTGGACTTCCGAGGTGGAGACGTCGCCAGTAGCCAGGCCGGCGGCCTTGGCGCGCTCCAGCAGAGTCCTGTGCGGCTTGCCTTCGATGTCGACACCGATCGCGCCGTTGTAGCTCTTCACGCCCGACGCCCAGGCGGTCGCCGAGGCGGCGGAGTCGGTTACGTAATCGGGTTTCCCCGTTTCGCGGTCGAGCGAGTAATGGGTGTATTGTCCCGTGAATGGCAGCGCATCGATGCCCTTGAAATAACCGCCCGCGCCCTCGGCATAGTTGCGCGCAATAGTGATTTCGGAGTCACCCATCCCGTCGCCGATCAGCAGGATGACGTTGCGGACCTCCCCGGAAGCGCCCAGCTTTGCATAGGTCTCGCGCATGTCGCCGGCGATGCGCCGGGCGCCGCCCGGCTCGCGCAGGTCGCCGCGCGCCGCGCGCGACAGATCGGGCGCGGCCTCCTGCGCAAGCGCAGGCTGGGCGGACAGGACAAGCAGAGTGGCGAGCGCGATACGCGAGATCATTGGGGCAATACTCCGGGGAATTCAGCGAGGGGTTGATTCGGTGATGGGCGCGCCGCATCCCTGCGGGCGCCGCACCGGATTGCACAGCGCCACGGCGCCGCCCGGCATCATCACGCGGTATCCGCCGGTGAAGCGTGTGTCGGGCCAGATATAATCGGTCGAGACATAATGCGCGCCGCTTCGAAGCGCGGCCTCGCGCGGGCGGGTGTCGTTCGTTCGTGCTTCGCGGGTGTTGGCGTCGGCGCGGGTCCGGACGAGGAAATTGGCCTTCACTGCGCGCGCGATCCGCTCCGCGTCGGCGATCGGCTCGTTGAGCGTAATATAGCCGGCAGCGGGCGAATTCTCGTCGGTGTTGACGAAGAAGACGCGCCCCTCGAGTGATTTGCGCGCGCCGCGATAGAGCGCGACCTTCGCCGGCACCTCGTCGAGCGCGAACAGGAACTTGCCGCGCGATGCCTCCAGCGTCGGCCAGTTGTTGGCGAGCACCGCGTCGCGCAGCGTGGGATAGTTGCCCTGGACCTGGTCGGGCACGATCAGCTTGCCCGGCGCGAGCACGGACCGGACCTCCGCATCGAGCGCGTCATAGGCGGCCGCGGTGAAGGGCTCGCCCTTGATGAACTCGCCATTGTCCTTGGTGTTGAACATCAGCAGGATCGGCACATGGCCCGGATGTGCGTTCGACCAGTCGCGGACGATCGTCAGGCACTGCACCAGCGTCGCGCAGTTAGAGCGATCGTCGAAACCGGCCATGTGCTGGACCTTGAACCCGGCGCGCAGCATCGCGGGATCCTTCGATCCCTCGGCATAGAGTCCGCCTTGGGGATCGTGCCAGATGTCGAACTCGAGCTGCCGGGCGCCTGCGTCGAGCTGCTCGACGAGGGAGCGATGCGCATAGTCGAGTGCGTCCGCGCTCCTGGGATCGGCCTCGCGCAGCCTGGCCATCCGCTCAGGGGGCATCGCCAGCTTATAGCTGTTGTGCGTGCCGATCATCATCAGGTCGTTGATGCGAACCGGCTCCTCGGCAGATGCCGCGGCGAGCAGGACGGGTAGCCAGAACATGGCGGACTCCGAAAATGGCGGTCCGACATGAAGCTGCCGGACCTGGAGCGGGGTACCTAGAAGACGATTGTGACAATGCGGATGACCGGGCCCCGCCGCCCGGTGCGGCGGGGCTCGTCACGGATCAGAACTGCGCGCGGACGCCCAGGCTGATGCGGCTTCCCGAGAATTCATAGGTCGTCGGGAAGGACGGATCCATGGTGTAGCCCGTGGTCTTCGCGTCGCCGATGTTGATGCCCTGCAGCTCGACGCGGAAGTTGCGCGTCACCTGATAGCTGGCTGCGAAGTCGAACTGGCCATAGGCGTCGCGGTACACCGGATACATGTTCCGCTCGATCCGCTCCACATAGGCGCCCTTGCGGTTGTACGAGACGCGCAGCGAGAGTGGCCCCTTATCGTAGAACAGGGTGGCATTGTAGGTATTGTCGGCCAGCCCGATCGGCGAGGTCTCGAGGTCGAGATCCGATTCGCCGGTCAACGAGCTGTCCAGGAAGGTGGCGTTGGCGTTGATGCCGAAGCCGTCCGCCCAGTCGGCGAACATGCCGAACGGCAGCACCGCGTTGAGCTCGATGCCGCTCACATTGTACGAACCCTCGGCATTCACCGGCTGGTAGACGTCGAAGTCATAGACGCCGTCGACCGTGCCGTTGGCGTTGTATTTGGTGACGTCCGGAACCACGCCGGTCAGCTCGTTCTGCACCACGCCCTTGATCTTCTTCCAGAAGTAGGACGCCGCCAGAATGCCGCCGCGGCCGAGATACTTCTCCACGCCGACTTCCCACTGGTCCGCATAGGTCGGCTTGAGGTTGGGGTTACCGTCCGTGAAGCGGAAGTCGTTCCAGCTCGCGGTGCGCTTGTAGGCAAGATCGGTCAGCGCAGGGCGGATCAGCGTCTGCGATGCGGCAGCGCGCAGGTACAGACTTTCGGTCAGCTCGGCATGCGCATTGAATGCCGGCAGGAACTTCTCATAGCTCCCGTCGCTCGAAACGGGCGCATCGGTGAGGCCGGTCGAGCCGTCGGGGTTCTGGATCTGGTGGAAACCCTCCGAACGGATATCGGTACGAACATAGCGGCCGCCCAGGTTCACGAAGAGCGGGACGGAGACATCGAACTCGAAATCGACCATGGCATAGGCCGCGAGCGTCTCTTCCTTGACCTTGTAATATTGCCCGTCGTTGAAGGGCGTGACGAAGCCGTCGGGCCGGAAGAAATCGCGCGCATAGTCGTTCGAGATCTGCGACCAGCTGAGGTCGCGCGCCTGGTACGACTTGCCGCCGACGATGTCGGTCACATTTTCGAGCGGGCTGTCCGCGAGCGTGCGCCTGTTCACATAGGCAGTGCTGCCGCGCGTCGGGCCCTGGATCTTCTCCTCGCCATATTCGCGCTCGTTGGTCTTGTCGGTGTAGCGCCCGCCGAAATTGAAGCGCTTCAGCACCGACGAGTCGAACAGGTAGCTGACGTCGAGCTGCGCGGCGTATTTGTCGTCCTTGATCTGCTCGCGCGTGGTTTCATACGCCTCGAACAGATAGGATGAAGGCGCGTTGTACATGTCGATCGTGCGCGGATTGGCGCTCGGGATCGTCTCGCCGCCGGTCTCGGTATAGCGGGTGCGCGACGGCGCATAGGCGACGTGCTTGAGGTTGGAGAAGTCCAGCGTCTTCTTCGCGCCCGAATAGCCGCCCAGCGCGTTGATCTTCCAGTTTCCCGTCTCCCAGTTCATCTCGCCGCCGAACTGGCGATAATCGGTCTCGTTGAGATACTCCTTGCTCAGGAATTCGTGCTGGGTGTTGGTGTAGGAGACGTCGCGCAGCACGACGATGCCGGCGTCGGACAGCGTGGTATCGTCATATTCGTGGATCGTTTCGAGGGTCGAGTTGCTCGACGCCGAATAGCCCGCGGCGTCATATTCGTCCTCGACCGTGTCATAGGAGCCGATGAACGCATCGAAAGCGAGGCTGAAGCTGTCGCTGGGCTTGTACTGGATCGAGCCGGACAGGCCGAGCCGGTCCTGATCGTTCTGATAGACGCGGTCGCCGACCTTATCGAGGAAGACGATCGTGTTCTTCATGGCATCGGTGAAGGTGATGCCCGCGTCGCGCTGGAGCACTGCGATCGCCTGGTTGCGATTTGCGCCCGCGCGGTCGGTCCAGCGCGAGATAGGGCGGAAGTTGATGCCAGAGTTGGAGTCGGTGCGGTTAGTGCGCTGCTGCTTGGCGACCGAGACCAGGACGCCGAAATCGCCGAAGGTATTGCTGGCCAGGAACGAGAAATTGGGGTCGATCTTCTCGGAGATCGAATTGTACGCGCCCTCGACGCTGCCGACGAGGCGAAGCCCCGGCGTGTCGAACGGGCGCGCGGTGCGGATGTAGACCGAGCCGGCGATACCGCCTTCCTCGTCCGCCGCGGTCGGCGACTTCTGCACCGTGACCGACTGGATCAGCTCGGAGGCGAAGATGTCGAACTCGACGTCGCGGCCGCCGGAGCCCGATGCGGTCGCCAGCTTGTTGATCGAGACGAAGGTGAACTCGGTCGGCAGACCGCGAACGTTGACGCGCGTGCCGAGCCCCTTGTCGCGCTCGATCGTCACGCCGGGGACGCGCTGCAGCGCTTCGGAGAGGTTCTGCTCGGGAAAGTCCGCAATGTCGGTGGCGACGATCGAATCGGAGAAGCCGATCGTCTCGCGCTTCATCTCGATCGCTTCCTCGAGGCTGCGGCTGTAGCCCGAGACCACGATCTCTTCGCCCGCATCGGCCGCTTCTTCGGGCGACGCCGTCTGCGCCGCGGCAGGAGCAACCGCGAGCGCAGCGACGGCCGCTCCGAGGAGGAATTGCGTGGTACGGCCGAGATGGCTTGATTTCCGGTTCATTTGCGATCCCCTTTTTGGCGTCAGCCAGCGGTTCGCCGGCTGGATTTTTGGCGAATGGATACGGCTCCCGGACTCCGGGTCCGGAATTCAGGTTTGTGTCTCTGTAGCTGCGGCGAGTTTCTCGCCCCGCGCGGGCGGCTGACTATCGGGCGCAGGATCTCCGCTGTAGCCGTTCGCAGTGGCTCGGCAGGAAGGTTCCGACCGAGTCCCTCGTGCCCCGACGGGCATATTGCAGCGGCAAACAGCGGCGAATCGCCGCGATCCAACTCATTGCTTCCCCCAAACGCCCGTTGTCCCGCCTCGCCCGGTGGGGAAGAGTTATTACGTGGTTGTTACGAGCTGCCGATATTTTCGGCTTTCGGGCGGCGGCGCAGAGCCTTGTGGCGGGCCGATCGGTAGTCCGGGGCTCGAGTTGGTCAGCATGATACTGCTGGCCGGCAGAGATTGGATCAACTCCTCCACCGCGCAGACGATAAATGGCCGGTCGCTTGCGAAACTATTCGTGCTTACAACGGCGGGCCGGGCGGCTGCGGGAAGCGCGAGCGGGGACCCTTGCCCCAGGCGGGCTCGATCGATTTCGGCGCGTGCGCCCTGGGATCCTCCAGATAATGGCCGATGTCGATCGCGGTCTGGCGATAAAAGGCGGTGGTCAGTGCGTCTTCGCCGGAGCGCCGCCGGAGCTGGGCCGCGAGCTCCGCGAGCTTCTGGAGCGCATAGGCGCGGGCATCCGCCGGTGCGTCGGCGTCGGCGCCCAGCATCTCCGCGGCCTCGACCGTCACCGTCTGGCTGACGCGCAGCAGCGCCTGCTCGCCGGGATCGGATGGAGGCGACGCTCCCCAGCTGCGGTCGAACACTGCATCCACCATCTGGGGAAAGGTCACTGCGTCGGACTGCCGAGGGGCCAGGGCCATCATCCGCGCGGCCTTGTCGCCGTCGAAGAGCGGAGCGATCACCATCGCTGCCAGGATGCGGGCGGCGCGCAGCTGATCGAAGGCACCGTCGCTCGATAGATCCTCGAGGTTGGTGCCGGGATCGGGGGTGAGCTGGGCGAGCAGGGACTCGGGCAGTGCCAGGTTTCGCGGCTCGATCGCCGACATCAGCAGCTCCAGCGTCTCGCGTTGCAGCGCCCCGGGAATGAACTCGGTCGGCGGCAGCGTATCGCCGTTCACCGTGATGTTGGTGAAGAGCCCACCGACATATTTGATCCCCGATTCGATCGCGTAGCGATGGTGGAGATAGGCCATCCACAGCCGCGCATTGCGGAGCGATCCGGTAGGTTCGCCGGCCCGCAGCACGCCGGCCTGTCCATAGGTCTGGAGCATGATCGCGCGCGCTGCCATCGCCTCGCGCAGGTTTTCCGTGGGCGTCGCGCGATCGTCGTACCAGGTCCAGCGCGGATCGCTCTGGGGCACGTAGAGCAGCCCGGCGCTGCGCATATCGGCGACGATCTGGTCGAGCCCCGCCTTCTCGCTCGCCGATGGCAGCGGCGTATAGGCGTAGCGGACCATCGCAGTGTCGTAGGCGCCGATCGCCTTCATGAAGGATTCGCTCAGGTCCAGTCTGCCATCGACAACCTTCACGCGCGGCGTGGGATATTCCATCACCGATGCGCGGTCGTTCAGGCTGGACGCGAAATTATGTCCGAAGCCGAGCGCGTGGCCGAGCTCGTGCGCGGTCAGCAATGCCTGACGCAGCAGGACCATGTTGCGCTGGCCCGCGGGCATGCCTTCGAAGGCGCCCGGCGTCAGCATCGCCGGATCGGCAACGGTGATGCCGCTTCCGTCTGCCGGCAGCCCGGCATTATAGGCATCCCAATAATTGGCGATGGTGCGGATGCGGTGGGTGTCCATCCGCGTCTTGGAGCCAAGGATCTCGCCGGTGCGCGGATCGCGGTAGGTGCCGCCGCTCGAAAAGCCGCGCTCGTCGCGGTTGATCCACAGGACATAGGCGTAGCGGATGTCCATCGGGTCCATATCGGGCGGCGCATCGCGCGCCTCGATCGCATTGATGAAGCCCGCCGCCTCGAACGACTTGTTCCACCACAGCAGCCCCTCTTTCATCGCGGTTCGGATGGGCGCGGGGATCGCGGGATCGAAGTAGAAGACGATGGGCTTCACCGGCTCGCTCATCGCTGCGGCCGGATTCTTCTTCTCGAGACGCCAGCGGGTTATCCACTCGGTCTCTGGGCCTTCGCTGAACGGCCTCGAATAGTCGTGAAACTGCATGGCGCTCACGCCGATGCGCGGGTCGGCAGCGCGCGGCGTGTAGCCGGTGGGCGCCTTGAGGAAGCTGTGATGCACTCGCAGCGTCACCATGCGCGGCTCGGGCGTCACATTGGCGACTAACGCGCCCGGCGCCTCGGCGACATAGGTCGAGACGGTCTCGATCTCGGTGTTCTCGGGGAACGCCTTGGTCCGCTTCGAATAGAAGCCGCTGCGCGCAGGATCGTAGCGGAAGCTGCCCTGGTTGGCACGCTTCAGGTCGCCTTCGATGTTGGCGGCATCGCGAAGGAACAGGTTGCTCGCGTCGACGACCACCTTGCCCCCGCTCTCCGCCTCGACCGGCAAGCTCGCGAGCACCGAGACGGGAAAGGAATCCGCGACGCCCTCCGCATGTGCCGCCCCTCCGAACAGCGAGCGATAGCCGGTGTTCACCTGCGTCACGAGAACCCGGCCGCCCACGCGCTCGAATCGGATCACCGCCGTTTCGAGAATGCCGCGGTCGAGCGGTAATTCCACCGATCCGCCCCCGCTCGCCGCCGAGACATAATAGAGCACGTCCTGGTCGAAGGCGGGCACTTCGATCAGCAGCTTGCCTGCGTTCTCGTCGAGCCAGAATGGTACGAAGCCATCCGACCGCGCCAGCCGCTTGGCGATGGCGCCCGGCGGGGCGGGCTGGCCATGCGCTAGCGGCGGCGCCAGCGCGGTGCCGAGGAACAGCAGGACGGCGAAACGACGGGTACGGCGATCATCCGGGCGCGACATCATGTTCCTCGGCAGCAAGGGGGAGGGGAGGCTGGCGATCAGGCGAGGCTCAGGGAACCTTGGTCGTCAGCGTCGGGTATTTGATGCCGAGCTGGTCGAGGTAGGTCGGGTATCTGGCCGGATCGTAGTAATATTTCTCCATTTCCGGCCGCATCTCCTTCATGATCTTCTCGTTCAGCCAGATCGCGGGCTTGTCCTGAGCGGTCAGCACCGGATCGTATTTCACCTCCTTGGTCTGCACGTCGGTGAAGTAGGTCTTCGCCTCTGACACCAGCCTGGGCGTGGTGGCGATGTCGAGCACGGTCATGGCCACGGCCTTGGCCCCGGCCACCGCGCCCTTGTGCGCGATCGGAGTCGCCATCGCGATCGCTGCGGTGACGTTGTGACCGATCATGCTGGGGATGTTGGAGGGAAAGCGGATCGTGATGGTCGGGACCGTCCACATGATGTCGCCGATGTCGTCCGATCCGCCGCCCATCGATTCGCCGCGCGTCTCGGGCGTGGAGATCTTGCCGACGGTGGTCTCCAGGGGCTTCAGCTTGAGGCCGTTCGCTTTCTGCGCGGCCTCGGCGAAGGCCTGGTCGTCGGCGGTCCATTTCGGCATGCCGACCAGCTCGATGTTCTTCTGCGCGGCCTCGGCGAGTGGACGGTTGCCGTGGTTGGGTGCGGCATAGCCGAGCACGCGGCGCGTGACGGTGGTGCCGGTTGCCTGCGCCGCCGCCTCGGAGATCGTGTTGCCGGTCTCGTAGAGCTCGCGGATCGTGTCGAACTTCTGCTCGCGGAAATAATACCAGACGGTCGCCTCGTCGGGCACGATGTTGGGCTGGCCTCCGCCGTTGGTGATCACATAGTGCGAGCGCTGGGTAACCGGCAGATGCTCGCGCCGCATGTTCCAGGCGATGTCCATCAGCTCGACTCCGTCGAGGGCACTGCGCCCCGCCCAGGGCGCTCCCGCGGCGTGCGAAGTCTTGCCCTTGAAGGTGTATTCCACCGAGACCAGGCCGTTGTTGCCCATGTCGCCCCACCCGGTGCCGAAGCCCGATGCGACGTGCGTGAAGATCGACGCGTCCACGCCGTCGAACAGGCCGGCGCGCACATAATAGGCCTTGGTCGCGAGCAGCTCCTCGGCGACGCCGGGCCAGAGCATCAGGCGGCCCTTGATGCCGTGCTTGACCATCACTTCCTTGGCGGCGAGCGCCGCGGCGACGATCAGCGGCATGCCCGAATTATGCCCCTCGCCGTGGCCGGGAGCGCCCGGCACCTGGGGCTTGAGATAGGGTAGGCCCGGGGTTTGCGAGAGCCCGAGCAGCCCGTCGATGTCGCTGCCGAGCGCGATCAGCGGACCGCCTTCGCCCCAGGTCGCCGTCCATGCCGTGGGAATGCCGGCGACGCCGCGGGTGATCTTGAACCCGTTCTTCTCGAGGATGGCGGTCAGATATTCGGAGGTCTTGAACTCCTGAAAGCCCGGTTCGGCGAAGCTGAACACCGAATCGACCATTTCCTGCACCAGCTTGGCCCTGGCATCGACGCTGGCGGCTGCCTCCGCCTTGAGTTTGGCAGAGGCCTGAGCGTGGGCAGTCGCGGGAACGAGCATGAGCGCGGTGCCGAGCACGAGCGCGGTACGAAGCTTCATCTTCATGGGGAGCTCTCCTGGTGGTGGCAAATGTGAGGATAGCCGGCGCGAGACGCTCGCGCGGGCCGTGGAAATTCAGATCCGGACGCGCATCCCGAGGCGGAAGACGCGGCCGAGCACGTCGTAGAGCGCGCGGTTCGTCTGCGGGTAAGCCGGGGTGTTGTTGCCGGTCGGGCCGTTGCCGACCAGCACCGGATCGGTGTCGAACAGGTTGCGGATCGAAAGGAACGCTTCGAACTTGCCACCGCCCGTTTCGAATTCGTAGCTGGTGTTGAAGTCGAGATAGAAGGCGCCGGCGATGTCGTTGCGGTTCACCGTCCGGTTCGCCACGGTCGAGACCGGGCAATCGGTCGCGCAGACGATGTAGCTGTTGTCATAGACGCCGCTGCTCACGCCGCGGCCGACCAGCTGCGCGCCGAAGCCGCCCACGTCATATCCGGCCGACAGGCGGTAGGTCCAATCCGGCAGGCTGCCCGAATTCTGGCCAGCCGCTTCGGTGGGCACGTCCACGCCGTTGTCGGTGTAGAGGCTGATCGCGTGCGAGGCGAGCGCGCGCAGCGTCAGATTGCCCGGCCCGAGCGCGCTTCGGTAGCTCGCCTCGATGTCGACGCCCTTCGCTTCGACGCCCACGAAGTTGGTCGGCTTGATCTCGATGCTGGTCACCGGCAGGCCGGGTGTCGTCACGCCGCGCCCGCCCGTTGTCGAGATGAAGGTGCAGGCGTCCGCGATCGTCTGGATGTAGCATTGATCGATCAGCGTCTGCGCGGTGAGCGACGAGATCGCACCGTCGAGCTGGATATCGAAATAGTCGACCGACAGCGCGAAGCCCGGCAGGAAACCGGGCGTGGCGATCACGCCGACGCCATAGGTCTTGGCGACCTCGGGCGAGAGCGCGGCATTGCCGACAGTCGATTCGTTGAACTGATCGGTGCGGAAGCCCCCGCCCGCCAGCGGCACGTTGACCGTGTTGGTGCGGCCGACGCCGGGCGCGAAGAGCTCGCCCAGATTGGGTGCCCGGATGTCTCGGGAGACAGTGCCGCGCAGCCTGATGTCGGGAATCACCTGCCAGGTGACGCCGCCCTTCCAGGTGGTCACCGTACCCGAGGTCGAATAGTCGGTGACGCGCACCGCGCCGTTCAGGTCTGCGCCTTCGAACAGCGGGATCAGCGTTTCGAGATACGCCTCCTTAACGTCGTAGGCGCCGACGGTGGGAAGATAGTTGCCGTAGATCCACGTCCCGCTGGTGACGCCCCCCGACACGACCGGCCGGAACAGCGGATCGACGCTGCCGGTCACCGTCTCGCGCCGCCATTCGGCGCCGACTGCGATGCTGACCGGGCCGGCCCACAGATCGAACAGATTGTTGGTCGACAGGTTGAACGCAGCGACGTCCTGCGTCAGCGTCTGCTCGCGCAGCGGCTGCAGCCCGCCATATAGCACGTAATTGACCGCCTCGGGCGACATGCCGCCCACACCGATGCGGTTCAGCGGCACGCAGGCGCGGTCGTCGTTGGCGATGTTTGCATCGACGTTGATTCGGCAGACGATCGAGCCCACGGCATAGCCGCCGACATTGCCCGCCGGCGCCACCACTGCATCCGTCGCCGCCGCCATGCGGGCGAGATTCCATGCGTTGGTGAGCAGTTCGCTCGTCCTGGTCTCGCCGCGCTGATAATAAGCGTCCCAACTCCAATCGATGCCGAGCGCGCCGAAGTCGCCGTTCGCCCCGATGACGTAGCGATAGACTTCGCGCGTATTGTCGCTGCCCTGTGGCGGAATGCCGATGTTGCTGGTGCCGATCTGCACAGAGGTGACGCGCGCGGCCGGATTGGCAAGATTATAGGCGTTCACCCGATCGACGAACGCCTGGGGCAGGAAGGCGTTGATCAGCCCCCCGTTGGCGGCCGAGGGCGCGACCTGGATCGCGACGCCGGTGGTCGGCGTCTGCTGGTAATAGCTCTGGCCACGGTAATAGCTGTACGACACCTGGCCGAAGACCTTGAAGGCGTCGGCGAACTCGTAGCTCAGGCGCCCGAACAGGCTGCCGCGCTTCTCGGCGGGAAGCAGCGTCGCGCTGCTCCGGTGGCCGTCGCTGGTGACGTCGTAATCGCCGCCGACCATCCATTGGCCGCTGGTGGGGCCGAAGGCGAGCTGGTTCACCGTCGCGCGTCCGGTCGCGGGGTCGATCGACCCGAAATAGACGCCGCGGAACGCGCCGGTGCTGATCAGTCCGCCGGGCGTGAACTGGCCGGTGCCGATCCCGTCCTGGATCAGGCGCGCGGGGACACAGGGCGTCGCGGCGCTGCCGTCCGAGCAGGCCGCGGCGCTATAGGCCGGATTGTCGATTTGGAAGAACCCGCTGTCGTTCCAGTCGCGGTCGATCGACTGGATTCCGGTCTGCGAGAAATATTCGCCGCTCAGCAGGATGTGGCCGCGACCGTCGGCGAAGCTCTGCCCTCCCGTCGCCGAAACCTTGTGGTTCGGGCCGTCGCCATATGTGGTGACGCCGAACTCGTAATCCATCTTGAAGCCGGTGAAGTCCTTGTCGAGGATGAAGTTCACCACGCCCGACACCGCGTCCGAGCCATAAGCGGAGGAAGCGCCGCCGGTCACCACTTCGACGCGCTCGATCAGCGCCTGGGGGAAGGTGTTGACGTCGACCACGCCGGTGGTGGCCGAGGCGACCGAGCGCTGACCGTCAAAGAGCACCAGCGTGCGCGCCGCGCCTAGGTTGCGCAGGTTCACCGTGTTGATGCCCGCCGCGCCGTTGCTCAGCGAACCGTTGGAGCTCGCCGCCGTACCACTGCCGCGCACCGCCGGAAGCGTGTTGACGAAATCGGTGATGTTGGCGGGCGACTCGCGCTGGATTTCTTCGGAGCTGATCACGCTCACTGGCGTCGGCGCGCTATAGCCGTCGCGGACGATGCGCGATCCGGTGACGGTGATTTCCTGTGCGGGATCGACAGGCTCTTCGGGGGCGGGAGCGGCGTGATCTTCCGCTGCAGCAATTCCGGCGGCGGAATCGGTCTCGGCGGCAGGCGCTTCCTGTGCATGGGCGGCGGAGCCAGCGATCAGCGCGGCGGTGGCAGTGGCAGTCAACGCAAGCAGACGAACTCGGTTTGCGACTTTTTTGTCGCTTTGTTTCGACCCGTAATCAACCATCGTTTCCCCCTGTGTTCGGTTCGCACCGCACAGGCACCCTCACCGGGAAACAACGCCTTCAGGAGCCGCACACACACATTTGCGCCGCACGGCCGCTTCGAGCCTCTCCGTCCGATTATTGCTTTTATCGCCTCAGTTTGGATACTTTCTTGCTAAGAATCGCTGATATGTGAGAAAAAAACACATCTCATGGTGCGGCGCAATACGCGTTACGAGAATATTACGTTGCCGCTGCGTTTCGGTGTCGACCGCGTGCCGGATCAGCGCCCACCCGATGAACGCTCGGTCGTTACCTTGCCCACGCCGGGCTGAAACAGCCGCGCAAGCTGCGCCTTGGCATTCGGCACGGTTTCGCGGCGGCAGCTAAACGCCTCATGCTTGCGGCTTTCCTGCGGGTCCGAGACTTTGCCGCAAACCGCATCCACGGCACGGTTCACCTGCGCCTCGAGCGCGGCACGCCCTTCTGCGGTCCGGAGATCGTACGACGCAGCCGAAATGTGCACGGTACGTTCGGGCTCGGGAGCGGCGACCGCCGGCTGGGTCAGCGCAGCACAGGCGGTCGCTGCGGCGAGCAGTATCGCTTTCATCATGGCATTCTCTCCTGCTGCAGCCACGATCTTGCGCCGTCGGCTGCGTCACTCTCCTACGCGCGAAATGCTGCGCACAAAAATGCAATATTTGCACGGGCCGACCCCATCGGTGGCCGGTCGCACCTGATCGGGTTGGACGGGGAAACCGGCATCACGGAAAAGTTGCCGGAGTGGAGGGCAGCACGACACCGCTCTGGCGGGCATAATCGTCCCAGGCCGCGGCGAGTGCCTTCACGCGATTCGGATGGCTTGCCGCGAGATCCCTGGTCTCGCCGGGGTCAGTGGCAAGATCGTAGAGCTTCCAGCCGTCGCCCAGGTCGACGAGCTTCCAGTCGCCCTGGCGGACCGCGCGGCGGCCGAACAGCTCGGAGCCGATCGCCTCGTCGGGCGCGTGCACGCGATCCGATCGGCCGAACAGATAGTCGGTCCAGCTGCGGCCTCGTACCGGCTGCACTGCGCGGCCCCGGTAGCTGCTCCCTCGCCACTCGCCGCCCGCCGCCTCGACGAACGTCGGCACCACGTCCATGACCGTGCCGAAGGCGTGATCGATCCTGCCCTGGCGCGATGCGCCGGGCCAGGAGACGAACGCCGCCACGCGCGTTCCGCCCTCGGTGATGAAGCCCTTGTACAGGAAGGACGGCGTGGTGGCCGCCTGCGCCCAGCCCGGGCCATAAGCGGCATAGGAAGTCGCTGCGCCCAGATTTTCCAGCCGGTTGTCGGCGTGCTTCAGCCGCTCGGCCATACCCGGCACGCGGCTGCGCTGCAGATCGATCCCTTCGGCGCCATTGTCGGCGAGGAACAGAATGATCGTATTCTCATATTGTCCGGTCGCCTTCAGATGCGCGATCACGCGGCCGACGTTCTGGTCCATGCGGTCGACCATTGCCGCATAGATCTCCATTAGCGTCGTCTGCTCGCGCTTCTCGGCATCGGAGAGGCTGGCCCAGCTTCGTCCTTCGTCGAGCACGATCGGGTGCGGCGTGACGTTGGCCGGAATGAGCCCCAGCGCCTGCTGGCGTGCGAGCCGCTCGGCCCGCAGCTTCTCGAAGCCCGCGTCATAGCGGCCGCGATATTTGGCTATGTCCGCGGCGGGCGCCTGCAGCGGCCAGTGCGGTGCGGTGAAGGTCAGATAGGCGAAGAAGGGTTTGCTCCTGTCCGCCTTGCCCAGGAACTCGATCAGCTTGGTCGCAAAATGGTCGGATGAATAGAAACCGCCTGGAAGCACCTCCAGGGCCTTCCCGTTCTCGCGATAGGTAGCCTTGCCGGGAGTGCCGGGCGTGGAGGATACGTCGTTGCCGAAATGGTTGCTGGCGCCCTGAAGCAGCGCGAACGCCTGGTCGAATCCGCGGCGTGAGGGGTCGTTCTCGGGCTGAGTGCCGAGATGCCATTTGCCGGACATCAGCGTGGTGTAGCCGAGATCGCGCAGCCGCTCGGGCAGCGAGACGACATTGGCGGGCAGATAGCCTTCATAGCCGGGCAGACCGCGCTGGTTCGGCGCCAGCATCTCCGCCATGTTGCCGAGCCCGGCGAGATGATTGTCGGTGCCCGAGAGCAGCATCGCGCGCGTCGGCGAACAAGTGGGCGCTGTATGGAAGCCAGTCAGGCGCACGCCCTGCCGGGCAATCGCGTCGAGGTTGGGCGTGGCGATCTCCCCGCCGAACGCCCCGAGGTCCGAATAGCCCAGGTCGTCGGCGACGATGACGAGGATGTTGGGCCGCGGCTTCGCCTCCTGCGCGGCGGCGGGCGCGGCGACGGTGACGAGCAAGGCGGCGAGAAGCTTGAGGCGCATGGGCGGCTTTCCGAAAAATGGGTCGCGCCGGGAAGGGCGCGACCCAGTGGGATCCGGGGGAAAGGAAACCCCGGGGAGGAACTCAGGCGGCTTGTTGAACCGGTGCGGGCTCGGGCTTGAGCACGCGGCTCGGCTGGCCGTCGGCGCCCACGGCTACGTCACCGGCGATCGTCGCGCGGCGCAGCGTGCGCCGCTGGGCGCCGAAGTCCGCAATGGCGCGGTGCTGGGTGGCGCGATTGTCCCAGATCGCCACGTCGCCGGGGGCCCAGCGCCAGCGCACCGTGTTCTCGTGCCTGGTGGCGTGATCCTGGAGGATGCCGAACAGCCGGGCAAAGTCGTCGCGATTGAACCCGACGAACCCCTTCACGAAATTGCCGAGCAGCAGCACCTTCTCGCCGGTGACGGGGTGAACGCGCACCACCGGATGCTCGGTCTCGTAGACGGTCGAGGCGAATATCTCGCGGTGGCGCTTGATCTCCTCGGCAGTCGCTTCGGGGCGGCTCGCGGCATAGTCATAGGCGTTGGTGTGCACCGCCCTGAGATTCTCCACGATCGCCTTGAGCGGCGCGCTCAGCGTCTCGTAGGCGGTGGCCGCATTGGCCCAGAGCGTATCGCCGCCCGCGGCCGGAATGGTGATCGCGCGCAGGATCGACGCGGCCGGATAGTTGGGAAGGAAAGTGATGTCGGTGTGCCAGGCAGACGCTGCGATTCCTTCCTTGGTGTCGAGCTCGAGCAAGAAGCGCGAACCTTCGGCGACCGGCACCGTGGGATGCGCAAGCGGTTCCCCGAGCAGCTCGGCGAAAGCCTCCTGGCCCACATCATCGAGATGCCCCTGGTTGCGGAAGAAGATAACCTTGTGGCGATGGAGCGCGGTGCGGATCGCCTCGACGGTTGCCCGGTCGAGGTCGCCGCTCAGCCGGACGCCGCGGATCTCGGCTCCGATCCGCCCCGCCACGGGTACTACGTCGAGCGGACCTTCCGCGTCGGCGGCATTGGCGAAAACATGATTCTGTACGGTCATCGTCATTCTCCTGCTTGGGGATCACGAACGGGGGGTTGAGTGCGCGCATCGAGCGCGCGGCGGACCTCGGCGTGCGCAGCTTCGTCGAGCGGGAAGCGCCAGATCAGTGCAGCCGAGATGGCATGTGCGAGGGCGGGGCCCAGCGCGAAGACATATTTGAGCGCCTCGAGCGCTTCAGGCGAGCTGGTTCCCTTGGCTTGAAAGCCGAGCCACGCCACCAGCGGAAGCGCCAGGCCGATGCCCGCTGCAGGACCGGCCTTGGTCGCGAGGCTGAACACCGAAAAGAACAGCCCGGTGCGATTGTGTCCGGTACGCAGCTCGTGATGATCGGCAACGTCGGCAACCATGGCGCGCAGCATCAGATTGCCGGAACCCTGGGCGAGCCCCTGCGCGACGGTGAGTGCGACGAGCAGCCACAGCCCGCCGGGGTAAACGAAAAGCAGCCCGAGGTTGATCGCGACCTGCACAAGCTCGCCCGCGATCGCGGTCCGTCGTTTGCCCCAGCGCCGCCCGATCTGGAGCCAGATCGGCCCCGCGAAGACACCGAAGATGAACTGGAACAAATAAAGCCCGCTCGCCCATGCCGGCTGGCCCATATAGTTGACTGCGAAGAACACGATCAGCCCCGCCCGGATCGACTGTCCCGCAGTGACCGCAACGTCCGAGGCGAGGACGCGCAGCAGCAGCCGGTCGCGCACGATCAGGCTGGCGCTTGCCCAAAAGCCTTCCGAACGGGGCTCGGCTGCACGTCGCGGGGGTTCGGGGAAGGTAATCAGGGTGAGGACGAGAGCGGGGATCAGCGTCACCAGGATGAACCCGCCAACGATGTGGAGCTTGAGCGAAATATCGGCAGGGCGGACCTGATCGAGCAGGGTCGGCAGCACCAGCACGAGCAGCAGCCCGATCGACCGCATCGTCTGCTGATATGTCACGATGCGGGTGCGCTCGTGATACTGCCCCGAAAGCTCCCCCGCCCAGGCCGAGAAGGGAATCTCGATCATCGTCCAGCCCGCGTAGAAGACGAACAGGGTTGCACCGAGGTAGAGCGGCGAAACGACGCCCGGCGGGAAGAAGAGCAGCGCCGAGCCGATCCCGAACAACAGCCCGCCCGCGGCGATCCACGGCCGCCGGCGCCCGAAACGGCTGCGCGTGCGGTCGCTCAATACGCCGACCAGCGGGTCGAGCGCGATGTCCCATATGCGCCCGAGGAAGAACACCAGCCCGATCGCCGCGAGCGAGAGTCCGTAGTGCGATGCATAGAGCTGTGGAATGAACAGCGCGAGCGGCAGTCCTGCCCCGGCGATCGGGATCGCGAGCGACGCGAAGCCGATCAGCCGATGCCCTGCCGGTCTGGAGTCCGCAGCCGGAGCAGCGTGTTCGAACAGCGGTTGGGGTGCGGGGATCGTCGCCATGGCTTCACCACCTCGTCCGGAGAGTGACGCCGATCGTGCGCGGATCACCGATGGTGGCGGTGACCAGTCCGTAGTTCACCACGCCGAGCGTCTGATAATAGTCGCGGTCGAACAGGTTGCGCGCCCAGACCGACAGGTCGGCCTTTCCGTCCTCGAGCCGAACGCCGAGGCGCAGGTTCACGAGGTCGTATCCGGGGACGAGCCCGTAGCGGCTGTTGCTGGCCACGGTGTAATATTCGGAACGCCACGACCAATCGGCGTGGACATAGCCTTCCGCGTCGCGCGTGAGCGGGGTCCAGAGATCGCCGCCGAGCGATGCCGACCATTCGGGGACGCCGGCGAGCCGCTCGCCGCTCATGTCCTGCTGCGGGAAGCCGCCCGGCTGGGCGGGCGTGGGGTTCAGCCGCTCGACCGGAGTGGGGCCGACCGGATAGTCGACATAGGTCGCATCGGTATAGGCGACCGAGCCGGTGAAGCTCGCCCATCGGGCGGCCTGCCACGCCAGATCCGCCTCGAACCCGCGCGAGCGCGCCTTGGGAATGTTGGCGATGTAATTGACGTAGCTGTTGGTGCCGATGACCTGCTGGACGATCGTCGTCTGATAGTTCGAGACGTTGGTCCAATAGCCTGCGAGGTTGAAGGTCAGCTTCCGGTCGAAGAACTGCGATTTGATCCCGGCCTCGAAATTGTCGGTCTCCTCGGGCTCGACCACCGGGCTCGCGATGGCGGGCAGGTTGGTGAGGTTGATCCCCTTGGATTTGCTGCCGCGCGACCAGGTGGCGTAGAGCAGCACGTCCTCGCTCGGCTTCCATGCGAGGGTCCCAAGCCACGAGAAGCTGTCATCGCTCGCATCGACCTCGAAACTCTGCTGCGGGTTGAGGCTGGTGCGAATCGCCTGCGCGCGCGTCGCCTGGGCGGGCGTGAGGCCGGCGAGCGATTGCCCCGCCACATGGCGTGAGGAATAGCCTCCCCATTTATCCTCGTGCGTGAAACGCAGCCCTACGGTCAGACTCAGGCGCGGATCGATGTGCCAGACCGCCTGGCCGAACCCGGCGATGCTGCGCGTGTGCGGATCGGACTGCGACTTGGAGACGAACCCGTTTACCGCAGCGTCCGACACCGCGATCGGATCGGCCGGAAACAGCCAGCGCGGAGCATCGGCACCATAGGCTGCGGTGCCGTAGCCGCGGATCACCTGCCAGAAATAATAGGCGCCGATCACCCAGTCGAAACTGCGCGATCCATTCGAGCCCAGCCGCACTTCCTGGCTGAACTGGCGCTGGAAATTCTGCTGCTGGTTTTGGAGGTTGACCGAGAGGCTGGTGTAATCGCTGTCGTTCGCGGGAAACCAGTTCCACTCGCGCCACGCGGTGATCGAAGTCAGCGTCGCCCCGCCGAAATCATAGCTGATCTCGCCCGAGAACCCGCCGGTGTTCATGTTCGCCTGAAAGTGGGAATTGGCATCGGTGCGGCGTGCGAAAGGGTCGAGCGGCAGCGGCGTGTAGTCGAGCCGTGCCGCGCGCTGATCGAAGTTGTTCGCGATCGCCGCGCCGTTCTCATAGGTGGTGAAGGTGCTGACCGGCAGGTTGATGCAGCAATGTTGCTCCTGCTTCGAATAATCGCCGATCAGGCGGATGCTGAGCGCTTCCGCCGGGGTGATCAGCAGCTGCGCGCGCAGGGTGAAATTGTCGTAGTCGTGGACCTTGCGGCCGGTCGTCACATTCTCGATGAAGCCGTCGCGATGCGTATCGGCGATGCTGACGCGTGCGGCGAGCAGCCCGTCGACGATCGGCCCGCTCGCCGAGCCGCGGAGCTGGTGGTAGCCATAGTCGCCGACGGTCGCCTCGGCCGAATACTCGTAGCCGGAAGTGCTCGGCAGACGCGAGCTGATGTTGATCGCGCCCGCGGTGGTGTTCTTTCCGAACAGGGTGCCCTGCGGCCCGCGCAGCACCTCGATCCGGTCGAGGTCGACCAGATCGAACTGGCTCTGCCCGACACGCCCGTAATAGACACCATCAATGTAGAGCCCAACGCCGTTCTCGATCCCGTCGTTGGTGAGCGCGACGTTCGAGCCGAGCCCGCGGATGTTGATATTGGTGTTGCGCGGATTGAAGCTGAATACCTGGAGCGACGGGACCAACTGCTGCACCTGATCGAGCCGATAGTCGCCGCGCGCAGCGAGCGCCTCGCCGCCCACCACGCTGAGTGCGATCGGCACGTCCTGCGCGCGCTCCTCGCGGCGGCGCGCGGTGACGACGATGGGCTGGTCCTCGGTCCCGACCTCGTCGACGACATCTTCGTCCGGCGGGGTGCCGAGTTCGGGCGCGGCAATAGCAGTTGAGGCTACCTCCTGCGCAGACGCCGAACCGGCGACGAGCGCAGCGAGGCATGCGCCGGCGGACAACGCCGGCGCGAAGCGATGCAACATCTAGCAATCTCCCTTTGTCGAATAGAGAGCTTGCCGCCCGCTTCGTTGCCGCTCGTGCCGCAGGGGACCCGCCTCGACTGCAACGCAGCCGAGCCCCGGAAGGCGCTTTGGTGAGCTGGAACTAAGCCAGGCCGGGGACGGCCAGCCGCGCGTTTACCGCCGCGCGCACATCATCCGAATGTCTCCCATGAACGTCACGAATCAACTCCTACTTATTTGATAGGAATTGAGCGAAGAAGTTTGGCTTTGCCGTCCCCAACGCTGACTTGCGGGCGCTGATTCTTCAGAAGATTCCGTCATTTCGGGCTCGATCGCGATTTTCGAGTGCCCTGACTGCCAAGCCGCTGCTGCGACCACAGTGACATTCCAACCTTCCAGCGCAGGCACACGATTTCGCTTCACTGCAGCACGATTCTGGTGAAACGTGGCGCCGCAGCCGTAGTGAATGCGGATCGCTTGCGTGGAAGCGATCGAGCCGTGGGAGGGACCTGATGCGTATATTATCCGGTGCGGGACTTTGCCTTATGGCGCTGGCGGCGGCGCCAGCGCTGGCCGATCATCAGGGCGCTGCGCCCAACACGCTCACCGCTCAGGAGCGCGCCGAAGGCTGGCAGCTGCTGTTCAACGGCCGCGACCTCACCGGCTGGCGATCCTTCGACGGAAGCGCACCGCCGTCTTCGTGGACGGTGCGCGACGGCACGCTGCTCCTGACGAAGGACGATGGCCAGATGAGCGGGACCGATCTGGTCACCGCCGACAGCTACGGCGCATTCGAGCTGACGCTCGACTGGAAGGTCGAGCGCGGCGGCAACAGCGGCGTCTTCTATCTTGCCCGCAATGCACCCGGGACCAGGAACATCTACGAGACCGGCATCGAGATGCAGGTCCTCGATAATGATGGCCATCCCGATGGCAAGATCCCGTCGCATCGCGCGGGCTCGCTCTACGACATCACGGTGCCGCCGCTGAGTGCCGCACGGCCCGCCGGGAGCTGGAACCATGCGCGGCTGCGCGTCGAGCGGGGCCGAATCCGTCAATGGCTGAACGGCACGCTCACTGCCGACGTGCCCTACGGCAATGACGCGTGGCGCAAGCGCGTGGCGGCTTCGAAGTTCGCCTTGATGCCGCTGTTCGGCACGTTCCCGAGCGGTGTGATCGGCCTCCAGGATCACGGCGAGCCGGCCGCGTTTCGCAACATCAAGATCCGCAAGCTCGGCGCGAGCGCCCAGTGACCGCGGCTGCGTTCGATCCGGCGGAAATGACCGCCGACATCATCATCGTCGGCTCGGGTGCCGCGGGGGGCATGGCGGCCTATAGCCTGACCAAGGCGGGCCTGCGCTGCCTGCTGCTCGAGGCGGGCCGCGACTACGACCCCCAGGCCGAAGTCAACATGTACGCGCCCGAGAGTGACGCCCCCTTGCGCGGAGCGGCCACGCCCGACAAGCCGTTCGGCTATTTCGATGCGACTGTCGGCGGCGGATGGCAGGTCGACGGCGAGCCCTATACGATGCGCGAGGGGACCGACTTTCGCTGGTATCGATCGCGGATGCTGGGCGGGCGGACCAACCATTGGGGCCGGCACGTGCCGCGCTGGGGTCCGTACGACTTCAAGCCCTTCTCGCGCGACGGGCTGGGAGTCGACTGGCCGATCGGCTATGACGACGTCGCGCCATTCTACGACCGCGTCGAGCGGATGATCGGCGTCAATGGCGGACGGATAGAGCTGGAGAATCATCCAGATTCGCCGCCGGGCTGCCTGATGCCGCCGCCCAAGCCGCGCGTACCCGAAATGCTTCTCAAGGCGACGTGCGAAAGCATGGGGATCCCGGTGCGCACGGCGCATACGGCAGTGCTGACGCGCGACATGCCCGACGACGTCGCGCCGCGCACCGCCTGCTTCAACGCGACGCCCTGCACGCGCGGCTGCACTATCGGTGCGATGTTCCAGACGACGACTTCGTTCCTGCCGATGGCGAAGGCAACCGGCAAGCTGACGATCGTGACCGACGCGATGGTCTCGAAAGTGATGATGGCAAGCGCGGGCCGCGCTGCGGGGGTGGAGTATGTGGATCGCAAGACCGGCGCCCGCCGCCAGGTCAAGGCGCGGGCGGTAATCCTCGCCGCGGGAACCTGCGAGACGACGCGGCTGCTGCTCAACTCCGGCGACAAGCCCGGCGGCCTCGCCAACTCCTCCGGCCAGCTTGGCCGCAACCTCACCGATTCAACGGGTGCGTCGTTCCGCGCCTATGTCCCCGCGCTTGCCGACCGTCCGCGCTACAACGAGGACGGCATCGGCGGGCAGCACATCTACATCCCCTTCTGGCTGTATGAAGAACAAAAGCGCGGCGAATTGGACTTTGCGCGCGGCTATCATTTCGAGATCGGCGGCCGGTTCGGTATCCCGCCCGCCGCGGCCCTGCCTCGGGTGTGGGGAGCCGGGCTGAAGAGTGCGGTGCGCAGCGCATCGGGTGCCACCATCGCGATGGTGTTGCGTGGCGAAATGATCCCCAACAAGGACACCTATTGCGAGATCGATCCGACGGTGAAGGATCGGTTCGGTATCCCGGTGCTGCGGTTCGCCTTCCGCTGGTCGCAGCACGAGCTGAATCAGGTGGCGCATGGGCAGCGCACCGCGCACGCGGTTTTCAAGCGAATGAACGCAACGATCCTCGATCCCGAACTGCCGCCCGAAAAGCTGATCACGGCCGGCGGCGAGATCATCCACGAACTGGGCACCGCGCGGATGGGCGCCGACGCACGATCCTCGGTGGTCGACAGCTATGGCCAGACCTGGGACGTCGACAATCTGGTGCTGATGGACGGCGCGATCTTCGCCTCGGGCGCGCACAAGAACCCGACGCTCACGATCCTCGCGCTGGCGCTGCGCGCATCCGAGCGGCTTGCCGCCCGCTTCAAGTCAGGAGCCTTCGCATGACGCCGTCGCGCCGCGAAACGCTGCAGTGGATGATGGCTGCGGCGGCGTTGCCGCTCGCCCGCTGGTCGCCGCCGGCAATGGCAGCCGGGCCGGCCACCCCCCCGCCGTTCGACGTGATTGCGGATTGGCCCGACGCGCTGCCCCCGCCGGCGCCAGCCCAGGGTTATGGCCGCGATCCGGACCTGATGGCGCCAAAGGTGCCCTGGCCGCTGACGCTGACCAAGTCCCAGCGCGCAACGGTCGACCTGCTGGGAGACCTGATTCTTCCCGCCGACGATCGCTCGCCCGGCGCAGGCGCGCTGGGTGTTGGGGGGTTCATAGATGAATGGATCAGCGCACCTTATCCGACCCAGCAGGCGGACCGGGCACAGGTGGTCGGCGGGCTGATGTGGCTCGACGCGCAGAGCCGAGCCCTGCACGGGGCCGCGTTCGATGCGATCACGCCGCCGCAGCGCGCCGCACTGCTCGATGCGCTGACCGTCGCCACGCCCGTCGCCAGGATGGCGGCGCCGATCGCCTTCATGGACAAGCTGCGATATCTTTTCGTGCTCGGCTTCTACAGCCTGCCCGAAGGCAAGGCCGACATGGGCTTTATCGGCGACCAGCCGACACCCGGCGACTATCCGGGGCCAAGCCAAGAAGCGCTCGCACATCTCGCACAGGCGCTCGATCGGATGGGGCTGAAAGCTTCTTAGTTCCAAATTTCGAGCTAGCCGGCGGTTCATCTGAAGGCCGTGGGGCCGTTTGTCGAACAGCTCGGGCGCGTTGATGTCGAGGACATAGGCAGTGGCGTTGATGATGGTGTCCACGCTCGGCGTCCAGCGCAGCTTGGAGTGGACGAATAGCTCGCCGATCCGCCGGGCTCGGTCACGCCCGGCGCGCGGTTGCGCATCCAGATCGCCTCGTCGCCATTGACCGCGAGCGACGCCGACAGTCGACCAGAGGTCCACTGGCATTAGCTTTCGAGCGGGTAGCCGTCAGTGGCGCTGTAGAGACTGCCGGTCGCCCGCAGTTCGCGCACGGACGATCGGCCAGGTTGCGGGTGCGGATCACGATCAACCCGGGTTTGCTGTTCGCGCCGTAGAGCGCGCCCTGGGGGCCGCGCAGCACCTCGATCGAGTCGGGCTGGCTGGCTCAGTACCGTCGGTGAGCTCGCGGCATGGGACGCCGTCGATGTAGACGGCGGCGCGATGACGATGAACGGATTGGACTCGACGCCGACGAATCGTGATGAGCGCGTTGCCGAACTGACCGCCTTGGTGGGGCCCACTTGGCGCAACGAGATCGTGCCGCAACTCAATAGCCGCTGCGCGTGCACAGCACGTCGGCCAGATACACTTGCCGTCCGATCGTCTGCATTGCTTCGCGCGCTGAGCCGTTCCAGCCGCGCGCGCGGCAGAAAGCATCCGCAGTTGCAGCCGCGCAATTCGCACTCGCCGATCCGCGATTGCAGGCGCGGATCCGCTGGCCGCCTTGCGCGGGCGCTGTGAAGAATTCGGCAGCCATTCCACGCAGTGAAGGACCAGGGTGGCCGCCATCTCCACTACCACCTCCTCCAACCGGCCGCATCGACTGAAGAGTGCTGCGAGGACCAAGTCTGCCGGTAAAATTGGACTGGCTTCGATCCACGACCGTACAGGTACCGCGGTAGTTCGGCTGGCTGCAGACCTGCCAGCGGCCGCTCACGATCCGAATGCTCCGCACTGGCCAAGACAGCCGCATATTGGTTTCGGCACGCGACACATTCACGGCGGGACCGCTAAAGCCAGTGTCCCGATAGATGATGGCTTCGCCCGTGGCGGAACCCCAGCCGCGTTCGTCCTGCGCAGCGACCGATGTGAACATAATTGTCGCCACAGCACACGCGAATGCTACCGCACGCAAGCGAGTTGTCACGACATCTTCTCCTCGGCCAATTCAAGCTTGGCGGCTCACTGATGTATCAGGCCGAGCATGGAGTAGGCAACAGCATTCAGCACCTTTTCACCAGTATATTCGCCAATATCGTCCGCCAATCGTCGCCACGTGGAGATAAGCATACTGTTATGAATTTATAGGTGAAACGGTGTTGATTTTAGAGAATCCTAAAAGCATAGTCCGTCGCGGGGTGGGGCGCAGTCTTTGTGACGGAGTTGCCCATGCGCGTCTTTCCGCTCTCTCCACGAATGCCCGCCAGAGCCCTGTCCCATATGACCCGCGCTGGAGTCAGCCTGGCCGCGCTCGCATTCGCCTCCAATGCGAGAGCTGCGGATTGCACACCTGCTCCGACGAGCGGCGACGATGTGATCACCTGCACCGCTGCGTCGAGCCCCTCGCCTTCACCATCATCGCTGGGCGCGGGCAATGACACGGTCCATCTAAACGGCGGAACGCTCAACGGGCAGATCACCGGGGGGACAGGAAACGACACGTTCAATCTGAACGGCGCGAATGTGAATGGCACGCTGTTCGGCGGCGAGGATGCCAGTACCTCGAGCGACGATGTGTTCGACTTGAGCGCGGGCACCGTCGGCAACGGTACGGATGCGATCGTCGGCGAGCGCGGGGTGGACACGATCACCATCAGTGGCACCGCGACGCTGAACGGCCGGGTCTCCGGCAGCCAGGGCGCGGACATCATCACCATGTCCGGCGGAACGGTGAACGGCGACATTGCGGGGGAGGGGACGACCTTCTACGCCGGGAGCTCCCCGAGCGACGCCGATACGATCCTGCTGACCGGCGGCACTGTCACCGGCTCTGTAAACGGTAACGACGGCAATGACAGCATCACGCTCAATGGTGCCACCGTGAACGGATCGCTGACCGGCGATGCCGGCGACGACATGATCGTGGTGCAGTCCGGCTCGACCGCCGGTGCTTCCGGCGGCGATGGCGTCGACCAGATCACCGTTTCCGGCGGCAGTGCCGGTGCGCTCAACGGAGGTGGGGGCAACGACCAGTTCACTGTTTCAGGAGGCACGGTCGCGAGCGTCACGGATGCGGTGGGCAACAACAGACTGACGCTGCCCGCGGGCGGCACGGGCATCATTACAGGCAATGTCGGCTTCGGCGACGGCCGCGACACGATCGATATGGCAGGCGGCGAAATCCAGGGCACGGTGAGCCAGGGGAACGGAATCGATACGCTGATTCTGTCGGGGGGCACCATCAACGAAGTCTTCCAGGGCGGTGACCTCGATCAGGCGACGATCTCGGGCGGCCGTATCGTCAATGGTCTCGAGGATGGCGACTTCGTGACGATTACCGGCGGGCGGATCGGCTTCGTCGACATGAACATCGCGAACAACGTCGTCACCATGTCGGGCGGGCAGATCGACGGTGATCTCACTGCGAGCTTCCAGAATGACACGCTCAATTTGTCGGGGGGTACGATCGGCGGGCGCGTCGACTTCGGGCGCGGGACCAATATCATCAATATGACGGGTGGAGCCATCGCCGGCACCATCACCACCGGCGACGGCATCGATACTTACGCGATCAGCGGCGGCTCTACCGCGGGGGTCAATGCAGGCGCGGGCAACGACGTGATTGGCCTCTCGGGTACGGGAAGCGCAAGCTTCCTCAACGGCGAGGCCGGCGCCGACGCCATCACCGTCGCGGGCGGCACCGTGGCAGCGGTGGATGGCGGCGCGGACAATGACGCGATCACGATCAGCGGCGGCACAGTCACGACCGCGCTGGGGGGTGTAGGCAACGACACGCTGACGGTCTCGGGCGGCGCGGTGGCTACGCTCGACGGCGGCGAGGGCGACGACGCCTATGCCGTTTCGGGCGGCACGGTGACGGCAGTCACCGACCTCCTCGGCAACAGCACGCTGACCATGCCGGCAGGCGGCACCGGCGTGATCGCCGACGTGACATTCGGCGCAGGCACCGACAGCATCGATATTGCGGCGGGCGGGATAACGGGTACCGCCAGCCTGGGTGAGGGGATCGACAGCTTCGTCCAGTCGGGCGGTACCGTCGCCGCCGCATCGCTCGGCGCAGGTGCCGACACGGCAGCGATTTCCGGCGGCACGATCGCGACCATCAACGGGGATGACGGTGACGATCGGGTCTCCGTCAGCGGCGGCACCGTTACCGAAGTGTCGGGAGGGCTTGGCAATGATGCCCTGGCCGTGGAGGGTGGCGATGTCGGCACGCTTCAGGCCGGCGATGGCGACGACCAATATACCGTCTCAGGCGGTACGGTGGGCAGCATCACCGACCTAGCGGGGAACAACAGCCTGACGATGCCCGCCGGCGGCACCGGCATGATCACGGGTAATGTCGCTTTCGGCGCAGGCGTCGATACGGTGGAGGTCGCATCCGGCGAGATTCAGGGATCAGTGATCCAAGGCGATGGGCTGGACGTGCTCACCCTCTCTGGCGGCACGATCAACGAAGTGTTTCAGGGCGGCGGGCTGGATACCGCGACGATCTCGGGCGGCCGGATCGTCAACGGGCTCGAGGACGGCGACTTCGTAACGATCACGGGTGGGCGGATCGGCTTCGTCGACATGAACATCGCGAACAACGTCGTCACCATGTCGGGCGGGCAGATCGATGGCGATCTCACGGCGAGCTTCCAGAACGATACGCTCAACCTGTCGGGCGGTACGATCGGCGGGCGCGTCGATTTCGGGCGCGGTAACAATGTGATCAACATGACCGGAGGCACGATCACCGGCACGATTACTACCGGCGATGGTATCGACACCTATACCGTCTCGGGGGGCTCCACGGCCGGCATCGGTGCCGGCGCGGGCAACGACAGCATCGCGCTGTCGGGTACGGCCAGCGTCGGTGCGATCAACGCCGGCGATGGCGACGACGCGTTTACCTGGACCGGCGGCACGCTCGGCAGCTTTGACGGGGGCATCGGGAGCGATACGGCGCTGATCACGGGCGGGGCTGACCTTTCGCAGCTCACGCTGCTCGATGGCGGCGACGACGCAAGCGAAGCAGACGGCTGGATCGACATTCTGACGTTCCAGGCCGTGTCGGCCCAGGCGCCGGCCTTGGCAAATTGGGAGAGGGTCGACCTCACCCAAGGCAGCGTTATCGGCATCTCGCCCACCGGCATCGATTTCGGCGGGGGAGATGTCTCGATTGACGCGACCTCGAGCATGTCCGGTGGAGAGGATGCCGGCGGCGAAGTCCAGATCGGCGGCAATCTCGATAACGATGGCGAGATCAGCAGCGAAGCGCCGGTCGATCTCGTCATCGGCGAGACGCTCGACAACAGCGGTACGATCGACATGGGCGGCGGCGACATCGAAGTCGGCGGCGAGACGAGCAATAGCGGAATCATTTCCGCCGACGTCCCGACCGACATCAGCCTGGGCGGCCTCGACAATGCCGGCACCATCGATCTGGCCGGCGGCGGGAACATCGATGTGGTCGAGGATATAGCGAACAGCGGCGATATCGTCGCCGAGGAACCGGTGACCATTGATGCCGGCGGCGATATCGCCAACAGTGGCGATATCGATCTGGCGGGCGGCGGCAGCATCTCCGCGGGCGGCGAGATCGCCAACACCGGCACCATCACAGCCGAAGCGCCGCTGAACATCTCGAGCGATCAACTCGTCAACACCGGCACGGTCGATCTCGGCGGCCGCGGTAGCGTGGCGGTGACCGAAGACCTCAACAATAGCGGCACATTGGTCACCGAAGCACCAGTGACGATCGATATCGGCGCAGACCTGCAGAATCAGGGAATTGTCGATCTCGGCGGCGGCGGGATGGTCAATGTGGGCGGCGATGTCGCCAACAGTGGAGACTTGCTGGTGTCGGGGAACGATACGCAGATCGATGTCGTGGGCGATGTCCTGAACACCGGTCTGCTGGATGTGTCCGGAAGCGGGAACACGCTCGATATCGGCGGCGATCTGGTCAACGATGCCATTGTCGATCTCACCGATGGCGACGCCGTCGTCACCGTGACCGGCACGGTGATGAACAACGGCAACTTGCTGGGCGGCGGCACCTCCGCGGTGATCGATGCGGGGCTGGGGCTGGTCAACAACGGCGTCATCGATCTCACCGGCGGCGGTGCGGGCGACACGTTGACGATCATCGGCAACGTAACCGGGAATGGAACGATCGCCGTAGACACAGCGATTACCGACACCGGCGGGTCTTCCGACCAGTTGGTGATCGAAGGGACGCTGGGAGGCACGGTCAACACCAGCATCAACAATGTCGGAGGGCCGATAACCGCGCCGCCGCAACAAGGCTCCGGCGCCACGCTGGTCACCGCCACCGAAGGTTCGACTGCCACCTTCACGCTCAACGAGCCGTTTGGCTACGCGCCGATCGGCCCGTGGCGCTACGAGATCGCCGACAACGATGGTGAAGTCCGGCTCGCGGCGCGCTTCGACGATGAGGATGGTACGCCGCTTGCGGCGATCACTCCGTCCGCGGCCGGGGCAACGGTCGCGCCCGAAGCCGCAATGGGCATCACCGAAATGTTCCTGCCGCACATCCGCGAGCGGGAAGGCCAGATGATGATGGACGGCGAAGGCGTACGCGGCTGGGCGCGCGTCGAGGCGCGAGCAGGGGAGCTCGACGGAAAGGGCTATGCAGTGGGCTATCGCCAGCGCACCGGCTTGGCTCAGTTCGGCTTCGGTCTCGCAAAGCCGACCGCTAGCGGCAACATGCTCATGGCGGGAGCCACCTTCGGCGCAGCGCGGGGCGACTGGGACCCCCGGCTACGCAGCGCGCGCGCCGATCTCGACGTCGACTCCCAAGCCTTTGGTCTATACGCTACCTGGTTCGAGGACGCTGGCCAGTCGAGCGGCTGGTATGTCGATCTCGTCGGCCAGATGAGCTGGTTCGATTTCAAACTCGATGCCCCCGAAGCACGAATCGCCGAATATGACGGCCAAGGCCTCGGCGCCTCGCTGGAGGTCGGCTATATCGCCAACACCGGCGGCTGGCGGCTCGAGCCGAAGGTGCGGGTCAGCTATCTCGAGAGCAGTATCGACGGCTTTATCGGCGCCGACGGGCTGGAGGCGCAATCGAACGATAACCGTCGCGTGCGCGGCCGTGCGGCTGTGCAGGCGTCGACGGAGATGCCGATGGGCGGCTCCACGCTCATCCCCACCGTGACGCTTGGCGTCTCGCATGATTTCCAGGCCGATCGCGACGCTCTGGTCGGCTTCGACTGGCTGGAGACCAACCGGCCGAGCACCCTGGCGGAAGGAGGGCTGGGCCTCAATCTCCGCATCGGCGACAGCATCGCGATATTCACCCACGCCGAAGGCCGGCTCGCCCAGGACTATTACGACGTCGGTGCGCGCGCTGGGTTCACTTTGCGCTGGTGAGGAGCCGAGGCTCGCGCCCGGAGGCCGGAAAGCCTTCGCACCGAACTGACTTGGGGGCCGCGTTCACGCCGGCCCGGTGTCGCTCGCTCTGCCCAGCGCAAGAGCGCGCAAATAGCGAGATGCCGAGCTGGTGGATCCTAGCGGATTATCGGCTGGGTGGCGCGCTCCGCCGCGCTGCCGCCTGGTTGGGATTTGGGCATAGCCTGCCGCCCGAAGAATGTGTCGAGCGCATCGAGCGCCGCCTGCTCCCAGGCGGTTCGCGGGACCGGGAGCGGCTGCGGCACGACGGCGGGCAGATGACAGCGAGATGATCAACGCGGCATTCGAACGCTATGGGTGCTGTTTCGGGAGTTCGCTCGAACGGAGAACTAGAAACTGCCGCGCCAAAACGCTCATTCCGAAGCGCACCGCCCTAAAAGTTTGCCCTTCAGGGCAGCTCGACCACTCCCCAGAAGCCGTCATCCATTCAGGTTCACGGGACTCGTGCTTTCAAGTTTCGCGTCGCACTGATAGCCCAAGCAGATGAGCGCTGACGTGCTGACTAAATTCCCTTTTCCGTGAAGCTCGACCTCGCAGGCCGGCTCCACGAGAAACGCAAGGACGTTCCATCGGGAACTTCAATCAACAAGGTAGGCTTGTCGTCCTGAAGCTCACGCGGTCACGTCTTCATCGAAGACAGCCTCTTGGATTGTTCAGATCTGCGAGTAGGGCGTTGGCCTCAGGATCTGATTATCTATTCCTGTGGTGATTTCAGGATCGGTAAGTCCCGGTGTCGCAATCAGCTGCCGCCAGGCGGGATCTGCGCCAAAGGTGCTCCAGCTTCGGTCACGGGTCGCAAGATCTGGAAAGGTCAGAAGGTATGTCAGGCTTGGCAGGCGAGACCCCGTGAGGTCTTGAGCGAAGAACACCGGCGTCAGGCCGGTCCGACGAAATATCTCGATCTCCCCTCCGGTGTCGAACATTCCAATCTTCGTCGCGCCCGCCTTGTCGCTATGGCTGAAATATGTCCTCAGCTCGAATATGCGGGTTTTGTCGCTGCGTGTGGCCTCCGGAACCTCGACGCGAGGAAAGTGAGGGAACGCCTGCATCAGCTTCACTTCGAGTGAGGCGTACGGCGGACCTTCCGGCGTGGCGTTGGAAAACGGCTCGGCGGCCTTCGCGTAGCTCTGGTCAGCAGCCAGCCTGCCAGGCAGGGCGACGAAGTCCGCGATCGAAGGATGGGAGACAAGAACATGGACGCTCGGGCTGCCAGGACCAATGATTATCGTGAATGCCCCAACAGGTCCGCAACCTGCACGGCGCGCGGCCGGGATGAAGGCATCTCGAAGGTAAGCGTCCAGGCGCTCCTTCATCGGGCCGTGAACCAAGTGATAGGTCCGGAGCTCGTAGATCTCGAGCTGCGGCGGCGTTGGCGTGGTCCAGAAGGTGTCGAGCCCGTCCTGATGCGTGACGCCGGGCAGATCATAGACGGCCTGACCGAGCACGATCACCGGAACACGCGACGAAAGCGCCAGCGTTCCCGTCGTGCTGTTAACCGTCACCACTCCCGATGCCGCTTCGATCAATGAATATAAGTCGCCATGCTCGATGAAGAGGACGCGCTCGGCGAGGCCGACGCTTCGCGCCGCCCGCGCGACCGTGCGCCGCCAGTCATGGAGGCCGTTGTCGAGCGGATGCTCCTTGACCAGGAGCAACCGGTCCGCGGGCGCATGCGCGGCAAAGGAGGACAGGATGGCCTCGATCGCCTCCCGCATGCCCGCGAAGGGTGAATGCGTGCGGATCTGATGATCGGAGTCGAGCTGGAGCGGCAGCAGGAAGAAGGCCCGACTGGCGAGCCTGCGCAACGCCAGCGACGAGCGCAGCCGGGCGATCGGGCGCCACGCCATGCGTCGAAGCCAGCCGCCAAGCTCCGCAGCCGCCGCATAGGGGCGGTGCGAGCGATAACCCCGGAAGATGGGAGTCATTGCCCAGGTCGTGAGAAAATAGGCCGTTGCCTCGCGCGCGCGCAGGCCGAAGCGCGAAGGCACAGGCGGATAGGACGGCACTGGCGGCAAGTCTGAAGCCTGCGCGAGATAGGCCTCCGGGCTCCTGGGCAGGTTGGAATGGCCGTTGACGCCCCCACGCTCGAGCGTCACCCAGTCGGGCCGGAGATAGCCTTCCTCGAAAACATGGACGGCGATATCAGCAGTCACGGCATGCCGGATCGCGGCGCGATGAAGCGGCCTGCAATCGCCGAACAACAGGATATCGGTGACTGTCTCGCGCGCGATTACCGCGTTGAGCGCCTCCGGCCATTCGTCTGCCGTGCCGGTGAAATCGGTCGCCGCGCCGCGCCAGTCGATCCAGTCGCCACCGCACAGGTTGACCCGTGCGCAGCGATGGCCCGCCGCCCGCAGGGCGCGTGCCAGCTCCACGAAGAACGGGCCCGGCGGTCCCTGGAGGAACAGGAAGGAGCGCGCGGTCACCGCATGCTCTCCGCCAGAGTCCGCGGCGCGATGCGGACTGCACCTTGGAGCTTGCGCAGGTACTGGAGAAGGCCGGCCTTGGGCGCCTCGCCGCGGGCGAGGCGCTGCGCGAGGATCTCTGGCGGGCACGGAAGCCGTGTTACTGGGTCGAGATAGCGCGGATAGAGGATCAGCGTTGCGGCGGCGAGCTGCTCGAGCGTGAGCCGGCGGCCGCGTCTCTCAATCGGAGGCGCAAGGTCGCGCGTGAGCCCCCAGCCGGCATAGAAGGGCTGGCCATGGGTGAACACCTCGCATCCGCGCAGCAGCGCCTCGAAGCCGGTCAGCGACGTCAGCACATGGACCGCGTCGATCTGTGACAGCAACGCGTCGATCGATGCGTGATGGACGATCACGTCGGCATAGCGCGCGGCCTCGGAAGCCGGGACATGGCCGGCGCGCAACCCCGCGATGACGTCCGGATGCGGCTTGAAGACGATGAACGCCTGCGGCTCCGCCTCGCGCACGCGCCGCAGCAGGTCGAGCGTGCCGGCTACGTCGGCGCGGCCCAGTTCGACGCTTCGGTCGTCCGCGACCTGGCCGGGCACGAGCACCTTGCGGCGGCCAACGGGCAAGCGGAGCACGCCCCGCGCGCCAACGGCATATTTGGTGATGCCATGCTCGGTGATGAAACGGATGAGGCTGGCGGCGCGTGCGCAGAGCTCCGGACCGAGATCCGCGTGCGCGAGGAGATGCTCCAGATCGCTCTCCGTATGCGGGTCGTAATAGACACCGCGGCGATCGACGACGATGGAAAGGGGCGGGGCGAGGTGGGAGCCGAGGCCCGACGAACGAACGAAACCGTCCTCGATCTGAATAAGCCGCCGCCCGGCTGCGCGGGCCTCCTCGGGAAAGGTGCCTGTTACGCGTGACGGCCAGACAGCGACCGCCTTTTCGGACGGAAGGCGGCTGAGCTGCGGGCTCCGCACGAACCTCGGTCTGCTCTCGGCCCAGAGGAGCTGGCCGACCGCGCGCTGCTTCCAGGCGGCGATCCCGCAGACGGCGGCGATCTCGCGATTCCGGTCGATGAGCGCTCGCCACTCGCCCAGTATCTCGATCCAGCGCGAAACGGAAATGGGCCGCCGCGTCCACGGATCGTGATAGTCGAAGGCGGAGAGGTGGCGATGGAGCGCGACCAGAAGATCCTCGCGCGCATGCAGGCGGCGGGTGCGCGGGTCGATCACCGGGCGGTTGGCGGCAGCAGCGAGCACTGCAATTTCTTCGTCGTCGCCGGCGACGATCGCTTCGTCGGCCTCGATGCGGGCCCAGGGATCTTCCCGCTCTCTTGATCGGTCAGAGCTGGAAGGGACGGCCCAGAAGTCCCCGCCGACGCGCGCGCGCGTGATCTGCGACGCGATCGTGTCGATTTCCTCCCATCGAGGCATTGGCGCGCAGCTGTCTGCGTCGCGCGCGCCAGGGTGTGCTGCAGGCTGGGCGCCGGGAAACGGCGGCATACGCAGCAGCGGTCGACCCGACGGCGCAATTCGCCGTCCGTGCCGTCCGCGAAACGTTGCGATGGTCCTGAAGTCCAGAATTGTCCTGCCCACCCTTCGCGCCCCGCAGCGGGACGGGTGGACTATCGCGAATCGACGCGGCGAATGTGCCTGCGGAAAGCCACAGGCGTCGAGGTTTGCCGAGCGCCTAAAAACCCTCAGCGAAGACAGGGCGAACGGTGCCGTCTCCTGTCGAGCGAAGCGAAAGATCAATCATGCCCGAGACCGAGACGGCCCCGCCGCCGACCCAGCCGCTGTTCTACAAGTCGCTGCGTCCGCTCGACTCGGCGAGCCACGCGACGCTGCGGTTCAAGGGAGTCGATTTTGCGTTCGCCGAGGAATCGCCCTCCATTCCGATCGTCATCAGCGAGTTTGCGGAAGCCTCGCGCCACTATCCGATCGTGTTTGCGGCGAGCGATGCGACGCCGCTCGTCGTGCTCGGGCGCGATCGCCGTAACCTGTTCCTCGAGAATGGGGCCTGGTCGCGGGGCGCTTACGTTCCTGCCTTCGCGCGTCGCTATCCCTTTGGTTACCTGCGGCTCGGCGACAGCGCGCGCTTCATCCTCGGAATCGATGTCGAATGCGAGGGGTTGACCGAGTCCGGAGGCGAACCGCTCTTCGAGAATGGTCGCCCGGCGGCGATCACCCAGCGCGCGCTCGGTTTCTGCGAGGCCTTCCGCGGTGAAGCGGAGTCGACCCTGGCTTTCGTGCGAGCGCTCGAGGGCCGCGGCCTGCTCGTCGATCGGCATGCGGATGCCGTCCTTCCCGATGGGCGCAGTTTTTCCGTCGACGGATTCAAGGTCGTCGATGCGGAGCGATATGCCGCGCTGGACGGCGCCACGCTCGTCGAATGGCATGCCCGGGGCTGGCTCGCTCTGGTCACCCTGCACCTGTCTTCGCTGGACAGGTTCCGTGATCTTCTGTCCCGCCGCTCGACCCGCCCGGAAGCGCCGGCCGCCGACGCCATAGGCGACGAGCCGGCTCTGCCCCACGCTACCAAGGAGAAAGCATGATGTCGCGAAATCCATTCCTGCCTGTGATGGCGATCTCCGCTGCGATCGTCCCGGCGCAAGTGCAGGCGCAATCGGCGCCAAGCTCGCAGGGGCTTGGCGGCCCGGTGGTGCCTGGCGTTTGCCTCCTTTCCCGCGAGGCCATTTTTGCCAATGCCGCTGTCGGCAAGGCAGCCACGGCAAGACTCCAGGAACTCGCGCGCGCCGCGCAGGCCGAAATCGACCAGCAACGCGGCCCGCTCGAAACGGAGGTCAAGGCGCTCGAAGGCCAACCCGACAATGCGCAGATCCGCCAGCGCCGGGAGCAGGTCGCGGCCCGCTGGCAGGCGCTTCAGCGTCAGGCGGCGCACAACAGCCGCGAGATCGAGGCCACTCGTGGCAAGGCCTTGGAGCGGATCTCGGCCGAAGCGCAGCCCGTCATTGCCCAGGCTTACCAGGCGAAGAAATGCGGCCTTTTGTTCGACCGCAATTCGGCGCTTGGCGGCAATTTCGCGAACGATCTCACTGCCGAGGTGGTGCGCGCGCTCGACACCAAGATCCAGACGATCAGCTTCGAGCGCGAACGCCTGCCTCAACAGCCGGTGAGCACGCCCGCCAACCGATAGATTGGCAGGCCATATTTGCCATCGGCTCCGCCAGAGCCGATAAGGCGCGGTCACGCCGCTGGATAGCTGGGCAGGCTGTCCTTGATGGTCCGGTCGAGGGCGACAAGCTGCGCGATGAGCGGTTCAAGCAGGTCGAGCGGCCATGAGTTCGGACCATCCGATAACGCCCGGTCGGGGTCAGGATGGGTCTCCAGGAACAGCCCTGCGATACCCGCCGCCACGGCTCCTCGGCACAGCAGCGGGATATGTCGCCGGTCGCCGCCCGAACGCGCGCCGAGCCCACCGGGCGATTGCACGCTGTGTGTCGCGTCGAACACTAGAGGTGCCCCCGTCTCCGCCATCACGCCGAGGCTTCTGAGGTCCGTTACCAGCGTGTTGTAGCCGAAGCTCACGCCGCGCTCGCAAAGCAGAAATCGATCAGGACTTTGGCCGGCCTCAGCCGCCGCGCTTCTCGCTTTCTCAAGGACGTGCGCCATGTCCCAGGGGGCCATGAACTGGCCCTTCTTGATATTGACGAGCCGGCGCGATCGGGCGGCAGCGGCGATCAAGTCGCTCTGGCGCGCCAGCAGCGCCGGCGTCTGCAGGACGTCGACCACCTCGGCGACGGCCGCAACCTGACCGGGTTCATGGACATCGGTGAGCACGGGCAAACCAGTCTCGCGCGCCACATGGGCGAGAATTTCAAGACCTTCCTCCATACCGGGCCCGCGATAGGAGGTGCCGGAGGTACGGTTCGCCTTGTCGAACGAGCCCTTGAAGATGACGAGCAACCCGTGCCGCTCGGCTATCTGGGCAAGTCGCTCGCCAACACGGAGCGCGAGTTCGCGCGATTCCAGCACGCATGGGCCCGCGATCAGGAACAGCGGCTGGTCCTGACCGATGCGTCGCTCGCGGAATCTCATGCTCATGTGCTTTCCGGTCCGATCATTCGATCCCCCGCAGGGCGAGGGCGCGTTCGACGATCGCTATGTCGCCGGGATTGTTGACTTCCCAGAGCCCGCCCTCAGGCTCCTCGACTTCGACCATGCGGATAGGGATACGCGCATCAAGGAAGCGCAATTGCTCCAATCCCTCGGCGCGTTCGAGGGCGGAGGGGAGCTGCTGGGCGTAGTGCGCAAGCGCCAGCTTGCGGAACGCGTAGAGCCCAATATGGAGGTGGACGGGCGTTTCGACGGTTCCTCCGCCACAGGGAAGAATCCGTTTCGAAAAGTAGAGCGCGTCCCCCATGCCATCGGTAACGACGGTCGTGCCGCCGACCCGCCCGCTGGCCTCATCATTTCGCAGACGCTCAAGCGTGGCGCTGCTGCTGCGGATCATGGGTGTTGCGACCATGACCGCTGCATCGCCGGCAACGGCGGCAATCAGCGCCTCGATAGCTCCGGCCGGGGTAAGCGGCGCGTCTCCCTGGAGGTTGACAACGATATCCGCATCGATCCCGGCCGCCTCGATAGCGGCCTGGCATCGCTCGGTGCCGTTGCGGCAAGTTGCCGGCGTCATGACTGCATCGGCGCCTGCCTCCTGCGCTGCCGCTGCGATTCTTGGATCGTCGGTTGCGACGCGGATGTCGCATGTGATGCCGATGCATTGTGCGGCCTCGATCGTTCGGGCGATGAGCGGCCTGGCTATGCCCGATGCGCCCGCGATCGGCGCCAGTGGTTTTCCCGGAAAGCGCGAGGAGCCATAGCGAGCGGGAATGATGATGGCCGCGCGCATCCTAGCCGATGTCGAGCCTGAGAAGGTCGTGAACGTGGACGAGGCCCACGACGCGACGCTCGGTCTCTGCATCAACCACCAGCAATGAAGTGATCCGCGCCTTCGAGAGACTCTCCAGCGCATCGCGCGCGAGCATGTCCTCGACAAGCACGTGGGGATCGACCGTCATCACCTCAGCGGCGACGGTTTGGTCGAGCCGACTCGCATGTCGTCGAATGTCTCCATCTGTGATGATCCCGGCAAGATTGCCGTTCGTGTCGATGACCGCAGCGATGCCGAACCCCTTCCGGCTGATCATGTCGATCACCGAGGGCATCGGATCCAGCATAGAGACGAGCGGTAGCTCGTCGCTGCGGTGCATGAAGCTGCCGATGGCCACGAGATCGAGCCCGAGCCGGCCGCCAGGGTGCAGACACCGCAGCTCTTCAGCGCTCGTACCCCGCAGCTTCATCAGCGTGATGGCGATGGCATCGCCCAGAGCCAGCATCATCGTGGTGGAGGTGGTCGGCGAACTCCCATGCGGGCAGGCCTCGGGGCGCTCGGGAAGCAGAATGCAGACGCTGGCAGCCGAAGCCAGGCGCGAGGCGAGTGACGAGGTTACCGCGACGATTGGAATGTCGAGCAGGTCGGCATAGCGTGCAAGGGAACCGAGCTCGCGCGTGTCACCGGAGTTCGAGAGAACCAGAAGCGCATCATTGTCGCGCAGCATCCCAAGATCGCCGTGCACGGCCTCGGCGGCGTGCAGGAACAGCGCGGGCGTGCCGGTCGCGGCTAGGGTCGAGGCGATCTTGCGCGCGATGTGCCCGGACTTGCCAAGTCCGCACACGCAGATGCGCCCGCGCGTCCTCTGGAACACGCCGAGCGCCGAGTTGAACGGCTCGCCGAGCTCCTTGCCAAGAATCCAGAGCGCTTCGGCTTCCGCCGCAATCACCGCCCGACCCATCGATACGATCGGATCGGATGCATCGCTATAGGCGAGACTTGGATAGCCAATGGGATTAGGCATGGAGGCGAACCCTTCAAAAAGCCGGCGCCGGCTCTGGGACGCCTCTATCGCACGGCAAAAGCGGTCGGAAGCTGTGCCTTCCCACAGGCGAGAGCTCCTTGTTCCGGCAAAATATCCAAGAGGATAAGCCGCCCATTCTGCTGAGAGCGATCGACGCAGCATGACGTTTGTAGAAGGCTTGAATGTTTTTGCCTCCCGCGACGGCTGGGTAAAGGGAGGACTGCGAAGGTGCGTCTCAAGTGAGCGGGGCCAGAGCCCGCTCGTCGGGACAACTCGTACAGGAACCGTTTATTTGTGAGCCCGGCGCTCCGCATAGACGGACCTCGCGGCATCGATGCGCGATGCGTTGGCGACCACCCATTCCGCGAGGCCCCGAACCGGGCAGAGAAAGTCGCAACCGAGGTCGGTCAGGGCATATTCGACCTGCGGTGGGGTGACCGGCGTCACCGTCCGCGAGACGAAGCCGTTCTCCTCAAGGTCGCGCAAGGTCGATGCCAGCATCTTCTGGCTGATCTCGCCGACTTCGCGGCGCAACGCATTAAAGCGAAGTGGTCCGTTCCCAAGCGTGCGCACCACCAGCAGTGTCCATTTGTCGCTGATCCGCGCGAGCATGCGGCTGATATGCTCGCAGGCGGCGGTATCGTGATGGTCACTTGGTATCGCGCAGGTGCCTCCTTGTTCGTTCATGGTTGCCTTCTTTAATCAGGTTACCTTGGTAAACTAGCACACATGAGGTTACTATGCACACCAGGCCGCGTATCGCCGTCGTCATCGGTTCGACTCGTCCGTCCAGGTTCGCCGACGGGCCGGCGCAATGGATATTGAAGCAGGCGCAGGCGCGCGGCGACATGGACGTGGACCTCGTGGATTTGCGCGATCATCCGCTGCCGTTCTTCGACGAGATCGCATCGAATCTGTGGGTGCCGAGCCAGAATCCCGAGGCCGTCCGCTGGCAGGAAGTTGTCGGGCGCTATGATGGCTACATCTTCGTTGTCGCGGAATATAACCATTCGGTCACGGGCGTGCTGAAGAACGCGCTCGATCAGGCCTATAAGGAATGGAATCGCAAGCCGTTCACCGCGATCGGCTATGGCGGCACCGGCGCGGTGCGTGCTGTCGAGCATCTGCGGCTGATCGGCGTTGAGCTGCAAATGGTGTCGACCCACGCAGCTGTGCACATCGGCGGGGGCGACTTCATGGCCGTGCATCCGGCGTTCGGCAACCAGCCGATCGAGGCCATCGAGGCGAACCTGCTGCCTGCGGCGCAGACTGCGCTCGACGAGCTCGTGTGGTGGGCGAAGGCGACGATGGCCGCTCGGGGCATCGAAACCTGACCTTTCGGCAGCGAGCTGGCGATGCGCCGGCTCGCTCGTTGAAGCCGGTCGCCGTTGACGGGCGCTAAGCCGGGGCTTCAAAAAGCGCATCGACAGCGTTATGCCGTACGTCGCAGGCTCCACGAAGCGCGACACGGCGTTGGCGTTGGCGAAGACGTTGATCCAGTAATAGCTGTTCGTGGCGCGGCAGCAGCGGCATCGGCGGAGGTGGTGGTCCGCCGCCTACCACGAACACCGTAGGAAATGGCTGATTTGCGCCGTTTGCTGTGTGGTCGGGTGGCGGAATGCCCCCGCCTATGCCCCCAGATAAAAGTTTGACGCTGATATCATAGGTGCAACGCACCTATGAAGGGGCATGGACCTCACCGAACAGAGATTCACCCGACAGCAGATGGCGACGCTCGCCGGTATTTCGGACGACATGCTCGCCTACTGGCTTAAGCAAGGCTTGCTCGTGCCGACCTCGGGCGGCCGGGGACGCGGTAGCCACCGTCAGTTTGATTTTGTCCAAGTCAATATCGCTGCGATTTTCGGGCAACTTCGTCGCTTCGGCTTGAACATCAGTGCCTTCACGCGCTCGACGATCGCTCTAACATCATACCCTCGATCGATCTTGCTTCCGATCCAAACCGCGCGGTCGCGGCGCAGATAGCCGATGCACACGCCGCGCGTCGTAACGATCGCCACGGCCATGGGATCATGTGGATTCTCAGGTTCGCGGACCAGTTGAAGCCAGTCGCCCGGCTCACACAGCGCCAGCTCAGCTTGGCGGCTGGTGCCATCCTCGTTGACGTACCACTCTCCGCACGCCGGCAAGCTAAAGTCGTTCCAACCCACGCGACTCGACCCAGTAGAACAAGATGAGAACATCGTGTATTTGCGACGCCTTCGAGTCGACAAGGAGATTCGTGGTGAACGGTGATCAGGAAAGGTGCGCAGCCAGGCGCGAGCCCTTCGGGCGCTGGTTGATCGCGCAGCGCGACCGAGGCGACTGGATCGACGAGCTGGCGAACGCCGTCCGTGCAGATCCTGCGTTTCCAAAGGACGGCGATCCGGAGGCCGTGCGGAAGCGGCTCACTCAACAGGGGGCCGACGGCGACATGTTCGAGCGCGTGGACGACGCCGAGACGGATTGGCTGTGCCTATGAGAAACATACTTCGATGAGATCGTGAGGCATTATATCGCGAGCTTGCCGATACCGCGGGGATGTCTCTATCTCTGCCTAATGAGCCTCATACTCGTCAGCATACCCGTCCGACCCCACGGTCACGCATTCATCAATCCCGCAGCGGTGTCACGGATCGTAGCCAATCCGGATGGTGACGGCAGTCGAGTTTATATGACCGATTCGGCTTACCTCAACTCACCGTTACCTATGAACAAGGTCGCGGACTTGCTCACTAGCGCCTGTCCGATCTAATGCCGGAGCAACCGGACAGGGCAGGGGTAACCCCTCACTATCCGGTGTGGGCCGGCTAAATAGTGTGCCGGCCCAGCCTCGGGCCGGCACACAGTCATTCTGAGTAGGCCTCCAGCAGCGCCTGGCGCATCACCTGGGCTCGTAAATCTCCGCCCTTCACGCCCTGAACGAAGGCGCCCCACTCTTTCATCGAACGTTTGTTGAGTGCCCTGAACAGACGGTCGCGGTCCAAATCCTCAGGCGGCAGCGCGAGTATGCGCGTGAGCCCAAGGAAAACCGAAGCTCCGTTCGACAGGACCTCGCCAGTGAATGCTCTGGCGATTGCACCTAAACTCTCCACCACGATATCTTCTCCGTGCTTTCCGAGCACGGACTGCACGCTGCTTGTAAATGCCACCTCCCCCGGCAACCACGACTGCGAGCCGGTCTGGCGCGACACCTTCAGGCCGGCGCGCTCAATCACGTCGCGCACCTCAAGCGCGTCTTCGTCGCCGGCCACTATCGCCGCGTGGAAATCATCAAGGCGGTTGATAGCGCGCCGCGCGCGGTTCGCCGCGACGAACATGGCGGCCTCCTCAGCCGGCCCCGAATATCGGACGAGGCAGCAAGGCAGCTGGTCGATGTCGCCGCGCAGTTTTGCTGCGGCCAACCTGTGTTGCCCGTCGATCACATAGTTTCCGTCGTCGCGGCGCGACACCGAGAGCGCCATGCATAGGCGCCAATCCCATCGCGCGGCGATAGATGCGATCAGGCGCCGTGAAGGCTCTGTGTCGATCGAGCGCTGATAGTCCGGATCAATATGCAATTCCTCCACGAACACGTTTTCGATGCTCGGTCTCGTTCCGCGTGGTGGAGCATAAACTCGAGACCGGGCCCCCGACTTCGGTTTGCTGCCGCGGCTCCGGGCCGACTTTAGCGATTTGCCGGGGCCCACAATGGCGGTTGGTGCGCCGGCGACGGCGCGCCTGACCGTTACTTCTCGGAGGTGTTCGCCGGCCTCGCTGGCTGGGCACGCGTATAGTAGTCCGTCATGTTCGATTACCACGTGTCCGCGGTGCACTCGCTGCCGCCCGAGAGGCGTTTCGATCATGAACGTTCCGTTCGCCGCGACCGGTCCGGACAGCCGTGGTGCGAGCCAGCTTGGCACGTCACCGTCGTTCCTCCATGTCCTCACTCCCTCAGGGATCGCCGGCTTCTCGATTTTCTGAATGATCACGATTGGAGTCTCCTGTTCTGCGGTCATCGCCGCAGACAGAAAGCTGGCGTTTCAATTCTAAACGGGCCCGCGATGAGGCGCTCACCCCCGTAACGATTTCGGTGAGCAACCTGTGGAGAATTGCAGATATCCGTGGATGCCGGAAAGGGTGTCCGTCACGGAACCCTACTTGACCGCGAGGAGTCGAACGACTCCACGCCTGGTCGCGTGCATGCGACGTTCGAAAGCGCCGGCGCTGAGGCCGTGCGACTTACCGAGCAGATGCCGGAAAGTCCTGCCTTCATGGTGTTGAAGGTGGTCGGCGTAGTTGCCGCCCGTGCGGAAGCGCGCGCCGATGGCTGACCTGATCGACGGGGCGAACAAGTCCGCAGAGGAGCACCTCGCGCGCAGCCTACGCGCCGCGCGCGCCGCGATCCCGCCCGGGGTGCCGGGCGAGTGCGAAGAGTGCGGCGAGGACATGCTGCGGCTGGTCGACGGTCGCTGCGGTTTCTGCGGTGATGAGAGGCGCCGTGATTAGTCAGAACAACGAGGCTTTCGTGCGACTCCCCGAGGTGATCCGACGCACCGGCCTCTCCCGGGAGACAATCCGGCGCAAGGAAATGCGTGGCGAATTTCCTCGCAGGCAGCGGATCAGCGCCAACGTGGTAGCTTGGTATGAGAGCGACTTACAGCGCTGGCTGCGGTCGCCAATGTGCTGGGAAGAGGCGGCCTAGCTCCGGTTCCAGCTACCGACGGCAGCCATCTACAACAAGGCCACCCAGGCGAAGGCACGTCGCGCTGATCACCGCTGGAGCGAACCCCTGATCAGGAGCGAGTCATAATGGCGTGCATGTCCACCCACACGTCCCTCATCGCTAGAGCCACGTAGCGCGAGGGAACATCAGCGAGGCGCGCGATATCCGAGAGCGAGATTTGATCGTTGCGATAAGGCTCGATCAGCAAATTCCGGACGGTCATCGGGAAAAGTAGAGCCGTCGCGCGATATTCAGCAATCCGGTCAACGTTGGTTTCAAACCCATCGGCCATTGGGTCCTGCATTTCGGGAGGAAGGCCGATCTTTTCCGCTAGATCCTCGATGGCCTGTGAGTCAGTCGTGTAAGCGCCCGAGGGGTCCAAGAGGTGCACCAGCTCCTTACAACAGACCATTCGTTGCCAGTCGCGGCTATGATCGCGATGATAGTAGATGTTCGCAAATCGCCGGGGCTCGGAGTATAGTCCGTCGCGAACGTGGAAGACTTTTATCATCCCCTGAAGGATGTCCGTGTCGAACTCGACACCCACAAATTCGATGTCATCATCATGGCCATGCTCCCTCAGGCAGGCCAGAATGTCGTTGACGTCGATTGGTAGAGTGTCGCGCTCCGAAAACTTCCGGATTAGGTCGAATAGCTCCATCAGCCCCTCAAAACAAAAAAGCCCGGTGCTACCCGGGCTTTTCGTTCTAGTGTGGTTTTGTCGCCACTTACAAGGCTTCGACAAATTCCCGCACGTTAACCATTGGGTGCTCGCTCGCCGGGGCCGCGCGCGAAATCAGCGCTGCCTTGCTGCGATGCTGAAGGCGCGCGGAGCGGGCCTCACCGATGATCTCGCCTGCGGTGATCACGTCATCACGACGACCGCGAAAAAACTTTACGTTCAGCAGCTCTTCGCCGTGGGCCGAGAATGGGCACTCGGCCTTGCCAATCCCCTGGTCCATAAACTCATCCTCCATTCGGCGCATGACCTAGCCATGCGACTACCTGCTCGTCGGTTTACCGAGCGTTAATGCGATTGCGAAACTCGCAGATCGTTGAATCGCTCCAGAGAGGCCGCCGAGCCCCGCTGAAATGCTCTATTTTCGCGTGAGACGCAAACGCCAATTTAAATGAGGCGATATAAACTCGCTCACATTCAACGTCCGAACAGACCGCGAATGTCAAAACACGCCGTAGCCGGAGAGCTGCGGGCGTGCGATGTTCAGAGATCAGTGCGGCCTCGACTGCACTGCTAACCCGCTCGCGCGTATCCCGCGAGCAGCGTCCCGGCCGGTGGAAGCCCCTTCATCGTCTCGTCTGCCCACCAGCGCGCCAGTTCCCAACGGCGCGGCATGTGCTTCGCGCGGTTATAGGCCATTTCGGCCGCCGACACGCCCTTCGGCTTGTGCGACAGCATCGCGTCAATGATCGGCCTGTCACCCTCAAGCCCCAGCTTCGTCGCGCGCTCGTTCATGATCGTGGAGAATGCCGTGCGCCAGCCGTGGGGCACGTGCCGATCGCGGTAGCCGCACTGGTTGTAGCGGTAGCCGATCGTGTTGGGGCTCATCGGCTGGTGCGTCGAACGGACACTATGGAAGAGATAGGGGAAGCGCCCGGATAGGCGATAGACGGCGCGCAGCACGTCCACGGCCTGCGGCACCAGTGGCACGACATGCTCGAAGGCCTCGTCGCCCTTGTTTTCCAGCTCCAGCTTCATCCGCTCGGCGCGGATGCGCCATATCGGCTCCTCCGCATCGCTGGCGCCCGTGGGATCGTCCCAAGCGATGCCCTCGAACTCCTCCCAGCGCGCGGTCGGGATCAGACCCGGACGAACGAAGGTCAGCCCCAGCAGCCGCGACGCCAGCTTGGTCAGCGGGCCGCCGGTCGAGGCATCGATCGTCGCGTGCAGCTCGCGAATCTCCGCCACGCTACTCAGGCCCGGCTGGTTGCCGCCGACGGGGGTGGGTAGCATTGCCTTGACCAGATGCTTGCCGGCTGGATCGGCGAGGCAAAGCCCTTCCGCCATGCCGTATCCGAACACCGCCGAGATGTGCTGGCGAATGCGCTTGGCGGTGTCGATCGCGCCGCGCTTCTCGACCTTACGCAACAGCGCGAGGACGGCGGGCCCATCGATGTCGCCCAGCGGCAGCGCGCCGATCGCGGGGTAGACGTCGCGATTCAGCGCCTGTTGGATCTTGGTCGCGTTGACCTTGGACCAGCGCCCGAGTTGCGCCGCGTACCATCGCTGCGCCACGATCTTGAAGGTGGCACCGGCCGCCGCGTGGGCTGTCGCCTTGCGCTTACGTTCCTCGGTCACCGGGTCCCGATGCTCGCGCAGCAACCGCTTGGCCTCGTCGCGCCGATCGCGCGCCTCGCGTAGCGACACGTCGGGGTAGGGGCCGAACACCAGCCGCTTCTCCTTCCCGGCGAAGCGGTACTTGAGGCGCCAGGACTTCGCGCCCTTGGAGGTGACGAAGAGGTAGAGCCCGCCCGCGTCGGACAGCTTGTAATCCTTCTCGCCCGGAAGAGCCTTTTTGCACTGCGTATCGGTCAGTGGCACTGGATGCCCCCACTTGCTGTTTCAGTGCCCCCCAGCCGTGCCCCCGCGACGTGCGTGCTTGGGTGAGTAGGGGCGAGCACTCCTGATCAGCGGAATGGACGCAATTCTGCGGAAAACGCAATAGCGTGAGGCGGGGTGTGCGGGGGTGTGCAGAGAGGCTGGTGGGTCCGCCGGGATTCGAACCCGGGACCTCTCGATTAAAAGTCGCTTGCTCTACCGACTGAGCTACGGACCCACGCTGCCGCCCCTAGGCGCGGGCGCGGGACGGGTCAACCGGGCGCGAAGCTGGCGAGGGGTTCGGCCGCTCACCGGATCGCGCCAGACGGGTGCCACGCGTACCAGCGGGTCGAGCACGAAATCCCGTTCACGGAACGACGAATGGGGGATCACCAGCCCGGGGCTCGCCCAGGTGCCTTCGGACCAGAGCAATATGTCGAGATCGATCACGCGCGCGGCCCAGTTGCGCCCGCGCCGGCGGCCGAAGCGCCGCTCGATCGCCTTGAGCCGACGGAGCAGTGCGGGCGGGTCCTCGTCGGTTTCGAGGATCGCAACGGAGTTGACGAAACGGCGCTTCGATGGACCCAGCGGCGGCGTGGGGATCAACGGCGAGCACGCGACGATGCGCCCGGGCGCACAGTCGAGCTCCTTGAGCGCGGCCAGCACTTCGTCGCGCGGACCGCCATGCCGCCCCGGCCGGTTCGAGCCGAGCCCGATCGCATAGCTTGTCCTTGCCACACGCGCGGCCTACCGCGCGGCCGTGCTTGCGCCAAGTCCTTCGCCCGCCTTCGATGCTCGCGAGCGCCGCCGAAAGCTGCTAGGATCGAGCGTTAGCAAAGAAGGCCTGCCCGTGCGTACCCTGATGCTCGTCCTCGCCTTTCTGCCGGTTGCCGCCGTCGCCGGTGAGCGCGACCCCGCCAATGTGCGCACGGCGCCGATGCTGCTGCCCTCGGGCAAGGTCTGCGAACGGACGCGTCCGGAGATGGCTGCACCGCCGTTCAAGCCGGTCGAGCCGCGGTCGCTGGGCCGGGAGCCGACCGCCGGCCAGCACCAAGCCGTGCTGCGGACCGTCGGAGGCTGCGAGCTTCCCACCAAGATCCGCGACGGAATCGGCGACTCGCGCGATGACCAGCGCTGAGCTTCCGCCGCCCGCATGAAGACGATCGGCCTGCTGGGCGGAATGAGTTGGGAGAGTTCGGCGCATTATTATGCGATCCTCAACCGCGCGGTGCGCGATCGGCTGGGGCCTCCCCATTCGGGGCGCAGCGTGATGCTCTCGGTAGATTTCGGGGAGATCGAGCGCCTTCAGCATCGCGGCGAATGGGACTTGCTGGGAGACATGCTCGCTGCCGATGCTGCGCGGATCGAGGCCGCCGGCGCCGATTGCCTGCTGCTGTGCACCAATACGATGCATCTGGTGGCGGACCGGATCGCGGCGGTGATCTCGATCCCTTTGCTCCACATCGCCGATGCCACCGGGGCTGCGGTGCGCGCAGCGGGGATTACCCGCGTCGGACTGCTCGGCACCGCCTTCACGATGGAGCAGCCCTTCTACCGCGAGCGGCTGGCCGAGCGCTTCGGGCTGGAGGTGCTGGTGCCGCCCGCCGACGAGCGCGAGCTGGTGCACCGCGTGATCTATGACGAGCTGGTGGCCGGGCGCGTGCTGCCGGCCTCGCGCGAGGCCTATCGGCGCGTGATCGCAGGCCTTGCCGATCGCGGCGCGAAAGGCGTGATCCTCGGCTGCACCGAGATCATGCTGCTCGTGTCCCAGGACGACAGCGACATTCCGGTGTTCGACACCACGACGCTCCACGCGCTCGCGGCAGTCGATTTCGCGCTTTCGGCGCCGGCGGCCGCGCCTCAGATGTCCTCGACCAGCCTGCCGTAGAGCTCGGGGCGGCGGTCGCGGAAGAAGCCGAAGGCCGCGCGGTGGCGTTTGACCCGGTCGAGGTCGAGCGTCGCGGTGATCACCCCCGTTTCCTCCCGGTCGAGCTCGGCGAGGATGTCGCCGCGTTCGTCGGCGATGAAGCTGGTGCCGTAGAAGGTCTGGCCGTGCTCGGTGCCCACGCGGTTGGCTGCGACAACCGGGACCACGTTCGACACGGCATGCCCCAGCATCGCCCGCCGCCACAGCCGCGCGGTGTCGAGGCTCTCGTCATGCGGCTCGCTGCCGATCGCGGTGGGATAGAAGAGGATCTCGGCGCCCATCAGCATCATGGCGCGCGCGGTCTCGGGATACCATTGATCCCAGCACACGCCCACGCCGATCCGTGCGCCCGGGCCGTTCCAGACCTTGAAGCCGGTGTTGCCGGGGCGGAAGTAGAATTTCTCTTCATAGCCGGGCCCATCGGGGATGTGGCTCTTGCGATAGACGCCCTCGACGCGCCCGTCCGGCCCGATCATTGCCAGGCTGTTGTAGTAATGCGGACCGTCGCATTCGAAGAAGCTGGTTGGGATGTGGATGCCCAGATCGGCGGCGAGATGCTGCATCGCCAGCACCGCCTTGTGCTCGCCCACCGGCTTGGCATTGGCGAACAGGCCTTCGTCCTCGACGCGGCAGAAATATTCGCCCTCGAACAGCTCGGGCGGCAGCACCACCTGCGCGCCGCGGCCTGCGGCCTCGCGGACCAGCTCGGACACGGCTTTGATGTTCGCGTCGATGTCGTTGGTGAAGGCAAGCTGCAGCGCAGCGACGGAAATCTGGGTCATGGCGCGTATCTAGTCGATGTCGCTGCGCTTGCCACCCTCGGCGGGCGGAATATCGAAGTGCATCACGTCCTCGCGCGTGCCGAGCCCTTCGTACAGCGCGACCGCGGGCTCGTCGCCGTAGTCGGCCTGGACGAAGATCACCCATGCGCCGATTTCGGCGGCGATCTCCTGCAAGCGAGCGATCAGCGCCGTGGCGATGCCGCGGCGGCGCTGGGGCTCGGCGACCGCCAGATCGTAGATATAGATCTCGCTGCGCGCCTGCTCGAACTTCTCGAGCACATAGGCGACCAGCCCGCCGACGATTTCCTCGCCCTCTTCAGTGGCGAGCACGACGATGGTTTCGCGCGCGAGCAGCCGTTCGATCCAGGCATCGGACGGCGGATCGCTCTCATAGGTCTCCGGCTCGCCAAAGGCCTTGCCGAACATAGCGTTCAGGCGGCGCAGCGTGGGCGCATCGCCCGGGCCGAGCCGCCGGATCGTCACGGGCGCGCCGGGATCTGCTGGCTGATGCAATGGAAGCTGCCGCCGCCGGTGAGGATGTGATCCGCGCGCAGGCCCACGACGCTCCGGCCCGGGAACAGCGCTTCGAGCGTGGCCACTGCCGCCGCGTCATTTTCCTGGCCATAGACCGGGACGACCACGGCGGCGTTGCCGATGTAGAAGTTCATGTAGGAGGCGGGGATGATCTCGCCCTCCTCGTCGAGCACGCGGCCGGGCGAGGGCATGTGCACCACCTCCACGCCGAAGGCGCGCGCGCGCTCGGCCGCCTCCCGATAGATGCCCGCGTTGGGATCGTCTTCGGCAGGCGCAGGAATCAGCAGCCGGTTCTCGCCGACGAAGCGCGCGAGATTGTCGACATGGCCGTCGGTATGGTCGTTGTGCAGGCCATCGCCCAGCCACAGAATGCGCGTGAAGCCGAGATCGGCGGCGAGGCGCGCTTCGATCTGCGGCCGGTCGAGCTCCGGGTTGCGGTTCGGGTTGAGCAGGCATTGCTCGGTCGTGACAGCCAGGCCCGTGCCGTCGCCGTCGATCGCCCCGCCTTCGAGGATCCAGCCATGTTCTTCGGCCGCGATCCCGCGCCGCTTCGCGAGCCGCAGTCCCACGTCGCTGTCGCCCTCGAGATCATATTTGCCGCCCCAGCCGTTGAAGCCGAAATCGTGCGCCACGCCGCTGCCGTCGAGGATCGGGCCGGTGTCGCGTAGCCAGATGTCGCCAAACTTCTCGACCACCACTTCCGCGGCATCGCCCGCCATCCGCTCGGCCGCGCGCGCGGCCTCGACGTCGGCGGCGACCAGGATCACGCGCTCGCCGCGCCCCTCCGCATGCACCGCGCGCGCGAAGGCCACGACTTCCTCGCGCGCGGGCTCGAGGTCTTCGAGCCATAGCTCGGCATGGCTAGGGAAACCGATCCATACGGCGTCGTGCGGGGCCCATTCGGGAGGAGGAGGCAGAATCATTGCGGGGCCTCTATCGCATTGGTAGCGCGAGGGGGAGGGGGCGGCTGCCCTACTTCATCCCCGCCCGGCTCTTGTCGCGGACCGCGCGGAATTCGGCGGTCGGATACCAGTTGGGCCAGTTGGTGCCGTCGGCGAGGCTGCGGCCCAGCGTGTAGAAGATCTGCAGATCCTCGACCGCGCCCTCCCAGTTCCAGCTTTCAGAATATTCGTCGGCGGGCTTGTGATAGCGGTAGGTGAGATAGTCTTCGGCGGCCGCCTGCCCCGCGCTCCTGCCGCCGCTGCGATAGTCCTCGCCGCTCTCGCCATAGAGCATCGGCACGCCGAGCTTGGCGAAGCTGAAATGGTCGGATCGATAGTAGAAGCCCTTTTCCGGCGTGCTCTCCGGCATGATCATGCGGCCCTGCGCGGCGACGATCGGCTTCACCAGATCCTCTAGCTCGGACTTGCCGACGCCGATCAGCACGAAATCCTTGGCACGGCCGATGTTGTTGACGCCGTCCATGTTCACCCCGCCCACCGTCTTCTCGAGCGGGAAGACCGGGTTCTCGGCATAGAATTTGGAGCCGAGCAGCCCCGATTCCTCGGCAGTTACGGCAAGGAAGACCAGGCTGCGCTTGGCCGCCCCCGCCTTCACATGCGCCTCGGCGAGCGCGACGAGGCCGGCGGTGCCCGACGCGTTGTCCAGCGCGCCGTTGCAGATGTCGTCGCCGTCGATCGCGTCGCAGCGGCCGAGATGGTCCCAATGCGCCGAATAGAGGACATATTCGTCGGGGCGCTCGCTGCCCGGCAGCACGCCGATCACGTTCTTCGATGCCTGGCGCCGGATCGCATTGTCGAACGAGACGCTGGCCTTCACGCCCAGCGGCACCGCGCGGAATCCCTTGCGCTTGGCCGCTGCGACCAGCTTCGCATAATCCTTGCCCGCGCTGGCGAAGATCGCGCGCGCCGCCTCCCGCTGGATCCAGCCGATCGCCTTGGACTGGTCCATGTGATCGCCGGGCGTATCCTGCTCCAGCTGCGGCCCGGTCCAGCTCGACTGGACCACGCCCCAGCCATAGGCGGCCGGCTCGCTATCATGGACGATGATCGCGGCGGCCGCGCCCTGCCGCGCGGCCTCTTCGTACTTGTAGGTCCAGCGGCCGTAATAGGTCATCGCGCGCCCGCCGAACGGCCCGTCGAGCCGCGGGTTCTCCCAGTCGGGATCGTTGACCAGGATGACCACGGTCTTCCCCTTCACGTCGATGCCGGCATAATCGTTCCAGCCGCGTTCGGGCGCGTTGATGCCATAGCCGACGAAGACGACGTCGCTGTCCTTCACTTCGGTGCGCGGAGTCACCTGATAGGTGCCGACCACCATGTCCTTGCGATAGTCGAGGCTGATCGGCGTGCTGCCGCCCGAGAAGGTGAGCGGGCTCACATTGCCGGCAGTGAGCTCCACCAATGGCACGTCCTGGAACCAGCTGCCCTTGTTGCCCGGCTGGAGCCCTGCCTTCTGGAAACGCTCGACCAGATAGGCGAGCGTCTTCTCCTCGCCCGGCGTCGCCGGCGCCCGCCCCTCGAATTCGTCCGATGAAAGCGTGCGAGTCACGTCCTTGAGCGTGTCGACCGAGATGGCGGGAGCAGTCTGCGCCGCGGCGGCGGTGCTCGCGAGCAGCAGGGCGACGGTGAGGGCAAGGCGCATGGAAACTCCTGGCGATATCGATGCGCAACTGTGGCAGCGGCCCCGACGGCCGGCAAGCATGTGTGCGCCGCTGGCCGTCGAGTCGCCTGGAGTCGGATTCATTTGATCTGAACCGGTTCCCCGGCGAAGGCCGGGGCCCAGTATCGGCGCGGTATCGAGAGAGACCTGCGCTTCATTGGCGGCAGTGCAACTGGGCCCGGCCTTCGCCGGGGAACCGCTTGCTTCAACTCGGGTGGATCAAACTCTAGGAATTCCGACTTGTGGAGGAAGGGCGGCGTTTCGCCCGCGCTGTCAGCGCCGGCTGCAAGTGACGTAGATCGGATTGCCGATCAGCAGCGGGCGGCCCTCGGCGGTGGCGACGTTGACGCTCACCCAGCCGCAGGCTGCGCCGCGGTCGAGCTCGAAAGTCACGCTTTCGGCCACCGACCTGGACTGGAGCTCGGCGCCGTTGGCGATCAGCAGCGCCTTGCCCGCGGCTACGCCCGCTATGCGCGCGGTGAGGGAGACGCGCGCGCCGGGGCGGAGCGTTCCCCCCATCGCTGCGCGTTCGCGTCCCGACGCTGCCTCTACGTCGAGCATCCGGTCGCGCGTGCCTTCAACGTCGATGAACACGCGGCCTGCGCGAATTCCGGCCAGGATCGCCGGCGTCGACAGTCCCTCGGCATGAACGACCGTGGTCGGCCGCCCGATCGGGGCTCGGCCCGGTTCCGGATCGGGATTATGGTTGTCGCTGCCGCCGATGCCGGTGAGCCGGTGCCCCTCGTTCAGCCGCGCATACCAGAAGCCGGTGCCCGAGAGTGGGCCGGAGATCGTGTTGGCGTTGATCGCTTCGATCGCAGTCACGCGCGACCAGTCGGTGTCCGGCCACACCCAGCCGCAGCCCATGCAGGCCTCGCCCGAAGGCAGCGCCGGATGATTGAGCGACAGGATCGCACCCGCTGCTTCGACGTCGCGCTGGATCGCGGAGACCGGCTGGCGGAAGTCGATCCAGCGCGTGAGCCCGATCGCATTGGCGTGGCCGCGAAACGTGGTGATCTCGGTCCCCGGGATCAGCAGCATCGTATCGAAATACGGCTGGAGCTCGCGCAGCCCGTCGAAGTGCGCGCTCGTATTGTGATCGGTGACGGCGATGAAATCGAGGTCCGCGTCCGATGCCGCGGCGACGGTGCGGAACAGCGGGCAGGGCACTTTCTTGCCCGATTTGCTGGCGCAGCTGCCGTCCGAATTGGCGTTGTGCATGTGGAGGTCGCCCCGATACCATCCGGGGCCGGCCTTCACCGGCGCGTCGGCGATTGCCGCACTGGCGTTGCGCGCGGCGCCGCGGTCGAAGAAGATTTCGACCTTGTAGGCGCTGCGGGCGTCCTTGCGCGCGTTGGGCACGCCGAACTGGACCTGCCAGCGCCCGGCCTGGATCGCGCCGGGGAGATAGCCGGGCGACGCGTCGCTGGCGGCGATGGTGAAGCGGTCGCGGGTGCCGCCGCTCCAGCCGCGGAACCGCTCGGGATCCCACATGCCCAGGTCGATGACCGTCCGGTTGGTCTTGTCGTAGGTCAGGCGGACGGTGATCCGTTCGACGCCCGCGGGGACATCGAACGGGATCGGTTTGTAGTTCTGGTGGTCCGCACCAGTGATCTCGCCGGTCACGACGCGGTCGGCCTCCTGCGCTTCCGCCGTAGCGGGCGCGAGCGCGAGGAGGAGCGCGATCAGGGTGCGGACCGGACGCATCAGAAGGCGAAGTCCACCGCGAAGCGGAAGTTCCGCCCCACGATCGGCCGGCCGATGAACAGCAGATCGTTCGCCTGGCCGCTGGTCAACTCGCCCGCGCGCGGGTTGCCCTCGGTCAGGCCGATCGTGTTGGTCAAATTGTCGCCATAGGCCCAGAGCCGGACGTTGTCGGTGAGCTTGAAGCTCATGCTCGCGCCCAGCACGGTATATGCCGGCAGCGTCTGGCTGTTGGCGGCGTCGGCATAACGGTCGCCGTAATATTCCACGTCCATCTGCGCGCGGAAGCGGCCGTCGAGCAGCGTTACCGCCGGGGTCGCGCGGAGCGAGAGCTTGGGGACGCGGATCAGCTGGTTGCCCGAATAGTCGCGCGGCACCAGCCCGCCGCTGGTGTTCTCGTTGTACCGCAGGTTGCGGAAGGTCGGCTCCTGGATCGTCGCCTGCACCGTGAAGTCGAACCAGCGCGCCGGGCGCACGCTGCCTTCGAGCTCGACGCCATAGGCGCGCGTGTCGGTGTAGACCGTCTGCTGGATCACCCCCGTGGCCGGCGGCGGCGCGAACATGAAGTTGCCGATCGAATAGGAGTCGAAGTCCGTGAGGAACGCCGTGGCATAGAAGCTCACCAGCGGCGTCGCGAGCTTGAGCCCCGCCTCCCACATGTCGATTCCCTGCGTCACCGGAGTCGCGGTCGCGCTCGTGATGAAGCTCCCCACGCTCGGCAAACGGAAAGCCGAAGTGTATCGTGCGAAAACACCACCTTCGCGCGCAAATTGCCAGTCGGCGCCCAGCGTGAAGCCGATGCGATCGAAGCTGCGGTCGAAGCGCGTGAACACGTCGTTGCCGGTGAGCACATTGTCGTCGGCGAGCGTCGTCGGATCGCCGAGATTGACGGTGCGCGAGCCTTCCTGCGCGCCTTCGGTGTTGACCTGCTCCCAGCGGATGCCGCCATCGATGCGCAGCGCATCGGTGATCTGCCATTCGTCCGAGGCGTAGATGGCGAAAGTATCCTGCCAGCCCGAGCCGTTGGCGAACTCCGAGCCGTAGCGGACGACGCCGTTCTGCGTCGCCGCGCCGATCACCGTGCCCGCTGCGTTGACAGCGAACAGGTCGAGCAGGCGCGAATTGCCCGATACGTCCTGAAGCGTCGAGGCCGAATAGCGCTCGAAGGTCTCGTCGATGTGGGCATAGTAGAAGCCGATCGCGAAATCATGCGTGCCGAGAAGCTCGAACTGATGCGCGATGCGGAAGTCGTTGAGGAACTCGCTCTCGTTGACGGTGACTGGGCGCGCCTGGTTGATGAAGACGTCGCCATTGCCGTTCTGGCGCAGCACGTCGAACGCCTCGCCGGTGTCGACATAGCGGAGCTGGAGGTCGGTCGCGCCGGGGAAGGCTGCGAGCAGCGCCGCGCGGTTGCTGGCGAGGAACGCCGTCGCGGTGCTGACCGACGAAGGATAGACGCCGTTGCGGACCACGAGCGAGTCGCGATAGCGGGTCTTGTTCGAAAGCTTCCAGCCGTCGGCGAATTCCCATTCGCCCATTGCCGAGAACTGGTCGAGCCGGGTCTTGGTGCCGTCGGTGTTGTTGAAGAAGATCGGGCCGTCGGCGCTGCGCAGCGTCAGGAAGGCCGTCGCACGGCTGGCGGTGGTGTCGTAGTGCGGATCGAAGCCGGGCAGGCCGACGATGTCGCCGTCGCTGTCCTTGGTCAGCGGGATGCCGGTGTAGAAGATCGCATTGTCGGCGAGGTGCTTGTAGCTGAAGCTCAGGCTGCCGCCAGCGAACTGCTTGGAGATGTCGGCGCGGATCTGGCCGCCCTTGTTGCCGGTATAGCCGGGATCGCGCACGCCCTGCTCGTTGCGATAAAAGCCGCCGATGCCGAGCTTCCAACCGTCGGTGAGCGGAGTGCCGACCCAGCCGTCGAAGCGGTAGAGCTCGGCGGTGGGGCCGTAGAGGATGCGCGCATTGCCGCTCATCTCGTCGCCCGCGCGCTTGGTGATGTAGTTCACCACGCCGCCGGGAGCGTTCGAATAGAAGATCGACGAGGGGCCTCCGCGAACCACTTCGATCCGCTCGATCGATTCGTCGAGGCGGAAGGCCTGATCGGCGTTGAGATAACCGAGCGCCGGATCGTGCTGCACGGGGAGGCCGTCCTCGAGCAGGTTGATCGAGCCGAAGCCGTCGACGGGGATGCCGCGCGCGCGGACGTTGCCGCTGCCTTCGCCGCCCGAGGCCTCGACCCAGAAGCCGGGCACCGACTTGAGCGTCTCGGTGACGCTGGATGGCGCGCGCGATCGGATCGTCTCGTTCGAGAGCGTGGTGATCGCATAGCTCGTGTCGAGCTTGGTGCGCTCGCCGGCGCCCGCGCGGCCGGTGACGACGACTTCCTCGTCCTCCGCGGTGGCTTGCGGCGTGCTCTCCTGCGCCTGGGCGAGCGCGGGCGCGCTGACCGTCAACAGAAGCGTGGCGACGCTGACTCGCGTCAGCGCTTGGCTGATCTTCATTTTTCGACCCCTTTGTCCCTGAGCAGCGAAGGCTGCCGTCCGGGCGCTAGGCGGGGGCTGTTGCACCGCAGCGACGGAGAGGGGACGCGGGCGTGAAGCTTATCCTACCGAAAAATGACGGTAATTCTGCTGCTGCATGGAACTAGTCGCAACCGGCATGGCTCCGGCCCGCCCAACGAAAAAGGGCGGCCCCGAAGGGCCGCCCTGTCTCGTTTTCGGCTGAAGCCGGGCCTTAGCGCGAGTAGAACTCGACGACCAGGTTCGGCTCCATCTTCACCGGGTACGGAACCTCGTCGAGGGTCGGCACGCGGGTGAAAGTGATCTTCGAGGCACCGTCGGGCGCCACATAATCGGGGATGTCGCGCTCGGCGAGGCTCTGCGCCTCCATCACCAGCGCCATTTCCTGTGCCTTGGCGCTGAGCGAAACGGTCTGGCCCGGCCTGATGCGGCGCGAACCGATGTTGCACTTCTCGCCATCGACGCGGACGTGGCCGTGGTTGACGAGCTGGCGCGCGGCGAAGATCGTCGGCGCGAACTTGGCGCGGTAGACGATCATGTCGAGGCGCTGCTCGAGCAGGCCGATCAGGTTCTGCGAGGTATCGCCCTTCATCCGCGAAGCGTCTTCATAGTTCTTCTTGAACTGCTTCTCGGTGATGTCGCCGTAATAGCCCTTGAGCTTCTGCTTGGCGCGCAGCTGGATGCCGAAGTCCGACATCTTGCCCTTGCGGCGCTGGCCGTGCTGGCCGGGGCCGTACTCGCGCTTGTTGACCGGGCTCTTCGGGCGACCCCAGATGTTCTCGCCCATCCGGCGGTCGAGCTTGTACTTGGCGCTGGAGCGCTTCGACATATCTAATCCTTTGCAATTGCTAACGACGTTGGTCCCGGTAATCCGCTCTGTCACTCTGTCGGGAGGGGCAGGGCCACCGCTTCACCGGGGTGCGGGGCCAATTGCGAAGGCGCGCGGTTAGCCGCCGAGCACCCCCAAGTCAAGCCGTTGCGACATGCTGGACAGCCATGCTGCCCGGCGCTTAGGGGCGTCTACCATGCAAGACACGATCGATCCCCAAGCCTGCTCGACCATGGCGGAGGTCCGCGCCGGCGTCGACGCGGTGGACCGCGCGCTGGTCGCGCTGCTCAAGCGCCGTTTCGGCTATATGGACGCCGCCGCACGCATCAAGCCCGAGCGCGGGCTGGTCCGCGACGAGGCGCGCAAGGCGCAGGTGATCGCCAATGTGCGGGCGCATGCGCGTGAGGCGGGCATTCCCGAGGCGCCGATCGGCGAGATCTGGGACCGGCTGATCGAAGCTTCGATCGCCTATGAGTTCGAAGCGTTCGACCGGCGCTGATCAGCCCCGGTGGCGCTTCCTGCCTTCGAGCGCCGAGAGCACGCCGCGCAGCGTGCGGATCTCCTGTGAGGACCAGCCGGGCTTGGTGAGGAGCGTGCGCAGCGTGCGGCGCGTCGCGGGCACGCGATCGGGCGGGAAATAATAGCCCGATTCTTCGAGCAAGCCGTCGAGCTGCCCGATCATCCCGTCGAGCTCCTGCTGGGGCGCGGGCGGGTCGAGCTCGGTCGCGGGCGGGCTCTCGAGGCCTGCGCCGCGGGACCATTCATAGGCAATCAGGATCACCGCCTGGGCGAGGTTGAGCGATCCGAACTCGGGGTTGATCGGCACGGTGACGATCGTGCGCGCGAGCGCGACATCGTCGGTCTCCAGCCCTGAGCGCTCCGGGCCGAACAGGATCGCCGAGCGGCCGGACGCCGAGCGGATCTCGCGCGCGGCTTCCTCGGGCGTGACCACCGGCTTGGTGACGCCGCGCTTGCGCACCGTGGTGGCGTAGACATGCGCGCAGTCCGCCACCGCATCGGCGACGCTCTCGAAGACCTGGGCCTGTTCGAGGACGATGTCGGCGCCGCTCGCCGCGGGCCCCACGGAAGGATTCGGCCAGCCGTCGCGCGGGGCGACGAGGCGCATTTCGGTCAGCCCGAAATTGAGCATCGCGCGGGCGGCCTTGCCGATATTCTCGCCGAGCTGCGGACGGACGAGCACCACCACCGGGTTCACGCGCCGTTCCTCGCGTTGCCTGCCTCGGTCACGTTGCCGGCGAACTCCTCGAAATCCTTGGCCTCGCGGAAGTCCTTGTAGACGCTCGCGAAACGGATGTAGGCGACTGAGTCGAGGCCCTTCAATGCCTCCATCACCATCTCGCCGATCTTCTGCGAGGGCACTTCGCTTTCGCCCTGGGTTTCGAGCTGGCGCTGGATGCCCGACACGAGCTTCTCGATCTGCACCGAAGTGATCGGCCGCTTGCGCGCCGCGATCGAGACCGAGCGGACCAGCTTGTCGCGCTCGAACGGCTCGCGACGGTCTTCGGACTTGAGCACGGTCAGCTCGCGCAGCTGGATCCGCTCGAAGGTGGTGAAGCGTGCGGCGCACGCCTCGCACTGCCGCCGCCGCCGGATCGCCGCCCCGTCTTCGGTGGGGCGGCTGTCCTTCACCTGGGAGTCTTCGTTACCGCAGAAGGGGCAGCGCATTTAGCCCTCTCCCCCCTGGGGAGAGGGAAGAGCCGCGGAGCGGCGAAGGGAGAGGGGCAGAGAGGAGAGGTCTCGGCCCATGCCCCTCTCCCCCGCCCTCTCCCCGGAGGGGAGAGGGAGATTCTGCATCAGAGCTCCGGATAGATGGGGAAGCGCTCGCACAGCGCGCGGACGCGCTCGCGGACGTTCGCCTCCACCTGCGCGTCGCCGGCCTCGCCGTTCTTGCGGAGCCCATCGAGCACATCGGCGACCATGTTGCCAATCTCGCGGAACTCGGCCGGGCCGAAGCCGCGCGTGGTGCCCGCGGGCGAGCCGACGCGGATGCCGCTGGTCTTGACCGGCGGCAGCGGATCGTTGGGGATGCCGTTCTTGTTGCAGGTGATCGCCGCGCGCTCGAGTGCCTCGTCGGCGTCCTTGCCGGTCACGCCCAGCGGGGTGAGGTCGACGAGCGCGAGGTGCGTGTCGGTGCCGCCCGAGACGAGGTTGGCGCCGCGCTCGTTGAGCGTTGCGGCCAGCACCTTGGCGTTCTCGACGATCGCCGCGGCATAGCTCTTGAAGTCGGGGCGCAGCGCTTCGCCGAACGCGACGGCCTTGGCGGCGATCACGTGCATCAGCGGGCCGCCCTGAAGCCCCGGGAACACCGCCGAATTGATCTTCTTCGCGATCGCCTCGTCATCGGTGAACACTGCGCCGCCGCGCGGGCCGCGCAGCGTCTTGTGCGTGGTGGTGGTGACGACATGGGCATGACCGAACGGCGTCGGATGCACGCCGCCCGCAACCAGGCCGGCGAAATGCGCCATGTCGACCATGAAGATCGCGCCGACTTCATCGGCAATCGCGCGGAACTTGGCGAAGTCGATCACGCGCGGATAGGCCGAGCCGCCGGCGATGATCAGCTTGGGGCGATGCTCCTTGGCGAGTGCCTCGACCTGATCGAAGTCGATCAGGTGCGTTTCGGGATGCACGCCGTACTGGACCGCGTTGAACCATTTGCCGCTCATCGCCGCGCGCGCGCCGTGAGTCAGGTGGCCCCCCGAATCGAGGCTGAGGCCCATGATCGTGTCGCCGGGCTTGGTGAGCGCGAGCATCACCGCGCCATTGGCCTGCGCGCCCGAATGCGGCTGGACGTTGGCGAATTCGCAGCCGAAGATCTGCTTGGCGCGGTCGATCGCCAGCTGCTCGACTTCGTCCGACGGGTGGCAGCCCTGGTAATAGCGCTTGCCCGGATAACCCTCGGCATATTTGTTGGTGAAGACGCTCCCCTGCGCCTCCAGCACGGCCTTGGAGACGATGTTCTCCGACGCGATCAGCTCGATCTGGTGCTGCTCGCGATCGAGCTCGTGGCGCACGCCTGCGAACACCGCCGGATCGACGTCGGCCAGCGATTTGGTGAAGAAACCGTCCGGCTGGGCGCCTGCGGTTACGGGGTTGGTGCTCATGCAGGGGTCCTTTCGGGATGGCTGAGCTTCTCGACCCGACGCTGGTGGCGATCGCCGAGGAACTCGGTCTGGAGGAAGGCGGTGATGCAGGCCCTGGCCATTTCGACGCCGATCAGCCGCGCACCGAGCGCGATCACGTTCGCGTCATTGTGCTGGCGGGCGAGGCTGGCCGAAAGCGGCTCGGAGACGAGCGCGCAACGCGCGGCAGGATTGCGATTGGCCGCAATCGAGATGCCGATCCCCGATCCGCACAGCGCAATGCCCCGATCGGCGCGCCCATCCGCGATCGCCGCGGCCAGCGCATAGCCGTAATCGGGATAATCGACGCTGTCGGTGCTCGCGGTGCCCAGATCGAGCACTTCGTGACCCTCTCCACGCAACCATTCGACGAGTTCCGATTTCATGACGAAAGCGGCATGATCCGAGGCGATGGCGATGCGGTGCGACATGCGCGCTCCCCTACGCTTTCGGCTTCTTGCTGGCTAGACCGTGAGACACATTGGAGACCAAAATGCGCAAATCGATCCTTGCTCTGGCGCCGGCACTCGCGCTTGGCCTCGCCCTGGGCGCCTGCTCGGAGAGCACCGAGAACAACCTCACCGATGCCATGGAGCAGACCGGCGACAGCCTGGAGAACGCCGCCGCCCAAGCGGGCGACGTGATCGAGAACGGCGCCGATCGTGCCGGCGAGGCGATCGAGAACACCGCCGACGACGTCGGTGATGCAGTCGCCGAAGGCACGCGCGAAACCGGCGAGGCCATCGACAATACGACTCGCTAGAGCGGGTCCGGGACTAGAATCGCACCCCGACGTTTGCCGGGGTGCGGCCTGTTTCACCGCCACCGAACCAAACCTCCTCTGACGGGAAAGCCGGCGAGTCACAGACCAACCAGATGGTTGGGGAAAAGCGGTGCGCTCCAACCTTTTGGTTGAATCGGAAAACCGCAGATTTGCGCGGGTTTGGGGCATTCCTGCCGACCTGATCATTGACACTCGCTTGACACTTGTGCGCTGTTTTCCAGCGAAGCAACGCGCGAGGATGCGGCGGTCTGGGCGGGTTCTGCAGCTTATCATGGTGCGAACGAAAGCAGAACAAATCCTATTTTACCAGCGTATTTTCCGGCGACGCGCGGGGGTTCCCCGAGAGCGGGAGAGACTATCGGATGCCAGAGCCCTTCAATCCTCCCCCTGGCGAGGGAGGGGGCGGATGCCAGAACGTGAGCGGCGTGATTCCTCCCCCTCCGTCAGGCTGCGCCTGCCACCTCCCCCTGGCGGGGGAGGATTGGCGTTCTGTTGCTCTTTGCCGACGCCCCAACGGTGTCACCGGATTGCCACACGCTGCCGCTAGGTGCTCCGGGAATTCCCCGGCCCGGTGAAACGGGCGGCCATCCGGGAGCCATCATGGGCACGATTGCCAAGACACCGAAGAACGGTGCCGTACGCGGCGCGGTGCATCGTCACGAGCATCTGAGCAAGGAAGGGCTGCTCGAGCGCGCCTTCACCTTCGCCTTTCGCGGGCTCGTCTATGCGCAGATCTGGGAGGATCCCGAGATCGACATGGAGGCGCTGGCGATCACGCCGGACAGCCATGTGGTGACGATCGCTTCGGGCGGGTGCAACGTCTTCTCCTATCTCACTGCCGATCCCAAGCGGATCACCGCAGTGGATCTCAATCCCGCGCATGTCGCGCTCAACAAGCTCAAGCAGGCCGCGGCGGTCCATTTGCCGGATCATGCCGCCTTCCGCGCCTTCTTCGCCGATGCCGACCGGCGCGAGAATATCGACGCCTATCAGCGCTACCTGCGTCCGCAGCTCGACGCCGCGACGCGCGCCTATTGGGAAGGCCGGGAAGGGCTGGGGCCGCGGCGCGTCGCGTGGTTCGCCAAGGGATTCTATCGCCAGGGCCTGCTCGGCAAGCTGATCGGCTTCGTCCATTTCCTCGGCCGGCTTTATGGCATCGATCCGCGCGAGATGCTCCAGGCGCGCTCGATCGAGGAGCAGCGCACGATCTTCCAGACGCGCTTTGCGCCCTTCTTCGACAAGAAGCTGCTGCGCTGGCTGGTCGATCAGCCGGCCGCGCTGTTCGGCTTCGGCATCCCGCCCGCGCAATATGATTTGCTCAAGGCCGACGACAGCGCCGGGATCACGGGGGCGCTCAAGAGCCGCCTCCAAAAGCTCGCCTGCGACTTCGATCTCAGGGACAATTATTACGCCTGGCAGGCGTTCGGCCGCGGCTATGGCAAGCACGAGGATGCGCCGCTGCCGCCCTATCTGCAGGCGCGCCACTATCAGGCGGTGCGCGAGCGTGCCGACCGCGTCGAGGTCCGCCACCAGAACATGGTGGAGTATCTCGAATCGATGCCCGCCCAGTCGCTCGACCGCTATATCCTGCTCGACGCGCAGGACTGGATGACCGACGCGCAGCTGACGCGGCTGTGGGCAGAAGTGACGCGGACGGCGAAGCCCGGCGCGCGCGTGCTCTACCGCACCGCCGCGATGCCCGACGTGGTCGCCGGCCATGTGCCCGAGACCATCCTCGACCAATGGGAATATGCGCCCCGGGAGAAGCTCGAGGACTGGACCCGGCGGGACCGCTCGTCGGTCTATGGCATGACGCACCTATGGACGCTGAAGCCCCACGCATGAGCATCGCGGCCAGCGCGGGCGGCGCCGATCAGAAGCGGCTGATGGAGGCGACGTATTCGCTTCATCGGCACTTCTACGACTTCACGCGTAAATTCTACCTGCTCGGCCGCGACCGGCTGATCTGCGAGCTCGCGCCGGCCGCGGGAGGAACGGTGCTCGAGGTCGGCTGCGGCACCGCGCGCAACCTGATCGTGGCCGCGAAGCGCTGGCCGAGCTCGCGCTTCTATGGGTTCGACATCAGCGAGGCGATGCTGGAGACGGCACGCAAGTCGGTGGCGAAGCACGGCCTGTCGGACCGGATCACGCTGGCGCAGGGCGATGCGGGGGCCTTCGACGTGGCGGCGCTGTTCGGGCTCGAGCAGGTCGATCGCGTGTTCATGAGCTATACGCTGTCGATGATCCCGCCCTGGCAGGAGGCGATCGCGCGCGGGGCGGCGAGCCTGGCGCCGCGGGGCAGCCTGCACATCGTCGATTTCGGCCAGTATGAGCGGCTGCCCGCGTTCGCGAAGCGGCTGCATTTCAAGTCGCTCAACGACTTCCACGTCTTCCCCCGCGCCGAGCTGCCGCACGTGCTCGATCGCGTCGCGAAGGAGCAGGGGATGACGCCCGACTTCCGCTCCAGCCTGGGCGGCTATGTGTGGAGTGCAGTGCTGCGACGCGGCTGAACGCTCAGCCTGAGCCGCCGCCGGCCGCGATGTCGGCGAGATATTTGTCCGAATAGTCGACGCAGATCTCGCACCACAGCAGCTTGTGATCCGACATCTGATGGACGCGGTAATAGCGTTTGAAATAGGCGAGCTGCGCGTCGAACGCCCTGTCCATCTTGCCGTCCTTCGCCATCCGCGGCGGCTTGACCACGTTCGCGTAGAATTCGGCGTCCTGGTCGCGGTAGACGTGTTTCAGCATGTCGAACACGCCCGATCGCAGCACCTTGAAGCCCGGGTGCGCCGATTTGATCGCGACCTGATCATAATGGTGGCTGTTGCCCAGGTTGGTGGTCTGAAGCTGGGTGGGGACGGTGAAGCCGGCTTCGATCAGCGCCTTCATCGTCTCGTGCTCGGGCGAGATGATGTTGAAGTCGCCGAGCAGGATGTAGTTGGAATCCCAGGCGGCATCCTCCGGGCGCGTCCAGTTGCGCTCCTTGGCGCGCCTGACCATCGCCTTGGCCTCGTCCTCCTGCCGCTCGGCGAGGAAGCGCGCGATGCGCTCGATCTCCTCGCGCCGCTGCGCCAGCCCGGCGGAGCCGCTGCCGTAGAAGATATGGACCGTGCACAGCTTGAACTTGAGCCAGCCGGCGCGGAAGGCGACCGAGAAGGGCGTGCGGGCGAACTGCACGCGTTCGGTGGTGCCGGGCTCCTTGCCCGGGGCGGCGATTTCCTGGCCTTCGGGAAGCACGATCTCGCCGGCTTCCTTGCAGAAGCGGACCTTGGCCTTGCGGTAGAGGAAGGCGAGCCGCTCGTTGTTGCCGGGGCCGCTGTCGTCGGCGCTGCCGCCGGCGGTATCGGTGACGATATAGTCCCAGTCGTCGCCGAGGTGATCGTCGATCAGCTCCTCGAGCTTGGTGAGGTCGCGGTTGACCTCCTGCAACGCCACCAGATCGAAATGATCGATGATCTCGGCAATGTAGAGCATCGATTCGGGGGTGCGGTCATATCCGCCGCGGTCGCCGAAATGCATCAGGTTCCAAGTCGCGAGCCGCAGGCTGCGCTCGTCGGTGCCGGCGTGGATCTGTGCGCGCAACGCCGCCTTGAGCGCGGTCAGCCGCTCGGCGACGAACGTGCGATGGACAGGGTCCTGGAAGCGCCAGCGCAGCGAATGGATCTTGGCCATGTGATGCATCTCCCCCGTGATCCGCCCGGCGGGGCGGAAGCGATGCGACCACGATGCGCCGGCCGGCTTATGCGGCCTTGCGAAGCTCCAGACGCCCCCAGATCTCGACCAGCGCGCTCACCAGCTCGCGCATCATCGCCTCGTCGTGCGACGGGCCCGGCGTGAAGCGAAGCCGCTCGGTGCCGCGCGGGACGGTGGGATAGTTGATCGGCTGGACGTAGACGCCGTATTCGGCGAGCAGGATGTCGCTGATCTTCTTGGCCTTGACCGGATCGCCGACCATCAGCGGCACGATGTGCGTGGTCGACGGCACCACCGGCAGTCCAGCCCCGGCCATCATTGCCTTGAGCTTTGCCGCAGCGGATTGCTGACCCTCGCGCTCTTCGCCCGATTCCTTGAGGTGCCGCACGCTCGCCAGCGCGCCGGCGACCAGTACGGGCGAGAGCGACGTGGTGAAGATGAAGCCTGGGGCATAGCTGCGGATCACGTCGATGATCATCTGGTCGGCAGCGATATAGCCGCCCATCACGCCGAACGCCTTGCCCAGCGTGCCCTCGATGATCGTGATGCGGTGCGCCAGCCCCTCGCGCTCGGAGATGCCGCCGCCGCGCGCGCCGTACATGCCCACGGCATGGACCTCGTCGAGATAGGTCAGCGCATTATATTTGTCGGCCAGGTCGCAGATCTCGGCGATCGGCGCGATGTCGGCGTCCATCGAATAGACGCTCTCGAACGCGATCAGCTTGGGCGCCGCGGGATCGTCCGCCGCGAGCAGCTCTTCCAGATGGGCGAGGTCGTTGTGGCGGAAGACGCGCTTCTCGCAGCCCGCGTTGCGGATGCCCGCGATCATCGAAGCGTGGTTCAGCGCGTCCGAATAGACGATGCAGCCCGGCATCAGCTTGGCGAGCGTCGACAGCGTCGCTTCGTTCGAGACATAGCCCGAGGTGAAGAGCAGCGCGCCCTCCTTGCCGTGGAGGTCGGCAAGCTCGTGCTCGAGCTCGATGTGATAATGGGTGTTGCCGCCGATGTTGCGCGTGCCGCCCGATCCGGCGCCGACGTCGTGGAGCGCTTCCTCCATCGCCGCGATCACCTTGGGGTGCTGGCCCATCGCGAGATAATCGTTCGAGCACCAGACGGTGATCGGCTTGGGGCCGTTGTGCCCGGCGAAGCAGCGCGCATTGGGATAGGCGCCCTTGTTGCGCAGAACGTCGATGAACACGCGATAGCGGCCCTCGGCGTGCAGCCGATCGATCGCCTGGCTGAAGACCCGCGTATAGTCGACGGCGGGCGAAGGGCTGTCCTTGGTGCGCATTGAGGCTCCCCCTAACCCCTAAAGCCGTGGATTTCCAGCCACTGGAGCATGGGCATTTTGTCCAGGGGCATCGCTTCCGCGCCTGCCTGCTGGAGGGGTGCGCAAAGTAATGGATAATCTAGATCAATGTTAGCGATAAAACTTGCCAGTCCGCATGCCTAGTCATCATCTGCCCACTTACGGATTCGGAGTCCGGCCAAGAATATGCTATGTGGATAACACTGCGGACGACTCGCTGAACAAGCATGTTCGCAGCCGAGAGCTATTGCTCCCGCTTGCAGATGGAGCGCGACGATGAGCAACCTGGACCGGGAATATTATGCTCGGCGAGAGCGGCAGGAGCGCGAGCATGCCGAGCGCGCCGACGACACGATCGCGCGGCGTGTCCATCTGGAGATGGCGGAACGCTATTCCGCCAAGCTGCGCGAAATCCCGACCTTTTCTCCAGCCCTCCACGCCTGAGCGTGCCTTGAGTCTGTTTCAGCAGAGCTGAAATAGTGCGGCACCGGCCCGCTCCCCCACCCGGCCACCCAACGGCAGTATCATATGGGTGGCCGGATGGGGGAGTGGGCCGGTGCCGACTCAGCGAAGCTGAAAACGACTTTAGAGCGCTTCCACTTCGGTGAGCCCGAAGCGCGCCAATGCGCCGCGCAGCCGTTCGGAATGGGCGTCGAGCCTGGTGAACACTGCGCGCCCCGGGCCCGATCGTTCGGGCCATGACTGGCCCTGCGTCAGATAGGCAACGCGCCGTGCGATCCCCGGGCCGCCGTCCACGAAGGTCACCGGATGCGGTGCCGCTGCTGACAACTCGGCTTCGAGCAGCGGGAAATGCGTGCAGGCGTTGACGATCACGTCGAGTCGCTCGCCCCCCGGCTGGGTGAAAAGCCCGTCCAGCACTGCGCGGAGGCGCTCCGGGGCGGGTGATTCGCCCGCCAGCGCCGCCTCGGCCATCTCCACCAGCTCCGCCGATCCGTGGCGCAGCACGGTGCAGTCGCTTGCGAACCGCGCGGCGAGATCGTCGACATAGGGCTGGCGCACGGTCGCTTCGGTGCCGAGCACGCCGATCACTCGCGTCCGGCTCGCTTCGGCGGCGGGCTTGATCGCGGGCACCGTGCCCACGATCGGCAGGTCGAGCGCGGCGCGAACGTGCTGGAGCGCGATCGTCGAGGCAGTGTTGCACGCGATCACGATCAGCCGCGGATCGAACCGCTCGGCCAGCCGCCCGAGCAGCGCGGGCACGCGCGCGGCGATCTCCGCCTCGCTGCGGGTGCCATAGGGGAAGCCCGCCGAATCGGCGACATAGACCAGCGGCGCCTGCGGCAGCAGCCGCGCCGTCGGCGCCAGCACCGAAAGCCCGCCGACGCCGGAATCGAAGAACAGCACGGGACGGGAGTCGGTCATTGCAGATGACGAGCCAATAGATCCGGATTGTTGCGCCCGACTAACGGAGAGCCTAGCTTGCGTGCAAGCAGGGGGTGTCGATCGTGGCAAGTGAAATTCTCTGGGCGGGCCCGGCGGCGGCGATCGTGCTCGGCTATCTGCTCGGCTCGATCCCCTTCGGCGTGCTGCTCACGCGCATGGCGGGTGCAGGCGATCTGCGCCAGATCGGTTCGGGCAACATCGGTGCCACCAACGTGCTGCGCACCGGGCGCAAGGGCCTCGCGGCCGCCACGCTGCTGCTCGATCTCGCCAAGGGCGCGGTCGCGGTGCTGCTGGCGGCATGGCTGCTGCCGGGCAACGAGCTGCTGGCGGGCGGAGCTGCCTTCATCGGCCATTGCTACCCCGTCTGGCTCAAGTTCCGCGGCGGCAAGGGCGTGGCGACGCTGATGGGCGTGGTGGTCGCGCTCCACTGGCCCGCGGGGCTCGTCTATGCCGCGGTATGGCTGGGGCTGCTGGCGGCGCTGCGCATCTCCTCGCTCGCGGGCATGGCGGCGGCGATCAGCGCGCCGGTGAGTGCGGCCTGGTGGGGGCGCATCGATCTGGTGCTGCTGTTCCTCGCGCTCGCGCTGATCGTGCTGTGGAAGCACCGCGCGAACATCGATCGGCTGCTCAGCGGCACCGAGCCGCGCATCGGCAGCAAGAATGGCTGACTCGCGGGAGGCGCGGCTTCGTCTCCTGCGCTCTGCGAATATCGGACCCGTCACCTGGCGCCAGCTGCTCGCGCGCTTCGGATCGGCCGAGGCGGCGATCGAGGCATTGCCGATGCTCGCGGCGCGCGGCGGGGGCAGGGCGCCCGCGCTTGCCGATCCGGGCGCTGTCCGGCGCGAGATCGCAGCGGTCGAGCGGCTCGGCGCGCGCTACGTCTTCCTCGACGATGCCGATTATCCGGCGCTGCTCGCCGAGCTGGAGAATGCGCCGCCTGCGCTGATCGTGCGGGGGCGGCTCGATCTGGCGCGGCAGACCTGCGTGGCGATGGTCGGCGCGCGCAATGCCTCCGCCGCTGCCTGCCGCTTCGCGCGCCAGCTCGCGCTGGGGCTGGGCGAGGCGGGAGTGACGGTGGTCTCGGGCCTCGCGCGCGGCGTCGACACCGCGGCGCACATTGGGTCGATCGGCGCGGGGACGGTGGGGGTGATCGCGAGCGGGATCGACCTGGTCTTCCCGCCCGAGAACGCCGAGCTTCAGGAGCGGATCGCGCGAGAGGGGCTGTTGCTCGCCGAGCAGCCGCCGGGCACCGAGCCGCTCGCGCGCTTCTTCCCGGCGCGCAACCGGATCATCGCCGGGCTCTCAACGGGGACGGTGGTGGTGGAGGCCGCGCCGCGATCCGGCTCGCTCATCACCGCGCGCATCGCCGCGGAGGCGGGCCGCGACGTGATGGCGGTCCCCGGTTCGCCGCTCGATCCGCGTGCGCAGGGCTGCAACCTGCTGATCCGCGAAGGCGCGACACTGGTGCAGAACGTCGACGACATTCTGGAGACGATCCGCCCGATCGACGCACGCGCCGTCCGCGCCCCGGCCGGCGGCTTCACGGGCGCTCCGCCCGAGGATGCGAGCGATGCCGAGCGGCGTACGGTGGAGGCGCTGCTGGGCCCGGTTCCGGTCGCGGTCGATGAGCTGATCCGTCAGTCGGGTCTCGCGCCGGCGATCGTGCAAACCGTGCTGCTCGAGTTGGAACTCGCCGGTCGGCTGGAGCGCCATGCGGGCGGCAGAACAACTTTGGTCGCGTAAAGCAAAGCCTTCGTTACGGCCCTGGCAAGTCGGGGTGCGGTTCCTACATCGCCGCTGCAACCGATTGCTCAGGGAGATTCCACATGGCCGACGCCCCCGATCCCGCCAACAACCAGCCCCCCGGCTATGTCCCGCCCAGGGTCTGGACATGGGATCAGCCGAGCGGGGGCCAGTTCGCCAACATCAACCGCCCGGTTTCGGGCGCGACGCATGAGGCCGAGCTGCCGGTGGGAGCGCATCCGATCCAGCTCTATTCGCTGGGCACGCCCAACGGACAGAAAGTGACGATCATGCTCGAGGAGCTGCTCGCCGCGGGCCACGCCGGGGCCGAGTATGACGCCTGGAAGATCGACATCGGCAAGGGCGACCAGTTCGGCAGCGGCTTCGTTGGGATCAATCCGAATTCGAAGATCCCGGCGATGGTCGATCGCTCGGTCGATCCGTCGATCCGCGTCTTCGAGAGCGGCGCGATCCTGATCTATCTCGCCGAGAAGTTCGGCGCCTTCCTGCCCACCGATCCGGCGAAGCGCGCCGCAACGTTGAGCTGGCTGATGTGGCAGATGGGCTCGGCGCCGTTCCTGGGTGGCGGCTTCGGCCATTTCTTCACCTATGCGCCGTTCAAGATCGAATATGCGATCAACCGCTATGCGATGGAAGTGAAGCGCCAGCTCCATGTGCTCGACACGCACCTGGCGGACAATCGCTACATGGTGGGCGACGATTATACGATCGCCGACATCGCTATCTGGCCCTGGTACGGCGCAGTCGTGCGCGGCAGTGCATATTCCGGAGCGGACGAGTTCCTGAACGCCGCCGAATACACCCACGTCAACCGCTGGGCGGCCGAGGTCGCCGCGCGCGAGCCCGTCCAGCGCGGCCGGCTGGTCAATCGCGGATCGGGGCCCGAGGACGAGCGCGTCCCCGAGCGCCACTCGGCGGCGGACATCGATGCGGTGCGCGCGCGGATGAAGGCGGCGGCGGCCTAAGCCGGGCCACGGTAGCACGCCTCGATGTTGTTGCCGTCGGGATCGAGCAGGAAGGCGCCGTAATAGCCGGGCACGCCCTCGCGCGGGCCCGGCGCGCCATGGTCGCGGCCGCCTGCCGCCAGCCCGGCGGCGTGGAAGGCGTGCACCATCTCGCGGCTTTGGGCGATGAAGGCGACGTGCATCTGGTTGATCCCCGCCCGCGACCCCTCGACCCAATAGGAGGGGCGCAGCGTGCCGATCCACAGATAGGGGATCGGTTCCTCGGCGCTCCTGCCGAACAGGAACGAGTCCGGGCTGTTGCTCACCGTGGCGAGCCCGAGCGCCGCCGCGATCGCATCATAGAAGCGCCGCGCCTTGGCCAGGTCGGTGACGACGATGCCGGTGTGGTCGAGCATCCAGCCACAACCATGCACAGTTCGATCCCGTTCCGCGGCTTGACGCGGCCGCGCCGCTCCCCAACCTCATACGCGTACGCGTAAGGATCAACGAACCTCCCATGCAGCTCGTCATCGTCGAATCGCCCGCCAAGGCGAAAACCATCGAGAAGTACCTCGGCAAGGATTACCGCGTCCTCGCCTCCTACGGCCATGTCCGCGACCTGCCGGCGCGCGACGGCTCGGTCGATCCCGATGCGGGGTTCGCGATGGAGTGGGAGACCTATGCCGACAAGAGCAAGCAGCTCAAGGCGATCGCCGACGAAGCGAAGAAGGCCGACCGGCTGATCCTCGCGACCGACCCTGATCGCGAGGGCGAGGCGATCTCGTGGCACGTCCAGGAAGTGCTCCGGAACAAGAAGGCGCTTCCCAAGGAAGTCGAGCGCGTCACGTTCAACGCGATCACCAAGCCGGCGATCCTGGAGGCGATGAAGGCGCCGCGCGAGCTCGATACCGATCTGATCGACGCGTACCGCGCGCGCCGGGCGCTCGATTATCTGGTGGGCTTCACGCTCTCGCCGGTGCTGTGGCGCAAGCTGCCCGGCGCCAAGTCGGCCGGCCGCGTCCAGTCGGTCGCGCTGCGCATCATCGTCGACCGCGAGCGCGAGATCGAAAGCTTCCGGCCCCAAGAATATTGGTCTGTAATCGCCGAGATGGAGCAGGACGGCACGCCCTTCCAGGCGCGCCTGGTCAAGTACAAGGGCGACAAGCTCGACCGCCTCTCGATCGGCGACGAAGGCACTGCGCTCGCCGCGAAGAAGGCAGTCGAGGAAGGCCGCTTCTCGGTCGCCTCGGTCGAGACCAAGCCGGCGATGCGCAACCCGCCGCCGCCCTTCACCACCTCGACGCTCCAGCAGGAGGCCGCGCGCAAGCTCGGCTTCTCGGCGAGCCACACCATGCGGATCGCGCAGGCGCTCTACGAAGACGGCGCGATCACCTATATGCGTACCGACGGCGTCCAGATGGACGGCGCGGCGATCCAGGAGGCGCGCAGGGCCGTCGCGATCCGCTATGACGGGTCCTACGTGCCGGACAAGCCGCGCGTCTACACGACCAAGGCCAAGAACGCGCAGGAAGCGCACGAGGCGATCCGCCCGACCGATTTCTCCAGGGACAAGGCCGGGAGCGGCGATCACGCCAAGCTCTACGACCTGATCTGGAAGCGCGCGCTGGCGAGCCAGATGGCGTCGGCACGGATGGAGCGCACCACGATCGATCTCGAGGACGGCACCGGCCAGCATGGTCTGCGCGCCACCGGCCAGGTCGTGCTCTTCCCCGGCTATCTTGCGCTCTACGAAGAGGGCAAGGACGACGAGGGCGATGAAGACACCCGCCGGCTGCCCCGCATGTCCGCGGGCGATGCGCCGGCCAAGAAGGCCGTCAACGCCGAGCAGCACTTCACCCAGCCGCCGCCCCGCTTCTCCGAAGCCTCGCTGGTCAAGCGGCTCGAAGAGCTCGGCATCGGCCGCCCTTCGACCTATGCCTCGATCATCCAGGTGCTCAAGGACCGGGCCTATGTCCGCGTCGAGAAGAACCGCTTCTTCGCCGAGGAGAGCGGACGGCTGCTGACGGCATTCCTCGAACGCTTCTTTCAGAAATACGTGAACTACGACTTCACCGCCGAGCTCGAGGAAGAGCTCGACGATGTCTCGGGCGGGCGCGCCGAATGGCAGGCGGTGCTCGAAGAATTCTGGAAAGACTTCAAGCCGCGCACCAGCGAAGTGATGGAGCAGAAGCCCTCCGACATCACCGCCGCGCTCGACGAGTTCCTCGCGCCCTATCTCTTTCCGGAAAAGGCCGACGGATCGGACCCGCGGCTCTGCCCCAATTGCGGCACGGGCAAGCTGGCGCTGCGCGGCGGCAAGTTCGGCGCGTTCATCGCCTGCTCCAACTATCCCGAGTGCAAGTTCACGCGCCGCTTCGCCCAGCCGGGCGGCGAGGGGAGCGAGGACAGCGGGCCCGAGGTGCTGGGGCAGGACCCCGACACCGGGCTGAACGTCGAGCGCAAGTCGGGCCGCTTCGGGCCGTACATCCAATTGGGCGAGGGCAAGGACGCGGCGCGCGCGTCGATCCCCAAGGACATCGACCTCGATCTCGAATGGGCGCTCAAGCTGCTCAAGCTGCCGCGCACGATCGGCAACCATCCGGAGACCGGCAACCCGATCACCGCGTCGATCGGCCGCTACGGCCCCTATCTCGCGCACGACGGCAAATATGCCCGGCTGCAGTCGACCGCCGAGGTGTTCGAGACGGGGATGAACGCCGCAGTGGTCAAGCTCGCCGAGGCTGCCGCGAACGGCGGGCGCCCGGCACGCGGCGCATCGCGTGAGCCGTTGAAGGTGCTGGGCCAGCATCCGCGCACCGAGGCCGAGATCAAGCTGATGGACGGCCGCTACGGCGCCTATGTCACCGACGGCACGACCAATGCGACGCTGCCCAAGTCGATCGACAAGGACCAGCTCACGCTGGAGGAGGCCGCCCAGCTGATCGACGTGCGCGCCGCCGCGGTGCCTGCGAAGGGCAAGGGCAGGAAGAAGGCGGCGCCGAAGAAGAAAGCAGCGCCCAAGAAGGCCGCTGCGAAGAAGTAACGGATCAGAGCTTGCCGAAGCTCGCTTCGTAGCCGGCGACGTCTCCGCGGGCGAGAAAGCCCGCCTGCTCGATCCAGCGATCGCGGTGAATGCGTCCGCGGAAGTCGCCGAGCTGCGCGTCGAGCGCCTCGGCTTCCGCGGGCGAGAGCGCTGCGAGCTGGGCAAAGCTGGTGATCCCGGCTTCGTTCAGCCGCTGCGCGAGCTTGGGGCCCACGCCCTTCATCCGCGTGAGATCGTCCGTCCCTGCTGCCGTGGTCACGGGCTCGGGGGCAGGTTCGGCGCCTGGTCCGGAGGCAGCCAGCGATGCCGGGGATGCGTCGAGCGATGCGGCTGCGGCGATCGGCTCGTCCGCGATCGGCGGCGTGGGAGGCGGCGCTTCTTCGGCGAGCGCCTCGGCTGCCGGTGGTGCAGGGGGCGCCATCACCGGCGGCGTGCCGATGCGATGCAGCTCGCCACGATCGTCGAGCTCGTCCTCGGCGTGGGCGCGGCGCCGTGCCAGCCGTGTGCCCCAGACGAGGATCAGGATCCCCGCCACCACTCCGAGCGCGATCAGCACGAAGGAGAGCGTCAGCCAGGCGGGGCCACCGTCCACCAGCGGAGTTCCGGTTTGCCAGGACTGATCGTTCATGTGCCTCTCCTCACGCTCTCAGATAAGCTTGCCGTATCTGCATAGCGCAGGGCGTGGGATCGTCCAGAGCGGACGGGCCCAGCCGAGCAAGCTGCACGGGGATGCTCCGTGGCTGTACGGCTCAGCCGCGCTCGCGCGCCACTTCGCGCCAGCCGATGTCGCGGCGGCAGAAGCCGGTGGGGAAATCGATTGCGTCCACCGCGCGATAGGCCGCTGCCTGGGCATCGGCGACGCTCGGCCCCCGCGCAGTCACGTTGAGCACGCGCCCACCGCTCGCCACCAGCGTGTCGCCCTCCAGCCGGGTGCCCGCCTGGAAGACGTGTGCGCCGGTCGCCTCCGCCGCATCGATTCCGCGGATGGTGCCGCCGGTTTCGGGCGTGCCGGGATAGCCCTTCGCCGCCATCACTACCGTCAGCGCGGGCTCGGGCGAGAAGCGCGGCGCCGCGCAGGCCCCCAGCTCGCCCTTGCCCGTGGCGAGCATCAGCGCGAGCAGGTCGTCTTCGAGCCGGAGCATCAGCACCTGGCATTCGGGATCGCCGAAGCGGACGTTGTATTCGATCAGCTTGGGGCCGGCATCGGTGAGCATCAGCCCGGCGTAGAGCACGCCCGAATAGGGCGTGCCGGCGCGCGCAAGCGCCTCGATCGTGGGGCGAACGATCGTGTCGATCGCTTCCGTCTCGAGCGCCGGCGTGAGCACGCGCGCGGGGCTGTAGGCGCCCATGCCGCCGGTGTTCGGGCCGGTGTCGCCGTCGCCCACGCGCTTGTGGTCCTGCGCCGATCCGAAAGGCAGGATCGCAGTGCCGTCGGTGAGCACGAACAGGCTGGCTTCCTCGCCTTCCAGGAACTCCTCGATCACGGCGCTTCCGCCAGCCTCGGCGAAGATCGCAGCGATCGCGCCTTCGGCTTCGTCGCGCGTCATTGCCACGGTGACGCCCTTGCCTGCGGCGAGACCGTCAGCCTTGATCACCACCGGCAGGCCGAAATCGTCGAGCGCCGCGAGCCCGCCATCGCGCGTTTCGACGCGCGCATAGGCGGCAGTAGGGATATTCTCGCGGGCGCAGAGGTCCTTGGTGAAGCCCTTGGAGCCTTCGAGCTGCGCCGCCGCCTTGCCGGGGCCGAACACGCCGATGCCCATGGTGCGCAGATTATCCGCCAGCCCTTCGACCAGCGGCGCCTCGGGCCCGATCACGACGAAGCCGATCGAATGGCGCAGGCAGAAATCGATCACCGATCGCTGGTCTGCGATCACGAGATCGGCAAGTTCGGCATGCGCGGCTATTCCCGGATTGCCCGGCGCGGCGTAGAGCTTTCCGAGCAGCGGCGATTGCGCGAGCTTCCAGGCGAGCGCATGTTCGCGCCCCCCGGAGCCCAGCAGCAGGACATTCATGAGCGACCCCTTTCTTGATGCGCCTTCAGGCCGGCTCGTAGCCGAGCAGATGCCGGGGGACAACGCGCCGGAGATGAGCGTGAGCGAGCTTTCCGCCAAGCTCAAGCGCGTGGTGGAAGGCGAGTTCGGCCGGGTGCGGCTGCGCGGCGAGATCTCGGGCTGGAAGCGTGCCGCATCGGGACATGCCTATCTATGCCTCAAGGACGCCGACGCCGTGATCGACGGGGTGATGTGGCGCGCCGCCGCCGCAGCGATTCCGTTCGCCGCGCAGGACGGGATCGAAGTGATCGCCACGGGCAAGCTCACTACCTATCCGGGCCGATCCAAATACCAGATCGTGATCGATCGTATGGAGCTGGCCGGCGAAGGCGCGCTGATGGCGCTGTTCGAGAAGCTCAAGGCCAAGCTGGCAGGCGAAGGGCTGTTCTCGCCCGAGCGCAAGAAGCCGCTGCCCTTCATGCCGCGCGTGATCGGCGTGGTGACTTCGCCCACCGGCGCAGTGATCCGCGACATCCTCCACCGGCTCGAGGATCGCTGCCCGTGCCATGTGCTGCTCTGGCCGGTGCAGGTGCAGGGGGAGGGGGCGGCCGCGCAGATCGCCGCTGCAGTCCGCGGGTTCGATGCGATGTCCGAGGGCGGCGCGATTCCGCGGCCCGAGCTGCTGATCGTCGGGCGCGGCGGCGGATCGATCGAGGATCTCTGGGCCTTCAACGAGGAAGTGGTGGTCCGCGCGATCGCCGATTGCTCGATCCCCGTCATCTCGGCCGTCGGGCACGAAACCGACACGAGCCTCTCCGACTTTGCCGCCGACCTGCGCGCGCCGACGCCGACTGCCGCAGCGGAAATGGCGGTGCCCGTTCTGGCGGATGTCCGTCACACCGTCGCGACGCTCGCGCACCGCGCCGAGCGCTGCGCCCGCCGCTATCACGAGCGCGCGGCGGAGCGGCTCGCGGCGCTGGTCCGCGTGCTCCCTCGCCGCGACGCGCTGCTCGGCCCCCAGCGCCAGCGGATGGACGATCTGGGCACCCGGCTCGACCGTGCGCTCGAACGGCGCGTGAGCGTCGCACGGTCGCAGCTCGATCGCGGTGCGGGCGCGCTTCGCCCGGCGATGCTCGACCAGCGGCTGACTTCGGCGCGGCACCGCTTCGATGGCCTCTCGCGCCATCTCGACCTGGTGCATCCCAATCGCCCGCTCGAAAAAGGCTATGCCTGGGTCGAGGCGCGGGGCACCCGCAAGGTGATCGGCACCGCAGAGGCGGCGCGGGCGGCGCAGGCTGTGACGCTCCATTTCCATGACGGCGCTGTGGACGCACGGGTTGAGCGCGCGGGTGGCAAGGCTTACAATGCCGACAAGCCCGAGCAGCCGAGCCTGCTCTGACAAGCGAACGAAGCCAAGAGGTTGCCTGCCCATGCTGATGTCCAACTCCGCCCGGGCCGCGCGGCTTCACTATATGGCGAACGGCTTCCGCGTGCTTGCACCCGGCGATCATGTGACCTGCGCGGTGACGGGCGAGCGCATTCCGCTCGATGCGCTCCGCTATTGGAGCGTCGAGCGGCAGGAGGCCTATGCCAACGCGCAAGTCGCTACCGAGGCGATGCGAGGGCAATGATCTGAGCCGGCCGGTGCGTTCGCTCATCACTGCAGGGGGGCTGCTGCTGGGCGCTTGCGTGCCCGCGGCGACGGGTGGCGGCGCGCCGGCGCAGACCGCGGCTCCGCGCCCGGCGCCGGCGCCTGCTCCGCGCGCGCCGCAACCGGCACCGCGCATCACCCTGCAGGGTGAATTCATCCAGGGCGGGATCGCGACGGGCGTAGCGCCGCCCGGCACCGAGTCGCTTCTCTTCAACGGAGAGGCCATTCCCTTCGCGCCCGATCGCCATTTCCTGATCGCCTTCGATCGGGACGCAGGACCGTCGGCGACGCTGGTCGCGCGCATGACGGACGGCAGCGAAGTCCGCGAGCAACTCACGATCGCGCCGCGCGCGTGGAACATCTCGCGGCTCGACCGGCTCCCCAAATATCCGGTGCCCTCGCAGGAGTTCGCGCGCCGCCGCCCTGCTGAGCTCGCCCAGATCAAGGCCGCGCGGGCGAAGGACACGGGCGCGCAAGGCTGGCGGCAGCGTTTCGCCTGGCCCACCACCGGCCGCATCTCGACCCTGTTCGGTTCGCAGCGGATCTACGCCGGCGAGCCCGGCGCCTATCATTCCGGAATCGACATCGCGCGGTCTACCGGCACGCCCGTCATGGCGCCCGTGGACGGGGTAGTGATCCTGGCCACGCCTGCGCCCTTCACGCTGGAGGGCAATCTGCTGATGATCGATCACGGCATGGGGCTCAACAGCGCTTTCATGCACCTGTCGCGAATCGATGTCAGAGTCGGGCAGCGTGTCGCACGCGGGCAACTTCTTGGCGCCGTGGGCAAAAGCGGCCGCGCAACGGGCCCGCACCTCCATTGGGGGCTGATGTGGCGCGGTGCTCGGATCGACCCGCTGCTCGTTGTCGGACCGATGCCGGCGACAAATTAGGTTTCCGGAATTTTTCGCGCCGCAACATTATTTTTCGGCGGCGCGGCCCTTGCGCAACAATCGAACCCGATATGTGGCATTTTCGCTACACTAGCTCAAAAGCCGGGCTCCGAAGCTGAATGCTGCCTTTACAGACAGGGGGGGCGGCTTCATCCCTCGCTCCAAGCTTCGCCCGAAGCGTGCTCGATGCGCGGGGAGAAGCGGGGAGACACCCCGGCCGGCGCTGCCAGCAGCGTGGCCGGAAAAGCGAGGGAAATTCATGAAGAAGACGCAATTCACACGCGGCCTGCGCGGCAGTGCGGCTGTTGCCGCGCTGGTGCTCGCAGGTTTCGCGGCGCCGGCGTTCGCGCAGGATGCATCGAACCAGCCGGGCACGCAGAACGCGCCGTCGAACAATGAGCTCGACGATCAGGTCGCACCGACCACTGGCGAAAACCAGGGCGGCGAAGAAATCGTCGTTACCGGTTCGCTCTTCCGTCGCACCAATGCCGAAACCCCGTCGCCCGTCACGGTGATGAGCGCCGCATCGCTCGAAGAGCGCGGCATCAACACCGTCGCCGAGGCGGTGCAGCGCATTTCGGCAAACAACGCGGGTACCATCCAGCAGGGCTGGAACACCGGCTTCAACTTCGCTTCGGGCGCCAACGCGCCGGCGCTGCGCGGCCTCACCGTGCAGGCGACGCTGTCGATCGCCGACGGCCTCCGCATCGCTCCGTATCCGCTCGCCGACGACGGTCAGCGTAACTTCGTCGACCTGAACACGATTCCGAGTGCGATCATCGACCGCATCGAAGTGCTGCGTGACGGCGCCTCGTCGACCTATGGCGCGGACGCTATCGCGGGCGTGGTGAACATCATCACCAAGAAGGAGATCCAGGGTCTTCACGCTAATGCTTCGGCCGGCATTTCCGAGCGCGGCGACGCTGGCGAGCAGCGCTTCGACCTCACCTGGGGTTACGGCGACCTCGACGAGCAGGGCTTCAACTTCTACGTCAGCGGCGAATATCAGCGCCAGAACCCTCTGTGGGCGCGCGATCGCGATTATCCGTTCAACAGCAGCGATCTGACCGGCATCTGCGGCGCGAGCGGCAGCTGCATGACCAACCTGAACTGGAACGGTGTCACACCTGAGTTGGCCGCTAGTGATCCTTCGAGTGCTTTCAACGGCCTGATCACCATCCCGGGCGTCACGCTCGTCCGCCCGGTCACCACCGCCGGCGCCGCCTCGGGCTCGGGTCGCTTCTCCTACCTGAATCCGGCGCTGGGCTGCGGCAGGTGGCCGACCACGACGATCACACCGGAGATGTCCGGCACTTCGCCGCTCAGCGTTTGCGAAGTCGATTCGCAGAACGCCTACATCATGCTCCAGCCGGAGATCGAGCGTCAGGGCCTGTCCGCACGCTTCACTGCCAATGTCGGTGAGGGCCATCAGTTCTACGCGATCGCAAACTACTACAAGACCGACACCTTCGCGTCGTTCACGCCGCTGGGCTTCAACGGCACGCCGACTCCGCCGAACAACGGCGTCGCGGCATATAACGTGATTGCGCCAGTCTATGTCTGCCCCACCGGGGTCGGCACCGCCAATGGTCTGAACACGGGCTGCACCGCCGCCAACGGCGTGCTCAACCCGTACAACCCCTATGCGGCAGCTGGCCAGACCGCGCAGCTGTCCGTCCGTTCGACCCGTCCGCGTACCGTCGAGACCAGCTCGCGCGCGCTTCGCGGTGCCATGGGCATGTCGGGCACCTTCGGTGATGGCTGGAACTATCAGGCGGACTTCACCGCCTCGAACGTGAAGCTCACCCGTACCCAGGGCAACTACCTGATCCCGCAGCGGATCATGGATGTGCTGGCGCGCGGCACCTTCAATTTCGCCAATATCGACGCCAACACCCAGGAAATGTGGGACTATATCTCGCCGGAGCAGCGGACGGTTTCCGACTCCAACCTGTGGCAGGTGTCGGCGACGATCGCGAAGGAAGTGTTCCAGCTTCCGGGCGGTCCGCTCCAAGTGGCGGTCGGCGGCGCCTATCGCGACGAGTCGATCGATGCGCCGAGCTCCAATCCGGGTACGCTGGGCAACCAGTATGAGCGTTACTATTCGATCAACTCGGTCGGCACCTCGGGCAGCCGCACGGTGAAATCCGCGTTCTTCGAAATCAACGCGCCGATTGTCGACATGCTCGAGATCAACGGTTCGGGCCGCTACGACTCCTATTCGACGGGTCAGGATGCCTTCTCGCCGAAGATCGGCGCGAAGTTCACCCCGATCCCCGAGGTGGCGCTGCGCGGCACCTGGTCGAAGGGCTTCCGCATTCCGAGCTTCAACGAGGCGTTCGGTCTGCCGACGACCGGCTATGTGAACCGCCAGGTCAACTGCACCACCTACGCCGCCTTCTGCGCTGCACACGGCAACAACGCCTATGCGACTGGGCCCTATACGCTGGGTCTCACGCAGACGGGCAATCCGGAGCTGGAGCCGGAACGTTCGACCTCGTTCACGGCAGGCGTGATCTTGGAGCCGATCCGGAACGTCAGCTTCACGGTCGATTTCTGGCACATCAACGTCAAGGACCTGATCGTCGGCGTGACCGACACCAGCGCGGCTGAAGCGGCTTACTACGCCAACAACGGCGTGGTGAACATTCCGGGCATCACGGTGCTTCCGGGGCAGCCCGATCCGGCGAACCCGAATGCACTTCCGCTGATCGGCTTCATCCAGTCGTCGTTCAAGAATGCCAACGAACAGACGGTCAGCGGCATCGACTTCGGTGCCAACATCCAGCTGCCGCTGAGCGATGGCATTCGCTGGATCAGCTCGTTCGAAGCCTCATACCTGATGAAGTATGAGCTGATCGACGAGAACGGCAACGAGCTGAACTACAACGGCACGCTCAGCCCCTGCAACATCACCTCGTGCTCGGGTGCTCCCGAGTGGCGCGGCAGCTGGCAGAACACGCTCGAGCTCGGCGACACCTCGCTGACCGCGACCGTCTATTACACCAGCGGCTATGATCTGGCGTCGATCGACTTCGGCGGCATCAAGGGTGATTGCGCGTACAACGCGGAGAATCACGCTTCGGTCGTCACCTATGTCGACGGCACGCCCGTGCTCTGCGAGGCGGAAGCGACCTGGAATGTCGATTTCACGGTTCGTCACAAGCTCAACGATCAGTTCACGATCTACGCGAACGTGCTGAACGTGCTGGACATCGAGCCGCCGTTCGATCCGTCGGCTGCCTATTCGCTGTTCCAGTTCAACCCGGCGTGGGCCGGCCCGAACATCATGGGCCGCTACTTCCGCGTTGGCGCGAAGGTCGACTTCTAAGCCGACTTTGGAAGCAAAAATTGGGGCGGTTCCGGAAGGAGCCGCCCCTTTTTTTGCGCCGCGGTCGCCGCAGCTGCGGTCGACGCGAGGATCGTGCTTCAGGTGACCGCCAGCGCCAACGCCCCATCGCCCTCGTCCACCTTCACCGTTGATCCGTCCTTCACGTCGCCGCGCAGGATCAGGTCTGCCAGCGGGTCCTGGAGATAGCGCTGGACCGCGCGCTTCAAGGGACGCGCACCGTACACCGGATCATAGCCGACGCGCCCGAGCCACGCCCGTGCCGCATCGGTGAGCTCGATATGGATCTTGCGGTCCTTGAGCAGCTTCGCGACGCGGCCGACCTGGATATCGACGATCGGCGCCATGTGTTCGGCCGCCAACCGGTGGAACAGGATGATCTCGTCGAGCCGGTTGAGGAATTCGGGGCGGAAATGCGCGCGGACGATCTCCATCACCTGCGGTTCGACATCCTCCACCTTCTGCCCATCGGCGAGGTTGGTCAGATATTGGCTGCCGAGGTTCGAGGTGAGGATCACGATCGTGTTCGAAAAATCGACTGTGCGACCCTGTCCATCAGTCAGGCGTCCGTCATCGAGCACCTGGAGCAACACGTTGAACACGTCGCCGTGCGCCTTCTCGACTTCGTCGAACAGCACCACCTGATAGGGTCGACGGCGAACCGCTTCGGTTAGCACGCCGCCCTCCTCATAACCAACATAGCCTGGAGGTGCACCGAGCAGCCGCGCCACCGAATGCTTCTCCATGAACTCGCTCATGTCGATCCGCACCATCGCGTTCGGATCATCGAACAGGAATTCGGCGAGCGCCTTGGTGAGCTCAGTCTTGCCCACGCCGGTGGGCCCGAGGAACAGGAACGATCCGAGCGGCCGGTTGGGGTCCTGCAGCCCCGCGCGCGAGCGCCGCACCGCAGTCGCCACTGCCTTCACGGCTTCGGCTTGGCCGATCACGCGCTTGCCGAGCGCCTCCTCCATGGCGAGCAGCTTCTCGCGCTCGCCCTCGAGCATCTTGTCGACCGGAATGCCGGTCCAGCGCGCGACCACCGAGGCGATGTCCTCGGCAGTCACTTCCTCGCGCAGCATCGCGCCCTTGGTCGTGGCCTGCGCCTCGTCGAGCTGTTTGGTGAGTGCGGGGATTGTACCGTAGTTGAGCTCGGCCATCTTGCCGAGATCGCCGGCGCGCTGCGCCTGCTCCAGCTCGATCCGTGCCGCTTCGAGCTGCTCCTTCAGCCGCGATTCCGAATGGATCTTGTCCTTCTCGGCCTGCCAGCGCGTGGTCAGCTCGGCCGAGTGCTGCTCGAGGTTGGCCAGCTCGGCTTCCAGATTGGCGAGCCGGTCCTTCGAAGCCGCATCGGTTTCCTTCTTCAGCGCCTCGCGCTCGATCTTGAGCTGGATGATCCGCCGGTCGAGATTCTCGATCTCCTCGGGCTTGCTCTCCACTTCCATGCGGATGCGCGAGGCGGCCTCGTCCATCAGATCGATCGCCTTGTCGGGCAGGAAGCGGTCGGTGATGTAGCGATTGGAGAGCGTCGCGGCGCTCACGATCGCGCCGTCGGTGATTCGCACGCCATGGTGCAGCTCGTACTTCTCCTTCAATCCGCGCAAGATCGAGATCGTGTCCTCGACGGTCGGCTCGCCGACGAACACCGGCTGGAAGCGCCGCTGGAGCGCAGCGTCTTTCTCGACATATTTGCGATATTCGTCGAGCGTGGTCGCGCCGATGCAGTGGAGCTCGCCGCGCGCGAGCGCGGGCTTGAGCAGGTTGCCGGCGTCCATCGCGCCTTCGGTCTTCCCGGCGCCGATCAGCTGGTGCATCTCGTCGATGAAGAGGATGATGTCGCCTTCGCCGGCCTTCACTTCGTCGAGCACGCCCTTCAGCCGCTCCTCGAACTCGCCGCGATATTTGGCGCCCGCGATCAGCGAGCCCATGTCGAGCGACATCAGCGTGCGGTTCTTGAGGTTGTCGGGCACGTCGCCGTTGGCGATTCGCAGCGCCAGCCCCTCGGCGATCGCGGTCTTGCCGACGCCCGGCTCGCCGATCAGCACCGGATTGTTCTTGGTGCGCCGCGCCAGGATCTGGATCGTGCGGCGGATCTCCTCGTCGCGGCCGATCACCGGATCGAGCTTGCCTGCCCGGGCCGCGTCGGTCAGGTCGCGCGCGAACTTCTTGAGCGCGTCATAGCGGTCCTCGGCTGTCGCGGTGTCGGCGGTGCGCCCGCCGCGCATCGAATTGATCGCGGCGTTGATCGCTTCGGGCCGTGCGCCCGCCGCCTGCAGCGCCTTGCCTGCCGCGGTGTTGAGCCCCAGCGCCAGCGCGACCAGCAGCCGCTCGACGGTGACGAAGCTGTCGCCTGCCTTTTGCGCGATCTGCTCGGCCTGATCGAGCACGCGCACCAGATCATTGTCGACACCCGGCGTCTGCTGCGCGCCCGAGCCCGACACCGCGGGAATCTTCGAAAGCGCGAGATCGGTCTCGCTCAGCGCACGCTTGGGATCCCCGCCGGCAGCCTGGATCAGCCCGCTCGCCATGCCCTGCTCGTCTTCGAGCAGCGCCTTGAGCAGATGCTCGGGCGCGATCCGCTGGTGGCTCATGCGGATGGCGACGGTCTGCGCCGATTGGAGGAAGCCCTTCGCCCGTTCGGTGAATTTCTCGAGGTTCATATCGGTCCCTGTTGGCCTGTACCCGACAAATGGTGTTGCATTTTGGCAACACAAGGGGAAGCGTAACGATCGGTGCCAATCTGGGTCGTCGCGCGCCGGATGCAAAGGGGGAAGAACCCCGGGGGACCTGCCGGATTTGGTTGCAGCCGATACCGGCCTTGTTATGCTCCGCCCATTCTTCTGACTGGGGGTTCTCAACCACATGAAATCACATCGGATGCTGTCCAGCGCGGCGCTGCTCGCGCTCGTCGTCGCCATGCCCGCCGCGGCCCAGCAGGCGCCCGTCGCCACCGCTGCTGCCCCTACAGCCAAGCCGGTGCCGGTCGCGGAGCTCGTGAAGCGCGTCGACATCCCCTATGAGGAATTCAAGCTCGCCAACGGCCTCACCGTCATCGTCCACACCGATCGCAAGGCGCCGATCGTCGCGGTCTCGACCTGGTACGACGTCGGCTCGAAGCACGAACCCAAGGGCAAGACCGGCTTCGCGCATTTGTTCGAGCACCTGATGTTCAACGGATCGGAGAACGCGCCCGGCGACTTCTTCGAACCGCTCAAGCAGGTCGGCGCGACCGATTTCAACGGCACCACCAGCTTCGACCGCACCAATTATTTCGAGACGGTGCCCAGGCCCGCGCTCGATCGCGCGCTGTTCCTGGAGAGCGATCGCATGGGCTATCTGCTCGGCGCCGTCACCCAGGAGGTGCTCGACGAGCAGCGCGGCGTCGTCCAGAACGAGAAGCGCCAGGGCGATAACCAGCCCTATGGCCTCGTCTATTACACGCTGCTCGAAGAGCTGCTCGGCGGCACCGCCTATGGCCACAACGTGATCGGATCGATGGCCGATCTCGACGCGGCGAGCCTCGAGGACGTGAAGAACTGGTTCCGCTCGCACTATGGGCCGAACAACGCCGTGCTGGTGCTCGCCGGCGACATCGATGCCAGGGAAGCGCGCCCGCTCGTCGAGAAATATTTCGGCGCGATCAAGGCGGGCCCCGAGAGCGTGGCGCCCAAGGTCGCCATCCCCACGCTGCCTGCGCCCAAGACGGTGGTGATGAAGGATCGCGTCGCCGCGACGCTGATCCTGCGCAGCTGGGCGGTGCCGGGCCTCAACGATCCGGATTCGGTTCCGCTCGACGTGTTCGGCGAAGTGCTCGGCGGACTCGCCAGTTCGCGGCTCGACAATGAGCTGGTCCGCAAGGACAAGACCGCAGTCCAAGTGTCGGCCGGCCTCCAGTCGATGTCGCAGCTCGGCATGTTCCAGATCCAGGCGGTCGTGAAGCCGGGCGTCGATCCCGCCACCGTCTCGAAGCGGCTCGACGAAATTCTCGCCGACCTGCTCAGGAACGGCCCGACCGCGGACGAGGTCCAGCGCGTCGCCACCACCAACGTCTCCTCGCGCATCTCGGGGCTGGAATCGGTCGGCGGCTTCGGGGGCAAGGCTGTCGCGCTCGCCTCGGGCGAGCTCTATTCGGACGACCCCGCCTTCTACAAGAAGCAGCTCGAGGAGATGGCGCGCGTCACGCCGGCGCAGGTGAAGGCGGCCGCCAACAAATGGCTGACGCGCCCGGCGCTCACGATCATGGTCGAGCCGGGCCAGCGCGAGGCCTATCAGGACGCGCAATCGGTTCCCGCCGCCAAGCCCGCGGCCGAAGCGCCCAAGGCCGAGCCGTTCAAGGGCACGCGCGGCGCGATGCCCGACGTCGCCCAGATCGGCGATCTCGATTTCCCGGAAGTCAGCCGCGCCAAGCTCTCGAACGGCATCGAGCTGGTCTATGCGCATCGCGACGCGGTTCCCGTCACGCAGGTGGTGATGAGCTTCGATGCGGGCACCGTGGCCGATCCGGCAGGCAAGCTCGGCACGCAGAACCTCGTGCTGTCGCTGCTCGACGAAGGCACGACCACCAAGGATTCGACGGCGATCGCCGAGGCACGCGAGCGACTGGGCGCCAACATCAACACCGGCAGCTCGGCGGACCGGACCTATCTCGGCGTCACGGCACCGAGCCCGAACCTGGCCGGCGCGCTCGACCTGTTCGCGGACGTCGTCCGCAACCCCGCCTTCGCTCCCGCCGAGATCGAGCGCATCCGTGCAACCCTGCTAACGGGCATCGCGCAGGAGCTCACCAGCCCGCAGGGGCTCGCCGGGCGCGCGCTGCCGCCGCTGCTCTATGGGACGGGCAATCCCTATGCGAAGCTCGCTGCCGGCTCGGGCGACCCCGCGGCGGTCAAGGCGCTCACCCGCGACGATCTGCTCGCCTTCTACCGGGCATGGGTGCGCCCGGATAAGGCCAAGGTCTTCGTCGTCAGCGATCGCCCGCTGGCCGAGGTCCAGGCCGCGCTCGAAGCCCGCTTCGGCAACTGGAAGGGTGAGGGCGCCGCGGGCGTCAAGCCGTTCGACGTCGCGCCGAAGCAGTCGGCACCCAAGATCCTGCTCGTCGATCGCCCCGATTCGCCCCAGTCGCTGATCATGGCGGCGCAGATGACGCCGCTCGATCCCAAGACCGAGCTGCTCACCCACTTCACGGCCAATCAGGTGCTCGGCTCGGGCTTCCTGTCGCGCATCAACATGGACCTGCGCGAGACCAAGCATTGGTCCTATGGTGCCGGCGGCGGCTACAACTGGCTCGAGCACGCGGTGCCCTACACGATCAGCGCGCCCGTCCAGGCCGACAAGACCGGGGACTCGATCAAGGCGATCCAGAGCCAAGTCCGCGATTTCCTGACGACCAAGGGCGTGACCGAGGCCGAGCTGGTGCGCGAGGTCAACGGATCGACTCGCGAGCTCGCGGGGCGCTACGAAACCTCGGGCGCGGTGCTCACCGCCATGCAGCAGAACGACCTCCGGCGCCGTCCGGACGACTTCTACGATAGCATCGCGCAAAAATATCGCGCGATGACCGCAGCCGAGCTTGACGCTGCGGCACGCGCGTCTCTCGACCCGAACCGTTTCGTCTTCGTGGTCGTCGGCGACGCCAAGACGGTCCGGCCGCAGCTTGACAGCATCGGCCTGCCTGTCGAGGTGGTTCCCGCAGCGGCGCTGGGCGGCAGTTCGCCCGCGGCGAAATGATCCAAGGCGGGAGAGACGCAATGGCCAATGTTGACGGAAGCTGGAACACCGTGACCAAGTCGCCGATGGGCGATCAGCAGGCGGTGCTCACCGTCCAGAGCGCGGGTGACAGCTTCACCGGCAGCTTCTCGGGCGGGCTCGGCACCACCGACATCAAGGACGGCAAGGTGAGCGGCGACACGCTCAGCTGGACGCTCGACATCAGCGTGCCGATGCCGATGACGCTCACCTGCGAGGCGACCGTCGATGGCGACAGCCTCGCCGGCACCGTCACTGCGGGCGTGTTCGGCAGCTTCCCGATCACCGGCGCGCGCGCCTGAGGCGAGGCGTTCGAAGGCCGAAACGAAAAGGCCCGCTTCCCGGCAAGGGAGGCGGGCCTTTTTTCATGGGGCTAGGCTTCATTCAGGGGGAAGCGCTATCTTCCCGTTCGCCCTGAGCCTGTCGAAGGGCGCATTGCCACAATCGAAACGCCTGTGGAGAGCCGCCCTTCGACAAGCTCAGGGCGAACGGTGCTCCTGGCGCTTGGTCTTCGCCTGGGCGGGGAGGGTTCTCAGCCGCGTACTACTCGCGTCACATGCCCCATCTTGCGGCCCGGACGGACGTTCGCCTTGCCGTAAAGGTGCAGGTGCGCGCCGGGCTCGGCGAGCAGCTCGCCCCAGCGGTGCGCATCCTCGCCGATCAAATTCTCCATCTCGACATGCGAGCCGGTCAGCGCAGTCGATCCCAGCGGCAGCCCGCAGATCGCGCGGATGTGGTTCTCGAACTGCGAAGTCTCCGCGCCTTCGATCGTCCAGTGGCCGCTGTTGTGGACGCGCGGCGCCATTTCGTTGAACACCGGGCCGTCGGCCGTCGCGAAGAACTCCAGCGTCAGCACGCCGACATGGCCCAGCTTCTCGGCCACGCGCCCGGCGAGCGTCGCCGCCTCGGTCCAGTGGCGCGCGATCTCCGCGGGCGCGGGAAGCGACGAGCGATGCAGGATGCCGTCGCGATGCTCGTTCCACGGCGGCGGATAATGCGTCAGCGCGCCGTCGAGCCCGCGCACGGTGATGATCGAGAATTCGTGGCTGAACGCGACGAAGCCTTCCAGAATCGCCGGCCGCTCGCCGATCTCGGCCCAGGCGGCCTCGGCGTCGGCAGCGTCGCGGATGCGCACCTGCCCCTTGCCGTCATAGCCCAGCCGCAGCGTCTTGAGGATCGCGGGCGCACCGATCGCGTCGATCGCGGCGCGCAGCTCCTCGCGGGTCGAGACCGGCGCCCACGGAGCCGTGCGTCCGCCGAGCTCGCCGACGAACGCCTTTTCGCGCGCGCGGTCCTGCGCGATCTCCAGGCTCTTCGCGCCGGGGCGCACCGGCACCTTGCTCGCGAGATACTCGACCGGATCGAGGGCGACATTCTCGAACTCATAGGTCACGACATCGGTCTGCCCCGCAAGCTCATCGAGCACGATGCGGCTGTGATAGTCGGCGCGGGTGAAGCTCGACGCGGTCTGCGCAGCGACGCTCTCCTCGTCGGGCGCAAGCACGTGCGTGCGATATCCGAGCTGCGCCGCAGCGACCGCGAGCATCCGCCCGAGCTGACCGCCGCCCAGGATTCCGATCGTCGATCCGGGTGCCAGGGGACCGTTGGACGCGCTCATTCGGGATCGGTCGCCACGTTCTCGGTCTGCGCCGCGCGCCAAGCCTTGAGCCGGCGGGCGAGCGCCTCGTCCGAAGTCGCCAGGATCGCGGCGGCGAGCAGCCCCGCGTTGATCGCGCCCGGCTTGCCGATCGCCAGCGTCCCCACCGGCACGCCGCCGGGCATCTGGACGATCGAATAAAGGCTGTCGACACCCTTCAATGCCTTTGATTCCACCGGCACACCGAGCACCGGCAGATGCGTCATCGACGCCGCCATGCCGGGCAGATGCGCCGCGCCGCCCGCGCCCGCGATGATCACCTTGAGCCCGCGGTCGGCGGCGGCGGTCGCATAATCATAGAGCCGCTGCGGCGTGCGGTGCGCAGAGACCACCTTGGTCTCGTGCGTCACCTGAAGTTCCTCGAGCACGCGCGCGGCATGGCGCATCGTCTCCCAGTCGGAAGTGCTGCCCATGATGATGCCGACGAGAGGTGCGTCCGACATGATTGCCCCGTGTTGCGGAAGCGGCGTTGTTAGTGGGGGAGGAGGGAGAGGGCAACACTAAAGCCCATCCCCTTCAGGGGAGGGGTTGGGGGTGGGGCATGTGTCTCACCAAGACCGAACCCCAATGGACAGGCCCCACCCCAACCCCTCCCCTGAAGGGGAGGGGCTTAGAAGCGCTCACCGCTCGTTCAAATAATAGCGATCCAGCGCGTTCAGCCCCTCGTCTAGCTCATAGACGATCGGCTGCCCCGTGGGGATCTCCAGGCTGACGATCTCCTCGTCCGGGATGCCCGACAGATGCTTCACCAGCGCACGCAGCGAATTGCCGTGCGCGGAGATCAGCACGCGCTTGCCTGTCTTCAATTCGGGCGCGATCCGGCTCTCCCAATAGGGGAGCACGCGCGCGATCGTGTCCTTCAGGCTCTCGGTCTGCGGGATCGGCACCCCCTTATAGCGCTCGTCCTTGGCCAGATCCCAGGGCGAACCTTCCTCGGGAAGCGGCGGCGGCACGTCGAAGCTGCGGCGCCAGATCTTGACCTGATCGTCGCCGTGGAGCGCCGCGGTCTCGGCCTTGTTGAGGCCGGTCAGCCCGCCATAGTGGCGCTCGTTCAGGCGCCAGTCCTTCTCGGTCGGCAGCCACAGCCGCCCCATCGCTTCCAGCGCCAGGTTGAGCGTCTTGATCGCGCGGCTCTGGAAGCTGGTGAAGGTGATGTCGAAGTCGAGCCCGCGCTCCTTCATCAGCTCGCCCGCCGCCCAGGCTTCCTTGACGCCCAGCTCGGTCAGGTCGACGTCCCACCATCCGGTGAAGCGGTTTTCCAGGTTCCAGGCGGACTGGCCGTGGCGGATCAGGACGAGCTTGGGCATGGGGGGTCCTCTAGGCTGCTGTTTGCCGAGGTCCTTAGCGGCTGAGCCGCAGGGGGCAAGCGGGCTGCGTCAATCCTCCCCCGCCAGGGGGAGGTGGCGCGCGAAGCGCGACGGAGGGGGAGGACGCACGCGGCTGATGCGTTCTGGCTTCCTCCCCCTCCGTCAGCCTTCGGCTGACACCTCCCCCTGGCGGGGGCGGATTGATGCGCCGTTCAAATCACCCGCGTCATGAACCGGCTGAACGGATCATCGTCCGGATAGTCGCCGAACGCCGGGCAGTCGGTGAATCCGAACTTCCGGTAGAGCGCATGCGCCGGTTCGAACGCTACGCCGCTCCCCGTCTCCAGGCTGAGCCGCTTGTACCCGCGCTCGCGCGCCACGCTCAGCACGTGGCTCACCAGTGCTGCACCCACGCCGCTGCGCAGCTGGTCGGGGGCGGTACGCATCGACTTGACCTCGCCGTGCTCCGCATCGAGCTGCTTGAGCGCGCCCACGCCGAGCAGCGCATCGCCGTCCCACACGCTCCAGAAGCTCACTCCGGGCGCGCGCAGCCCTGACAGATCGAGAAAATGGCAGCTGTCCTTGGGGGAATTGGCGAGCATGTTCTCCATGTGGAAGCGCAGCAGCGCGATCACCTGCGGCTCGTCCAGCCCTCCCTCGCGGATCTCCATCACAGCTCGTCGATGAAGCCGGCGAGCGTGTCCAGGCACGCGTGCGCGAGCACCTTGCACCGCGCCGGCGACCAGCCGAATTCGGCGTCCGCATTGGCCTCATGGTCCTTGAACGGCATCTCCAGCGTCATCGATACCGCCCCGAATCGCTCCGCGAGCTGGTTGGTCGACATCGATAGATTGGCCTGCCCTGGCGCCGACTTCTCATAGCCCAGGTCGAGCTGGAACTCGGGCGTACCTGCGGCCAGCCGCCGCGCATATTCGTAGAATTTCTCGCCGTGCGCGTCGGTCCAGCCCGGGATGCCCTCATATCCCGCCAGGAAGTTCGCCGGGATCGCCTCGTCGCCATGCACGTCGATCGCGAAGTCGACGCCGGTCTCGTCCATCCGGTTTCGGACCGCGAGCACCTCGGGACTGCGCTCGGGCGTCGGCGCGTGCCATTCGCGGTTGAGGTTCACGCCCGCGGCATTGGTGCGCAGGTGCCCGCGGCGCGACCCGTCGGGATTCATGTTGGGGACGATGTGGAACGTCGCCTTGGCGCGCAGCGCTGCCGAAGTGGCGTCGCCGGGGTCGGTCAGCTTCTCCAGTGCGCCTTCCATCCACCATTCGGCCATCGTCTCGCCGGGGTGCTGGCGGGCATAGAGCCACACTTGCTTCGGGCCTTCGCCCAGCGTCAGATAGTCGATCGGCTGCCCGTCCAGCGTCACGCCCAGCTCGCGGTGCGAAACGCCGGGCCTGCCTGCGATCCGCGTCACCAGATCATGGTGCCGCTCCATCGAATAGGGCGCGAAATAGGCGAACCAGACGATGTCGCTATCGATCGCGTGCGTGAAGCTCAGCACCCCTTCGGCATAGCTGGTGTCGGTCGTGCGCCAGTTCTCGCGGTCGGTGCTCCAGCGCGCCTTGTACCCCGGCCAGCCGAAGGCATAGGCCGCGCCGCCCGCGTTGACGATGCGGAAGGTCAGCGTCCGCCCCTTCGCGCCGGCGAGGCGGAAGTGGAACCATTGGTAGAATTCGGACTCGTGGTCCTGAACGATTTCCAGGTCCACGCGGTCGCCTTCGATGCCGACCAGGCGGATGTTGCCGCCGTCGAACGCGGCGTTGATCGTGATGCTCATTTGACCGTGGTAGTCACGCCCGACTCGCCTGGGAAGCCCTGGAACAGCGCATCGGCGAGCCGCGCCGCCTGATCGCGCGGGTCGCTGCCGCTGGTGCCGCTGACCGAATCGGTCAGCGCGCGGCCTTCCCAGATCACGGTGTTGTCGCTGCGCCGGCGCAGCTGGACCCACAGCTCGGAGCTCACCACCTGGCGCGTCTTGCCGCCGACGCCGAAGCTCACCCCCGCGCCCACACCGCCGCCGCCGCTCCAGCCGCCGCTGTAGCTGCCGCCGCCGACGCCGATCGAGACCGGCGGCCTTTCGCGGAACATGCCCTTGGGCGCGCGGATGAAGGCCACCCCGGCGATGTAGCCGGAGGGCATGTTGCTGGTGGAGCGGACATAGCCCAGCTGCGCGAGCTCGGCGGCCACGGCATCGGCGTACATCTGATATTCGGGGCTCGGCGTACCGGAGCCCTGCATCGGCTCGATCGTCACGGTCGTGCGCTCGAACGGCTGGCCCAGGTGGTAACGCGTCACGTCGACCGGCGACGGGCGGTAGGATTGGGCGCATCCGCCCGCGAGCAGCGCCGCGGCTGCGATCGCCAGGCTTATCTTCCTATTCATTAGACACGCACCTCCCATCCTGCGAAAGCACCGTTCCGCCGCAGGATCAACCCTGCGGTGTTCGACTCGTTCCCCACCCGCTATGCCTTGACTTGGCGGCCTCGCGACTATAGGCGGGCGCCTCTTTTCCGGCATTCCAGATAGTTTGAGAAGCGAATCGGTCATGAAGATCGTGAATTCATTGAAGTCGCTCAAGGGGCGGCACCGCGACAACCGCGTGATCCGCCGCCGTGGCCGGATCTACGTGATCAACAAGACCAACCGTCGGTTCAAGGCCCGCCAGGGCTAATTCCGGCCGTGAAGAAGCCGTCCGCCGTCATCTTCGATGTCGGCAACGTCCTCTTCCACTGGGATCCGCGGTATCTCTACGAGCGCCTGATCGACGGTCAGGCGCTCGAAGCGTTTCTGGCGCAGGTCGTCACGCGCGAATGGCACTTCCAGCATGATGCCGGCCGCCCCTTCGCCGAGACTTCGGCGGAGCTGATCGCCGAGCATCCCGAGCATGCCGAGCTGATCGCCGCCTGGGGTCCGCGCTTCAACGATTCGGTCGGCCCCGCGGTCGAGGGCATGGCCGAGATCGTCGAGGAACTCGATTCGGCCGGTGTCCCGCTGTTCGCGATCACCAATTTCTCGGGCGAGTTCTGGCGCGCCTGGGTGCCGCAGCACCGGGAGCTGTTCGGCCGCTTCCGCGACGTGGTCGTCTCGGGGGACGAGAAGCTCGTGAAGCCCGATCCCGCAATCTACGACCTCGCGCTCAAGCGCTTCGGCCTCGCCGGCCCCGACGCAGTCTTCGTCGACGACAGCCCCGCCAATGTCGAGGGCGCGTGCAAGGCAGGCATCCACGCGCTGCTCTTTACCGACGCCCCCGCCTTCCGCGCCGAGCTGGTCCGGCTGGGATTGCTTGTTTGATCGATCCAGTTCGTGTACACCGTGTACACGATCGGAGTCGAGCCATGAAGATGTCGGTCCGCGAAGCCCGCGCCAATTTTGCCGCCGCGCTCGAAGCGGCGGAGAAGGGCGAGCGCATCACCATCACTAAGAACGGCGAACCGATTGCCGAGCTGGGGCCGCCGCCGCCGAAGAAGAAAGGCTTCGATTTCGAGCGTGCCGCGCGTGTCCGCAAGGAGCTGGGGCTGGACAAGCTCGATATCGACGATCTCTGGCCGACGGAATTCGATGATCCCGCGTTCAGCCGCAAAGTGCTCGGGCTCGACGACAATCCAGATATCGAGCCCGAATGAGGCTGCTGCTCGACACGCATTTCCTGATCTGGATCACGAACGCTCCAGAGGTGCTCAGGGCACGGGAGCGTGCGGTGTTGGGTGGCGAAAGCGATCTGATGGTATCGAGCATTTCGCTGCTCGAAATCCGCTTGAAGTGGCGGGCACTCGAGCAGCGGGGCAAGCCGCACAATGCGCTCAGTCCGGCCAAGGCGTTGGCGCTGATCGAGGCGAATGGGTTGCCACTCGCTGAGCTATCGGGCGCGGACATCGCTACAGAACTGACGCCGCCGGTGGAGCATACCGATCCGTTCGACGAGCTTCTTCTGCTCCACGCTCAGCAACTAAGCGCGAAGCTGCTCACGCGCGACGGTAAGCTGCAGGAGCACCCGGCGGTCTATCGCTTCGCCTGAATTCTCAGCTCTCGCTGGGCCCGCTGTAGTTCTTGAGCTCGTCGCCCACGATGGTGACGACGTGGAGCACGTTGGTCGATCCCGGCGTCTTGAACGGCACGCCGGCGCACACCACCACGCGGTCGCCCGCTGCCGCCAGATGATGGCGCAGCGCCATGCGCTTGGCCTTGGCGACCATTTCCTCGAACGATTCGACGTCGCGGGTGTGCACGGCGTGCGTGCCCCACAGCAGGCCCGTGCGCCGGGCAGTCTCGAGCTTCGGCGTCAGCACCATGATCGGCACGGTCGGCCGCTCGCGCGCGATCCGGCGTGCGGTCGATCCCGAGCTGGTGAAGCAGACGATCGCCGACGCCGATACGGTGCGCGCGATGTTCTTCGCCGCCTCGGCCAGCGCGTCGGCAGTGGTGGGATCGGGCCGCGTGACGGTGAAGTGGACGCGGTCGCCGTGCGCGGGGTCGCGTTCCACTGCGTCGGCGATCGAGTTCATCATCGCCACCGATTCGATCGGCCATTTGCCCGCCGCGCTTTCGGCCGAGAGCATGATCGAGTCGGCGCCGTCGTACACCGCTGTCGCGACGTCGGAGACTTCGGCGCGGGTGGGGGAGGGCGATTCGATCATCGATTCGAGCATCTGAGTCGCGACGATCACCGGCCGGCCCATGCGGCGCGCGGTCTCGACGATCCGCTTCTGGAGCGGCGGCACGCTCTGCGGCGGCAGCTCGACGCCCAGATCGCCGCGCGCGACCATCACGCCGTCGCACTGCTCCATGATCTCGTCGAGCCGCGCGATCGCGCTGGGCTTCTCGATCTTGGCGAGCAGCGCGGTCTTGCCGCCGATCAGCCGCCGCGCCTCCATCAGATCCTCGGGCCGCTGGACGAAGCTCAGCGCGATCCAGTCGGCGCCCTGCTCGACTGCGAAGGAAAGGTCGCTGCGGTCCTTTTCGGTCAGCGCCGCGAGCGGCAGCACCATGTCGGGGACGTTGAGTCCCTTGTTGTTCGAAAGCGCGCCGCCGACCTCGACCACCGTCGTCAGCTTGTCCGGTGTCGCTTCGGTCACACGCAGCACCAGCTTGCCGTCGTCGAGCAGCAGCCGCGCGTCTTCGTGCGCCGCCTCGAAGATCTCGCGGTGCGGCAGCTGGACGCGGGTCGAATCGCCCGGCGTCGCGTCGCGGTCGAGCACGAAGGTCTGCCCGGTCTCGAGCATCACCCGTCCCTCGGCGAACTTGCCCACGCGCAGCTTCGGCCCCTGCAGATCGGCCAGGATCGTCGTCGGACGCCCCAGCTTCTTCTCCAGTCCGCGGATCGCCTCGAACAGCGGCACCTTCGATGCCTGGTCGCCGTGGCTCATGTTGATCCGGAAGGCGTCGGCGCCGGCCTCGTACAGCTGCTGGATCATCTCGGGTGTGCTGCTCGCAGGGCCCAGCGTCGCGAGGACGCGGACTTTGCGGGAACGGGGGGCGATCGCCTTGGTCATATTTGTCATCCCTTGTGCGCGCTCGCCTCTAACCTTTAATGCGGGCGGATCAACCACGGAGGTGAATGTGCCGACGCTCGAAACCTTGGATGACGCAACGGCAGCCAAGGCGTTCCGGCGCCTCGTCCGCCATTTGCGGCATCGCACCGATGCGCAGAACATCGATCTGATGGGGCTCGCCGGCTTCTGCCGCAACTGCCTGGCCGACTGGATCGCCGAGGCAGATCCCTCGCTGACCAGGGACCAGGCGCGCGAGATCATCTATGCGATGCCGTTCGCCGAGTGGAAGGCGCGCCACCAGCTCGAAGCCACCCCCGAGCAGATCGAGCGGATGAACGAGAGCATGAAGCGCAACCATGTCGAGGCGCTGCTCGACGATGCGCTCGACGACAGCTTCCCCGCGAGCGACCCGCCCTCGATGACCGATCCTGGCCGCTGATCCGCTCTTGCGCACGCGCGGGCTTGAGCCGCGCCGTCGCGTCCACTAATCGCGCCGCTTTCCCATTCTTCACGCCTTCAGGAGACTCCCTTGTCCGATTCGATTTCCGCCGAGCAGCTGCGCCTCTTCATCGAACGCATCGAGCGGCTCGAGGAGGAGAAGAAGGGGATCGCGGACGACATCAAGGACGTCTACGCCGAAGCCAAGTCGACCGGCTTCGACGTCAAGACGATGCGCTCGATCGTTCGGCTGCGGAAGATGGAGAAGCACCACCGCGACGAGGCCGAGATGCTGCTCGAGACCTACAAGCAGGCGCTCGGCATCTGACGCGTTTTCAGCTAGGCTGAACGCTCCACCAAGCGGAGAGCGCACCGATGATCGTCACCACGACCCCCACGATCGAAGGCCGGACGGTCACGAGCTACCATGGCATCGTGACCTCCGAAGTGATCATCGGCGCCAACATCTTCCGCGATCTCTTCGCCGGCATCCGCGATATCGTGGGCGGCCGCACCGCCAGCTACGAACGTCCGCTCCGCGAGGCGCGCAAGACCGCGCTCGAAGAGCTCGAGGCGGAAGCGCAGGCGCTCGGCGCCAACGCGGTGATCGGGGTCGACTTCGACTATGAAGTGATCGGCCAGGGCGGCTCGATGCTGATGGTCTCCGTTTCGGGCACGGCCGTAACTTTGGGCTGAACTCGGGTTCACGCCTTCGCGTGAACCCAAAAAACCTCAGGCATTGCCCCGCGCCCACCCGCTGTCCTAGAGACGCGCGACCGAATTCACACGAGAGCGCAATGGCAGGCCATTCCAAATTCAAGAACATCATGCACCGCAAGGGCGCGCAGGATAAGAAGCGCTCGGCGGCATTTTCGAAGCTCAGCCGCGAAATTACCGTCGCGGCCAAGATGGGCGCCCCCGATCCGGACATGAACCCGCGCCTGCGCGCGGCGGTCAACGCCGCCAAGGCCGCGTCGATGCCCAAGGACAACATCCAGCGCGCGATCGACAAGGCCTCGCGCGGCGATGCGGAGAACTATGAGGAAGTCCGCTACGAGGGCTTCGGCCCGGGTGGCGTCTCGCTGATCATCGAAGCGCTGACAGACAACCGCAACCGCACCGCCACCAACGTCCGCACCGCCGTCTCGAAGAACGGCGGGAACCTCGGCGCCTCGGGTTCGGTCAGCCACGGCTTCGACCGGATGGGCCTGATCACCTATCCCGCGAGCGCCGGCGATGCCGAGAAGGTGTTCGAAGCCGCGCTCGACGCGGGCGCCGAGGACGTGACCAGCAGCGAGGACGGCCACGAGATCTGGACCGCCCAGGCCGACCTCCACGAAGTCGCCCGAGCGCTCGAGCCCGTACTCGGCGAGCCCGAGGGCGCCAAGCTCGCATGGAAGCCGCAGACCATGGTGAGCGTCGACGCCGACGATGCCGCCACGCTCTTCAAGCTCATCGACACGCTCGACGACGACGACGACGTCCAGACCGTCTGGGGCAATTACGAAGTCTCCGACGAAGTCATGGAGAAGCTGGGTTGATGGCGTTCCCCTCCCGCAAGCGGGAGGGGCTTAGGCCATGATCCTCCTCGGCCTCGACCCCGGGCTCGGCACCACCGGATGGGGCATCATCCGCGCCGAGGGCAACCGCCTCTCGCACCTCGCCAACGGCAAGCTCAAGACCGATCCCCAGGCCCCGCTCGCCCGGCGGCTCGCGCATCTCGACGCGATGCTCGCCGCCCTCATCATCGATCACGCGCCGGAAGCCGCCGCGTGCGAGGAAGTCTTCGTCAATTCCAACGCCCAGTCGACCCTCAAGCTCGGCCAGGCCCGCGGCGTCGTGCTCTGCGCCGCCGCCCGCGCGGGGCTCGATGTCGGCGAATACACGCCCAGCGTGGTCAAGAAGGCCGTGGTCGGCACCGGCGCGGCCGAAAAGGCGCAGGTCCATGCGATGGTGTCGCGGCTGCTCCCCGGCGTGAAAATCGCGGGCCCCGATGCCGCCGACGCGCTCGCCGTCGCGATCTGCCACGCCCACCATCTCGCCACTGCCCGCCACCGCGCCTGATTTCGCTTTCCTATATGGGCGCGTTCCGCTTATGTACCGGCCATGCACTTTCCGGCCGCCTGCCTCGCCGACGCCCCGCGCGAAAAACCGCGAATCGAGTCAAGCAAGTCAACCGGTTCGCTCAACCGTTCGGTTGAACATCGGGCGGTGCCGGCGTGATCGCGCACCTCAAGGGCCAGCTCGCCGCGACCGGCAGCGATCATGCCGTGATCGACGTGAACGGCGTCGGCTATCTGGTTGGAGCCTCGGCCAAGACGCTCGACAAGCTCGGCAGCACCGGGTCGGCGGTGACGGTGCACACGGTGATGCTCGTCTCGGAGGATTCGATCCGGCTGATGGGCTTCGCCACTGCCGACGAGCGGGACTGGTTCCGCCTGCTCACCTCGGTCCAGGGCGTGGGCTCGAAGGTCGCGCTCGCGATCCTGTCGCTGCTCACCCCGGACGAGCTGCGCACCGCCGTCGCCCGCGCAGACGCTGCGACGATCGCGCGCGCCAACGGAGTCGGCCCCAAGCTCGCCCAGCGCATCGTCAACGAACTCAAGGACAAGGCCGGCGGCATCGCCCTCGGCGGCGCAGGCGCGGCCCCGGTTCCCGCGGGCGGTGCGGCGGCGGACGCCGTCTCCGCACTCCTCAACCTCGGCTTCAAGCCCGCCGAAGCCTCCACTGCAGTCAACGCCGCCAACGACGAACTCGGCGATGGCGCGAGCTTGGACGCGCTGGTGCGGCTGGCGCTCAGGAAGGCGGCGAAGTAACGTGTCGGACGGAAGGATCGAACCATGCAAGTGACCGCGGTACTGACTCCGGCGGAGGAGGGCGGTTACGTCGCCTTCAACCCCGAAACCGGAACTACGACCGAGGGCGAGACCGTCGAGGAGGCTCTCGCCGCATTGCGCGAGGCAATAGAGCTTTATCTCGAGGACGAGCCGATCCACTTCTCGGGCGCGCCGATCGTCACCACTGTGACCGTCGGGGAGCATGCCTAAGCTGCCGTCCATATCCGGGCGGGAACTGGTGCGCGCACTTGAGCGGCTCGGGTTCGAGCAGGCGGGCCAGCGCGGCAGCCATGTGAAGCTTCGCCGAGGCGACTCTGTATGCATCGTTCCGCTACATCCGGAACTGAAGAAAGGGACTTTGGGGGGCATCTTGCGGCAGGCCAAGCTGACGTCCGACGATCTGCTGAAAGCGATGACGCATTGACCGACGCCGACCGCATCCTCACCGCCTCGCGCCGCCCCGAGGACGTGGACGCCGCGCTGCGCCCCAAGTCGCTCGACGAGTTCGTCGGCCAGCGCGCCGCGCGCGAGAACCTGCGCGTCTTCATCGACGCCGCCCGCCAGCGCGGCGACGCGCTGGACCATGTCCTGTTCTTCGGCCCCCCCGGGCTCGGCAAGACCACGCTCGCGCAGATCATCGCGCGCGAGATGGGCGTCGGCTTCCGCTCCACCTCGGGCCCGGTGATCGCCAAGTCGGGCGATCTCGCCGCGCTGCTCACCAATCTCGAGGACGGCGACGTGCTGTTCATCGACGAGATCCATCGCCTCAATCCCGCGGTCGAGGAGGTCCTCTATCCCGCGATGGAGGACCGCGCGCTCGACCTGATGATCGGCGAGGGACCCTCGGCACGCTCGGTGCGGATCGATCTGCCGCGCTTCACCCTGGTCGGCGCCACCACCCGCCAGGGGCTGCTCACCACGCCGCTGCGCGACCGGTTCGGGATTCCGGTGCGGCTCCAGTTCTATACGGTCGAGGAGCTCGAGCGCGTCGTCACCCGCGCCGCCAATCTGCTCGATCTCCATGTCGCCCCGGACGGCGCGCGCGAGATCGCCCGACGCGCCCGCGGCACGCCGCGCATCGCCGGGCGGCTGCTCCGCCGCGTGCGCGACTTCGCCAATGTCGCGGGGCGCGCGGTGGTGGATGCCGTGGCGGCCGACGCTGCGCTCACTCGGCTCGAAGTCGATGCGCTCGGGCTCGACAATATGGACCGGCGCTATCTGATGATGATCGCCGACATCTATCGCGGCGGCCCGGTGGGCGTGGAGACGCTCGCCGCCGGGCTCAGCGAGCCGCGCGACACGATCGAGGAAGTGATCGAGCCCTATCTGATCCAGATCGGGATGATTGCACGGACGGCGCGGGGGCGCTGCCTCAACGCCGCGGGCTGGAAGCATCTCGGGCTGGACCCGCCGCCCACCGCGCAGGAGGGGCTGTTCGACTGACCGCAGGGGTTCCCCCGCGCGGATCGCTTGGTTAAGGCCGGGGGCATGGAGGCTCTACCCGCGGTCGGCCGTTTCCTGGGCCTCGAGCACCAGTTCGTCCTGCGCGTCTATTTCGAAGACACCGACCTTACGGGAGTGGTCTATCACGCCAATTACCTCCGTTTCATGGAGCGCGCCCGCTCCGACATGCTCGTCGCCGCCGGCATCGACCAGCGTTCGGCGTTCGAAGGCGGGGAGGGCGTCTATGTCGTCCGCGACCTCCACATCGTCTATCGCGCCCCCGCCCGGCTCGGCGAGGAACTTCGCGTCGTGAGCCGGCTTGTGTCGCTGCGTCCCGTTGCCGTGGTCATTCAGCAACGAGTCATGCGGGGCGAAACCATATTGGCCGAAGCGGAGGTCGAGGCGGCGTTCGTCTCCCCGTCCGGGCGGCCGCGGCGCCAGCCGGCCGAGTGGATGGCGGCGTTCGAACCGTTGTTGTGGAAGGGGATCTGATCTCGTCATGGAATTCATGAGTACCGACGCTGCGACCATGTCGCCCATTGGCCTGTTTCTCCAGGCGGACTGGGTGGTCCGCGGCGTCATGATCGGCCTGCTGCTGGCGAGCCTTTGGACCTGGGCGATCATCCTGAGCTTCGGCTTCCGCATCGGCAGCGTGAAGAAGGGGATCGATCAGTTCGAGGTCGAATATCGCGAGGCCGACGACATCGATGATTTCCACCGCCGCATGGCCACCCGCGACCAGCCGATCGCCCGCATCTTCCTGGCCGGCGTCACCGAATGGCGCCGCTCCACCTCGGGCAAGTCGATCGACCGCGACGGCACCCGCGAGCGGCTGGCGACGGCGATGGGCGCTGCGATCGCCATGGAAGTCGATCGCCTCGCCGATCGGCTCAATTTCCTCGCCACCGTCGGTTCGGTCGCGCCCTTCGTCGGGCTGTTCGGCACCGTCTGGGGGATCATGCGCAGCTTCACCAGCATCGCCGCCGAGCAGAATTCGTCGCTCGCGGTGGTCGCGCCAGGCATCGCCGAGGCGCTGTTCGCCACGGCGATCGGCCTGTTCGCCGCCATCCCCGCGGTGATCGCCTACAATCGCTATTCGCACCGCATCAATCGCGTCGAGGCACGGCTCAACCGCTTCGCCGACGGCTTCCACGCCACGCTCAGCCGCCGGCTGGAGATGGAGGCGTGATGGAGGCGCGCTCCTTGATCCTCCCCTGTAAGGGGAGGGGAACCGCGCGCGTAGCGCGTGGTGGAGGGGTGTCGACCTTACAGGAAGGGGAATACCCCTCCACCATGCTTCGCATGGTCCCCCTCCCCCTTGGGAGGAGGATCTAGGGCATGGCCATGCACCTCCCTTCCAACAAGGGCCGCGGCCGCCGCGCGCCGATGGCGGAGATCAACGTCACGCCGCTGGTCGACGTGATGCTGGTGCTGCTGATCATCTTCATGGTCACGGCGCCGCTGCTCACCGCGGGCGTGCCCGTGAACCTGCCCGAGAGCCGCGCCAAGGCGCTCGAACAGGACCAGAAGCCCGTCCAGATCGCCGTCGACGAAGCGGGCCAGGTGTTCGTCGACGACGCCCCCGTCGCCGACGATGCGCTGGCGGCGGCGCTCGAGCAGATCGCCGCGCGCACCGGCGCCGACGGCAAGCCGCCCCAGGTCTATCTTCGCGCGGATCAGGGCCTTGGCTATGGTAAGGTGATGCGCGTGATGGGCGAGCTCAACCGCGCCGGCCTCAATCGCGTCTCGCTCATCACCAGCGCCGCGAGCAAGTGAGGGACGAGTAGTGACTCGGTCCGAAGTAGCTGGGCTTGGCATTGCCGCGATCGGCCATCTTGCGCTGTTCGGGCTGCTGTCGGTCGGCTTCCTCGCCACGCCCAATCCGCTCCAGCTCCAGAGCGCGCCGATCGAAGTCTCGCTCACCGACGAAGTGGGGCTCGAAAGCCAGGCGCCGGTGCCGCACCAGGAGGATGTCGCCGCCCGGCTTTCCCCAGTCGAGGCGCCGCTCGAACCCGACACTGCGCCGCCCGAACCCGTGGATCAGCCCGATCCGCAGCCGGTCGCGAAGCCTGAACCCACCCCGCCCAAGCCGGCGCCCGCGGAAAAGGCGCGTCCAGCTCCCAAGCAGCAGCCCAAGGCCGCGCCTGCCAAAGCACAGCCCAAGTCCCAGCCGAAGCGCGAGATTCGCGCAAGCGGCGCACTCGATGGCATCGTCGCGGGCCTCAAGGATCAGCCGAGCAAGGGCAAGGCGACCACGCCGCCTGCCGTCAAGGCCGGGCCTGCAGTCCAGTCAGCGCTCGCCGCGGAGGTGTTGCGCCAGATCAAGCCGCGCTGGAAGCCGCCGAGCGGCGCCGATTCGGACAAGCTGCGCACCACCGTCCAGGTGCAGCTCGATCGCAATGGCGCTATCGTCGGCCAGCCGCGCGTGACGCAGACGGGCGTGACCGCGAGCAATCGCGCCCAGGCCGATCTCCACCGCGAGCGCGCGCTCCGCGCCGTCCAGCTCGCCGCACCGTTCAAGCTGCCTGCGCAATATTATGATGCGTGGAAGACGATAGCACCGACACTATACGAGGGTTTGTGACGATGAAGGTCATCCGACTTACGGCGATGCTCCTGCTGGCAGCGAGCGCCATTCCCTTCGCGCATGCGCAGGATGCACCGCAGCTTCCACCCCCCGCTGCCGTGCAGCCGCAGGACCCCGGTCAGGCCGAAACCGTGCTGCGTGTCGACGTCACCAACCAGGCGGCGCAGGATCTGGTGCTGGCGATTCCCGCGCTGCCCACCGCGCAGGTGGTGTCGACCGCCGCCGGCTCCACCGACGAGCTCGGGCGTAAGCTGGCGCAGGTGATCGAAGACGATCTGCGCAACACCGGCTTGTTCAAGACGCTCGGCCCAGGCGCGGTCCCGGGGATCGCCTTCTCGGAAGTTACCGTTCCCAACTATGCCGGCTGGAGCGCACGCTCTGCCCAGGCGGTGGTCCAGGGCTATGTCCGCGCGGGCGCTAACGGAAACCTCACCGTCGGCTGCTATCTCTACGACGTCGCGCTCCAGACCGAGTTGGTCCGCCAGGGCTTCGTCGTCTCGCCCGCCGACTGGCGCCGCGCCGCGCACAAATGCGCCGACGCGATCTACACCCGCCTCACCGGCGAGGGCCCCTATTTCGACAGCCAGGTCGTCTATGTCGCCGAGCAGGGCCCCAAGAACAAGCGCCGCAAGCAGATCGCGATCATGGATCAGGACGGGGCGAACCACCGCTTCCTGACGAACGGCCAGAACATCGTGATCACCCCGCGGCTCTCGCCCCGGCAGAACGCGATCGTTTACATGAGCTATGAGGGCCGCCGCCCGTCGATCTGGGTGTACGACATGGCCGCGCGGTCGAACCGCCGGCTGGTCACCAACGTCAATCTCAACTTCGCGCCGCGCTTCTCGCCCGATGGCCGCTGGGTGCTCTTCTCGATGTCGGTCGCATCGAACACCGATATCTATCGGGTCGCCGTCGGCGGCGGCGAGCCGCAGCGGCTCACCAATTCGCCGGGGATCGACACCGGCGGCAGCTATTCGCCCGACGGCAACCGGATCGTGTTCGAAAGCGACCGCGGCGGCACGCAGCAGCTCTATGTGATGAACGCGGACGGATCGAACCAGCGCCGCATCAGCTTCGGCGGTGGCCGCTATGCTACTCCGGTGTGGAGCCCGCGCGGCGATCTGATCGCGTTCACGCGCCAGGGCGGCGGCGCTTTCCGCATCGGCGTGATGAGTCCGTCGGGCGGCGGCGAACGCCTGCTCACTGACAGCTGGGGCGACGAGGGGCCGACTTGGTCGCCCAACGGCCGCGTGCTGATGTTCTTCCGTTCGGCGCAGGGCTCCGGCCGGCCCGATCTCTGGTCGGTGGACCTCACCGGCAGCAACGCGCGCCGCATCCCCACGCCGCTCGACGGCTCGGACCCAAATTGGGGACCCATTCGGCAATAGAAATCGTTACGCTCACGACGGGCCGTTCGCCTGCTCGGGTCACGCAATTCAATAAGGAGGAATAAAGACGATGGCCAAACTCACCACCAGCCTGGTGCTGGTTGCAGCGCTGGTCGCGACCGCGGGCTGCGCCAAGAAGAAGCCCGATGTGCTTCCGCCGGCGCCGGCCGAGACCGCGCCGCCGGTCACCGACACCGGCGATGCCGATCAATATGGCTCGAACGCGCTCAACGAACGCTTCAAGCGCGAAGTGACCAGCGACACGGTCCATTTCGCGCTGGATCAATATGACATCGATCCCGAGGCACGCGCGATCCTCGACAGCCAGGCGCAGTGGCTCACCACGAACCCCAACACGCGGATCACGATCGAGGGGCATTGCGACGAACGCGGCACGCGCGAATACAACCTCGCGCTCGGCGACCGCCGCGCCAATGCCGCCAAGAACTATCTGGCCGCACGCGGCGTCTCGCCCACGCGCATCACCACGATCAGCTACGGTAAGGAACGCCCGATCGCGCTCGGCTCGGACGACGCGAGCTGGGCCCAGAACCGCCGCGCGGTGACGATCGTCATCAGTTGAGCCGGCGCCGCACCTTGTGCGGCAGGCCATCGGAAGCGCCGTCGCGGCTCCGCGCCGCGGCGGCGTTGTCGTCTCCGGGCCATTCCGATTCCCGCTTGTGGCTTCCTCGAATTCGATATAAATAAGATATCACAATTACGGGAGGGAAGAGATGACGGATGTTCGCAGCAATGCCTCGGCGCTTCGCCAGAGCAGCGAGAGCGCGGCGCGCACGATAAGCGGCTATGGCATGTTGCTCGCGCTGCTGCTCACGCTCGCACCGGCGGTGGCGGGTTTCATGCAGATCGGGCGCATATCCGATGCGTTGGTGGTTTCCACATTCCTGATCGCCACCTTCGCTTTCCTCTTCGTTGCCTGCGGTTTCTACCTGCTCCAGCCCAACCAGGCGGCGGTGATCCTGCTGTTCGGCGAGTATCGTGGCACCGATCGCACCCCCGGCCTGCGCTGGACCTGGCCCTGGATGCTCAAGAAGAAGGTCTCGGTGCGCTCGAACAACATCATTTCGGAGCGGATCAAGGTGAACGACCTTCGCGGCAATCCGATCGAGATGGCGGCGCAGGTGGTGTGGCGCGTGACCGACACGGCCCAGGCGCTGTTCGACGTCGATGATTACAAGGCATTCGTCGTGGTGCAGATCGAGGCAGCGGTGCGCACGATCGGCTCACGCTACCCCTATGACGATTTCGAGCATCAGGAGGTCACGCTGCGCGGCAATCACGATCAGGTCGGCGGCGAGCTGCGCGAAGAGCTGATCGAGCGGCTGCGCGTGGCGGGCATCACCGTCGATGAATGCGGCTTCACCCATCTCGCCTATGCGCAGGAGATCGCAGGCGCGATGCTGCGGCGCCAGCAGGCGCAGGCAGTGGTGGCGGCGCGCCAGACGCTGGTCGAAGGAGCGGTGGGCATGGTCGAAATGGCGCTCGAACAACTCTCGGCCAAGAACGTGGTCCACCTCGACGACGAGCGCCGCGCGGCGATGGTTTCGAACCTGATGGTGGTGCTGTGCGGCGAGCGCGACACCCAGCCGGTCGTCAATGCAGGCTCGCTGTACCAGTAAGGCGTAATTCGTGTCGCAACCGCCGCAGAAAAAGGCATTTCCCCTGCGCCTCGATCCCGCACTCTACGCGGCGATCGAGCGCTCGGCGGCGAGCGATCTCAGGAGCGTAAACGCCCAGGTCGAATGCCTCCTGCGGGAGGCACTGAGCCGGCGCGGCGTGAAGCTGGCGGAGCCGGTCCGCGCAAAACGCGGGCGACCGCCGAGGAAAGTGGAAGGAGACGAGTGATGATGATTGCCGCTTTCAGCAACAGCCACAGGCTCCCGTGGCTCGCCGCCATTTCGGTGCTGATCCTCGGTGCGGGCGTCGCGATGCTGGCACGATGACAGGGCCGATCCGCCAGGAGCCGCGGCCGGCACCCCCGCGGCTGCGGCCGGGCTATTGGTTCCGCCCGAAGCGCTTCGGCCTGGGGGCGGTGCCCGCCAGCTGGCAGGGTTGGCTCCTCACGCTCGTCGTGCTCGTCTGCGGGATCCTGCTCGGCCGGCTTGCCGAGCAGCGCGGACCGATATGGCTGGCGCTGCTCGTCCCGCTGTTTGTCGGGTTCATCGTCCTGGCCTGGATCAAGACCGACGGCGAATGGCGCTGGCGGTGGGGAAGAGACGACTGAACCTGGCAGCGAGATCAACACGGAATTAACCGCTACGTCCTAACGCATGACGCATGGCTGCCGCACCATCGCGCCTCGCTCATTTGGACATCGTGGCCGCGCTGGCGCTGGCGCTGCTGCTGGGGCTTTCGGCGACACTGCGCGGCTGGGCCGACCTTGCTGCGCTACGCCTCCCCGATACCGACGATATGATGCGCCTCCAGCAGATCCGCGACTGGATCCACGGCCAGGCGTTCGGCGACCTCGCCCAGCATCGATTGGGGCCCCCACCGGGGCTCGAGATGCACTGGTCGCGCCTGCCAGACCTCGCGCCTGCGGCGATCATCGTCATGCTGGCACCGGTCCTTGGCATGCACGGTGCCGAAATCGCCGCGGTCGCCATCTGGCCGGTGGTGCTCTTTGCCGCCGCGCTGCTGCTGGTCGCCGGCATCGCCCGTGCGCTCGGTGTCTCGGGAGCACTCGCTGCTACGATCGGAGCGCTCGCCTATCCGGCGACCACCTTGTTCCTGCCGGGCAGGATCGATCACCACGGGCTCCAGCTCGTGCTGCTGCTCGTCGTCGTTCGCAGCCTGGTCGGAGCGGGCTCGCTCGCCGGCGGGGCGGCGGCGGGCGTGGCGATCACGGCATCACTGGCGATCGGTCTGGAGACCGCCCTGCTGCTCGCTATCGCCGCTAGTGCGGCGATGCTGTCGTGGATCACCGGGGGAAAGCAGGCTCAGGCCCGGCTTTGCGGCCTTGCGGCAGCATTGATCCTGTCCCTGGCCGCTGCCGCTGCGGTGCTCCGGACGAGCGGGTGGGAGTATCCGGCGTGCGATGGCTTCACCCGAGAATCATGGCGCGCTGCCCAGGCCGGCGCGCTTGCCCTTGGGGCGCTCGCCCTCGCAAGTTTCGTCGTGTCCGGCGCACGCGGCCGAGCTGCCGCTGCGGTCGGCGCGGGAGGAGCGGGGCTGACGGCTGCACTGCTCCTGTCACCGGGATGCCTTCATCCCTATGGCGCCGTGGACCCGCTGCTCGCGCGAATCTGGCTCGCCAACGTGGAGGAGGCGCAACCGCTGCTCGCCGCGCCGCTCGCGGATGCGGTCGGCTATGCCGGGTTGATGTTCGCCGGTGTGCTGGCCGCCGCGGCCGCCTGGAAGCGCGAAAATGGTCACCGTTGGGCAATATTGCTCGCAATGCAGCTCGGCGCGCTGGCACTCACCTTGGCGCAGATCCGCGGCGCCTATGCAGGGGCGATGCTCGCCGCTCCTGCGCTTGCCGCGCTGATCGTCCAGGCACGACGGCACGGCACAGTCTCGGTCGTAGGCGCCTGGCTGGGCTCGGCCGGACTGGTCTATCCGTTTGCCGCTGCGCACGCTTTCGCCGGTCCAGCCGTCACCGAAGCTGCACCCGGCTGTGATCGGGCGGCGCTGCTGGCCGCGCTCGGCCAGCTTCCGGCGGGGACGCTGCTCTCCTCTATCGATCTCGGCGCAGGGACCATAGCGGCGACACCACATCGTGCCCTCGCCGGCCCCTATCACCGCAACACTGTCGGAAATCGGGCGGTCTATGTCATTTTTCTCGGGGATGCGTCCCGCGCGCAGGAAGCCGCCCGGGCCCTGCGGATCGACTACCTCGCGCTTTGTCCAGGCGATCTTGCAGAAGCCGGAGTGGCTCGTCGTGCCAGTTTCGCCGCTGCCCTACGTGGAGGTACGTCGCCGCGTTGGTTGGCCCCGGTGCCGGTGAAGGGTGGGGCGCTGCTGTTTCGCGTGGTCCGTTGATCGCCGCCGCCTGGACTACTGCCCGGCCTAATTCAGGCGCGGGCTCACGATGACGAGCGAGCCTCCGCTTGCAGGCCTCCAGTGTGCTCCTTAGAAGCGCGCCGATGAACAGGGGCGACGCGCTGCATTGGTGGCAGACACGGTGGTTCGTAGCGTTCGCCACGCTGGTGGCGACGCTGCCCCTGCTCTGGCCGGACATTCCGCCGCTGGTCGATCTGCCTGGCCATATGGGCCGTTACCGGGTCCAGCTCGTCTACGATCAGTTCCCGCACCTCCAGCAATGGTATAATTTCGAGTGGAGCCTGATGGGCAACCTCGGGGTCGACCTGCTGGTAATCCCGCCGGAGCCGATCTTCGGGCTCGAGCTCGCGGTGAAGCTGATCATCATCACCATTCCGGCGATGACCGTCGCCGGGCTGCTGATGATCGCGCGCGAGGTCCATGGGCGGATTCCCGCCACCGCGCTCTTTGCGCTGCCGCTGGCCTATAGCTTCCCGATCCACTTCGGCTTCGTCAACTTCGCGCTGTCGATGGCGCTGGCGCTGATCGCCTTTGGCTGGTGGCTGCGGCTCGCGCGGTTGGGCCATCTCAAGCTCCGGCTGTTCCTGTTCGTGCCGATCTCGGCGCTGATCTGGGTGACCCATGCCTTCGGTTGGGGCACGCTGGGGGTGCTCGCCTATTCGGCCGAGCTCATCCGCCAGCACGACCTGCGCCGCAATCGCGACCTGCCGTGGTATCGGGACCTTGTCGGCGCCTGGGTCGTGCCGGCTTTCTATGCGGGCCTGCATTGCCTCGCCCTCGCGCCCCCGATCGCGCTCATGCTGCTGTGGCGCAGCGGCGGCGGTGTCTCGGGCGAGACCGGCGACTGGTTCAACTGGCGCGCCAAGGTGCTCTGGATCGTCCAGGTGTTCCGCGACCGCTGGCAGCTCTTCGATCTCGCCTGCGTGGGAGTCCTCTTCCTGCTGCTGTTCAAGGCGGTGCGCGATCCGAACATCCAATATTCGCGCAATCTGGCGCTGTCCGGCATCTTCCTGCTCGCGGTCTATATCCTGCTTCCACGGATCGTGTTCGGATCGGCCTATGCCGACATGCGGCTGGTCCCTTTCCTGTTCGCGATCGGAATCATCGCGATCCGCGCCAAGCCCGGCCTGTCGATCCGCGGGGCCGGGACGGTGGCGGCGCTGGGGCTGGCATTCTTCCTCGTCCGGATCGGCGCGACCACCTACAGCTTCTATCTCTACGACCGGGCCTATGATCGCGAGCTGAAGGCGCTCGATCACCTGCCCGTGGGCGCGCGGCTCGTCTCGTTCGTCGGTGAGACCTGCTACAACGAATGGCGGATGACGCGCCTCCAGCACGTTCCGGCGCTCGCGCTCGAACGCAAGCTCGCCTACACCAACGACCAATGGTCAATGCCGGGCGGCCAGCTGCTCACGGTGCGCTACGCCGCCGCCCAGCGGTTCGCCCATGACCCCTCCCAGATCGTCACCGACGTCCAGTGCCCGCGCGAATGGTGGCGGCCGGTCCCTTGGGCGCTCGCGCGCTTCCCGCGCGACGCGTTCGACTATGTCTGGCTGATCCGCCCGCCCGCGTACGACCCGCGCTTCGAGCAGGGGCTGGTGCCGATATGGCGCAACGGGACCAGCGCGCTGTTCCGCGTCGATCATAGCGTTCCGGCGCCGGTGATTGCGCCGGGCGAGCTGCCCGTGCCGCGCTGGGAGCGCGACATCATTCTCGCCGATGGACGACACCAGCAGACGAGCAACCTGCCCGATCCAGAGGCCAGCCCCGAGCCGGAAGCGAGCCCGGCCCCCACATCCGAGGCGGAGGCGCCGAAGCGCTAACAGCCGCGGCGAAAGGGCGTCAGCTCACCCAGGAATTCCTGCTCGTGCGCCACGGCCTCGCGCTCGCGCTCCAGGAAATCGGCTACCGCGCGGCGGAAGCCTGGATCGGGGATGTAATGCGCCGACCAGGTGGTGACCGGCACATAGCCGCGCGCCAGCTTGTGCTCGCCCTGCGCGCCCGCCTCTACCCGCGCCAGCCCGCGTGCGATCGCCGCATCGATCGCCTGATAATAGCAGAGCTCGAAATGGAGGAAGGGGACTTCCTCGATCGCGCCCCAATAACGGCCGTAGAGCGCATCGGCGCCGACCAGGTTTAGCGCGCCTGCGATCGGTCGTCCGTCGCGCTCGGCCAGGATCAGCAGCACGTCGTCGCCCAGCGCCTCGCCCAGCATCGAGAAGAAGGCGCGGGTGAGGTACGGCCGCCCCCATTTGCGTGAGCCGGTGTCCTGATAGAATGCCCAGAAGGCGTCCCAATGCGCCTCGGTGATCTCCGCGCCGGTCAAATGGCGGATCCTAAGCCCCTCGATTGCCTGCGCGCGCTCCTTGCGAATCGCCTTGCGCTTGCGGCTGGCGAGCGCGCCCAGGAAATCGTCGAAGCTCGCATAGCCCTGGTTGAGCCAGTGGAATTGCGTGCCGGCCCGCATCAGCCAGCCCGCGGCTTCGAACCAGTCGCGCTGGTCTTCGTCGAGGAAGGTCACGTGGGCCGAGGAGAGACGATGCCGGTCGGTCACCGCTTCGATCGCGGAGATCAGCGCCGGCGCGAGCGCGGGATCGCGCAGCAGCAGCCGCGGGCCCGGCACGGGGGTGAAGGGCACCGCCACCTGCAGCTTGGGATAATAGCGCCCGCCGGCCTGCTCCCAGGCATCGGCCCAGCCGTGATCGAACACATATTCGCCCTGGCTGTGCGACTTCGCATAGGCGGGCGCGATCGCGGCAGCGGAGCCGTCCGGCCCGTCGATCACGATCGGCAGCGGCTGCCAGCCGGCCCGCACGCCCACCGAGCCCGAGCGCTCGAGGACCTCCAGAAACGCATGCCGCACGAAGGGATTGCCGGTGCCGGCGCACGCATCCCACGCGCCCGCGGGGATCGAGGCGACGCCGTCGGCGATTCGGGCAGTGATAGGGGAGGGCTGCACCGGGCGCAGATAGGGTGCGGTCAGCGGGGTTGCGAGAGGCGCGCGGCCTTGAGAGCACGGCCCCACCAGATCAGCTCGTCGAACAGATGGCCGATCCAGCGCAGGTCCTTCTCGTCCGCGGTGAACACGCCGTCCTTCACCTTGCTCCACACGCCCATGATGTGCACCGACGCCTCGAGCGGCGCAGTCTGCAGCTCGCGCGCTACGCAGGTCAGCAGCTCGATCGAGCGGGCGCCGCCGTTGCCGCCATAGCCGACGAAGGTCATCGGTTTGCGGTTCCACTCGGCGTAGACGAAATCGAGCGCGTTCTTGAGCACCGCGGGCGGGCCGTGGTTATACTCGGGCGCGATCAGCACATAGCCGTCCGCGCTCGCGATCTTCTCGGCCCAGCGCAGCTGGAGCGGATCGGTATAGCCGCCCGCGGCCGGCGGCTTGGCGAACGGATAGAAGGGCAGGTTCCAGTCCTTCAGGTCGATCAGCTCGCAATCGAGCTCGGCCCGCTCTCGCGCCTGATCGAGCACCCAATTGCCCACCGGCTCGGCCATCCGCCCCTCGCGTACGCTGCCCAGGATAATCAGAATCTTGAGGGGGTCGGCCATGCGCGCTTCCTTTCAACTGCTTCAACGATCCTGCGGGAAACACGGTGCTTCCCGCAACGCACAAATTCCTGTAGGGGGCGCGCCAACTTCTTCCAGGAAACCGCTCATGAACCTCCGCAACGTGGCGATCATCGCACACGTCGACCACGGCAAGACCACGCTCGTCGACCAGCTCTTCCGTCAGTCCGGCACCTTCCGCGACAACCAGCGCGTCGAGGAACGCGCGATGGACTCGAACGATCTCGAGAAGGAGCGCGGGATCACGATTCTGGCCAAGTGCACGTCGGTCGAGTGGGCCCCCCCAGGAGGGCAGGAAAGCACGCGGATCAACATCGTCGACACGCCCGGCCACGCCGATTTCGGCGGCGAGGTGGAGCGCATCCTCTCGATGGTCGACGGGGTGATCTTGCTCGTCGACAGCTCCGAAGGCGCGATGCCGCAGACCAAGTTCGTGACCGGCAAGGCGCTCGCGCTCGGCCTGCGTCCGATCGTCGTCGTCAACAAGATCGACCGCCCCGACGAGCGTATCCAGGAAGTGCTCGACGAAGTGTTCGATCTGTTCGTCAGCCTCGATGCCACCGATGAGCAGCTCGACTTCCCGGTGCTCTACGCCTCGGGCCGCAACGGCTATGCCAATGAGGACCCGACGCTGCGCGAGGGCACGCTGGCGCCGCTGTTCAACAAGATCGTCGAGCACGTGCCGGCGCCGTCGGCCGATCCGAACGGGCCGTTCAAGTTCCTGGTCACGCTGCTCGACCGCGACAATTTCCTCGGCCGCATCCTCACCGGCCTGGTGTTCTCGGGCTCGGTGAAGACCAACCAGCAGATCCATGCGCTCGATAACGACGGCAACGTCGTCGAGACCGGCCGTGCGTCGAAGATCATGACCTTCCGCGGGCTCGAGCGCGTGCCGACCGACGAGGCGAATGCCGGCGACATCATCAGCCTCGCCGGCCTCACCACCGCCACCGTCGCCAACACGATCTGCGACCCCACGGTCACCGAGCCGCTCCATGCACAGGCGATCGATCCGCCGACGCTGTCGATGCGCTTCGCCGTCAACGATTCGCCGATGGCGGGCCGCGAAGGCAGCAAGGTGACGTCGCGCATGATCCGCGACCGCCTGTTCCGCGAGGCCGAATCGAATGTCGCGATCAAGGTCACCGAAGCCGCCGACAAGGACAGCTTCGAAGTCGCCGGCCGCGGCGAGCTCCAGCTCGGCGTGCTGATCGAGACGATGCGCCGCGAGGGCTTCGAGCTCGGCATCAGCCGCCCGCGCGTGCTGCTGCGTGAGGACGAGAACGGCAACAAGACCGAGCCGTACGAAACCGTCATCATCGACGTGGACGAGGAATATTCGGGCACGGTCGTCGAGAAGATGAACCTGCGCAAGGCCGAGATGACCGACATGCGTCCCTCGGGCGGCGGCAAGACCCGCATCACCTTCTCGGCGCCTTCGCGCGGGATGATCGGCTATCACGGCGAGTTCCTGTCGGACACCCGCGGCACCGGCATCATGAACCGGCTCTTCGAGAAGTACGGCCCCCACAAGGGCAAGATCGAAGGCCGCAAGAACGGCGTGCTGATCTCGAACGGCACCGGCGAGGCGAACTCCTACGCGCTCGGCCCGCTCGAAGAGCGCGGCGTGCTGTTCGTGGGCCATGGCGAGGCTCTCTACGAGGGCATGATCGTCGGTGAGAACGCCAAGACGGACGACCTCGAAGTCAATCCGATGAAGGCGAAGCAGCTCACCAACTTCCGCGCTTCGGGCGGCAAGGACGACGCGATCCGCCTGACTCCGCCGAAGAAGATGACGCTCGAACAGGCGATCGCCTACATCGACGACGACGAGATGGTCGAAGTCACGCCCAAGTCGATCCGGCTGCGCAAGCGCTTCCTCGATCCGCACGAGCGCAAGCGCCAGAGCCGCGCGAAGGCGGCCTAAGGTCTCAACTTCCCCTCTCTCAGAGGGAGGGGGATCAAGGAATGGGTAACGCCGGCCGAGGCTCGATGTCTCGGCCGGCGCTTTTCATTGGGGAGCCGGTTTTTTCGGGCGCACCTGAACCGTAGCCACCAGCCCCTGCCGAGCGGCCAGTATCGCCGCGCTACTCGCCCGATCGCCCGCCCAAAGCCCTCACGCCGGGCCCGGGCTCGGCATGGTCGAGTATCTCGAGCTTGGGGTGCATGACCCAGACGTCGCCCGATCCTTTGAGCAGGAATCCGTAGCTGAGCTTGGTTGCTGTCTTCGGAATCGGGCCGATCGTAAGGTGCACCGGCACCCATTGTCGGGTTCTCCACAAGGGCTGGCCGCTCGTGTCTCCACCCTGGAGCACGCGGCCGCTGTCGCCCGCCGCTAGCCAGAAGCGAACCTCGCTCGACCGGCGCGTTGCCACCAGCGCGGTGAAGCGAATGTAGCGATCGCGGAGGGGCGCCGCGTCAAGAACACGGCGAAGCTGTCCCCATCCGCGGGGCGCAGCGCTCCGTGATCCGATGCACATGGGAAGATCGTTCGTTGGGACGCGGAAGCGGAAGTCGGCGATGCCCTTGCCGGCCCGCTGCCAGATTTCCGGTCCGGTGATCGGGTCATCATCCCGCACGACGCGCCACACGCCCGTAGTGGGATCTTGCTTGATCACCGACTGGATGAAGGGCGCGCTGTCCACATCGACCTTGTCGAGCGGGTCTCCCAGCTGGCGGCGGCAGCGCGGCAGGTCGCTTCGAACGACCACCTCGATATCTTCGTCGGGATCGCCCGCGGTCGGGGCATCCTGCGTCCGGGCCGGCGCGGCGGAGGCGAGCCAGAACAGTGCACTCGTGGCGCCAGTCGCTAGACACGCCCTGAATGGGCCGCGAACCGACATTCTCCTGCCCCCGCATGTTTGGTCCGGAGTAGCATGGCTGGAAGCGTCGGGAAATCGACGGGGACGGCCGTCGCCGGGCGAAGGGCTCCCCTCTCTTCCGGGAGGGGGCTCATCGTTGCCGTCAGAAGCCCCAGGTGACTTCGAAGAAGCCATAGTGGGTGTCGCCATTGTCGGGCGCGCGGGGGGCTTCCTTCATGAAGCGGCCCTTGGCGAGCACCGCCACGCCCGCTGCGAGCCGCACCTGATCGGGCTTGAGCCAATAGCGCACGCGCGTGTCGAACTGGGTGCCGGCGTAGCGGCCCGAGCCGCCGGTCGCGTCGCGCAGGCCGGTGCTGGAGAAGGTGTCGGTCGCCGAGTCGAGCCACAGCGGGCGGACTGCGACATAGCCGTCCCAGCGCTTGTCGGGCTTCGCTTCCACGCGAACCTCGGGCGCGCTCAGGTTGGCGCGACCGATCGGGCCATAGAGGCTGCTGGGGCCGAATTCGAAGACGCGCGCGCCGAAGAGCGTGTCGAAGCGGCTGTAGCTGCCGCCGGGGCGGTCGCCGCTGGCATAGTCATAGGCGATGCGGACACGCGGCGACCAGGGTGCGTCGAAGGTGTAGCCGAGGCTGGCGTGGACGAACCCGGCATTGACGTCGAGATCGGTGCGGTCGCTCGCCGAAGCCGAGGCGCGGGTGCTGCCGCCCTGCCATGCCGCTTCGATCTCGAAATCGACCTGCCCCTTCTTCGGCGCGTCGAGCAGGCGGAAGCCGGTGGTCCACAGGCGGCGGTTGCGCGTGGCGAAATTCTCCGCGTCGCGCTCGAACAGGCGGTAGAGATAGGTTTCGAGCGCCACCGAGCCGACGACGTTCGCCTTGGTCACGCGCCCGCCGAAGAACTGCTGGTCGATCCGTTCGCGATCGAGCTCGACTTCATTGTCGAGGATGCCGTCCTTGTCGTTGGGCAGCCGGTCCTGCGGCATCACCCAGAACAGCGTGACGCTGTCGCCCTTGGCAGGCTTCCAGTCGAAGCGCGCGCCGGTGAAGGCGTTGGTCGAATTGCGGTAGTTCTGCCGCGAGACGAAGCGGCGCGAGCCCCAGTCCATCGTCATGCGGCCGAGCTGGAGCTCGGCATTCTTGCTGATCTCGGCGATCAGATAGGCCTGGGTGGGTTCGAGAGCATTGACCTCAGTGGCTCCGATCGAAGTGGGCAGGCGCTCGAAATAGACGCGCGCGTCCTGGATTTCACCGCCGATCCGGACCGGGCCGGCATCATATTCGGCGCGAAGCTGGGTGCGCAGCATAAGCGCGCCGCTGTCCGCCGTGTTGGGCCGGAACTGACCGTCGATGACTTCGACGCGGGCACGGATGCTGCCTTCCACCTCCAGCTTTCCGTCATCGGCGAGGGCGGGGGCGGAAACGAGGCACAGCGGCACGAGCGCGGGAATCATCGAACGGATCATGAGTGTCTTTCGCAGTCCTAAAGCAGCGCAGGGCGGCAGGCCGCCGCCGCGTCCAGAGGCGCCCGCCGAGGGATCGGCGGGCATGGCTGCATTATAGGACATCGGGCTCCCTCGACGGGGCGATACTGTAATAATCCGGAAACGAAGCAGAAGCTTATCGCCGGACCCTGCGACCAGGCGGATCGAGTCTCGCCCTTCTGCGCCGGCGCCCGCGGTCAGCCTTGGCCCATCTCGAGCAGCACCGCCCATTCGGTATCGCGCACCGGGGTGACCGAGAGGCGCGACTGGCGCACCATCTCGATGTGCGCGAGGCGCGGTTCGGCCTTGATGTCGGCGAGCGTCACGGGCTTCGCGAGCTTCTCGACCGGCTTGACCGCCACGCTCGCCCATTTGCCGTCGTCGCCGTCGGGCTGCCAGGCGCGAGTGATCTCCATCACGCCGACCGCAGCCTTCTCCGTGTTCGAATGGTAGAAGAGCGCCCGGTCGCCCGGCTGCATCTCCTTGAGGAAATTGCGCGCCGTATAGTTGCGCACGCCGTTCCACTCGGTCGCGCCGTCGCGGACCAGATCGTCCCAGCTATAGGCATCGGGTTCGGAGCGCAGGATCCAGTATCGCATTGCTTTGCCTCTAGAGTCCGGACCCATGAACCGCAATGGCCGGCTAAACCGATGGTTAACGGCCGGTTCCGGGCGAGTTCAGGCAGGATTTCCTAGACTCGGACCATCGGCGCCCGCGACTCGCGCTTGTCCGCGCGGGGCTGGGGCGCAGATGCGTAGAGGAGAAAATGCCATGACCGGCCTGGTCAAGAAAGTGGCGTTCGGGGCCGTGCTCGGGGCGACGGTCGTGACGGGCGCAGCGCCTGCGCAGGCGCAATATTATGATCGTTACCGTGATCGCGATGCCACCGGAGCGGCAATCGTCGCCGGAATCGCGGGGCTCGCGATCGGCGCGGCGCTCGCGAGCAGCGACGACCGGCGCTATTACGATCGCCGCTATTACTATCGCGACGGCTATTACCCTTATTATCGCCACCGCTATTACCCGCGGGATCGCTATTACTACCGCGACTATCGACGCTATCGCGGCTGGGATCGGTGCGGCGTCCGCCGGGTCTATGATCCGTATCTCGGCCGGACGGTGCGCGTGCGCTACTGCCGCTGATCTGTGAATGTGGCGCGGGCTGGTCCCGCGCCACGCTTCGTTCCGGCGGCGCGGGCGCTAGACTGGCGCCATGGGACATGATTCGCCGCCGCTTCGCCCCGATCCCGCCGATCCCTATCTGCGGACCGATCAGACCTTTCCGGTGCTCGCCGGGGAGATGATCGCGCGCGTCGCGATCTTTGGGAAGGAAGAGGCGCTTCCCGGCGGCGCGACGCTGTTCCACCGCGGCGATCGCAACGTCGACTTCTTCTTGTGCCTGGGAGGTTCGATCGAGATTCTAGACAGCGATCTCAAGGGCCGCGAAAGCGTCGTCCACGCCCATACGCCCGGCCAGTTCACCGGCGAGCTCGACCTGTTCAACGATCGCAAGATACTGGTCACTGGCCGGGCGACCCCGGGCACCCGCGTGATCCGCGTCGGCCGCGCCGACTTCCGCCGGATGATCGTCGCGGAGCCCGACATCGGCGAAATCGTGATGCGCGCCTTCATCCTGCGGCGGGTGGGCATGCTCCTACACGGAGAGGCGGGCGTGGCGCTGATCGGCCCGGCGCATGCCGCCGATACGGCGCGGATCGAGAGCTTCCTTTCGCGCAACGCGCTTCCGCACCGCCGCATCGACACGGAGACCGATCCGGACGCTGGCGGCTTTCTGGCGTGCCTCGCGCTCGAGGAAGCGGATCTGCCGGTGGTCGTCGCCGAAGGCCAGGTACTGCGCAAGCCCAGCAACGCACAGCTTGCGGACGCGCTGGGGCTCACGAGCGCAGTCGATCCCGAGCACGTCCACGACGTGGTGGTGGTGGGCGCCGGGCCTGCCGGGCTCGCCGCCGCAGTCTATGCCGCGTCCGAGGGGCTCGACACGATCGTGATCGAAGGCGTGGCGCCCGGCGGGCAGGCGGGGACGAGCTCGAAGATCGAGAATTATCTGGGCTTTCCCACCGGCATCTCCGGCCAGGCGCTCGCCGGACGCGCCCAGGTGCAGGCGCAGAAGTTCGGTGCGCGGCTGCTCATCTCGCGCAGCGCCGTCGGGATCGACTGCGCCGCGCATCCGTATCGACTGACGCTCGACGACGGTGCCACCCTGAAGACGCGCGCCGTGGTGGTCGCGACGGGCGCGCGCTACCGCAAGCTCGATCTGCCGCGCTACGCCGAGCTGGAAGGCAACGGCATCTATTATGCTGCGACGGCGATGGAGGCGGGGCTCTGCGCGGCGCAGGACGCGGTGGTGGTCGGCGGCGGCAATTCCGCGGGCCAGGCCGCGATCTACCTTTCGCGCAGCGCCGGGCACGTCCACATTCTGGTGCGCGGGCCGGGGCTCGCGGCCACCATGTCGCGCTACCTGATCGAGCGGATCGAGGCCTCCGACCGGATCACGCTGCATCCGCATTGCGAGCTGGTGGCGATCGACGGTGACAAGCATCTCCGCGCGCTCAGCTGGGTAAACCGACGAACCGGCGAACAAACCCGCCGCGACGTGGGCGCGCTGTTCGTGATGATCGGCGCGGCGCCGAATACCGATTGGCTGGCGGACTGCGTGGCGCTCGACCAGGCCGGATTCGTCGCCACCGGCAACGGTGATTCGCCCTATGCAGCGTCGCGCGCGGGGATCTTCGCGGTGGGCGATGTCCGCGCGGGATCGGTCAAAAGGGTCGCGTCCGGGGTGGGCGAAGGATCGGTCGTCATCGCCGCAATCCACCGTTATCTTGAAAGCCTCGCACAATAGCGGCAAAGGGCGCGCCCATGAGCGACACTCCTCCCGACCGCCTGTCGGTCAATCCGAACAGCCCCCATTTCCAGCGCGAGCTGCTCGAGCGTGGCATCGGCATCCGCTTCAAGGGTGTCGAGCGCAACGACGTCGAGGAGTACAGCATCTCCGAAGGCTGGATCCGCGTCGCGCTCGGCAAGAAGGTCGATCGCAAGGGCCAGCCGCTGACGATCAAGCTGACCGGCCCGGTCGAGGCCTGGTTCGAGCGCCCCGCCGAGGGCGGGGACGACGAGGAGGCATAGGAGCCGTCGAGCTCCAATATTCCCGTTCGCCCTGAGCCTGTCGAAGGGCGTCATCCAGCAGCAAACGGGATGTGGAGACCGCTCTTCGACAAGCTCAGGGCGAGCGGGTTTTAGTGGTTCGGGCCTGATCAGCCGACCGCCGCTACGATCGCCCGGCCGATACGCGCGTGCAGCGGCCGCGTCTGGCCCGAGGGCAGGCTGCTTCCGGTAACATAGCTCGCCACCACCAGCGGCGCGCCGCGCGGTGGCCACAGCACCGCCACGTGATTGTCGGTGCCGTACCCGCCCGAGCCGGTCTTGTCGGCGACCTGCCAGTTGGCGGGCACGCCGTCGCGGATGCCTTTCAGCCCGGTGGTCGTCTGCTTCATCCAATCGACCAGCTGGGTGCGGCTCGCAGTGGCAAGCGCTCTGCCCAGCAGCAGGCGCTGCGCGAGCCCGGCCATGGCATCGGGCGTAGTGGTGTCGCGGACGTCGCCGGGCCGCGCTTTGCTCATGTCGGTTTCCCAACGGTCGAGCCGCGTCACGGAGTCGCCGAAGCCGCGCAGCCGGCGCGTGAACCCCGCGGGGCCGCCCATCGTTCGCAGCAGCAGATTGGCGGCGGCATTGTCGCTCACCGTCACCGTCGCGTGGCAAAGTTCGGCCAGGCTCGCCGTCCCGCCGACGCGAGTCTCGCAGAAGGGCGAATGGCTCACCAGGTCCGTCTTCGCCACCGGCAGCCGGCGGGCGAGCTTCTCCTGGCCGCTTTCGACGCGCTCCAGAATCGCGGCGGCGAGCGCGAACTTGAAGGTGCTGCACATCGGGAATCGTTCGTCGGCACGATGCGCGAACCGCTCGCCGCTTCCGGTATCGATCACCGCAAGTCCCAGCCTGCCCCCGCTCGCGCGCTCGGTTTCGAGCACTGCGTCGCGGAACGCTGGCCCGAAGCGCGAGGGCGCGATTTTTCTCGGGGCGGCGAGCGCGCCGGTCGCAGCGACTGCACAGCCGGTGGCCCAGAGGAATGTGCGTCGATCCATGATCAATTCTCCCTTCGCAGAGGAGAATGGCGCGGGAGGTGCGTACCGCGCAAAGCATCAATTCTCGACAGAGGCATGAATTGATCTCATGTTTCAGCCATGGACAGACCGCAGCTACCGCTAAACTCCCTGCGCGCCTTCGAGGCCGCGGCACGCCACCTCAGCTTCACGCGCGCCGGGCTCGAGCTGTTCGTCAGCCAAGGCGCGGTGAGCCATCAGGTGAAGGCGCTGGAGGAGCGGCTGGGGGTGCCGTTGTTCCGGCGGTTGCCGCGCGGGATCGCGCTCACCGACGAGGGGCTCGCGCTGGTGCCGGTGGTGCAGGATGCGTTCGATCGGATCGGCACGACCCTCGGCCGCTTCTCCGAAGGGCGGTTCAAGGAAGTACTGACGCTCGGCGCTGTGGGCACGTTCGCCACCGGCTGGCTGATGGAGCGGCTGCCCGAATTCCTTCATGCACATCCCGAGATCGACCTCCGGCTGCTCACCAACAACAACCGCGTCGATCTGGCGGGGGAGGGACTCGATCTGGCGATCCGCTTCGGCGACGGCGCGTGGCACGGCACCCACGCCGAACGGATCATCGAAGCGCCGTTGACGCCGCTCTGCGCGCCCGCGCTCGCTGCCGCACTGGCGAACGCCGGTGATCTCGCGCGCCAGCCGCTGCTGCGCTCCTACCGCGCCGACGAATGGCCGCGCTGGTTCGAGCGGGCGGGTGCCGCCTGCCCGGCGATACGCGGCCCGGTGTTCGACAGCTCGCCGGTTATGGCCGCCGCGGCGACGGCGGGGTTCGGCGTCGCGCTGCTTCCCGCCGCCATGTTCGGCCGCGAGCTGGCGAGCGAGCGGCTGGTTCGGCCCTTCGCAGCCGAACTAGCGGGAGGGGCCTATTGGCTCACACGTCTCCACTCACGACCCGAGAGCCACACCATGGCGGCGTTTCGCAATTGGCTGCTCGACGCCGCCGCGTGATCAGCCGGCAAACGCCGCGCGGGCTGCGTCCTCGAATGCCTTGATCGCCAGCTTGTAGGGGAAGGGGCCGTGGCTGATCCGCGCGACGCCGGTGGCCGCCACGTCCGCGACGCTTGGGGCGCCGGGGAAGGCCATGAAGTTCACCGGCAGCGGCGAAGCCTGGCAGACGTGTTCGAGCAGCCGGAGATCGGCGAGCAGCGGCACGAAGAAGCCGCTGGCACCCGCTTCGGCATAAGCATGCGCGCGTTCGATCGCGGCATCCACCATCGCATCGTCGTGTGTCTCGGGCGCAGCCTGAAGGAAAAGGTCGGTGCGCGCGTTGATGAAGAAATCGGGTCCCACCGCAGCGCGGACGGCGGCGATGCGCGCGGCCTGATCGGCGATGGGATAGACGCCCCCACCGCCGATCCGCTGATCCTCGAAGTTGCAGCCGATCGCACCGGTGGCCGCGAGCCGCGCGACATTGGCGGCGGCGGCATCGGCATCGACCGCATAGCCGCTCTCGAAATCGATCGTCACCGGCAGCGCGACCGCGCGCACGATCCGCTCGGCATTGGCGAGCGCCAGATCGAGCGGCATCTCTTCGCCGTCCCCAAAGCCAAAGGCGTCCGCAACCGAGGCGCTGCCGCTCGCCACTGCCTTCGCGCCGGCACGTTCGGCCGCCTTGGCGCTGCCGGCGTCCCACACGTTGAACAGCACCAGCGGTTCGCCCGGCAGGTGCAGGGCGGCGAAGCTTTCGAAGCGCGACATGGATTTCTCCCGGTGTTTTGTTCCGGAAATGTTCCTATCGCGGAACGAAGTGCTGAGCAATCCGGAAGTTGCGTTCAACACCTATCTTCATGCGCAATTTCTTCGTCACCCCGGCCTCGTGCCGGGGTCCACCGCGCCGCGAATCATGGCCTCGGGGCAATTCCTGACCTTGAAGCCAATGCCGGGTCTTTCGGCAGGAGCTGTACCGGTATCATTTGCGGGCGAGTGGGCCCCGGCACAGGGCCGGGGTGACGAACAGGGATTGTGAAAGGTGGTCAGGCTCAGTGAACGAAGCGTGCCACCACGTCGCGATAGCTGCGGCTCACCTTCACCTGCGCGCCCGAATCGAGCACCAGGAAGCATTCGCCATTGGTGTGCGGCTTGACCTGGCGGACGAGGTCGAGGTTGACGATCGTCGAGCGGTGCACGCGCTGGAAGCGCCGCGGGTCCAGCCGCTTCTCCAAGTCCTTCATCGTCTCGCGCAGGATCAGCGTATTGTCGCCGGTGTAGATGCACATATAGTCGCCGGCCGCGTCGATCCGCTCGATCGTGTCGACGTCGACGCGGAAGATCTGGCCGCGATCCTTGATGTTGATCAGCTTCTCGAAGCGGTTGGAGGCCATCTCGCCCGCCTCGCCGGTGCCGAGTTCCTCGACTGCGTCGGGCGCCACTTCGGCGAGCACTTCCTTGAGCTTCTCGATTTCCTCCGCGCCGCGCTTGTGCGCAAGCCGCTGGCGTACGCGATCGAGCGTGTCGGCAAGCCGCGCGTCCTCCACCGGCTTCATCAGATAGTCCATCGCCTGCGCTTCGAAGGCGCGGATGGCATGGTCGCTATAGGCCGTGACGAACACGAACAGCGGCGGCTCGACTTCCATCAGCCCCTGGACGACCGAGAAGCCATCGAAGCCGGGCATCTGGATGTCGAGGAAGACGAGGTCGGGCTTGTTGGTCTTGATCGAACGGATGGCTTCGCGGCCGTTGGAGCATTTGTCGATGATTTCGACATCCTCGTGCTCCTGGAGGCGGAGCTCGAGCCCCTGGATCGCCAGCGGTTCGTCGTCAACGAGGATGGTACGGATGGTCATGCGGCCTCTCGATTAGGTTCCTCAAGCTGGAACGGTATCTCGATCTCAACGCTGAACCCTTCCCCTTGGTTCGATCGCGTATCGAATCGATGGTCAGGCCCGAAGGACTGTACCAACCGCTCCCGTATGTTGGCGAGCCCCACGCCGGTTGAAAGGGTCGGCCTCGGCTTGCTTTCGTTCAATCCTGGGCCGGTGTCGGATACGGCGATCTGCACTCTATCGCCGGTGAGTCGAGCGGAAACGGTGATATCGGCGCCCTCTTCCTGGGGCGTGACGGCATATTTGATTGCGTTTTCGACCAAAGGCTGGAGCAGCAGCGAAGGCAGTCGTGCGTTGGCACAGCGCGGATCGATGTCGAAATGGGTGCGCAGCCGCGCGTCGAAGCGCATCTTCTCGATCTCGAGATAGAGCTTCAGCGTCTCCACTTCCTGTGCCAGCGTCACGTGCGCGGTCGGCTCGTTGGCGAGTGTGTAGCGCAAGAAAGAGGAGAGGCGGCTGAGCATCACGTTCGCCCGCTCGGTCTGCTTGAGCAGCACCAGCGTCGAGATCGAGTTGAGCGTGTTGAACAGGAAATGCGGGTTGAGCTGGTAGCGCAGCATCGCCAGCTGCGCCGAGGATGCCTGGCTTTCGAGCGCCTGCATCTGGTCGTTCTGCTCTTCGACGATCAGATAGAAGTTGATCCCGAAATAGAGCGCCGACCAGCCCGCGAGCACGGTGAAGTTGATGAACACCGTTCCCGCCACCACGGTCAGCGAGATGCCGGGCTCCTGCATGCGGATGAACGAAAAGGCGAAGGCGCTGAGAATCGCATAGACCGCAGTCGCGAGCCCCAGCGTCGCGAGCGTGAGCAGGACGCCGGGGATGCGCGGCAGCTTGCGATAGAGGCCGTAGAGCGTCGAGAGCAGCAGCGTGATGCAATAGCCCAGGATCGATTCGACGATCGCGTAGATGATCCATTCGAGCGAGATGTTCGAAACGGTGCGCAGCAGCAGATAGCCGCTCCACCCCGCGGCCTGGAGCAGCCAGAAGGCGCGGCTCTTGTCCTCGAAGAAGGGGCGGGCAAAGAAGCCGGGCCGCTCGAGGGTAGGCGCGGCAGGGCCGGTGCGGGGTTCGAGTGCGTTCACCACAGCCGCCCTCTATCACCGCGCGAAACCGGCCGCAAAGCACCCAAAGCAAATGCGATCATATCGATTGGGGACATGGATGGCCTAAAATCCTCCCCCGCCAGGGGGAGGTGGCACGCGCAGCGTGACGGAGGGGGCGGATGCCAGAACCTAGAGGGCGTGCTTCCTCCCCTCCGTCGCCTCCGGCCCCTGGCGGGGGAGGATTGAAGTGCTGCCGAGATGCCGCTTTCACAACCCACATGATCGCCAAAGCAAAACCGCCGCCCCATTTCTGGAGCGGCGGTTTCGTTTGCAGCCGATCGGGAGAGCTTAGAACTCGTAGCTCACGCCGAACTTGATGCGCCATACCGACGAGCTGACGTTGACCTGGTTGTCCGCGTCGAAGGTGCCGCCGTTATACTCGGTGATGACGTAGCGACCCTGCGCATCCACGCCCGTGGTGCGGGCGACGTCCTGCACGCCGAAGAAGTTGCGGCGGCGCTGAACGTTCCAATCCGAGTCCAGCAGGTTCAGGAAGTTGTCGAACATCGCATAGACGCGGATCTTGTCCTCGACCCCGAACAGACGGCCCGGCCCGGGCAGCTCCTGCGAAAGCGTCAAGTCGAGATCATAGTACCAGTCGTTGGTGCAGTTGTTGCGCGTCACCGTCTGGCCCATCTGTTCCTTGGCGCAGTCGAGCCCGTTAGCGAAGTCGACCAGGCTCTGCACCGCCGTCATGTTCGACGTCGGCGAGATGTTCGGGTCGTTCACGCCGGTGGGCAGATAGACCAGCGCGGCGTCGTTGGTCGTGAGACCGCCGGTCGTCGCATTGAACACCCCGTTGCCCGTGAAGGTCAGGCTGTACGGACGGCCCGAGCGCGCCACGAAGGTGAACGCCAGCGAAGTCTCGTAATCCTTCACGAACTCGTTGCTGAGGTTACCGGCGAAGGTGATGTTGTGCTTGCTCTGGTAGAAGCCGGGCGAAGCGTCCGGAGCCTGACGGTCGAATGCGGCCGACTGGCCGTAGTTCGAGCCAGCGGTCGAGTTGTACATGTTCCGGCGGTCATGCGAGTTGGTGTACGCATAGCCGAACGAGAGCCAGGTCGAGCCGCCGTCGGTGAACAGGCCACCCTCGAAGTTCTTCGAGAGCAGGAACGACGCGACGTGGCTACGATAGCCTTCGCTGTTGGTCAGCATCAGCTCGCCGCCGCGGTTGCCCGAGAAGCAGGCGGCGTTGAGGTTGGCATAGACCGGCGGCGTGCCCGGATCGGCGAGGCGACCGGTGCAGCCCGTGGCGAGCAGATCGATGTTCGAATAGATCGGGCGGCCGTCGATAGTGTAGCCGGCGTTGCCCCGGCGGAAGTCGACTGCCTGGGCGAGGTCGACCAGATTGAAGGCGTTGCGATACTCGCTGTAGATATAGTCGAGCGTCATGTTCCAGCCGCTGAAGAAGCCGGTGCCGAAGTTGAGCTCGCTCGTGAAGCCGACGTTGGCGCGAACCACGGTCGGCATCACCAGATCGGGATCGATCGACTGGGTGTTGCCCTCGCCGGCGGCGGCCGTAGCCACCGCATTCGCTGCGATGCAGGGTGGAACGCCAGTGAAGCTGCCATTGACCAGCACGTCGATCTGCCCGGGCGCGCAGCCCGCCGCCTGGGTGCTGCCCAGCGCGAAGGCGCTGCCGTCGTTCTGGAAGGCATTGCCGAACCAGACCAGCGGATCGCCGCCCGAGAAGATGCCCACGCCAGCGCGCAGCTGCGCGTTGCCGAAGACGTTGGACGGAGCGAAATCATAGGTGATCGCGGCGCGCGGCAGGATCACCGGATCAAGGTTGCTGAACCCGGTGGTGTTGGGGAAGCCGTAACGGCGCGCGAACACCGGGTTATAGGCGGGACCCTTGCCGTCGTACCAGTCGGTGCGCACGCCCGCGGTGAGCTTGAGCTGGTCGTTCAGGCGCCACTCGTCCTGCACGAAGATCGAGTAGATGCTGCGCGTGAACTCGGCCGCGGCATCGGTGACGTCGCCGGTCGCCGAGAAGTTGCCGAAGGCCCCTTCGGTCAAACCGCCGACGACGTTGACCGGCGTGGTCGTGGTGTTGTTGTTGCCGGTGCCCGGCGAGAGCAGACCCGCGCGCAGATCGTCGATGTTGCGGAAAACCAGCGTGCCGGTGGCGTTCTGCACGAACAGGTTGAACAGGTTCGCACGGTTGAGCTCGAAGCCGAGCTTGAGCTTGTGGTCGCCCGAGGTGATGTTCGCCACGGCGCGATACTGGTCGATCTTGGTGCGCAGATCGTTCGCCGAGCGCGAGGTGCCCGGGCCGGCCAGCACGGTGCCGTCGATGCCGGTGGCATTGTCGATGCCGACGATGATGCGCGGGATCGGGTTGGCCGACTGCGCCTCGCCGCCGCCGATCGGGTCCTGACGGTCGGTCACTTCCGAACGCGCATAGCGCAGCTCGGTCGAGAAATTGTCGCTCCACTGCGAATAGAGGCGGACCGACGCGTAGTCCGAGACCGTGCCGCTGTTGTAGAAGGTGTTCATGCCGATCGCCTGGGGCGAATTGCCGGTGAACAGGTCGTCCGGACGGACGGTGGCTTCCTCGAGGCGCTGGTAGGTGCCTTCCAGGCGGTGGTCGTCGGTGATCTGCCAGTCGGCGCGCGCGAAATAGCGGTCGCTGGTGTAGTCGCGGCTGTGGACCAGATCGCCGGTGTCGATGCCGTAGCTGGTGTTCAGCACTTCGCGGATCGCGTTGAACTGGGCTTCGGTGATGCCGGTCTGCTCGTTGGCATAGCCGGCGCCGACGGGGCCGTCGTCCTGCGACTGGCCGGCTTCCTGATGCTCATAGGCGCCGTAGAGGAACAGCGTATCCTTGATGATCGGGCCGCCGAGCGAGACGCCCCAGCGCTTCTCGGGCTCGATCGGGGCGACGGGGCGACCGGCGACTTCGGTGCCGCGCAGGCCCGAGTCCGAATATTCGAAATAGGCGCTGCCGTGATATTCGTTGGTGCCCGACTTGGTCACGACGTTGATCGCGCAGCCGGTGAACTGGCCATAGTCGACATCAAACGGCGCGAACTGGACCTGGGTCTCGCGGATCGCGTCATAGGGCAGCGGCGTCGAGCTGCGTGCCGAGAAGCCGGTGTCGTTGAGGCCGTAGATGTCGCTCTGCGCGATGCCGTCGACGGTGAAGGTGTTGCCGCGGTCGTTGCCGCCCAGGCACGAGATGCGGTCCTGGCCCGAGCCGCCGTCGTCGCGGTCGAGGCTGACGCGCGGGTCGATGCGGATGATGTCGCGCACGTCGCGGTTGAACGAAGGCGCTCGCGCCAGCACTTCGGCGCCGAACGAGGTGCCCGGTCCGACGGCGAGCTGAGTCGCGCGGACGCGGGTGCCGGTGACGACGATCTCGCCCGAGCCCGAGGTGAGCGCGAAGCTCAGGCTGGTGTTGCCTTGCAGGCTGGTATTGATGTCGCTGACGGTCTGGCCTTCGAAGCCGGCCGCGTTGGCGCTGACCGTGTAGGGGCCGCCGGTGACGAGGCCGCTGGCGGAGAAGGTGCCGCTCGAATTGGTCGTGAGCGTGCGGCTCGCGCCGGTGCGGGTGTCGGTGACGACGACCTGGGCGCCGGCGAGCGGGCTGCCGTCAGCATCGGTGACGGTGCCTTCGATCCCGGAGGTGATCTGCTGCGCGGAAGCCGCGGCAGGAATCACGAGCGCGGCAGCTGCCACGCCAGCGAAAAGCATATTGCGCATTATATTCCCCTTAGGTGTGCCTAGGACGCACTGGTCACGCGGTGTCTCTGCACCGTCGGGACGGCCCATGTGCGTAATTTATGTCCGTCCGATGACAGTCAATCGGAGTCTCCGACCAGCCGTTTGGTAACGAATGATTCCAAATGCTGCGTTGCAAAAAAGCATCACTTTTCCCGCTTTGCCCAAGCTCGGACGGCCGAATTCCGGCCTGATCGACCCTGTCCCAAACCGGACGAGCAATTGTCCGATGAATTGCTTGCAACTCTTCGCAGCGATGATAATCTTAGAACATGAGCTTATATCTCATATTTTGGGAGTATCTGCGTAGCACCGGCAATTTTTGAAATGATGAACCGGCCAGGGGGATAAACAAACCAGCCCCTGCCCCGGAAATATCAGGGAGGGGGAGTGATGACTGATCGATTCAACGCGCGCCGTCGTATCGGCGCGACGGCCTCGTGGACCGTGCTTGGCCTGCTTTTGGCCTGCGGCAACCAGGCAATGGCGCAGACCGCGCCCGCACCGGCCGACTCGGTGCCCGAACAGACCGATATCGACACCACCGCGCAGGACCAGGAAGTCCTCGTCGTCGGCTCGCGCGCGAGCCAGCAGTCGGCCAACAACCGCAAGAAGAACGCCAGGACCGCCACCGATTCGATCGTCGCCGACGACATCGGTTCGTTTCCCGATCGCAACGTGAACGAAGCGATCTCGCGCATCCCTGGCGTGGCGCTCAGCCGCAACGAATTCGGTGAGGGCGACAGCATCGCAGTCCGCGGCAACGGCCCGGACCTCACCCGCGTCGAGCTCGACGGAATCGGCGTCCAGGCGACCAACTCGCTCGCGATCGACAATGGCAGCAGCCGCGGCGCCGACTTGCGCGAACTCCCCGCCGAGCTCGTCAAGAGCGTCGACGTGGTCAAGGGCTCGACTGCGGACATGACCGAGGGTGGCCTGGGCGGCACCGTCCAGATCAAGACCCGCACTGGCCTCGATTTCAAGAAGCCCTATTTTTCGCTGCGCGCGGGCGCGAGCCAAAACTCGCTGGGCAAAGATTGGACGCCTGATTTCAACGGCGTCGCGGCATCGCGCTTCTTCGAGGATCGGCTGGGCGTGATCGTCACCGGCACGTATTCGAAGCTGCAGAACAACGGTCACGGCTACGAGAACACAACCAGCAATACGCGGGGCTATTCGCGCCTGTTCGACTTCGACCAGTCGCCCGAGAAAACCTTCAGTTTCAATCCGGCGACGGTGGGCACCGACGCAGCTGATGTGGCCTTCGCCAACAGCACTGCGCCCGACGGCACTTCGTTGACTCCGCGTGAGCTGGTGACGCTTGCAGCGGGCGCGCAGAGCAAGGAGCAATGCCTCCAGATCTTCCCGCACAATCCGGGCGAGAGCAATGCGCGACGCAACCAGCGCATCCTTGAGCAGCAGACCTGCCTCAATCAGTGGAACGACTATACACCGTCGCTGATCCGCAACTTCATGAACACCCAGACCGACGAGCGCTATTCGTTCGACGGCCGTCTCGACTATCGCGTGACCGATGATCTCACCGTCTACGCCAAGGCTACGATCGCGAACCGCAAGGTCCACGATCAGAACCGCAGTCACAACCCGGTGACGATGTTCAACCAGAACCTGGCCGGCACCTTCGTCACCACGACGACGGGCTATCCGCGTGTGCGTACCCTCGCGCCCAATGCGCCGGCAGGCTATCATCTGTTCGATCCGAACTACGGCATCAACAGCGTCAGCAACAACGCGGTGCTGGGCAATGTGCTCAACGTCGTGCCGAGCAGCGTCGTGGTCGACGATGCGCACAACGTCACCCAAATGACGTTGACCAACAATTCGGTGAGCATCGATCAGATCGAGAACCGGATCGACACCAAGACCAAATACTTCCAGGCCGGTGCCGAATATCGCGGTGAGCGGCTCGAGATCGATGCGATGGCGGGCCTCACCACGGCAAGCACCAGCCGCGGCGACATGCGTACCTCGCGCTCCTATGCCTATGGCGACGCCACGCTGACGCTCCAGCCGAACGGACTGTGGGACATCGATCTGCCGGAAGGGTATGACGAGACCAATCCGGCCAATTTCGTCCAGCTCACCGCGCCGCGCTGCGTTGCCGGGGGAACCAACCCCGCCACCTGCATCGGGCAGAGCGCGGCAGCCGCAACCGCGACCTCGCCCGCGATTCCGGAATATCTGGTTTCGCAGATGCCGCTGACGACGCCGAGCTTCGGCGTTTCCTATTCGCCGCGTCTCGGCGAATCGTCCGAGCGGCTCGCCAAGCTCGACGTGTCCTACGACACCGAGGAGATGCTGCCGTTCATCACCCGCTTCAAAGCCGGTGTGATGTACCGCAACAACAAGGTCGAGCGTTGGGGTGGCGGCGGATACACGGCAGTCTCCGAAGTTGGCACCTTCGGGCAGCCTGGCTATGTCCCGGCAGTGTTCGTCCCGAGCGCGCAGGTTCGCGGCACGCTCCGTGCTTGCCAGCCGACTGCCGGCTCCTCGGCGCCGGGCGGGCTTTCGTGCAACTATGGCTATGTGCCGAGCGCAGATCCGCGCGCAGTCCGGTCGGGTGTCGACACGCTCACGCCGCAGGAGCTGGAGGACCTGTTCCGCCGGACGCTGGAGGAGAGCGACTCCGAATATTTCGGTGACCTGCCTAACCGTGGCAACCTGCCCCCGGCATGGCAGGGCATCCGTACCGACGAACTCTTCGCCGCGCTCGGCGCATCGGATTTCATGAACTTCGACTGCCTCAAGACCTGCATGGGCAGCGATGGTCAGATGTATGATCAGCCGGTCCAGCGGGCGAACGAGACGATCAAGAACATCTATGGCATGTTCGATTTCGAACAGCGGCTCCCCTGGGGGCTGGTGTTCAACGGCAACGCCGGCATTCGCGGGGTCTTCAGGAACGTCAAAGCATCGGGCCTGCAGACGATAACCTCGATCTCGACGACGCCCAGCTTCAATCCGGCCGACCCCGATGCCGTCGGTGGCATCGTTTCGCGGTCGTTCTCCCAGAACGTCAATCTGGAATCGAACACGACCGACTGGCTGCCGAGCGTCAACCTCAACCTCTGGGCGTTCGACAGGAGCCTGGTCCTGCGCCTCTATGGCGGCAAGACGGTAGCACCTCCCCGGATCGATACGATCATTCCGGGTGGTACCTGCACCGTCGACGAGCGTGTCGACATCGGTGTTTCGGACAGCGACACCTATGGCTGCTCGGGCCGCGTCGGGAACCCTGCGCTGAAACCGTTCACGGCATGGAGCTACAACGCCAGCCTCGAATGGTACGCCAACGCCGACACGCTCTTCTCGGCGACTTACGGCAAGCTCGACGTGAAGATTGGCAGCCCGATACAGGTCACTGTCCTCGAGCGGCCGTTCGAGGGTAGCGACCAGGTGGACCCGGCGACGGGTCAGGCACTGGCAGATGTCGAGTTTCTCGTTCCGACTTGGGCGAACGGCCCCGGCTACAAGCGCGACATCTGGGAGTTTTCGGCCAAAACGGCGTTCACTTTCCTGCCCTGGTTCCTGAAGTACACCGGCGCGGACGCGAACTATTCGATCCTCACTTCGGCGGCCACTTCGGGCCAGCAGGACCCGTTGACTGGCGATGTGATGCTGCCGCCCGACGAGTCCAAATACTATACCAACGCCTCACTCTGGTATGATGACGGCAAGCTCAACATGCGCCTGGCCTATCAGAAGCGCAGCTCGCGTTTCGCATGCATCACGCCGTGCGGCGGAAACAACATCGACATCAATTATCCGGGCGAGCAATGGACCAACGTCCGTCTGGTCGGTCCCGGCTACAACCCCGGCGTGCCCCGTTTCATCGACGGCACGACGTTCATCGATGCCAAGATCTCGTACAACATCACGCGCAACTTCCAGGTCTATCTCGAAGGGCGCAACATGACTCGCGAGTTCCAGACCGTCTCGACCGGCGACTACGTGCCGTTCGGCGATGGCACACCGCGCATCATGCGCATGAACTACGGCGGCCGCCGCATCATGGGCGGCGCGCGCATCCAGTTCGGCAACTGATCAGGGACGGGCGGTTCTCACCGGCCGCCCGCCACCCGCTCGGGGCGACGCACGGGCCGGGGGCGAGCGGGTGGAGAGCGTTGACGCTCGAAGCCCGCTTTCCTCCGGCCTATGCTTTGGTTCCTGATCAGGAGGTGCCCGATGCGCACGATCTGGCTGCTGCTTGCCGCACTCGCCCCCGCAGGCTGTGCCGCGCCGCCCACGGCGAACACCGCCCCCCAGTCCGGCCGGTCCTGCTTCTGGGGCTCGCAAGTGAGCGGCTTCAGCGATGCCGGCGCGGACAAGGCGCTGGTCCGCATCGGCACGCGCGAGACCTGGGAGCTCACGCTTTCGGGCGGCTGCCCCGATGTCGATTGGGCGATGCGGATCGGCATACGCTCGCGCGGCGGCGACCGGATCTGCACGGGGGTCGACGCCGAACTGCTCGTGCCCGGCGCGAGCGGCAGCGGGTTTCAGCGCTGCCTGGTGCGCGGCGTCCGCAAGCTATCGCCGGAGGAAGCCGCCGCCGCCCGTGGGACCGCTTCCGGCGAGTAACGCCATGACGGCGCTTGCCATCCTTGCACAAGCCTGGCCGGGCGCGCACCTCCACGCCGAAGCCGAAGCGCTGCTCGCGCCGGCAGGCAAGGGGCCGCTCGGCGCGGAGGAGCTGGCCGCACTCGCAAAGCACCAGTGGCTGTGCTGATAGGCGAGCTCTTCGATCCTTTCCCGCTCGCCCTGAGCTTGTCGAAGGGCGCGAGCCACAGGCGATCGGCAATCGAAGATGCCCTTCGACAGGCTCAGGGCAAACGGCTTTCCGGATCGATCGGCGTTGAAATGCTTTAATCGGCCGCCACGATCGCCGCCCATTCGGCTTCGGAGATCACGCGGATTCCCAGCTCCGCGGCCTTCTTGAGCTTCGAACCCGCGCCGGGCCCCGCGATCACCAGATCGGTCTTGGCGGACACCGATCCGGCCACGCGCGCGCCCAGCTTTTCGGCCTGCGCCTTGGCTTCGTCGCGGCTCAGCGTCTCCAGGCTGCCGGTGAAGACCAGGGTCTTGCCGGTCACTTCGGATTCGCGCGTCTCGACGACGAAGGGCGGCGGCGAGACTTCGGCGAGCAGATCGTCCCACACCGCGCGGTTGTGCGGCTCGTGGAAGAAGTCGGCCAGCGCATGGCCCACGGCGCCGCCGACATTCTCCACGCCGATGCGCTCGGCGACGGCCTTGTCGAGCCGCGCGCGGTGCTTCTGCTCGGTCTCGCCGATCGCGGGCGGAGTCGCATCCCGCAGCGCGATGATCGTATCGGCGAGCGCCTGGAGCGCGTCGAGCGTGGTGTAGCGCTTGAGCAGGTCGCGCGCGGTGATCGCGCCGATGTGGCGGATGCCTAGCCCGAACAGCAGCCGGGCCGCGTCGGGCGCGCGCTTGGCCTCGATCCCGGCGAGCAGGGCGTCGACCGACTTCTCCTGCCAGCCCTCGCGGCCCAGCAGCTCCTCGCGGTGCGGGGCCAGGCGGAAGATGTCCGCCGGCTCGGCGATCCAGCCGAGATCGATGAACTCGACCAGCGTCTTCTCGCCCAGCCCCTCGATGTCGAGCGCGCCGCGGCTGACGAAATGCTTGAGCCGTTCCAGCCGCTGCGCCGGGCAGATCAGCCCGCCGGTACACCGCACGTCGACTTCGCCTTCCTCCGCCACCGCTTCCGAATTGCAGATCGGGCAATGGTCGGGAAAGCTCCACGGTTCGCGGGGTTCGTCGCGAGTGAGGTTCTCCACGATCTGCGGGATCACGTCGCCCGCGCGCTGGAGCACCACGCGATCGCCCGGCCGCACCCCCAGCCGCGCGATCTCGTCGGCGTTGTGGAGCGTGGCGTTGCGCACCACCACCCCGCCGACCGTCACCGGCTCGAGCTTGGCGACCGGCGTGAGCTTGCCCGTCCGCCCGACCTGAATCTCGATGTCGTTGAGCGTCGTCTGCGCGCGTTCGGCGGGGAATTTGTGCGCGAGCCCCCAGCGCGGCGCCCGCCCGACATAGCCCAGCCGCGTCTGCCAATCGAGCCGGTCGACCTTGTACACCACCCCGTCGATGTCGAACGGCAGGTCCGCCCGCTGCGCTTCGATCGCCTTGTAGTGGGCCAGCGCCGCGGCCAGGTCGAGCGGCCCCGCGAACAGGCCGGACACCGGAAACCCCATGCCGCGGATCGCCGCGATCACTTCCACCTGCGTCTCGCCGGGAAGCGACGTGGCCTCGCCCCAGCCCCAGGCGAGGAAGCGCAACGGCCGCGAGGCGGTCACCGCCGCATCCTTCTGCCGCAGCGATCCTGCCGCGGCGTTGCGCGGGTTGGCGAACTGGCGCGCTTCCTTGCCCGCCGCCTCGGCTTCGGCGAGCAGCCGGGCGTTGAGCGCCGCGAAGTCGTCCTTGGCCATATAGACCTCGCCGCGAACCTCGAAGACCTCCGGCGCGCCTGCGATCTCCGCGGGGATGTCGGCGATCGTCCGCACGTTGGCGGTCACGTCCTCGCCCACCTGCCCGTCGCCGCGCGTCAGCGCCTGCACCAGCTTGCCGGCCTCATAGCGCAGCGAGCAGGAGAGCCCGTCGATCTTGGGCTCGGCGGTGAGCGCAACTTCGCCGTCGCCCAGCGCCAGGAAGCGCCGCACGCGCCCAAGGAAGTCGGCGACATCCTCGTCCGAAAAGCCGTTGTCGAGGCTGAACATGCGCTGCGCATGCGCCACCTTGGAGAGGTGCCCCGCCGGCGCCGCGCCCACCGCCTTCGAAGGCGAGTCGGCGCGCACCAGCTCGGGGAAGGCCGCCTCGATCGCGACGTTCCTGCGCACCAGCGCGTCGAACGCGGCGTCGCTGATCTCGGGCGCATCGTCGGTGTGGTAGCGCCGGTTGTGGTGCGCGATCTCGGCCGCGAGCCGTTCGAGCTCGGCGGCGGCTTCCTCCTGGGTGCGGGGCAGCTCGGTGTCCATCGCGCCGGACTAGGGGAGGGCGGGGGCGCCGATCAAGCTTGATCGCGCGCGCGCGGCTCCCCACAACCACGCGATGCGCTTCTTCAAACGCGCGGCGCGCGGCGCCGTGGCCATCCTGCTGTGGACAATGGTGGCCGCCTGCCTCGCCGTGACCGCCGTCCCCCGCTTCCTCGACCGCATCTATTATCGCGGCCCCGAGAGCGGCCATTTCGATGGCGCGCGCTTCTTCAACCCCGACGGCGAGGACACGCTCGCGCTTCCGTCGGGCCGCTCGCGCGGCAGCTTCATCCTGCGCCAGCTCCGCCCCGATCCCGAGCGCCCCGAATGGCCCGGGCACGTCTCCGTCCGCCCCTCCAAGCCCCCCGCGCGCGTCGCGGGCGATGCGATGCGCGTCACCTGGATCGGCCACGCGACCGTGCTGGTGCAGACGCAGGGCCTCAACATCCTCACCGACCCCATCTGGAGCGACCATGCCGGCCCGCTCGGCCTCGGCCCCCGCCGCGTCGCGCAGCCGGGCGTCCGCTTCGAGGATCTGCCCAGGATCGACCTCGTCCTCGTCAGCCACAACCATTACGACCATATGGACCTGGCGACGCTCAAGCGGCTCTGGGCGCGCGACAAGCCGGTGATCGTCACCTCGCTCGGCAACGACAGCGTCATCGGCGGGGCCGGCGTGCCCGCGCGCGCGCTCGACTGGACCCAGCGGCTGGCGCTCCGCCCGGGCATCGCAGTCGCAGTGACGCGCAACCACCACTGGAGCAGCCGCTGGTTCGCCGATCGCAACCGCGCGCTCTGGTCCAGCTTCGTCGTCCAGCTTCCCGGCGGTAACCTCTTCTTCGCGGGCGACACCGGCCTCGGCGACGGCAGATGGCCCGCCGAAGCCGCGGCGCTCGGGCCGATCCGCCTGGCCCTGCTCCCGATCGGCGCCTTCCGTTTTGAGCCCGGCCAGATGGCGAGCGGCGCCCACATCGGCCCGCACGACGCGATCCGCGCGTGGAGCGGGCTCGGTCGCCCCTTCGCGCTGCCGATCCACTGGGGCACCTTCCGGCTTTCCTGGGAAGGCTATGCCACCCCGCCGCGCATGCTCCAGGGCATGCTCCGCTGCGCCGGCAGCGATCCGGCACGGTTCGCCGCAGTCGCGATCGGCCAGCCGGTGGACGTGCCCGCGCTGGATGCGCCGCCGCCTCCGCCGGACATGGCCGACGTCGAAGCGTGCGAAAAGGCCGGCCGTTTCGACGCGTTGCGGTAAGGCGAAACTCCTTCTCCCCTTGTGGGAGAAGGAAGGGGCCCGCGCCGAAGGCGTGGGAAGGATGAGGGGGATACGCAGCGCACTCCCCCTCACCCTTCCGCCGACTTCGTCGGCTCCCTCCCTCTCCCACAAGGGAAGAGGGAATTGGGCCGCCCACTCCCCCAAACCCAATCGGCTCACAATGGGAAAGCGCTTCGCCGCGCCCCCGCTTGAGCCCCGCGCCACGCCCGGCTATCCCTCCTCCCCCAGGGGGGGCCGGAGGGATGCACCAACGCGTCATACGCGCCACGCGCCGCTACGAGACGACGATCGACCGCACCGGGATCGCGCTCGGCGTCGGCAGCCTTTTGGCGGGCGCGATCATCCTCGTTCTGCTGATGCTCGGCGGCCAGCGCGATCCGCTCGCGCTCGTCTCGGGCTGGATGCTCGGCGTCGCGCTTTCGGCCTGCGCGATCACTGCGGTGGCCGGGCCGCTGTGGCTGGCGCTGCACGTCGCCGGGCTACGCCGCGCCCACCACGCGGCGCTGGTCGGCGCGATCACGGCGATGGCGGTCTTCGTCGGCGCGCAGACCTATGGGTTCGGCCTCTACGCCATGCCGCTGATGGACGATCGCACCTGGCTTTACCGGCTGGCGAGCGCAGTCGCGACCAGCGCGCTGCTCGCCGCCGTCGCCGCGCTCATCGGCGTAGCGATGTGGCGTGTCGCCTATCGCCCGCGCGAGGAGGAGGACTAATCGCCACTCAATCTCCCCTCCCTGCAAGGGAGGGGCTGGGGGTGGGTGCGCGCGTCTGCGCGCTTAAAAAGACTCAAATGCGATCCGATGAAAGCGCCGAGCGAGGCATCGAGCCTCGCCCGCCGCTACCCACCCCCAACCCCTCCCTTACAGGGAGGGGAGGTTAGCTGAGTATCGCCACCCCCGAAACCTCAGCCCCGGCACTCGCCCAGCCGCTTGCCCGATGCGCGCAGCTTGAGCGCCACATAATCGGCCCCGCCCGGCGTGCCGCTCTTCTGGTCGAGCGTCACGTCGAAGCCTTCGGGCGCGGTGGTGCCGTTCGCGGTCATCGCCATCTTCATGCCGTTCTGCTGGGTGCATTCGAACGCGGCGTCCAGCTTGCCCCCCACCAGGGAATAGCGCGAGAAGCGGCACTCGCCCGCCACCTTCTGGAGCTGGTCCAGGTCGAGCGGCTTCAGGTCCTTCGCCTCGCGGCAGCCGGCGACATTGCGCTCCTGCCGCTTGAGCTGCGCCAGCTTGGGATCGCCATCCGCAAGCGGACCCGCGCTGGTCTCGGCCGAGAGCACCCGCACCTGCAGCTGCCATTCGCCCGGCTTCATCGCGCGCTTCTCCTGCGCCGCCTGCATCAGCCCGGAGACTTCGCCCGCGGTGGCGTCGGTCACCTGGATGTTGCCCGTCTCGGCGGCCAGCTTCTCCTCGGCCGACTGGCAACCGGCGAGGGCCAGGGCTGCGATTCCGAGGACGATGGTGGCGCGCATGTGAAGGTCCCTGTCAGATCGATGCGGCTTCCAAAGCGGAAATGCGGGGGTTTGGCAATGCGGCCGGGATTCGTGAGCGATCCGGCATTCGCACGCGCGCGCCTAATTCGCTCTGAGCCGTAAAGGGCGTGCTCCTGCGAAGGCAGGAGCCCAGGGTAGTTCGTACCGCGCGATCCTGGGCTCCTGCTTTCGCAGGAGCACGAGAGAGCCAACGTCCGCGAACCGCCACTTTCCTCGTTCGCCGTTCACAACGCGGACACCCACGAACTGTCGGTCGGCTTACGCCCAATGCTAGACCTTGGCTCGCTTGGTTCGGGTTCCCCGGACCTGCCAGTGATTCATTCCTCAGCTACGGGGGCACGAGATCAGTCAGCTTTATCAACTCTCTCGATCACGTCCAGTGCTGGAAGCGCCAACATTTTGCGAGCCAAGGCATATTTGCCTCGCCCGTGGTTCCACCTCAGCGACCCATCAAAATGCTGGCAAAATAGGATTTGATCTGCTTTTGTTCCGAACGTGAGTAAGCAGCGGAAATCCTCGCCCGTACAGTCTCGCCCGTACAGTGTCGCGTAGGTGGCGCGTCGCTGTTGCGTGGGTGCAGCGTGCGTGCCGCGTCGGTGTGGCGTGCGTGTAGCGTCAGTGTAGCGTACTTGCCGCTTCGCCGTAGCTTCCCTGCTGCTTCGCCGTCGCTTCGGCCGAAAAACACGCGAACGGTGTCAACCTAGTGTCAACTTAAGGGAATCAACCGTGGCGGTTTGCGCCGCCGAGCAAAGGCCCCATATCCCAGCCATGCCGATCCAGATCCGCACCAGCCTCGCCGAGCCCGAGACCGGGGACAGCTTTGTCCCGCATCGCCCGCAGCGGCCCGAGAAGCTCGAGGGCGGCAAGCCGTTCAAGCTGGTCAGCGACTATCAGCCCTCGGGCGATCAGCGCTTCGCCATTCCGGAGCTGGTGGCGCAGGCGCGGGCAGGGGAGCGCGATCAGGTGCTGCTCGGCGTCACCGGATCGGGCAAGACCTATACGATGGCCAAGGTGATCGAGGAGCTTCAGCGCCCCGCGCTGATCCTCGCGCCCAACAAGATCCTCGCCGCGCAGCTCTACGGCGAGTTCAAGAGCTTCTTCCCCGAGAACGCAGTCGAATATTTCGTCAGCTACTACGACTATTACCAGCCCGAAGCATACGTCCCACGGTCGGACACCTACATCGAGAAGGAAAGCTCGGTGAACGAGGCGATCGATCGGATGCGGCACTCCGCCACCCGGTCGCTGCTCGAGCGCGACGACGTGATCATCGTCGCCTCGGTCTCGTGCCTCTACGGTATCGGCTCGGTCGAGACCTACAGCGCCATGATCTTCGACCTCAAGAAAGGCCAGGTCCAGGATCAGCGCGAGATCATCCGCAAGCTCGTCGCGCTCCAGTACAAGCGCAACGACGCCGCCTTCACGCGCGGCGCCTTCCGCGTCCGCGGCGACAGCCTCGAGATCTTCCCGTCGCACTATGAAGACAGCGCCTGGCGCGTGTCGTTCTTCGGTGACGAGATCGAGGAGATCACCGAGTTCGATCCGCTGACTGGGCAGAAGGTCGCGAGCCTCGATTACGTCCGCGTCTTCGCCAATTCGCACTATGTGACGCCCGGGCCGACGATGAAGCAGGCGATGGAGGGCATCAAGCACGAGCTCGCCGAGCGGCTGAAGGAGCTCCATGCCGAGGGCAAGCTGCTGGAGGCCCAGCGGCTGGAGCAGCGCACCAACTTCGATCTCGAGATGATCGCCGCCACCGGCTCGTGCGCGGGCATCGAGAACTACAGCCGCTTCCTCACCGGCCGGCTGCCCGGCGAGCCGCCGCCCACTTTGTTCGAATATCTGCCCGAGAATGCCTTGCTGTTCGTCGACGAGAGCCATCAGACGATCGGCCAGATCAACGGCATGTCGCGCGGCGACCACCGCCGCAAGATCACGCTCGCCGAATATGGCTTCCGTCTGCCCTCGGCGATCGACAATCGCCCGCTGCGCTTCAACGAATGGGACGCGATGCGCCCGCAGACCACCTATGTCTCGGCGACTCCGGGCGCCTGGGAGATGGAGCAGACCGGCGGCGTGTTCGTCGAGCAGGTGATCCGGCCCACCGGGCTGATCGATCCGCCGGTCGAGATCAGACCCGTAGAGGAGCAGGTCCAGGACCTGATCCAGGAGTGCAAGGCGACTGCGGCCAAGGGCTATCGCACCTTGGTGACCACGCTCACCAAGCGCATGGCCGAGGATCTGACCGAATATATGCACGAGGCGGGGCTCAAGGTCCGCTACATGCACTCAGACACCGAGACGCTGGAGCGCATCGAGCTGATCCGCGACTTGCGGCTGGGGGTCTACGACGTGCTCGTCGGCATCAACCTGCTGCGCGAGGGATTGGATATCCCCGAGTGCGGGCTGGTGGCGATCCTAGACGCTGACAAGGAAGGGTTCCTGCGCTCCGAGACCTCGCTGATCCAGACGATCGGCCGCGCGGCGCGCAACGTCGAGGGGCGGGTGATCCTCTATGCCGATCGCATGACCGGCAGCATGGAGCGCGCGCTGGCCGAGACCGGGCGCCGCCGCGAGAAGCAGCACGCCTATAATGTCGAGCACGGCATCACGCCCGAGACGATCAAGCGCAACATCGGCGACATCATCGCGCATGTGTCGAACAAGGATGGCGTGTTGGTCGAGATCGACGAGGACCGGCCGCACATGGTCGGCCACAATCTGCGCGCGTACATAGAGGAGCTCGAGAAGAAGATGCGCGACGCCGCCGCCAATCTCGAGTTCGAGGAGGCCGGCCGGTTGCGCGACGAGATCCGCGCGCTCGAGGCCGAGGAGCTGGGGCTTCCCGCCGACGAGCATCGCGCCCCGGTCATGGGCCGCTCGAACGAAGGCAAGCCCGGCACGCGCAAGACGCGCTACGGCAAGGTGCAGAAGACGCGGATGGGCGGGCGGCGGCCGCGGTGAGGCTTGCGGACTCTACGGAGTGGCGCCGTCGTGCCGGGGGTGCTTTGGATAGCCTCCAAGCGGGAGCCGGTCTTTGTCGTCGATCAACGCCATCTGTCAGGAGCATCGGGCGCTCGAAGCGCGGGCAGCGCAGCTGCTGCGCGTCGTCGCGTCGCTGGTGCCCGATACGGCGGCGGTGACTGCGGTACGGTGGGGGATGGCGCAGGCGCTGATCGCACATTGCGCGCACGAGGAGCGCGAGATCTATGTCCCGCTGCTCGCCTCGGGTGACGCCGCCGCGGTGGCGGTCGTGCAGCGCTGCCGCGAACAGTACGGGGTGCTAGCGAAGCGCTTCGCCGATTATGTCGCGGGCTGGCCGATCGCCCGATTGTCGCGCGAGTGGGAGGTGTTTCGCAGCGAGACTGCCGAGCTGATGCGCGACCTCAATCGCCGGATCGCCGTCGAAGAGGCCGAGCTTATCCCGCATTTCGAGCGGCTGGCGGATCGTCGCGCGGCGGCCTGAGGGCGGTTGAGCCGCCGGGGCACTTCGCCCATAAGGCTGGCCATGCGCCGTTTGTCCGTGTTCGCCCGCATCGCTCTCGTGGCCCTGCCGCTCGCCGCCTGCGTCGCTCCCAGCGAGCCTCCGCCGCGGCCCGCGCCGCCGGTGCCCACTCCCACACCCACGCCGCCGCCCCCTCCTCCGCCGCCAGCCTCCGCCGACTGGCGCGACTGGCCGCTGACGCCCGGCACCTGGACCTACAGCCGCAACGCCCGGGGCAATGTCGCCCAGTTCGGCGCCGCCGGCATGCCGCCCGAGCTGCTGCTCCAGTGCGAAGGCGGCCGCGGCCGCATCCAGCTTTCCCGCCGCGGCGCAACACCCGCCAATGTGAACGTCCGCACCACCAGCCTGGCCCGCACCCTGGCCCTCCAGCCTAGCGCCGCCACGCCGGGCTATGTCGCAACCGACCTGCCAGCCCGCGACGCGCTGCTCGACGCAATGGGCTACAGCCGCGGACGCTTTCTGGTGGAAGGTGGGGGGCTGCCGACGCTGGTGGTGCCCGCCTGGGCCGAGATACTGCGCGTCGTCGAGGACTGCCGCTGACCACAGACCTTTGAGAATCGCACCATCCGCAATGCAAAACAAGACTTGTTCTGCGAGTCGCACTGATTCATGATTCGCCCGTGCCCTGGAGGTACGCAGCTCTTCAACAAGCGAAAGGAGGTGATCCGATGTCTCATGGTTCAGCAATGAGGTCGGTTCAGTTCGTTCGGGAGACGCGCCGCTGAGCGGAAGGCGCGGACGGAAGCCCTCCGTCCGTCGCGAGCGGGAGGTATTCTCCTCCAATCAACGCTCGCAGCCCGAAGCAAAGCGGCCCGCATGGTCTCCCGGGCTGGAGCTCTCCGGCCGCTGACCATGTCGGAGGTCGCCGGGTACCCTGACGGGGCCCGGCGACCTCTTTCATTTTGAGGCGCTGAGGATCGGATGCTCCCCACGCAGCCGATCGGCGATGCGCTCGACCGCCGCGATCTCGGCCGCGGTGCCGCTGGGCACCAGGGTCCAATTGCAGTGCGGGTGCGTCTCGACGCTGTAGAGCCGCACCTCGCCGAGCACGTCGCGCCATCGGCGGCGATTGCCACCCAGCTCGCGCAGCAGCGTCTTCAAGAACAGATCGATGAGCTCCGCAGCGGTCACGACACGTCCCGCGCCAGGTCCTTGAGGCGGTAGAGCGCGTCGAGCGCCTCGCGGGGGCTGAGGGCATCGACGTCGATGCCCTCCAGCTCGGCACGCAGCGCGTCGACCGCTTCCTCCTCGGCTTCCGCCGCTGCGGCGAACAGGGGCAGGTCATCGAGCCCCGCCGCGAGCCCGCCGGTCTTCTCGCGGCCCGCCTCGAGCTTGTCGAGCACGGCCTTGGCGCGCTTGATCGTGACGGGCGGCATGCCCGCCAGCCGCGCGACTGCTATGCCGTAGCTGCGGTCGGCGGGCCCCTCGGCGACTTCGTGGAGCAGGACGAGGTCGCCCTTCCACTCGCGCGCGCGGACGTGGTGGAGCGTCAGCGCCTCGCAGCGCTCCGCCAGCCTCGTCAGCTCGTGATAGTGCGTCGCGAACAGGCAACGGCAGCGATTGTCCTCGTGGATCGCCTCGACCACCGCCCAGGCGATCGCGAGCCCGTCATAGGTGGAGGTGCCGCGGCCGACTTCGTCGAGGATCACGAAGCTGCGCGGAGTCGCCTGCGCGAGGATCGCGGCGGTTTCGACCATCTCGACCATGAAGGTCGAGCGGCCGCGAGCGAGGTTGTCCGACGCGCCGACGCGGCTGAACAGCCGGTCGACGAGCCCCAGCGTGGCGCGCGTTGCAGGAACGTAGCTCCCCGCCTGCGTGAGCACCGCGATCAGCGCGTTCTGGCGCAGGAAAGTCGACTTGCCGCCCATGTTGGGCCCGGTGACGAGCCAGAGCCGCGACGCCTCGGAAAGCATGCAGTCGTTGGCGACGAAGCGCCCGCCCGCGCGCGCGACGGCGTCCTCGACCACCGGATGACGCCCGCCCTCGATCTCGAAACAAGCGTGCTCGACCAGGGAAGGCCGCGCCCAGCCGCCCTCGGCGGCGCGCTCGGCGAGCCCGGCGGCGACGTCGATCCGGGCGAGCGCATCGGCAGTCGCGGCGATCGCTTCGCGGCGTTCCAGGGCTTGGCTGGTCAGCTCCTCGAGATGCGCGGCTTCGGCGGCTAGCGCATGGGCGCCGGCCTGCGTCACCTTGATCGCCACCTCGTGCAGCTCGGGCGCGTTGAAGCGCACGACGCCTGCCAGCGTCTGGCGATGGGTGAAGCCGCTCTCGGGCTTCATCAGTGCGTCGGCTACGCGTGCCGGCACTTCGATGTGGTAGCCGAGCACGCCGTTGTGACGGATCTTGAGCGCGGTGATCCTGGTGCGCTGGCGATAATCGGCTTCGAGCGCGGCAATCGCGCGCCGGCCCCCCGCGCCCGCGTCGCGCAGATCGTCAAGCGCGGCGTCATAGCCCTCAGCGATATAGCCGCCACCCGACGCATCGATCGGCGGCTCGGGAACGAGCGCGCGCGAGAGCAGGTCGATGAGCGCGCCATGGCCCCGCAGCTGGGGAATGAGCTCGGCGAGCAGCGGCGGCACGTCGCCGAGAGCGCCGAGCCGTTCGCCGAGCCGCCAGGCGCCGTCGAGGCCGTCGCGCAGCTGGCCGAGATCGCGCGGGCTTCCGCGGCCGGCGGCGATCCGGCCGAGCGCACGGCCGATATCCGGAAGCGCGCGCAGGCTCCCGCGCACCATGTCGCGCAGCCCGGCATCGTCGTGGAAGCGCTGGACGAGATCGAGCCGAGCCTCGATCGCCGTCCGGTCCATCAGCGGCGCGGCGATGTCGGCCCCCAGCAGGCGCGCGCCCGCGCCGGTGACAGTGCGGTCGACCGCGTCGAGCAGGCTGCCCTTGCGCGTGCCCGCGGTGCTGACGGTCAGCTCCAGGCTCTCGCGCGTCGCGGCGTCGATCGCCATGCTCGCGTCGGTCCGGCTGACCCGCGGCGGGCGGAGGAAGGGGAGCGAGCCCTTGGCGGTATGATCGAGATAGGCGACCAGCCCGCCCGCGGCCGCGAGCGCGGCGCGCGAGAAGCTGCCGAAGCCGTCGAGCGTGGCGACCCCGAACAACCGCTTGAGCCGAGCTTCGCCGGCCGCGCTCTCGAAATCGACCCTGGGCCGCACCGCGGTCGCAAGCTCCGCGAAATCGGACGCGTCGCCGGCGATCGTCTCGGCCGGATTGAGCCGCGCGACTTCGGCGGCGAGCCGGTCGGCATCGGTTTCGATGATCTCGAAACGGCCCGTCGAGATGTCGGCGCAGGCGAGCGCCACCTGACCGCCGGCTTCGCCGATCGCCGCGCACCAGTTCGCCGAGCGACTGTCGAGCAGCGCTTCCTCGGTCAGCGTGCCGGCAGTCACCACACGGATGATCGCGCGTGCGACCAGCGCCTTTGAGCCGGCGCGCTTTTTGGCCTGCTCGGGCGTTTCGGTCTGCTCGGCGATCGCGACGCGGTGGCCGGCCTTGATCAGCCGGGCGAGATAACCTTCCATCGCGTGCACCGGCACGCCGCACATCGGAATCTTCTCACCGTCATGCTCGCCGCGCGCGGTGAGAGCGATGTCGAGCACCCCGCTCGCTACCCTGGCATCGTCGAAGAACAGCTCGAAGAAGTCGCCCATCCGGTAGAAGAGCAGGCAGTCGCCGGCCTCGGCCTTGAGCGCCAGATACTGCGTCATCATCGGAGTGGGGGCCGTCGCCATAGGGCCGAGTGGGTAGCCGAACGCGCTCATCGATCAACACCCAAGGGGAGGATTTCCTGGGGACAAGTCGATCCTCTCGGTGGCCGCCGAGACATTTCGATCCTCCCCGCCAGGGGGAGGTGTCAGCCACAGGCTGACGGAGGGGGAGGATGCCAGGAGGGGTGCGGCGTGCTTCCTTCCCCTCCGTCGCGCTAAGCGCGCCACCTCCTCTTGGCGGGGGAGGATAGTCCATCGCTCCCCGAGGAATTGTGGTAGCGCTATCATTTCTTCCAATCCGCGTGTTGCGGCACTCGCGTGCCGCTCTTAAAGGACCTGTATCAGGGAGAGATGCATGGCTGAGGAATCGAACGTCCAGTTCTCGGAGCGCGAAGCGCTGCGGTACCACTCCGAAGGACGGCCGGGTAAGATCGAGATCATCGCTTCCAAGCCGATGGCGACCCAGCGCGATCTGGCACTGGCCTATTCGCCGGGCGTCGCGGTGCCGGTGCGGGCGATCGCCGAGGATCCTGCGCTCGCCTACGACTATACCGCCAAGGGCAATCTCGTCGCGGTGATCTCGAACGGGACCGCGATCCTGGGGCTCGGCAATTTGGGTGCGCTCGCCTCCAAGCCGGTGATGGAGGGCAAGGCAGTGCTCTTCAAACGCTTCGCCGACGTCGATTCGATCGACCTTGAGCTGAAGACCGAAGACGTCGATCGCTTCATCGACGCGGTCGAGCTGCTCGAGCCGAGCTTCGGCGGCATCAACCTGGAGGACATCAAGTCCCCCGAATGCTTCGTGATCGAGCAGACGCTGCGCGAGCGCATGAACATCCCGGTGTTCCACGACGACCAGCACGGCACGGCGATCATCGCCGCGGCGGGACTGATCAACGCGCTCCACCTCACCGGGCGCGACATCAAGCACACCAAGGTGGTGATGCTGGGCGCGGGTGCGGCGGCGATCGCCTGCGCCGAGCTCATCAAGGCGATGGGGCTGCCGCACGACAATCTGCTGATGCTCGACCTTGCCGGCGTGATCTACCAGGGTCGCGAGGAGGGGATGAACCAGTGGAAGTCGGCGCATGCCGTCGCAACCGACAAACGCACTCTCGCCGACGCGCTCGATGGCGCCGACGTGTTCCTTGGCCTTGCCTCGGCAAACTCGCTCGCGCCCGAGCTGCTCAAGACGATGGCGCCCAATCCGATCGTGTTCGCAATGTCGAACCCCGATCCCGAGATTCCGGTGCCGATCGCCAAGGCTGCGCGCCCCGACGCGATCATTGCGACCGGCCGTTCGGACTATCCGAACCAGGTCAACAACGTGCTGGGCTTCCCGTTCATCTTCCGCGGTGCGCTCGACGTGCGGGCGACGACGATCAACGATGCGATGAAGATTGCCGCGGCCCGCGCTCTCGCGGAGCTGGCGCGCCAGCAGGTGCCCGAGGAAGTGGCGATGGCCTACGGCGTCCAGCACAGCTTCGGCCCCGACTATATCATCCCGGCGCCGTTCGACCCGCGGCTGATGGAGATCGTGCCCGCCGCGGTGGCGCAGGCAGCGATGGATTCGGGCGTGGCGACCAAGCCGATCGTCGATATGGCGGCGTACCGCCAATCGCTGCGCGCGCGGCTCAATCCCACCACCTCGGTCCTCAGCCTCGCCTATGAAGGTGCGCGCGCGCACCCCAAGCGCGTGATCTTCGCCGAGGGCGAGGAAGAAGTGGTGCTGCGGGCGGCGATCGCCTTCAAGGAGGGCGGCTATGGTACGCCGGTGCTCGTCGGCCGCGAGTCGGTCCACGCCCGGCTCAAGGCGCTGGGTGCCAACCCGGACGATTTCGAGCTGCACAACAGCGTCAATTCGCCGTTGGTGCCGGAGATGGTGGAATTCCTCTACAAGCGGCTCCAGCGCCGCGGCTATCTGCGCCGCGACGTGGAGCGGATCGTCAACCGCGACCGCAACATCTTCGGCGCGCTGCTGCTCCAGCTCGGCCAGGCCGATGCGATGATCACCGGCGTGACGCGCACCTGGGCGGAGACGATGCGCCAGGTGAAGCGCGTGATCGACCACCAGCCCGATCGCACGCCGTTCGGCATGCACGTGCTCGTCGGCCAGTCGCACACTGTGTTCATCGCGGATACCACCGTCAACGAGCGGCCGACCGCAGAGGAGCTGGCGGATATCGCCGAAGGTGCGGCGCAGGTCGCGCGGCGGATGGGACACGAGCCGCGCGTCGCCTTCCTCAGCTATTCGAACTTCGGTAACCCCGAGGGGCGCTGGCTCGACAATGTCCGCGGCGCGATCAAGCTGCTCGATGCGCGTGATCCCCAGTTCGAATATGAGGGCGAGATGTCGCCCGATGTCGCGCTCAACCCGCGTCAGATGGCGAACTATCCGTTCTGCCGCCTGTCCGGCCCGGCCAATGTGCTGATCATGCCGGGGCTCCAGTCTGCCAACATCTCGGCCAAGCTGCTGCGCGAGCTGGGCGGAGATTCGACGATCGGGCCGATGCTGATCGGGATGGAGAAGCCGGTGCAAATCGCGCCGATGACATCGACCGCCAGCGAACTGGTGACGCTGGCGGTGCTCGCGGCGGGCGGCATCGCGCGCTAACCAATCCTTCCCGATATACTGGGGAAGATGGGCAACCTCTTGCTGCTACATTTGTAGCATGCTACAAATGTAGCAGGCCACAGCAGGGAGAGCCGCGTGATCGAGTCGCTGCCGCGCCGGGAGCGCGAGGTATTCGAAGTCCTGTGCAGCCTCGGCGAGGGCACGGCCGCGGCGGTGCGCTCCGCGCTCGCCGATCCGCTCAGTGATTCCGCCGTGCGGACGCTGCTCTCGCGCCTGGTGGCCAAGGGGCTGGTCGCGCATCGTACGGTGCAGCAGGCCTATGTCTATGCGCCGGCCGAGCAGCCTGAAGCGGTCGCCGAGACTGCGTTGCAGCGTCTTGTGCAAACCTTCTTCCAGGGCTCCGCCGCGCAGGCCGCGACCGCGCTGCTGGGCATGGAGCCGCGCCTCGAGCCCGAGGAAATAGAGACGCTCCAGCGCGCAATCGACAAGGCGCGCAAGGAGGCGGAGTGATGCTGGCGCTGCTCCTCGATCTCGGCTGGAAGTCGGCGCTGATCGCCGGCGTCACGCTGCTGGCAAATCGCGCGATGCGCGGGCGGCCCGCGGGTGAGCGGGTATTCCTGCTGCGGGTGTCAATCGCGATGCTGCTCGCGCTGCCGGCGGCGGCGGCGCTGCTTCCGGCACTCGACTTGGCAGTGCTGCCCCCGCTTGCGTCTCCCCCGCCGGACGGGCCGGTGCCGGCGAGCGCGGCGGTTCTGCCGGTCTCCGCTCCGGCCGTTCATGCGGACCTCGACGCCGCGGTGTTTGCCGTGGCGCTGTACTTCGCGGGCACCGCGGCGCTGCTGCTTCATCTCGGAGCGGGTATCGTCACCCTCGCGCGCTGGACGCGGCGCGGTACGCCGGTCGCCGATCCGAAGTGGCAGGCGGCGCTCCACGACGCGGCTTTGGGACTGCGGCGCCCAGTGCAACTGCTTGAATCGCGCGATGTCGCGACGCCGCTGAGCTGGGGAGGGAGCTCCGCGTGGATTCTGATCGATCCAGACAGCCTCGCGCGGCGTGAGCAGGCCGCTGCGGTGCTGGCGCACGAGATGGCGCATGTTCGCCGCCTCGATTGGCCGATGCTGGTCGTGGCGCGTATCGCAGTGGCGTTGTTCTGGTGCAACCCGCTCGTCTGGCTCGTCGCCCGAACGCTGGTCCGCGAGAGCGAGATCGCGGCCGATGAGGCCGCGGTGCTGCGCGTCGCCCGGCTCGACTATGCGCAGGCGCTGCTTGCCTTCGCCAAGGCGCCCGCTGGGCATCGCGCCGCCACCGGCATGGCGCTATGGCCGAGCGCGCTCAAGGAACGGATCGCGCGAATCGTGGAGGCAAAAGCGCATCCGCGGCGCAATCGAATGCTCCTCGGGGCGATGTTGGTCTGCGGTGTTGGTGCGACGCCGACGCTCGCAGCATTGCAATTCGTGCATGCCGCACATGGCGATCAGGAGCGGCCGGTTTCGCCGGCGGCCACACCCAATTCGCAGGTCCTGGCTACGCTTGGTGCCGCGCCGGTCGCCGAGGTCAACGCCGGGGATCCGGTGCCCGCCCCATCGGCCGCTTCCCAGCCAGCGGCAAGCATCGTCACGCCATCGCCGCAAGCCTCACCGATGCCGACGGGCGTCGTCGCTCCTGCGGCGGTCGCCGTTCCGGCGACCGTATCGGCTCCCGTTACCCGCATCGTCGGCAGAACCGGGGCGACCGTGATCCAGGGGCCGGGTGGGACGACCATCATCGGGGCACCGGACGGTCCGGCGACGCAAGACCAGGAGGCCGCCGAGGAGCGACTTGAGCGCCAGCGCGAAGCGGAAGAGGGGGCAATCGAAGCCAGGCTCGGGCGGCGCGATGCTGCACGGGAACTGCGCGCCGGAGCGGCCGACTTGCGGCGGCAGGCTGAGGTGTTCGAACGCACCGCCAACGACCCGAGCCAACCCGAGGCGCTTCGCAGGGGCCATGCGGAGGGCGCCAGGAGCTTGCGCAGCGGAGCCGCAAATATGGAGGCGCAGGCAGCGGGACTCGAGAACGGCTAGGCCCCACTAACCACCGGAAATCTGAAGCAAAAGCGCGATTCCGCGCCACGGGGCCGGCTTGCCCGGCGATCGAGGGAGAAAGACGATGCTGCTCACCAGGTTCTTGCCGCTCATCCTGCTCGGTGCATGCGTGACGCACGGCCCTCCGTTGCGGGCCCAACCTTCGATCGGGATCGACTATAGTGATCTCGCGCTGGAGACGCCCGCCGGGCGCGCTGTGCTGCGCCAGCGTGTCGCCGCCGCTGCGCAAAGCTACTGCACCGAGCACGGCAGTGAAATGACGCCGGCTGCATCGCGGTACGATCCCTATTACTGCCCCGACATGATGCGTTCCGCGTTCATGGCGAAAATGCCTAGGGAGGTGCGCCGGGCCTATTCGCTGGCGCGGCGTGAGGCGGGGGTTTCCGGACGCCGGCTTTAGCCGTCGATGCTGCCGCCCAGGCTGGCATTGACGATGCCGCCGTCGACGGTGAGCGTCTCGCCCACCACATAATCGCCCGCGCGGCTGGCGAGGAAGACCGCGGAGCCGGCCATGTCCTCGGTCCCGCCGATCCGGCCAGAGGGAATGCGCTTGGCGACATTGTCGCCGAAGTCGCGCGCGGCTTTGTTCATGTCGCTCGGGAAGGCGCCGGGGGCGAGCGACGAGACGACGATATTCTCGCGGATCAGCTCGGCCGCCATGCGGCGGGTGAGGTGGATCAGCGCGGCCTTGGACGCCTGATAGCTGTAGGTCTGCCAGGGATTGACGCGCTGGCCGTCGATCGAGGTGATGTTGATCACCTTGGCGGGCCGCTCGGCCGACGCACTGGCCTTGAGCAGGCCGTGGAGCGCCTGGGTCAGGAAGAAGGGCGACTTGACGTTGAGGTCCATCACCTTGTCCCAGCCGCTCTCGGGGAAGGTGTCGAAGGCCTCGCCCCAGGCGGCGCCGGCGTTGTTGACGAGGATGTCGAGCCGCGCCTCTCGCTCCGCGATCGCTGCGGCCAGCGCCCTGCAGCCCTCGACGGTCGACACGTCCATCGGCAGCGAGACGCAGTTGGGGCCGAGCTCCGCGGCGGCGGTATCGCACGCCTCGGCCTTGCGCGCCGAGATATAGACTTTCGCGCCCGAGGCGACGAAGCCCTCCGCGATCATCCGTCCGATGCCGCGCGATCCGCCGGTGACGAGCGCGACGCGGCCATCGAGCCGGAACAGTGAATTGGTGTCCATTTGCATTCTCCCCTCCCGCTTGCGGGAGGGGCCGGGGGGTGGGCGCCCGCTCTCCACTAGCGGTGTCAGTCGTGGATGCCGGGCGCCCACCCCCCAGCCCCCTCCCGCAAGCGGGAGGGGGAGCGGATTCATCCGCCTCGCTTCAACGTTTCTCTCGCGATGATGAGCTGCTGGATCTGGCTGGTGCCTTCGTAGATCCGGAACAGCCGCACGTCGCGGTAGAGCCGTTCGATGCCGTAGTCGGCAATATAGCCTGCGCCGCCGAAGATCTGGACCGCGCGATCGGCGACGCGGCCGACCATCTCGCTGGCGAAATATTTCGCCGCGGCGGCCTCCATCGTGGTGTTCTCGCCGGCGTCCTTGCTAGCCGCGGTCTCGAGCACGAGCGCGCGGGCGGCGAGCGCTTCGGTCTTCGAATCGGCGAGCATCGCCTGAATCAGCTGGTGCTCGGCGATTGGCTTGCCGAACTGTTTGCGGTCGCTGGCATAGGCGACGCAATCGGCGATCAGCCGCTCGGCCATACCGACGCACACCGCCGAGATGTGGAGCCGGCCGCGATCGAGCACCTGCATTGCGATCTTGAACCCTTCGCCCTCCGCGCCGAGCCGGTTGGCGGCGGGGACGGGAGTGCCGTCGAACACCACATCGGCGACCTTGGCGCCCTTCTGCCCCATCTTCTTCTCGGGCTCGCCGATGCTCACGCCCGGCAGCTCGCGGGGGACGAGGAAGGCGGAGACGCCGCGGCCGCCGGGATCGTCGGAGGTGCGCGCCATCACGGTGAAGAGCTGCGCCTTGTCGGCATTGGTGATGAAGCGCTTGGTGCCCGAGAGGCGATAGACGTCGCCGTCGCGGACGGCGCGGGCCTTCACTGCGCCCGAATCCGAGCCGACGTCGGGCTCGGTGAGCGCGAAGCTGGTGACGATCTCGCCGCTCGCGATCCGCGGCAGCCACTCCCCCTTCTGCTCGGGGGTGCCGGCCATCACCAGCCCCTGGCTGCCGATGCCGACATTGGTGCCGAATGCCGAGCGGAAGGCGGGTGTGGTGCGGCCGAGCTCGATAGCCACCTTGCACTCCTCGAGCATCGTAAGGCCGAGCCCGCCATATTCCTCGGCAATCGAGAGGCCGAAGAGTCCGAGCTCCTTCATCTCCCGGATCACGTCCGCGGGGATCTCGTCCGCGGCCTCTACCTCGGCTTCGAGCGGGCGCAGCCGCTCGGCGACGAAGCGGCGGACCTGCAAGAGCAGCGTGTCGAAGACTTCGGGGTCTAGCGCCATGGTGGACCGTTCTGATTGTTCGAACGCGCAGAGGTATAGCCCAGAGTTTGCTGTGAGCAAGCCATACCCGATATTCCAAGATGACCGATTGACGCTGCGCTTGCCGGTCCTATGCTTCCCAGGAGATAGCCGAGGGGTTCGATATGGCGGGAGAGATTCCAGCGCAGGCACCCGTCGTTCCGCCCACCGGCCGCGTGCCCCAGTCCACGATGCTCGCCTATGGGTTCGGCGCCGTCGCCTACGGCGTGAAGGACTTCGCTTTCTCGACCTTCCTGCTGTTCTTCTTCAACCAGGTGATGGGGTTGCCGGCGGGGCAGGTGGGGCTCGCGATCATGTGCGCGCTGGTGCTCGATGCGTTCATCGATCCGGCGATCGGCGCCCTCTCGGACCGGACTCGCGGCCGCTGGGGAAGGCGGCACCCGTGGATGTATGCCGCGGCGATCCCGATCGCGCTGGGCTGGCTGCTGCTGTGGAACCCACCCGCGCTGCCGCAGACGGCGATGCTGATCTGGGTGTTCGCGCTCTCGGTGCTCGTGCGTGCCGCGGTCTCCGCCTATGAAGTGCCTTCGCAGGCGCTGAGCCCCGAGCTTTCGGCGGACTATGACGAGCGCACGCGGATCATGGCCTATCGCTATCTGTTCGGCTGGGTGGGTGCGATGGCGATGCTGATGGTCTCCTATGGCGTGTTCCTGGCGCCGGAGCCCGGACAGGCGAGCGGGCTGCTCAACCGCGACGGCTATATCGGCTTCTCGATCTGCGGGGCGGTGGCGATGGTCGTGGCGCTCCTCGTCTCCGCGCTCGGCACCCACCACCAGATCCCGCGGCTGCAGAAGGCCGAGGTGCGCGAGGCCTCGATCGGCGCGCATTTCCGCGAGCTGCTCGAGACCATCCGCAACCCCGCCTTCGCCGTGCTGATGGGGGCGGGGCTCTGCTATTACACGGCGCAGGGCGTGAGCTTCGCGCTTTCCAACTATCTCTACGCGCATGTCTGGGGCTTTCGCGGCGCCGATTTCCAGTGGCTGGGGGTGATCCTGAGCGCCGGGGCGATCGGGGCGTTCCTGGCCGCACCGCGGCTCGCGCGGCGGATCGGCAAGCCGCGGGCGGCGATGATCTTCATGGCCGCGGCGGCGGTGCTGCTCACGCTGCCATATTGGCTGCGGCTCGCGGGCCTCTTCCCCGCGGTGGGCAGCGGCGCGCTGCTGCCGGTGCTGCTTTCGATCTTCACGATCAACGCGATCTGCGGCATCTCCTCGACCATCCTCGGCGCATCGATGCTGGCCGATGTCGTCGAACATTCCGAAGTCGAGACCGGGCGGCGCTCCGAAGGCGTGTTCTTCGCAGGCGGCTTCTTCATCCAGAAATGCACGACGGGCCTGGGCATCCTCTTTGCGGGGCAGATTATCGGCTGGTCCGGCTTCCCCGAGGCGGCGCAGCCCGGCGCGGTTTCCGTGGAGATCATCGATCGGCTCACCATCCTGTTCTGCCTGCTCTACTTCGGCCTCGGCATGGCCGCGGCCGCGCTCTACCGCCGCTTTCCGTTCGGCAAGGCCGAGCACGAGGCGCGGATCGCGGCGGAAATGCCCGCCGGGGCCTGAGCTCCGGCGGGCACCTTTCCTCCCCAGGAAAGTCGAGGTTTCAGGCCCGGGTCACGCGACCCGGCCGAGGCGGTGGTAGAGATTGGCGAACTTCATCGACTCCGGGCTGTCCTTCACCTTTTCGAGGTGGGTGCCGACGGCTTCGCGGATCAGGCGGAAGTCCTCGGTCGAGAAGACGGCGCGGCTTCGTTGCGGTTCGATGCGCTGCGGTTCGGTCATGGCAACTCTCCTTACGCGGCTTGCTTGTTGAACTGGGCGGCTTCGGTCGATTCGGCGAGCGCGGTGGTCGAGCTCTCGCCGCCGGCGACGGCCTGGGCGACGAGGTCGAAATAGCCGGTGCCGACTTCGCGCTGGTGGCGCGTCGCGGTGTAGCCGTTCGCCTCGGCCGCGAACTCGGCCTGCTGGAGCTCCGAATAGGCGGCCATGCCGCGATCGCGATAACCGCGGGCAAGCTCGAACATGCCGTAGTTGAGCTGGTGGAAGCCCGCGAGCGTGACGAACTGGAACTTGTATCCCATCGCGCCGATCTCGCGCTGGAAGCCGGCGATATCGTCCTTGTCGAGGTTCTTCTCCCAGTTGAAGCTGGGCGAGCAATTATAGGCCAGCATCTTGTTCGGATGCTCCTTCCTGATTGCCTCGGCGAAGCGGCGGGCGTCGTCGAGATTGGGCTTCGAGGTCTCCCACCAGAGCAGATCGGCGTGAGCGGCGAAGGCGAGGCCGCGCTTGATGCAATGATCGACCCCGGTGCCTTGCTTCAGGCGAAAGAAGCCCTCGGGCGTGCGCTCGCCGGTGAGGAATTCATGGTCGCGCTCGTCGATGTCGGAGGTGATCAGGCGCGCGCTTTCGGCGTCGGTGCGCGCGCAGATCACCATCGGCACGCCGCACACATCGGCGGCCAGGCGGGCAGCGTCGAGGTTGCGGATGTGCGCCTGGGTGGGGATCAGCACCTTGCCGCCGAGATGGCCGCACTTCTTCTCGCTTGCGAGCTGGTCTTCGTAATGCACCCCCGCGGCGCCCGCGGCGATATAGGCCTTCATGATCTCGAAGCAGTTGAGCGGCCCGCCGAAGCCCGCTTCGGCATCGGCGACGATCGGGGCGAACCAGTCGCGGCTGGTGCCGCCTTCCGAATGCTCGATCTGGTCGGCGCGCTGGAGCGTGGCGTTGATCCGGCGCGCGAGCTCGGGCCCGGCATTGGCGGGATAGAGCGACTGATCGGGGTACATCTGCCCCGCGGTGTTGGCGTCGGCCGCGACCTGCCAGCCGGAGAGATAGATCGCCTTGAGCCCGGCGCGGACCATCTGCATCGCCTGGTTGCCCGAGAGCGCACCCAGGGCGTTGATGTAATCCTCGGTCTTCAGCAGCTCCCAAAGCTTGAGCGCGCCGCGGCGGGCGAGCGTATGCTCGATCGGCAGCGAACCGCGCAGCCTGGCGACATCCTGCGGCGAATAGGGGCGGACGATACCGTCGAAGCGGCCGGCTGGGGCGGGGATCAGATCTTCGAAGGTCATGTCGCTTCCTTGACAAGATTGGCGGTATGAAGGCGATTATGGTTGACCCGCTTGACTCGAAAAGCTGTTTTTGACGGGGATCCGGGTGTTCGGGTCGGGTTTCGGTGGTTGCCTGTGTGTAGAGCTGTAAAGAAATTTACAATCGGCCAAGCTGAGTCGATAGAGAACGTATCAAGAACGAGGCGTGTAGGAAAATGGCAGACCAAAAGCTGTTCGCCGGACATGCGGTGCGCCGGTTGCGCCGCCAGCTGGGGCTGAGTCAGGCGGCGATGGCCGAGGGGCTGGGGCTGAGCCCGAGCTACCTCAATTTGGTCGAGCGCAACCAGCGGCCGGTGTCGGCGACGCTGATGCTGCGACTCGCCGAGGTCTATGACTTCGATCCGCGCAAGCTAACCGCGAGCGAGCCGGGGGGCGGCGCCGAGGCGATCCGGCGGCGGTTGGCCGACCCGATCTTCGCCGACCTCGAGATCGACCGGCACCAGATGGAGGAGTGGCTGGCCGGCGCGCCGGGAGGTGCCGAGGCGTTCGCGCGCGCCTACGACCGGATCGGCGCCGGGCAGGGACCAGTGGGCGATCCGGGCGATCCCGCACATGAGGTACGGCGCGAGATCGAGCGCTGGCGCAACCATTTTCCCGATCTCGACGCCGCCGCCGAGAAGCTGGCCGACGAGCTGCGGATGGGAGCGGGGGATCTCTATGGCGCGATGGCCGAGCGGCTGCGCGTCAAGCACCAGCTATCGGTGCGTATTCTTCCGGCCGACGTGATGCCCGACCGGCTCAAGCGGCTCGACCTGCACGCGCGGCAGATCCAGCTTTCGGAGCCGCTCGAACCCTCGTCGCGCGTCTTCGCGCTCGCCGAGCGGCTGTCGCTGGAAGCGCGCGGCGAGATCGATGCGCTGGTGCGCGGGGCGGGGCTGGGCCGCGTCGCCGAGCGGCTCTACCAGCGCCACCTAGGCGGCTATTTCGCCGCCGCGGTGATGATGCCCTATGCGCGTTTCCTGCGTGCGTGCGAGGCGAGCGGATACGATCTGGAACTGCTCCAGCGCCGCTTTGGCGCGAGCTTCGAGCAGGTCGCGCACCGGCTGACCACGCTCCAGCGGGTGGGAGCGCGCGGGTTGCCCTTCTTCATGCTGCGTGCGGATCGGGCGGGACAAGTATCGAAGCGCTATGCCGGGGCAAGCGCGTCGCCGCTGGTGGAGGGGCCGGGGCTGTGCCCGCTGTGGAACCTGTTCGAAGCCTTTGCGCGGCCGGACGAGATACTGGCGCAACTCGTCGACACCGAGGACGGCGGCCGCTGGTTCACGCTCGCGCAGTGCGTCGACCGGCACGGCATGCGCGTGGGCGGTGTGCGGGCACGCTTCGTGGTGGCGCTGGGGCTCGCGGCACGTGACGCGGCGGCGCTGGCTGCGGCGCGAGGGGTGGATCTGGATGGAAGCGCCGTGCCGATCGGGCTGGGCTGCCGGGCCTGCACGCGACCGGATTGTCCACAGCGATCGGCGCCTCCCGCGGGTCGTGCGATCATTGCGAGCGAGCGGGAGAGCGGGGTGTCGCCGTTCGGGTTTGCGGGGGATTAGGGGTCGCTTGGCAGCAGGCCTCCCACTTGACAACATGCTAGCGTGCTAACATTATTGTTAGGTGGCTAGCAAATTGAACGAGTCCCGACACGGGTCGATCGGCGCCTGGGCGAAGCGGTGCTATTTTGCAGGCCGCGCCGTCATGGAGGTCGCTCTCCGGCCCTATGATCTCGGCGCGACGCAGTGGTACGTCCTCTACCAGCTCGCCCATGAGGGCCCGACCATGCAGCGCGAGTTGCTGCGCATGCTTCAGGTCGAGCGGGCGACGTTGAGCGTCATCGTTAGCGCCCTGGTCCGCAAGGGCCTGGTCGAACAGGTGCCGGATCGAGTCGATCAGCGCCAGAAGCGGTTGCAGATGACGGCTGCGGGCGCTCGCCTGTGGAGCGAACTGCCTGACCTTACGACCTTGATCCACAAGGCGGCTTTCGAAGGCATCGACGACGCCGACATCGCGATCGCCGTCCGGGTGCTTCGAACCGCGACCGAGCGGCTGGACAGGCTTTCACACAAGGAAACAGACGCATGACAGTTCTGGTGACCGGCGTAACGGGCCTGGTGGGCGCGCGACTGCTGCCGCGCCTGATGGAAGCGGGTGTCGACTGCCGGGCGCTGGTGCGCGGCGGGAAAGACGTTCCTGCCGGGGCGACGGCGGTGGAAGGCGACCTTCTCGATGCGGGCTCGCTGGCTCAGGCGGTGACGGGCGTCACGGCGATCATCCATCTCGCGGCCGTGTTCCGCACACAGGATACCGACCTGATCTGGAAGAGCAATCTCGAGGGTACGCGCAGCCTCGTCGCGACGGCGGAGACCCATGCGCCCGGCGCGCGCTTCATCCTCGCAAGCACCAGCAACGTCTACAATCCGCACAATCCGCATCCGGGCCGTGAGACCGATGCGGTCGATCCGGAGCAAGCCTATCCGGCCAGCAAGGTCGCCGCGGAGAAGGAACTGCGGGCGAGCGCGCTCAATTGGGCGATCCTGCGGTTCCCCTTCGTCTATGGCGATGGAGACGGCCATCTGGAGATGCTCCCCAAGCACGCGATCGCGGGCAAGATGCACCCAGCCAAGCGGATCAGCACGATCCATCATCGCGATGTCGCAACGGCCATGACCCTTGCCCTGGCAGGCAAGATGGACGGCCGCATCGTCAATATCTCCGACGAGGCGCCTACTTCGATCTTCGAACTGGCGCAGCTAGCCGGCGAGACGATCGAATCGTCGTCTGAGCCGCTGGAGAACCCATGGCATCTTCACGTCGACGCCTCGCTCGCTCGCAGCCTCGGCTTCCAGCCCACAGTCAGGACTGTCCATCAGGCGCTGCAAGAGGGCTGGCTCTAAGAGAGCTGCAACCGACGGCCCGATCTTGCCTTCCGCGCGACTTCGCATGAATGGCAGCTAGCTCCGCAGCGTCGCGTGCCATTGGCGGCGCAGCGCGGCGGGGTCGTGCGGGATGCGCTCCTCGAGGAAATCGGCGCCGGCGATGCGATCGAGGCGGAAGCTGCGGAAGTCGCGGCGAAGCTCGCACCAGGCGATGAGCACGCGCGCCGCATCGAGATAGCCGATCACCAGCGGCCAGACCGTGCGCTCAGTGATGCGGCCGGCCTCGTCGCTGTAGCGGATCGTCAGCTTGCGGGCGGCGCGGATCGCCGTGCGGAGCCGGGCGGCGTCCACAGTGTCGACTGGCGCGTGCCAAGAGGGTGGAGTGCGTGCCGCGGGATCGGCGAGGAAGGGGCGCATCTCCTCGGGCAGCACGGTCGCGATCTTGGCGAGCACGTCGTGCGCGGCGCGGGCGAGCACCGGATCGGCATGGCCCGCCACCCATTGTGCGCCCAGCGCGACGGCATCGATCTCGTCAGTCGTGAGCATCAGCGGCGGGAGATCGAAGCCACCATCCAGCACATAGCCGATCCCCGCCTCGCCCCGGATGGGCACGCGCTGGCCGATCAGCGCGGCGATGTCGCGGTAGACCGAGCGCTTCGACGTCTCGAGCTCCTCGGCAATCGCTTCCGCCGTCACCGGGCGGCTGGTGCGGCGGAGGATCTGGACGATCTGGAAGAGGCGGTCGGCCTTGCGCATGTTGAGCTTTCTACTGCCATGCTGTTGCCAGCACGTTGTCAGCAGCATGGCAGTATGTCGAGTTCCTGACCAAAGGGAGATCGACACATGCTCAAGACCTATCATGGAAGCTGCCATTGCGGCGCAGTGCGCTTCGAAGCGGACATCGACCTGGAAGCGGGCACCGGCAAGTGCAACTGCTCGATCTGCACCAAGCGCCGCAATTGGGGCGCGCTGCTCAAGCCCGAGGCTTTCCGGCTGCTCCAGGGTGCCGAGGCGCTGAGCGACTATTCGTTCGGGACCCATCAGGGAAGCCACCGCTTCTGCAGCAAGTGCGGCTGCGCCCCGTTCAGCACGGGCGATGTGCCGGAGATCGGTGGTGCGTTCGTCTCGGTGCAGGTCGCCTCGCTGGACGATGCGAGCGACGAGGAGCTGGCGGCGGCGCCGGTGCGCTACTCCAACGGGCGCGACAATGCCTGGTGGGAGGCGCCGGCCGAGACGCGGTATTTGTGAAGCCAGCCCGGCCGCTTGGCCGGGCGTCGCGGCGGGCGCATATTGCCGGGGATGACTGTCCGGCTTCCCACTCGCGACCGGTTTGCCTCGACTGCTGCCGCCGCGCTTCTCTCGGCGGGGATGCTTCTTGGCATATGGGAGGGATTGGCGGTGCGGTTCGAACGGGCGACGCAGGACGCGCTGGCGGTGTTCGACGTGCGGCCGCCTCCGCCCGTGCCGGAGCCGGTGCCTGTGCCTGTGCCTGTGCCGATCGCCGAAGCCGAAGGCGCGGCGGCGCCGCCCAACCGCCGCGCTGTGCCGAAGCCGGTGGTGGCGCCGACGCCGGCGGTTGCGGTCCGCACGCCGACCGCCGCTCCCCCGGTCGCGGCGCAGGGCATCGCACCGAGCGCGGGCGCTGCGGTAGCGGCCGGACCGGGGACGGGGGCGGGCGGCCAGGGCGCGGGTCTCGGTGCGGGCGGCGAGGGTGCGGGCAGCGGCGGTGGAGTCGCGGTGCGCGCACGGCGGATTCGAGGCGGCATCAACATCCGCGACTATCCGCGCGCCGCCGAAGGCATGACGGGAAGCGTGACCGTCCACCTTGATGTGAGCGCAGAGGGGTTGGTGACGGGATGCCTCGTCGCGCGCTCGAGCGGCAATGCGGCGCTCGACGCGACGACCTGCCGATTGGCGCGCACGCGCTTCCGCTATGCCCCGGCGCGGGACCGCGCGGGCCGCGCGGTTCCCGACGTCGCGGGATGGCGGCAGGATTGGTGGGTGGAGTGAGCGCGCTTCAAAGCCGCGCGGACAGAAGCGCAGGTATCTCCGCCAGTCGCTCGCGGCCGAGGAGTCGAGCGGACCGATCCGCTCGACAAGGCGGCTTATTCGGTGATCTCGTTGCCGGCGTCGCCGCTGCCTTCGTCGGTTCCGTTTGCGGTCATGTTGCCGGCATAGCTGTTCTCGGCGCCGGCGAAAGCATCGTCGAGCGCGGCGTTCGCGGCATCGACGTCGGACACGGCCTCGCCCATCGTGTTGCTGTCGCCGCTGATCGTCTCGTTCGCCTCGGTGGCTTCATTACGGGCGCCGCCGCAGGCCGAAAGGCCGGTGAGCGCGAGGGTGGCGACGGGGAGGAGGAGGGTCTTGCGCATCGAATATCCCTTTCTTCGGCTTTTTCTGCTTCGCCGCATGGGCTAACGGGCGCTTCAACGCCGCGCAACCGCAAGGGCTGCGTTGACCTGATATAAAGATATCTTTATATCTAAAATCGACATGACCTCGGCTCTCGCCATCTTCCGTGCCCTCGCCGATCCGACGCGGCTGCGCATCGTCGCGCTGCTGCGGCTGATGGAGCTGAGCGTGGGCGAGCTGGCGCAGGTGCTGGGGCAGAGCCAGCCGCGGGTGAGCCGGCACGTCAAGATCCTGTGCGACGCGGGGCTCGCCGAGCGGCGCAAGGAAGGCAGCTGGGTGTTCGTGGCGCTGGGCGCCGACGCCAAGGTGAAGCCTGTGCTCGCGGCGCTCGACGGCTGGAGCGAGGGCGATCACTGGCAGATCGCCGACGAGGCGCGGCTCGCCGCAGTGCGCGCCGACCGCGCGGCTGCGGCCGCCGAATGGTTCGAGGCGCACGCTGGGGAATGGGATGCGATCCGGTCGCTCCATATCGCCGAGAGCGAAGTCGAGGCAGCGATGATCAAGGCGCTGGGCGATGCCCCGCTCGGCCAGCTGGTCGACATCGGCACCGGCACCGGGCGGATGCTCGAGCTGTTCGCGCCGCGTGCAGGCCAGGCGCTGGGGATCGATCGTTCGTCGGAGATGCTGCGGCTGGCGCGCGCCAAGCTTTCCGAGCAGGGGCTCGCCAATGCCGAGCTGCGGCAGGCAGACCTCTATGCGCTGCCGCTGCAGGACGGTGGTGCGGACACCGCTATCCTCCACCACGTTCTCCATTTCGCGCAGCAGCCGCGCGCCGCGATCGCCGAGGCTGCACGCGTGCTGGGCAACGGCGGGCGGCTGCTGATCGCCGATTTCGCGCCGCACGATCGCGAGGAACTGCGTTCGCGCGACGCACACACACGGCTGGGCTTCTCGGACGAGCAGATCCTGGGTTGGTTCGAGGGCGCGGGGCTGGCGCCGGTGCTGGTCGAGACGCTCGAGGGCGGCGAACTGACGGTGAAATTGTGGCTCGGTCGAAAGATCGACAGTGAGATGAAGGAAGTGAAGGCGGCATGAGCAACGTGGATCCCCTGGCGCCGCCGCTGTTCGCCGACGTGGCCGGCGACGTGGACGTGAGCTTCGAGTTCTTCCCGCCCAAGACGGAGAAGATGGAGGAGACGCTGTGGGAGTCGATCCAGACGCTCTCGCCGCTGGGGCCGCGCTTCGTGAGCGTGACCTATGGCGCGGGCGGGACGACGCGGGAGCGGACTCACAACACGGTGGCGCGGATCGCGCGGGAGACGGCGATCCCGGCTGCGGCGCACCTCACCTGCGTCGAGGCGACGCGCGAAGAGATCGACGCAGTCGCCGAGGAATATTGGGCCGCGGGCGTGCGGCACATCGTAGCACTTCGCGGCGATCCGCCGCGTGCGGGGGAGAAGTTCGTCTCGCACCCGGGCGGCTATGAGAATGCAGCGGCGCTGGTGGCGGGGCTGCGTAAACTCCATCCGTTCGAGATCTCGGTCGCGGCCTATCCCGAGTGTCATCCGGATTCGCCGAACGCGACGGCGGACATCGACAATCTCAAGGCCAAGATCGATGCGGGCGCGACACGGGCGATCACGCAATTCTTCTTCGAGCCCGAGAAGTTCTTCCGCTTCCGCGACGATGCCGCCAAGGCGGGGATCACTGCCGAGATCGTGCCGGGAATCATGCCGGTGATGAACTTCGCGAGCGTCCAGCGCATGTCGGCGATGTGCGGGACGGCAGTGCCGGCGTGGATGGGCAAGCTGTTCGAGGGGCTGGACGAGCATCCCGCCGCGCGGCAGCTCGTCGCGGCGACGCTGGCGGCGGAATTGTGCCGAAAGCTCTATGCGGGCGATGTGCGGCAATTCCACTTCTACACGCTCAACCGCGCCGAACTGAGCTACGCGATCTGCCATCTGCTCGGGCTGCGGCCGAAGGTGGGCGCAGAGCTGGTGGCGGCTTGATTTGATCCTCCCCGGCACGGGGAGAGGGACCGCGACGCGAAGCGGCGTGGTGGAGGGGGCCCTCCACCAGCGGAACGGCTAGAGGAGGGCCCCCTCCACCATGCTTCGCATGGTCCCCCTCCCCGTGCCGGGGAGGATCGAGGAAGTAAGATGACTGCACGCGAGAAACTGCTGGCTGAAGCCGCCAAGCGCATCCTGATCACCGACGGGGCGTTCGGGACCGAGATCCAGAACTGGAAGCTGGGCGAAGACGCCTATGCGGGCGATCTGGGGCTGAGCCACGATCAGAAGGGCAACAACGACATCCTCGCGCTGACCAAGCCCGAGGTGCCCGCCTCGATCCACCGCGCCTATTTCGAGGCGGGGGCCGACATCGCCGAGACCAACACCTTCTCGGCCAACCGGATCAGCCAGGCCGATTACGGCGCCGAGCATCTGGTGCGCGAGATCAACGTGGAATCGGCCAAGCTCGCGCGGTCGATCGCCGACGAGTTCGAGGCCAAGGACGGGCGTCCGCGTTTCGTCGCGGGCGCGCTGGGGCCGACCAACAAGACGCTGTCGCTGTCGCCCGACGTCAACGATCCGGGCTATCGCGAGATCGACTTCGATTATCTCAAGGACGTGTATCGCGAGCAGATCGACGCACTGGTCGAGGGCGGGGTGGATTTCATCCTGATCGAGACGGTGTTCGACACCTTGAACGCCAAGGCAGGGATCATGGCCGCGATCGAGGCGGGCAACGACCTTGGCCGCGATTTGCCGATCATGCTGTCGATGACGCTGACCGACCTTTCGGGCCGCAATCTCTCGGGGCATACGGTCGAGGCGTTCTGGCACGCAGTGCGGCATGCGAAGCCGGTAACGATCGGGCTCAATTGCTCGTTCGGGGCCGAGCAGCTTCGCCCGCATGTGAAGACACTGAGCGCGCTGTGCGACACGCTGATCATGGTCTATCCGAACGCCGGTCTGCCCAACGAGCTCGGCGCCTATGACGAGGAGCCGGCGACGACCGCCGGACTGGTCAAGGAATGGGCCGATGCGGGGCAAGTCAACGTGCTCGGCGGCTGCTGCGGATCGACCCCGGCGCACATCAAGGCGATCGCGCAGGCGGTGAAGGACCTGCCGCCGCGCGCCATCCCGACACCCGAGGTGCGGACGCGGCTTGCCGGGCTCGAGCCGTTCACGATGGCTGCCTGAACTTCTTTCCCCCTCCCGCTTGCGGGAGGGGGCAGGGGGTGGGCGGTCGCTCTCCTCCGGAAACATCGCTCGCGGATAGCGGGCGCCCACCCCTCAATCCCCTCCCGCAAGCGGGAGGGGAGGCAGAAAAGAGCAGATGAACACCACCGCTTCCTCGACCAGCTTCGTCAATATCGGCGAGCGCACCAACGTCACCGGCTCCGCCCGCTTCAAGAAGCTCGTCATGGCGGGGGATTATGCCGCCGCGGTGGAAGTCGCGCTGCAGCAGGTGGAGGCCGGCGCGCAGGTGCTCGACGTCAACATGGACGAAGGCCTGCTCGACGCGCATGAGGCGATGACTACCTTCCTCAAGCTGATCCAGGCCGAACCCGACATCGCGCGCATACCGGTGATGGTCGACTCGTCCAAGTGGGACGTGATCGAGGCCGGGCTGAAGTGCGTCTCGGGCAAGCCGATCGTCAATTCGATCAGCATGAAGGAAGGCGAGGAACAGTTCCTCGAACATGCGCGAAAATGCATGGCCTATGGTGCCGCCGTGGTGGTGATGGCCTTCGACGAGGTCGGGCAGGCCGACACCAAGGAGCGCAAGGTCGAGATCTGCGAGCGCGCCTACAAGCTGCTCACCGGGATCGGCTTTCCCCCTGAGGACATCATCTTCGATCCGAACGTGTTCGCGGTCGCCACCGGCATCGAGGAGCACAACAACTACGGCGTCGACTTCATCGAGGCGTGCCGCGAGATCAAGGCGCGCTGCCCGCACGTCCATATCTCGGGCGGGCTCTCGAACCTGTCGTTCAGCTTCCGCGGCAATGAAGTTGTGCGCAAGGCGATGCACTCGGTGTTCCTCTACCACGCGATCCCCGCGGGGATGGACATGGCAATCGTCAACGCCGGCCAGCTCGACGTCTATGACCAGATCGAGCCCGAGCTGCGCACGGCGTGCGAGGACGTGATCCTCAATCGCGATCCCGAGGCAGGCGAGCGGCTGGTCGCGCTTGCGGAACGCTATCGCGGGACCGACGCGGTCGCCGAGAAGCAGGCGGCGGAGTGGCGCGGCTGGGACGTCGCCAAGCGGCTGGAGCATGCGCTGGTCAAGGGCATCGACCAGTTCGTCGTCGAGGACACGGAGGAGGCGCGGCTCCAGTTCGCGCGGCCGATCGAAGTCATCGAAGGCCCGCTGATGGACGGGATGAACGTCGTCGGCGACCTGTTCGGATCGGGCAAGATGTTCCTGCCCCAGGTGGTCAAGTCGGCGCGCGTGATGAAGAAGGCTGTGGCGCACCTGCTGCCCTTCATCGAGGCGGCGAAGGAGCCCGGTGCCAAGGGCAAGGGCAAGGTGGTGATGGCCACCGTCAAGGGCGACGTTCACGACATCGGCAAGAACATCGTCGGCGTGGTGCTCCAGTGCAACGGCTTCGAAGTGGTCGATCTGGGGGTGATGGTGCCCTGGACGAAGATCCTCGAGGCCGCCAACGAGAACGACGCCGACATGATCGGGCTGTCCGGTCTCATCACTCCCTCGCTCGACGAGATGGTGACGGTCGCCGAGGAGATGCAGCGTTCGGGCATGACGATGCCGCTGCTGATCGGCGGCGCGACCACCAGCCGCGTGCATACCGCGCTGCGGATCGAACCGGCGTACAAGGGGCCGGTGGTGCATGTGCTCGACGCGAGCCGCGCGGTGGGCGTTGCGACCACGCTCGTCTCCGAGACGATCCGCGACGATTATGTCGCCAAGATCGCCGCCGAATATGAGCAGGTGCGCGTCGCGCGCGCCAACAAGGGCCAGAGCGAGCTGCTGCCGATCGGCGTGGCGCGCGACAACGGCTTCGAGGCGGACATGAGCCTCAAGCCGGGCAAGCCGCGGATGCCGGGGGTGCACGAGTTCCTCGACTGGGACCTCAAGGACCTGCGCCAGTATATCGACTGGACGCCGTTCTTCCGCGCCTGGGAGCTCGCAGGGAATTATCCGGCGATCCTGGAGGACAAGGTGGTCGGCGAGAGCGCGAGCTCGCTGTTCGCCGATGCCAACAAGATGCTCGACACGATCATCGCCGAGAAGTGGCTCACCGCGCGGGGCGTGGCCGGGCTGTGGCCGTGCCGGCGGGAGGGCGACGACATCATCGTCCATGTCGAGGACGAGGAGCATGTCACGCTGCCGATGCTGCGCCAGCAGATCGCCAAGCGCGAAGGTCGGGCCAACATGTGCCTGGCCGACTTCATCGACCATGACGGCGACTGGATCGGCGGCTTCGCGGTGGGCATCCACGGCATCGAGCCGCATCTCGCGCGCTTCAAGAACGCGATCGACGATTATTCGGACATCCTGCTCAAGGCGCTGGCGGACCGGCTGGCGGAGGCCTTTGCAGAACGGCTGCACCAGTTCGTCCGGACCTCGCTATGGGGCTATGCCGAGGGCGAGCAGCTCGACAATGAAGCGCTGATCCGCGAGAAATACCGCGGCATCCGGCCGGCGCCGGGCTATCCCGCCTGCCCCGAGCACAGCCTCAAGCCGATCCTGTTCAAGATGCTCGACGCGCACAAGCGCACAGGGATCACCCTCACCGAGAGCTTCGCGATGCTGCCGACCGCGGCGGTCTCGGGCTTCTATTTCGGGCATCCCCAGGCCGAATATTTCGGCGTGGCGCGGATCGGGCAGGACCAGCTCGAGGATTATGCCGCGCGGCGTGGGGTGAGCGTCGAGCAGGCTACCCGCTGGCTTCGGCCGAACCTGGACTGAGACGACTGTGCTCCTGCGAAAGCAGAAGCCTAGGGCGGGCGACATTTACCTGCTCCTCCCTTGCAAGGGGAGGTGGCATCGCGCAGCGATGACGGAGGGGTGTCGCCCTATCGAGAGCGGGACACCCCTCCACCACCGCCTTCGGCGGCGGTCCCCCTCCCCTTACAGGGGAGGATCTGGACCGGCTCGCCTGCTGACCTTCAAATGTCGATCGGGCCTAGAGCGAGGAACGTCGCTTGCGGCCCTGGGCTCCTGCTTTCGCAGGAGCACGGTAGAGGACGCTAGCCCGGCGTGACCCGCGGGCCCGGCCAGCGCTCGCGCGGCTCGGCCTGCTCGACGGTCATGTTCGCGCCCTCGGTCGCGCGTACCGGCACTGCGGTGAGATCGATGTCGTGCAGGCAGCGCGCATTGACGCCGAAATGATCGGGAGCGGCGCGCTTGCGGTGGAAGACGTAGATGCCGCATCGGCTGCAGAAATAATGGCGCGCCCGGTGCGTGTTCCACTGGTACAGCGTGAGCAGATCTTCGCCGGCAATCACTTCGAGCGCGCCTTCGGGCACCTTTGCCATCAATGCTCCGCGCATCTCGCACAACGAGCAGTCACAGGTGGTGAACTCGGTGATTTCGGCATGGAGCCGGAACGCGACGCCGCCGCAATGGCACGAACCTTCGATCATCTCCTACCCTCCCGCTGCGGGCCTAGGCTGCGGAAGGGCTGCGGCCAAGTCCGTACTTGGGGGATGCGGGCGGTGGTGCTAGGGCCGCGCGCATCATGCTCAATCTGACCGATATCACGGTGCGCCTCGGCGGGCGCACGATCATCGACGGCGCGACCGCCAAGCTGCCGCCCAAGGGGCGGATCGGGCTGATCGGGCGCAACGGCGCGGGTAAGTCCACGCTGGTCAAGGTGATCGCCAGCCAGCTCGAACCCGATACCGGCAGCGTGGAGATGCCGCGCGGCGCCAAGCTGGGCTATATCGCGCAGGAAGCGCCGCACGGCGACGCGACGCCGTTCGAAACCGTGCTCGCTGCCGACCTGGAGCGCGCGGCTTTGCTCCACGAGAGCGAGACCAGCCAGGATCCGGACCGGCTGGGCGAAGTCTATGAGCGGCTGATGGCGATCGATGCCTATACCGCGCCGAGCCGCGCGGCGCAGATTCTGGTCGGACTCGGCTTCGACGAGGAGATGCAGCACCGCACGCTCGACAGCTTTTCGGGCGGGTGGAAGATGCGCGTGGCGCTGGCGTCGCTCCTGTTCTCGCAGCCCGACATGCTGCTGCTCGACGAGCCTTCGAACCACCTCGACCTGGAAGCGGTGCTTTGGCTGGAGGATTTTCTGAAATCCTATCCGGCGACGATCCTGCTGGTCAGCCACGAGCGCGACTTCCTCAACAATGTCGTCGATCACATCCTCCATCTCGATCGCGGCAAGCTGACGCTCTACCCGGGCGGGTATGACGCGTTCGAGCGCCAGCGCGCGGAGCGGCAGGCACAGCTTGCATCGGCGCGGGCCAAGCAGCAGGCCGAACGGGAGAAATTGCAGGACTATGTCGCGCGCAACTCGGCGCGCGCATCGACCGCCAAGCAGGCGCAGAGCCGGGCCAAGGCGCTGGCGAAGATGCAGCCGATCGCCGAGCTGCTCGACGATCCGACGCTGAGCTTCGACTTCCCCAATCCCGACGAGCTGCGCCCGCCGCTGATCACGCTCGACCTGGCGACGGTGGGCTATGGCGAGACGCCGATCCTCAAGCGGCTCAACCTGCGCATCGATCCCGACGACCGGATCGCGCTGCTCGGGCGCAACGGCAACGGCAAGACCACGCTGGCGCGGCTGCTCGCGGCGCAGTTGACGCCGATGGAAGGCGCGATGAACGCCAGCGGCAAGATGCGCGTGGGCTATTTTACGCAGTATCAGGTCGAGGAGCTCGATCGGACCGAGACGCCGCTCCAGCACATGACGATCCTGATGAAGGGCGCCACGCAGGGCGCGGTGCGCGCGCAGCTGGGGCGGTTCGGCTTTTCGGGGCAGAAGGCGACCACCGAGGTCGGCAAGCTCTCGGGCGGCGAGCGCGCGCGGCTGGCGCTGGCGCTGATCACCCGCGACGCGCCGCACATGCTGATCCTCGACGAGCCGACCAACCACCTGGACGTCGATGCGCGCGAGGCGCTGATCCAGGCGCTCAATGCCTATACCGGCACGGTGGTGCTGGTCAGCCACGACCGCCACATGCTCGAGATGACGGCCGACCGGCTGGTGCTGGTCGATCAGGGCACTGCCAAGGAATTCGACGGCAGCCTCGACGACTATATCGCCTTCGTGCTCAGCAAGGATGGGCAGGGCCCCAAGCTCTCCAAGGCCGACAAGAAGGAAGCACGGCGCCTTGCCGCCGAAGCGCGCGAAAAGGGGGCGGAGCTGCGCAAGGCCGCCACCGCTGCCGAGGCGGAGCTGGCGAAGCTCAGCGAGCAGCGCAGCGCGGTGGAGCGGGCGATGTTCGATCAGTCGACTGCCGAGCCGGCGCTTGCCAAGCTGACGATGACCGAGCTGATGAAGCGCCGGGCCGAACTGAGCGAGAAGATCGAGGCGGCCGAGGCGGCATGGCTCGAGGCGAGCGAGGCACTGGAGGCGAGCGCGGCCTGACGTTCCCCTTGTGGCGCGCAGGGGGTGCGCTACACCTTTTCGGAAACACGGGAGGGACGAATGGCATCGCAGGGGGCGGAACCGAGCGCGAAGGACATGCGGCTCGTGATCAGCGCATCGTCGCTGGGCACGGTGTTCGAATGGTATGATTTCTTCATCTACGGGACGCTCGCCGCCTCGGGGATCATCGGGCGAACTTTCTTCCCCGCGGGCAACGAAGTGCTGCAGACACTGCTCGCCTGGGCGGGCTTCGCGGTGGGGTTCGGCTTCCGGCCGCTCGGCGCGATCCTGTTCGGCTATCTGGGCGACCGGCTGGGACGCAAATATACCTTCCTCGTCACGATCACGCTGATGGGTGTGGCGACCGCGGGCGTGGGGCTGGTGCCGAGCTACGCCGCGATCGGCTTCGCCGCGCCTGCGCTCATCATCCTGCTGCGCATTGCGCAGGGGCTGGCGCTGGGCGGCGAATATGGCGGCGCTGCGATCTATGTCGCCGAGCATTCGACCGACGGACGCGCCGGCTTCCATACCAGCTTCATCCAGGCGAGCGTGGTCGGCGGCTTCATCCTGAGCCTTGCGGTGGTGCTGCTCGCCAAGTTCGGGCTCGCGGACGTCTGGGAGGCCTGGGGGTGGCGTGTGCCCTTCCTCTTCTCGCTCGTGCTGCTCGGCATCTCGCTGTGGATGCGGTTGAAGCTTTCCGAGAGCCCGGTGTTCAAGGCGATCAAGGACGCCGGGGAAACCGCGGCCAATCCGTTCGTCGAGAGCTTCACCTATCCGGGCAACTGGAAGCGGCTGCTGGTGGCGCTGTTCGGGATCGCCGCGGGGCTGACGGTGATCTGGTACACTTCGATGTTCTCGGTCCTCTCGTTCCTGCAGGGACCGATGCGGCTCGATGCCACCGCGGCGCAGCTGATCACCGGCGGCACGGCGATGCTCGGGCTCTTCTTCTTCATCTATTTCGGGCACCTCTCGGACCGGGTGGGCCGCAAGAAGCCGATCGTGATCGGCTATGCGTTGACGCTGGTGCTGCTGTTCCCGCTCTTCTGGGTGATCGGCAGCGCGGCCAATCCGGGACTGGCGGAGGCTGCGCGGCGCGAGCCCGTGGTCGTCTCCGGCCCGCAATGCGCCTATGACCCCTTCGCCGAGCGCCAGGCCGACGACTGCGGCAAACTGCTCGACCATTTCTCCAAACGCGGCGTGACCTACACCACCGTCCATGCGCCTGCGGTCACGGTCTCGATCGGCGGGACACCGGTGGACGATCTGAGCCCCGCGGGGCTCGACGCTGCGCTGGGCGCGGCGGGATACGAACTCGGCAGGATCGTGCCCCCGCCGGCCAATATCGCGGTGATCGTCGTTGCGGTGCTGATGCTGATGGCGCTCTCGGGCGCGACCTATGGCCCGGTGGCGGCGCTGCTCAGCGAGATGTTCCCCTCGCGCATCCGCTACAGCTCGATGTCGATCCCCTATCACATCGGGACCGGCTATTTTGGCGGATTCCTGCCGCTGATCAGCCAGTATATCGTTGCCAAGAGCGGCGATCCCTATGCGGGCCTCTGGTACACGTTTGCGGTGGTGGCGATGGCGCTGCTGGTGACGGCATTCGGGCTCAAGGAGACGGTGGCGCGACCGGCCCGGCGCGGCTAACCGCAACGGCATGATCAATGCCCCGCTCCGGCTGCGCCTCGATGGCGCGGCGCTCGTATCGAACTGGAAACTCCTCGCCCGGCTCAGCGGCAGTGCCGCGTGCGGCGCTGCGGTGAAGGCCGATGGCTACGGGCTGGGCGCGCGTGAGGTCGTGCGGCGGCTGGCCGAGGCGGGATGCCGCGATTTCTTCGTCGCCACCTGGGCCGAGGCGCGCGCACTGGCCGATCTCGGCGTGTCGATATCGGTGCTCCACGGCCTGCGCACGGAGGACCTGAGCGAGCGGCCGGTGAACGTACGTCCGGTGCTCAACACGCCCGCGCAGGTGCAGCGCTGGCGCGAGGCGGGCGGCGGCATGTGCGACGTGATGGTCGATACCGGCATGAACCGGTTGGGCGTCTCGCCCGAAGACGTGGCGGCGGGGCTCCTCGACGGGCTCGCGATCGACACGCTGATGAGCCATCTCGCCTGTGCGGACGAGGACGTGCCACTCAACGCGCGGCAGCGCGATGCGCTGGCCGCGCTCGCGGGGCGGACTTCGGCGCGGCGGCTGAGCCTCGCCAATTCGGCGGGGATCGCGCTGGGGGCGGACTATGCCTTCGACCTCACGCGCCCGGGGATCGCGCTCTATGGCGGGCAGCAGCGCGCGGCACATGACGGCATCCGCCAGGTGGTGACGCCCGAAGCGCAGATTCTCCAGCGCCGCCGCGTGCCGGCGGGCGGGATCGTCGGCTACAACGGCGCGTTCGTCGCGACGGCGGACACCGAAGTGGCGACGCTCAACATCGGCTATGCCGACGGCTATCTCCGCTGCTTCTCGGGCAAGGGCCGCGCGCGGGCGGGGGATCGCGAGCTGCCGGTGCTCGGTCGCGTGTCGATGGACCTCACTGCGATCGGCGTCGATGCCGCGCCGGAGCTGGCGGAGGGAGACTGGGTGGCGCTGGACTATGCGCTGCCGGAGACCGCGGCGCTGAGCGGGTTGTCGCAATATGAGCTGCTGACGGGGCTGGGGGAGCGGTTCGAGCGGGTGTGGGGATAAAAAAGGGCCGCTCCGAAGAGCGGCCCCAGCGAGGGTAGTTCACGCCAGCGCTTAGAACTGCAGCGACGCACCCGCGTAGAAGAACCGGCCGATGTTGGGATAGACGGCATCGTCGCCGACGCCCGCCAGCTCATAGGGCGGCAGCTCGTTGGTGATGTTGTCCACGCCCATGTAGAACCGGAACTTGTCGTTCGCGTCCACGCCCAGCCGGATCGAGTGATACACCTGCGGATCGTAGAAGACGAACGGCCGGGCATCGGGATTCAGCGGCGGCCGCCCTTGCGACGAGAAGAAGGTCTCGTAGCTCAGGTCCGATACGATCTGCTTCCCGACATAACGACCGTCGTAGCTGATGTCGAAGTTGCCCAGATCGAGCAGCGCGCTGAATTTGCCCGCCCATTTGGGATCGCCCAGCATGCTGTCGAGCCGGTCATATTGCTCCGGTGCCGTGATGTACGAATAGGACAGTCGGTCCATCACATAGCTGGCGACCAATCGCAGGCTGAGCGTCTCGCCGCCGTCGAACTTGTGATTGTACGAGGCATCGAAGTCGATGCCGCGGGTCTTGAGTCCGGCGAAGTTGAACGGCTGGTTGAGGAAGGCCGGCCCGACCTTCGGCAACACGACGTCGGGCGTGTTGTCGAGTCGACGGCTCGTCTGCCCGTCGAAGGTGTAGTCGGCAGTTGCCGAGCCAGTACCCGAGCGACGGAAAACGACGGCGCAGAATGGATTCTCGATGCCCACCGGATCGTCATAGCAACGGTTGATGATCTGCTGGCCGGTGAGGCCCTGGATCACGTTGTTCACGCGGATGTTGTAATAGTCCACGACGAAGGTGAACCCGCGCAGATATTCCGGCTGGTACACCGCGCCTAAGGTGAACGAATAGCCGACTTCCGGCACCAGATCGGGGTTGCCCTGGTTGAACCCGGAAACCCCCGAGCCGGGTACGTTCGTCCACGGGCGGGTAACCGCGTTGCCGCTCGAATCGGTGTAGGTGATCGTGGTTGGAATTCCGGCAGCGGCGCAGTTGCGGACGCGGTTCGGATTGGCGTTAATATTATTGGTTGCGTTGGTTCCGCCCGCCTGATCGCAGGGATCGGTGAGCGAGTTGGCGAACGTTTCCGCCTGCGTCGCATAGAGGTTGGTCAAATTGGGTGCGCGCACCGAACGCGAATAGGTGCCGCGCAGGCGAAGATCGCGAATCGGCGACCAGACGAGGCCCGCGTTCCACGCCCACACCGCCCCAGTGTCGCCGCCATAGTCGGAGATACGCGCCGCACCTTCGAACGTCAGCTCGCGGAGCAGCGTGATGTCGCGAAGCAGCGGAATGCGAAGCTCGCCATAGGCTTCCTTGATTTCCACCTTGGGCGGGTCGAACGGCAGCGACGAGTTGAGGAAGGTTGCGCCCGAAATCGTGACATCGTCATATGCCGAATAGGCGTCCTCGCTGCGGTACTCGCCGCCGATCGCGAAGCCGACTGGGCCACCCGGAAGGTTGAAGAACCCCTCCGTATCGCCGGACAGATAGGCAGTGAAGTCAATCTCCTCGGCCCATTGATTGCGGTACGAACGGTGGAGGACATAGTCGAGCGCCTGCTGCGAGGAAGCGCGGTACCCGAACACGTTCAGCGGATAGCATGCCGCATCGTCGTTGGCGCTGCTCGCATCGGCATTGATGCCGCATACGACGCGCTGCCCGGCCGAATTCAGCACATAGTTAGAACCTGCATATCCGGCCGGCGCCAGCGTTGCCGCAATCGCATTGCGATAGTGCTGGAGATGCACGTTGCCGCCAGTCTCATAGTAGTTTTCGGTGCGGCCGTAGTTGAAAGCGACCTCGTAGCGGAGGTTGCCCTTGTCGCTCAGATCGCCCTCGATCCCCACCACCGCGCGATAGGTGTCACGATTGTGCATCTCGGCGCGCGTGCCGAAGTCGTTGTTGAAGCGCTGCATCGTGAACGACGTTGCACCGGGATTGAGAATCTGAGTGAGCGTCGAGCGCGCCTGCGCTGTCAGGAACGGGTTGTTGACGCTGAACGTGGGGCTCAGGGTGCTTGCGATGAAGGTCGGCTGGGTCGACTGCTGCAACGCATTCACGCGCGTGTAGCTGGCTTCCACGAACGGCTGGAACGCCGGCGACAGTTCGGCGCGGAACAAGAAGTTGCCGGTGTAGCGCTCAAGCCCCGGCAAAAGCATTGCGTCTTCGACGCCGGTTGCGCTGAGGCCGCCGAGCACGCCGCCGCCGATACCGCGATTGTCGACCAGGCCGCGCGAGGGATCATCGCGGACAAGCGTGCCATCGGGCATGAAGGCATAGTTGTAGTTGATGCGCCCGCCTGTCGGATTGAGCCCGCCGGTGCAAACCAGATTGCGCTGTGCGGCATTGGTGGCGGTCGCTGCCGGGCAGCTGGTGATCACATAACCACCGAGCGAGATGTTGCCGAACGTGACGCCCGGGTCACCGTCGACGAACGAGGTGTTGGGGATGCCGTCGAAATTGCGGTTCGGCGCGGTGGTGATCTGCGAGTTGATAAAGCCGGGCACGCCGCCGCGACCGTCGGTGTTGGTGGCGCCGAGATACGAGCGATCGGAATAGAAGAGCGCCTGCGAGTTCGCATATTCGCCCGACACGGTCACGTTGAACCGGCCATCGCCGAAATTCTTGCCTGCGATGCCTGACACCAGATAGCTGCCGCGGTCGCCGTAGCTGGTGGTGCCGCCTTGCGCGCGAATCTTGACGCCTTCGAAATCGCGCTTGAGCACAAAGTTCACCACGCCCGCGATAGCGTCGGAACCGTAGATCGCCGAATTGCCGCCGGTGACCGTCTCGACGCGCTCGACCAGATCGCTGGGAATCGTGTTGACGTCGACGCGATAATCGCCCGGCGACGCACTGACGACGCGTCGACCGTTGACCAGTGTCAGCGTGCGCGTCGTGCCGAGGCCGCGGAGATCCAGGAAGTTGAGGCCGGCGGTGCCGATCGAACCGGTCGAATTGGCCTGACTGAAGGTCGAGCGCAGCTGCGGCAGCTGGTTGAGCGCGTCACCCAGTGAGACGTCGCCGCGCGTTCCGAGGATTTCCTGCGCACTCAGGCTGGTGACGGGTATCGAGCCCTCGAGCTCGGGGCGCGCAATGCGCGAACCCGTGATCAGGACTTCTTCCGCCGGGCCCTCTTCCTCCTCCAGAGCCTGCTGCGCAGCCTCGTCCGCCGAGGGTTCGGCGGTCTGCGCATAGGCGGTTTGCGACACGATGAAGGACACGCTGGCGAGAGCCGTCGCGCCCAGAAGACGGGATAGTTTCATGGTTTTGCCCCCCCGAGCTTGATGCCCGGAAAGCGGATCAGGCCAAGGGGACGTTAGTCACACAAGTTACAGAATGTTTCTGGATTTCGCTTTCTGCGTGCCTGTGGCAAAAAAGTTACAGAAGCCGAACTTTTATGTTGCAATCGCGAATATTCATGCAACATTCAGAATGTGAGCTACCCCCTTGCATCGCTAAGACACGATGTTCAGGGGCGCTCCAGGCACATCGCGATTCCCATCCCGCCACCGATGCAGAGCGTCGCGAGTCCCTTCTTCGCGTCGCGCTTCTGCATCTCATAGAGGAGTGTGGTGAGCACGCGCGCGCCGCTGGCGCCGATCGGGTGGCCGATCGCGATCGCGCCGCCGTTGACGTTCACCTTGTCCGGGTCCCAGCCCATGTCCTTGCCGACAGCGAGCGCCTGGGCGGCGAAGGCTTCGTTCGCTTCGATCAGGTCGAGGTCGGCGACCGTCCAGCCTGCCTTTTCGAGCGCCTTGCGGCTCGCGGGGACCGGGCCGATGCCCATGATCGACGGGTCGACGCCCGCCGATGCCCAGCTGGCGATGCGGGCGAGGATCGGCGCGCCGCGGCGCTCGGCCTCCTCGCGCGACATGACCACCAGCGCGGCGGCGCCGTCGTTGAGGCCCGAGGCATTGGCGGCGGTGACGGTGCCGTCCTTCTTGAAGGCCGGGCGCAGGCCGGCGACGCCCTCCACCGTTGCGCCGGCGCGGATATATTCGTCCTGGTCGACGACCGTGTCGCCCTTGCGGCCCTTGATCGTCACCGGCGCGATCTCGTCGGCGAAGCGGCCCTCGGCGCGGGCCTTCTCGGCGAGGTTCTGCGAGCGGACCGCGAAACTGTCCTGATCGCCGCGAGTGACCTGGTACTGCTCGGCCAGATTCTCGGCGGTGATCCCCATGTGATAGCCGTTGAAGACATCGGTGAGGCCGTCCTTGATCATCGTATCGACCAGGCTGACGTCGCCCATCTTGGTGCCCGGGCGCAGCGACTGGGCGTGCGCGCTCATCGACATCGACTCCTGCCCGCCGGCGACCACGATCTTGGCGTCGCCCGTCGAGATCGCCTGATAGGCGAGGGCAACGGCGCGCAGCCCCGATCCGCAGACCTGGTTGACTCCCCAGGCGGGAACTTCCTTGGGAACGCCCGCCGCCATCGATGCCTGACGCGCCGGGTTCTGGCCCTGCGCAGCGGTGAGCACCTGGCCGAGGATCACTTCGTCGATCTCCGCGCCCGAAACCCCCGCCTGCGCCAGCGCGGCCTCGATCGCCACCCGGCCGAGCTCGTGCGCCGGAGTCGCGGCGAAAGCGCCGAGGAAGCTGCCGACGGGCGTGCGCTTGGCGGCGGTGATGACGATATCGGCCATATGGAAGTCTCCTGAGCTCTGCCTCGTCCGTGCTGAGCCCGTCGAAACCACCGCTTCCTCCGGCACGGCGGAAGAAGAGCGGCCCTTCGACAGGCTCAGGGCGAACGGAGATTGTCGCGGGCTATCTAGTGGCTCGAACGGCCCTTAGCCAGTCCGCAAGCGGCTCCCACAGCGCCGTTCGCGCCCGACTGCTGACGACCATGCCGACATGGCCCATTGCAAGCTCGTGCACCTCGCCGAAGCGGGCGGCGCTGGCGGCGGGGACGATCCGGTCGGTGGTCGAGACGAAGGAGAGGCGCGGGCAGCCGATCGCCTCCGGATCCACCACGCGTCCCTCGATCCGCCAGCGCCCGGTGCCCGGCAGATCGGCGGAGAAAAAGTCGTCGAAGAGCTGGCGCCCAGCCGCGAAGGTGAGCGGCGCGCCGCCGTTCGCCCAATCCTCGAGCGCGATAAAGGCCCGCGCCTCGGCACTGCGGGGGGCGAGCCGGGCGAAACGCTCGAACTTGGCGACGGTGCGCCGCGGATCGAGCTGCCAGAAGCCGGCCTGGAGCACTTCCATCGGCACCACCCCCAGCCGCTCGCACATCGGATGCGCTTCGTCCCACAGTGCAGTGATCGGATCGAGTGCGCTGCCGTACCCGGCGAAGTGCCACGGCGCGGCGATGTTGGCGAGCCCGGCGACGGAAAGCGCCGAAGCGGCGGCAGTCGCGAGCGTGCCGCCGAGGCAATAACCGACCAGCGCGGGCGGCGAATCGAGGCTGCGCAGCAGGGGCAGCAGCAGCTCGCCGACGTGCGAATCGACATCCTGCGCGCGGTCCGCGGCCGTGGGAGCGCCCCAGTCGACCAGCAGCGGCCGGAAACCCTGGCGCGCGAGCCAGCGCAGCAGCGAATTGCCACGCGCCAGATCGAGCACCAGCGGCGGATTGATGAGCGAGGGTACGAAAACCACCGGCATCCGCCGCCGGCCTGCTGCGCCGCCATAGTCGCGCAGCACTGCGCGCCCGGCAGTTGCGATGGCAGGTTTGGGCGGCGGCGGCGCGGGTCTTTTCGCCTGCTGATAAGCCTTTAGCCCAGCAAGTGCCGCCGCCCGACGTTCGGGCGATGCTGCGGTTTCGTTGCGCAGCAGCTCAAGAAACAGCGGCAACGGACGCGGTCCGTGTTGCGGCGCGGAATGAAAGGGTGTTAGGGGTGTGCCAATCACGTCGGGGGTGTGCATGAAGAAGGCAGCTACTGGCAACGGTCCGGTGATCATCAAGAAGTACGCCAACCGCCGGCTCTACAATACCGAGACCTCGTCCTACATCACGCTCGACCATCTCGCCGCGATGACCCGCGAGGGGCGCGACTTCAAAGTGGTCGACGCCAAGTCCGATGAGGACATCACGCACAATGTGCTGACCCAGATCATCATGGAGGAAGAATCGCGCGGGCAGACGATGCTGCCGGTCAGCTTCCTCCGCCAGCTGATCGCGCTCTACGGCGATTCGATGCAGGCGATGGTGCCGGGCTATCTCGAAGCCTCGATGGACAGCTTCCGCCGCAACCAGGAGCAGTTCAAGTCGGCGGTCGAGGGCGCCTTCGCCAATTCGCCCTTCGCCGAGATCGCCAAGCGCAACCTGGCGATGTTCGAAGCGGCGGCACAAGCGTTCAAGCCCGGCGCCCCGATTCCCGGCACGGCGCCCCAGCCAGCGCCGGCAACGGAAGAAGCCGGGGACGATGTCGCCGCGCTCAAGGCTGAGCTCAAGCGGCTGCAGGACAAGATCGAGAAGCTGGGCAAATAGCCTGCTTGACCCCGCTTGACTCGTTTGCGGGTTTTGGGGGCGCGGTCAACCAACCTAGTCGTTGATCTGAAACGATAACGCGCGAGTCGTGCTTGACTCGGCGTGTCCTGACGCCACTGTTACGCGGCACCTACGCGGCACCTACGCGGCACCTACGCGGCACCTACGCGGCACCTACGCGGCACCTACGCGGCACCTACGCGGCAGCGAGGCTACACGGACGCGTCACCTCGTTGACTCGCCCAAGAGGATCGTTCCGACGATATGAAAGAGCGGCGAGCAAATCGCTCTTGCGACTTAGTGCACCGGCATAGATGTTCAAGGTTTGTTCTTGTTTTAGCTCGGCCTCGTGGTGGAATGGGCAGTCGTCCGAGCGACTCGGCGCAGGTAAGCGCTATGCAACAGAGTCCACACGCACACGCTGACGAGCAGCGTGATTACGGCAGAGAGAATGAGCGTAATGAAGATGTGCAGTTCGATAGATAATTCCCACTTCAGGGTTCATGCGCTCAGCGCGACATGGCGCGATTCACGATCGCTCTAAGCCGGGCGCTTGAGAAAGGCGGCGGTTTCCCACCGCCTTCCACGCGAAATTGTTGCGATGTTTATCGGCAACGAACGTTGCCGCGCTCAATGGCCCGGCCGGCAACGGCACCGCCAGCGGCGCCGATCAGGGTTCCCAGGATCTGGCTGTCACCGCGTACGATGGTGTTACCGAGCAGCCCGCCAGCGGCGGCTCCGATGATCAATCCGGTCGTGCCATCCGAACGACGGCAATAATAGCGTCCGTTCTGGCCGCGGTAGACGCGGTCGTTATGGGCTAGCGTGCGGGTCCGGTAATAGCTGCCGCTGCGGTAATAGCGTTCGGCGTCATAGCGATCCCTGCCGGGCTCACGACGGTCCCAGTCATAGTTGGCGTATCTGCGCCAGCCGCGGTTGGTCTGCCGCGCGTTGCGATCCGCCTGGGCTAGATTGCGCGCATGCTCGCGCTGGACTTTGCGAACATCGCGCGGATTGTCGGCGTCGCGAAGGTCCTCGCGATATTCCCGGTCGGCCGCACGAACATCCCGACGTGACTCGCTCCAGCCCTGATTGGATTGCGCCAGGGCGGGGAAGGTCGGAATTGCTACGGCCACTAGGGCAGCCGTTAAAAACATCTTTGTCATAGTTGTCACTCCTGACCTCAGATAAGGTCATGCGGAGAACGCATACAGTATATACAAGTTCAATAAAATAATAGCGCAAATAGAAATTTCGATCATTCATCTTAGGTTTATTTATAATGTTCTCGTAGAATTATTAATATAGCTTGAGTTGATATATAGAAATGGGAGTTATTATCATCGCTCTCTAAGCGGGATGCCCGGGCGAGAGGCAACGCCATCTCGCAGCCTCAGCGCGAAGCATGGAGGGTGCGCCCCGCGAGACTGCAGCCTTTCGAGCTACGGGCGATCCCGTCGGCCTCCAGCTCTTTGGCAGGCTCAGACTGCCGGGGCTTCGATATGCATGATCGAGACAGTCGTTCCGGGATCACCGCCCTCGGTCCCTACAGTGGCCGCAAGCTGCTTGGCGAGTGCCTCGACGATGCTGGTCCCCAGGCCCGGCTTGGCCGCGGCCAGCGCGTCCGGAGTGCCAACGCCATTGTCGCTTACCGACAGCGTCCAGTCCGCTCCGTGCGCGCGATAATCGACGAGGATCCTGCCGCCGCGGTCGCCCGGGAAGGCATGCTTGAGCGCATTGATCACCAACTCTGTGACGATCAGTCCAAGGCTGACCGAGATGTCCGCACTCACGCTGCTGCGACCGGCGGTTACCGCGATGGAGACCTGATCATGATCGTGGATCATCGATGCGCCAAGGCTCCCGCAGAGCTGGGTGAAATAGCCGCGGAGCTCCACATCGCCCAACCTCGACGCCGCGAGCTGCTGCTGGACGGTGGCAATCGACATGACCCGATGATGTGCGTCGTGGAGATGGCCTCGCACCTCTTCAGACTGCACCCGCCGTGCACTCTGCATGAGCACGCTGGCGATGATCTGGAGGCTATTGGCCACGCGATGCTGGAGTTCCTGGAGCAGGATTGCGTTCTCGCGCAGCAGGTCGTCCTTTAGCTTTGCGCTGGTCCGCGCTTCGGTGACGTCACAAATCGTCAGGAGCAGGCGGACCTGTTCGGTATTGCCGTAGTCGAGCCTTCGGGCATTGAGGACCAGCCGGCGGGGCGCGCTGCCGCCCTTGAGGTCCATCTCATAGGCTTCGATCCCGGCAAGGTCCGAAAGGGTGGCATCGAGCAGCGCGCGAAGCTGCGGCACATCCCACTCGCCGGCACCGAGCTCAAAAAGCGGCCTTCCGGCCACATTCTGCGGATCGAGAGCGAAGACGCGATAGAAGGAGTTGCTGGCGGCAATGACGGCCAGCTCTCCATCGAGCAGCAGTGCGGGCGCATCGGAAGAGGCGAGGATCGCCAGCGCCAGGCTGTGCGCCACGTCGAAATAAGCAATCCGATGCATGATCATGGCCCCTTCCGGGGAAAACGGAGAAGCTTGCGGGGGTGAAAGCCGGTCCGGGTAGTTCCGAGGACGCGCTTTTATGTCGGGCGTATCCACTCGCTGCCGCACTATAGCACGGGCGGCGCCCGACACGGTGTCTATTCGACGCTAGCCCTGTCGCGCCCGCAACCCGCCCAACGCCGCCTCGATATCGCTGACGCTGGGCATGCGCTGTTCGATCACGCAGCGCAGGCCGAGGCCGTGGAAGCCGTGGTACTCGGTGGCGGCGGCGAAGGCGGCGGTGGAGTCGCCGCGGACCTCGGCGCCGCGCACGGCGCGTGCGGGGAGCGGCACTTTCTCGCCGAAATGGGCACCGCGGGTGTCGGCGACCACGCGATCGGCTTCGTCGACGATGCTGATCCGGGTGCGTTCCCAGTCGCGCTCGCTGAACAGCGAACGGTCGGAGAGCATCTGCGCGACGTGGCGCTCCCAATCATATTCGAGATAGAGCGCACCCTCGGGCGTGCCCTCCTGCCCGCGCGAGCGGATGCCGGTGACGAACACCAGCACGGCGCGATGATCGGACCAGGGGTTCTGCCAGACCTCGTCGGTGAACCATTCGTCGCTGTGCCGGCTGGACATTGCCTTGAGGAACTGCGGTGCCCGGGAAAGATCGGCCTGGCGCACGCGCGCCACGGGATTGGACGAGATGGTGACGCGGCCGGCTGCGTTGGCGACGAAGGCGTTGAGATAATAAGGCGAGGCGCGCGTGAAGAGCGCGAGCCGCTCCTGTGCGGCGGCGATCTTTTCGGGCGTGGGATCGAGCGTGGCGGCGATGACTTCGGCGTCGGTGGCCATCACGCGCAGATCGACACTGCGATCGAACAGGTGACGGGTGACGTTCTGGATCAGCGCCTGAGCGAGCTCGACGAGGCGAGTGCCTTCGATCTCGCCGACCATCTCGTCGGCGATGCTCGCGCCCATCGCGATGCGCTCGCGCACATCGGAGCGGAATTCGAGCGAAGTGCTGCGCGCCTGCTGGGCGAGCGCTTTCACTTCCTGCGCGACGACCGAGAAGCCGCGGCCGGCCTCGCCCGAGCGCGCCGCCTCGATCGCGGCGTTGAGCGCGAGCAGGTTGGTGCGGGCAGCGATCTCTTCGTTGCGGCTGGCGAAGCTGTCCACGTCTTCGCGGAGCACGGAGAGAAGGGTTCTGATTCGGCGCGGCACAAAGGCTGCTTATAGGCCGCAACGGTTAACGTCTGGTGCAGCGCACCATCAGAATTTTCAGTCCGGTTTCCTGAACTTGAGCGTCATGCGGTCGCTCTCGCCGATCGCTTCATACTTGGAGCGATCGACGTCCTTCAGGCGATAGCTTGGGGGCAGCGTCCAGACGCCCTCGGGCCAGTCCGCGGTGTCCTTTGGATTCGCGTTGACCTCGGAGGCGCCGACGTAGCGGAAGCCTGCACCCTCGGCGAGGCGGCGGACGGTGGATACCTTGATGTAGCCGCTGTTCTTCTCGCGCTCGTCGCTGGCCGATTCGGGCAGGCGATGGTCGACGATGCCGAGCGTGCCCCCCGGCTTGAGCATCGCGAACATCTGGCGGAACGCCTCAGCGGCGTAATCCTGCCCGTCACGCTGATAGCCCATCCGCCAGTTATGGACGTTGCGGAAGGTGAGCACCACGTCGGCGCTGCCGTCGGGCACCTTGGGCTGACCCTCGGACCAGGGGAAGCCGGCGAGCTTCACATGGCCGTAGGTGGCGGGGTCCTGCGCCTGCTTGGTCTGAACGCCCTTGACGCCGTTGGGCCAGGGACCGGCAGCATAGAGCGTGCCCTTGGCCTTAGTGAGGGGCGCGAGAATCTCGGTGTACCAGCCGCCGCCGGGCCAGATCTCGACCACGGTATCGCCGGGCGAGACGCCGAAGAAGGACAGCGTTTCCAGGGGGTGGCGATATTTGTCGCGGGCGAGGTTCGCAGGCGTTCGCGTCGGCGCAGATACGGCTTCGTTGAGCGTGCTGCGCTGGTTGCGCGGTTCGCCCGCTGCGACGCTTGCCACGGCCACGGCCGTGGTCGCGAGAGCTGCGATCGTCAGATACTTTGTCAGATTCTGGCGCATGGCGTTTCCCTGCCCGGATGCGTATGCCCCCATGTGGGAGTTTTTCGGAACGATGCAACAACAATTCTTGGGCGGTGCGGTGATTGCCCTGCTGGTTGCGGGGATCAGCGGCATCGGCGAATGGCGCCAGCGCAAGCGGCGCGACCTTGATGCCGTGGGTTTCGTGCCCTGGACGACGATCCAGATGATCGCGTTGCTCGCCGCCGTGGTGCTCGGAAGCCTGGCCCTCAACTTTCCTCAATAGAAGCGGCGGAGCGTCAGCGCGCGTTCCTCGCCGGTGCACAGCTTCAGGCGGACGGTGCGGCCGGGGGTGCCCACGGACCAGTCGACCCCGCCCGCGGCGCGGACCTGCTCGGCGACCGGAACGCCGTCCGCGGCGCAGATCGTCTCGCCTTCGCGCCATCCGCCCTCGGCCGCGGGCGAGCCGCGCATGACATGGAGGACGCGCAGTGCATCGCCGGAGAAATCGAGCAGCAGCCCGCTGGTCGAGCGGACCACGGGTTCCGACGCCAGCTTGCCGGGGACGAGCGCCATCCGGTTCGCCTTGGGATCGAGCAGCACCCGGTAGCGCATCATCAGCCCGGTGCCGATCCGGCCGGCCACGCCGATCCGCGCGGAGAAGCCGTCCTCAGGCTCGATCCGCACTTCGGTTTCGGCGGGAGTCAGCCCGGCGACCGAAAGCGAGGGCACCACCACGGTATCGGTGACCAGCGCGCCGCCCATTCCCCAGCCGAGCGTCGACGTCATGGCGCCGCTTGCGCCCGTCGAACGCCACGCGGCGCGGCTCAGCGTGATGGCGGCACCGTCGCCGGTATCCACCACCATCGGGCGCAGCCGCGTTCCCGCGAGCGTGACCTGGGACACGTAGATGCCCGAGCGGGGGGTGCGACCGAGCGGCGCGATGGCGCCGCCGAAGGGGAGCCGTCCGCTCGGCAGGATGCGGAAGCGGCGCGCGTCATAGTCGATATCGAGCGCGCAGCAGCCGAGGATGTCCGCACCGACATAGATGTCGGTTCCGAACCGTTCCTGCCCGAGCGCCGAGGAGATGCCGAGCCGGCCACCCTTGCGAGTCAGCCCGCCGAAGCCGACGGTTTCGACCGGCGCCCAGCCGACTTCGACCGCGCCGCCGATCGCCGCCGCCTGCTCGCGCGCGTCGGGCTCGATCCCGGCCCCGTCGGCGAATGCAGGCGTGACAATCGTGTCGCTGAGCCCGGTATCGAGGATGCCGCGGGCGGGGCGGCCGTTCACTTCCACGGTGAAGCGGATCTGGTTGCTCGGGGTGAGCTCGAACTCGACCCAGCGTGATTCGCTGTCCGGCGCGAGGCTGGTCGTGCCGGCCGGATCGGCCAGCGCGAGCACGGGAAGGATCAATAGCGCGAGCACCTGCCGGGCTTAGAAGCGCCGCAGGGCGGACTCAACCGCGCCGGTCAGAGGCACGCCTCGAGCAGCGCCTGGTCGAAGCCATATTGCTTGGCCTTTTCGAGCGTGTAGGGGCGCAGGCCCATCGAGCGATATTCGCCGATAATCTTGCCGTCGGCCGACTCGTCGAGATACTCGAACTTGAACAGCTCCTGGGTGACGATCACCGGGCCTTCCATTCCGATCACTTCGGTGACGTTGGTCACGCGGCGAGAACCATCGCGCAGGCGCTTGACCTGGATGATCAGGTCCACCGAGTCGGCGATCTGGCGCGAGATCGCTTCCTTGGGCACCTTGATGTCCGACATCATCACCATGTTCTCCATACGCGCCAGCGCCTCACGGGGGCTGTTCGAGTGGAGTGTGCACATCGATCCGTCGTGACCGGTGTTCATCGCGGCGAGCATGTCGAAACATTCGCTGCCGCGGATTTCGCCCAGGATGATCCGATCGGGGCGCATGCGCAGTGCGTTCTTGACGAGATCGCGGATGCTGATTTCGCCTTGCCCCTCCAGATTGGGCGGGCGGGTTTCGAGCGGCAGCCAGTGCGGCTGCTGCAGCCGGAGCTCGGCGGCGTCCTCGATCGTGAGTACGCGCTCGCCCGGGTCGATCATCTTCGACAGGGCGTTGAGCATCGTCGTCTTGCCCGAGCCGGTGCCGCCCGAGATGACGATGTTGAAGCGGCTGGCGCCGGCGACCTTGAGCGCGGTGGCCATCTTCTCGGACATCGATCCGCCCTTGGCCATCATGTCGAGCGTGATCGGCTTGGCGGAGAATTTACGGATCGAGATGGCAGTGCCGCGCAGGCTGAGCGGCGGTACGATCACGTTGACGCGGCTGCCGTCCTTGAGGCGCGCGTCGGCGAGCGGGGTGGTCTGGTCGACGCGGCGGCCGACCGAGTTGCAGATGCGCTGCGCGATCTGGAACAGATGCTCCTCGTCGCGAAACTGGATGTTGGCGAGCTCGAGCTTGCCCTTTCGCTCGACGAAGGTCTGCTCGGGGCCGTTGACCATGATGTCGCTGATGGCGGGGTCGGCGAGCAGCTCTTCGAGAGGACCGAGGCCGAGCAGCTCGTCGACGAGCACCTTTTCGAGCGCGAACTGCTCGCGGCGGTTGAGCGTGAGCTTCAGTTCGGCGAGCACTTCGCCGATGATCGGGCGGAATTCCTCCGCCAGCTCGTCCTTGGTCAGCGTCGCGGCGGCTTCGGGGTCGACGCGTTCGAGCAGGCGGGGAAGCACCTGCTCCTTGATGCGGTGGATCGAAGCCTCGAACCCTTCCATCCGCGAGTTGCCCGCCTCGCCCGATGCCGACTGGCGATCGGCCAGGCGCTGCATCGCCTCGCTGTTGGGGCCGGGGGGATCGATGTGTTCGGCTGCTCCGGGAAGCGGCACCGCATTGAGCGGGGGGAACTGCTCGCCGCCGAGCGGCGCGGGGTCCGGCTGGCGTGCGCCGCCTCCGCCGTGCATCGGCCGCGCCACGCCAAAGGCGGGCCTTCCGCCCGCTGCACCACCCAATCCGTTGCGTCGTCCGAAAGCGCTCATCGAATACTCTGCGATCACCCGGTTTCCGAAACCTGGGTACGCCGGGAAGGCTTTAGATTTGCCTAACCACGAGCATTTGCCGAACCGCGCGGGCAACCCGGCGGCTCCTGCTTCGTTGAGCGCCCGAAACCCTCGAGGAGACGGATGATGGAAATCACCAAGGCGCTGCATACCGATCACATGGAGCTCAAGAAGCTGCTGCGCACGATCACCAGCAGCGAAAAGGCGCCGGAGATCACTGCGGCGTTCGAGGAATTCGCGGCGCTGCTCAAGAAGCACGCGCGGGCCGAGGAGAAGGTGGTCTACGAAAAGCTGGTCGGGCAGGCGGACGAAGAGATCCAGCAGGACGGCTATGAAGGCTATACCGAGCACATGCTGGCGGACACGCTGCTCGCCAAGCTGAAGGGCGGCGCGGACCCGCTTTCGCCCGAATGGCAGGCCGAGGCCAAGGTGATGAAGGAAATCCTGGAGCACCACATCAAGGAGGAGGAGGACTCGATCTTCTCCGACGTGCGCGAGAATTTCGAAATGGCCGAGCGCAAGGAAATGGGCGAAGCGTTCGAGGAGCTGAAGGACGAGATCCCCGCCTGATTGCGCGCGGCGCCAGCGTATGAGACCCTCTCCGGCAACGGGAGGGTCTCATGCTGATAGCATTGGCGCTGATGGCTGCGGGGCAGGGCGCCGCGCCGACCCCGCTCGACTGGCTCGTCGGCACCTGGTGCACCGAACCGAGGAACGGTAGCCTCACCTGCGAAATCTGGATGCCGATGGACGAGGGCGTAATGCGCGGCGAAGGGACCACCCGGACCGAGCATGGGACGACTCGCGAGCGGATGCGTATCACGGTCAACGAATCCGGCGCGGTCTTCCATGCCGAGCCGCAGGGGCAGGCGGCCGCGGACTTCCCTGCGGTAGCGATTGACGCAGCGGCGCGCGCAGTGACTTTCGAGAATGCGGCGCACGATTACCCGCAACGCGTGCGTTACTGGCGCGAAGGCGAGCTGCTGATGGCGGAGATCTCGCTGGCCGACGGGAGCAAGACGCAGCGTTGGCGGTACCAGCGGGTGGCGCCTTGAAAGCCCGCTCGCCCTGAGCCTGTCGAAGGGCGCCGCCACAATCCGCTCGCTCGTGGAGGGCCGCCCTTCGACAGGCTCAGGGCGAACGGTGGTTGGAAGCTTGGGGCGGGCGGTGTTCGGGGGCTGGCGCGAATCGCGAACCGCCCGGCCGGGCCTCAGCCTGCCTTTTCGGCCAGGACCGTCAGGCCCTTTTCGTTCACTTCGGCGAACCCGCCTTCGATGCGGATCGTCTCGGGCGTGGTCGCGCCGGTCTTGTATATCTCGAGATTGCCGTCGCGGATCGTCGACATGAAGGGTGCATGCCCTTCGAGCACGCCGAAGTCGCCCTCGGTGCCGGGAACGACGACCATGTGCACCTCCTCCGAGCGGAGGAGCTTTTCGGGAGTGACGAGTTCGAAGTGAAGCGGCATCTCTAATCTCCCTCTCCCCTTTGGGGAGAGGGCCGGGGAGAGGGGCAGTCTCTCGAACCCGGCCCAGCAACTTGATCGACTGCCCCTCTCCCAACCCTCTCCCCGGAGGGGAGAGGGCTTGAATTAACTTACGCCTCGCCGGCGAGCTTCTTGGCCTTTTCGACCGCCTGGTCGATGCCGCCGACCATGTAGAAGGCGGCTTCCGGCAGGTGATCATACTCGCCGTTCACCACCGCCTTGAACGACTTGATGGTGTCCTCGATCTGCACGAAGGCACCGGGGATGCCGGTGAAGACTTCGGCGACGTGGAACGGCTGGCTGAGGAAGCGCTGGATTTTCCGCGCACGCGACACGGTCAGCTTATCCTCTTCGGAAAGCTCGTCCATGCCGAGGATCGCGATGATGTCCTGCAGCGACTTGTACTTCTGGAGGATCGACTGGACGGCGCGCGCCGTCTCGTAATGCTCCTGGCCGACGACGCGGGGCTCGAGCACGCGGCTGGTCGAGTCGAGCGGGTCCACTGCGGGATAGATGCCGAGCTCCGAGATCGCGCGGTTGAGCACGGTCGTCGCGTCCAAGTGGGCGAACGAAGTCGCCGGCGCCGGATCGGTAAGGTCGTCCGCGGGGACGTACACGGCCTGCACCGAGGTGATCGAGCCCTTGTTGGTCGAGGTGATGCGCTCCTGCAGCGCGCCCATGTCGGTCGACAGGGTCGGCTGATAGCCCACGGCCGAGGGAATACGGCCGAGCAGCGCCGACACTTCGGCGCCCGCCTGGGTGAAGCGGAAGATGTTGTCGACGAAGAACAGCACGTCCTGCCCTTCGACGTCGCGGAAATATTCGGCGATCGTCAGGCCCGAGAGCGCGACGCGCGCACGGGCGCCCGGCGGCTCGTTCATCTGGCCATAGACCAGCGCGACCTTCGAACCCTCCGAGATGGCGTTGCCATCGGCGTCCTTGGCGATCACGCCCGCGTCGAGGAACTCGTGGTAGAGATCGTTGCCCTCACGGGTGCGCTCGCCGACGCCTGCGAACACCGAGGTGCCGCCGTGGCCCTTGGCGATGTTGTTGATCAGTTCCTGGATGAGCACGGTCTTGCCCACGCCAGCGCCGCCGAACAGGCCGATCTTGCCGCCCTTGGCATAAGGGGCGAGCAGGTCGATGACCTTGATGCCGGTGACGAGGATCGCGCTCTCGGTCGACTGGTCGACGAACTCGGGAGCCTTGGCGTGGATCGGCGCGCGCAGATCGGTCGCGACCGGGCCGCGCTCGTCGATCGGCTCGCCGACGACGTTGAGGATGCGGCCGAGTGTCGCCGGGCCGACCGGCACCTGGATCTGCGAGCCGGTGTCGGTGACCGACTGGCCGCGGGTCAGGCCCTCGGTCGAGTCCATCGCGATCGTGCGGACGGTGTTCTCGCCGAGGTGCTGGGCAACCTCGAGCACGAGGCGCTGGCCGTTGTTGTCGGTCTCCAGCGCCGACAGGATCGCCGGCAGCACGCCGCCATCGAACGACACGTCGACGACGGCGCCGATGACCTGCGAGATGCGGCCTACATTGTTGGTGCTCGCCGGGGCGGCGCTGCGGGTCTTTGCGGCGGTTGCCATCGTCTGCTTCCTTGCTTCTGATCTGTCTTAGAGCGCTTCGGCGCCCGAAATGATTTCCACCAGCTCGGTGGTGATCGCTGCCTGGCGGGCACGGTTATACTGGATCGACAGGCGCTTGATGAGGTCGCCCGCATTGCGCGTGGCGTTGTCCATCGCCGTCATCTTCGAGCCCTGCTCCGACGCCGCATTCTCGCGCATCGCGCGGTAGATCTGGACGCCCACGTTGCGCGGCAGCAGGTCGGCGAGGATCGCTTCCTCGTCGGGCTCATACTCGACAACCGCGCCGGCCTCGGCCGATTCCGCGGCCTCGGGAATCGCGACGGGGATGATCTGCTGCTCGGTCGGCTCCTGCGTCAGGACCGACTTGAAGTGCGCGTAGAACAGGTGTGCGACGTCGAACTCGCCGGCCTCGAAGCGGGCGATCAGGTCGTCGGCCCAGGCGCGGGCCTCGGCGAAGCCCAGCTTGCCCAGGTCGCCCGGCTCGGCCGAGTGGATAATGTCCTTCGGGAAGGCGCGCGCGAGCACCGCGCGGCCCTTGCGGCCGATCGTGTAGAACTTGACCGTCTTGCCCTTGGCGATCAGCTCCTGCGCGCGGCGCCGGGCGAGGCGGGCGATGTTGCTGTTGAACGCGCCGGCCAGGCCGCGGTCAGAGGTCGCGACGACGAGCAGGTGCACCTGGTCCTTGCCCGTGCCCGCGAGGAGCTTGGGTGAAGTCTCGTTGATCGTCACCTTCGACGCGAGGCTCGCGACGACGGCTTCGAGGCGCTGGGCATAGGGGCGCCCGGCCTCCGCCGCCTCCTGCGCTCGGCGCAGCTTCGCGGCGGCGACCATCTTCATCGCCTTGGTGATCTTCTGGGTCGACTTGACCGAGTTGATCCGGACCTTGAGTGCCTTGAGAGAGGCCAACGCTTTCTTCCTTCTTGCGCCCCTGCGAAAGCAGGGGCCCAGGGTAATCGAGCGAGTCGCTTGCGACTCTGGGCTCCTGCTTTCGCAGGAGCACTAGTTAGTCCTCAGGCGAACGTCTTGCCGAACGCCGTCAGCGCGTCCTTGAGCTTCGCCTTGGTCTCGTCCGACAGATCCTTGGTGTCGCGGATCGCGGCGAGGATGTCGGCGTGGCTGGTGCGCATCTCGGTGAGCATCGCTGCCTCGTAGCGGACGACGTCCTGCACCGGCACGCTGTCGAGGAAGCCCTGCGTGCCCGCGAAGATCGACACCGTCTGCTCTTCGAACGGCAGCGGCGAGAACTGCGGCTGCTTGAGCAGTTCGGTCAGGCGTGCGCCGCGGTTGAGCAGCTTCTGGGTCGAGGCGTCGAGGTCCGAGCCGAACTGCGCGAACGCTGCCATCTCGCGATACTGGGCGAGCTCGAGCTTGATCGAGCCTGCGACCTTCTTCATCGCCTTGGTCTGCGCGGCCGAGCCGACGCGGCTCACCGACAGGCCGACGTTGATCGCCGGGCGGATGCCCGCGAAGAACAGGTCGGTCTCGAGGAAGATCTGGCCGTCGGTGATCGAGATCACGTTGGTCGGGATGTACGCCGAAACGTCGCCCGCCTGGGTCTCGATGATCGGCAGCGCGGTGAGCGAGCCGCCGCCATTGGCGTCCGACATCTTCGCCGCACGCTCCAGCAGGCGCGAGTGGAGATAGAAGACGTCGCCCGGATAGGCTTCGCGGCCCGGCGGGCGGCGCAGCAGCAGCGACATCTGGCGATAGGCGACGGCCTGCTTCGAGAGATCGTCGAACACGATCAGCGCGTGCATGCCGTTGTCGCGGAAATACTCGCCCATCGCAGTGCCGGTGTACGGCGCGAGGAACTGGAGCGGGGCGGGCTCCGACGCGGTCGCGGCGACCACGATCGAATATTCCATCGCGCCGTTCTCTTCGAGCGTGCGGACGAGCTGCGCGACGGTCGAGCGCTTCTGGCCGACTGCGACATAGACGCAGTAGAGCTTCTTCTTCTCGTCGGTGCCGGCGTTGACGGTCTTCTGGTTGATGAAGGTGTCGATCGCGACGGCCGACTTGCCGGTCTGGCGATCGCCGATGATCAGCTCGCGCTGGCCGCGGCCGACGGGGACGAGCGCGTCGATCGCCTTGAGGCCCGACTGCATCGGCTCCGAAACCGACTGGCGCGGGATGATGCCCGGCGCCTTCACTTCGACGCGGCTGCGCTTCTCGGCGACGATCGGGCCCTTGCCGTCGATCGGGTTGCCCAGGCCGTCCACGACCCGGCCGAGCAGACCCTTGCCGACCGGAACGTCGACGATCGTGCCGGTACGCTTGACCGTGTCGCCTTCCTTGATTTCCGAGTCAGACCCGAAGATCACGATACCGACGTTATCGGCCTCGAGGTTGAGCGCCATGCCCTGCACGCCATTGGCGAACTCGACCATCTCGCCCGCCTGGACGTTGTCGAGGCCGTGGACGCGCGCGATGCCGTCACCCACGCTGAGCACCTGGCCGGTCTCGGAGACCTGAGCCTCGGTGCCGAAATTGGCGATCTGGTCCTTGATGACCTTCGAGATTTCTGCGGCGCGGATATCCATTGTCTTAGCCTTCAGCCTTTCATCGCCTGCGCGAGGGAGTTCAGTCGGGTCTTGATCGACGAATCGATCATCTGGCTGCCGATCTTCACGACCAGCCCGCCAAGGAGCGAGGGATCGACCGCGAGGTCGACATTGACGTCACGGCCGACGCGGGTGCGAAGCTGCTGCTTGAGCGCTTCGACCTGATCGGCGTCGAGCGGGTGGGCGGAAACGACTTCGGCGGTCGTCTCGCCGCGGAACTGCGCCGCGAGCTTGCGGAAGTCGCGGATGATCGCGGGAAGCTGGCCCAGGCGTCGGTTCTGCGCGAGCACGCCCAGGAAGTTCGCGGTGGTGGCGTCGAGCTTCAGCTTGGCTGCGGTCGCGGCAATCGCCTTGGCCGCGGCGGTACGGCCGATCAGCGGGCTTGCCGTGAGCAGGCGGAAGTCGCTCGATTCGTCGAGCGCCTGGCGCACGGTGACGAGGCTGGCCTCGACCTGGGGAATCGTCTTCGAATCGCGCGCAAGCTCGAACAGGGCGGTTGCGTAGCGTCCGCTTAGACTGGCCTGGATACCGCCGGAATTCTCCACGCGATGCTTTTCCTCTTGGAGGGATCGGAATTGCCCCATGCAAAAAGGGGGCGCGCCCGAGAGGCACCCCCAATGGGTGGCGGCGCGTTAGCATCGGTATCCGGGGGATTCAACCCGAGTCCGAATGCTATGCCTCGCGCAAGCGATTCGATTGGCGGAGGAAAGCCGAAATGGCGGGCAAGTTCATTGGGATGACGATGTCGGACGGGGCCGAGGTCCAGGTCTATCACGCCGAGCCGGCAGGCGAGCGGCGCGGCGGGCTGGTGGTGATCCAGGAGATCTTCGGCGTGAACGCCCACATCCGCGACGTGTGCGACGGATATGCGGCCGACGGCTATGAAGTGCTCGCCCCAGCGCTGTTCGACCGCGAGGCACCGGGATTCGAGACAGGCTATGATGCCGAGGGGATCGCGGCCGGACGCAGGCTCGCGCGCGAGCTCCATCCGATCGAGACGAGCATCGCCGATACGCGGACGTGCGTCGAGGCGCTGCGGGCGAAGGGGCCGGTGTTCATCACCGGCTATTGCTATGGCGGGTCGATCACCTGGTTCGCCGCGTGCCGGATCGAGGGGCTCGCCGCGGCCTCCGGCTATTACGGTGCGCTGATTCCCGATGCGGCGGACGAATCACCCAGATGCCCCGCGATCCTCCACTTCGGCCGGCACGATGCGGGCATTCCGATGGAAGGCGTGGAGAGGGTGATCGCGGCGGGGCATCCGAACGTCCAGGTGTTCGTCTATGACGCCGGTCACGGCTTCAACTGCGACCGCCGCGCCGATTTCCATGCCGAAAGCGCACGGCTGGCGCGCGAGCGGACGCTGGATCTGTTCAGGGCGAACGGCGGCTGAGCGCCGCCGCGTGCGTCAGTCCTTGAGGCTGGCGGGGACCTTGCCCCCATTGGCCTCGAGCTGGTTCATCACCTGCTTGTGGAGCCAGATGTTCATTTCGGCACTGCCGTCCCTGGCGCCGGTATAGCCGAGCTCCTCGGCCAGCTCCTTGCGCGCGTCCAGGCTTGAGTCGATGTCGAGCAGCTTGAGCAGATCGACGATCGACTGGCGCCAGTTGAGGTCGGGGTTGCCCTTGCCGGCAGCGATGCCCTCCAGGACCTGTTCGACGTCCACGGGCTGCTGTGGCTGGGGCTGAGGTTGAGGAGCGGGAGCCTGCGCGGCGGGCGCCTGCGCCGGGGTGCCCGCCGGCTGGGGCGTGGGCTGCGGAGCCTGCGGCTTGGGTGCGCCGAAAATCGCCGATTTGATCTTGCTGAAAATGCCCATGGTCACGTGCCCCTCGAAGTTGGTGGAACTCCGAGGGGCGCAACGCGCGCCTATGAGCTATGTTCCTTGGCTAGTTCAAGCGGATCGCGGCTTAGCGGCCGCGTCCGCCGCCTTGCCGCTGGCCGCCGCCCGCGGGCTTGGCGCTCCACTTGCGCTTGGGACGCGCATAGTTGCGGGGTGCGTCGCCGCGACCCTCGCCCTGGTTGGGGGCGTCGAAGCGGCGCGGGCGCGGCTCGCCGGACGCTGCCTCGGGGCGGGGCGCCTCGTGACGGCGGGGCTGATCGCTGCGGGGACGATCGCCCTGCGGACGCTGGCGCTGCGGCTGGCCGGGACGGCGGCCATCGCGCTGCATGTCGCGGCCCTGGCGGCCGGCCTGCTCGGAGCGAGTCACCGGCACGTTGACGCGGCTGTTCTTCACCTTCTCTGCCTCGGCGACGAAGTTCGCAGGGAGCGGAACGACGGTGAGCTTCTGGCGCGTCAGCTTCTCGATGTCGCGCAGGTAGGGCCGCTCGTCATCGGCGCAATAGCTGATGGCGAGGCCGGTCGCGCCGGCGCGCGCGGTGCGGCCGATGCGGTGGACGTACTGCTCCGGCACGTTGGGCAGCTCGAAGTTGAACACATGGCTCACGCCCGACACGTCGATCCCGCGCGCGGCGATATCGGTCGCGACCAGGATCTTGACCTTGCCCGAGCGGAACTCGCCGAGCGCGCGCTCGCGCTGCGGCTGGCTCTTGTTGCCGTGGATCGCGTTCGACGCGATGCCGTTGCCCGCGAGCAGGCGGACGACGCGATCGGCGCCGTGCTTGGTGCGAGTGAACACCAGCGCGCGATCGATCGTCTCGTCGCGGAGAGCAATGGTGAGCAGCGCCTGCTTCTCGGCCTGCGTGACGAAAGTCACCTGCTGCTCGACGCGCTCGGCCGTGGTGGCGACCGGAGTCACCTTCACTTCCACCGGATTGTGAATGAACTGGCCGGCGAGCTCGCGGATGCTCTTCGGCATCGTTGCCGAGAAGAACAGGGTCTGGCGCTTCGACGGCAGCTCGCGGACGATCCGCTTGAGCGCGTGGATGAAGCCCAGGTCCATCATCTGGTCAGCCTCGTCGAGGACCAGAATCTCGATGCCGAGCAGGATCGCGTAGCACTGGTCGATCAGGTCGACGAGACGCCCCGGGGTGGCGACGACGATGTCGACGCCGCGCGCAAGATCGGTCTTGTTCTTGTGGATCGAAGTGCCGCCGAACACGGTCGCGACCGAGAGCTTGGTGCCCTTGGCATAATGGCGCGCATTGTCGGCGATCTGGCTGGCGAGCTCGCGGGTCGGGGCGAGCACGAGCATGCGGCAGCCGCGCGGCTGGGCGCGCTTGCCCGATGCGACCAGACGGTCGATCGAGGGGAGCATGAAAGCGGCGGTCTTGCCGGTGCCGGTCTGGGCGATGCCGAGCAGGTCGCGCCCTTCTAGCAGTGCCGGGATCGACTGCGCCTGGATAGGCGTCGCTTCGCTGTAACCCTTGGCTGCAAGCGCAGCGAGAACGGTCTCCGAGAGACCGAGTTGATTGAATTGCATTGTGGACCTTACGAATACGGCCGGCGCGCGCACGGAAAAAGGCGCACGAAGGCGGGGTCAAAAAATGACGACCCGCGTGACTAGGGAAGCCGTGAAACCAACCGAGGCAGAGCCGGGACGCCAACCTTTGTGGGTGTCGTCCGATCACGCTGCTAGATGCCTCGCTGCGCGCCATATGGTAGCAAAGCTGTCCTAGGTCAAGCGGAGGTGGGGATGCGGTACATTGCGTTGGGAGTTCTGGTGGCCGGTTTGATGGCGGCAGGACCGGCTATGGCGCAGACCGCGGCCGAGGCCGCCGCGATCGCTGGCGACCCGCCAGCGGGCCCGCAGACGCTTGCGCTGGTGGACGTCCCCAGCCCGACCGGCCCTGCGGTTTCGTTGTTCAACGGACGCGATCTGGCCGATTGGGAGCCGTGGCTCGGCTATGCGGATCCCGCGCTCACCTATCGCCGACCGGCCGTCGCCCCGCTGGGCACCGGGGCCGATGCGAACGCCACCTTCAGCGTTGTCACCGAGGACGGCGCCCCGGCGCTGCGGGTGGAGGGCAGGACCTGGGGCAGCCTGGTCCACAAGCGCGATTTCGCGGACTATCATCTGAGCCTCGAATTCAAATGGGGAGACGAGGTCTTTGCGCCGCGCCTAACCGAGCCGCAGAACAACGGCCTGCTCTTCCACTCGCACGGCGAGCCGGGCGCCGTCTGGGGCACCTGGATGCGCGCGGTCGAGTTCGAGATCATGCGCGGCTCGACCGGAATGGTCGTGCCCGTGGGCGACGAGATCCGCATCCGCACGCAGGCGGCGCAGGACAAGGCGATCATCTATCCGCACCGGCGTTTCCGTATTGGCGGGCGGGCGATCGACCTGAGCAACAATGGCAATCCCGACTGGAACGTCGAAGCTGCGCGAGACGCGGAGAAGCCGGTGGGGAAGTGGAACCGGCTCGACCTCTACGCAGTGGGCGACCGCGGGATCTATGTCGTCAACGGTGTGCCGGTGATGGAGCTGACCGGCCTTGCCAGGATCGGAGCCGACGGTAAGCGCACGCCGCTCACCCGCGGCCGCATCCAGCTCCAGTCCGAAGGCGCGGAGACTTTCTTCCGCGACATCCGGATCGAGCCGATCGCCGCGATGCCGCGGCTGATCGTGCGCTGAACGGCGGCTCCGCGTCGTAACGGCAGAAACGATTCTGCAATAAACGCGCCCGGACGGGCCATGGGCACGGCGGACCGGGGCCGTCCATTATCCTTCCTTTAACGCTCTGGCCCTAAGCTCCGGTTGAAAAGTTTGGGGGGCGTGTAGTGCTGGTCGCGAGACTCGAAGTATTGGGCGAAGTCGACGAGCGCGGCGCGGTGCGCTTCACTGTCGGCAGCCGGACGACGCTTCGCGGCATGGACGGCAGCCCGATCGACGTGGTCGTCGACAATTTCTCGCGTACCGGTTTCATGTTCATCGCCCAGGTCGAATTTCCTGCGGGGACTTTGGTGTCGGTGGGGCTTTCGGGCGCAGGCGCGCGTGAGGCGAAGGTGGTGTGGCGCGACGGCGACCGGCACGGCTGCGAGTTCCTGATGCCGCTGCCCCGCTCGAAGATGGAACGCGCCTTCCGCGGGCAGCGGGACGTGGTGGCAGAGATCGAGGCCAAGTTCGGCGTGGGCCTGAGGGTGGTCGAAGACGAAGAACCCGAGCCGCAGCCCGAGCCGCGCCGCCTCGGCGCAGCCGGCGCGCGCGACGGCGACGCCTAGAAGTTCAGCGTCGTCGGGTCGGGCGCGAAGGCGCGCTCGCGATATTCGAACCAGTCGAAATCGGCGGGACGTCCGGTGCCCGCCATGTCCTGGCACGCCATCCCGACGAACGCGCCGGTGAAATTGGGTAGCCCAGGAGCGCTCGCCTCGTCCGAGAGGATGCTGGCGTCGAACTGCTCGGGCAGCCAGGTCCAGTCTCGCTCCCCCTCGACGCGGAAGGCGAAGCGCAGCCGCTCGAAATCCATTTCGATGCGGAGCTCGATCCGGCCGGGGGGCAAGGGGATCGGCGCAGTGAAGGCGTCCGCCTGTGGTGAATCGGGAAGCGCCGACATCACCCGGATGTGCCGTCCGGTCTCCGCGTCGTGGCTGACGTGGAGGTAATGGAATTTGGATGCGTTGTAATAAGCGACGAGCCCTGCCGCCTGCTGAAAATGCTCGGGGTCGAACTCCATTGCGCAGGCGGCCGAATAGCAGAAATCCTGTTGCCGCCGCGCGACCAGCGCCTGGGTGAAGAGGCTTCCGATCGTCTCGCGGCCGTAGAGGCGCAGATGTCCGGGGCGTTCGGAAAGGCTGAAGATCCGATCGGGCTCGGGCGTGCGCAGCCACTGGAAATCCAGCGGCAGCTCGGCGCCGTCGAAATCATGGCGGATAGCAGTTTCGCGCGCCGGGGAGGCGCCGCCGGGGAGCGACGGCGCTTCGATCACGGGCACGCCGCTCGCGTCCTCGGTGTAGAGCCAGTCGTCGTCGCCCCAGCGCATTGGCTGGATCGCCGTCTCGCGCCCGAGCACGCAGCGGCCGCGGTTGGGGAGCGGGCGGCCGCACAGATAAGCCATCCAGACCTGCCCCTCGGGCGTCTCGACCAGATCGGCATGGCCCGCGCGCATCAGCGGGGCGTCGGGACGGGTGCGGGAGCTGAGGATGTAGGTGTCCGGATGCAGCTCGTAGGGCCCGGTCAGGGTGCGCGCGCGCGCCATGGTGACGGCGTGGTTCCAGCCGGTGCCGCCTTCTGCAGTGATCAGATAATACCAGCCATTGCGCCTGTAGAGATGCGGTGCCTCGGTGAGGCCGAGCGCGGTGCCCGGGAAGATATTGTGGCGCTCGCCGACCAGCCGGCCCTGCTCGAGCGAATATTCCTGCAGCACGATCCCCGCGAAGCGGTTGCGGCCCGGGCGGTGGTCCCAAAGCTGGTTGAGCACATATTTGCGCCCGTCCTCGTCGTGGAATAGCGAGGGATCGAACCCGCTCGAATTGAGGTGGACGGGATCGGACCAGTCGCCGTCGATGGTGTCGCAGGTCACCAGATAATTGTGGAAGTCGCGCAGGCTCGCGCCCGAGGCGCCGCCCACCGTGGTGCGGCCGTAGCGCTTCACATCGGTGTAGATCAGCCAGAATCGCTCGCCGTCGTGCGTCAAGTCGGGCGCCCAGACGCCGCAGCTGTCCGGATCGCCGCGCATGTCGAGCTGGGCGGGGCGGCGCAGCGGGCGTGTGACGAACCGCCAGTTGGCGAGGTCGCGCGAGTGGTGGATCTGGACGCCGGGATACCATTCGAAGGTCGAGGTCGCGATGTAGTAATCGTCGCCGACGCGGCAGATCGAAGGATCCGGGTTGAAGCCGGGAAGGATGGGATTGCGGATCATTGGGGCCGGTTCCTCCGGGCGCGGATTTCGATGACGATGCCGAGCAGCGCGAGCGCCAGCCCGAAGCCCCAGATGCCCCGCATCGCGATGGGCACCTCGCACGCACTGAAGCTGGTGAACGCGCCGCACGGCACCGGAGCCAGGCTGCTCGCGTAGAACAGCGTCAGCCCGCCGGCCAGGATCGCGCCCAGCAGGATCGGAATCCATCCGCTCTCGCGTCCCTGCTTCTCGCCGGGCTTGCGCACCAGAGTCCACAGCAGGGCCGCCGCAACCAGATCGAATACGCCCAGTGCGATGAAGAACGGATCGTAGCCGATCCGCACGACCAGCGCGCCGATCAGCAGGGTGAAGATCAGCACGCCCAGATTGGCCATCGTCCCGGCCATGCCGGCCACGGTGCCGACTTCGTTCTTCGGGAACAGGTCGCTCGCCATGGTGATGCAAGTGACCGACAGGGTCTGGTGGGCGAAGGCGCCGATGCTGAGCAGCGCGACCGCCATGTACGGACTTGTCACGCCGCCGACGAAGATCATGCTCGTCATCATCAGCGCGCCGAGGGTAAAGGTCCAGCGACGCGCGTCGATCAATGCGATACCGCGGCGTTCGAGCCAGAGCACCAGCGCCGGCCCGAACAGGCAGCCGATATCGGCCGCGACAAAGGGCAGCACCACTGCGATAGCCAATTCGCCAAGGTTGAAGCCGCGAACTTCGCTCAGATAGAGCGGTAGCCAGAAGGTGAGCGTCGCCCAGGTCGGATCCGCCAGGAAGCGGGGCAGGGCGATGCCCCAGAAGTTTCGACGCCCGAGCAGCGACAGCACCGCGGGCCTGGCACCAGTCGCCTGGACATGCGCCTCCTGCCCCGATCGGATCAGCGCAAGCTCCTCCGCAGAGACGGTCCGATGCGCCTCGGGGCTGCGATAATAGCGGAGCCACAGCACCACCCAGAGCAGCGCGAGCGCCCCGGCTACGTAGAAGGCCGCGCGCCAGTTCCACCAGACGATCGCGATCGCGACGATCGGCCCGGCCAAGGCGATCCCCGCCGAGGCGCCGAGATTATAGATGCCGCCGGCCAACCCGCGTTCGCGCGCCGGAAACCATTCGGAGACGACCTTGAGCCCGGCGGTGTGCGAGGTGCCCTCCGCGAAGCCCAGCGCGCCGCGCAGCACGGCTAGCCACTGCCAGCTCGTCACCCAGCCATGCGCGAAGGTCAGCACGCCCCAAGCAGTGGCGAACAGCGCCATGCCGGTGCGCAGGCCAATGCGATCGAGGATGTACCCCACCACCGGCTGGAGCATGATGAACGCCTGAAACACGCCGGTGACCCAGCTATACTGCTCCTTGGTCATCGGCACGTCGGCCTGGAATTCGGGCGTGGCGACGACCACCCCCAAGGTCTGGCGCACGAGATAGTTGATGATCGTGCCGAGCATCACGATCGCGATGATCCACCATCGCAGCGCGCGCGTGCGTTGCCAGAAGCCCATCGCCCTCTCCCGCTCAACCGCGCCCGTGCGCGATTCTGTTAGCGGTAACGGTGGCGGGAAGTCGACCGGAACGCAAGCGAAGGAAGCGGCGTCTCAGGGCTGGGTGGCGGCCGGCTGGCCCTCGGCGATGCGGAGTTCCCCGATGTCGAGCGTGTCGATCTTCAGCGCGCCGATCCGCGCCTTGCGGATGGCGAGCCTGGCGATCGCCAGCGCGCCGATCGCCATCGCTCCCGTCGCCAGCGCTCCCACGGCGAGCGCGCCGGCTGCTACAGCGCCGATGGAGATGCGCCGGTTCGCCAGCTGAATTCGGGCCGTCCCGCGGGCGGATCGAGCCATTTTCCTTACTCCTTCGTGTTCGCCGAACGAGCCGCTGTTCCGCCGGTTCCGTCTCTCTCGCTTTGACCGCAAGTCGCGGGATGTGGCGCGCGGGCGCCGGGCCTATATCATCCCCATGACGATCGAACCGACCATCAGCGACGAACGCGCCTGGCAAGCCTTCGAGGCCCGCGACCGCGCCTATGACGGGCGCGTGATAGGCGCGGTCACCACCACCGGCATCTACTGCAAGCCGAGCTGTCCCGCACGGCGCCCGAAACGCGAGAACGTGATCTTCTATGCCGATGCCGAGACGGCGCGCGCAGCGGGATTTCGCCCGTGCCTGCGGTGCAAGCCCGACGAAGTCGGCCGGGACCGCGTCGCGGTGGCCGAAGCCGTCGCGCTGATCGAGGCAGCCGAGGACCCGTTGGGCCTGGACGAGCTCGCCGAGCGCGTCGGCTATGCGCCACACCATTTCCATCGGCTGTTCAAGCGCGCCACCGGCGTGACGCCGGCCGCCTATGCGCGGGGGCTGCGCGCGCGCCGCGCCGCCACTGCTTTGACCGAGGAGGATACCGTGACCGAAGCCATATATGAGGCGGGCTATTCGGCTCCGAGCCGCTTCTACGAAACCGCTAATGCGCGACTGGGCATGACTCCCAGCGCCTGGAAGCGCGGCGGTGCGGGCGTGACCATCCGCTGGACGGTCGCGTCGACGAGTCTCGGCCCGCTGCTGATCGCTGCAACCGACAAGGGAATCTGCCGTGTCGCCTTCGACGAGGATGCGATCGATCTCGCGCGGCGTTTCCCGGCGGCGGAGATCGTCCAGGGCGGGACAGCGCTCGAGAGCCTGGCTGAGCGGGTGGTGGCGGAGGTGGAGTCTCCCGGCCGCGACGCCGATCTGCCGCTCGACGTCCAGGGCACGGCGTTCCAGGAAGCCGTGTGGCAGGCGCTCCGCGCGATCCCGGCAGGCGAGACGCGCAGCTATGCGCAGCTCGCGATGGCGGTGGGCCACCCCAATGCAGTACGCGCTGCCGGCACCGCATGCGGCGCCAATCACGTCGCGGTGCTGATCCCCTGCCACCGCGCGCAGCGCAGCGACGGCAGCATGGGCGGCTATGCCTATGGCGTCGATCGCAAGCGCGTCCTGCTCCGGCGCGAGGGAGTCGAGGAATGAGCTTCGTGATCACGGGACTCGATCCCGCACCCTTCCTCCGCTTCTACGGCCTTTCGGACGAAGCGCTCGCCGCGGAACAGGTGATGCGGGTGCTCGTCGATGCCCACCCCGGCTTTCCGTGCCGCGTGACGTTGGAGGATGCCGCGCCGGGCGAGACGGTGCTGCTGCTCAACCACGAGCATCTGCCCGCCGCCAATCCCTATCGTTCGCGCCACGCGATCTTCGTGCGCGAGGGTGCCGAGACGCCAGCGCGGTTTAAGGACGAAGCACCGGTGTCGTTGACGTCTCGACTCCTGTCGGTACGAGCCTTTGATTGTGACAGTTTGATGACAAATGCCGAGGTAATCGACGGAACCGAGCTGGTGCCGTTGATCGAGCAGTTCTTCGCGGATCCTGCGGTGGCGTTCCTCCAGGTCCACAACGCCCGCCGGGGATGCTTCGCCGCGCGGGTGGATCGCACGCCATAGAATCCTGCGACCAAATCCCACGCCGTTCGTGCTGAGCTTGTCGAAGCACGGAGGTGCCGATCAAGCGCCCTTCGACAAGCTCAGGGCGAACGGAGGTTCATTTAGTTGCCGCTGGCGAGCCGGATGGTGCGGGGCTGCACGCATAGACCAGCTTCTCGTTATAGACGGGCGGCAGCGCCGCGCGTAGCGCCTGCTGCTGCGCCGCCAGGTTCGCGCGCGCGGTCTGGTCGGCCGAGCAGGATTTGAGCGGAACGTCCGCACGAAGCTGGCGCGCGCGATCCATCTGCGCCGCCGAGAGCAAGTAGCGCGTGTTGGTGTAGGTCCGGCTCGCCGGATCATAATCGAGCAGCGACACTTCCTGCTCGGTCTCGGGCACCAGGATGCGCTGCCAGCGCGTGCCGGCTTCGGCATATTGGGTGCGGCCGTTGATGCAGCCGTCGGCGCCGATGTCGAGCATGACCTGATCGACTGCAGTCACGGTGATGCGGCTGCGCTCGGGCACCAGCGTGCACTGCAGCCTGCCCTGCGCCTCGGCGATCGGAGCTCCGGTGCCGGCCGTCGCGCGCGTTCCCGTCGCGGGTACCGGCACGACACGCGATTCGTCGAAGCTGGGTCGCGTAAGGAATACAGCTGCCGCGCCGAGGATCAGCACCACGCCGCCCGCTGCGACCCAGATCGCCTCGCGCTGGCGATTGCGCGACAGCAGCAGCCCGCCGCCCGCGAGCGCGACGCCCCCGAGCACGAGCATCAGCGCGGCGATCGCCATGTGGTTCTCGCGCGCTGCCTCGTTCCGTGCGCGCGCCTGAGCGATCGCGTCGCGGCGCTGGGCATCGGCCTGGGCGGCGGCGGTCCGGGAGCGCTGCTCGGCCTCGATTCGCGCCTTCTCCTCGGCGCTGCGCTCGGCGGCGAGCTGTTCCTCGACGCTCATGCAGGGCACGCCGACGGTAGCGATCGGCTGTCGTGCCTCTGTCAGGAAGGCGGCGAGTTCGGCGCCGGCTATCGCGAACGCAAACGTCGAATCGCCTTCGTCGGCGCGCGTGATCGCCGAGTTGACGCCCAGCACGCGGCCGCATCGATCGAGCAGCGGCCCGCCCGAATTGCCGCGGGCGATGCTGGCGGTGTGAAGCAACACATTGGTCCCCTCCAATGTGCGCGGGCCCGCAAAGCCGCCCTGCGAGCGCACCGGGGACTGGGGCGTGATGAAGTCCGCCGCCGAGCGTGCAGTGGCGAGATCGACGTTGCCCGGATAGCCGAGCGCGATCAGCGCATCGCCGTCGCTGGGCGCCCCGGAGAAAAGCGTGAGCGGCGGCAGGCGCACGCCGCTGAACTCGATCAGCGCCAGGTCGCGCTGCTGGTCGATCGCGATCAGCCGGCCCTGATAGGATTTGTCGCCTTCCGACGGCACGATTCCGATCACGACGTTGTCGGGATAGCGATCGGCAAGCTCGACGACATGCGCGTTGGTGACGATCCGGTTGGGCGCCACCGCAAAACCGCTGCCATGGCCGAAGCCGACCACGTCGTCATCGACCACCGCGATCGTGACGATGCGCACCACGCCACGCCCTGCCGCAGAGATGTCGTCGGCGCGCGCCGGCCCAGCCCATGCGAGCACCAGCGCCACCAGCATCAGCAACCGCAGGACCATCGCTACTCGACCCTAAATCGTTGGCGCGCTGCTTTCGGGCAAAAGCCGCGACGGTTCAAGCGGTGCGGATCGAACAGATCCTAGCTCGCGTCCGGCCCCCCGGCGTCTTCCTTGGATCCCTCGGCTGCCTTGAGCGCCGCTGCCGCATCGCCGCTGTCGATCGCGGCAAGGATAGTCGAGGCGTGTTCCGCCATCGGGCCCCCGTGCGGATTGAACGCGAGGGGACGGATCGTCTCGCGCGCCTCATCGAGCTTGCCGTCGCGCAGCTTGGCGAGCGCCGCGTTCATGCGCAGATCCGAGTCATACGGGGCAAGCGCGAAGGCCTTGTAGAGCCCCTCGCGCGCGGTGGGCGTCGGTGTCATGCCCGAATCGGTGAAGCTGCGAAAATAGAGAATCAGCGGCTCGGGATCCTCGGGATCCAGCTTGTTGGCCGCGATGATCGTCTTGCGGATCGCTTTCCAGGTATTGGCCGAGAAATCCTTCTTGCCGAGCGCCAGCGCCATTTGTGCCCTGGCTTTGTAGCAATAAGCCTCGACCAGCTTGGGGTCGGCAGCGATGGCGCGATCGGCGGCAGCTTCGGCCTCAACCAAGTCGCCCGCGTCATAGGCAGTCTCGGCGAACCAGCGCTGGACCAGGCCATCCTTGGGAAAGGACGCGGCAGCCTTTTTCGCCGCGGCATAGACACGCGGCGCCGTCTCGCTATCCACGCCGGCGGTCGAGCGGAGCCGGACTTCCATGAAGGCCTCCTCGCCCGGCGTCAGGTGGCGCAGCGTGACCGGGGCAGGGGTGATGACGGTCGCTGCGATCCTGCGCGCGCTTAATTTGCCGCGGGCATAGCGATCGAGCTCGCGATCGAGCGTGCGCAACTCGCCGAAGGCGGCCTGCGCAGCTTCGCGCGCCGGCTTGCCGTCGTTGATCGCCTTCAGATAGGCCATCCCCTGTTCGCCGCGGCTACCCTCGATCAGGATATAGTGCGCGAGCAGCCAGCCGCGACCGTAGAGCGATTCCAGCTGGTCCTGGCTCAGCTTGCCGGTATCGGGGGCGAGCATCCGCTCGAGCGGCAGGTTGCCTCGCATTATTCCCGCTGCGCGATACAGCGGCGGATAGCCGACGACCACGCTGCCGTCCTTGTCCAGCCGGGTTGTCGCATGGAATTCGGCAAAGCCTTCGATGAACCAGCGCGGATAGGCCGCGTGGGGCCACGCCGTGTACATGAAATGATGCGCATATTCGTGGAACAGGATGGCGACAGCGCTGAGATCATAGTCATCGGCGCCGGCGTTCCGTGGCACGAAGGCGATCGGACCGGTGGCGCGGCTCTGATACACGCCCGCCACGTTGCGCATCTTCGAAAGCCGGCCGACATCCGCAGCATCGTCGACGACATAGACCGTGACGCGATTGGCCGGCCCGATCTCCGGATCGGGCTGATTCCACAGCACGCGCATCGCCTTGTCGAAGCGCTCCAGCTTTTCCGCGAAGACGCGCAGTTTTTCGGGCCTCTGCTCGGAATAGACGATGAAATGCTTCGAGCTCGCTTCGTGCCACTCGGCCTGCGCCGGTTGCGCGGCAGCGAACAACGCCAGCGCCAAGAGCTTGCGAAACATCAGAAACTGCCCCCCTCTTTCCCCGGCGGGCAGGCTAATTCAGTCGGATGGGCGAGAATAGTAGGAATCCGACATCGCCGGAAGCTTCAGAGAAAGCTGTACGGATCCACGTCCACCGCCACGCGGACCTTGGCGCTCCACTCCAGTCCGCCCAGCCAGCCACGGATCGCGTCCTGCACTGCGAAGGTGCGGCTGGCGTGGACCAGCAGGCGGAAGCGGTGGCGGCCGCGCAGCATCGCGAGCGGGGCAGGGGCGGGGCCGTAGACGTGGATGTCGTCACCTTTCGGCGCGGCGCGGCCGATCATCCGCGCGGTCTCCTCGGCGGCGCCCTTGTCCTCGCTGGAGACGACGATCGCGGCGTAGCGGCCGAACGGCGGGGCCTCGGCCTCGCGCCGTGCCTCGGTCTCGGCCGCGTAGAAAGCCGGGCCGTCGCCCGAGACCAGCGCCTGCATCACCTGTGCCTCGGGCGCATGGGTCTGGATGAAGACGTGGCCGGGCTTCTCGCCGCGCCCCGCGCGCCCGGCGACCTGCATGATCTGCTGGAAGGTGCGCTCGGCCGCGCGCAGGTCGCCGCCGTCGAGCCCGAGGTCGGCGTCGACCACCCCCACCACCGTCAAATTGGGGAAATGATAGCCCTTGGTGACAAGCTGGGTGCCGACGACGATGTCGATCGCGCCATGCTCCATCCGCTGCACGAACTCGGCGGCCTTGGCGGGCGACCAGAGCGTGTCCGACGTGACGATCGCCGTGCGCGCATCGGGCCACAGCGCGGCCACTTCGTCGGCGATCCGCTCGACCCCGGGGCCGCAGGCGACGAGCGAGTCGGTCTCCTTGCACTCGGGGCATTCGCCGGGCGTCGGAATGGTGTGGCCACAGTGATGGCAGGCGAGGCGGCGGATCAGCCGGTGCTCGACCATCCAGGCCGTGCAGTTCGGGCATTGGAAGCGGTGCCCGCAATGGCGGCAGAGCGTGAGCGGCGCATAGCCTCGCCTATTGAGAAACAATAGCGACTGCTCGCCGCGTTCGAGCGCAGCGTCTATGGCGAGCACTAGCCGCGGCGAGAGCCAGCGGCCGCGCTCGGGCGGCTCCTTGATCAGGTCGATCGCCTCGATGTCGGGAAGCTCTGCGGCGCCGTAGCGGCCGGGCAGCTTGAGCTCGGCGTAGCGGCCGAGCTCGACCTGATGGCGGGTCTCGATCGCGGGCGTGGCGGAAGCGAGGATCACCGGGCATTGCTCGAACAGCCCGCGCATCACCGCCACGTCGCGCGCGTGATAATGAACGCCTTCCTCCTGCTTGAAGCTGGTCTCGTGCGCCTCGTCGACCACGATCAGGCCCAGGTTTGGATAAGGCAGGAATAGCGCCGATCGCGCGCCGACGGTGACCATCGCCTCGCCGCGCGCGATCGCCCGCCACGCGCGGCGGCGCTGCGACGTGCGAAGCCCCGAGTGCCAGGCGACCGGCTCGCATCCGAAGCGCTGGGTGAAGCGGGTGAGGAATGGTTCGGTAAGCGCGATCTCCGGAAGCAGCACGAGCGTCTGTCGGCCCATCGCCAGCGCGGCGGCGATCGCTTCGAAATAGACTTCGGTCTTGCCCGAGCCGGTGACGCCGTCGAGCAGAAAGGGGCTGAATTCGTGGCGCTCGACTGCGTCACGGAGCGTCCGCGCGACTGCCGCCTGCTCGGCGCTCAGTTCGGGCGGGGCGAAGCCGGGATCGGGGAGCGGATAGGGGGTGTCGGTGTCCACCGTCACGGCTTCGATCGCGCCGGTCTTCACCAGCCCGCGGATCACGGCTTCGGATACGTCCGCAATCGTCGCCAGCTCGCGCACTAGCCCCTGGCGCTCGCCGATCCGCTCTAGCGCCTGTTCGCGCTGCGGGGTCAGCCGATCGGGCACTGCGCCGGTCGCGCGATATTCGACGATCGTCGGCGCGCCTTCGAACGCGGCTGTCGAGCGCACCGTCATCGCGAGCACCGCGGAGGGCGGCGCGAGATAATAGTCCGCCGTCCATTCGATCAGCCGCCGCACTGAAGCGGGAACCGGCGGCGCGTCCGCCACCGCGATCAAGTTACGGAGGCGATTGTCACCGATTTCCTCGGTGGGCATCCGCTCGGGCTCCCACACCACCCCGGCATATTGGCGTGGGCCGATCGGCACGACGACGATCGACCCGGGCTCGACCGACATGCCCTGGGGCACGCGATAATCGAGGGGGCCGAGCGCAGGATGGAGGACGAGGACGCGGGCGCGCATGCCGCCGTCATATGGCTATTTTGGCCGCGAGGGGAATCCCGTCAGAGCGAAAGCGACAACTGGATCGAGAGCGCGTGGTCCATCTGCGCGCTGCCGCCGTTCCGCGCGAAGCGATATTGGTTGAGATAACCGATGTCGGAGGACACGCCCTCGGCGATCGGGACCGCCACGCCGATGATGTTGCGCATCCGGTCATAGCCGGCACGCTGGCCCCAATCGGTGCTGTTGGCCATGAAGAAGCTCTCATGGCTCACGAACACGGCGGTGTTCTTGCCGACGGGGTGGTTGTAGCGGACGAGCGGCCGGATACGGAAACCGATCTCGTCGCCGTCCGGGTGGAAACGTTCGTCGACGCGCAGGCGCCCGGTGACTCTGCCGTAGGTCAGCACGACATGCTGGCGCAGGCGATCCTCGTCGTCAGCAGTATTGCCGCCGTGGCCGCTGACATGACGATAGCCGAGGCCGATCTCGACATGCTTCGAAAGCTTGTGGCTGACGATGCCGCCGATCTCGGTGTGGAACAGTCCGTCCTGGCGGTCGCTGAACCGCGCGATTCCCTCCAGGGTGATCCGCGTGTCGTCGCTCAGCGCGACATTGGCATTGGTCTGCAGCCACAGCTGCTCGTCGGTCTCCTGCGCATGCGCAGCGCCCGGCATGAGCAGCATCGCGGCGAACGCCGGGGCAATCAGTGCAACGCGCAGCATCCGCGCCCTTCTCTGAACTATGAGTCGATTGGCGCGCGCCCTATCACAATGCCATGCGGTTGTAACACTGTAGAAACACGGGAAGGGGTGGCATCCCGGCGCCGCAGCGCCCAAATAGCGACGATGGCATCGTCGCCCCCATCGATCATCCGCGTAATCGACCTCGAAACCACCGGCCAGGCGCCTCCCGCGCACGGTGTGTGCGAGATCGGCTGGCAGGATGTCGCGCTCCAGCCCGACGGCCGGTGGGAGCTGGAGGGCGAGGGCGGCAACCGGCTGGTCAATCCCGGCCGGCAGATTCCGCCGCTCACCATGGCGATCCATCACATCCGCGACGAGGACGTGGCCGACGCGCCTTGGTGGCACGATGTCGCGCGGCCGATCCTCGATCCCTGGCCGCGCCGCGTCGCCCTTGCTGCGCATCGCGCCGATTTCGAGCAGCAATATTGCACCTCGTCGCTGACGCGCGGCGCCGACTGGATCTGCACCTGGAAGTGCGCGATGCGGCTGTGGCCGAGCTCGCCGGGCTTTTCGAACCAGATGCTCCGCTATTGGCGCAAGCCCGAAGGCCTGGTGCACGAGCGCGGCCTGCCGGCGCACCGCGCCTTTCCCGACGCCTATGTGACCGCGCATCATTTGCGCGACATGCTCAACGAAGCCAGCGTCGCGCAGCTCATTCAATGGTCGCGCGAGCCGGGGCTGCTGCCGCGCGTCCGCTTCGGCCCCGACCGCGGCAAGGAATGGAGCGAGATCGACGAAGATTCGCTCCACGCCTTCCTGTCCGATCGCGACCCCGACGTTCGCTACACCGCCGAGCAGGAATATGCCCGGCGCACCGGCGGCGGCGCGCGCCGCACGCCCGCGCAGGAACAGCTGCTCCTTTAGACCGCATCGGCATTCCCGCCTGCTTATAGGGGGCAATTGCATATGGAATGTGTTGCCAGTCCGGGAAGGGATTCGGCAAAGTCTCCGTTCGTCCTGAGCTTGTCGAAGGACGTCCCTTCTTCCGGCTGGCGCTCGCGGCGAAGAAAAAAAAGCCCTTCGACAAGCTCAGGGCAAACGGAATTTCCATATGCTATTGCCCCGCCTTGCCCTGGCGGGGAGGGAAAACCGAATGTGGATACAGCCTAGCCGCGCCGGCCGGCGATCAGCGTCCGCATGCCTTCGAGCACCCAGCCGTAGAGGAGATGCGAGGCGGCGCCATAGGCGTGGCTGGCGAGCGACGCGTCCTCCGGCGGCGGGGCGAGCCCTGCTGCGGGTACTACGGCCTCGTCGAGCAGCGCGGCGGTGGCGATGCCATAGGCGCTGCCGAAGCCCGAACGCGCCTCCGGCCGATATTCGGCGAGCACGCCATAGATGCCGCCCAGCACGCCGCCGACGATGTAATGGACCGCCATGCCCGCCTTCTCGCGATAGGGCTCGGGCACGGGATCGCCGATCAGCGCCTCGCTCGCTGCGTCCGCCGCCTTCACCGTTGCGGGATCGGCAGCCTCGTCCTCCTCGGGAAGCAGATTCTTCGCTCGCGACTGGAAGGCAGCCATCGCCGCAGACGCCACCAGCCCGGCGGCGACGCCCGCCAGCAGGCCGAGGAAAGGACGGGGTTCGCTAGCCATGCGCCACGGACGCTCCAGCTCAATATTCGATGCGCGTGGCGGTCAGCTTGCGCTTTTCGAGCTGCACCTGAACGCTGTCGGCCCCGGCAAGATGGCCGGCCCCCACCGCGACGAACACGGTGCCCGGCTTGTCGAGCCGCTTCGCGATCCAGTCGGCCCAGCGGATGTTGCGATCGGTGAGTAGCACTTTGGCCACCTCGGGCGTGTCGCGCATGCCTTCGTTCATCGCCTCGGCAAGCGCCGTGGGATTCCCCGTCGACCAGCTCGTGACCATCTTCTCGAGCTCGCTTCCCATCTTGGGGAAATCGTCGATCGTCGAGACGAGGAACTTGACCTGGAGCGCCTCGGGAAGCGCGTCGAAATAGCCGAGCTGCTGCTCGGGCGTCTCCAGCCCGGTCACGGGCTTGCCCGCGCTTTTGGCCGCGGCGGAAAGCACGCTCTCGGCGCCGCTCCCGGGGTCGTAGCCGAGCTTGGGGAGGCCGGCGACGGTGAGGGTGACTGCGGCGAACCACGGATCGAAACGGTCCATCGCCGCGCTCGGGATGCCCACGTCGGTCGCCGCCTTGGCAAAGGCATCGCGCTTGTCGGCGGGCAGCTTCTCGCTGAGCGCCGGCCCCTTCGTGTCGAGCGCCATCTGCATGACGAGGCCCTGCATCGTCTGCGGATCTGGCTCGACCATCTCGAGCACCAGCTCGTCGCTCTTGTCGAACGCCGTCTTCACTGCCTCGTCGAACCAGCTCAGGCCCGGCTTGAGCACATGGACGGTGCCGAAGAGATAGATGGTGGTGTCGGCATCCTTGACCACCCAGAGCGCCGGATCGGCGTCCTGCGTGGGAGCAGCGGCGGGGGCAGGGGCCGCCTGCGGCGCCGCGGTCTGGGCGTGCGCAGCGGATGTGAGCGCCAGTGCAAGTACGGCCATGGTGCGCTGCAGGAACTTGACGGTCATCAATTCGGCCCCTCCGGATGGAAAACGCTGCGAATGCTAGCAGCCTGGATGATGGTGCGCGAGCGTTACCGGCCGATTAGCCCAGCCGGGCCGCATGCCAGGCGACATGCTCCGCGAGGAAGGTCGAGACGAAATAATAGCTGTGATCATAGCCGGACTGGAGGCGCAGCGTCAGCGGGATGCCCGCGGCGTCGCATGCGGCACGGAGCAGCTCGGGGCGGAGCTGCTCGTGGAGGAACGGGTCGGCATCGCCGACATCGACCAGCAGCTCGGGGACCCGCGCGCCGCCGAGGATCAGCGCGCAGGCATCATGGTCGCGCCACACAGCGCGGTCCTCGCCCAGATAGCCAGCGAGCGCCTTCTCGCCCCAGGGGACTACGCTCGGCGCGACGATCGGCGAGAAGGCCGAGACCGAGCGGAAGCGCTGCGGATTGCGCAGGGCCACGGTGAGCGCGCCGTGCCCGCCCATCGAATGACCGGTGATCCCCTGGCGATCCGTGTCCGCCATTGGGAATTCGGCCGCGATCAGCGCAGGCAGCTCCTGCTCGACATAGGTCCGCATCCGGAAATGACGCGACCAGGGCTCCTGCGTGGCATCGACGTAGAAGCCGGCGCCCTGGCCGAAGTCATAGGCCTCGTCGTCGGGTACGCCCTCGCCGCGCGGGCTGGTGTCGGGCGCCACCAGGATCACCCCATGCGCGGCGCATGCCTGCCGGTATTCGCCTTTCTCGGTGACATTGGCATGCGTGCAGGTGAGCCCCGAGAGATACCAGAGCACCGGCAGCTTTGTCCCCGGAGCATGCTCGGGCACGAAGGCCGAAAAGACCATGTCGGTGCCAGTGGCTGCCGAGGCATGTCGGTACACGCCCTGGGTGCCGCCGTGGCTGCGGTTCGCCGAGACGGCCTCCACGGTCATGTCAGGCCGCCGGCCGATGAATCGCGCAGAGCTTGTTCCCGTCGGGATCGCGCAGATAGGAAAGGTGCATTGGCCCCAGGGCGCCGCCATCGCGCGGCCCGGGCGGGTCCTCGATCGAGGTCCCCCCATTGGCCACACCGGCGTCGTGGAACGCCTTCACCTGCTCGGGCGAGTCGCACTTGAAGCCGATCGTGGCGCCGTTCGCGCACGTCGCCGCGCCGCCGTCGATCGGTTCGGAGATGCAGAAGGTCCCGCCGTTGTGCCGATAGAACAGCCGCGCATGGCCGCTCTTCGCAACGTCGCGGAAGGGCTCGCCGGTGAAGCCGAGCGTGCCCAGCACCGCATTGTAGAACTTCCTGGACCGGTCGAGGTCGTTGGAGCCGACCATGATGTGATTGAACATGGCTTCCCTCTCTCTCTAATACACCACCACGCTGCGGATGCTCTCGCCCGCGTGCATCAGATCGAAGCCCTTGTTGATCTCCTCGAGGCTGAGGACATGGGTGATCATCGGGTCGATCGCGATCTTGCCGTTCATGTACCAGTCGACGATCTTCGGCACGTCGGTCCGGCCCCTGGCACCGCCGAACGCCGTGCCCTTCCACACGCGGCCGGTGACCAGCTGGAAGGGGCGGGTGGCGATCTCCTTGCCCGCCTCGGCCACGCCGATGATGATCGATTCGCCCCAGCCGCGGTGGCAGCATTCCAATGCGGTGCGCATCACTTCGGTGTTGCCGGTGGCGTCGAAGCTGTAGTCGGCGCCGCCGTCGGTGAGCGCGAGCACCTCGGCGATCACGTCCTCGCGGCTCTTGCCCTTGCCGTTGATGAAATGCGTCATGCCGAACTTGCGGCCCCACTCCTCGCGATCGGGGTTGATGTCGACGCCGACGATCACGTCCGCGCCGACCATTCGGGCGCCCTGGATGACGTTGAGGCCGATGCCGCCCAGGCCGAACACCACCACCTTCTCGCCGACCTGAACCTTGGCGGTGTTGACCACTGCGCCCACGCCGGTCGTGACGCCGCAGCCGATGTAGCAGCTGGTCTCGAAGGGCGCGTCCTCGCGGATCTTCGCCACGGCGATCTCGGGCAGCACGGTGAAGTTCGAGAAGGTCGAGCAGCCCATGTAATGGTAGATCGGCTGCCCCTTGTAGCTGAAGCGGGTGGTGCCGTCGGGCATCAGCCCCTTGCCCTGCGTCGCGCGGATCGCGGTGCACAGGTTGGTCTTGCCCGAGAGGCACGATTTACACTGGCGGCACTCGGGGGTGTAGAGCGGGATCACGTGATCGCCGGGCTTCACGCTGGTGACGCCGGCACCCACTTCGCGGACCACGCCCGCGCCCTCATGCCCGAGCACCGACGGGAAGATGCCCTCCGAATCGAATCCGTCGAGCGTATAGGCGTCGGTATGGCAGATGCCGGTCGCCATGATCTCGACCAGCACTTCGCCCGGCTTGGGGCCTTCGAGGTCGAGCTCGACGATCTCGAGCGGCTGCTTCGCTTCGAACGCGACTGCGGCGCGGGTCTTCATGGGGCTGTCTCCTTGCTCAGGCGCCTGATCGGGGAACCCGGGGCGGCTTGCAAGGAGGGAAAATGGTGCTGCCGGTGAGGATTGAACTCACGACCTCAGCCTTACCAAGGATGCGCTCTACCACTGAGCTACGGCAGCACTCGCCGGCTGGGGAGCCGGGCGGGAGGCGCCTATGTGCTTGGGTGTCTCCGATTGTCAACCCGCACGGCATGGGTTTATCGCAATCGTATGACCGATAGCGATAAACAGGCCCGGCTCGCCGAGGCGCTGCGGGCCAATCTGCGGAAGCGCAAGGCGCAATCCCGCGAGATTGCCGCGGCCGAGCGCGACGGCAATGATCCTCAGATCGTGGCGGCAAACCAGAAGGCGGCGGACTCGGCCAGCTGATAGGCGCTGTCCCAGATGGCGTGCGGACCCTGAAGATACATCGCCATCGTCACGGCGCCCGCCGCGAACCACATCAGCCGATTGGCGCGCATTTCGCCTCCAGCCATCGCATCTCTTCCTCACCCAGTTGCGGGCCGACCACCTCCAGCACCCGCGCGTGATAGAGATTGACCCAATCGCGTTCCTTCTTGGTCAACAGGGATGGTTTAATTAGCGTTCGCTCGATCGGCGCGAAGGTCAGCGTCTCGAACGTCAGCATCGGCTGCTCGGCACCCGGGATCTCCGCCGGAACGATGAGGACGAGGTTCTCGATGCGGATGCCGTACTCGCCGGCCTTGTAGTAGCCCGGCTCGTTCGAGAGGAACATGCCGGCACGCAGCGGCTCCAGGCTCTGCCCGCCCGGATAGAAGGGCTGGGCGATCCGCTGCGGCCCTTCGTGCACCGAGAGATAGGCGCCGACGCCGTGGCCGGTGCCATGGCCGTAATCGAGCCCGACTTCCCATAGCGGCGCGCGTGCGAAGCTGTCGAGCTGGGCGCCGGTGGTGCCGTCCGGGAAGATCGCGGTGGCGATGCCGATGTGCCCCTTGAGCACGCGGGTGAAGCGGTCCTTCATCTCGTCGCTCGCTTCGCCCACCGGCATGACGCGCGTCACGTCGGTGGTGCCGTCGCCATACTGGCCGCCCGAATCGACGAGGTAGAGCTGACCGCGCTCGATGGGCAGGCTCGATTCCGGGGTCACCTTGTAGTGCGGGATCGCGCCGTTGGGCCCGGTGGCGGAGATGGTGTCGAAGCTCAGGTCCTTGAGCGCGCCGGTCGCCTCGCGGAACTCGCGGAGCTTGTCGGCGGCGGACCTTTCGGTGAGGCCGCCGCCGGGCGCAGTCTCCTCGAACCATTTGAGGAAGCGCACCAGCGCCGCGCCGTCGCGCGCCTGCGCCGCCTTGTGCCCGGCGATCTCCGCCGGGTTCTTGATCGCCTTGGCGAGCACCACGGGATCGCGGACGCCGAGCACCTTGGCGCCGCCGGCTTCGAGCGCGTCGAAGATCGCGGAAACGGCGCTGCCCGGATCGGCGGCGACGCGCTTGCCGGCGAACTTCCCGAGCGCAGGCGCGAAGGCGGCGCGATCATGGACGCGCACGGCGTTGCCCAGGTGCTGGCGGACCTGATCGGTGAGCTTGCCGGGCGCGACGAACAGATCGGCGGTGCCGTCGGCGTTGACGATGGCATAGGCGAGCGCGACCGGCGTGTGCGCGACGTCCGCCCCGCGGATGTTGAACGCCCAGGCGATCGAATCGAGCGCGGCGAGCACGACGGCGTCGGCCTTCCGCTCGTGGAGCCAGTCGGCGATGTCGGCGCGCTTGGCGGGAGAGGATTTGCCCGCGGCATCGTCGGGCTGGACCGCGAGCACGGCGTCGCTCGGCGCGGGGCGGTCGTCCCAAACGGCGTCGATCGGGTTGCGCGTCACCGGCACCAGCTCGGCGCCCTTCTCGGCGAGCGCCTTGCGCGCTTCCTCCACCCAGGTGCGGGTGTGGAGCCAGGGATCATAGCCGATGCGGCCGCCGTCGGGGGCATGCTCGATCAGCCAGTCGGCGACGCTGGTCGCGGGCACGCCGACATATTGCCAATGATCGGCCGAGACCTGCTGGCGCACCTGGAGCGTGTAGCGCCCGTCGGTGAAGATCGCCGCCGCTTCGGGCAGCACCACCGCGGTGCCCGCCGAGCCCTGGAATCCCGTGAGCCAGCCGAGGCGCTGGGCATAGCCTCCGACATATTCGGACATATGCTCGTCGGTGAGCGGGACGACGAAGCCGTCGAGACGGTCGCGCTTCAACTGGTCGCGAAGGGCGTGGAGGCGATCGGCGTAGCTGGACATAAGCGACTCTATTCCGTTGAGTTTGGGGGCTGCTTTGCTCCGATATTCGGCAAAAGTCACATGCGGCGCTATGTCCCGCCGATGTTCCAGCCCTTTCCCCGCAGCGACCTCCCGACCCCTGCGCTCGTGCTCGACACGGCGGCGCTCGACCGCAATATCGCCGCCATGGCCGAATGGGCCGGGGCGCGGGGATTGGCGCTGCGCCCGCACGCCAAGACGCACAAGAGCGCCGAGATCGCCCGGCGGCAGATCGCGGCGGGAGCGGTGGGGGTGTGCTGCGCCAAGCTGGCCGAGGCCGAGGCGCTGGCGGCCGAGGGCATCGACGACATCCACCTCACTTCGCCGGTGGTGACTTCGGGCAGGATCGCGCGGCTGAAGGCGCTGGCGGCGCGCATCCGGCTCTCGGTGGTCGCGGATCATCCCGACAATGTGCGTGCGCTGGCCGGGACGGAGGCCGCGGTGTTCATCGACGTCGATCCGGGGAAGCACCGGACGGGCGTGACTTCGCCCGACGCAGCCGTCGCGCTCGCGGAGGCGATCGCTGCGGCGGACCTGCGCCTGGGAGGTGTGCAATATTATTGCGGGTCCGAGCAGCATATCGCCACGCTCGCCGGGCGGCGCGCGGCGATTGCCGAGAAGACCAAGTTTCTGCGCACCGTGCTCTCGGCGCTGGCCGCGGCGGGGCACGCCGTGCCGATCGTCACCGGCGGCGGCACCGGCAGCTTCGCGATCGATGCCGAGCTGGGCGTGCTTACCGAGCTGCAGGTGGGGAGCTATGTCTTCCTCGACCGCGAATATCGCGATTGCGAGCTGGCCGGACCGGCGTTCGAGCAGGCGCTGTTCGTCGATGCTAGCGTGATCAGCGTCAACACGCCGGGGATGGTGACAGTCGACGCGGGGCTAAAGGCATTCGCGACCGATGCGGGCGTGCCGGTGGTGCATGCCGGCGCCCCGGGCGCTCGCTACACCTTCATGGGCGACGAGCAGGGTGCACTGATCGGCGACGCACTGCCCGGCCTCGCCGCGCGCGTGACGCTGGTGCCGCCGCACTGCGACCCGACGGTCAACCTCTATGATTGCTATGCGATCGTCGAAGGCGCGACGATCGTCGACATGTGGCCGGTGACAGCAAGGGGACGTTCGTCCTAGGGTCTGTACCCAATACCCGCAATGGCCGTGACGGAGCGGATTTTGGCGCAGGGGGAGGAACGAGGAGGGAGCGATGCGGTGCCATCGTGACCCCAAGGAACCCTTGGCTCGCGACGCTGCCCTGCGCCAAAATCCGTCCGCCGCTTCGCGGTCGCCCGGAGAAGCGCGCAGGACTGCGTCGCACCGCTTGCACGGACGCACCGGTCCGCGCTGCGCGTCGCTCCTTGCCTGCCCACTTCTCCGGGCGATCCCGGCCGTTGCGGGTATTGGGTACAGACCCTAGACGGGCGCGATGACCGATCTTCCCAAGCCGCCCGTCGCGGCGACTCGTCCGCACAGCTTCACCCGTCACGGCACCACGGTCGAGGACCCCTGGGCCTGGCTCAAGGACCCGTCCTATCCGGAAGTGAAGGACAAGGACGTCCTCGCCTATCTCGAGGCGGAGAACGCCTATTTCGAAGCGGCGATCGCGCCGATGAAGCCGCTGTCCGGGCAGCTGTTCAAGGAGATGCGCGGGCGGATCAAGGAAGACGAATCGACCGTGCCGCAGAAGGACGGCGACTGGCTCTACTGGACCGATTACGAGACCGGCGGCGAATATCCGCGCTGGTGGCGCAAGCCGGTCGCGGGCGGAGACGACCAGCTGATCCTCGACGAACCTTCGCTCGCGGCGGGCAAGGAATATTTCCGCCTCGGCGCGCTGAGCGTGAGCCCGGACGGTCGCTTCCTCGCCTATGCCGTGGACGACAATGGTTCGGAACGTTTCGAGGTGCGGGTCAAGGACCTCGAGACCGGCGAGATGCTGCCGGACACGATCCCCGGCATGCTCTCCGAAATCGTCTGGACCGCCGATTCGAAGGGCTTCCTCTACGGCCTGGCCAACGAGAACTGGCGCACCGACAATGCGCGCTGGCACAAGCTCGGCGAGCCGGTCGAGGCGGACATCGAGCTCTACCGCGAGGCCGACGAAGGCTATCGCGTCGCGGTGGGCGAGACTCAGTCGCGCAAATGGCTGCTGATCTCGACCGGCGACCATGTGACCAGCGAAGTCTACCTGCTCCCCGCCGACAATCCGGCCGCCCCGCTCGTCTGCGTCAGCCCGCGCAAGCCGGGTCGCGAATATGACGTCGACGAGCACGACGGCACGCTCTTCATCCACACCAACGATATCGACCCGCAGTTCCGGCTGGTGACGGCGCCGATCGATAATCCCGGCGAATGGAGCGAGCGGATCGGCCCCTCGAAGCATTTCTATATGACCGGGGTGACCTGCTTCGCCGATTTCTTCATCGTCGAGGGGCGGCTCGACGGGCTCGATCAGATCGAGCTCCACCGCTACGATCCCGCCACCCCACCGGTGCGGCTCGAGTTCCCCGAGGCGAGCCATGTCGCGGGACTCGGCGACAATCCCGAATATGCCGTCGACAAGCTGCGGCTGGATTATGAGTCGATGATCACGCCGGGAACGGTCTACGACTATCACGTCGCGACCGGAGCGCTCGAGACGCTCAAGGTGCAGGAAATCCCAAGCGGCTATGATGCGTCCAAATACCGCACCGAACGGCTGACCGTCGCCGCGCGTGACGGCACCGAGGTGCCCGTCTCGATAGTCTACCCGAAGGACTTCCCGCGCGACGGCTCGGGCAAGCTCTATCTCTATGCCTATGGCGCTTATGGCTATGCGATCCCGCCGGGCTTCTCGACCAGCCGCATGTCGTTCCTCGACCGCGGCATGGCCTTCGCGATCGCGCACATCCGTGGCGGCGACGACCTGGGCCAGCAATGGTACAAGGACGGCAAGCTCGAGAAGCGCGCCAACACCTTCAACGACTTCGTCGACGTGGCCAAGGGGCTGATCGACCGCGGCTATACCCACAAAGGCGGGATCGCGATCGCGGGCCGCTCGGCCGGCGGCGAGCTGATGGGCGCGGTGGTGAATTCGGACCCCGATCTGTGGGGCGTGGTCGTCGCCGACGTGCCCTTCGTCGACGTGCTCAACACGATGCTCGACGAGAGCCTGCCGCTCACCCCTGGCGAATGGCCCGAATGGGGCAATCCGGTGGAGGACCCCGAGGCGTTCCAGCTGATCCGCTCGTACAGCCCCTACGACAATGTGCGCCCGCAGGCCTATCCGCCGATGTTCATCTCGGGCGGCCTCAACGATCCGCGCGTGACTTATTGGGAGCCCGCCAAATGGGCGGCCAAGCTGCGCGCGACCAAGACCGACGACAATCTGCTCGTCCTCAAGACCAACATGGGCGCGGGGCACGGCGGCAAATCCGGCCGGTGGGAGAGCCTGAAGGAAGCCGCGGACGAAATGGCGTTCGTGCTCTGGCAGCTCGGGATCAGGGACTAGGATCGGGCGCGGGCGGTGCCGTACCCGCGGGCCGCTCGACGAGCTGGGTCGCGCGAGCGCATTGGTGGCAGAAGGCGAAATCGAAGACTTCGCACAACGTCCAGCGCTGCCGCGCGACGTTCCATTCGGCCCAGGCGTCGCGGGTGACGGCGATGCCGCCGCAGCGCGCGCAGGCATATTCGATCGGGGAAGAAGGCTTGTCTGCCATCGGCGCAGCCTAGCGCGCGCCACGTCCGATCCGGAGACAAGCTGATCCGGATCGGACCAAAACCAGCCAGTAGGAGTAAGGCGTAGATGGGATCGCGAAGGAGCGCGTGGAGGCGCGCCGGGCGCAGCTGGATTCGCGCGGTCGCGATCATGCTGCTGGGCGGCACGAGCGCAGGGCTTGTCGTCGCCTCGGGGAGCACCGGGCTCGGCTGGCCCGGCCGGTCCGCAGAGGCGCGGACGATCGCGTTCGGCCTGTGCCACAGCGGCGGCGGCACCAATTGCGTGGTCGACGGCGACACTTTCTGGATGCAGGGCGAGCGCATCCGCCTTGCCGACATCGACGCACCCGAGACGCATCCGCCCCGCTGCGCCCGCGAGGCGCGGCTGGGCAAGGCGGCGACGCGGCGGCTGCAGGTATTGCTCAGCCAGGGCCCGGTGACGCTCGAGAGCCTTGAGCGCGAGACCGATCGCTACGGCCGCAAGCTGCGGATCGCCACGCGCGGCGGCGTATCGATCGGCGAGCAGCTGGTCGACGAAGGGCTCGCCCGCCCGTGGGAGGGACGGCGCCAGCCCTGGTGCTGAGGCGTTTTCAGCTTCGCTGAAGCGGCACCGGCCCGTTCCCCCACCCGGCCACCTAGCGCCAGTATTCTATGGGAGGCCGGGTGAGGGAGCGGGCCGGTGCCGCTTAGAAATGCGCTCTTCCGCGCATTTCCAAACAGCGCTTCAGCCCTTGGGCTGCTCGTTGGCCGGGACGGGGGTGAGCTCGTAAATCTGGACCTGGCTCGCGTCGGCGCCCGGCACCGCGATCCGCCAGCGGAACCCGCCGACGCGCTCGGCAACGCCCACCAGATCCTGCGCCGGATCGGTGCCATAGCCGAGCGAATTGTCGCCCGCGCGGCGCTGGCGTGCGCCCAGGAAGACATAGCGCTTGCCGTCCGGATAGAGATAGCCCGCTGCCGGATCGGCGCCGGTCTGCTTGATGAAGCCGAAGCCCTCTTCGCTCGCCGTCACATGGCAGAAGCCGGAGGTCGAGCTGCGCACCGTCGCGGCGCGGGTGGCGGCGCGCAGCCGCAGCACACGGCAGCGATAGGCGCCCGGCGTGAGCTCAGGGTGATCGAGTGCCGCCCGCGGGTCGACCAGCTCGCCTTGCGCATTCCGCACCTTCTTCGGCAGCTTGCCGTGCAGGACGGCCCAATGCGCGGGCAACCCGTTGAGCCTCAGGCTGTCCTCCGGCTTGATCGTGGTCTTCCACAGCGGAACCACCTCCACGGGCGTGACCACCACGATCTCGGGGACTTTCTTTTCGCGGCCCGCGCAGGCTGCGAGCAAGGCACACAGGCTGAGCGTCACGATGCGCCGATACACAGGCCACCCTCCGATCGCGTTTGCATTCCGAATGGCGGAAATCCTGACGGAGAGTAGTTAATGAAAGGTAAATTTTTCGTTGCAGTGCGGCGACACGCGGCTGGATGCGACGAACCGTGGCGCTCAAAAGATAGGCGGGGGAACCATGGCGGCGGACGCGCTCGCGCTCGGATGTAGGGGAAGACCGGTTGCACTGTTCAGGACCCGCCGGCGCCGCATCTCCCCGGATACGCTGGGGCAATGGGCGGCGCCGGCAGGAGCTCAAAAGCACGGGCGAGTCTTTTGTTGCACTGCAACCAAGATTTTTCCCGGAACTTTCCGGAGTGTGGCGAAATGGCCACGGTTCCTGGACCGTGGGCAAACGGCGGGCAGGCTCAGCCCCGGCCGAAGGCGGTGCTCCGGCCCGACTGGGCATCGAGCCAGGCATCGAGCATCGCCGGCAGATCGGGGTCTAGCGCGGCCCAGTGCGCATCGGCTTCGGCGAACTCCGCGCGCGGGGCGAGCGTGCCCTGCTCGTGGAACGGCCATTGCGCCTCGCCCGCCGCGGTGGCGATCTCGGCGGCTTCGGGAGCAACGATCGCGCGCAGCGCCTCGATCATCTCGTCCCAGGCGTGCGGCGAAGTCACCTCGGCGAAATAGGCAGCGAACCCGCCGCTTGGGAGCAGCGCGCCTAGTTCCTGCAGCCGGAGCGCAGCGGTGCGCGGCCAGTCGAAATCCGCGAGCTCGGGCGCAGCCGCCACGGGATCGGGGAGCGGCACGGGCGCGGCGGGGACGCTGGCGGTGAGCGGCGGCACGAGCGGGCCGGCTTCCTCGGGCTCGGGCTGCCAGACGGGAGGGACATAGTCGTCCTCGCCGCCGTCCTCGTCCGCATCGGCCGAAGCGTCATAGGGCGTGAGCCCCAACGCGGGTGAGGTGCGCACGCGTGGCGCGGGGGTGAGCACCGGTTCCGGCGCCGGCTCTGGTTCGGAGCGTGTGGCGGGAACGAAGTCGTCCGCATCCTCGGCCTCGTCCTCGGGAACGGCGTAGCCGGGAGCGAGCCCCAGCGGCGGCGGCGCGGTATGGGACTGCGGAGCAGGTTCGGGCGCGGCCTCGAACGCTTCCTCAAATTCCTCTTCCTCCTCGGCATCGGCATCCCAGGTGACCGATGCGAAGGCGGATTCATCGGCCTCCGCCAGCTCCGCCTCCTCAGGCTCCGCATCGACGCCCGGCGAGAGGCCGAGCGGCACCACGGGCGCGAGGATGGGTGCCGGCGCGGGATCGGCGGGCGGATGATAGACCAGCCCGTCGCCCGCGCGGCGCGTGCGGCCCGGCAGCGCCTCGGCAGCCGGTGCCGAGCGCGCAAACCCGCTCAAGCGCGGCGACCGGCGCGCGAAGATCCAGAGCAGCACGCCGGCCGCAAGGGCGACGACGAGAAGGCTCGCTGCGAACATAGGGGCTCCCCCTCATTGCACGGCGCTCCCGGACGCCGCGTCGTGGAGCATGCGGCGAGGAAGTTTCCGGAAGGTGAAGATTGGGGGGCGTCCCTGTCCCCCTGTCCCTTCCTTCATCGTCACCCCGGCCTTGTGCCGGGGTCCACTGCGTCACAGGCAATGAAAGCAAAGATGCGCTATGTCCGGCCAGCTGCAGCCGGCCAGGCGAAGTCGAGTTCTGCGGTAGGCGCTTTACAGTGGGCCCCGGCACAAGGCCGGGGTGACGGACACGGATATGAGGAGGCGGTCGGCTCCGTTCCGGAGCGATCCTGTCTTGTCCTAAAGCGCCTCGCCCGGCACACCACGCATCCGATGATCGAGCGCATCCCTTGCGTCTACATCCTCGCGAACCGCTACAATGGCGCGACCTACGTCGGCGTGACTTCGAACCTGATCGGCCGGGTGATTCAGCACCGCGACGAAACCTTCGACGGCCACACCAAGAAGTACGGGATCAAGCGGCTGGTGTACTTCGAGGTCGCCGACACGATGGACGCCGCGATCGCGCGCGAGAAGCAACTCAAACGCTATCGGCGCGACTGGAAGCGCAACTTGATCGAGCGGCAGAACCCGGCGTGGAACGACCTTGCGGTGGGGCTGGGACTGGAGCCGCTGGCGGTATGACGCCCCGGCGCGGACGGCACTGCTGGCGCCGCCGGTCTGGCGCGCCGCCGAAGAGCGGGGATTAGCTTGCGCTAATCCCACGCGCGCCATCCCTCACTCCGCCGCGATCCCTGCCTTGGAGAACATGTCCCCTCCGCCTTCGCCGCTGTCCTCGTTCGCCACCGGGCCGATCTTCGCCTTCTGGCGCTTGTCGAAGCTGTCCCACACTTCGTTCCAGTTCCCGCGCGTCGCGCCCTTCGAATATTCGGTCGCGCGCTGTTCGAAGAAATTGGCGTGCTCGACGCCGTTGAGCAGCGGGGCGAGCCAGGGGAGGGGGTGCTCGTCGATCATGTAGATCGGCTTGAGGCCGAGCTGGCCCAGCCGCCAGTCCGCGATGTAGCGAATGTACTTCTTGATCTCCTTGGGCGTCATGCCGGTCACCGGGCCCTGCTCGAACGCCAGGTCGATGAACGCATCCTCCAGCCGCACGGTCGTCTGGCACATGTCCATGATGTCGTCCTTGACCGATTTGGTCAGGCAGTCGCGCTCCTTGGCGAAGGCGTGGAACAGGCGGATGATGCCCTCGCAGTGCAGGCTCTCGTCCCGCACCGACCAGGATACGATCTGGCCCATGCCCTTCATCTTGTTGAAGCGCGGGAAGTTCATCAGCATCGCGAAGCTGGCGAAGAGCTGTAGCCCCTCGGTGAAGCCGCCGAACATCGCCAGCGTCTTGGCGATGTCCTCGTCGGTGTCGACGCCGAACTTCTGAAGATAGTCGTGCTTGTCCTTCATCTCGGCATATTCGAGGAACATGCCGTACTCGCTCTCGGGCATGCCGATCGTGTCGAGCAGGTGGCTGTACGCCGCGATGTGCACCGTCTCCATGTTGGAGAAGGCGGCGAGCATCATCTTGATCTCGGTCGGCTTGAACACGCGGCCGTATTTCTCGTGGTAGCAGTCCTGCACCTCGACATCGGCCTGGGTGAAGAAGCGGAAGATCTGGGTGAGCAGGTTGCGCTCGTGATCCGACAGCTTCTGCGCCCAGTCGCGGCAATCCTCGCCCAGCGGCACTTCCTCGGGCAGCCAGTGGACCTGCTGCTGGCGCTTCCAGAATTCGAACGCCCAGGGATATTCGAAGGGCTTGTAGGTCTTGCGGGCTTCGAGAAGCGGCATGGGGGTTACTCCGAGAGAATATAGATACCGAGAAGGACGACGAGACCAGTCGCGAGCGCGATCAGGCCGAACAGGAAGCTGAGCCAAGCCTGCAACAGTGCAAAACGCCGGTCCCATTTGTTGCGGGGCGGAGGCATCATACCGGCAGCACGGTTGATGAGATACTCGGCCGCCGGGATACTTTCCCGCCAAGAGCCGGAAAGCAACGCGCGTGCGCCTAGCCACGTGAACAGAGTGCCAAAGCTGACCATGGCGATGATCTGGATCATGCCGTCCCCGCCAGCGTAGCGACGGCCGCGAAGCCGCCTAGGAACAGCCCGAGCGCGAGCAGCATCATGCCGCCGATGCGTAAGCCATAGACGGTCGGCTCCGCATCGGGCAGCCGCAGCGCGCGCCGCGCCAGGCTCGGGCGGACGAGCGCCGTCAGCCCCGCGGTTCCCGCGAGTGCGGCCACGCCGGCCATCAAGGCGAGCTGCCGCGTCACTGGTGGTCGATCACCGTGCCGCCGCGCTCGCGCACCACCCTCGTGCGGTACACGACCTTGCGCCCGCGCCAGGCGCCGACGCCGAAGAAATAGATGCCGACGAAATAGCCGAAGTCATACCAGCCGCCGTTGTTGGGCACTGCGTAGATCGCGACATCGGGCATCACCAGGCTGAGCAGCCAGGCGAAGGGGAAGATGAAGCCGTGCCACAGCCCGAGCAGGAAGCCCGGCGCCTCGGGCGCGACGCCGCTCGCTGCCTGGCGGGCGCACGCCCCGAGCAGGAGCAGCGCGGCGGCGGGCAGGAATTTGCTCAGGGCAGTCATGCGGGATACCCCCAATGGGTGCGGCGCGATTTGATCGCTACTGCATCTTCTGCACGGCGCAGGCGTTGGGCCGGCGCAACCATGGGAGAAAGCCGATGGCGAATACCAGCAATATCCGCGAGCATATGGAAGTGATCGGCGCCGACGGCGTCCATATCGGCACCGTCGATCGCGTCGACGGCGACCGGATCAAGCTCGTCAAGGCCGACAGCGGCGCCGAGATCGAAGGCGTCGACCAGGGCGCGCGCCACCATCATTACATCCCCGCCGGCCTGATCGCCGAAGTCGAAGGCGACAAGGTCCGCCTCAGCGCCAACGCCGACGTCGCGATCACCTTCGAGGAGGAAGAGAGCGGCGAGCCGATTTGAGCTCATTGTTCCTCTCCCGTTGGGAGAGGGGAGGGGCCTGCGCGCGAAGTTCCGAGGCCGCATAGTGCGGCTTCGGGCCTTCCGTGCGTGATCGCGCAATTTCCGCATCTGCTTCCCGTTTCTACAGTGCCGCCGACTGCACGGCGCTGTCATCATTCGGCCGGAGTCTCGTTCTGCAGCCGACGCGCTTCAGTCACCGGCAGTCCGGCTTCGGTCGGCACGTAGATCAGAGAAGCCCGGCTGGTTTCGAGCGCCTGAATCTGAAGATAACGCAGATAGCCTTCGGGGCCGCCCAGGCTGTTCTGGAGGATCGCGTTGGCTTGCGCTGCGCCCCTCGCGCGGATGACCTCGGCCTCCGCCAGCGCAATCGCGCTTTCCTTCTTGGCACGGGCTTCGAGGATAGCGACCTGACGCGACGACTGCGCCTCCGCCAACGCAGCCTCGCCCGCCAACCGCTGAGAATAGACGCGATATTGCGGATAGCCGAACATTATCGCGAGCAGCGCGACTGCGCCCACGCCGATCAGCATCAAGGTGCAGCCCGTCTTCTGATCCACGCCGCTATCCTCTCAGTCGTTCCTCACCCCGCCACCTCACTGGCACGCCAGGCATTCGTCATAGTCGGTCGTCTCGCCCAGCTCGAACTTGGGCTTCTCGATCGTGTTGTCGGCCTCCACGCCGCCCGCGAAGCCGGCGCGCTGCACCGACTTGGAGCGGAGGTAATAGAGCGACTTGATTCCCAGCTCCCAGGCGCGGAAGTGGAGCATCAGCAGGTCCCACTTCTCGACGTCGGCCGGGATGAACAGGTTCAGCGATGCCGACTGGTCGATATAGGGCGTGCGGTCCGCCGCGAGCTCGAGCAGCCAGCGCTGGTCGATCTCGAAGCTGGTCTTGAAGCAGTCCTTCTCCTCGGGCGTGAGGAAGTCGAGGTGCTGCACCGAGCCGCCCTGCTCGAGGATCGAGTTCCACACCGCGTCCGAGTTCTTGCTCTTCTCCATGAGCAGCTTCTCGAGGTATGGGTTGCGCACCACGAACGAGCCGCTGAGCGTCTTGTGGGTGTAGATGTTCGCCGGGATCGGCTCGATGCACGCGCTGGTGCCGCCGCAGATGATCGAGATCGACGCGGTGGGCGCGATCGCCATCTTGCAGCTGAACCGCTCCATCACGCCCATTTCGGCCGCGTCGGGGCAGGGCCCGCGCTCGACTGCGAGCTGCATCGAGGCTTCATCCACCTGCGCCTTGATGTGCTTGAACATCCGCAGGTTCCACGATTTCGCCATCGCCCCTTCGAAGGGCAGGCCGCGCGCCTGGAGGAAGCTGTGATAGCCCATCACGCCCAGCCCCACCGAACGCTCGCGCATCGCCGAATAGGCGGCCTTCTCCATGCCCGGCTCGGCGCGGTCGATGTAATCCTGCAGGACGTTGTCGAGGAAGCGCATCACATCCTCGATGAAGCCCTTCTCGTCCTTCCACTGGTCCCAGGTTTCGAGGTTGAGGCTCGAGAGGCAGCACACCGCGGTGCGCTCGTTGCCCAGGTGATCCTTGCCCGTCGGCAGCGTGATCTCGCTGCACAGATTCGAGGTCGAGACCTTGAGCCCCAGATCGCGGTGATGCTTGGGCATGTTCGAGTTCACGTGATCGGCGAACACGATGTACGGCTCGCCGGTCGCCAGGCGGGTCTCGACCAGCTTCTGGAACAGCGCGCGCGCATCGACCTTTGCGCGCACCGAGCCGTCCTTGGGGCTCTTGAGCTCCCATTCGGCGCCGTCGCGCACCGCTTCCATGAACGCGTCTGGGATCAGCACGCCGTGGTGGAGGTTGAGCGCCTTGCGGTTGAAGTCGCCGCTCGGCTTGCGGATCTCCAGGAACTCCTCGATCTCGGGGTGCGAGATGTCGAGGTAGCAGGCGGCCGAGCCGCGGCGCAGCGAGCCCTGCGAGATCGCGAGCGTCAGCGAATCCATCACGCGCACGAACGGGATGATGCCGCTGGTCTTGCCGTTGAGGCCCACCGGCTCGCCGATGCCGCGGACGTTGCCCCAATAGGTGCCGATGCCGCCCCCGCGCGAGGCGAGCCAGACATTCTCGTTCCAGGTGTCGACGATGCCGTTCAGGCTGTCGGGCACCGAATTGAGGAAGCACGAAATCGGCAGGCCGCGGCCGGTGCCGCCGTTCGAGAGAACGGGGGTGGCGGGCATGAACCACAGCTTCGAGATATAGTCGTAGATGCGCTGCGCGTGCGCGGCATCGTCGGCATAGGCCGATGCGACGCGGACGAACAGGTCCTGATAAGTCTCGCCCGGCAGCAGATAGCGGTCCTTGAGCGTCTCCTTGCCGAAATCGGTGAGCAGCGCATCACGCGAATGATCGACCTCGAGCGTGTAGAGCTGCGGCGCGACGGCGCGCGAATCCCTCTCCTGCGCGGGCTTGCGCGGCTTGGCCGCCTTGGTGGGGGCGGCAGTGGCGGCTTCGGTGACGGTCTCGTTCACGCTGTTTTCGGTGTCCCTGAATTCCATGACGCAAACCCCTCACTGATCCTGTTGCGCACCTCCAGCGGGAGGCTGCGCGTCGACTCGGGGGCCGGGGTCCCATGATACCACCGGCACGCCGATGCGAGAACAAAAAGTGTCCATCGCAGCGGATCGCAGGCACGAGAATGTCCTTGCCGCATATAGGTATGCGGCGCTGGCGATACCAGTGCTAGCGAGTGCCCCTCACTTCAACCACAATAGATTGTGCCAAACCGAGTCCGCGCACAAGAGGGTAATTTGCCGCGGGCCCGAACGGTTCGTCGCCAAAATGACTCGGTTCGTGGACGTCACGATCGCGGTGCGGTGCAGCGACGCATGGTCAATCCTCGGCTTCCTGAAAGGCAAGCCCGAAAAGCCCAAAATCCACCGTTAATTTTTTCTGTGAGCAAAAACGGGACGGTGCCCGCAAGCGATAGTGGCTGTCACATTCCTGGCGACAATCGTTCAGCCGGATTCGTCGAGCAGTGCCTGGCGCGCCGCATCGACGCGTTCGCGTACTCGGGGGCGTCCTGCTAAGTGCAAGCGGTGTGGAGGAGGATGCGATGGGCAAGGTTCGAGTGAGCGGATTCAGCATTTCGGTCGACGGCTATGGTGCCGGTGCCGATCAGAGCCTCGAACAGCCGCTCGGGCACGGCGGCGAGGATCTCCACACCTGGATGACGCGCTCGAAGAGCTTCGCTGCGATATACGGCAGGGAAGGGGGTCTGACGGGAATCGACGATGATTTCACCGCCCGTTCGATGGAGGGGATCGGCGCCTGGATCATGGGCCGCAACATGTTCGGCCCGGTGCGCGGCGAATGGCCCGATCACGAATGGAAGGGCTGGTGGGGAGACAATCCGCCCTATCACTGCCCGGTGTTCGTGCTGACTCACCACGCACGGCCGCCGCTGGAGATGGCAGGCGGCACCGTCTTCCATTTCGTCACCGGCGGTGCGGACGAGGCGCTGGCTCGGGCGCGAGAGGCGGCGGGCGACAGCGACATCCGCATCGGCGGCGGCGCCGGGACCATCCGGCAATATCTCGCATCGGGCGCAATCGACGCGATGCACCTCGCCCTCTCGCCGGTGCTGCTCGGGCGCGGCGAGGCGTTGTTCGCAGGGATAGACTTGCCCGCGCTCGGCTATCGCGTGGCCGAGCGCGCCCAGGGCGAGCACGCGCTGCACGTCATGATCGCGCGCCGCTGATCGGGGCTGGTGCGGGCGCAGGGCCGCGCATAGTCTCGCTGCTTTCGGGGCAGAGGGGGGCGGCGATGCAGCGGGTCTTGGCGGCGGTTCTGGCTTTGGGTGCGGCGGTGCCGGCAGTGGCGCAGGAGGGGATCGCCATCTCCGCGGAACGCCCATCGCTCGACGTACACGAGAAGTCGATCGACGAACTCCGCGCGCTTCTCGCTTCCGGCAACGCGAGCAGCGTCGCGCTGGTCGAGGCCTATCTCGCCCGGATCGAAGCGATCGACCGCGCCGGCCCCACGCTGCGCTCGGTGATCGCGATCAGCCCCGATGCGTTGGAGCAGGCCCGCGCGGCCGATCGGCGGCGGCTGACGCGCAAGATGCCCGGCCTGCTCGAAGGCATACCGGTGCTGATCAAGGATAATATCGAGACCAAGGAGCTGCCCACCACCGCGGGTAGCCTCGCGCTCGCGGCCAATGATACGAAGCGCGACGCCCCGCTGGTCGCGCTGCTGCGCGCGGAGGGCGCGATCATCCTCGGCAAGACCAACCTCTCGGAATGGGCGAACATCCGCTCGACCAGCTCGATGAGCGGGTGGAGCGCGGTCGGCGGGCTGGTCAGGAACCCCTATGCGCTCGATCGCTCGGCGTGCGGCTCGTCGAGCGGATCGGGCGCGGCGATCGCAGCAAGCCTCGCCGCGGTGGCGGTGGGCACCGAGACCGACGGATCGGTGGTCTGCCCCGCCGCGATGAACGGGCTGGTGGGATTGAAGCCCACGCTCGGCCTCGTCAGCCGCACCCATGTCGTGCCGATCAGCCACAGCCAGGATACGCCGGGGCCGATGGGGCGCACCGTAAAGGACGTGGCCTTGCTCTTCTCGGCGATGATCGGCAGCGATCCCGCCGATCTGGCGACGGCGAGCGCCGACAAGCACCGCCGTAACCATGCCGATGGGCTGAGGGCGGACGCGCTCCGAGGTAAGCGTATCGGCTATTGGCGGCCCGAGATGCGCGCCGATCTGGGCGCGGCCTTCGATGCCGCGCTCGACAAGCTCCGCGCCGCGGGCGCGACCTTGGTCGAGGTCAAGATGCCCAAGCTCGAAGGGCTCGGCGACGCCGAGTTCCTGGTGCTCAAGGCCGAGCTCAAGGCCGATCTCGACGCTTATCTCGCCACCACCCCGGCCGTGGTGAAGACGCGCACGCTGGAGCAGGTGATCGCGTTCAACGAAGCGAACAAGGCGGCCGAAATGCCTTTCTTCGGCCAGGAGATCTTCCTCGACGCGGCCAGGACCAAGGGCCTCGACGATCCGGAATACAAGGCGGCGCGGGAGAAGTCGCTGCGGCTGGCGAAGCAGGGGCTCGACGAGATGATGAAGGCCGCGGGCGCCGAGCTGCTGGTGACGCCCACTTACGGCACCCCGTGGCTCAGCGATCCCGCGCACGGCGACCAGTTCGCCGGCCCCTCCGCCAGCGAGCTGCCGGCCGTTTCGGGCTATCCGCATCTGACGGTGCCGATGGGTTTGGTCGACGCGCTCCCCGCCGGCCTCTCGTTCATCGGCGCGCCCTGGTCGGACGGCATGCTGCTCCAGGCCGGCTATGCCTATGAGCAGGCCGCGAAGGCACGGGTCGCGCCGAAGTACCTGCCGACGATCCCGGCCGACCTGGGGCCGAGAAGGAATTAGGGGAGAGAACGAGTCCGCTAGTGGGTGGATTGCGGTCGTTCGCATAACCGGCAAGTATGGCCTCCGTGCCAAAGTACGAACCTATTCCGTCGGGCGTTCCGCTGAAGGCGAGTGCAAGCGACCTCATTGCCTTTCACTGGGAAGTGAACGGCATCACCGCCGATTTCATCCTACCCAACGATGAGGCGCATGCACTTCGAGTTTCCTTCGACCGCCCTTGCATTGTCCGCCTGCTGGACGAGATGCCTTTGAGCACCGAGGAGGATGATACGCCGAACGAAGGTCTGGTCCCGGAACACTTTGCGTATCGGCTTGAGGGCGCGCGCTTCGCTCGTCTTCAGTCAGAGACATGGAAGGAGATCAATGCGCCGGTCGCTCACTATCAGTTCGTCACCGGCTGGGGATGCTTGGACGTGCTGAGCGGCGGTTCGCCCTCATTTTCAGTGGTGCCTCGGACGGGCTGAACGTCCGCTAATGGGGCGCAAGCTGACACTAAAAAGGGGCTGGTAAAATAGGATTTGTTCTGCTTTTGTTCGATCATGGGCAAGCAGCAGCATCCCGTTACACAATGCCAGATGCCGGTCTGCTTGACCGACTCGAAAATAGGCGAACGGTGTCAAGCAAGTGTCAACTTCCGCGCCGCCGAAACACGCGAAATCCGCAGAAATCCGTGCTTTTCGGATCCAACCAAAAGGTTGGTTCCGCACTTGATTCCAGCCTTCCGGCTGGCTTGCGATTCAGGCTTTTGGGTTCTTCCCCGGTAGGTCGAGCTCCAGCAGTTCCTCGCGGACGTGGATCGCGCCCAGCGACATGCGGACCTCGATCAGGAAATAGATCAACCCGGCCATCAGCAGCACCATCGACAGCACGAACAGCCCCGCGACCACCCCGCCGATGTGCAGCGCCAGCAGTCGCGAGACGAACATCAGCGCGACGACCATGCAGATCGCCAGCGCGCTCGACACGGTGAGGAAGATCGCGGTGTTGATCACGGCGATGCGCCGGTCGATCAGGCGCAGCTCCCAGACGTGGCGGTCATGCTCGGGGCCGGTCGATTTGGGGTGGAGCTGTTCGAGCTTGCGCGCCCGGTCAACGATGCGGGCGAGGCGGCCCACCATCACGTTCAGGATCGCGCCGATGCCGGCGAGGAGGAACACCGGTGCGATCGCGCTCTGGATCGTGTCGGCGACGGTCGAAAGATAGGGCCCCATTTCCATCCGGGCACTATGCGGGGGATGCGCGGCGGCCGTCAAACTCCGATAGCGCCGCGTTCCAGGCCGCGGAAAGGGAACCTGCGCGGCTTCCAGACACTCTCTCGGGATGCGGATCGCGACCTACAACGTCAACGGAGTCAACGGCCGGCTCCCGGTGCTGCTGCGCTGGCTCGAAGAGACTGCCCCCGACGTCGTGTGCCTTCAGGAGCTCAAGGCGCCGCAGGAAAAATTCCCCGAAGCGGCGATCCGCGAGGCCGGCTATGGCGCGATCTGGCATGGGCAGAAGAGCTGGAACGGCGTCGCGATCCTCGCGCGGGGCTGCGTGCCCGTAGAGACGCACCGCGGGCTACCCGGCGATCCCGACGACAGCCACAGCCGCTATATCGAAGCGGCGGTGAACGGGATGCTGATCGGCGGGCTCTATTTACCCAACGGCAATCCCAGGCCCGGCCCCAAGTTCGACTACAAGCTGCGCTGGTTCGATCGGCTGATCGATCGTGCCGCGGCGCTGGTGGCGATGGACGCGCCGGTGGTGGTCGCGGGCGACTATAATGTCATGCCCACCGACCTCGACGTCTACAAGCCCGAGCGCTGGCTGGACGATGCCCTGTTCGCGCCCGAGGCGCGCGCCGCCTATGCGCGCCTGCTCGATCAGGGCTGGACCGATGCATTGCGCACGCTCCATCCAGGCGAGAAGATCTACACCTTCTGGGACTATTTCCGGAATGCCTGGGCGCGGGGTGCCGGGCTCCGGATCGATCATCTGCTGCTCAATCCGGCGGCGGCGAAGCGGCTCAAGGATGCGCAGGTCGACGCCTTCGTGCGCGGCTGGGAGAAGACCAGCGATCACGCGCCGGTGTGGGTGGAGCTGGGCTGAGCGTCACACCCGCAAATAGCGGAAGTACCAGACCTCGTGTCCCTGCCGCCGCGCCTTGCGTTCGTAGCGCGTCTCGGGCCAGTCGGCGGGGCGGGTGAGGAAGTCGACGGGCGTGCGTGCCTGCCATTCGAAGTCGCGGCGCTGGTTCATCACCATCATCGACCAGCGGCAATAGGTCGGGTCGTCGGTGCCCAGGCGGAACTCGCAGCCCGGCTTGAGCTTGGCGGCGATCAGGTCGAGCGGGCCGTGGTTCATCATCCGCCGCTTGGCGTGGCGGGCCTTGGGCCAGGGATCGGGGTGGAGGAGGTAGACTCGGTCGAGGCTGGCATCGGGCAGCCGCTCGACCACTTCGAGCGCGTCGCCCATGTGCAGGCGGACGTTGGCCAGGCCCTCGTCGCGGATATGGTTGAGCGCGCCGACCACGCCGTTGAGGAAGGGCTCGCAGCCGATGAAGCCGTGGTGGGGGCGCATCGCCGCCTGGCCGGCAAGGTGCTCGCCGGCACCGAAGCCTATCTCGAGTTCGAGCGGGCGCCCGGAGTCTTTGGCGTCGCCGAACAGCGTGGTGGCGTCGAGTGGGCCGGTTTCGGGGACGCTGACCTGGGGCAGCATCTCCTCGACGAGCGCGGCCTGGCCCTGGCGCAGCTTGTGCCCCTTGGCACGGCCGTAGAGGCGGCGGATGGTGGTGGGGTCGTTCACAGCGCGCGTCCTAGCGCCGCAGGCTGCAGGCGCAACCCTCAGGCTGCGTGGACGGCGGGCCACCGGCTGGAAAGCCCCGCGCCGGGCGATTGCGGGGCAATGCCGCGAAACGCCTCGCTCTGGAAAAGCGGAGCGCCCAACCGATGGAGCGACATCAGGTCGGCGCCCTTGGTGATGTCGGTTGCGATGACGGTGGCGCCCAGATCGCGGGCTAGGCGAAGCACGGCTTCCACCATCCGGCGGCGCGAAGGGCTGGCTGCGAGGTCCCGGGTGAGCGCCGGGTCCAGCGCCAGGAAATGCGGCCGCGTCTCGGCGAGCAGCCGCATCCCCCGCGGCCCGGCCGAAAAGCTATGAAGCGCGACCTTCATGCCCCGGCCGCGACACGCCCGCGCCAGCGCCGCGACCCTGTCCGCCTCGCAATGTTCGTCGGCGCGGACCTGGACGAGCAGGCGGCGCGGCGAAAGGCCATATGCGACGGCGGTGCAAGCCAGGTGTGCGGCAATCTCGTCGGGCGCTTCCGTCGTACGAAGCGGCATCGCGAGCATCGCGCCGGTTTCGAGCAGATCCGCACGTACTGCGATCGCGACGGCGCGCTCGATCCGCTGCCGGTCGAGGGCTTCCTGCCGGCGTGCGTTCGCCTCCCACGCGACGGTCCGACCGGACTCGACTTCGAGGATCGGCTGGAACTCCGGTCTCGCCAGTTCCGCGGCGCTCACGGCATCGGTCCGGAAAGCATGACGGCGCATCGAATTCCCCTCACGGCGCGACCCTTAGGATCCGCCGCAGGCTCGCGGGAATTACGGGCAGTGCCGCACCGGGTTTCTCCGCATTGGGATTCTACCGAGGCGGCGCCGTTCTCTTCGGCGGACTTGCCACACTTCCAGCTATTTGAACGTGCCGCTGTCCAGCGTGATGTTGCTCTTGCCCCAGGTGCTGACCGAGGAGGTCACTCTCCCGCTCTGGACGATCTTGAGCGCCTGGGCCGGATCGGGGAGCCGGTCATGCGGGGTGAAGAAATAGCTGTTGCCCATCGAGAGCAAACTGACGCTGAAGCGTGGCTTCTTCTTTTTCGCCACCAGTTCGCCGAGCTCGTTGCGCCCCACGCTTATTGCGCGTCCGGCATCGCCGAGCGCGATCAGATAGGCGTCAGCGGCGCTGTCGGCACGATAAATGCCGCGCGTGCCGTCGGCGGCAATCGCCGGATCGCGGCACCAGATCGCGGGCGGCGCGGCGGATTCCTTCTTCTTGATCGAGGGATCGTTGATAGCCGCGGTGAGGAACGACGACATCAGCGTCTCGGCGCCGTCCGGCTTGAGCGGCTTCGCGGTGCCGGTGAAAGCGAGCGGTTCGGCGCAGTCGGCGATCAGCGCCGCATCCGGCTGTTCCGCGATCTCCGTCGGCCAGCCGAGCGCAGCGACGACGCCGGCGATCCGCGGCGCAAGCGCCTCTGCGCTGTGGGTCGCCGAGCTGTAGCGGATCTTGACGTACCAGTCGTCGCCGAGCGGAACGAAGGCCAGGCCAGTGCTGCGGAAGGGTTCCTTTCCGGTCAGCCAGATGCGCGTGAGGGCGCTCGGGTTGGCTTGCCCGGGAGGTATGAAGGCAGGCGAGCGATCAAGCGGCGTCACTGCGCCGTAAACATCGGGTCGATGCTCGACTGCCCAAGTCGAACGATCGAACCAGACCGGCACCGATCCCGCGACGTTGCGGAAGACGTACACTGTGACGGCCTCGTTACCGCTCTCGAAATTGACGTACTCGTCGAGCTGATCGGCTTCGAGAGCGGTGCCGCCCACGCGGGGAAGATCGTCGAGCGTGAGGGGAATCGCGAGACCCGTCGGCTTGTGCGTATAGGACTCGCTGGCGGGAAGCTCGATTGGGCGGCGCTGTGTCTGCGCTTCCGCCGCTCCCGGCATGATTGCGAGCAGCGCGGCCGCTGCGCTCAGTCCCAGACGCATGATGCCCCTCCCGTTTGAATTCCCCTTTTGCGAGGTTGGCAGGCTGTGCAGGCACCGGCAAGTGGGGCAGGTGCTCCAGCTTGGAACGAAAAAGGGCGGAGCCTCGCGGCCCCGCCCTCCGTTCGCGAATTTGGCTCCCTCAGGCTGCCAGCGCCGCCTTGAGGTCGTCGACCAGATCGGTGCGCTCCCAGGGGAAGAAATCGCCCTCGGCCTTGCGGCCGAAGTGGCCATAGGCCGCGGTGCGCTCGTAGATCGGCTTGTTGAGGCCCAGGTGCGTGCGGATGCCGCGCGGAGTGAGGCCGCCCAGCTTCTCGATGCGCATGATTGCCTCTTCGATCTTGTCGTCGCCCGCGGTGCCGGTGCCGTGCGTGTCGACGTAGAGCGACAGCGGCTTGGACACGCCGATCGCATAGGCGAGCTGGATCGTGCAGCGCTGGGCGAGCCCGGCGGCGACGATGTTCTTCGCCAGATAGCGGGTGATGTACGCCGCCGAGCGATCGACCTTGGTGGGGTCCTTGCCCGAGAAGGCGCCGCCGCCATGGGGCGAAGCGCCGCCATAGGTGTCGACGATGATCTTGCGGCCCGTCAGACCGGCGTCGCCGTCCGGGCCGCCGATCTCGAAGCTGCCGGTCGGGTTGATGTGATAGACGGTCTCGTCCGAAAGCAGCTCGGCCGGGATGATGTCCGCGACAACCTTCTTCACATAGGCGTGGAGCTCGGCTTCCTTGTCGCCGGTGTCATAGCCCTTGCCGTGCTGGGTCGAGACGACGATCGCGGTGGCTGCGACGGGCTTGCTGCCCTCGTAGCGGAGCGTGACCTGGCTCTTGGCGTCGGGCTCGAGGAACGGCGCCGCGCCCGAATGGCGATCGGCGGCCATGCGCTCGAGGATCTTGTGGCTGTAGTAGAGCGTCGCAGGCATCAGGTCGGGCGTGTCGTCGGCCGCATAGCCGAACATGATGCCCTGGTCGCCCGCGCCTTCGTCCTTGTTGCCCGAAGCGTCCACGCCCTGCGCGATGTGTGCCGACTGCGGGTGGAGGTTGTTCTCGAAGCGCAGCGTCTCCCAGTGGAAGCCGTCCTGCTCATAGCCGATGCGCTTGACGGTCGCGCGAACGGTCTTCTCGACCTCTTCCTTCACGCCCGGCGCCCAGTTGCCGGCCTCGTCCATGATACCCTTGCCGCGGATCTCGCCGGCCAGGACTACGAGCTGGGTGGTGGTGAGCGTCTCGCACGCGATGCGAGCCTCGGGGTCCTTCGAAAGGAACAGGTCGACGATAGCGTCGGAGATCTGGTCGGAGACCTTGTCGGGGTGACCTTCCGAAACCGATTCGGACGTGAAGAGATAGCTGGAACGCATGGAAATCCTCATTCAGGGGAAGGAAGCCCGGGCCGTTGCCATGCCCATATAAAGCTTTCCTTATATGATCCCCTAGCGGGCAAACCGCCGGTTGGCAATCGCCAAGACGAGCAGCAGCCCGGCGGTGACGAACGCGAGCCAGTTGCCTAGTTGGGCGAACAGCGTCGGCGGCAGCGGGCGCGGGAGAGGAAGGGTAAGCGCCCCCTCCTGGCCGTGCGGCACCGAACCAAGGATGCGGCCGCGCGCGTCGACCACCGCCGAGATCCCGGTGGGGGTGGCGCGAAGCATCGGCAGCCCTTCCTCGATCGCCCGCATCCGCGCCTGGGCGAGGTGCTGCGGCGGCCCCCAGCTTCCGAACCACGCATCGTTCGAAGGATTGAAGATGAAGTCCGGGCGATTGGCGCGATCCACCGTTTGCCCCGAGAAGATGATCTCGTAGCAGACCTGCACGCCCGCCTTGCCGAAGCCGGGCACGTCGAGCGTGCGGGGGCCGGGGCCGGGGACGAAATCGACTTCGCCCATCACCAGGCGGGCGAGCCCGAGCGGCGCGAGGATCTCGCGCATCGGCAGATATTCACCATAGGGGACGAGGTGCGCCTTGTCGTAGCGCTTGCCGAGCATCCCGGCACTGTCGAGGGTCCACACCGAATTGCCTGCGCCGACCAGCTTCCAATCGAGCAGCGGGGCGTCCGGATCGGCCTTTGCCGCGGCATCGCCCGGTGCCTCGGGGGCGAACAGCAGCGCGTTGCCGCTCACCAGTGCGTGATCGCCGGGGCCGAGCACCGCGGCGATACGGGCCCGCGTGACGCGCGGGTCGCCGTGATAATAATAGCGCCCTGGATAGCCGTCCTCGAGCAGCTGGTTGACCATGCCTTCGGGCCAGACGAGCAGCCGCGGTGTGGGGCCGGGCGCGCCGCTGAGTGCGATCAGCTTGGCCAGCGTGCGATCGGCATAGTCGGGCGCGCCGACATTCTCCTGGCCGATGTTCGGCTGCACGACGACCACTTGGCGCGCGTCTGGCGGAGTGGCGTCGGCAGGCGCGGTTGCGACCTTGATCAGGGCGAGCGCCACTATGGCAGCACTTGCGAGCAGCGGACGATAGCTGCGGCGTGTGGCAAGAAAGAACGTGCCGGCGACCACCACCACCAGCCCCGAAAGTGCGTAGGTGCCGATCCAGCTCCCGAGCTGCGCGATCGGGGTCGGCAGCCAGATTGCCCCGAGCGGGTTCCACGAATAGCCAGTGAACAGCACCGCGCGCAGATATTCGGTGACGATCCACGCCGCCCCGGCTGCGAGCACATAGCCGAGATCGGCCGCGCGGCGGCGCTTGCCGTTGTGCGCGAAACGCCAGGCCAGCCCCATCGCCGCCGCTGGGTAGACCGCGAGGTAGAGCGCTAGCAGCACCACCGCGAAATAGCCGAGCACCGGCGGCATCTTGTCCTGATAGTCGAAGGCGTGCTGGATCCAGTTGTTGCCGACGGTGAAGTGCCCCACTCCGAACACCCACCCGCGCAGCAGTGCGGTGCGGAGTCCAGGCGCGGCATGCGTCAGCCACAGCAGGATCGCGACGCAGACGAGCGTGACCGGCCACCAGTCCAGCGGGGCGAAACCGGTGGCGGAGAGCAGGCCGGCGATGAAGGCGGTGAGCAGCGGGAAGCGGAGCATCGTTGCGGGGCTTAACCGATCCTCTCCCCGCGGGGGAGAGGATTTGCTAGGGCAGCGTGATGACCGAGCCGGTAACCGTCGAAATTCCGCACAAGCTGGGGCGCGATGCTGCGAGGGCGCGGATCGCCGGGGGCGTCCACAAGCTCGTGGACATGTTCCCGGGTGGCGGGCACCTCGAGCAGCGTTGGGAAGGCGACACGCTCCACTTCAGCGTGACGGCCATGGGACAGACAGTGGCGAGCCGGCTCGACATATTCGACGACCGCGTCCGCGCCGAGGTCCATCTGCCGCCGATGCTCGCTCTGTTCGCCGCCAAGATCCGCGACAAGCTGGCGGAAAAGGGTACGAAGCTGCTGAAGTAGCGGCGAAGGACGGGACAGCTTGACCCTGGAGGTTCAGGACGGGAAAGATGGGCCTCCAGTCGGCTTTGGATGATGGGATGACAGGATGCCGCTCAATCGTAGGGATGCCGTGAAGACCGTCGCGCTCGGTGGCGCGGCCGTGGTTTCGGGCGGGGCTTCGGCGACGTCCGCACCGGACGGCGCCAAGATCGTCCATCACGTCTTCTTCTGGCTGAAACGACCAGGTTCGGCCGAGGACCGCGACCAGCTGGTCGCCGGCCTGCGGGGGTTGAAGAAGATCGAAGTCATCCGCAACCTGCAGATCGGCGTGCCTGCATCGACCGAAAAGCGCGATGTGGTCGATTCGAGCTTCGACGTGTCCGAGCTGATGCTTTTCGACAGCGTCGCTGACCAGAAGGTCTATCAGGACCATCCGATCCACCAGGATTTCGTCGCCAAGTGCAGCCATCTGTGGAGCAAGGTGATCGTCTACGACATGGTGACGATCTGACGCGGCCTATTTTGCCGCGCTCACCCGCCAGATCACATTGCCGACGTCGTCGGCGACCAGCAGCGCGCCGGCGGCATCGGTGATCACCCCCACCGGGCGGCCACGCGCAGTCTTTCCGTCTGGGCCGAGGAAGCCGGTGAGCAGGTCTACCGGCTTGGCGTTGCGAACCGGGAAGCCGTTGTCGGCGAAGGGAACGTAGACGACCTTGTAGCCCGAGGGCGGTTGGCGGTTCCACGAGCCGTGCAGGCCCACGAAAGCGCCGTTGGACCATTTGTCGCCGAGCTTGGCGTCCGCGGCGAAGGTGAGACCCAGCGGCGCGGTATGGGCGCCGAGCGCGAAATCGGGGCGGCGGGTATATTCGCGCAGGTCCGGCCGGCCGGGGCTGACGCGCTTGTCGACATAGCCGCCCCAGTAATTCCACGGCCAGCCGTAGAAGGCGCCGAGATCGACCTGAGTCAGATAGTCGGGCGGCATGTCCGATCCGAGCATGTCGCGCTCGTTGACCACCGTCCACAGCGCGCCGCTGCGCGGCTCGAACGCCATGCCGTTGGGATTGCGCAGCCCCCAGGCATAGACGCGCGCGGTCTTGCGGTCCGGGAACACCTGCAGGATCATCGCGCGGCCGCCGCGCGCGCCCTGGGTCATCGGACCGCCGGCATATAGCCCGCCCTCGGCCTCGAGCCCGTTCTCGGCAATGTTGGAAGCGGAGCCCACGCTGACGAACAGGCTCTGCCCATCGGGCGCGGCGACGACGTTGCGCGCCCAATGGTTCGCGCCGCCCGCGAGATCGTAGATCTTCTCGGGCTTAGCGGTGATTTGCGTCTGGCCCGGCTGATAGGGGAAGCGTACCAGCGCGTCGGTGTTGGCGACGTAGAGCCAGTTGCCGACCAGCGCCATGCCGAACGGCGAGTTGAGTCCGGTGAGGAAAGCCGAGCGCTGGTCGGCGGCGCCGTCGCCGTTGGTATCGCGCAGCAGCGTGATGCGGTTGGCGGACGGGACGCCGGCGCCCGCTTGGCCCATCAGCGTGCGCATGATCCAGCCCTTGATCCCGCCGCCGTCGCGCGGGGGCGAGTTGGTCTCGGCGACGAGGATATCGCCATTGGGCAGGCGATAGAGCCAGCGGGGATGATCGAGTCCGCCCGCGAACGCGGCGACCTGGAGGCCGGCGGCCGGCGTGGGCTTGGCGCCGTTGGCCCAGCCGACCGGATCGGCGATCTGGACGGTCGGGATCTCCTCCGATCGCGCCTTGCTGAGCTGGGGCACGCGTCCCGTTACCGCCTGTTCGCTGAGCCGCGCCTTGTCGGGCTGCGCCAGCCACAGCCAAAGCCCCACGCCGAGCGCGACGAGAAGCGCCAGCACGATCAGGATGCGCTTGAGCATCGTATCTATTCCTCGACCGTAGTGAGCTGCCTGGGCGGATGAAGCCGCAGGCGCGTGACCTTGCGCGAATCACCCTCGACCACTTCGAGCTTCCAGCCGCTCTCATGCTCCAGGCATTCGCCGGGAGCGGGAACATGACCGGCGAGCACGAAGGCGAGGCCCCCCAGCGTATCGACATCCTCGTCGATCTCGCCGAGCCGCGCATCGACGGTCCGGGCGACATCCTCGAGCTCGGCGCGCGCGTCGGCCTCCCAGCCGCCGCCTTCGATCGGCACGAGCATCGCGACCGGCGCCTCGTCATGCTCGTCCTCGATCTCGCCGACGATCTCCTCGATCAGATCCTCGATAGTGATCAGCCCTTCGGTACCCGAATATTCGTCGAGCACGACCGCGAGGTGCGTGCGGCGGACGCGCATCTGCGCGAGCAGGTCGAGCGCGCCCATCGACTGGGGGACGTAGAGCGGCTGGCGGATCAGCCCCGCGATGCTCTCCGGGTGCGGAGCATCCTTGGCCAGGATCGCGAACACGTCCTTCACATGGACCATGCCGATGACTGTATCGAGCTCCTCGCGATAGACCGGCAGCCGGCTGTGCCCCGCCTCGGCAAAGGCCTGGACCAGGTCGGCGAAGCCGATGTCCTCGGGAACCGCGATGATGTCGGCGCGTGGAACGCCAACATCGCCCGCGTCGCGCTCGCCGAAGTGGAGCAGGTTCTTGAGCATCTGGCGCTCGATCGGCGCCAGGTCTCCGGCGGGGGCGCGGCCGTCCCCGTCCTCGTGCTCGTCGATCGCCTCCTCGATGCGATCGCGCAGCGTCTCTTCGGTTTCCTCACCGAACAGCAACGTGCGGATGCTCCGCCATATGCCGCCGGTCTCGTTCTGGGTCTCGTGGGTGCCGGTACTTTGTCCGGTACTACTGGGGCCCTCGGGCATGTTGGTCGTCAGTCCTCGCGAACGGGATAGGGGTCGTGCAGGCCGAGCTTGGCGAGCGCGGCGCGCTCCATGTCCTCCATCGCCTCGGCCTCGGCGTCCCCCAGGTGATCATAGCCTAGCAGATGGAGCACACCGTGGACAATCAGGTGGGTGGCATGATCCTCCACCGACACCTGGCGCTCGGCCGCCTCGGCGGCGCAGACGCCGTGCGCGAGGACGATGTCGCCCAGGATCACTTCGCCGTCGTCGCTGTTCTGCGTCACCGCATCGAGCAGGTCGGGCTGGATCATCGGGAAGGACAGCACGTTGGTGGGCTTGTCCTTGTCGCGATATTGTTTGTTGAGCGCGTGCACCTCTTCGTCGGAGGTCAGGCGGACGGCAATTTCGACGCAGGTTGGCCAGGCGAGCCATTCTGCGAACGGCGTCTGGCGGATCGCCGTCTCCGCCGCACGGGTGGCCAGCGCTTCCCACTCGCCCTCGGGCCAGGGGGATTCGGGCAGAGCGGCTACGTCAAGCATGGGACCAGGCCAGATCGGTGCGATCGAAATCATTGCCCTTGTAGAGCAGGCGTGCACCGTGCGCCTTGGCGCAGGCATAAGCGAAACAATCACCCATGTTCAGGCCGGCGGGATCACGACCCTTGCCGTAGCGGGAATAGGCATTCAGTGCGAGCTCGACCTCTTGCCGCTCGATCGGCACTATCCGGATCGAGCGCGCTTCCGCGAATGCGCGCAGCTCACCACCCGACCAGTCGGGCTCGCGACCATAGGAGCGTGAAAGCGCAGTCACCGTTTCCCACCATGCGACGGCCGAAGTGAGCCGATCGGAATCGGCATCGAACGCGTCAGCGAGCTGCTCGAAGCCGTCTTCCAGTTCGAGCATCGCGACCAGCGCGGAGGCATCGACGAAGAGCGTCACACATTCTCCTCGCCGCTCAGCCAATCGAAGAACACCTTGTCTGCCTTGGGCCCGGTCCGCGGCGGCAGCGGGTGGCGCTGCCGGAATTCGCGCAGCCACTCCGCTGTGGAGGTCGGAGAAGAAGCGGCCGGCAATTCGGCTTCGACGCGACGCAGCGCATTGCGCACGACTTCGGTCTTGGTCTTGCCCAGCCGCCGCGCGATCCGATCTGCGAGCTCAGCCGTCTCGCTGTCCTTGATATAGAGAGAAGCCATCGGAGCCTCCTAAAGGATATCCCAGATGTAGGACGGGATATCCCCACGTTCAAGCATCGCCGCCTTCATAGGCAGTGACGATCCGGCCGACGATCGGATGGCGCACCACATCGGCAGCGGTGAAGCGGCACATGGAAATACCCTCGATCCCTTCAAGCCGCGTCACGGCGTCGTTGAGCCCCGAGGCGCCGGGACCGCCGGGCAAGTCGACCTGCTTGGGATCGCCGCAGATCACCATTCGGCTGTTCGCGCCGAAGCGGGTGAGGAACATCTTCATCTGCGCAGGGGTGGTGTTCTGCGCCTCGTCGAGGATCACGAACGCGTCGGCCAGCGTGCGACCGCGCATGAAGGCAATCGGCGCGATCTCGATCTCGCCGCTCGCAATGCGCCGCTCGACCTGCTCGGGTGGCATGCAATCGTAGAGCGCGTCATAGATCGGGCGGAGATAGGGATCGACCTTTTCCTTCATGTCGCCGGGCAGGAAGCCTAGCCGCTCGCCTGCTTCCACCGCCGGTCGCGACAGGATCAGTCGCTGGACCGATCCCGTCATCAACTGTGCCACGGCCTGTGCGACGGCGAGATAGGTCTTGCCGGTGCCCGCCGGCCCGAGCGCGAAGATCATGTCGTTCGACACCAGCTCGCGCATGTAATGCGTCTGCGCGGCAGAGCGCGGCACAATCGTCTTGCGGCGCGTGCGGATCATGATCGGCGGGTTGCCTTCGCCACCCGCGTCCGCGCGGATGATGCCGGTGAGCGTCGGCTCGTTCGACATGGCGATCACGGCATCGACCAGCCCGCCGTCGATCTCCTCGCCGCGGATCACGCGGCTGTGGAGCTCCTGGAGCACTTCGCGCGCGTGCGCGACAGCCTCGGCGCTGCCTTCGATCACCACGCGCTGGCCACGTGCGTGGATGTAAACACCCAGCCGCTCCTCGAGCATCAGCAGGTTCGAATCATATTCGCCGAAGAGCTGCGGGAGGAGCTGGGGCTTGTCGAACGTCACCTCTACCCGGGAGCGTTCGCCGGACTGGGCGGGAACAGGCTTGCGGCTCATGCGGCTCCTTGGGGCGAGGGGGCAAAGTGAAGGGAGTCGCGCTCCATAATTTCACTTTGAAACAGGGGAGTCATGCGGCCCATCAGGGCGAAACCGGGGCGGAGGGCTGAGGTTCCGTTACGCATGAGTCGCAGTGACGATGGCAGAGGAAATCCTACAATGACAGGGGCTGGCGTGCGGCCTGCCGAATAAATTGCAGGTGTGATGGAGCGGCGACAGGGGCTCGCACAATCCTCCCCCGCCAGGGGGAGGTGGCGCCGAAGGCGACGGAAGGGGCGGATGCGAGACCGTTGCCGGCGTGCTTCCTCCCCCTCCGCCATGCTTCGCATGGCACCTCCCCCTGGCGGGGGAGGATCTTGGGAAGGATCAGGCGGCCGCCTTCACGCGCTCGACGCCCGCAAGCGAGTTCGGGTCGGCCCGGACGATTTCGACCTCGATCAGATCGCCGATCTTCGCGTCGGTCATCAGGTGGACCGACTGGAGCCAGGGCGACTTGCCCAGCATCTGGCCGGGCAGCTTGCCCTTGCGCTCGATCAGGATCCGACAGGTCTTGCCGAGCGTCGCGGCGTTGAAGGCCGCCTGATCGCGGTTGAGCGCGGCCTGGAGGCGCTGGAGGCGCTCGTCCATCACTTCCGCGGATACGAAGCCGTCGATCATCTCCGCTGCGGGGGTGCCGGGGCGGGGGCTGTATTTGAAGCTGAAGCACTGGGCATAGCCGACTGCGTCGACCAGGCTGAGCGTCTCTTCGAACTCGGCGTCGGTCTCATGCGGGAAGCCGACGATGAAATCCCCCGAGAGCGCGATGTCGGGCCGCGCGGCGCGGACCCGGTCGAGGATGCGCAGGTACGAATCGCGCGTGTGGCTACGGTTCATCGCCTTGAGGATGCGGTCGCTCCCCGCCTGCACCGGCAGATGGAGGAAGGGCATCAGCTTCTCCACCTCGGCATGCGCGCGGATCAGCCCTTCGCGCATGTCGTTGGGGTGGCTGGTGGTATAGCGGATGCGCGACAGCCCTTCGATCCGGTCGAGCGCTGCGATCAGGCCGTGCAGCCCGGTGCCGGCCTCGTCATCCCAGGCGTTGACGTTCTGGCCGAGCAAGGTGATCTCGCGCGCGCCGGCATCGACCAGCGCCTTGGCTTCGTCGACGATCGCTTGCGCCGGGCGGCTCACTTCGGCGCCGCGGGTATATGGCACCACGCAATAGGTGCAAAATTTGTCGCAGCCCTCCTGCACGGTGAGGAAGGCGGACGGGCCGACCTTGCGGCGCGATGGCAGCGCACCGAACTTGCTCATCGCCGGCATGTCGGTGTCGAGCGCCGACTTGCCAGCGGTGGCATCCGCCACGAGCTGGGGCAGGTTGTGATAGGCCTGGGGGCCGACGACGACATCGACCTTTGCCCGGCTGACGATCTCGGCGCCTTCGGCTTGCGCGACGCAGCCGGCGACGGCGATCATCGGGTCCTTGCCGTGCTTCCGCAGGCGGCCGATGTCCGAATAGACCTTCTCGGTCGCCTTCTCGCGGATGTGGCAGGTGTTGAGCACGACGAGATCGGCGGACTCGGCGTCGGGCGCGGCGATGAGCCCCTGCGCGGCCATCAGCTCGCCCATGCGCTCGCCGTCGTACACGTTCATCTGGCAGCCGAACGACTTGACGTGGAAGGTTTTAGGGGTCGGTTTCATGATCGGCGGGGCTATAGCGGTTGAAGCGGGCGATATTAAGCCCCTTCCCAGACACTGGCCCCGCCTCCTACTCCTCTCCTGAAGAGGGGCTTTTCACCTTATATCCGATCGCATTTTCGGCGAAGCGGAAGGGCCTGAGCGGTCCGCCCAGCGCCCTCGCCAGCGCCTCCTCGATGCGCCGCCGGCTCTCCGCGGCGATTGCCTTGCGGCCCGGGAAGTCGCGCGGATGGAAGGGCTCCAGGAAATGGATGCGCAGCTCGAAACTGCCGCGCCGCGCGAGCACCCGCTTCGCATTGTCGAGGCCGCGTTCCTGGCCGATCCAGCCGATATCCTCGCCGGTCGCACCATAATCGAGCATCACCGGCTGGACCAGTACGCCCGGCGGGGGAGGCTCGAGCACGCGCAGCATCGGCGTCTTGAACGGGAGCAGCGACTTGCCGTCGGTGGTCGTGCCCTCGGGGAAGATGGTGATCGCCCAATTGTCGGCGAGGGCGTCGCGGAGCTGGTTGATCTGCTCGGCCACGCCGAGGCGGTTTTCGCGCTTCACATAGACGGTGCGGTTGAGGCTCGCGAGCCAGCCGACCACCGGCGCTTCGCCGATCTCCGCCTTGGCGACGAAGGCCGTGCCGCTCGCGCCGCCGAGCGCGAGGATGTCGATCCAGCTGATGTGGTTGGAGACGTAGAAGACGTCGCGCTTGAGGGGCGTGCCGACCCGTCGCACGCGCGCACCGCAGATCCGCGCGGCCGTGCCGAGGAAATGGCGCGGCCAGGGCGAGGGGAGGCGAAACAGGCGGAACAGATAGTGGAGCGGTACGAAGACCAGCACTGCGGCGACCAGCATCGCGATGCGCAGGCCTGCCCGCATCTGTTCGATCGGCGTGAGGCGGGTCGGAATGCCCGCGGCGGCGGCCTCGCGTTTGGAGTCGGCGGCCGTCATGCCGATGCTCAGCTCTTGCGGTCGAGCGTGACTCCGTAGAGCTCCATCCGGTGGTCGACCAGCCGGAAGCCCAGCCGCTCGGCGATCTGCTTCTGGAGCAGCTCGAGCTCGGGATCGACGAACTCGATCACTTCGCCGGTCTCGACGTTGATCAGATGATCGTGATGCGCCTCGGGCGAAGGCTCGTAGCGCGCGCGGCCGTCGCCGAAATCGTGCCGGTCCAAGATGCCGGCCTCTTCGAACAGGCGCACGGTGCGATAGACCGTGGCGATCGAGATGCCCGGATCGATCGCGGAGGCGCGCTCATAGACTTTCTCGACGTCCGGATGATCTTCGGCGTCGGAAAGGACGCGCGCGATCACCTTGCGCTGTTCAGTGATGCGCAGTCCTTTTTCGTGGCACAGGGCCTCGAGATCGATCTTCCTCGGCATGGGCACGATGTAGCTACAATGGAGCCGCTCGAAAAGGCCCCCGATGCCGGAAAGCAAGGCGCCGGCCGGGGACGGTCCCCGGCCGGCGCGATCTGCTGCCCGAAGGCGCGGCGGCTTAGCGCGTCTTGCGGCGCTTGGTGCCCAGGCCGATCTTCTTCGCCAGGGTGCGGCGCTGCTCGGCATAGTTGGGGGCGACCATCGGATAGTCGGCCGGCAGGTTCCACTTGGCGCGATACTGTTCCGGCGTCATCTGATAGTGCGTCATCAGGTGGCGCTTGAGCATCTTGAGCTTCTTGCCGTCCTCGAGGCACACGATGTAGTCGGGCTTGACCGACGAGCGGATCGAAACGGCCGGCTCCTGCTTGACTTCCGGCGCCGCCGCGGGGCGGCCGAGGCCGGCAAGCGCGCCGTGCACGTTCTGGATGAGAACAGGAAGATCCGAAACAGCAACGCTGTTGTTACTGACATGCGCGGCAACAATATCCGCAGTGAGCGTTACCAACGTTTCCTGAATGTCCGACTGAGATTCCATGATTATCCTTTCGACCCGATATTGGGCGACCTGGGAGGGTTGCCAAGGTGCCGTATCGGGCTCCGGTAAAGCGAACGCAAGCCCATTGACGATCAGTTAACAATATTTTTGGGACAGATTTAGGGCAAATGTCTGAGCGTCGAACAGTTGTCCACCCTTGCCTCTATAATAATTCGGCCGGTCTCCGACTTTGTCGAATCCTTCGCGCCGGTATAGCCTCACCGCATCGTTTCCTGAACGAACCTCGAGATGAAGCTGAACGACTCCGCGCGACTGGGCTTCGGCGATCACGGCACGGAGCAGCGCGCCGCCCACGCCGCGCCGGCGCGCCGCGGGACTGGTGGCGAGCAGCAGCAGCTCGGCCTCGTCGGCGATCGCGCGCGCCAGGGCGAAGCCCACATCGTGACCGTCCAGGCTGGCGATGACCAACCACACGCCGGGAAGCGCGAACATCCCCATGCACTGCGCCGGCGTCCACGCCTCGCCGTAGCGCGGGTCGAACGCCTCCTGCATGACCCGGGCGACCGAGGCGAGATCCTGCGGACCGCCTTCGCGCAGCTCGGTGAGGTTGACCGTCGTGCTCACGCCAGCCCTCGTTCGGCGAGCGTCTTCGCGTCGGGCGCGCGGCCGTAGATTGGACGAGCGGGGAGGGCGGCGAATGCAGCGGGAAGGAAGTGCGCGTCTGCGGCCGCAGGCAGCGCCTCGCGCAGGTCGAGCCCTTCGGCAAGTGGAGCGAGGAAGCGCACGCCGCTGCCGATCGCCGGACGGCCTTCGAGCGCGGCGAGCGCGTCCGCCGGAACGAGCGAGCGGAACGCCCCCTCTTCGCGGAACGGTGAGGATGCGAAGGCCTGCATGAAGACCTCACCGTGGCCTCCTTCGAGCACCACGGCAAGCAGGGGCAAATCCGGATGCGCGGCGAAACCGGCTGCGGCGAGCAGGGCGAGCGACGAATAGCCGAAGACCTCGGCGCCCCAGCCGATCGCGAGCCCCCGCGCGGCGGCCAGGCCCACCCGCACGCCGGTGAAGCTGCCGGGGCCAACATCGACCAGGATGCGATCGGCGCGGCCCTGCCCGGGCAGCCCCGCGATCATCGGCACCAGCCGCTCGGCATGGCCGCGGCCGACGACTTCGTGGCGCGACGCGACGACCTCGCCGCTCCGCAGCAGCGCGACCGAGCAGGCTGCCGTCGCCGTCTCGATGACGAGCGTAGTCAAATCGTCAGAGGACGCGATTGAACCGCTCGAACTCGGGGCGGGGGCTGCGGCCGAAGATTGTGGAAGGATCGCCATGTCCGATGGTCGCAATGAAGTTGCTCTTCACGCTCGGCTGGTCCGCAAAGAAGGCCGCGTCAACATCTGCATGACGGATTCCCGACATGGGACCGGTATCGAAGCCCAGTGCGCGGGCTGCGATCAGCAGATACGCGCCCTGTAGCGAGCCGTTGCGCATCGCATGGACCTTGCGGTCCTCCAGGTCGGGGAACCAGCTCTTCGCATCGGTGTGGGGGAAGAGCCAGGGAAGCTGCTCGTGATAGTCCCAATCCATCGCGATGATCACCGTCGCCGGCGCCTTGCGGATCTTGTCCGGGTTCGCTCCGGTGGCGAGATCGGCGAGCTTGTCCTTCGCCTCCTGGCTCAGCAGCCAGAGGAAGCGGGCAGGCTGCGAGTTGGCCGAGGTCGGGCCCATCTTGAGCAGATCGTAGATGCGGCGGATATCGGCTTCAGTGACCGGTTCGTCGGTGTAGCCGTTGTAGCTGCGCGCGGTACGAAAGATCGTATCCAGCCCCGCATCGTCGAGGGGATGGCCCATATTGCGACCCTTTCTTTGGTTTTGGCTGCTTAGATTGCGCGGACTTCGGTGACTTCCGGCACGTAATATTTGAGCAGCTGCTCGATCCCGTTCTTGAGCGTCGCGGTCGACGAGGGGCAGCCCGAGCAGGCGCCCTGCATCTGGAGATAGACCTTGCCCTGATCGAACCCGCGATAGACGATGTCGCCGCCGTCGTTGGCCACCGCCGGGCGGATGCGTGTCTCGATCAGCTCGCGGATCTGCGCGACGACATCGGCGTCCTCGGGATTGTCGGAGAACTCGGCGCCTTCGGGCGGGACGGAGATCGCGGCGGCGCTGCCGGGGCGGAACAGCGGCATGTTGGCCGAGAAATGGTCGAGCAGGATCGCGAGCACGTCGGGCTTGAGATCGAACCACTCGACTCCGGGCGCGGCAGTGACCGAGATGAAGTCCCGGCCGAAGAACACGCCGGTCACGTCGCCCAGCGCGAACAGCGCATCGGCGAGCGGCGATGCTTCGGCTTCTTCGGGGGTGGCGAAGTCGCGCGTGCCTGCTTCCATCACGACGCGTCCGGGCAGGAACTTGAGCGTCGCGGGATTGGGCGTGGGTTCGGTCTCGATCAGCATGCCCGCCATGTGGCCCCTGGCAGGCCTGGGATCAAGCAGGCGGCGCGAAACGCTGCGTTGCCGCCGGACTTACTCGCCGTCCTTGCGAGTGGCGTTGGTCACGTCGCGGTCGTGGCCGCTCTTGTCGCTGAAGAAGGCGGCTGCGAACAATCCGCAGCCGAGCAGCGTGGAGAGGAATACGCCGCCGATCGCCGCGAGCACGGCGGAGGGATAGAGCGCGTCGTAAAGTGATAGATAGAAGAGCGCGCCGATCACCATCAGCACCGCGATCAGCGCGATCCACAGGATCATTCGCCGGAATTCCTTCCAGGCCTTCTCGTCGACGGTACGCACGATCGCTTCCTTTTGCGCTGTTCAGCGGCATGTAGGGACAGCGACCGGCGACCTCAATTGTTCAAATTGTCCCACCCTCGGGTTGCGGCGTTCCAGCGCTGCAGGTTCGACCGCGCCTCCTGCACGAAGGCCGAGCGGCGCACGACCCCCAGGAACTTTTCGGCGAGCCAGCGGCCGGGCTGGCGAAGCGGCCGGCGGAACTGGATGAGCAGCACCACCCGCGTCCCTGCGGTGTCGTTCCATACTTCATGGTCATAGGTGTCGTCGAACACCAAAGTCTCGCCCTCCGCCCAGCGCACCACTCGGTCGCCGACGCGCATCCGGACGTCGCCGTCGCGCGGCACAATCAGTCCCAGGTGGCAGGTGATCAGCCCCTTGGTGACGCCGCGGTGCGCCGGGATATGCGTGCCGGGGGTGAGGATCGAGAAAAAGGCGGTGTTGAGCCCGGGGATCTGCTCCACCAGCCGTGCAGTGACCGGGCAGCGCGCGATATTCTCCTCGATCCGGTAGCCATAGCCCCAGAGGAAGAACGAGCGCCACCGGCTGATCCGCGCGATCGCGCGGTGATCGGGCGAGATGGTGGCGAGCGAGGGTGCGGGGATCCGGGTGAGCGCCGCCTGGGCGGCCTCGTCGCGGATCGCTTCCCAATTGGCGCGGAGCATCTCGGTCCAGGGAAAGTCGCGCACGTCGAGCACCGGCGCATTCGACGCGACCGAGGACCGCGCGATCAGGCGATCGACCGGGCCGCGCAGATGCTTGCCGTATTTGACCAGCCACGGGCGGTCGGGATCGGCTGCAAGCGGCCGGGCTGAGTCGCGGCGTTCGGAGACCAGCATGAGCGCAGGCGCCGGCCGCGCCCGCGCCCGTGCCTCGCCGCTCACCCCCGGCGCTTCGCTCCCCTTCGCTCTCAGCGTCACTGCAAACCCACTCGAACCAAATCGCCTGCGGATCGGAAACCGGCCGACCCGAGGCTGCGCAGCCTATGCCGCGAGTCGGGACCAAATCATGGCGGCCGCAAGGAAATAGGGCGGGCCTTGCCGTACATGTGGCGGAAAGCTTCAAGCTGGCATGGGCGGCGCTTCGCCATTACACGAGACGCCATGCTTCGCTTCCTGCGGCTTCCGCTCCTCGCCTCGCTTGCCCTCGTCAGCCTGAGCCCGACGCTGCCGGTGCAGGCGCAGACCGCGCCTCTGCCGGTCCAGACCGCCGACGATCCCTGGCTCTACAAGGGCAGCGATCTCGTCCACGACACCGAATGGAAGTTCGGCAGGCTTCCCAATGGGCTGCGCTATGCGGTGCGCAAGAACGGCGTGCCGCCGGGCCAGGTCTCGGTGCGCGTGCGGATCGACGCTGGCTCGCTCCACGAACGCGACAACGAGCGCGGCTATGCGCATTTGCTCGAGCATCTCTCGTTCCGCGGTTCGGTGCACGTGCCCGACGGCGAATCGAAGCGCATCTGGCAGCGGCTCGGCGTGACCTTCGGGTCGGACAGCAACGCGAGCACGACCTTCACCCAGACGGTCTACAAGCTCGACCTGCCGATGGCGACGCCGCAGGGGCTGGACGAGAGCTTCAAGATTCTTTCGGGCATGATGACCGGCCCCAGCATCAGCCAGCAGTCGCTCGATGCCGAGCGGCCGGTGGTGCTCGCCGAAGCGCGCGAGCAGCCGGGTGCGCAGCAGCGGCTGCAGGACGCGATGCTCGACCTGATGTTCGCCGGCCAGCCGGTGGCGGACCGCGAGCCGATCGGCACCACCGAGACGCTGGCTGCCGCGACTCCGGCGAGCGTCGAGGCGTTCCACAATCGCTGGTACCGGCCCGAACGCGCCGTGGTGATCGTAGTCGGCGATGTCGATACGGCGGTGCTCGAGGGGCTGGTGCAGAAGCATTTCTCCGCCTGGAAGGGTGAAGGTCCCACCACGCCGAGCCCCGATTTCGGTAAACCGAGCGAGGGGCATCCGGTTGCCGCCACCACCGTCGAGCCGGGGCTCCAGCCGCTGGTGATGATGTCGACCGTGCGGCCGTGGACCGTCTTCTCGGACACGGTGATCTTCAACCAGAAGCGCATGGTCGATCTGGTTGCGATCCGCATCATCAACCGCCGCCTCGAATCGCGCGCACGATCGGGCGGCAGCTTCATCGCCGCCGGGGCGGACCTCAGCGATGTGGCGCGCTCGGCGAACATGACGACGGTGCAGGTGCTTCCGGTCGGCGACGACTGGCAGGCTGCGCTGCGCGACGTGCGCGGCGTGATCGCCGATGCGCAGGCTGCACCGCCGACCCAGGCCGAGATCAACCGCGAGCTCGCCGAGATCGAAGTCCAGATGAAGCAGCGGATCAGCACCGCGCCGGTCGAAGCGGGCATGAAGCTGGCCGACGATCTGGTCGAGGCAGTCGACATCAACGAGACGGTGACCACGCCCCAGGCGAGCTACGACATCCTCAAGACTGCGATCGCCGCCAACATGTTCACGCCGGAGACGGTGCTCGCCGCCTCGCGCCGGGTGTTCGAGGGAACGGCTACGCGCGCGCTGGTCAACACGCGCACGCCCGACCCCGATGCGCTGGGCAAGCTTACCGCTGCGATCAAGGAGGAAGTCACGTCGAGTGGCGCGCGCCGCGTGTTCGCCGATGTGAACTTCGATCAGCTCCCCAAGCTCGGCAAGCCGGGCACGGTGACGAGTCGCACCATGGCGATTCCGGGGCTGCAGGTAGAGAAGGTGGTCTTCTCCAACGGCGTCAACCTGCTGATGCGGCAGGACGCCTCCGAGGTCGGCAAGGTCTATGTCAACGTCCGTTTCGGGCGCGGCATCAACGCGATCCCCCCCAAGGGCGAGACGCCGGCATGGGCGGGCGAGATGGCGCTGGTCGCCGGCGGCATCGGCAAGCTCGGCCAGGAGGAGCTCGATGCGCTGATCGGCAAGCGCCAGATGGGTTTCCAGTTCGACGTGGCCGAGGACGCATTCAAGTTCGTCGGCCAGACCAACAAGGAGGATCTGGCGGATCAGCTCCGCCTGTTCGCCGCCAAGCTCGCGCACCCGGCCTGGGATCCCAATCCGGTGCTGCGGGCAAAGGCGGGTGTGCTCTCGGGCTATGCCGGCCTGTCCTCGTCGCCCGACGCCGTGATCGGCCGCGATCTCGAGCGGCTGACGCACGACAATGATCCGCGCTGGGGCATCCCGCCGCGGGAAGTGATCGAGGCGACCACGCCCGAAGCGTTCCGCAAGTTCTGGGAACCGCTGCTCGCCACCGGCCCGATCGAAGTCGAAGTGTTCGGCGACATGGATTCGGAGGCGACCGTAAAGGCCGTGGCCGAGACTTTCGGCGCACTGAAGCCGCGCCCCGCTGCGGTGACGCCGGCGCCGCTGGTGCGCTTCCCCGCGCACGTCACCACCCCGGTGGTCCGCACGCACAGCGGCAAGCCCGATCAGGCGGCGGCGGTGATCGCCTGGCCGACCGGCGGCGGCAGCGCCGGGATCAGCGAGAGCCGCAAGCTCGACATCCTCGCCGCAGTGTTCCGCGACCGGATGATCGAGCAGCTCCGCAGCAAGGCGGGCCTGAGCTATTCGCCGCAAGTGGCGAGCCAGTGGCCGCTCGGCATGGGCGGGGGCGGCAAGCTGATCGCGCTCGGGCTGGTGTCGCCCGACAAGACCGGCGTCTTCTTCGATCTTGCCCGCGGCATCGCCGCCGATCTCGCCGCCAAGCCGATCGACGACGACGAGCTTGCCCGCGCACTCCAGCCGATCAAACAGCAGATACTGCGGTCGTCGAGCGGCAACATGTTCTGGATGCGCCTGGTCGAGGGCGGCTCGTTCGATCCGGCGCGCATCGCCTCGGTCGATACGCTTCCCGCCGACATCGCCCGCACCACTCCGGCCGAACTCCAGGCGCTCGCCGCCAAATATCTCCGGCCCGAGAAGGACTGGACGATGGTGGTGGTGCCGGAGAAGGCGGAGCGCTGAGGCTGCCTCGTCGATCCTCCCCCGCCAGGGGGAGGTGGCAGCCGAAGGCTGACGGAGGGGGCGGAAAGCGATCAGCCCTGCAATTTGTCCCGTCTCTCGGCTGCGGTCATGACGATGTGGTGAACAGCGCCTTCGAGGTTCGCCAGCACTTCCTGCGCCGGGTAACGCAGCACCCGTACACCCTGCGATGCGAGCCAATCGTCGCGCACCCTATCGCGCTCCGGCCGATCGCCGCGATCATGCGCTTCGCCGTCGACCTCGATCGCCAGCATCGCGGGCGCACAGTAGAAATCCAGCACATAGTTGCCGGCCGAATGTTGTTTGCGGAAGCGCAAACCGGCTCCGTTTTGACGGAGAGCCAGCCAAAGACCGATCTCCAGCGATGTCATTTCCTTACGAAGGCGCTTTGCGTTTCGCCGGCCGTCTCCCCCTTGAGCCGTATCGCCGTCCTCCCCCTCCGTCAGGCTGCGCCTGCCACCCCCCCCTGGCGGGGGAGGATTGGTTTCAATCCTCAATACAGCGCGTCCAGCCTCGCCCCGTACACCTTCTTGAGCACGTGGCGGCGGATCTTGAGGCTGGGGGTCAGCTGCTCGTTCTCGATCGTGAACGGCTCGTCGGCGATGATGAACTTGCGCACGCGCTCGATTACCGAAAGGTCGCGGTTCACGCGTTCCACTGCATGGCCGAGTGCGGCCTTGTAGTCGGGGTCGTGTGCCAGCTCGCGGAAATCGCATTTGGCGGCGGTCTTGGCGCACCATTCCTGCGTCCATTCCGGATCGGGGACGATCACCGCGGTCATATAGGGCTTCTTGTCGCCCGCGATCATCGCCTGGACGATTTCGGGCTGGAGAGTGAGCATTCCCTCCACCTTCTGGGGCGCGACATTGTCGCCCTTGTCGTTGACGATGATGTCCTTCTTGCGGTCGGTGATCTTGATCCGGCCCTTCTCGTCGATCAGCCCGATGTCGCCGGTGTGGAGCCAGCCGTCCTTGAGCACGCGGCCGGTCTCGGTCTCGTTGCGCCAATAGCCGTGCATCACCAGTTCGCCGCGCACGAGGATTTCGCCGTCCTCGGCGATCTTGACCTTGACGCCCTCGAGCGGCGGGCCGACCGTGTCGTGCTTGAGCCCTGCCTTGGGGCGGTTGCACGAGATCACCGGCGCGGCCTCGGTCTGGCCATAGCCCTGGAGGAAGGTGAGCCCCAGCGATTCGAAGAAAACGCCGACCTCGGGGTTGAGCGGCGCGCCGCCGGAGACCATCGCCTTCATCCGGCCGCCGAAGCGCTTGGCGAGCTTGGGCTTGAGCGTCGCGCCCAGCAGCAGGTTCATCGGCAGATCGGCGACCGAGCCGGTGCCTGCGGCCTTCTTCCCGCCGAGCCGGACGGCCTGGTCGAGCAGGAAGCTGGCGACGCGGCCCTGCTTCTCCACCTGCTTGGTGATGCGCGTGCGCAGTACCTCGAACAGGCGCGGGACCACCACCATGATCGTGGGGCGCACCTCCTCGATGTTCGAAGCGAGCTTCTCGAGCCCTTCGGAATAATAGATCTGCCCGCCGAGCGCGATCGGGAAGTGCTGCCCGCCGGTGTGCTCATAGGCGTGGGAGAGGGGAAGGAACGAGAGGAACACTTCGTCGTCCCAGCCGAAATCCTCCGAGATGATCGTGGTGCATCCCTGGCAATTGTGCAGGATCGCGCCGTGGTGCTGCATCACGCCGCGCGGGGAGCCGCCGGTGCCGCTGGTGTAGATGATGCAGGCAAGGTCCTCGCGCTTGAAGCTCGCCTTCGCCGCCACCGTATCGGGATCGGCGGGGTGGCGCGCGATCAGCTCGCCCCAGTTGTGAAAATCCATCGCACCCGATTGCGCGGCGCGCACGTCGTCGATCCCGATCACCATCCGTGCCGAGGACGAGCGGATCGCCGCCGGCAGCAGCGTGCGCGCGAGCTTGGCATTGGAGACCACGATCGCACACGCGCCCGAATTCTCGATGATGTGCTGGTGGTCGCGCTCGGTGTTGGTGGTGTAGGTCGGCACGGTCACGCAGCCCGCGGCCATGACTGCAAGATCGGTGATGCACCATTCGGGGCGGTTCTCGGCAACCAGCATCACGCGGTCGCCGGGCTTTAGCCCCAGATCCTGGAAGGCGGTGGCCAGGCTCGCCACCTTGCGTGTCGCCTCCGCCCAACTCGTCGATTTCCAGCCGTCGTCCGTCTTGTGCCACAGGAACGGCTTGTCGCCGAGTTCGCGCGCGCGGGTGAAGAACATCTCCACCAGATTGTTGAAATGTTCGAGCTTGCGCATTCCTCTACCCCCTCGGGCGCCCCTGTTGCGCCCGTTGCTATTCCGACGGTCGGTTCGGCTGCGCGCCGACTCGTGTGATCTGCGTCACATTCCCGTCCTGATCCATCGCCACGCCCTCGCTGCGCGGATCGGCGGCGCCCTGCCAGCGCCCGCCGACGCGCTCGATCGCGTTGGCCTTCAGCCCCAGCGGGGCCGAGCGGACCTTCTCGCCCAGAGCTTCGAGCGCGGGGATCATGGCGTCAAGCTGTGTTCCCTTCTCCACTGTCGCGACCGGGCCCGGCGCATAGACCAGCCCCATCGCGATCGCGTCCTGCGCGCTCAGCTTCCAGTCGACCACGCCGATGATCGCCTTGGCGACCTGCGCAATGATCGTCGGGCCGCCGGCGGCGCCGACGGCAAGGCGAACCTCGCCGTTCGGGGCATAAACGATCGTGGGGGCCATTGAGCTGCGTGGACGTTTGCCGCCTTCGACGCGATTGGCGGCGAGATAGCCCTCGTCCTCGGGCACGATGTCGAAATCGGTGAGCTCGTTGTTGAGCAGCGTGCCGTCGACCGACAGGCCGGAGCCGAACGAACCTTCGATCGTCGTCGTCACCTGGGCGACGTTGCCAGCCGCGTCCGCCACCGAGAGCGAGGTGGTGCCCGCGACTTCGCTTACCGGCGCCTTCACGCGCTTCGGCGCCCCCGGCGGGGTGCCCGCGGCGATGGTCTCCATGCTCTTGTCGGGGCTGATCAGCGCGGAACGGCTCGCGATGTAGTTCGGATCGAGCATCCCCTTGAGCGGGACCTGCACATAATCCGGATCGCCCGTATACATGTTGCGATCGGCATAGGCGAGGCGCGAGCTTTCGGCGAAGAGGTGCCAGGCGACCGGCGAATCCTTGCCGAGCTTGGCCATGTCGAAGCGCTCGAGCTGCTTGAGGATCATTTGCACCGCGATGCCGCCCGAGGAGGGTGGGGCCATCGAGCAGATCCTGTAGCTGCGGTAGGTGCTGCACAGCACCGGGCGATCCTTGGCTTCATAGGCGGCGAGATCGCCGACGGTCATCTTCGACGGGTTACGCGCGGCGTTGTTGACCGTGTTCACCAGCTTCTGCGCCTGCGGTCCAACGTAGAAGCTGTCCGGACCGAGTTTCGCGACGCGCTCGAGGAGAGCGGCTTGCTGCGGATTGCGCACGGTAGCGCCCGTCGCGAAGGGTTTGCCGTCCGGACCGTAGAAGATCGCGCGCACGCCCGCGTCGACGTGTGTGCCGTAGCGGTTGAGCGCGTTGTTGAGCCGTGGCGAGACTGTGAAGCCGTCGCGCGCCAGCCGGATTGCGGGCTCGAACAGCGCAGCCCAGGGCAGCTTGCCGCCGCGCTCGTGCGCCTTCTTCATCGCGCGCAGCGTGCCCGGCACGCCCACGCTGCGTCCGCCGGGAACCGCGTCCCGGATGCCGAGCGGCTTGCCGTCGGCGTAGAACCAGTGCGGGTCCGCCGCCATCGGCGCCGCCTCGCGCCCGTCCACGGTGGTCGTGCGCTTCGCCTTGGCGTCATATTGGACGAAGAAGGCACCGCCGCCGATGCCGGCACTCTGCGGCTCGACCACGTTGAGCGCGAGCATCGTTGCGATCGCCGCGTCGGTAGCGGTGCCGCCCTTGCGGAGGATCTCGACGCCAGCCGCTGCGGCACGCTGGTCTGCGGCACTTACGATGCCCTGAGCCAGGGCGAAATGAGGAACCAGAAGCGCGAGAAGGACGAGGATCAGCTTTTTCATGACGCAGACGTAGCGGGCTTTGGGTCAGGGGCAAAGCGGCGGGGATATGGCATTTTTTGATAGGCCTATAAGCATCTCGCGCACCATTCCGGGACCGCGATAGACCAGCGCGCTATAGACCTGCACCAGGCTCGCCCCGGCTTCGAGCCGCCGCTGCGCCTCGTCGGCGCTGTCGATCCCGCCCGCCGAGATCAGCGGCAGCGCGCCGCCGGCCGCCTCGCGTGCCTCGATCAGCTTGGTCCGGGCAAGATCGGCCAATGGCGCACCCGAGAGCCCGCCGGTCTCGCCCGCTTGGGGCGAACGCAGCGTGGCGGGCCGCGAGATGGTGGTGTTGGAGACGATCAGTGCGTCGATCCGGTTGTCGATGGCCGCGCGCACGGCGCCCTCGATTCCCGCGCGGTCGAGATCGGGCGCGATCTTGAGGAACAAGGGTGTCTTGCCGCGCGCAGCGTCGCAGGTGGCGAGCAACTCGTCCAGCGCTGGCCGCGACTGGAGGTCGCGCAGGCCCGGCGTGTTGGGCGAGCTCACGTTGATCGTGATGTAATCGGCATGCGGCGCGGCCTTGGTCACCCCCAGCGCATAATCGGCGACGCGATCGGCGCTGTCCTTGTTCGCTCCGACGTTGATCCCGAGCACGCCCGCGCGCTTCCTTAACCGTGTGATCCGGGCAAGTGCCGCGTCGATCCCGTCGTTGTTGAATCCCATGCGATTGATCACCGCCTCGTCCTCGACCAGCCGGAACAGCCGCGGACGCGGGTTGCCGGGCTGGGGACGGGGAGTTAGCGTGCCGATCTCGACCGATCCGAAGCCCAGCGCGAACAGTCCGGGAATCGCCTCGGCATTCTTGTCGAGCCCCGCCGCCAGTCCAATTGGGTTTGGAAAGTCGATCCCGGCGATCCGCACACCAATAGATGCTTGGGCGGGGCCAAGAGACGATTTTGTATCCGAGTCGTTTCCGAAGGGTGTCCCCAGCGCTCCCCACAGCGCCAAGGCCTTGATCGTGGCGCGGTGAGCGGTCTCTGGATCGAGTGCGAACAGTGCGGAGCGGAGCGGGTAAGCCATGGAAATCGCTCATTGCACGGGTTCCGCACGTGGCAAAGTGCGCGATGTCGAATCCGTCCAATACATGCCTGTATCATGGGCCTAGAGAGGTGCTGCGACCCGAGGGGTTCCACTTAACGGGGGGAACCCTTTCCACTGGCCCGGCCGAGTTTACTCGGTCGGGCCACTTTTTTCCCCTGCGCGAATGGGATATGCCCGAGCCTCAATAATAAACTGAGGCTGGGGAGCATCAGGAAAAAATGCGGGGCGCTACCAACAGGCGGTTCCCGTCGGAAGCAGGCGGGTCGCCTTCGCCGCAGCCGACGATCGAGCTCAAGCGCGCGACGGGGCGGCTGCTGCCGCACGTGGATTCCTTTTATGTCTATCGCTGCGATGCCGAGGAGATCGAAGGGATCGAGCGTGTCGATCTCGGCCAGATCCGCTTCCTGATCCGCGGCGAGGGCGAGATGACCTTTCCCGACGGCCATGTCGAGCCGCTGCGGCCGATCATGGTCGCCGGACCGGGCAGCGCTGCGGCTACGTATCGGCTCCGCGGGCCGGTGGTGCATTTCGCCGTGGTGCTCCGCGCGATCGGCTGGAAGGCGCTGATCGGCTTGCCCGCGCACAAATACACCGATCACATCATCAACGGCTCCAAGCTGTTCTGCGAACAGGCACCCGCGCTGTGGGAGCGGATGCAGTCGATGGAAACGCTCGAGGAGATGATCTCGGGCATCGCGCCGCTGCTGATCATGCGCCAGGAAGAAGTGAAGCCGGTGCCGGTAGCGCACTATCCGTTCCTGCGCGGCGTGCGCGAATGGGCGGCAACCGAGGGCGCGAGCATCGACGAGCTCTACGCCGCGATCGGCGAATCGAGCGGGCTCGGTGAGCGCCAGGTCCAGCGGCTATGCCTGGAATATTTCGGCGGGCCGCCGACCAAGCTCAAGCGCAAGTTCCGCGCGATCCGCGCTGCGATGAAGATCTACCAAGGCGCGCCGCTAGACGACGTGATCGAGCCCTTCTCCGATCAGTCGCACATGATCAACGAGGTGAAGCACTTCACCGGCTATACGCCTAGCGCCCTGCGCGCGAGCAACGATCCGGCGCTCAAGCTGACGCTCTACAACGAGAATTTCCACATCCTGCCCGACGTCATCCCCGAACCGGTTGACCTTCGGGCCGGTTGAGCCCATCTGCAATCGGACAGAATCGTTCCGATTGTGAGTAGATGCGTCTTTCGAGCCTTGCCGATTATGCCGTGGTGATGATGGCCGCTGCCGCGCGCCATTGCGGCGGCGCGTGCCGGCTCAACGCGACGGCGCTGGCCGGCGAAACCGGGCTGCCGCTGCCGACGGTACAGAAGCTCGTGAGCAAGCTCTCCGCCGCGGGGCTCATCGAGAGCGCTCGCGGCACCGGTGGCGGCTTCCGCCTCGCGCGCCCGGCGGCTGCGATCTCGGTGGCGGACATCGTCGAAGCGATCGAGGGGCCGATTGCGCTCACCGCCTGCGTCGACAGCGGCAAGCATGATTGCACGATCGAGGGCGCGTGCCGCGTCAAACCGCATTGGAATGCCGTCAACGGCGCCGTAAAGGGCGCGCTCGCGGGCATATCGCTCTCCCAACTTTCCGCTCCTCCGGTCGCAGCCGGGGCGCAGCTTCCCGAACCCGGTGACCGGGTCCCGGCGCTTGCCGGGGAACAGGTGTAATATGGCCACGAAGAATGCCGAGGCGCTCGCCGCCGCGAACAAGAAGTACGAATGGGGTTTCGCCTCGGATGTCGAGCAGGAGTTCGCGCCCAAGGGCCTGACCGAGGACACCGTCCGCTACATCAGCGCCAAGAAGGGCGAGCCCGAATGGATGCTCGACTGGCGCCTCAAGGCGTTCCGCATGTGGCAGGAGATGACGCTTCCCGAATGGGCCAAGCTGTCGATCCCGCACATCGACTATCAAAACGCGTATTATTACGCCGAGCCCAAGAAGAAGCCGACGCTCGCGAGCCTCGACGAGCTCGACCCCGAGATCCGGCGGACCTACGAGAAACTGGGCATCCCGATCGAGGAGCAGAAAGTGCTCGCCGGGGTCGAGGGCGCGCGCAAGGTCGCGGTCGACGCAGTGTTCGACAGCGTTTCGGTTGCGACCACCTTCCGCGAGGAATTGAAAGCCGCAGGGGTCATCTTCCTGTCGATCAGCGAGGCGATCCGCGAATATCCAGAACTGGTGAAGAAGTGGCTCGGCAAGGTCGTGCCGGTCCGCGACAATTTCTATTCGGCGCTCAATTCGGCGGTCTTCTCCGACGGCACCTTCGTGTACGTGCCCGAGGGCGTGCGCTGCCCGATGGAGCTCAGCACCTACTTCCGCATCAATGCCGAGAACACCGGCCAGTTCGAGCGCACGCTGATCGTCGCCGACAAGGGTGCCTATGTCTCGTACCTTGAAGGCTGCACCGCGCCGATGCGTGACGAGAACCAGCTCCACGCCGCGGTGGTCGAACTGGTCGCGCTCGACGATGCCGAGATCAAATATTCGACCGTGCAGAATTGGTATCCGGGCGACGAGAACGGCGTCGGCGGTATCTTCAACTTCGTCACCAAGCGCGCGCTGTGCGCCGGCACGAACTCGAAGGTCAGCTGGACGCAGGTCGAGACCGGCAGCGCGATCACCTGGAAATACCCGTCGTGCATCCTCCAGGGCGACGGCTCGGTCGGCGAATTCTATTCGGTCGCGGTCACCAACGGTCGTCAGCAGGCCGATACCGGCACCAAGATGCTTCACCTCGGCAAGAACACGCGCTCGACGATCGTGTCCAAGGGCATCAGCGCCGGGCGCAGCGACAACACGTATCGGGGAAGGGTCCTCGTCCAGGCCGGCGCCGAGAATGTCCGCAACTTCACCCAGTGCGACAGCCTGTTGCTCGGCGATCAATGCGGCGCGCACACCGTTCCCTATATCGAAGTGAAGAACCCCACCGCGCAGATCGAGCACGAAGCGACCACTTCGAAGATCAGCGAGGACCAGATGTTCTACGCGATGCAGCGCGGGCTCGATCAGGAAGCCGCGGTCGCGCTGATCGTCAACGGCTTCGCCCGCGACGTGCTCAAGCAACTTCCCATGGAATTCGCCGTCGAGGCGCAGAAGCTGCTGGGGATTTCGCTCGAGGGCTCGGTGGGATGAGCCGCTTTTTCAACCGTCATGCTGAACTTGTTTCAGCATCCACCGAAACGCGGGCGATGTCGCCCGTGGAGGAGTGGACCCTGAAACAAGTTCAGGGTGACGGAGGGTATGACTGCGCGGATTCGCTTGAATGAGCTTCGCCTTGGCCCTCCTCCTCGCGCTCGTCGCGCAGGACGCCCCCGCGCCGCTCCAGGAGGAGCCGGTGGAGGAGGAAGTCGTGGTCCGCGCCACGCTCGGCCACACGGTGATGCTGTTCGACAAGGGCAGCGACGGGCGCCTGCGCAATTGCCGGGTGATGGTCTCCAGCGGAAGCGAGCGGCGCGACCTGGAGGCCTGCCAGGCGACGCCGGTCTGCTATGCCAAGACCGCCGACGCGGTGACCGAATGCGTCGATCTGGTCGTGCTCGAAAACCGCGCGCCGCTGCCGCAACCCTCGGGCACGGGCAAGCCCGCGGTGTTCGACGTGCCCCAGTTGGTCAAGCCGCGGTCGGAGGCTTCGCCGAACGCGATCGGCCCCAGCGATCCCGGCGAAAACCGCGAGAGCGAGCGCCAGCGCGTCAAGCTGCCGCCGCTGCCCAAGCCACCCGCCGACGAGCCGGTGGTGCGGGTCACTACGGGGAGGGCGGAGTGACCGTCGTGACCGAACCACGCCCGGCTCGGGCGAAGGAGACGAGATGAGTATTGCGTATCTGATGGCAATCGCGCTGCAGGCTTCGGCCGGCGGCGTGGTTGTGGAGAAGGTGCCGCAGATCGGCATCGCGACCAAGCACGCGCGCTGCATCGTGCGGCAGGTGGGCGTCGCCCCCGCTGCCGATCCCGCGCGCGCCGCGAAGATCCAGGAGGCGATCAAGGGCTGCCGCGCCTTCGCCGAGCAGGATTTCGCTGAGGGCCGGATTACCGTCGGCGGCCGTCCGGTCAGCAAGGGCTGGTGGCGCGGGATGCAGGGGACGCTCGACGCCGTGGAAGCCGATATCGCGTCCGCCATCGCCAACCAGAAGCAATACAAGATCGTCTGGGAGCTGCCGGACGGCGCGCGGGTGGATGCCTATGCCGCGCCAGAACCGCTCGAATCGGTCAAGCTGCTGGCGGTGCCGCTGTGATCCTGGTTTCCGCACTTGCGCTACTGGCGCCGCAAGCCGCGTCCGGCGAGGAGCTGGTGATCGCCGGTCGTCCGCAGCCGCTCCGCATCAGCGTCAAGCGCGATCCGCAACAGCGCATCAACGCATGTGAGGTCGTGCAATCGAGTAGTGACGAAGCGTTCGATCGGCTCACCTGCGAAACTGCGGCGGCCTGCTCGCGCGAGGAGGATCGTTCGCTCCAGGCCGTGAAGACTTGCACCCAGGCGGCGATGGCCGCCGTCGATCGCGACCAGTCGGGCGCGAACAGTGAATAGGAAGACGATGCTCAAGATCGACAATCTCCGCGCCGAAATCGACGGCAAGGAAATCCTCAAGGGGCTCAGCCTCGAGGTGAATGCGGGCGAGGTGCACGCCATCATGGGGCCCAACGGCGCCGGCAAATCGACGCTCGGCTATGTGCTCGGCGGGCGCGAGGCCTATGAAGCGACGGGTGGCTCGGTGACCTTCGAGGGGCAGGACCTGCTCGAGATGGAGCCGCACGAGCGCGCTGCGGCAGGGCTTTTCCTCGGCTTTCAATATCCCGTCGAGATCCCCGGCATCTCGAACGTCCAGTTCCTGCGCGAGGCGCTGAACAGCCAGCGCCGCGCGCGTGGCGAGGGGCCGATATCGGGCGCCGAATTCCTCAAGCTCGCCCGCGCTCAGGCCGATGCGCTCGGCATGGACCAGGAGATGCTCAAGCGGCCGGTAAACGTCGGCTTCTCGGGCGGCGAGAAGAAGCGCAACGAGATGGTACAGATGGGTATCCTCTCGCCGAAGCTGGCGATTCTCGACGAGACCGACTCGGGCCTCGACATCGATGCGCTCAAAGCCGTTGGCGAAGGGATCAACCGGATCATGCGCGCGCCCGACAAGGCCGTGCTGCTGATCACCCACTATCAGCGGCTGCTCGATTATGTGCGGCCGGACTTCGTCCATGTCCTCGCCGACGGCCGCATCGTCCGCTCGGGCGGGCCCGAGCTCGCGCACGAGCTCGAAGCGCAGGGCTATGGAGCCGTGGCGGCATGAGCAGCACGCTTCAGATCCTCCCCTGCAAGGGGAGGTGGCAGGCCAAAGGCCTGACGGAGGGGTGTTCCCCTCTCGATGGCGCGACACCCCTCCACCACGCCCTTCGGGCGCGGTCCCCCTTCCCTTGCGGGGGAGGAGTTTCATCGTGACCACGCTCGAACTTCCCTCGCCGCGCTCGGAAGAGTGGCGCTGGGCGGACATGGCTGCACTGCGCGCTGCCGCCGATGCCGAGCCGCGCGACACCGGCCTGAATCCCGCCGACCTGTTCCTCGACATCGACGGCCCCCGGCTGATGTTCGTCGACGGCATGTTCGAACCCGCGCACAGCCGCCCCGGCCGCGTGCAGGTCGCGAAGCTCGCCGCGCAGACCGATCACCCGCTGGGTCAGCTCGCCGAGGGCGAGGGGTGGAGCCTCACGCTCGGCGCGCGCGAGGCCGTCACCAACATCCAGATCGTCCATCTGGGCACCCGCGGCGAGAACCATGTCCCCGCGCGCATCCTGCTCCAGGAGGACGCCGTCGCCTCGGTGGTTGAAACCTATGCCGGTGCCGGCTGGGCCAACCGGCTGACCCAGATCGTGCTCGGCCGCGGTGCCCGGCTGATGCGCTCAGTGCGGCTGCTCCAGGACGACGGCTTCGTCTCGCTGCGCGAAGAGGCCGAGATCGGCGAGGCGGCGAGCCTCGCTTCGATCTTCCTCGGCGCGGGCGGCATGGGCAGCCGGATTGACGGCGCGCTGACGCTGACCGGCAAGGGCGCCTTCGCCGAGATGGGCGGCGCGCTGCTCACCTCCGGCACGCAGAAGCAGGAAGCCGCGGTCGCGGTGCGGCACGAAGCGGTGGAAGGTACGTCGCGTCAACTGTGGCGCGCGGTCGCCGCCGACCGCTCGGCCGCGAGCCTGGCCGCACGGGTCGAGGTCGCGCGCGGTGCGCAGCAGACCGACGGAGAGCAGTCGCTCCGCGGCCTGCTCCTCCAGCGCTCGGCGACGGTGAATTTGAAGCCCGAGCTCGAAATCTTCGCCGACGACGTGAAGTGCGCGCACGGCGCCACGGTGGGCGAGCTCGACCGCCGCGCGCTCTTCTACCTCCAGAGCCGCGGCGTCACCGAAGCGCGCGCCAAGGCGCTGCTCACCCGCGCCTTCGTGGCCGACGCGGTGTCGCGGATCGGCGAGGAAGCCGTGCGCGACGCGTTCGAGGCTGATGCCGACAGGTGGCTGGAGAGTGCGTTGTGAGCGTTGCGACCGACACCCGCCCCCTCGACGTTCTCGCCGACTTCCCGGCGATCCCCGCGGGCTGGGCCTATCTCGACACGGCTGCTACTGCGCAAAAGCCGCGCCCGGTGATCGACGCGATTACCCGCGGTTATGGCGAGACCTACGCCACGGTCCACCGCGGCGTATACCAGCGCTCGGCCGACATGACGCTTGCGTTCGAGGCCGCCCGCGCCCGCGTCGCGAAGTTTATCGGCGGCAAGCCCGAGGAAGTCGTTTTCGTCCGCGGCGCGACTGAGGGGATCAACCTCGTCGCGCAGTGCTGGGCGGCGACTCAGCTCAAGGCCGGCGACCGCATCCTGCTCTCGACGCTCGAGCACCACTCGAACATCGTCCCCTGGCAAATGGCGGCCGAGCGCGTCGGCGCGATCATCGACGTGGTGCCGCTCACGCCCGATCATCGCATCGACCTCGACGCGATGGCGGCGATGCTCACTGAACGCCACAAGCTCGTCGCGCTCGCGCATGTCTCGAACGTGCTCGGATCGGTGCTCGACGTGCGCCGCGCCGGCGATCTCGCCCATTCGGTCGGCGCTAAGATCCTGCTCGACGGCTGCCAGGCAGTGCCCCGCATGGCAATCGACGTCGCCGCGCTCGGCTGCGACTTCTACGTCTTCTCTGGCCACAAGCTCTACGGGCCCACCGGCATCGGCGTACTCTGGGGCCGTTACGAATTGCTCGACGCGATGCCGCCCTATCAGGGCGGCGGCTCGATGATCGATCGCGTGACCTTCGAGCGCACCACCTATGCGCCGCCCCCGGGCCGGTTCGAAGCCGGGACGCCGCACATCGTGGGCGTCGTCGGTCTCCATGCTGCAATCGATTACGTCGATTCGATCGGGCTCGACCGCATCCACGCCCACGAAACTGCGCTGGTCCGCGAGGCGCGCACGGCGCTTTCGCAGATCAACAGCGTCCGGCTGTTCGGTCCCGAGGACAGCGCCGGAATCGTCAGTTTCGCGGTCGAGGGGGTGCATCCGCACGATGTCGCCACCATCTTGGACGAGGGCCAGGTGGCGATCCGCGCGGGTCATCACTGCGCGCAGCCGCTGATGGACGCGCTCGGCGTGCCTGCCACGGCACGGGCGAGCTTCGGGGTATATAATGGCGCGGGCGATATTGCTGCGCTGATCAAGGGTGTCGAGCGAGTGACGAGGATCTTCGGGTGAACGAGGAACGCAAGATCGCGATCGAGGAAGTGGAGGCCGTTGAGGCACCGCCCAAGGCGCGCGTGGACGACGCCTTCGATGCGCCCACCGAAGCACCGGCAGGCGTGCGCGACGCTTACGAGCGCAAGCGCGACTATCTCACCGGCTTCCTGTCGCAGAAGCCCGAGCCGCTTTCGGGCACCGAGCCGGGCGGCGAGCTCTACGAAGCGGTGATCGATGCGCTCAAGGAGATCTACGATCCCGAGATCCCGGTGAACATCTATGATCTCGGGCTGATCTACGGTGTCGACATCACCGCCGACGGCCATGCCGCGGTGACGATGACGCTCACCACGCCGCATTGCCCGGTGGCGGAATCGATGCCAGGCGAAGTCGAGCTGCGCGTGGGTTCGGTTCCGGGCGTCGGCACTGCCGAGGTCAACCTCGTCTGGGATCCGCCGTGGGACCCGCAGAAGATGAGCGACGAGGCTAAGCTCGAACTGGGGATGCTGTGATGACTGACACCAAGACCCGCGCCCGCCCCGCCGCGCTCCTCCTCACCGAGCGTGCGGAGAAGCGCATCGCGGAGCTGATGGCCAAGGCGCCCGAGGGCGTGGTGGGCGTCAAGCTCTCGACGCCGCGCCGCGGCTGCTCGGGACTTGCCTATTCGGTCGACTATGTCACCGAAGCCAAACCCTTCGACGAGCGGATCCAAACCCCCGGCGGCACCTTCTTCGTCGACGGCGGCTCGGTGCTCTACCTGATCGGCTCGACGATGGACTGGGTGGAGGACGATTTCACCGCCGGCTTCGTCTTCGAGAATCCCAACGCCAAGGGCAGCTGCGGCTGCGGCGAGAGCTTTACGGTCTGAGCTTTTCCACCGTTCGTCCCCGGACTTTGATCCGGGGTTGTCGGAGCACCGTTCTTTTCTTCTGCGCGCCGACGGGTAGAAGGCAGCCCTTCGACAAGCTCAGGGCGAACGGATGTTTTGCCCCCCGTACAGGAGAGCCCATGCCCTATCCCCAGCCCTGGCACGCCGATCCCGCCCGCTACGACGGGCGCATGCCGTACCGCCGCTGCGGCCGTTCGGGGCTAGACCTTCCTGCGATCAGCCTCGGGCTCTGGCAGAATTTCGGCGGCACCGATGTGTTCGAAACCGGCCGCGCAATACTGCGTCGGGCATTCGACCGCGGCGTCACGCACTTCGATCTCGCGAACAACTATGGCCCGCCCTACGGCTCGGCCGAGGAGAATTTCGGGCGCATGATGGCGACCGACTTCGCCGGCCACCGCGACGAGCTGGTGATCTCCACCAAAGCCGGCTGGGACATGTGGCCCGGACCGTATGGCGACGTCGGCGGCTCGCGGAAATATCTCATCGCCTCATGCGACCAGAGCCTCCAGCGGATGGGGCTCGACTATGTCGACATCTTCTATTCGCACCGCGTAGATCCCAAGACCCCGCTCGAGGAAACGATGGGCGCGCTCGCGCACATCCACGCGCAGGGCAAGGCGCTTTATGTCGGCATCTCCTCCTATTCCCCTGAGCTGACGCGCAAGGCGGCGGCGATCCTCGCCGAATACAAGGTGCCGCTGCTCATCCACCAACCGAGCTATTCGATGCTCAACCGCTGGATCGAACAGGAGCTGCTCGATACGCTGGGCGAGCTCGGCACCGGCTGCATCGCCTTCTCACCGCTCGCGCAGGGGATGCTCACGTCCAAATATCTGGGCGGCGTCCCCGCGGACGCGCGCGCGGCGCGGGGCGGCTCGCTCGGCCAGCACCTGCTGAGTGAAGCCAACCTGGCGCACATCCGCGCCCTGAACGCGATTGCTGAGCGGCGCGGGCAGACGCTCGCGCAGATGGCGATCGCCTGGGTGCTGCGCGACCCGCGTGTCACCTCCGCGCTGATCGGCGCGCGCACCGTCCAGCAGCTCGACGATTCGCTCGATGCCGTGAACAATCTGGGCTTCACCGCCAGCGAACTGGCCGAGATCGACGCGCACGCCACCGAAGGCGGGATCGACCTGTGGAAAGTCTCTTCCTCGCTGGAGGAACTGCCGGCCTCCCGCGCCGGTTGAGCTGGCATGAGTGTGGCATTCCGCCGCGAGAGCGACGAGGAACATAAGGAACCGAAGTTCGAGATCCCGCTTCCGTCGGGACCAAACATCGTCACGCGCCACGGTTTCGCACTGATTGAGGCCAAGGCAGCGGAGCTTGAGGCTGCGATCGCCGCCGAGCCCGAGGAGGAGCCGCGCGAGGCGCTCCGCCGTGAGCTGCGCTACTGGAACACGCGCCGCACCACGGCCGAGGTCGCGCCGCCGCCCGAGCAGGGCGTCGCGGCGATCGGCGCGCGAGTCCGCGTTCGCATGAACGGCAGCGAACGGACGATCGACATCGTCGGCCATGACGAAGCCGATCCCAATGCCGGCCGGCTCGCTTTCTCCGCGCCGCTCGCCCAGGCGCTGATCGGCGCCGAGGAGGGCGAACGCGTCGACTTCAACGGCAAGGCAGAGGCTATCGAAATTTTGCACGTCGGCGCTATTCCTGAAGCATGAGCTTCGAATCCGCACGCGCGTGGCTGGCCGAGCACGCGCCCGACATCCGCATCATCGATCAGGACCGCAGCACCGCCACCGTCGCCGAGGCAGCAGAAGCGCTTGGCGTCGAACCTGCCCGGATCGCCAAGACGCTGGCGTTGCGCGTCGGCGATCGGGTGCTGCTGGTGGTCGCGCGCGGCGACGCCCGGCTCGACAATGCCAAGACCAAGGCGGCGTTCGGCGGACGCCCGCGAATGCTCGATGCCGACGAGACGCTGGCGCGCACCGGCCATGCCGTGGGTGGCGTATGCCCATTCGGGCTTGCGGAGCCGCTGCCGGTCTATTGCGACGTGTCGCTACGCGCGTTCGACACGGTGTTCCCCGCCGCCGGATCGCGCACCAGCTCGGTCGAAGTCGCGCCCGATCGGCTCGCCGAGCTAGTGGCTCAGGATTGGGTGGACGTCTGCAAGCTGCCGTCCATGTCAACTTGACTGATCATCGTTCGCCCTGAGCCTGTCGAAGGGCGAACGGGGCGCCTCAGCCAGACAGGTCTCAGGCCGGCTGCAGCGCGCTTTCGTGCACTTCGGCACTTGCCGCGATATCCGTGGCAAGCGCGTCGACGCGAGCGGGATCGGCGTCCCAGGCGAACATGAAGCGCGCGCCGCCGCCGATGAACGTATAGAAGCGCCAGCCGAGCGAGCGCAGCCGTTCGAGCACCGGCTCCGGCGCAGTGACAAACACCGCGTTGGCTTCCACCGGGAACATCAGCTCAATTCCGGCCAGTCCTTCGATCGCGGCTGCGAGCCGGGCCGCGCAAGCATTGCCGTGCTCGGCATTGCGCAGCCAGGCACCGCTCTCCAGCATCCCCACCCACGGCGCGGAGAGGAACCGCATCTTGGAGGCGAGTTGCCCCGCCTGCTTGCAGCGATAGTCGAAATCCTCCGCCAGCGTGCGATCGAAGAAGAGCACGGCCTCGCCGACGGCCATGCCGTTCTTGGTGCCCCCGAAACACAGCACGTCGACGCCCGCGCGCCAGGTGAGGTCGGCCGGAGCGCAGCCGAGGCGCGCGCAGGCATGGGCGAACCGCGCGCCATCCATATGCAGCTTGAGCCCGAGCTCGCGGCAGACGGCCGAGAGTGCCTGGATTTCGTCGATCGAATAGACCTGCCCCGTCTCGGTCGGCTGGGTGATCGTCACCACGCGCGGCTTGGGGAAGTGGATGTCGGCGCGGCTGGTCGCGAGCGCGCGCACGGCATCGGGTGTCAGCTTGCCGTCGGCGCTCTGCGCGACGAGCAGCTTCGAGCCGTTTGAGAAGAACTCGGGCGCGCCGCACTCGTCGGTTTCGACATGCGCCTGCGACGAGCAGATCACGCTGTGATAGGATTGGCACAGCGCCGCCAGCGCCAGCGAGTTCGCCGCGGTGCCGTTGAACGCGAAGAACACCTCGCAATCGGTTTCGAACAGCTTGCGGAACGCATCGGCGGCGCGCTGCGTCCACACGTCGTCGCCATAGGCCGGGCTCGAGCCCGAATTCGCCTCGTGCATGGCTTGCCACGCCTCGGGGCACACTCCGGCATAATTGTCGCTGGCGAACTGCTGATCGTCGGTCATTTTCACGCGTCGTCCTTGTTCCGGTACTCGCACCAGAAAGACGGATCGACGCTTGGCTTGGTCCCGTTTGTTGCCGGTCCGGCCACATCCTCCCGTTCTCACGGAAGCACCACCTTGCTCGGGGGCAGGTTGGTGTCGGGCGTCGACCCGACTCTTGATGTCGCCCTCCCGTTATCGGCTGCGGCGCGGCGGATCAAGAGGGCTGGCCATCAACATCCCCCGTTCGCCCTGAGCCTGTCGAAGGGCATTGGCTGCGCGATCAGCCAACCCAGCGATGCCCAACGAACCCACCTCAAAACAACGGCAGTTCCGCCGAAGCTTCATCGCGCGTGTCGAAATTGGACACGGTCACCCCCACCAGCCGGATGCCGTGCTCGGTCGGCAGCACCGAGCGGATCAGCGCCAGGCTCATCGCGTGCAGCGCTTCGCGGCTGTCGACGCCGGTCGACTGGCTGCGGCTGCGGGTGATGATGCGGAAGTCGCGATACTTGACCTTCACCGTCACCGTGCGGCCGAACATCTGCGCCTTCTCGCACCAGCTCCATACATCGTCGGCCATGCGCAGCACGCCCGCTTCGATGTCCGCTGGTTCGGTGAGATCGTCGAGAAAGGTCGTCTCGGAGCCCGATGATTTGCGGGTCCGATCCGGTTCCACCGGCCGGTCATCCTCGCCGCGTGCGATCGCGTGATACCAGCCCGCCGCGCTGCCGAAATGCTCGCGGAGGAAAACCAGCGACTTGGCACGCAGGTCCGCGCCGGTGAGGATGCCCAGCGCGTGCATCTTGCGGGCGGTGACCGGACCCACGCCATGGAAGCGCTCGACCGGCAGCGTCTCGACCCAGGCCGGGCCCATGTCCGGCGTCACGGCGAACTGGCCGTTGGGCTTGCGATGATCGGAAGCGAGCTTGGCGAGGAACTTGTTGTACGAGATGCCCGCCGATGCAGTGAGCCCGGTTTCCTCCAGGATGCGCGCGCGAATCTCCTTGGCGGTCGCCCAGGCGGTGGGAAGTCCGCGCTTGTTCTCGGTCACGTCGAGATAGGCTTCGTCGAGCGAGAGCGGCTGGATGCGGTCGGTATAGTCGGCGAAGATCGCGTGGATCTGGCGCGACGCGGCGCGATAGACGTCGAAGCGTGCACGCACGAACACGAGATCGGGGCAGCGGCGGATCGCGATCGCGGAGGGGAGGGCGGACCGCACGCCGAACCTGCGCGCCTCATAGCTCGCCGCGGCCACCACTCCGCGCTTGCTGGGTGAACCGACTGCGACCGGCCGGCCGCGCAGCGACGGATCGTCCCGCTGTTCCACCGACGCATAGAATGCGTCCATGTCGACATGGATGATCTTGCGCGTGGGCGGAGGGTTACCACACTCCAATGACATCGACCTCGGTTGCACCGGGCTCAGATTAGGCCGTGATTGATCGGAACGAAACGGGAAACTCGCGGGCCGTCAGCCGCGAATGAACAGGTTGCGCAACCACAAGGATCCGCTGCGCCCAGCGGTCCGCCAGTCGGTGTCCTCTTCCGCTTCGTTCGGCTGATAGCCAGAGGGATCGAAAAGGCGGACGCGGGCGCCCTTGAACGCCTGCTTGTCGCGCGTGACGAGCGTCAGGCCATGTTCCAGTGCAGTGGCTGCGAACAGCGCGTCGCGCGTGTCGGCGATCGCAAGCTCGCCGCGCCGCCGTGCCACCGGGGCATCGAGCGGAAGGACATGGCCGTCGAATGCCGGCACGACCTGATTGTCGACCCATCCGCGCAGCGCGGCGCCCGCCGCCTTGTCGTTCCGCGCCGCCCTTGCCACCGCCGTTTCGAGCTCGACCAGGCTGATCGCCGAGAGGAAGAGCCGCTCGCGCGCCGTTCCTGTAGCCCATGCAGTCAGCCCCGGATCGGCGTGCCCGGCGCGCGCCTTGCGAAGCTCGAAGACGATGGGCGTGTCGAGCAGATACATCAGCGGCCCTCCTCGCGCTCCCAGCGTTCGGCCGGGCCGAGTTCGGCGGCATCGGCGTCCGGCAGAGCGAGCAGGTCCACGATGCTCTCGCGCTGTCCGCTCATCTGGCGGAAGGCGTCGATGCTCATCAGCACGTGCGTAGGGCGGCCGCGATCGGTGACGAACACCGGTTCGAGTCGCGCGATTCGCTTCGCGGCGCTCACATCCTGATTGAATTCACGGCTCGTGATCACCTTCATACGCGCCTATGTCGCTACATTGTCCGCGTTGTCATGTAGGTACGTTACTACTGTGTGCGCCATGCGCAACAGAGAAGGCGGCCGCGCCGGAAAAACGCATGGCGGCGCACGGATGACGCTTGCATCCCCCATTAGACATGGCGCTCCTTCAGGCTCGCCAGCGGCACGAAGATGCCGCGCGAGTTTGAACGGGGAGGTTGAATGCTCGATATTTTGAACCAGGCCTGGTTCGCGCTGACCGACGTGCTCAATCCGCACGGGCCGGCGGTGAACGCCGCGAAAACCTATGCGCCCGCGGACTACAGCATCCATTTCTTCCTCCAGCTCGCAGTGATCATCCTCGCCTGCCGCGTGGTCGGCTGGCTGGGGCAGAAGCTGCTGAAGCAGCCGCAGGTGGTTGGAGAGATGATCGCCGGCGTGGTGCTCGGGCCCTCGCTGCTCGGCCTGTTCTTTCCTGACATCCAGAACGCGATCTTCCCCAAGGAGACGCGCAATGTTCTCTATGTCGGCGCGCAGCTCGGCGTCGGGCTCTACATGTTCATGGTCGGGCTGACGCTCCGTCTCGACCATTTCCAGTCCAAGGCCAAGAGCGCGGCCGCGGTTTCGGCGGCCGGAATTGCGGCACCCTTCCTGCTCGCGGCACTGATCACGCCCTTCCTGCTCACCGTGCCGGGATTGTTCACCGGCGGCATCGGCCAGGGCAGCGCGACCTTGTTCATGGGCGCGTGCATCGCGCTCACCGCCTTCCCGATGCTGGCGCGCATCATCAACGAGCGCGGCCTCGCCAACTCGTCGCTCGGCACGCTTTCGCTCACTGCGGGCGCGTTCGACGATGCCGCATCATGGTGCGTCCTGGCGATCGTGCTCGCGACCTTCGGCGCAGGCGCAGGCGTGGCGGTGATCGCGATCGGCGGAGCCATTCTTTACACTGGCTTCATGATGCTGTTCGGGCGAAAGCTGCTCGCTCCGCTGGGCCGCGCGGTCGAGGCGCGCGGCGAGATGAGCACCCAGGTGCTCGCAATCACGATGCTGCTCTTCTGCCTCTCCGCCTTCCTGATGGACGCGATCGGCATCCACGCGATCTTCGGCGGTTTCCTGATCGGCGTGTGCATGCCGCGCGGGCTGTTCGTCGAGGAATTGAAGCGCAAGGTCGAGCCGCTCGCGGTGGTGCTGCTGCTGCCGATGTTCTTCACTTATTCGGGGCTCAACACCCGGATGGACATGGTCAACTCGGTGTCGCTGCTGCTGATCGCGCTCGGCGTGCTGGCGGTGTCGATCCTCGCCAAGTTCGGGGCCTGCTGGGCGGCGGCGCGGCTTTCGGGTGAAGACAACCGCACCGCGCTCGGCATCGGCGCGCTGATGAACTCGCGCGGGCTGATGGAGCTGATCATCATCAACATCGGGCTGCAGAAGGGCATCATCGGCCCTACCCTGTTCTCGATGCTGGTGCTGATGGCGATCGTCACCACGGTGATGGCGACCCCGCTGTTCGAGGCAGTCTACGGCCGCAAGGCGCGCGAGAGCGGTGAGCTGGACCACATCGACGGAAATCTCGCCACCGCCTGACTTTCAGTCTCCCTCTCCCCTTGTGGGAGAGGGAGGGAGCCGACGCAGTCGGCGGAAGGGTGAGGGGGAGTGAGCCGCATATCCCCCTCATCCTTCCCACTCGCTGCGCGAGCGGGCCCAGTGCCGGGTCAACAGCGCCCCGCGCTGTTGAGGGCATGCCGGGGGCATGCCCGACCCGGCGCTCTTCTCCCACAAGGGGAGAAGGAGCGCGCCGCTTCTAACCCCCCAGCGACGCGCCTTCGTTGATCTGCCGGATGAGCGTGCGGTGCGCCGGCAGGTCCTCGGTCGCGCGCTCGCCGAAGGCGCGGATCCGCGCGAACATCTTCTCGGCCGCCTCCACGTCGGGAAAGTCGCTCCGCCCGGACGACAGGTCGGTGCGGAAGTCCATGCCGTAGAGGATGTATTGGTAGTTGAAGAAGGCGAAGCTCTCGAGGTCGAGGATGAAGTCGAAGCGGCTCGGCGGGCGATGGCGCCACTGCCGCAGCAGCTCCTGCAGCGCTTCGGGGATCGAGGCCGGATCGGCATTGTCACGCCAGAAGGGCTCGTCGCGCCGGCTCAGGCAATAGTGAAGCTTGAGGAAGTTGATGATGTTCTCGTAGCGCGTGGTCATCAGCGCGTTGAAGCGCGCGGCGGGCGCGTCGACCGGGCCGCCCAGCGGATAGAGTTCGGCGATCATCGCCACCGCGGCCTCGATCAGCACCACGCCGGTGGATTCGAGCGGTTCGACGAACCCGGCCGCCAGCCCCACCGCCACGCAATTCTTCACCCACTGCGCTTCGCGATATCCCGGCTCGAACGGAAGCGACCGCGCAGAGAAATCGTCATCCCCCACATAGGCGCGCAGAATCTCGGCGGCGCGATCGTCGTCCATGTGCGCGGACGAATAGACGCAGCCGATCCCACGCGCCTCCTGCAACCCGATGTCCCAAGTCCAGCCGGCCTCGTGCGCAGTGGCGATCGTGAAGCTCTCGATCGGCGCGTCGGGCCGGTCATAGGGGATCTTGCACGCCAGCGCTCGATCGGTGAACAGCTGGTGCTTCACCGATTTGAACGAAGTGCCGAGCGCCTTGCCGATCAGCTCGGCGCGGAAGCCCGAGCAATCGATGTAGAGGTCCGCCTCCAGCGAGCCATGCTCGGCGGCGCGAACGCCTGCGATGCTGCCGTCCTCCGTCAGCTCGACGCCGGTCAACAGCCCCTGCAAGTGGCGGACGCCAAGCTCGATCGCGCGCGCCTCGATCACTTCGGCCAGCCGTGCGGCATCGAAGTGATAGGCATAGTTGAGCGGGCCGGCATATTCGCCTTCGCCGGGCCGCTTGGGCGCGCGCCGCGCCTCGGCGACGCGGTTCTGGATCGTCATCGCCTCGGCAAAGGGCGGGCGGGTGGCTTCGTTCTGGAGCAGCCAATAGGGCACCAGGCTCGCGCCCTCGGCGTAGAAGGGCGCTTCGAACGGGTGAAGATAGTGGTGCCGCTCGCCGCCGGGGCCCGGCGCGTGCAGCCAGTCGTTGAAGCGGATGCCCTGTTTGAAGGTCGCTGATGCGCCCCGGATGAAGCGAGTCTCGTCGATACCCAGGAAGTGGAGCGTCGATCGGATCGTGGGGAACGCGCCTTCGCCGACGCCGATGATCCCGATCTCGGGCGATTCGAGCAGCGTGATCGCGATCCTGCCCTCGAACACGCGCGCCAGATAGGCCGCGGTCAGCCAGCCCGCGGTTCCTCCCCCGACGATCAATATCCCGCGCTTCGCAGCCATGGTCCGGTGCTAGCGCAGGAGCACCGCAACGGGAACTGCTAGCGCGTGTCGGGCAGCTTTGGCGTGGAAGAAGATGGTGCCCGGGGACGGAGTCGAACCGCCGACACTGCGATTTTCAGTCGCATGCTCTACCAACTGAGCTACCCGGGCACGGGTCCGGGCGAACGCCGGAAGCGGGCTCTTAGTCGCGGTCCCGGTCCCTGTCCAGCCCAGTTTGCGCATTCGGATCGACGCGCTCGCCGGGAATGCGATAGCCTTCGCCAAGCCATTGCAGCAGGTCGCGATCCTTGCAGCCGCGGCTGCAGAAGGGCTTGAATTCCTGATCGGTGGGCTTGCCGCAAACCGGGCAGCCGTCGCGCTTAGCCATGTTGCTCCTTTGCCGAGACGAACTCGGTCGTGCCGCCGATGCGCCGGGCCAGCTCTTCCTTCCAGCGGGGCTGCTGGGCGAGCCGCCGCGCGATGCGCTGCGTCACCATATGGGTAGCCGGCGGCGGCGGAGGAAGCCGCTCGATACGGCGGAGCTCGGCGCGGGCCTCGGCACCGATGGGATCGGCGCGGAGCAGCTCGGGAAGCGAGGGCCGGGTGCGGCGGCGGACGATCTGGAGGAAACCAAAGCCATTGACCGCGGTGCGCTCGAACGGCTGGGGCAGCGCGGCATCGATCGCCTCGGCGACGGCCTGGCGTGCGGCCTTGCTGGAGAGTGTCGGGAAATCGATCCCGATCGAACCCGCGATGCCGTGCCGCTCGATTGCCCGCGCGACCGCATGGGCGGCCGCAACTGCCAGCGGTTCAATCGGGCCCGATCCGTCGACGTCGAACAGGGTCATCGCCGGCGTGGGCGAGAGCCGCAGCGCGCCACCCGGAAATGCGATCTCGCCGGTGATCGCTTCCTCGAGCACCTCGGACCAGCCCGCCTCTTCGAGCAGGTCCGGCTCATGCGCGCGGAGGTGGCGGACCGGAAGCCCGGAGGCGGTGATGCGTGCCAGCAGGTTCGGGCCCTCGGCGAGCGCGGCGTCGAGCGCGGCGGGGACGGCCTTGGGCAGCTTCGCGCGGCCGGGCTCCGGAATTGCTTCGCGCACGATCCGTATCTTGAGCGCGGCACCCTGGGCGATGCCTTGGGGCAGCGGATCGCAGAGCGCCTCACCGCCGTCGAACGCGACTTTCCCGCTGACCCGATCCACCAGCCGTGCCGCGAGCACCGCACCCTCGCGCGGGCCGGTGCCCTCGAGTTCGATCCGTGCCTTCCAGATCACTCCGCGCGCCACCAGCGCCGCGCGTGCTTCGCCGATCCCGGCCTCGTAGAGCCACTCAGCCAAGCGCGTATCCGGCCGCTTCCAGCAGCGCGCGGGTCTCGAACACGGGCAGACCGACCACGCCCGAATGGCTGCCGGCGAGATAGCGAACGAAGGCTTCGGCCTTGCCTTGGATCGCGTAGCCGCCCGCCTTGCCCATGCCTTCGCCGCTTGCGACGTACCAGTCGATCTCGGCGTCGGTCAGCCGCTTGAAGATCACGACCGTGTCGGAGATGCGCGTGCGCACCTTGCCCGCGGTGTCGATCAGGCAGACGGCGGACAGGCAATGGTGGCGCCGGCCCGAGAGCAGCGCGAGCATGCGCCGCAGGTCGGCCTCGTCCTCGGGCTTGCCCAGGATGCGCCGGCCGACTGTAATGGTGGTGTCGCCGGCCAGCACGATCTCGTCGGGCTCACGGGCAACGGCATGCGCCTTGTCGATCGCGACGCGCAGCACATAGGCGCGCGGCAGCTCGCCGGGACGGGGATCCTCGTCCACCTCCGGCGCAGCGATACGGTCGGGCAGGGCGCCGATGCGCGCGAGCAGGTCGCGGCGGCGCGGGGAGGTGGAAGCGAGGACGAGCCGCAAGGGGCCCGCGCCTTATTTGAAGCGGTAAGTGATGCGACCTTTGGTAAGGTCGTAGGGGGTCAGTTCGACCAGCACTTCGTCGCCCACCAGCACGCGGATGCGGTTCTTGCGCATCTTGCCGGCGGTGTGGCCGAGGATCTCGTGATCATTCTCGAGCCGGACGCGGAACATGGCGTTGGGCAGAAGCTCAACGACCTGACCACGCATTTCAAGCAGTTCTTCTTTGGCCAAAAATATGCCTCTCAAGCTGAGCGCCAGCAAAAAGTGGCGGTGCCTTTACTCTGCCCGGCGCGAAAAGGAAAGGCGGAGAGGAAAGAAGCTCCTGTCCGCTGCGCAGGAGATGGGAACAAGCCGGGATTTTCCAGAAGCACCGAACCGCGATTGCCCGCCGCCCCTCTTGTGGTTAGCCTCGCGCTCACCTGATCGTCCAGCCGGGCGGGCGGGTACTGCAACAGGAGGGAATCTATGAGCGTCGGCAACATCATCTCGACGATCATCGTCGGTCTGATCGTGGGCATCCTTGCCCGATTCTTCTATCCGGGCGCTGTCGAGCTGGGCTGGATCTCCAGCATCGTGCTGGGCGTCGCGGGTTCGTTCCTCGCCGGCCTGATCAGCAACTGGATCAAGCCCGGCGTGCAGCCGCTCAAGCCCGCCGGCTTTTTCGCCTCGATCCTGGGTGCGATGCTGCTGATCTTCGTCGGGCGGTTGCTCGGCCTTAACTTCTAACCTCCTCCGGCCCGGTCATGGGCGCGGTCGAGATCATCGGAGTCGCCGCCAGCGTGAGCTTGCTCGCTGGCTGGCGGCTCTATCTCTGCGTTTTCGCCGTTGGCCTCTCGATGCATCTGGGCTGGCTGGCGCTGCCCGAGCATCTGAAGGTGCTGACGGTGCTCGCCAATCCCTGGATCATCGGCATCGCCGGGGTGGCCGCAGTCGCCGAGTTCTTCGCCGACAAGGTGATGTGGGTCGACAGTGCCTGGGACGCGGTCCACACGCTCATCCGCCCGGTCGGCGGAGCACTGCTCGCGCTGGCTCTGGTCGATGCGCAGGATCCCTTCTGGCAGGTTGCCGCATTCCTGCTCGGCGGTGGTGCGACCCTGCTCTCGCACGGCGCCAAGGCGGGAACGCGTGCCGTGGTCAACGCCAGCCCCGAGCCTGTCAGCAACGTGGTGGTGTCGAGTGGCGAGGACCTGCTGACCGCAGGCGCGCTGTTCGCTGCGCTGGCCAGTCCCGTCGCGGCGGTGCTCGTGGCCGTCGTGCTGCTGGCGCTGGTGATTGCCGGGCTGCTCTTGCTGCGGCGGCTGCTGGCCAGGATGCGGCGCCGGCCCCAACCCAAGTAAAAGCCGCGGTTTGGTATCGGCCCGGCTGCAGCTCAGTCCTTGTCGCGTGCCGCTAGCTGCGCGCCGACATGCGCTTCGCCGCGCATGGCCGCGAGCTCGGCCTGGCGGTGGCGCTCGGCATAGCGTTCGCGCTGCGCATCGGAGCGCGCATCGTGGCACGCCGGGCACGAGACACCCTCGACGAACAGCGGCGAGCGCCGATCCTCCTGGCCGACCGGCATCCGGCACGCGCGGCACAGGCCGTAGGAGCCGAGTGCGAGTCCGTGGCCGACCGACACGCGTTCGTCGAACACGAAGCATTCGCCCTGCCAGCGGCTCTCTTCGGGCGCGACTTGCTCGAGATAGGCGAGGATCCCACCCTTCAGGTGATAGACCTGATCCAGTCCTTCCGCCTTGAGAAAGGCGGTGGCCTTCTCGCAACGGATCCCGCCGGTGCAGAACATCGCGATCTTAGGCGCGCTCCCGTCCCGCACCCATTCGTCGCGGTGCGCGCGCACCCATTCGGGGAATTCGCGGAAGCTCTTGGTCTTCGGGTCGATCGCACCTTCGAACGTGCCGACCGCGACTTCATAGTCGTTGCGCGTATCGATCAGGATCGTGTCGGGCTGGTCGACCAGCGCATTCCAGTCCTTCGGCGCCACATAGTCGCCGACAGCCGTCGGATCGAGATCAGGTTCGCCCATCGTGACGATCTCGCGCTTCAGCCGCACCTTCATCCGGTAAAACGGCATCGTCGCCGCATGCGAATGCTTGACGTCGAGCTCGGCGCAGCCGGGCAGGCCGCGGATATGCGCGAGCACTGCTTCGATAGCCTCGGTGCTGCCCGCGATCGTGCCGTTGATCCCCTCAGGGGCAAGCAGCAGTGTGCCCTTCACGCCCCTCGCGCGGCATAGCGCATCGAGCGGTTCCTGGATCGAGGCGCAATCGTCGAAACGCGTGAACTGGTAGAGCGTGGCAACATGGATGGGGGGCAGGGGCTGAGTCACGCGGGCGCCTCTAGCAGAGTGGCGCCGCGCAAACAAAACCCCGCCCGGAAATGCGCCGGGCGGGTGCTAGGCCCACGCCTGATCGGTTTCGATAGAACCCGTTCGCCCTGACAAGCTCAGGGCGAACGGTCCTTTTGGTAAAACCTATCTGAACAGGGTTAGGTTCGAACGGCGGTTCAGCCCGCCACATGGCCTCCCGCCAGCGCGGCGAGCAGCAGCAGCGCCACGATGTTGGTGATCTTGATCATCGGATTCACCGCAGGACCGGCAGTGTCCTTGTAGGGATCGCCCACCGTGTCGCCGGTCACTGCGGCCTTATGGGCTTCCGAGCCCTTGCCGCCGTGGTTGCCGTCCTCGATATACTTCTTGGCATTATCCCACGCGCCGCCGCCCGAAGTCATCGAGATGGCGACGAACAGGCCCGAGACGATCACGCCGAGCAGCATCGCGCCGAGTGCCGCAAAGCCCTCGGCTTGGCCGGCCACTGCGGTGATGATGAAATACACTGCGATCGGGCTCAGCACCGGCAGCAGCGACGGGATGATCATCTCCTTGATCGCCGCGCGGGTGACGATGTCCACTGTGCGGGCATAGTTGGGCCGGCTGGTCCCTTCCATGATGCCGGGATTGTCGCGGAACTGGTTGCGCACATCCTCGACGACCGCGCCCGCTGCCCGGCCCACCGCGGTCATGCCGAACGCCCCGAAGAGATAGGGGAGCAGCGCGCCGAGCAGCAGCCCGACGATCACGTACGGGTTGCTCAGCGAGAAATCGACCACGACGTCCGGGAAGAACAGCTTGAGGTCGGTCGTGTAGGCGCCGAACAGCACCAGCGCCGCGAGCGCCGCCGATCCGATCGCATAGCCCTTGGTCACTGCCTTGGTGGTGTTGCCCACTGCGTCGAGCGCGTCGGTCTTGTGGCGAACCTCGTCCTCGAGCCCCGCCATCTCGGCAATGCCGCCGGCATTGTCGGTCACCGGCCCATAGGCATCGAGCGCGACGACCATGCCCGCGAGCGCAAGCAGCGATGTCGCGGCGAATGCCACGCCGATGATGCCCGCGATCTGGAACGACGCGATCACCGCCACGACGATCACCAAAGTCGGCAGCGCTGTCGATTCGAGGCTGATCGCCAGCCCCTGGATCACGTTGGTGCCGTGACCGGTCACCGAAGCCTTGGCGATCGACTTGACCGGGCGATAGTTGGTGCCGGTGTAATATTCGGTGATCCACACGAGCAGGCCGGTGACGGCGAGCCCGATCATCATGCACCAGAACAGGTCCCATCCGGTGAAGGCGGGGCCCGCGGCAAGGCCCAGCACCGCTTCGTCGGTGAGGCCCGCTTCCAGGCTGCCGAACGCGGGTACGCCGCCGATCACGGTGTTCATGTCGCCAAGCGTATAATTGGTCACCAGCCAGATCGCCGGGATCGAGAGGATCACCGTGGTCCACAAACCCTTGTAGAGCGCACCCATGATCGACTGACCCTTGCCGAGGCGGACCATATAGGTGCCGATGATCGACGTGATGATGCACACCCCGCCGACGATCAGCGGCAGCGCCATCAGGTTGGTGAGCAGCGCAGTGTCGAGCCCGCGCATCAGCAGCGCGATCGAGACCATGGTGAGGCCCAGCGTCACGACATAGGTCTCGAACAGGTCGGCAGCCATGCCCGCGCAGTCGCCGACATTGTCGCCGACATTGTCCGCGATCACCGCGGGGTTGCGGGGGTCGTCCTCGGGGATGCCCGCCTCGACCTTGCCGACCAGGTCCGCGCCCACGTCGGCCGCCTTGGTGAAGATGCCGCCGCCCAGGCGCGCGAAGATCGAGATCAGCGAGGCGCCGAACGCGAGCGCAGTGAGCGTCTCGATCACCGGCCGCGCGTTCGGCGCCATGTCGGCGACGTCGACGAGATACCAGAAGATCGCCGCGATCGAGAGCAGCCCGAGTCCGGCGACGAGCATGCCGGTGATCGCGCCCGAGCGGAAGGCGAGGGTAAGCCCGCCCTGGAGCGATCCGCGCGCAGCCTCGGCAGTGCGAACGTTGGCGCGCACCGAAATATGCATGCCCACATAGCCCGCGACGCCTGAAAGCACCGCACCGATCACGAAGCCGAGCGTCGAAAGCCCGCCCAGCGTGAAGAACAACACGACGGCGACAATCACGCCGACGATGGCGATGGTCGTATATTGCCGGCCCAGATAGGCTTTGGCGCCTTCCTGGATCGCGGCGGCAATGCTTTGCATTTTCTCGTTGCCGGCCGGTGCTCGCAGCACCTGCTGGCTCGTCAATAGGCCATAAGCCACGGCCAACAGGCCGCAGGCGATGGCGAGATAAACAATCGTCATCCGGTGTTGTCCTTCCCCTAAGAACTTTCTGGAAGTGCCGCGCCGATCTTTGCCGGTCTTGCGGAGGCGGGGAACGTATCGGGCGCTCCTGGGGAGCGCAAGCGCGTGTCAGCTATGCTCGTAGCCGAGCTTTTCGGGCGGTTTCTTTCCATCGAGCAGCAGCGGTTCGGCGCCCGCCACAGTCATCGTCCCGATCCGTGCGGCGGGGACAGGGGGCACGAACCCCTCGGGTGCGGCGAAGAGCAGCGCATAATCGTCGCCCCAGCTCGCCGCGGCGATCCGGTCCTCAGGCGCGAGAGCGGGAGCAAAGGGAATGGCGTCGAGCGTCAGTGCGGCGGTGCAGCCGCTCGCCTCGGCCATGCGGCGCGCGTCGAGCAGCAGTCCGTCGGATACGTCCATCATCGCATGGACGTGCGGCGCGAGCACGCGGCCCTCGGCGAGCAGCGGCCGGGGGCGCAGATAGGCCTCTCCGTCGCCAGCACGGAAACCGAGCATCGCCGCGCCGATCGTGCCGGCGACGAAGATCGCATCGCCCGCCCGCGCGCCGGCTCGGGTCGGCACCGGAATGGCAGTCGCGCGCCCGATCGCAGTGCAGCCGAAGGTCGCAGGCGTGCCGGGCTTCACCGCGATCGTGTCCCCCCCGAGCAGCGGCACGGCATAGGTGGTGAGGATATTGCGAAGCCCCTCCACGAACCGATCCGCGCCTTCGATCAAGGTCGCCCCGATCAACACCCCGATCGGATCGGCGCCCTTGGCGGCAAGATCGGAGAGGTTCACCGCCACCAGCTTCCACGCCACGTCGGCAGGATCGGTGCCGGGCAGGTAATGCACGCCCTCCGCGATCGCGTCGTGCGTGAGCACCAGCGTCTCGCCGCCGATGGCAAGTGTCGCGCAATCGTCCACAAGCCCCTCGGCACCCGGCGCGAGCGGAAGGCTGCGCAGCGCCGCGATGAACTCGGCTTCGTTCACATGATCCTCGCGAGGAGGATAAGGGTCACCCCCGAACTTCCTTCGCCACCGCATCGAGGATGCCGTTGACGAAGCCCTTTTCGCGGCGGTCGTAGAACGCGTCGGTCACGTCGAGATATTCGCTGATCACCGCACCCACCGGCACATCCGGGCGCGCGAGCAGCTCATAGGTGCCGGCGCGCAGGATCTGGCGCATCGGCTTGTCGAGCCGTTCCATCGTCCAGTCGGCGGAGAGCTTGGCGGCGATCAGCGCGTCGATCTCGCCCTGCCGCGCATCGACGCCTTTCACAATATCGTCGAAGAACAGCACGTCGGCCTCGGCATATTCGACATCCTCGATGATCGCGCCGAGCCGGTGATGGTGGAATTCGTGGAGCAGCGCGGGCACTGCGGTGCCCTCCATCTCGCGCTGGTAGAGCGCCTGCACGGCGCCGAGCCGCGCGGCGGCACGGGCCTTGGAACGAGTCTTGGCTTTGGGACTGGGCATGGAATCTGTCTCTCAACCCGTTCGTGCTGAGCTTGTCGAAGCACCGTTCTTCTCACCGGATCGAGAAGAAGAACAGCCCTTCGACAAGCTCAGGGCGAACGGTGGCTAGGGTTTCAATCGGATCGCGACCGACTTGGCGTGCGCGGGAAGTCCTTCGGCATTGGCGAGCGCCACCGCAGCCGGACCGATCGCTGCCAGCCCGGCCTGGTCGAGTGCCAGGAAGCTGGTGCGCTTCATGAAGTCGAGCACCGACAGCCCCGACGCGAAGCGCGCCCGGCGGCCAGTGGGGAGCACATGGTTCGGCCCGGCGACATAGTCGCCGATCGCCTCGGGCGTGTGACGGCCGATGAAGATCGATCCGGCGTGGCGGACCAGCTCGAACAGACCGTCCGCTTCGTCGCAGGCGAGCTCGAGATGTTCGGGCGCCAGCCGGTCGACCAGCGGGATCGCCTCGACCAAGGTCGGGACCACCACGATAGCGCCATTGGCGTCCCAGCTCGCCCGCGCGGTCTCGCGTGTCGCAAGCTGCTCGATCTGCGCATCCACCGCCACGGCGACCTTGTCGGCGAAGGCGGCATCGTCGGTGAACAGGATCGACTGGCTGGTCGGGTCGTGCTCGGCCTGGCTCAGCAGGTCGGCCGCGATCCACTCGGGATCGTTCTTGCAGTCGGCCACCACGACGATCTCGCTGGGGCCCGCGACCATGTCGATCCCCACCACGCCATAGAGCTGGCGCTTGGCCTCGGCGACCCAGGCGTTGCCCGGGCCGGTGATCACGTCGACCGGAGCGATCCGTTCGGTGCCATAAGCGAGCGCCGCGATCGCCTGCGCGCCGCCGACGCGCCAGATCTCGTCCACGCCCGCGATATGCGCGGCGGCGAGCACCAGCGGATTGACTTCGCCATCGGGAGTCGGCGTCACCATCACCAGCCGGCGCACTCCCGCCGCCTTGGCGGGGATCGCGTTCATCAGCACCGACGAGGGATAGGCCGCGCGGCCGCCGGGCACATAGACGCCCGCCGCATCCACTGCGCGCCACCGCGCACCCAGGCGAATGCCCAGTTCGTCGATCCCGTCGCTGTCCTGCGGCTTCTGCTTGGCGTGATAGGTGGCGATCCGCTCGGCCGCGAGCTCCAGCGCATCCCGCAGCTCGGGCGCAAGCCCCTCGTAAGCCGCCAGACAGTCCGCGCGGTCGAGTGCCCAGCCGCTCGCGTCCAGATCGAACCGGTCGAAGCGCTGCGTCAGCTCGCGCAGCGCCGCATCGCCTTCATCGCGCACGCGTGCGATGATTGCAGCCACGTCACGCGCGACGTCCGAATCCGCTTCGCGCCGTGCGTTGACCAGCGCAGTGAACGCCTCGGCGAAATCGGGAGCGCCGGAATCGAGCCGGATCACGCGACAGCCCTCCGGAACGCATCCACCAGCGGCACCACATCGGCTGCGCGCGTCTTGAACGCGGCGCGGTTCACCACCAGCCGGCTGGTCACCTCCGCGATCACTTCGACTTCGACCAACCCGTTCTCCTTGAGCGTCCGCCCCGAGGAGACCAGGTCCACGATCCGCGGCGCCAGCCCCAGCACCGGCGCAAGCTCCATCGCGCCGTTCAGCTTGATGCATTCGGCCTGCACGCCGCGCGCCTCGAAATGCGCGCGGGTGATGTGCGGATATTTGGTCGCGATGCGCACATGGCTCCAGCCGCGCGGATCGTCCTTCGCAGCCAGATCGACCGGCTCGGCGACCGAGACGCGGCAGCGCCCGATCCCCAGGTCCACCGGCGCATAGAGCTCCGAATAGGCGAATTCGGCCAGCACGTCCGATCCGACGATGCCCAGCTGCGCCGCCCCATGCGCGACGAAGGTCGCGACATCGAACGCGCGCACGCGGATCAGATCGATCGCCGGGTTGTTGGTCGTAAATCGCAGCGCGCGGCTGGCCTCGTCGGAAAAGGCCGGCTCGGGCACGATTCCCACCGCCGCCAGCAGCGGCAGCGCCTCTTCGAGGATACGGCCTTTCGGCACGGCGAGGATCAGCGGTTCTTGCATGGGACCGCGGGGCTTTACTTGTGGGGTGCCCCGGGCGCAACAGCGGCGCGGGAGGCAAGTGCATGGCAGACGAAGCGGCGAACCGCGAAAGCTTCCGCATCCAGGCGGGCTATTGCACGGCGATGGCCGCGCCGATCACGGCGCGCATCGCCACCGTGCTCGGCGAAACCCTCACCCGCGACAGCGAAACCGGGCGCTGCGTGCTCGACTGGCCCGGCGAGCCGGTCGCTGACGCGCTGGTGCTGCGGCTGATCGGCGGGCTCCATGCGCTTCATCGCCGCGGCGTTCCCGAACTGGCACCGGTGTTCACGGGCGCGGCGACCGAGCCGGGAGAAGTGGCGGCGATCCTGCACGATGTGTTCGTGAAGCACGACGCCGACCTCCTGCCCTGGCTCGATGGCCCGCCGCAGACCAACGAAGCGGGGCGCTCGGCCGGGCTGATGACCGGGATCCTCCATCTCGCGCAGCGTTACGGCCCGCGTATCGAAGTGCTCGAGATCGGTTCGAGCGCCGGCCTCAACCTGTTGATCGGCCGCTATCGTTTCGATCTGGGCGGCGTTTCTGCGGGCCCAGCCGATTCGCCGGTGGAGATACGGCCCGAATGGCGCGGTCCGCCGCCGCCCGATGCGCCGGTCGAGATCGTGTCGGCGCGCGGTGTCGACATCCAGCCGCTCGATCTTTCGGATGATCGCGATGCCGAGCGGCTCCAGGCCTATTGCTGGGTCGAGAATGTCGAGCGTCAGCAGCGCCTGGAGCAGACGATTGCAATGGTCCGTGCCGAGGGCGTCGATCTCGTGCAGGGCGATGCGGCCGATTGGCTCGAGGCACGCCTCGCCGAGCCGCAGCCGGAGGGCGTCACCCGCGTTCTCATGCATTCGGTGGTGTGGCAGTATCTGCCCGACGCCACCCAGCAGCGGATCGCCGATGCGATGCTCGCTGCCGGCGCGCGGGCGACTTCCGAACGGCCGCTCGGCTGGGTGATGATGGAGCCCAACCGCGATCTCCACCGCCACGAGGTCCGCGTGCGCGGCTGGCCGGGGGCGGTGCCGATGCAATTGGTCGCGCTCACCCATGCGCACGGCGCCTGGGTCGAAGGGCTCGCGCCACCCTATGAAACCCGTCCTTATGTGATGCGCGCTTATTGATGTATGGATGCGGCTTGGATGCGACGGCTCCGTCCTGTTGAAGGCACGCCTTCGCACGCGGCTTGACGCGGCCCCGTTCACCTGGGGTACAGGGGCGCCAAGTCTTTCGTTATCGAAGCCTTTCGCAAGGAGCAGGGAATGATTCGCCGTCACATGATCATGAGCGCCGCCGCGGCAACGCTGGTGCTGGCCAGCTGCAGCGGCGATGACGATCCCACACCCACCCCCAGCCCGACGCCGACGCCGAGCCCCACGCCCACCGCGTCACCGACCTACACGGCCTTCCCGCTGGCGACCGCGGCCGAGTTCAACACGATCAACGCCGCCACCAGCTACACCGGTGATCCGGCCGGCCCGGTGACGCTCGGCGCTGCCAGCACCGAGACGCTCTCGTCGCGCGTCCGCCTGGCTACCAGCAACGCGATCGCCACCGCTACCTATGTGGTCCGCGAGGCCAATGAGGAATCGCGCTTCGTCAACGCCAACGTCACGGTTCAGCCGGCGCCGGCGGTCACCGAATATGTGTTCCGCACCACCGACACCGCGACCGCGGGCAAGTTCTCGCAGGTTGAATTCCTCAACAACACCATCCCGTCGCAGGTGACGAGCAACACTGCGCTCCAGCTCACCAACGTCAGCTACATGAGCTGGTGGCGCGGCGATTCGACCGCGGGCGCCAAGCGCTTCACCACGGGTGTGTGGGGTTACAACACGGTGCCGAGCGACATGCCGACCACCGGCACCCAGGCCTATACCTCGACGGTCACGGGCCGGCTGGTGAGCGTCGATGCCACGAGCACCACGATTTCGCGCGTCTCCGGCACCGCCACGGTTTCGGTCAACTTCGCCACCGGCGTGGTCGATGTGACGCTCAACCTCACCTCGACGGTGGATGGCGGAACGCCCGTCGCCTACGGCACCTTCACTGCGCAGGGTGCAGTGCCGGTGGGCCAGAGCCTGTTCAACGGCAGCTTCCTCCAGGGCAGCCCGCTCAACGGCACGATCACCGGCGGCTTCTTCGGCTCGCAGGCCAAGGAGATCGGCATCACCTTCGCCGCTTCGGGCACTTTCAACGGCGCCCAGCAGCGCCTCGTCGGCAACATCGTCGGCAAGAAGTAACTTCGCCAGAACTGGCGAATGCGAGGGGGCTCCGGGAAACCGGGGCCCCTTTCGTTTTTGTGTGTGGGTAGAGAACAGAACCGTTCGCCCTGAGCTTGTCGAAGGGCACCTATCCGCGGGCGAACCGCTGGTGGAGAGCGGGCCTTCGACAAGCTCAGGCCGGACGGAAGAAGTGATTCCGGCCTCTGCAGCTTCGCTCCAGAACTCTAATCCTGCAGCCGCAGCGCCACGTCGCTCATGAATCGCGCGTCGTCGCCTTTCGCCAGCCACTCTGCTTCGGCCGCGATCGCGCCCAGCATGTCGGACAGCGGCTCGATTTCGGCCTTGGCGTAGTTGCCCAGCACATAGCTGGTCACGCGGTCCTTGTGCCCCGGATGGCCGATGCCGATCCGCACGCGGCGGAAATCGGGGCCGATGTGCTGGTCGGTCGATCGCAGGCCGTTGTGCCCCGCGGTGCCGCCGCCGGTCTTCACCTTCACCTTGAACGGAACCAGGTCGAGCTCGTCGTGGAACAGCGTCACGTCGGCAGGCGTGAGCTTGTAGAAGTCCATCGCCGCGCGAACCGCGCGGCCGCTCTCGTTCATGAAGGTCGCGGGCTTGAGCAGGATCAGCTTCTCGGCTCCGATCCGGCCCTCCTGCGTCCAGCCCTGGAACTGCTTCTTGGGCGCCGAGAATCCGTGCACTTCGGCGATCGCATCGACCGCCATGAAGCCGACATTGTGCCGGTGCATCGCATATTGCGGCCCCGGATTGCCCAGGCCCACCCAGAGCTGCATCTCAACATCCTCAAAAGAAAATCGCCCCCGCACCTAGGATGCGGAGGCGATTTTTTCACCCAGGAAGTTCGGCGGGGCTTATTCGCCCTCGGCTTCCTCGGCGGTTTCGGTCTGGGTGTCGCCTTCGCTCGACTTGAGCGCCGACGGTGCGACCACGGTCGCGATGGTGAAGTCGCGGTCGGTGATCGCCGGAGTCGCGCCCTTGGGCAGCGCCACCGCCGAGATGTGGAGCGAATCGCCGACTTCGAGACCCTTGAGCGAGATCTCGATCTGGTCGGGGATCTCGGCCGCATCGACCACGAGCTGGAGCTCGTGACGCACGACGTTGAGCACGCCGCCGCGCTTGATGCCGGGGGCCAGCTCTTCGTCAACAAAGACGATCGGCACGTCGACCGTGACGGAGGCATGCTCGGAGATGCGCAGGAAATCGACATGCACCGGGCGATCGGAGACCGGATGGAACGTCACGTCCTTGGGAAGGGTGCGCTCGCCGTCGATCATCACGACCGAGTTGAAGAAGTGACCGGTGTTGAGCAGCTTCTGGAGCTCGCGCTCGGCGAGGTGAATGCTCTTGGGGGCTTCGTTGTTGCCGTAGATTACGGCGGGGACGCGGCCTTCGCGACGAAGCGCCCGGGAGGCTCCCTTGCCAACCCGGTCGCGCGTCTCGGCCGACAGCGTAAGCGTCTCGCTCATGTGTCGTTCCTGTGCGCTAATGTTTCAGTTCAACCGGCCAGGCCTCCAGGGATGACCCTGACACGGAAGCGCGCGCCTCTAGCGGAAAGACGGGCGAAGTGCAACCGGACTCAATACTCCACCCGCTCCACCTTCATCCCGCGCTTCGCCAGCTCGGCCTGCACGCTCCTGCTGCCCGCGAGATGCCCCGCGCCCACCGCGACGAACACCGTCCCCGGCTGCGCCATCCGCTCCGCGATCCAGGCCGCCCATTTGCGGTTGCGCGCGGCGAGCAGCCGTTCGGTGAGCTCGGGCGAGCGGTCGAGGTCTTCGTTCATCAGCGCCGCCAGGCCGTCCGCGTCGCCCTTGCTCCACGCCGCCACCATCCGGTCCACGGTCGCCCCGGCGTTAGGCAGGTCCTCGATCGTGTCGACCAGCAGCGCGCGCTGTGCCTCCACCGGCAGCGCGTCGAAATAGCCGAGCTGCTCGCGCGCGGTCTCCAGGCCCGTCACCGGCTTGCCCGCCCTGGCCGCGGCTGCGCTCAGCACCTTCTCGGCACCTTCGCTCTGGTCATAGCCGAGCTGGCGCAGCGGCAGCGACGAGAGCATCGTCGCCGCCAGCCACGGCTCGGCACGGTCGAGCGCCTCGGGTGCGAGCCCCAGCCCGGGCAGCGCCGCGCGCAGCTTCGCCGCGGCCTCGGGCGGAAGCTGGTCGGGCAGGGCAGGGCCGGCGGCGGTCATCCCCAGCTCGGAGACGAGCGTCTGCATCTCGTGATCGGCCGGCATCACCAGCTCCAGCACCAGGCTGTCGCTCCTGTCGAACGCCTCCTTCACGCCCTCGTCGAACCACGAGAGCCCGGGCTTGAGCATGTGCACCGAGCCGAACAGATAGATCGTCGTGTCGGCGTCCTTCACCACCCACAGCGCCGGATCGGCATCGTTCGCCGCGGGCTTCGCGCCGCACCCGGCAAGCGCCAGCGCCAGCGCAATCGTCATTGTCCTGAGCATCGCCGCGACTGAGCCCGTCGCCTCGCGCCTTGTCAATGCGCGCGCGCCACGCCAAAGCGGCGCCACTATGTCCCAGCCTCTCAGCTTCCAGCGGATGATCCTCAAGCTCCATGATTATTGGAGCGAGCGCGGCTGCGTGATCCTGCAGCCCTATGACATGCGCATGGGCGCGGGCACCTTCCACCCGGCGACCACGCTCAGGGCGCTCGGCCCCGATCCGTGGAACGCCGCTTTCGTCCAGCCCTGCCGCCGCCCGACCGACGGCCGCTACGGCGAGAACCCGAACCGGCTGCAGCATTATTACCAGTATCAGGTCATCCTGAAGCCGAGCCCGCCCGATCTCCAGGAACTGTATCTGGGCAGCCTAGCCGCGATCGGCATCGACTTCACCCGCCACGACATCCGCTTCGTCGAGGACGATTGGGAATCGCCCACGCTCGGCGCCTGGGGGCTCGGCTGGGAAGTCTGGTGCGACGGCATGGAAGTCACTCAGTTCACCTATTTCCAGCAGATGGGCGGGTTCGATTGCAAGCCGGTGGCCGGCGAGCTCACCTACGGGCTCGAGCGGCTGGCGATGTACATCCAGAACAAGGACAGCGTGTACGATCTGGCGTTCAACGACGCGGGCGTGACCTATGGCGACGTGTTCCACGAGAACGAAGTCCAGATGTCGACCTGGAACTTCGAAGTCGCCGACACCGACACTCTGTTCGACCAGTTCCGCAAGGCCGCCGCCGAATGCGAGAATTGCCTCGACAAGGGCCTGCCGATCCCCGCCTATGAGCAGGCGATCGAGGCGAGCCACATCTTCAATCTCTTGAACGCCCGCGGCGTGATCTCGGTCGCCGAGCGCCAGGCGTACATCGGCCGCGTCCGCGATCTGGCGAAGGGTTCGTGCGCGGCGTGGATGGAAAAGAACGGGTGGGCGGCGTGATGACCCTCCCGGTTTTCGACCCCACCGTTCGCCCTGAGCTTGTCGAAGGGCGGTTCTTCGCTGGACCGGTGGCTGAAGAGAAAGAACGGCGCTTCGACAAGCTCAGCGCGAACGGGTTTGAGGTGCTCCGTGACTGACTTCCTCCTCGAGCTCCGCTCCGAAGAAATCCCCGCGCGCATGCAGGAAAAGGCGCGTGAGGATCTCGCGCGCCTGTTCGCCGCCGAGCTCGACAGGGCAGGCCTCAAGGCCGCCGAGACCGTCACCTACGCCACTCCCCGCCGCCTCGCGCTGATCGCCCGCGGCCTGCCCGAGCAGACCGCCGCGGTGTCCGAGGAAACCAAGGGCCCGCGCGTCGGCGCCCCGCCGCAGGCGCTCGAAGGCTTCCTCCGCAAGACCGGCCTGACCCAGGACCAGCTCGTCGAACGCGACGGCACCTATTTCGCCCTGGTCGACAAGCCCGGCCGCGCCACCGCGCACGTGATCGCCGAGGCCGTTCCCGCAGTGATCCGCGCCTTCCCCTGGCCCAAGTCGATGCGCTGGGGCGCCGCCTCGCTCTCCACCGAGAGCCTGCGCTGGGTGCGGCCGCTGCAGGGCATCGTCGCGCTGCTCGGCGAAGATGTGGTCGAGTTCGAAGTCGCGGGCGTCCGCTCGGGCGCGGCGACGGTTGGCCACCGCTTCCACCATCCGGGCACGATCACGATCGGCTCGGCCAACGACTATGTCGAGAAGCTGCGCGCCTGCCATGTGATCGTCGACGGCGCCGAGCGCCGCGGCATCATCGCGCTGGGCGCCAAGATGGCCGCGCAAAAGGCCGGCCTGACGCTGATCGAGGACGACGGGCTGCTGTTCGAGAACGCCGGCCTCACCGAGTTCCCGGTGCCGCTGCTCGGCCGTTTCGACGAAGCCTTTCTCCAGGTCCCGCCCGAAGTGATCCAGCTCACCGCGCGGGTGAACCAGAAGTATTTCGTCTGCCGCGACGCCGCCGGCAAGCTCGCCAACGCCTTCGTCTGCGTGGCGAACATCGACGCGGCCGACGGCGGCGAGCGGATCGTCGAGGGCAACCAGAAGGTCCTCGCTGCGCGCCTAAGCGACGCGCGCTTCTTCTACGAAACCGACCTGAAGGTTCCGCTCGAGGAGCAGGCGAAGAAGCTCGAAAAGATCGTCTTCCACGAAAAGCTCGGCACGGTCGCCGACAAGGTCGAGCGCGTCGCGAAGCTCGCGCGCTGGCTGGTGGAAGAGGGGATCGTCCCTTCTTCTCCCTCTCCCCTCCGGGGAGAGGGTCGGGGAGAGGGGGAGTCTTCCTCAAGCGCATCGCTCGCGGCTCAGGCCCCTCTCCCAACCCTCTCCCCGGAGGGGAGAGGGCTATTGGCCGACCTGGCCGAACGCGCCGCACGGCTCGCCAAGGTCGATCTCGTCACCGGGATGGTCGGCGAGTTCCCTGAGCTCCAGGGCCTGATGGGCGGCTATTACGCCGCCGCGCAGGGCGAGGACCCGCAAGTCGCCGAAGCGATCCGCGATCACTACAAGCCGGTCGGGCAGGGCGATGACGTCCCGACCGCGCCGGTGACGGTGGCGGTGTCGTTGGCGGACAAGCTGGATACGTTGATTGCGTTCTTCGCCCACGATCTGCGCCCCACCGGGTCCAAGGATCCGTTCGCATTGAGGCGAGCAGCGCTCGGCGTAGTATCGTTGCTGATAGAGAACGAGATCAGGCTGAAGCTTGAGAATCCTCTATTCAAGCTCAGCGGTGAGCTTCTTCTGAGAACGAAAACCTCGATCGCTAGAGAGGCCTTGAAGAGCTACGGCGCGCTGGCGCCGCTAGTCGGACGACAGGCGGCGTCGGATGCTCTGGTGCTTGCGTTAACCAAATCGGAAGTAACTCCGGAGCAAGAAGGGCAGAAGATCGTAGACGAGGCTGGCAAGTCCACGACTCTCCTCCTCGACTTCTTCGCCGACCGCCTAAAGGTCCAGCAACGCGAAGCCGGCGTCCGCCACGACCTGATCGATGCGGTCTTCGCGCTCGGCGGCGAGGACGATCTCGTCCGCCTCCTAGCCCGCGTCCACGCGCTCCAGGCCTTCGTCACGTCGCCCGAGGGCGCCAACCTCCTCGCCGGCTACAAGCGCGCCGCCAATATCCTCAAGAAGGAGAATTGGGTCCCCGGCGAAGTCGCCGACACCGGCATCTACCAGGCCGAGCCTGCCGAATCCGCGCTGATCGAAGCGCTCGACACCGCCGAGCCCCGCGCGGAAGCCGCGATCGCGGCCGAGGACTTCGAAGCCGCGATGGCCGCGCTCGCGATGCTCCGCGCGCCGATCGACGCCTTCTTCGATCAGGTGACGGTCAACGACGCCGACGAGAACAAGCGCAACGCCCGGCTCGCGCTGCTCGCGCGGATTCGTGACGCAGTGCACAAAGTCGCCGATTTCTCGCGAATAGAGGGATGATTTATCCGATTTATTACGGCACCGGAATGTCGGATTTCCTCTAATCTTTATCACATCTTGCCGTTCACCACAGTTAGGGAACCTGACAACGCAATCAGAGCTTCCGCCTTGTTCGCAGTCGCGATAGGCGCCTCCTCGTCCCGGGGCGGCGCCTCCAAGCACAAGGATCAGGGATGACGCAGTACGTGTACCGTTTTGGCGGTGGAGTTTCGGACGGCGGGGCCGGGGATAAGAATCTGCTGGGCGGCAAGGGCGCGAACCTTGCCGAAATGGCATCGATCGGCCTGCCGGTGCCTCCCGGCTTCACCATCTCCACCGAAATGTGCACGCGCTATTATGAAGAAGGCGAGACCTTCCCTCAGAGCGTGAAGGCTGAAGTCGCGAACGGCATCGCGCATATCGAGGGGATCACGGGCAAGAAATTCGGCGACGCTGCCGATCCTCTGCTCGTCTCGGTCCGCAGCGGCGCCCGCGTCTCGATGCCGGGCATGATGGACACCGTCCTCAACCTCGGCCTCAACGACGATACCGTTCAGGGCCTCGCCGCCACCAGTGGTGACGATCGCTTCGCCTGGGATAGCTACCGCCGTTTCATCCAGATGTATTCGGATGTGGTGCTCGGGCTCGATCACGGCCGCTTCGAGGAAGCGCTGGAGATCGCCAAGGAGGACCGCGGCTTCCACTTGGATACCGAGCTTTCGGCCACGGACCTCCAGGCGCTGGTCGCCGAATACAAGGCGCTGGTGCAGGAGCTGTGGGGCAAGCCCTTCCCGCAGGACGTGCACGATCAGCTCTGGGGCGCGATCGGCGCGGTGTTCGGATCGTGGCAGTCCGAGCGCGCCAAGGTCTATCGCCGCCTGAACGACATCCCCGCCGACTGGGGCACCGCAGTCAACGTCCAGGCGATGGTGTTCGGCAACATGGGCGACACCTCGGCCACCGGCGTGGCCTTCACGCGCGATCCCTCCACCGGCGAGCGCGCCTATTATGGCGAGTTCCTGATCAACGCGCAGGGCGAGGACGTCGTCGCCGGCATCCGCACCCCGCAATATCTCACCAAGCGCGCCCGCGAAGCCGCCGGCGCCAGGCCCGCCTCGATGGAAGAGGCGATGCCCGAGGTGTACCAGCAGCTGGCAGCCGTCTTCGACACGCTCGAAACCCACTACCGCGACATGCAGGACATCGAGTTCACGGTCGAGCGCGCCAAGCTGTGGATGCTCCAGACGCGATCGGGCAAGCGCACCGCCAGGGCCGCGCTCAAGATCGCGGTCGACATGGCGAACGAAGGGCTGATCACCCAGGAAGAGGCGATCCTGCGCGTCGATCCTTCGGCACTCGACCAGCTGCTCCACCCCACGCTCGATCCCAAGGCCGAGCGCGACGTGCTCACCAAGGGGCTTCCGGCGTCGCCGGGCGCGGCCTCGGGGCTCGCGGTGTTCGATAGCGACACGGCCGAGAAGCGCGCCGCCGCGGGCGATGCCGTCATCCTCGTCCGCGTCGAAACCAGCCCCGAGGACATCCACGGCATGCACGCGGCGCGCGGCATCCTCACGGCGCGCGGCGGCATGACCAGCCACGCTGCGGTGGTCGCACGCGGCATGGGCCGCCCATGCGTCTCGGGCGCGGGCACGCTCGCGATCGTCGCTAAGGAGAAGCTGTTCCGCGTCGGCACCCGTGAGGTCCGCGAAGGCGATACGATCACGATCGACGGCGCCACCGGCGAAGTGATGTTCGGCGAAGTGCCCACCGTTCAGCCCGAGCTTTCGGGCGACTTCGGCACGCTGATGGAGTGGGCCGATGCCAAGCGGCGGCTCAAGGTCCGCACCAATGCCGAAACCCCGCTCGATTGCCGCACCGCGCGCGAGTTCGGCGCCGAGGGCATCGGCCTGTGCCGTACCGAGCACATGTTCTTCGAGCAGTCGCGGATCACCGCGGTGCGCCAGATGATCCTGGCGCAGGACGAGAAGGGCCGCCGCGCCGCGCTCGACAAGCTGCTGCCCGAGCAGCGCAGCGACTTCGCCGAGATATTCGAGGTCATGGCCGGGCTGCCGGTGACGATCCGCCTGCTCGATCCGCCGCTCCACGAATTCCTGCCCCATGAGGAAGCCGAGTTCGCCGAAGTCGCGGCCAGCTCCGGAGTCGATGTCGAGACGCTCAAGCGCCGCGCGGCCGAGCTCCACGAGTTCAATCCGATGCTCGGCCACCGCGGCTGCCGCCTCGGCGTGACCTATCCCGAGATCTACGAGATGCAGGCCCGCGCGATCTTCGAGGCGGCGATTGAAGTGGCCGAGAAGTCGGGCGCCGCGCCGATCCCCGAGGTGATGATCCCGCTGGTCGCCACCAAGCGCGAGCTTGAGCTGATGAAGGCGGTGGTCGACAAGGCCGCGCAGGCCGTGTTCGCCGAAAAGGGCCGCACGATCGACTATCTGGTCGGCACGATGATCGAGCTGCCGCGCGCGGCGCTGCGCGCAGGCGAGATCGCCGAGGCGGGTGCCTTCTTCAGCTTCGGCACCAACGATCTCACCCAGACCACGCTGGGCGTGAGCCGCGACGATGCCGCTCGCTTCCTCACCACTTATGTCGAGAAGGGCATCTACGCGCGCGACCCGTTCGTGAGCCTCGACGTCGAAGGCGTGGGCGAGCTGATCGCGCTCGCCGCCGAGCGGGGCAGGGCGACCCGCCCCGACATCAAGCTCGGCATCTGCGGCGAGCATGGCGGCGATCCGGCGAGCATCGCCTTCTGCGAGCAGACCGGGCTCGATTACGTGTCGGCCTCGCCCTACCGCGTGCCGATCGCCCGGCTCGCCGCAGCACAGGCCGCGCTGCGCAAGGGGTGAACCCTCAACCTCAATCCTCCCCCTAGCGGGGGAGGATAGTCGCCGCACACCGACCGACACCCTTGCAAAATAGGATTTCGCCTGCTTGGCTCCCCCTTGCCCGGGTCCCTCCGGCGGCTCTTTGAACACCTCTATTCCGCGAAATAAAGTTACGCGATGAATCGCGTTTCCGCCAAAAGAGTCAAAACTCGGGCAGTCTAGCGGGGCGTCCGCCCCACGCCGTCACCCGAATCGTCGCGCGTGCGCGTCATCGTCCCCGGCGCGTAGCATCGCCGCCTGCTCGCGCCAGCCCTCGCGGGCGATCGTGCCGGGGGTGAGGCCCATTCGCTGTTCGAGCGCAGCTTCCTCCTCGGGAGTCAGCGTCTCGATCGCGCGATAGGTCTTGATGCCGTGCTCGTGGAGCAGCCGCTCGCCGGGCTCGCCGACGCCGCGGATCCGGGAGAGATTGTCGCGGCCCCAGCCGAACCAGCCGCGCGGGGTGTCGGCCGCCGGCGCAGCCGGGCGTTCCGCCACCGTGCGGCGGTTGAGCTCGGCATTCTCGGTTTCGAGCGTTGCGATCCGGCGCCGCGCCTCGTCGCGCTCGCGTTCGGCCTCCTGCGCGCGCAGGCGCCACTTGCGCCCGCCCGAGCGGGTCGCGAGTCCCAAGAACCAGCCCGCGAGCAGCACGAGCGCGAGCGCGACGAACTCTGTGGGCGTATCGAACGGAAACTGCATCGGACACCTCCGCAGCCGTAACGACCGGGGCGGGCCAGTTGTTGCGCTACTTGCTCAGCAGCGCGTCGTTGATCGAGCAGGCCGCGGGGCCGAGGATGACGATGAACAGCACCGGCAGGATGAACAGGATCAGCGGCACGGTCATGATCGCGGGCAGGCGTGCGGCCTTTTCCTCGGCGCGCATCATCCGCTCGTTGCGGAATTCGGCCGAGAGCACCCGCAGCGCCGATGCGAGCGGCGTGCCGTATTTCTCGGTCTGGATCATCGTGGTGACGACGCCGCGGATGGCCTCCAGGTCGATGCGCGTCGCCAGATTCTCGAACGCCTGGCGCCGGTCGGTGAGGAAGCCCAGCTCGATCGCAGTGAGCGAGAATTCCTCGCCCAGTTCGGGATAGGCTTTGCCCAGCTCCTTGGAGACGCGGGCGAAGGCGGCGTCGACGGTCAGGCCCGCCTCGGCGCAGATCACCAGCAGGTCCAGCGCGTCCGGCAGGCCCTTGCGGATGGCGTCGCTGCGCTTGGTGATCTTGTTCTTGAGGTAGATGTCGGGGCCCTTGTAGCCCAGGATCATCGATCCGGCGACCAGGCCATAGCGCTTGAACGGGGTCCAGTCGGCGAAAGTGTCGGTGCCATAGACCAGGAAGCCCGTGATGCCGCCGAACAGGATCGGCAGCACCATCCGCCCGAAGATCACCGCGACAGCCCATTCCTTGCGGCGGATGCCGGCCTGGAGCAGCTTGATCTGCGCGACCTTCAGCTGCTCGTCCTGAAGGACCTTGAGCCAGGTCAGGAGCGCGCGGATATTGTCGGTGGTCTCGCTCTTGCGGACCAGCTTGGCGCGGCGCTTTGAGGTCGATGCGGTGATGCCGGCCTTGAGCTGCTCGCGCCGCTCGTTGAGCGCCTTGACTCGCTTGGCCATGGGATCGCGCACCGTCGCCGCGGTGTAGATCGCGAAGAGCACGGCAAAGGCCGCGACGCCCGAGAGCAGCGTCGCCACCCAGAGCACGTCGACGCCCAGCAAGGTCGGTCCGGGGGGAGTGGTCATCGCATCAGATCTCGAAGTTGACCATCTTGTACATGATGAAGGCGCCAAGCCCCATCCACACCAGCCCGCCGCCGCCGGCGACCATCAGCCGCTCGTCGACGAAGAAGTTGGCGATGTATTTGTTGTTCACGAACCAAACGAGGCCGAAGACGATGAAGGGCAGCGCGCCGACGATCAGCGCCGATGCCTTGGACTCGGACGACATTGCGTTGATCTTGAGCTTCATCTGCGCGCGCTTGCGCAGCACCTCGGCCAGGTTGGCGAGCGTTTCGGCCAGATTGCCGCCGGTTTCGCGCTGGATGGCGATGGTGATGCAGAAGAACTGGAATTCGGGCGTACCGAGCCGGTCCGCGGTCTCCTGAAGCGCCTGGTCGAGCGTGCGTCCGATCTTCATCTTGTCGGATACGGAGCGGAATTCCTCGCCCACGGGTCCGCCGACTTCCTGACCCACCACGCCCATCGTCTCGGTGATCGGAAGGCCGGAGCGCAGGCCGCGTACCAGCAGTTCGATGGCATCGGGGAATTTGGTGGTGAACTTGCCGATCCGCCGCTTGATGCAGAAGCCGACGACGAAGTGCGGCAGCCCCAGGCCGATGAAGATACCCAGGAACAGCGCCAGCCAGATCGGAAGGCCCTGCAGCCAAAGGAGCGCACCCGGCACCACCGTCAGCCCTATGGATGCCATGGCGTATTGGCCGAGCGTCCAGGGCATGCCGGTCATTGTCAGCCGCTTCTGAATCAGTGCGGGATTGGGCAGGAAGCGCGAGGCTGCGGCATCCATCCCGGTGGCGCGTGCGGCGGTCACCCGGCGGATCTGCGCTTCCATCGCCGTGGCGCCGGTGTTGCTCACCGAATGGCGCTCGCGCACGCTCGAAAGCCGCCGCGCGCTCGCACGCGCGGCAGACGGCCCCGAAAAGGCGATCACCATCAGCGCCAGCACCAGGAAGGTGCCCCCGCCGAGCATCAAAATCGGCAGCATGTCCACGCCGCTTTCGCCTCCGAACCCATTACCCCGGCAGACCGGCTGCCGGCCCGTTACTTCTTCGCTTTCGCCTTGCCGGGCATCTTGATCTCGCTCAGTTTGCCGAGCAGCGATGTGCCCTTGCGGCCGGCCGACTTGGCCGATTTGGCTGGCGCATCGTCCCGATCGCCCGAATCGGTGATCGCCGTGATGCGCCGCGCGAGATCCATGAAGGCTGCAAGCGACTTGGCACCCTTGCCGGTCTCGGCAAGCGGCTTGCCGAGCTTGGCGGCCTGCGATGCTATCCGCGGTTCGAACGGCACCACGATGTCGATCTTGCGCTCGATCGAGCCCTCGAAATCCTTGCGGCTGATCTCGAGCACCGCCGGTTGCTGGACCTTGTTGGCGACGACGATCACCTGGGTCTGCGGCGCGTTGGACTTGAACCAGCTCAGGATGCGGATCGCGTCGCGCGCCGCCGCCAGCGTGAGTTCGGTCACCAGCACCGCCACCTGCACGTCCGTGATCAGGTGCGGGTGGTTCACCAGCATGCTCCGCGGCAGATCCACCACGCTGCATTCGAAGGCGCTGCGCATCTCCTCCTGCAACTGGTAGAAGGCGGCGCCGTCGCTCAGGATCGGCGAGCTGATCGGCGCTTCGGCCGAAAGCACAGCGAGCCGTTCGGAAGCCCGCACCATCGCGCGCTCGATGAACAGACCGTCGATGCGGCTGGGATTCTCGATCGCATCGGTGAGCCCGCGGCCGGGCTCGAGGTCGAGTGCCAGCGCGCCGGTGCCGAAATGCACGTCGAGATCGAGCAGCGCGGTCGAGCGCGCCTGCTTCTCGCCGAACAGCCAAGCGAGCGAAGTCGCGATCGTCGATGCGCCGCAGCCGCCGCGCGTGCCGATCACCGCGACGCTGCAATGCGGCCGGTCGGCGCCGGCTTCGGCGAGCTTGGGCGCCGCGAGCGCAGCCTGCGCCTGTGCAAAGGTGTCGCGCAGCGCGTCGGGATTGAGCGGCTTGAGCAGATAATCATGGATCCCGCTCGCGACCAGGTCGCGATAGAGCCGCACGTCGTTGACCTGCCCGCATGCGATCACGATCGTGCCCGGCTCGCACACTTCGGCGAGCGCGTTGATGTCGTTGAGCGGATCGCCTGACTCGGAGAGATCGACGAACAGGATGTTCGGGCTCGCCGAAACGGAGAGCGTCTGGACGGCGTTGCGCAGCCCGCCCTTGTTGACCTTCTCGGGCGACCAGCCGAGCTCCACTGCGATCGGGCGCAGCGCTTCCGCCGTCGTCTCGTCGCAGACAAAGGCGACGAACGGCTCGCGCTGGGTCGCGCGGGCGGAATGGAAGGGCGCGTTCACTTGGTTCCCTCCGATTTTACTGCCGTGCCGCCGGAGCCCGTCGGCTGAGCCGCCCGCAGCGCCCGGATCGACTTGGCGACGGTAGCGGGATCGGCCGTCGGCGCGCCGGGCGCGCCGCGCACCAGATCGGCCGGATCGGCGATCATCGCGGCCAGGTTGCTGTTGATTGCGCAGCCGAAGTTCGAAGTCGTGCTCTGCGAGAAATCGGGCGTGTAGATGCGCGAGTGATCGGGGCAGTTGGGCACCGACGCGCTCATGCGGGTCAGCACGACGCGTACCGTGCCCGGCGCGATCTGGCCCACTGTCACCGGCGCCTGATCCGAAAGCATCAGGCCATATTCGCTCGCCTGCTCGGCGATCTCGGCGCGGCCGATCGTCCCGCCGGCGCCGTCGTCGATCGCGATCCGATCGCCGTAGCGCAGCCCCATCGAACCGAGCCAGCCCGCGAGCCGCTGTCCCTCTCCCGCGGCAAGGCCGTCACCGGCCGCCTGCAGATCGAGAACATAGTCGTTCCGCTCGACCACCGGCTGGTACACCGATTCCATGCCGCCATTATAGGTTCCGCAGGCGCCGAGCAGCAGCACCGGAACCAGGGCGAAGGGAATGAAGCGCGTGTACATTGCTGTCTCCTCGGGGATCAGAAGCCGAAGCCGGGGGCGGCGGCGCCCCTCTTCTTCGACTTGGAGGAAGCGGGGAGCGCCTTGGTCGGCTCGGCCGCCGGGCGCTGGTTCGGAGCCGAAGGGCTCATCGGCGCGGGCGCGACTGCACCGACCGCGGGCGAGGCCGCCGGCGGCGCCATCATCGGCTTGGGCCGTTCGACGTCGTCGCTGGAGCTGAGCTGCCCGTTGAGGATGCGCTGGAAGTCGTCCGGCGCGCGATAGCCATCGGTCGGCAGCACGATCTGGTTCGCATTGACCGGCTTCACCAGATAGGGGGTGATCACGATCACCAGCTCGGTCTCGTTGCGACGGAAGCCGTTCGAGCGGAACAGCGAGCCCAGGATCGGCACGTCCGCAAGGCCGGGTGCCTTGTCGATCGAGTTGTTGTGGTCGTTCGAAAGCAGCCCAGCGATCATGAAGCTCTCGCCCGAGCCGAGCTCGACCGTCGTCTCCGCGCGCCGCGTGGTCAGCGCCGGGATGGTCACGCCGCTGATCTGCACCGCACCCGCCGAGCTGAGCTGCGAAACCTCGGGTCGCACGCGCATCGAGATGCGGCCGTCCGAGAGGACCGTGGGCGTGAAGGCCAGGCTCACGCCATATTGCTTGTATTCGACCGAGACTGCGCCCAGCCCTTGGCTGACCGGAATCGGAATCTCGCCGCCCGCGAGGAAGGTGCTGCTCTCGCCCGAAAGCGCGATGAGGTTGGGCGAGGCGAGCGTGGTCACCTGGCCGATCTGCTCGCCCAGGTCGATCGCCGAGAGGATGTCCAGCCCGAAGAGCTTTCCGCCCAGCCCGAGCGTGCTGTGTTCGGCGCCCTTGGCGATATCGGTCACGGTCGTGCTGCGCGGGTTGACGAACTGGCCGGTCGCGGGATCGTAGGGACCCTCGATGAAGCCGCCGTTCGGCGTCGGAATGCGTGCGGTGGGGAATTTGGCGAGGTCTTCCGCCGAGAACGAACCCGGCGCGCGGCCCGAAGCAAGGCCGAACATGAACCCGCCCGTGGTGTCGCGGGTCGCGAAGTTCACACCGATGTTCTTTGCGAAGCTACGGCTCACCTCGGCGAACCGCACCTGCAGCTGCACCTGCAGCGGCGTGGCGGTTTTCAGCCGGTTGAACACGGCGACCTTCAACTGGGCGTTAGGATCGGAGGCGTTGACCCCCGGATTGAGCAGCGCCGTCACCAGCCGCTGCGCCTGCTCGACGTCGTCGGGGGATGCGACCGTGCCGGTGAGCACCGCAAGCTGTCCGGTGGTCGTCACCTTGATGTCGGCCTCGGGCATCGCGGCTTTGACCATCCGGTCGATCGACGTGATGTTCTGGCTCACCCGGACGCGGGTCGAATAGACGACGCTGCCGTTCGCCGCGGTGGCGAATATCGTCGCCTCGCCGAACTCCTTGCCAAACAAGTGGATCTGGCGCGGATTGGTGACATAGACGTCGGCAACCGCGGGGTTCGAGACCCAGACGTTCGCCACGCTGGAGGGGAGGGTGATCAGCTCGCCCTCGCCGATCGAGAGGAGAACTTCGCGGCTGGGCCGCTGTGCACCCACCGGCTGGCCGACGCGCGTGGTGGCCGCGCCGGAGCGCGACTGCTGGGCGCCCGCCGGAACGGCGGCCATCGCCAGCAGTGCCGCGGCGGTCGCGGTCCGCTGCGCCAGGATCTTGCTACGCATCAGTTCTTGCCCCCGGTCTCGATTTCGGTGACCGCGTTGCCGCGGGCGACCAGCACCACCGGCCCCTTGCGCACCGTCGCGCCCGGATATGCTCCCGCTGGCGCCCCCGAGGGAGCAGTCTCCGCGGACTTGCCGGGCACCGTGCGGCGCTGGAAGCGCGACACGTCGGCACCAGTGGCGAAGGTGGTCGCGCCCTCCAGCGGACGCGCGGCGACGCGCGCCAGCATTTCCTTTTCCTTCTTGGGGTCGCCGTCGGCCGGCACGTCGATCTCGCCGTCGGCGATCGCCTGCTCCAGATCGCCCTGGTTGTCGGCGATCGAGCGGAGCGACAGCGAGAGCGAACCCACCGTCTGCGCGACCGCAATCTTTTCGGCGATCTTGGGCGTCGCTTCGACCGTGACGGTCGAATAGGTGTCGACAACGGTGTTGCCCTTGTCGTCGATCTGCTTGTCGGTCTTCTGGTCGGTGGCGAGCACGCGCAGGTTGCGCAGCACCGTCTCCGATGCCTTGAGCGGTGGGCCGTCGCCGCCGCCCGAAACCGTCTGGGTGAGGATCAGGTCGATGCGGTCGCCCGGGAACACGAAGCCCGCGACGGCGCTCTGTGCCGAAACGGGGACCGTTACGGCGCGCATGCCCGGGCCCAGCGCAGCGGCGAGGAAGCCGCGGTCGCCCGGCTTGACCAGCGCGCCCTGGGTGAGCGGCTGGCCGGCGGGAATCGCGAAACGGACGACGGTTCCCTGGAGCTTGGTGGCGTCGGCCTCGCCCTTCAGGAAATAGGCGCCCTCGATGAGTTCCTTCGGCCAGGCGACGAACTTCACCGCTTCGGCGTCGAGGATCGTGCCCACCGGCAGCGCACGCGTCGCGACCAACACTTCGGTGCTGTTCTCCGGTGTCGCTGCCATGGGTGCGGCGCCCGCCGCAGGCGCGGCCGAACCCATCACCAGGCTGCGCGCCATGAACGCCGTCACCGCCGCGACAATCAGCGCGCCGACGAGCAGAATGAGCTTGCGTGCATCCATTTCGCTTAAGGCCTTCCACAAATCGCGCCCGCACCGGCCGGGCAGGGGCTAAGCATCACGAAAACTGGTTAAAAATCGGTTCGCGAAGAATCAGTAGTCCCGCCAGTGCGATAGCTACGCCGTAAGGGACTTCGATCGGCGCATCGCCGCGGCGGCGGAGGCGATGCTCGGCGAGCATCGCCAGCGTCAGCGCGCCGCCGAGCAGCGACATCAGCAGCAGCATCCATGCGAGCATCTGGACGGGCAGCCACAGCGCGAGCGCGCCGATCATCTTGACGTCGCCGCCGCCCATCTGACCAAGGGCATAGGCAGCCGCGAAAAGCGCGAAGGCGGCCGCGGCCACGCCCAGCTGGATCGCCATGTCGGGCCAGGGCGCGAGCCCGTTGGCCCACCACCAGGCCGGTGCGAGCAGTGCGATCGCGGCGTTCTTCCAATTGGCGATCTCGCGCGTCCGCGCGTCCTGGATGCCCGCCGAGACGAGTAGCAGCACCAGCGCGCCGAGCAGGATTATTGGAAACGCGGCCCCCATAGCCGCAAATGCCTAGACGCGATGGCTTATCAAAACGTAACCAAGCCCCATGGCAACTTCCCCTATAGACCGCCGCGCGCTTCCCGCCGGCGCCCAGATGCACCGCTGGAAGGCAAGCGACGGCTGGGATCTGCGCGCATTCGCCTGGTCTGCAGAGGCGCCCGAGCCGCGCGGTTCGATCCTGTTCCTGGGCGGACGCGGCGACATCTTCGAGAAGTATCTCGAATCCTTCGCGCACTGGCATGGGCAGGGTTGGTCGGTCGCTTCGTTCGACTGGCGCGGCCAGGGCGGTTCGGGCCGGCTCACGCCCACAGCCAATTGCGGCCATATCGAGGATTATGCCGATTTCGTCCGCGACCTCGCCGGCTTCTACGCCGAGTGGGCAGCGAACACCCCGGGTCCGCATGTGGTGATCGGCCATTCGATGGGCGGGCATTTGGCGCTGCGCGCGCTCGTCGAAGGAGCGATCACGCCCGATGCCGCGGTGCTGGTCGCGCCGATGCTGGGCTTCCGGAGCCCCTTCGGCCGCTTCGGCGAGCGCGCCGCGCGGATTCTAGGCGGTTTAGGCAACCCTTCGCGCCCCGCGTGGAAAGGCAATGAGAAACCCTACACCACCGAGACGCGAGCTGCGCTGCTTACGCACGACCCGGATCGTTACGCCGACGAGATCTGGTGGCAGACCAACCAGCGCGGCCTGCTCACCGGCCCACCGAGCTGGCGCTGGGTGATCGAGGGCTTCCGCTCGAACCGCGAACTCGCCGCCGATCCGCGGCTCGAGACGCTGAAAGTGCCGGTGCTGATGCTGGTGGCGGAGCGCGACGGGCTGGTCGATGCCCGTGCGGCGCTTGCGCTCGGGCCGCGCCTTCCCGATGCGCGGATCGTGACCTTCGGCAAGGAAAGCGCGCACGAGATCCTGCGTGAGGTCGATCCAGTGCGTAACCGCGCGCTGGGCGAGATCGATGCGTTTCTGGCCGAGCGGGCGGTGAAGCGTTGAGCCGTTACGACATTGCCATTGTCGGTGCGGGAATCGCGGGAGCGAGCCTTGCGGCGGAGCTCGCCTCGCACGCGCGCGTGCTGCTGCTAGAGGGCGAGGAGCGGCCCGGCTATCATGCGACCGGCCGGTCGGCTGCCTATTGGTCGGAAACCTATGGCGGCCCGCATGTCCAGCCGCTCACCACTGCCTCGCGCGCAGCGCTCGACGCAGGCGGCTTCCTCGCGCCGCTCGGCTCGCTCCATATTGCGCGTGCGGACGAGCGCGGTTCGGTCGATGCCTTTCTGACCCAATTTGCGGGGACCGGCGTCGAGCTTCGTGAAGTCGATCCGCACGATACGCTGCCAGGGCTGCGGCCCCAATGGCAGTACGCCGTGTTCGAGCCGAGCTGCGCCTATATCGACGTGGGCGGTCTCCACGTCGCCTTTCTTGCGACTGCCAAGCGTGCCGGTGCCGAGCTGGTGACTTCCGCCGAGCTGCGCGCCGCGACGCGCGTATCGGGCGGCTGGCGGATCGAGACGCGCGCAGGGAACTTCGAAGCCGGTGTGCTGGTCAACGCCGCGGGCGCTTGGGCGGATACGGTTGCGCGGCTCGCCGGGGCGAGGCCGCTCGGCATCCAGCCCTATCGCCGCACGATGGTGCAGCTCCGCACCGATCCTGCGCCGCCGCCGCACCTGCCGCACGTCGGCCATCTCACCGGCAGCTTCTATTTCAAGCCGGAAGCGGGCGGCCGGCTGTGGCTGAGCCCGCACGACGAGACACCTGTCGAGCCCGGCGATGCCGCGCCCGAGGAGATCGACGTTGCGACCGCGATCGATCGGTTCGAGCATGTCGTCGATTGGCGTGTCGCGGCGCTCGAGCACAAATGGGCGGGCCTCAGGAGCTTCGCGCCGGATCGGTTGCCCGTCTACGGCTTCGATCCGTCGGTGGAGGGCTTCTTCTGGTGTGCGGGGCAGGGCGGCTTCGGTATCCAGACCGCGCCTGCCGCTGCCAGACTGGCCGCGGCGCTCCTGCTGGGCAGTGTGCCCGATCGCACAATCGCCGGAATAGACGCCATGCACTATTCACCGGCCCGATTTTCGGGTTAGCATTGCGGTTCCGAAACGAGGAGTTGCTTATGGCGCACAAGTTCGTGATCGAGCAGAACAAGGCGGGGGAATATGTCGCCAAGTTCAAGCATCATTCGGAAGTGATCTTCTGGACCGAAGGCTATGCCAGCAAGGCCGGCGCGAAGAACGCGATCGAGTCGATTCTGAAGAACGGTCCCGGCGCTTCGGTCGAGGAAGGCTGATCGGCGTCGATTTCGAAAGGATGGCCGGGCGGTGGAAGAGGGGAAGAACCGCCCGGCCCAAGTCCCGGAAGTGCGACCCTCGGGGCTTTGAACCTGTTTTCGCAGCTATAGCGCAGGAATGCCAGTAAGGGCCGCTACCTATAGTGGCTCCCCCCTGTTTCATTCCGGGATGGCTTCCCCTCACCAGTTCCACATGGATCCGTCTTCGAGGCGGTTCACGGGCAGGTAGGCGCGCTTGTATTCGTGTTTGGCGGC